>NZ_FCOM02000263.1 GCF_001544695.2 Caballeronia arvi
TGAGTGAGCAACTTACGCATGCCGGCGACGAAGGCGACCTTGGTTTTCTTGCCTCTGGCACGTAGCTGATCGCAAAACGCTTTGAGCGTGGGATTGGCGCGTTGAGCGGCGACGCATGCCATATAGAGCGCGCGACGCACGATATGGCGCCCGCCCTTGATATGGCGTTGTCCTTGATGCTTTCCACTATCGGCATTGAATGGGGCGAGGCCGACGAGCGAAGCGATCTGTCGCCCGGTGAGGGTGCCGAGTTCAGGCAAAAAGGCGATCAACGCGGCGGCGGTGCCTTTGCCGATGCCAGGGGTGGAGCGCAGCAGGGCCTCGGTCTTGCGCCAGAGTTCGTTGGCGTGCAGGAAGGAGTCGATGTCGCGATCGGCGTCCTTGATGCGCTGTTTGAGGAAGCCGATGAGTTCATCGATGCTGGTGAAGGCGGCTTTGTGGGCGCGTTTGCGTCGGTTTTGCTCGGCGGTGAGCATATCGATGAGCTGAGCGCGGCGCAGGATAAGAGCCTGCAACTGCTGGGTCTGCTCGTCGTTCAGGGGCCGCACGGGAGGCTTGATGGCTGCGCCGAAGTGCGCGATGACACGCGCATCGATGCGATCGGTTTTAGCCTGTTGGCCGTTGGCTCGGGCGAAGTCGCGCACCCACTTGGAATTGACCGCGACCGCAGGCAGGCCGGCTTGGCACAAGGCTTCCAGGACGGCGCGTTCGAGCTTTCCGGTGGCTTCGAGCACGATCAACTGAGGCTTGAGCGGTGTGAGGCGTGCGATGAGCTCGGCGAAACCTTCGGGAGAATTGGCGATGCGAAAGGACTCGCTGGACTCGTGATAGGCGACGTCGAGGAACTGGCCGCCGACATCGATGCCGACGAACAAAGGAGAGGCGAAAGCGGATTGGATTTGGTTCACCACAGCACCCATACTTGTAAGGATACGAGCTCGAGGCTCATTCAACTGTCCGGGTTCGGAGCGGTAAGAAGAAGCGGCGCCACAGGCTTTCTTTCGGGCTGCAAGCCCATGTAACACAAACGGGCTACCGCTTCGCGTGCACGGAAGGGATCAGCAACCGAACACTGAGGGCAATATACAAGT
>NZ_FCOM02000082.1 GCF_001544695.2 Caballeronia arvi
TCGACGACGAGAATGACGCCGACATACGCGAACATCGCGAGCGTCAGCCACTTGAGCACCCGGGCATAACGCGCATAGGGAATGCACCATTGCAGCGCGAGCGACGCGCCGCCCGACGCGAATGTGAGCCACGCGAGCGAGCCGCCGCAAAACACGCGCAGCGCAATGCCCATCGCAAGTACATCGACGGCGATATTGAACGTATTGGCGAGCAGAAACCGCCCGACGGCAAAGTAGAAGAACAGCGGCGAGTAGTGCTCGCGCATGTTCACTGTCAGGCCGCGGCCTGTAATCGCGGCCACTCGACTCGCGATCAGTTGCAGCGCGACGGTCGACGGATAAGTGAGGACACACACCCACAGCATGTCGAATCCATACCATGCGCCGGCGAGCGTATAAGTCGCCAGGCCGCTGGGGTCGTTGTCCGACGCGGTCGTAACGAGCCCTGGGCCAAAGTCCGCCGCCCACGAATGCGCGGGCCGGGCGCTGCCCTGCACCTTGCTATCTGGCTTGTTATGAAGAAAACGCATCGGGCGATTCAGCGATGGATAGGCCGCTACTACGCACAAAACGTTCCCTCTCGCACGTTCAACCGGAATTCCGCATCCTGCGCCTCGGAGTACAGTCGGCTACTACAGCACGACCTCGGTCTCATTCGGCTTTCAGGCCGGTGCACAGTCGAAGGCGCTGATCTTTCTCTTCATGGCGCAGGAGGCGCTCGACAAATTCCGTGAACGAACATACGGTGGGCGGCCAGTCGAAGATTCAACCGCGGTGTCCATACTCGTTTGGAGTCCGCGAAACACGCCGAACACGCTCAGGTCCATAGACTCGCCCTGGTTGCCGCTCTTGCAACGCTTGAATGCGTCGATGACAGCATCTTGTGGGCGTCGGGCCGTAGGCGTCGGTTGCATTGCGCTGGTCGTTATCGACGTAGATGGCAACAACAGTGAATCGCCATTCCTTGATGGTGATCTTCCCCGCTGGTTGTGATTTGTTCGGCTCGGTACAGGCGGAGAAACAAAAAAGCCCGCGCACGCACGGGCATGAGAGACGGGTCGAAGTTAGTCAGTATTCGGGCCGAGGCCTGGTTAGAAAAGGGCTTGGCTGCTGCTGCACCTGCGCTTCTGGCTTTGCCGGATCGAGGATTTTCACCATGCCGCCATATGCACAGCAACATTGCGACTCCTCGTCGAGCGCCGGCTTGCCGCGGACCAGCGTCCGAAGCGCGCCGTCCGCCGACCACGGCATCAGTACGGGTGTGCATGGCATCGGCGTCAGTACTCCCTCGGAAGCGGCGGTAGCGGTTGCCACCACCGGGTTCGACGCCGACGAGCACATACCGAATGTCGTGACGTTCTCCGGCCCAAAATCCGTGACGTTGGCCGCAGGCGGGCCTTCGCCGCGAGCACTGAAAATGGGCACCACAAGTTTAGACGACGTCACGCCGAACGAGCATTGCAGTGTTGCGCCCGAGTAGACGTTTTGTGCCATGGTTGGCTCCTTGATAGTAGTGATTGCAGGCTCAATTCGCCGTCTTCTTCGGGATGTTCCATCGGCCCGATACCACACCGCCTTTCTTCGCACCGTTGTTGTCTTGCGGCTGATACTCCATGTTGTATTGCGCAAAATTCAGCGTGATGACCTCGCTAACCTGATCCCCCGCGCCCATGCTCGCGCGGTAGCTGCTAATCAGCACTTCGTTGAGCGTGATCTTCAGATACTCAACCGGGCTCGTTCCGCCGGCCTTGCGCAACGTCAACACCGCTTGCGGAAAGTGCACGCCCTGGCAGCAGGACTGAGCGATGACGGGTGAACTTTTGTCGGCGAACTTGGTTATCATGAGATCCAGCACCGAGGCGGTACCGGTGCCCCCACCCGTTGCACTGTGAGTGGAACCCGTCTGAGCGCAGCCCCACGAATAGGCCTTCACCTCGATGTCGTCAGTGTGATCGACCGCCACCGATTCACCTTTGATGTCACCCAACTTGAGAAACATATCTACAGCCATCGTCAGTCTCCAGATAAGAACGCCTTTCGGCACGGTAAGCTCTCGTCCTAGTCGGATTGCGAAGACGTGTCCGCGATCCTCAGCGGATACCCAATAAACTTGGTATCACTAATGATGCAATCGCCAGACCTAGCTTTCTGTCAGTCTTCATGACCTGGGTCTACCTGGAGGCTTCAGTGCCGTCATTGCGCGATCCGTGACTCGAAAACAGCCGCGCCCGCCGACTTATTCCACAAGAACACTCAAAAGAATCGAGGAATAGATCGGCAACTGGAGTGTTACCACAATAGGCATTGGCTCACTTCATGAAAAGCTCCATTTATGATGAAGACGACAGCACCAAGCAATTGGCGCGTCTCGACCCTCACCGGTCACCGGACTCAGTCATTTGTACGGGACCGCTTTAGATCCATAGCGGTCGTGTCGCTTATAGCCGATGACCGCAAATCGACTCGGACCTGCTCGTCATTGCCCAACGCCGTCACGAGCCTGGTTCGATCGAGCCCGCCTTCCCATGCCGATACGACGATCGCCGCCACGCCGTTGCCCACGATGTTGGTCAACGCCCGGCATTCCGACATGAAGCGGTCGATGCCGAGAATCAGCACCATCGCGCTGACGGGAACGGTCGGTACGACGGACAGGCTCGCCGCGAGCGTGATGAAGCCCGCGCCCGTCACGCCGGTCGACCCCTTCGAGGTCAGCATCGTGACGAGCAGCAGCGTGATTTCCTGCGCAAACGACAAGTGCGTATTTGTCGCCTGCGCGAGAAACAGCACGGCGAGCGTCATGTAGATGTTGGTGCCATCGAGATTGAACGAATAACCCGTCGGCACGACCAGCCCCACGACGCCGCGCGGACAACCCAGGCGTTCGAGCTTGTCCATCAGTTGCGGCAAGGCGGCTTCGGATGTCGACGTGCCGAGCACGATCAGCAGTTCGTCGCGGATATAAGCGAGGAAGCGCCACAGGCTGAACCCGCACAGCCGCGCGACGATGCCGAGCACCACCGCCACGAACAAAAACGCGGTGAGATAGAACGCGCCGATGAGCTTCAGGATCGGCAGCAGCGAGACGATGCCGTAGCGGCCGATCGTGAACGCCATCGCGCCGAATGCGCCGATCGGCGCGAGACTCGTGACCATCCGCACGATGCGAAAAAACGCCTTGGACAAGGTCTCGATCGAACGCGTGACCGGCGCGGCGGGCTCGCCCATCAGCGCGAGCGCCGTGCCGAAGAGCATCGCGATCAACAGCACGGGAAGGATGTCGCCCTGAACCAGTGCGCCGACGAACGTTTCGGGTATCACATGCGCGAAGAATCCGGCGATGCCGTCGCCATGCGCCGCCTGCGCCGCATAGCCCGAAACCGCACGCGCGTCGAGCGTCGACGGATCGACATTGAAACCTCTGCCTGGCGCGAGCACATGCGCCGCCAGCAGACCGATCGCGAGCGCAAGCGTCGATGCCGCTTCGAAATAGAGCAGCGCCTTGCCGCCGACGCGCCCGACCTTCTTCATGTCCTGCATGCCCGCGATGCCGGTCACGACGGTGCAAAAGATCACCGGACCGATGATCATCCGCACGAGCTTGATGAACAGATCGCCGAGCGGCTTCAGCGCAACCGCGGCTTGCGGTGCGAAATGGCCGAGCAGCACGCCGGCGACGATCGCGGCCAGCACTTGCACATAGAGAATCGTGTAGAACGGTTTGCGTTTCATGTGTCTCCTCCGTTGTCGAGGCAAAGCGATGCCCTTCCCTTCTTCGAACGGAAGGGAATCGGTCTCGCTGATACAGGGAAGCCGCCGCGTTGGGCGACGCGTGTCGACGGATGAGCAGTTACATCACTTGCGTCCAGGGATGCCGCGCAAAATGCAGGCGTTCGAATGCTTCGATCGCGGCGAGCGAGTCGAGCGTCAGATCGACGGTATCCATGCCTTCGATCACCATGCGCTTATGTCGCGCGCCGATCGGATACGCATACCGCTCGCCCGACGCGGACGTTACCGTCTGCGTGTCGAGATCGATCGATATCGCCGCGCCGGGCATTTCGCTCGCTTCGCGCGTCAACGCATCGATCGCATCGCGTTCGAGCTGGACGAGCAGCAGGCGGTTGTTCATCGCATTCGAATAGAAGATTTCCGCGAAGCTCGGCGCGATCACCGCCTGAAAGCCGAATTGCTGCAAACCCCACACCGCGTGCTCGCGGCTCGATCCGCAACCGAAGTTCGCGCCGCCGATCAGGATGCGCGCATTCGCATAAGCGCTCCGGTTCAGCACGCAATCGGCGCGCGGCACTCCTCGCTCGTCGAAGCGCAGGTCGTACAACAGACCGTCGGCGAGACCCGCTTTGTCGATGATGCGCAGAAACTGCTTCGGCATGATCTGGTCGGTGTCGAGATTGTCGATCGGCAACGGCGCGGCGCTGCCTTCAATAGTCGTGAGTCGCGTCATGATGCGGTCGTCTCCAGTGTGCGGACATCGGTGATGCAGCCGGTCATCGCGGCGGCCGCGGCCATCGCCGGGCTCATCAGATGCGTGCGGCCGCCGCGTCCCTGGCGGCCTTCGAAATTGCGGTTGGTCGTGGACGCGCAACGCTCTCCCGCGGCGAGCACGTCATCGTTCATCGCGAGGCACATCGAACAGCCGGGCTCGCGCCATTCGAAGCCCGCGTCGATCAGCGTCTGCGCGATGCCTTCCCGTTCCGCCTCCCGGCGCACGCTGCCCGAGCCCGGCACGACCATCGCGCGCACGCCCGCCGCGACGTGCCTGCCGCGCACGATCGCGGCCACTATGCGCAAATCTTCGATGCGTCCGTTGGTACACGAGCCGATGAACACGCGGTCGATGCGCGTGCCCGCGATCGATCGATTCGCCGCGAGTCCCATGTAGTCGAGCGCGCGGCGCAGCGAGGCGGCGGCTTCGGGCGTCGCCTGCGCGGCTTCGTCGGGAATCGGCTCATCGATGGCGACGGCCTGATCCGGGCTCGTTCCCCACGTGACGAACGGCGCGATGTCGCGCGCATCGAAACGATGTTCGACATCGAAGCGCGCGCCGACGTCGGAATGCAGGTCGCGCCAGTCGTCGAGCGCGGCTTGCCACGTGGACTCGTCGAGTGAAGGCGCGTGAACGCGCACGTAGTCGAAGGTGGTCGCGTCGGGCGCGATGAGCGCGGCGCGCGCGCCGGCCTCGACGGTCATGTTGCACAAGGTCATGCGCGCTTCGGCCGAAAGCATCGCGATCGTCGAACCGGCGAATTCCACAGCATAACCGCGTGCGCCCTGCGCACCGATCCTGCTGATGATCCAGATCACGAGGTCCTTCGATGACGTCCCGTACGGCAGCGCGCCATCGATCGTGATGCGCATGGTGCGCGCGAGCCGGTACACGAGCGTTTGCGTTGCGAGCACGTGCTCGACTTCCGAGGTGCCGATGCCGAAGCCCAGCGCGCCGAGCGCGCCGTAAGTGGTGGTGTGACTGTCGCCGCACAGCACGACCATGCCGGGACGAATTAGCCCGAGTTCCGGCGCGACGATATGTTCGATGCCCTGCAGCGGATCGTTCTCTGCAAAGAGCCGGATGCCCGCGCGTTCGCAGTTGCGCGCCAGATTCCGCGCCTGCAGCAGCGACGCTGCATCCCGGATCACGCGCGGCGATTCCGTATGCGTCGGAATGATGTGGCTCACAACGGCGAGTTGCTGTCGCGGGCGGCGCACTGCGCGGCCGCGTGCATCGAGCGCGCTGAACGCTTGCGGACTGGTGTACTCGTTCATCAGATGCAGATCGGCGTACAGCAGCACGTTGTGTTCATCGATGGATGTTACGGTATGCGAATCGATGAGTTTTCGATAAAGCGTTTGGAGTGGCATGAGATTACTCGCTCAGGAAAGGCAGCACGCGTTCGAGCAGCAGTTGCGGCGCTTCTTCGGGAATGTAGTGGCCGCAAGAGAGCGCTTCGCCCTGCACGTCCGGCGCATACGCGCGCCACTCGGCGAGCGGATCGAAACATTGCTCGATGACGCCCTGCGCGCCCCACAACGCCATGAACGGACAACCGATGCGCTGTTGCGATGCGAGCGTCGCGCGGTCGTGTTCGAGGTCGATCGTCACGCTCGCGCGATAGTCCTCGCAGATGCCGTGCGCCGTATCGGGATCGGAGAGACAGCGCAGATATTCCGCATAAGCCGCCGCCGTGAACGGCGCGAGACCTGCGCTGCGCGCGCCGATGGTCTGCTTCAAATAGAGATCGGCGTCCGCGCGGATCAACGTCTCGGGGAACGGCGCGGGACGCACGAGCATGAACCAGTGCCAGTAGGCGCGCGCGAAGTCGAACGTGGTCTGTTCGTACATCGCGAGCGTCGGCGCGACATCGAGCGTGACGAGCCGCGTCACCACATCCGGATGATCGAGGGCCATGCGCGCGGCAACACGCCCGCCGCGATCGTGTCCCATCACCGCGAAGGTCGCGTGGCCGAGACCGCGCATCAGTTCGACCTGATCGAGCGCCATGCGGCGCTTCGCGTAGTTCGCGTGATCGGCCTCGCCGGGCGGCTTGCCGCTGTCGCCATAGCCGCGCAAGTCGGCGGCGACGACCGTGAAATGCTCCGCCAGCGCCGGTGCGACCTTGTGCCAGATCGCATGCGTCTGCGGATGCCCGTGCAAGAGCAGAAGCGCGGGACCGCGCCCGCCCTGAATCGCGTGAATGTCTACGCCGTCGACGGTTGCCGACACGTCTTTGAAGCCTTCGAACATGGTTGTCTCCTGATCGTGAATCCAGTCTAATTGATGAATCCTGCGATTGGGTTTCCTGAAAAGCATTCCGGTCGTAACTCCAAGGAACGAATCACGAAAGCATAGGGAGCAAGGAGATGGACGGTTTCTCGGACCTGAATCTGTTCGCACTCGTGGCGCGGCATCGGAACCTGGCTGCTGCGGCGCGCGAACTGGGCGTGACGCCGCCCGCGGTCAGCAAGCGGCTCGCGCAACTGGAACGGCGCCTCGGTGTGCGCCTGATGAACCGCACGACGCGGCGCCTGAGCCTCACGCCGGAGGGCGAGCTCTATCTGTCGAGCGGGTCGCGCATTCTGGAAGAGTTGTCGGAACTGGAGCATCTCGTCACGCAAAGCCGTGGCGAGCCGACCGGCTTGCTGCGCGTGAACGCGTCATTCGGATTCGGACGGGCGCGCATCGCGCCAGTGGTGTCGGAATTCATCGCGCGCTATCCCGCGATGAAAATCCTGCTGCATCTGACCGACCGGCCGATGAGTCTTCAGGAGGAGGGATTCGACCTCGGCATCCGTTTCGGCGAGGTGCCGGATGTGCGCATCAATGCGCGCCTTCTGCTCGAAAACAAGCGTCTGGTATGCGCGTCGCCGGAATACGTGGCGCGGCATGGCCAGCCTTCCGCTCCACACGATCTGACACGGCATGCATGCATCGTACTGCGCGAGAACGAGTCGGCTTACGGCACCTGGCATTTCTCGCGCGGAAAGCGCACGGAGACCGTCAAGGTCGATGGCGCCTTGTCCAGCAACGACGGCGGCGTCGTGCTTCACTGGGCGCTCGAAGGTCGCGGAATCGTCGTGCGCTCACAGTGGGAGATGGAGGAACATCTCGCGCGCGGCGAAGTCGTGCCACTGCTCACCGACTGGGCATTGCCGGATGCCAATATCCACGCGATCTATCTGGAGCGCAATCAGCTTTCGGTCAAGCTCAGGACATTCGTCGACTTTCTCGGCGAACGTCTGCGCAGGCCGACGCAAGGCGACTGACACAGTGCTATGGACATTGGCAGCCGTTCCGCATTTAATTCGAAACGGTGGCGGATGTTGCACCAGTTGTCATTCGATCGGAGATTCCTATGGCAAATTCCGGATGGGCGCGCGAAGCGATCGGCAAAATCGAAGCCGACTTCAACCGCTCTGCTGACACCCACCTCATTCCGCTTGACCTGCCAGGCTATCCGGGCATTCGCTTCTACCTGAAGGACGAGTCCAGCCATCCGACAGGCAGCCTCAAGCACCGGCTCGCACGGTCATTGTTCCTGTATGCGCTGTGTAACGGCTGGCTCAACCAACGAAGCACGGTGATCGAGGCGTCAAGCGGGTCGACGGCGATCTCCGAAGCTTACTTCGCCCGACTGCTCGGTCTGCCCTTTGTCGCGGTGATTCCGATGGGCACATCCCGCGCGAAGATCGAAGCCATCGAGTTTTATGGTGGACGATGCGAGTTCGTCGCCAATCCGCCACACATCTACAGCGAGTCGCATCGGATCGCGCTGGAGTCCGGTGGCCATTTCATGGACCAGTTCACCTATGCCGAACGCGCGACAGACTGGCGCGCCAACAACAATATCGCAGAGTCGATCTTCAAGCAGATGGCCGCCGAGGAGTTTCCTGTGCCGACGTGGCTTGTATCGAGCGGCGGTACCGGCGGAACGATCGCGACGCTCGGCCGCTACGTCGCGTACCGCGGCCATCAGACGCGGGTACTCTGCGCGGATCCGGAGAACTCCGTATTCTTCGACTACTTCAGGAGCGTGCTCGCGGGCGACCCGAACGACGGCCTCACGCTCGAAGTGGGTTCGCGAATCGAGGGCATAGGCCGTCCACGTGTCGAACGCTCGTTCATTCCGACCTGCGTCGACGCAATGGTCAAGATACCCGACCCACTCTCCTTCGCCGCGATGCGCTATCTTGCCGTGCGGGTCGGGCGCCGGGTGGGCGGATCGACCGGAACCAACTTTGTTGGCGTGCTGTACCTCGCGGAGCGAATGAAAGCAGCCGGCGAAAAGGGGGCGATCGTTGCATTGCTATGCGACAGCGGCGAGCGCTATCGAACCACCTATTATCACAACGCGTGGTATGCCGAACAGGGGATAGCGATTTCCGACGCAGATGCGCTCATCATGCGCGCGGTGAACGGCGAACCGGTGCTCACGCAGGGAAGCGTTGTCGGACTGCAATCAGCCGGCGCATTCGCCTAGCGCATTGGAAAATACCTACGGCGTTCATCGCGAGCCTCAATTGTTCGTGTGGCGTTCAGCTTCGCGATCGTACTGGACTCACGAGTCCCTTCGCTGTGGAAGGACCGGGGCTATTGATACGTGGTGACGTCCCGACCGCCAACCTCGTCATCGACATTTCTAAACGCATGAGTGCAGCGCGAGGGCGGTAAAGCACGGCCAGCGAGCGGATCATGATAAGTTCGTGCTGCAGGTAGTCGCTATGCTCAAGCCACTGCTCACACAGATCAGCGACCCAGAGTACTTCAGGTCTGAGGTAACGGTACGACCACTCGGGCGATTCAGCCGTACGCCGTTTCAGGGACTCGATCAGGAACAAAACGTCCGCTGCTTTCATCTTTCTCCCACCCGCTCTCTTGAGTCGTTCTGGCTAGCTCCTCGTGGAAGATCCGGCTCGTGCATCGCAGCCGGATCCGACGACTACTCCCCTTCATCGGCATAGTAGCGTGCCGCGGCCTCTCAGAGGGCCGCTCGCTTTGCCTATGTTGTCGATCAAGTCCTGCTGCACGGGAGCTATTCCTGCTCCTCTCTTGGGTCTCAGGCAACCAGCCCATTTGAAAGAAGCGTCCTGACACAAAACATCGCTAACCGTTCATTTGGGCGGCAAACCGGCTCGCAAGGCCTCGACGAACATCTGCACCGCAATGGTCGGTTCGCGGTCCTTACGGGTCACAATACTAAAATCGGCGTGGTGACTCAGAACGTCGGGGCGCAGCGGCCGCATCAACCGCTGTTGGACCCACTGCGCGGCGTAGTGCGTAGGCAGGTAGCCGACGAACTTCCCAGACAGCACGAGCACTGCGACAGCCTCCATGTGATAAACGGTTGCCGCAACTTTGACCTTGGCGGCATCGCCCCACTCCTTCGCCTCCCGCATATATCCGCGCGCCACATAGTCCAGTTCGCGGAGGTCGTCCATTTCGACACTCATCGGCGCTGACGTGAAGATCGGATGGCCCTTTCCGCAGAAAAGTTGCAATTCTTCCGTGTAGAGAGGCTCGTAGTTCAAACCGGGCGACACGGTACGAAACGGTCCGATGCCGACGTGCAGTCTGCGTTCCTGTATGGCCTCCTCAATTTCCATCGGCGATTTGATTTCCAGTTTGATGTGCAGGTCGCCACTTCGTTGCTTGACCGCGCGGATTGCGCTGGCGATACGCGAGTGCTCATCGGTGATCGTGTTGTCGACAATTCCAATCGTCAGTTCCCCGCTGAGTTGATGGCGCAGCGCGCCGAGCCCTGCGCGAAATTCTTCAACCGAATCCAACAGCCTTTCGGTCGCCTGGTATAGGGCGCTACCTTCGACGGTCAGTCGAAATCCGCGCCGGCCCCGCTCGCACAATCTGATGCCCACACGTGATTCCAGATCCGCGATATGAGTGCTGATGGTCGAAAGATTCATGTTGAGCGCGGATTCAGCTGCGGAAAGTCCGCCGCAATCCGTGACTGTTTTAAAGATGCGCAATAAGCGCAGATCAAAGTCGGTCATTTTGATCATGACAAGGGGCTCATCTAATTCGTGAACAAAACCCAGTTTCCCTGACGGACGTAATGGCCGCAACAGAAAGGGGGCGATGGTTCGACAAACTCAGAAGTGAAGTTTGAAAGATCAGGATTCCCCCGGCAATTTCGGCACGAGATCTTCACGATAACGCCGCGCGGCGGGGCAAATGATCCTCCCGCTATGCCACCGTCCGGCGCCGTCCCTCTCTTTCCACAAGGAACTGATCGATCATGAAAGAAAACAAATTTGCCCCGGTCACGGGCACGATGATGCCCCGCTACGCCGGCGTAGCTACTTTAATGCGCCTGCCGTACATGGCGCTCACGGACAACGGTATCGGCGATGTGGATATCGGCCTGATCGGCGTGCCGTGGGATGGAGGCACCACCAATCGTCCGGGCGCGCGACATGGACCGCGTCAGGTACGCGACATCTCCACGATGGTGCGCAACGTCAACCGGTCCAGCAACATCAATCCGTTCGAGTTATGCAACTGCGCGGATCTCGGTGATGCACCGGTCAATCCCGTCGATCTGATCGACTCCCTCAATCGGATTGCCGGATTTTACGACGAGGTCTGCAGGCTTGGCATTGCGCCCTTGTCGGTCGGCGGTGATCACCTGGTGACACTGCCCATCATGCGCGGGCTGGCCAAGGATCGACCGATCGGCATGGTGCATTTCGATGCCCATACGGACACGTGGAACCGCTACTTCGGCGACAACGCGTATACCCACGGCACGCCCTTCCGACGGGCTATCGAGGAAGGCTTGCTGGACCCGAAGCGCACTGTCCAGATCGGCATTCGCGGCGCGCTCTACAACGACAGCGAGAACGACTGGGGCGAGCGCCAAGGCATTCGCGTGATCGATATCGATGAGTTTCACGCCATGGGTATCGAAGCGGTTATTCAAGAGGCTCGGCGTGTGGTAGGCGATGGTCCGACATATGTGACGTTCGATGTCGACGCGCTCGATCCGGTGTTCGCTCCCGGGACCGGAACGCCTGAAATCGGAGGGCTGACGACACTGGAGGCGCAGCACCTGATTCGCGGTTTGCAAGGCCTCAATCTCGTGGGCGGCGACGTCGTGGAGGTGTCGCCGCCGTTCGACCCCAGCGGCAATACAGCACTGGTCGGCGCCACACTGATGTTCGAGATTCTGTGCGTCCTCGCAGAAAGTGTCAGGCGGCGCAAGCACCGTTAAGGACGCGACGACAGGCTTCCACCGAGCCGTTGAAGGTCGATCTCGTTCACCCATTTCCTTCCGCGTTCGGTTGAAGTGCCCGGCGCCGCCCGCCTGCATGCCACGCGCTATCCGAACAAAACAGGGCGAAGCCCAGATAGCGCAGCCGGCCGTCGACCAATCGGCGGCACGGCAGCCCCATATCCAGGAGACAACGTGGAAACTTCGACGTCCGGCACCGCACCCGCGGCGCCTTCGCATGCGACATCTGGCTCTGCCTCGCCCAACCTGATCGAGCGCCGCTCGATCGACTATATTCCCGAATCAGAACGGCACGGCAGCGTTGCCAGCCAGTTCACGCTATGGCTCGGCGCCAATTTGCAGATCACCGCCGTAGTCACCGGCGCGTTGGCTGTGGTGCTCGGCGGTGATGTGTTCTGGTCTTTGATTGGCCTGCTGATCGGACAGATTCTGGGCGGTGCGGTGATGGCACTGCACGGCGCGCAGGGCCCACAGCTCGGTCTGCCGCAGATGATCTCCAGCCGCGTCCAGTTCGGTGTGTATGGCGCGATCCTGCCACTGCTGCTCGTCTGCATCATGTATGTGGGATTTTCCGCGGGCGGGATGGTGCTATCTGGCCAGGCGCTTACTCATCTGCTGCACATCGACAACACCAGTGCAATCTTGCTGTTCTCCGGCCTGGTGATCGTGCTTGCCACTTTCGGCTACCGCACCATTCATGTGATGGGGCGACTCTCGAGCATTGTCGGCGTGGGGGCATTCCTGTACCTGTTCGCCAGCCTCCTGCACGGGCATGACGTCGGCGCGCTGCTGCAGAACCGCCACTTCGGAGTGGGAACATTCCTGCTGGCCGTCTCCTTATCCGCCTCCTGGCAGATCGCTTACGGGCCGTATGTGGCTGACTATTCGCGCTATCTTCCGCGCTCCACACCCGCGTTCAGAACCTTCTTGGCGGTGGGTGCGGGTTCGGTGCTGGGCACGCAGATCTCCATGGTGTTCGGGGTGCTGGCCGCTGCGCTGGCGGGCGATCGCTTCGCGGGGCATGAGGTGTCCTTCATCGTCGACCTGGGCGCCAGCGGAGCCGTCGCTGCCATCCTGTATGTGACGATCGTGCTCGGCAAGCTCACCGTTACAACGCTGAATGCCTATGGCAGCGTCATGTCGGTCGCGGCCATCTTGACCGGATTCGGCGGGCAGCGGACCATCTCCAGCCGTGTGCGGATCTTTTTCATCGTGCTGATGGTGGGACTTTCGACCGGACTAGCGTTAGCTGCCGGGCAGCACGACTTTCTCAAGAACTTCTCCGCTTTCCTGTTGTTCCTGCTGGCTTTCCTCACCCCCTGGAGCGCAATCAACCTGGTCGACTACTACTTCGTCGTCAGGGAACGCTATGACGTGCCGGCACTCTTCGATCCGGCCGGGCGTTATGGGCGCTGGAATGTCAAGGGCATCGCGGTCTATGTGCTGGGGGTCGGAGTGCAGATGCCCTTCATCGCGACGAGCTTCTACACTGGCGCATGGGTGAGAGCGCTGGGCGGCGTCGATATTTCGTGGATTGTGGGCCTGGTCGTACCAGCGGTGCTGTACTACCTGGTGGCCCGAAACGCGCAGGCGCCCGAGGCGCTGATCTTGCCGGACGAAGCCGCCCGCTCCGAACCCACCGCATCGAACGAATGACCGTTGCACCTTCGAATCGTCATTGGTGTCGAGAAGGAGCCAACGGCAGCAAGGCGTCGTTCGCACCCGCGAAGCGATGACACCGCCACGCTGCCGCTGGCGCACGGCAAATGTTGCAAACGACAAGTTACGACGCAGTCGACGAGCGCAGAAAGTCGGCCATGTAGCACAGAGAATTGCTTGTGAAGCACGGATGTCTTTTCGTTATTTTGAACGTCGGCGCACGGGGACGGCGAAGTCAGGTAACGTGAAGACCGTCAAGACAGGCATCGTCGCGCCGTTGACCGACTTTTCTGCATCGAATGGAAAGGATGAAGAAAGTGCCGCCGTGTCAGTTTCGCGGTGACCCACAACCGCGCGACTGTGGCCCGGCGTATTTTTTCGAGCGCGGCACGGCAATGGCCGCCGCGCTCTTCAGATCAACGAATCACGAAAGGACTGCCCGTCTTGGCTCCGGTATTGATCCAGACGCTCTTCGTCTGCAGGAAGTCGTTGATCGCGTCGATCCCGTTTTCGCGCCCAAGACCCGAATCCTTGTAGCCGCCGAACGGGGACATATAGCTGACGGCGCGGTAGGTGTTGACCCAGACGGTGCCTGACTGAATGCGTTCTGCCATACGGAAGGCCCGGCCGATGTCGCTCGTCCAGACGCCGGCCCCAAGCCCATACCGGACATCGTTGGCGATGGCGACAGCATCTTCCTCGTCGTCAAACGGAATGACGGAAAGCACCGGACCGAATACTTCTTCCTGTGCGATACGCATGTCGTTTCTGACGCCTGTGAAGATCGTCGGCTCGATGAACCATCCGCTTCCGCATTCGACTCGCGTCGCTTTCTGACCACCCAAGGCGAGACTCGCGCCTTCTTCCTGAGCGATGCCGATATAGGAAAGCACCTTGTCGTATTGGGGACGAGTTGTGATGGGACCGACTTGCGTATCTGAACTCATCGGGTCACCCATGCGTGCCGTCTTCGCTAGCGCTACGACGCGATCGACCACTTCATCGTGGACTGACTTCTGCACCAGCAGCCGCGATCCGGCGATACACGTCTGCCCCGTTGCCGCGAAGATGCCTGAGACGGCGCCGTTGACCGCGTCTTCGATATTGGCGTCAGCGAAGACGATGTTCGGAGACTTCCCGCCGAGCTCGAGCCCGACATGTTTCAAGTCTCTGGCAGCTTGCTCGTTGATGCGCCGGCCCGTTGAGTCAGCGCCTGTGAACGTGATTTTGCGCACCTGCGGATGCGAGACAAGCGCCGCGCCGACTTCATTGCCGAAGCCTGTCACGACGTTGACAACGCCACGCGGAAAACCGGCTTCTTCAAACAGCCGCACGAATTCGAGCGTCGACGCCGACGTGAACTCGGACGGCTTGATGACCACGGTGCAACCCGCAGCGAGCGCAGGCGCGAGCTTCCACGTCAGCAACAGCAGCGGTGAATTCCAGGGCGTAATGATCGCCACGACCCCCAGCGGTTCATGCCGCGTGTAGTTGAAGTAACCCTTCTTGTCGAGCGGAATGACGCTGCCCTGCACCTTGTCCGCGAGGCCACCGTAATAGCGGAACCATTGAGGGATATAGCTCAGTTGCGCGTGCATCTCGGAGTACAACTTGCCGTTGTCTCGAACTTCGATTTCGGCGAGCTTCGCAGCGTCGCGAGCGATCAGATCCGCGAGGCGATGCAACAACAGACCCCGGGCGCTGGCCGTCAAGGAAGACCATTCGCCCGAAGCGAAGGCGCGGTGCGCCGCTTCGACCGCGCGTTCAGCGTCGGATGCGTCGCCGCGAGCGATTTTCGCCCACGGCTCGCCCGTAAAGGGACTGTCGCTCGCAAACCATTCGCCCGATGCAGGATCGAGGTCGGCACCGTCGACGTAGTGACGATAATGTTCCATCGAATTCTCTTAGAAGGAGTGGAGCCCGCAAGTGCTCAGCGTGTTGCAACGCCCGCATCGGGCGTTGCAAGGGTCTTAGAACGTTGCGTGACCCAGCGCCGCACGGAAGCGGTTCTTGACGAACACGCCGTCGCGCGGAGGAAGCGCACGCGGCGGTTCATTCGCTGCGATCGACACTTGCGCCACCAGCGGCCCGGTCTTCGCACGAATCCCCTCGGCGAGGCCGGGGAGATCATCGAGGCTTTGAATGCGACGCGCGTCGGAGACGTTGCATCCCTTGGCGACGGCAACGAGATCGGTGCCGAGGCTGGTATGGCTGCGTTGCATACCGGTTTCGCCGAAGTGGCCGTTATCGAGTACGACGATCGACAGATTCTTCGGCTGCTTTGCGCCGACTGTGGCGAGGCTGCCAATGCCCATCAGTTGCTCGCCGTCGCCCGTAATGACGATGACGGGCTTGTCAGGTTGAGCGAGCGCGAGGCCGAGACCGAGCGACGCCGCTCCGCCCATTGCGCCCCACAGATAAAAGTTGCCGTCGCGATCACCGGCGGCGAACACGTCATATGACGCGGATCCCAGGCCGGTCAAGATGAGCGCATCGGGCACGGCCTCAACGAGACTTGCAACGAATGCTCGACGATCAATGGCATTGGTACGATTCGACATTACTTTCTCTCCCATTTCTTGCGCCCGATCAGGCTTTGCGACAACAGTACGGCGACCCGCTCGCCCGCTTCGAATGCAGCATCGAAGCCCGCGCTGACGAGTTCGCCAACCTGCTCAGGATCGTCTGCACGCAACACCGTGATACCCATTAATTCCAATGCGGCTTGCGTCTGCTTTCCCATTGGTCCCTGCCACGGGTTGAACTCGGCGTATTCGCCACGCATCGTCACGAGCGTGAAGAACGGGAACCGACAACTCGAAAGCAGCGAGAACATGTTCACGCAATTGCCGACGCCGCTGCTTTGCATGAGCAGGACTGCACGCTGCCCGCCGAGCCACGCGCCGCTCACCACTGCGACACCTTCTTCCTCGGTGGTCAGCACCACATCGTCGATCTCCGGATCCGCGATAACGCTGCGAATGACGTGCGAATGTCCTGCATCCGGAACGTAGGCGACCTGCTTCACGCCCCCCTCTTTTAGGACCTGAAAAATCTCCTGCTGCCAGGCAGGTACTTGCATCTCTGTCGAACTCATCACTCCTCCATGGAAGTCGGCATTGGTGCAGTCATCATAGTTCGCTATTTCTCGCACTCTGAAATAGAATTTTGTGATTCCTGCATACGTTTTTGGTATTGGGCAGGGTTCTTCCGGAGCGCGCGCCATGGACATCAAACAGCTTCGAGCGTTGATAGCAGTTGCCGATACGGGCAGCGTCACCAGGGCAGCAAGCCTGCTGCATATCGTTCAGCCGGCGGTATCGCGGCAGCTCAGGCTGCTTGAAGAAGACGTTGGCGCAGCCCTGTTTGCTCGCGGCCGATACGGAATGGAAGTAACCGACGCAGGCGCCGTATTTGTCGAACATGCGCGCCGCGCACTCGCCGAGCTGGATCGCGCACGGTCGGAGCTACGCGTTTCCGACGGCGTCAGCGGCACCGTTACGGTGGGATTGCTGCCGAGCACATGCGACCTTCTGGCCAGCAATCTGGTCTCGGAAGTCGCGTCACGCTTTCCGGCGATTCGACTGAGGGTCTTGATGGGCTATACCGGCACGCTGCAGAACTGGCTCGAGCAGAACGAAACGGACGCCGCGCTTCTCTACGATCCGAAGCCATCGCCGGTCCTTGCCGTTACGCCGCTCGTCGAAGAGAAGCTGTGGATCGTGGGCCTTCCCGATTCGGGATTCGCCGCCGATAAGCCCGTGGCGCTCGCGGACGTCGCGCATCTGCCGATGATTCTGCCGAATGCACCTCACGGAATTCGCGCACTTGTCGAGCAAACCTGCGTGAACGCTGGCATCGAGCTCACTGTTGCCGCCGAAACCAATGCGATGAGCGTGCAGAAAGGACTTGTCGTCGGAGGACACGGCGTGACGATACTGCCGGGTATCGCCGTCGCCGACGACGTTGCGGCCGGACGGGTCAGCGCCGCGCCGCTTGCCGATCGCCTACTGTCACGCCGAATCGTTCTTGCCATGCCGAACAACCGGCGCGTCGCCGCAGCGGTGCGATGCGTCGTCGACCTGCTAGTCGCGCAGATTGCCGAAGCCGTGCGCGGCGGAACGTGGACCACTGCGCAACTCTTGCAGGAGAGGACTGCCGGCTCGCAATAGGTTCGCCCTATGACCGGCACATGAAACTGGTATTTCCGCGCTGCGAACGAATCCCCTAGAGTTTGTCTACCGACAACGCACAGTTGGCACACCCCGCAAGGAAGACCAGCATCGGAGACAAGCATGAACAGCCGGTCCGACGTCCGCCAAGAACGTACCGAAAGAGCCGCAGACTTTGTGGCGCCCGCACACGCAGCCGGGCTCAGCGCCACGCTCGATTACCCGACGCCGCCGCTCGACGGCGAAGCCCTTCCGCCCTTGTGGCACTGGATTTTCTTCCGACCGCTCATCGCGCAGTCGCTGATCGCGGAAGATGGTCATCCGCAGAAGGGCGATTTCCTCCCTGACCTGGGCCTGCCGCGCCGCATGTGGGCAGGGGGACGACTTCGTTTCAAATCGCCGATCATCGTAGGCAAGCCGATCTCGCGCGAGTCGCGCATCCTCGACGTTACGGAGAAGCAAGGAAGAACGGGCAGGCTCGGTTTTGTAACGGTCGCGCATCACATTTCCTGCGACGGCGTGCCCTGTATCGAAGAAGAGCACGACATCGTCTATCGCGAGCCTGCCGCGCCCGGCGCACCCGCACCTGCGCCAACGGCCGCGCCGGACGGAGCCGAGTGGCAACGAACCGTCGTTCCCGACGAGGTGCTGCTCTTCCGCTATTCGGCCCTGACGTTCAACGGTCATCGCATTCACTACGACAAACCGTACGTAACGGAGGTCGAGGGCTATCCCGGTCTCGTCGTGCACGGCCCGTTGATCGCAACGCTCCTGCTCGATCTCGTGCGCAGACAGCATCCCGATGGCCGCGTCGTCGAATTCGCCTTCAAAGCCATGCGTCCCTGCTTCGCCGGAAACGCCCTTCACCTTTGCGGCAAGCCATCGGCCGATGGAAAGACGGTCGAACTGTGGTCGAAGGACCACGACGGGTGGATCGGCATGACCGCCCGCGCCACGCTCGCCTAACACGCCTTGGAAGATTTCATTATGTTCAATACCTCCACCGACGCTTATCAGGACATTCGCGATGCCGTGCGCGATCTTTGTCAACAATTCCCATCCGAATACTTCCGCAAGGTCGATGAAGAACGCGCCTATCCGGAAGCCTTCGTCGATGCGCTGACTCAGGCTGGATGGCTCGCCGCACTGATTCCGCAGGAATATGGCGGTTCGGGACTCGGCCTGACCGAAGCGTCGGTCATCATGGAAGAAATCAATCGCTCGGGTGGCAATTCGGGTGCGTGCCACGGCCAGATGTACAACATGGGCACGCTGCTCCGGCATGGCTCGAAAGAGCAAAAGGAACGCTATCTGCCGAAGATCGCTTCGGGAGAATTACGTCTGCAATCCATGGGCGTGACGGAACCGACAACAGGCACGGACACGACGAAGATCAAGACGACCGCACAACGGAAGGGCGATCGCTACGTCATCAACGGCCAGAAAGTCTGGATTTCGCGCATTCAGCATTCCGACCTGATGATTCTCCTCGCACGCACCACGCCGCTTTCGGACGTCAAGAAAAAGAGCGAAGGCATGTCGATTTTCCTCGTCGACCTTCGCGAAGCAATCGGCCATGGTATGACGGTTCGCCCGATCCCGAACATGGTCAATCACGAAACGAACGAGCTGTTCTTCGACAACCTGGAGATCCCGGCCGAAAATCTGATTGGCGAGGAGGGTATGGGTTTCAAGTACATCCTCGACGGCCTCAACGCGGAGCGCACGCTGATCGCGGCGGAATGCATCGGCGATGGCTACTGGTTCATCGACAAGGTCTCGCAATACGTGAAAGAACGCGTTGTCTTTGGTCGGCCGATCGGACAGAACCAGGGCGTGCAATTCCCGATCGCCCGGGCGCTGGTGAACGTCGAAGCGGCGAATCTGATGCGATACAAGGCATGTGAGCTATTCGATGCGCATCAGCACTGCGGCGCGCAAGCCAACATGGCAAAGCTGCTTGCAGCGGATGCGTCATGGGAAGCCGCGAACGCGTGTCTGCAATTTCATGGCGGCTTCGGATTCGCATCCGAGTACGACGTCGAGCGCAAGTTCCGCGAAACACGCCTGTATCAAGTGGCGCCGATTTCGACGAATCTCATCTTGTCCTACGTCGCCGAGCACATCCTCGGTCTGCCCCGTTCCTTCTGAGGAGATACCGACATGCGTCCGCTTCAAGGCATCAAGGTCGTCACCTTCGAGCATGCGATAGCCGCTCCGTTTTGCACGCGTCAGCTCGCGGATCTGGGCGCGCGCGTTATCAAGGTCGAGCGGCCTGGAACGGGAGACTTCGCGCGCAATTACGACGAGCGCGTTTCGGGCCTCGCGTCACACTTCGTCTGGACCAACCGCTCGAAGGAAAGCATCACGCTGGACGTCAAGCAGCCAGCCGCGATCGAAGTCGTTCATGCCCTGCTCTCCGACGCGGACGTGTTCGTCCAAAATCTTGCGCCGGGCGCGACGCAACGTCTCGGGCTCGACTTCGAGACCTTGAGCAAGCGGTATCCGCGCCTCATCGTGTGTGACATTTCCGGATATGGCCTCGACGGACCATACCGGGACAAGAAGGCGTATGACTTGCTTATCCAAAGTGAATCGGGTTTCCTGAGCATCACGGGTTCCAAGGGCCAACCCGCGAAAGCGGGATGTTCGATTGCGGACATCGCCGCAGGAATGTACGGCTACACGAACATTCTCGCCGCGCTGATCGAACGTGGACAAACCGGGCGAGGCAAGCACATCGACGTATCGATGCTCGAAAGCATGGTCGAGTGGATGAGCTATCCGCTCTATTACTCGATCGACGACCAGCCCGCGCCGGCACTCGCAGGTGCGTCTCATGCGACGATCTTTCCATACGGTCCCTTCCCTGCTGGCGATGGCAAAACCGTGATGCTCGGCCTGCAAAACGAGCGCGAATGGAAGAGCTTCTGCAATATCGTCATCGCGCAGCCCGAGCTTGCGGAAGACGAGCGCTTCTCGTCGAACAGCCGACGCACGAAAAACCGGGATGCACTCACGCAAATGATCATCGACGCCTTTTCGGATTGCTCGGCGGAAGAGGTCATCGAGCGGCTCGAAGAAGCGAGCATCGCCAATGCCCACATGAACGACATGCACGCCGTCTGGAAACATCCGCAGCTCGATGCCCGAAGCCGTTGGACGAGCGTAAAAACCGCAGCGGGCGATATGCCCGCGCTTTATCCGCCGGGCGTCTCCGCTAAAGATGAGCCGCGCATGGACGCAGTGCCTGCTTTGGGCGAACACACTTCGTCGATCCTGAAGGAGCTTGGATTCGACGACCGCGCGATAGAGAAAATGCGAAGCGCCGCCGCGATCTGACGTTTCCAGAGCCGGCATGCTTTGGAGGACATGGCGCCGGCTATATCCGGCGCACCGGAAGGAGACGCAATATGCGTAACGTGCTTGGACGCGAACTTCCCGACACCATCGACGGAATCGGTGAGCTGCGCTCATACGGCCCGCCGCCGATGCCGCGCAAGAGCGGTTGCATTTCCGGTGGCGGCGGCAGTCCAAAGCTGCTCGCCAGCATTCGAAGCGCACTTGCAGCATGCGACGTTCGGGACGGCGCGACGCTTTCATTTCATCACCATCTGCGCAACGGCGATCATGTGATGAACCTCGTTCTGACCGAGGCTGCGCGCATGGGATTGCGCGATCTGCGGATCGCGCCGAGTTCAATCTTCCCGGTACATGAGCCGCTCGTCGGGCTCATCAACGCCGGCGTCATTCGGAGCATTCACACCGCTTATGTATCGGGTCCGGTTGCCGATGCCATTGGCCGCGGCTCGTTGTGCGTACCCGCGGTGCTGCAAACTCACGGCGGACGCGCCCGTGCTATCGAGAGCGGGGAGCTCGCGATCGACGTCGCGTTCATTGCTGCCCCGGCTTCCGACGACTGCGGCAACATCAACGGCGTTTCAGGGCCGAACGCATGCGGCACGCTCGGTTACGCGATGGTCGATGCGCGCTACGCCAAACGGGTTGTCGCTGTAACTGACCATCTCGTGAAATATCCGGCCTGCCCCATCGATATCACTCAGGACTGCGTGGACTTCGTCGTTCCGGTCGACAGCATCGGCGACGCGGCACGCATCGTTTCAGGTACAACGCGTATCACGGACGATCCTGTCGGCCTCAATATTGCGCAGTCGGCTGCGCGAATCATCGAAGCTGCGGGCTTGCTCAACGACAGCTTTTCGTTTCAGACTGGCGCGGGGGGCGTCTCGTTGGCCGTCGCCAGGTTCGTCGAGGACGGAATGCGACGCCGCCGCGTAAAGGGAAGCTTTGCATCTGGCGGCATCACCGGGCAGATCGTCGGGATGCTGGAAGCCGGGCTTTTCGATGCCCTGTTCGATGTCCAGTGCTTCGATTTACGCGCGGTCGAATCTTATCGCCGCAATCGCAGACACCAGGCGATGTCGGCTTCGATGTATGCGAGCCCGTCGACGCGCGGTTCCGTCGCTGACAATCTCGACGCCATGATTCTCGGCGCCGCACAGGTCGATCTCGACTTCAACGTGAATGTCACGACGACTGCGGACGGACGCATCATCGGCGGCTCTGGAGGGCACAGCGACACCGCTGCCGGCGCCAGACTTGCCATCGTCACGACGCGTCTTCGCGCCGGCGCCAATCCAAAAATTGTGGAGTCGGTGCGTACGATAACGACGCCGGGCGCATCGGTCGATGTCGTCGTGACCGAAGCGGGCATCGCGGTAAATCCGGCCCGCGACGATCTTGCCGACATGCTGAAAAACGCGGGGATCGATACGATATCGATCGCGCGCCTTCATGATTTGGCGATCCAAGGGAGTAGCGAAGACAAACGGCCCGCCAGTGCGACCAAAGATGCGCCCATCGTAGCGCTTCAGCAGTATCGCGACGGATCGATTATCGACGTAGTGCGCAGAACTTACTGAGCGTTGCCCTGGACGCGCAGCGACACGCCTTTCCACGTCTCCTCCCGCGCTACGAGCTCGGTGATCAGTTCGAGCAAGGTCTGGCGAACAGCGACCGTGGCAGCATGCATCGGCATGCTGTTCGGCCAGCAGATGCTCGCGGGGCGGCGAATGATCGGATCGACTATCTTGCGCATGCGCGGCAGGCGAGACGAATCAAGCTGAGCAACCGCGGAAGCCGGCAAGATCGTGCACGCCCTTCCCGAATGAGCGATAAGCAGCAGAGCCGGCAAGGAGTCGATATCCGCGATGATGTTCAGGTCGACGTTCTCGCTGGAAAACGTGCGCTCGATCAACAGGCGCAATCCATTCGCGACGCCGGGTGCAACCAGCTTGACCCCCGCGAGCCTGGCCAGCGGACAGGTGCTGGAACGGGCTGAAAGATCGATGTCCGGCTCTCCCAGCAAGTACAGCGTTTCGTCGAGAACGGGTAGCGCGCCGATACCCGGTGTGTCCGACTCGCGAAATAGTATGCCGAGATCAAGTCTGCCATTCGCGAGCAACTCATTGAGGTAGCCACTCATGCTCTCGAAGAACTGCAGGCGGATGCCGGGATACTTGTCCTGTACGCGCTCGAAGAGCGGCACGGCGAGTACAGAAGTCATAGTCGTAGGCAGACCGAGCGCGACGGTGCCCGATTCCACTCCGCCGCCTTTGCTCACCTCTTGTTTGGGTTGCTCCATCTGGCGCAGCACCAGTCGCGCGTGCCGATAAAGCGAATTGCCTTCCGCAGTCGGCGTGACGCCATGGTTGCTACGCAACAGTAGCGGAACGCCGAGTTCTTCTTCGAGGCGTGCCATTTGCTGGCTCAACGAAGGCTGGGCGACGAATAGCTTCTCCGCTGCCCTGCCGAGGCTGCCGTAATCGACGATGTTGACGAAGTAGCGTAGCTGGCGAACGTCCATGAACGTGTGAGGCTGATCGGTCAGCGACTGGGGCGTTGAAATGACAAGGCATTGTACGCCCCGGACACTGATCTATGGTCTTCCTACATGTTCGGATAATTCGGCCCGCCGCCGCCTTCCGGCGTGACCCATACGATGTTCTGCGTCGGGTCCTTGATGTCGCAGGTCTTGCAGTGCACGCAGTTCTG
>NZ_FCOM02000020.1 GCF_001544695.2 Caballeronia arvi
ACCAGCCCGATGCGCCAAGATGAATGTGTCAGCTATGTCCCCGACGAAAGTGTCAACCATGTCCCCGGTCTATACACGCAGCCCTTGCAAGCTCCGGCCCGCTTCGCGGCCGACCGGTCAAGCGGGTCTGCGCGCACTTCTTTGCTGACCGCTCGATCTCGCAGCATTCGCCGTACGTTGGTTTCCCTTGCATACCCCTCGGCAGCGCGCAGCGCTGTGCCGGAGCTATTTTGTGCTGAACCAAACACGCTCAAGGTTATGGCCTGTCAGACCGTGCGCGGTCCACGCCCGGCACAACAATGGGAACACTCGCTACTCCGGGTTCCATTCAGCCAATCGCCTGTGCCGCGGCCGGCGTGAGGCACTCTGGGTCGAAAAGCTGCTTTCTTTGGTGACTTTCTTTGCAGCAGCAAAGAAAGTTACCCCCGCCCCGGGGAGGGGCAGTGCCAATAGACCGACACGAAAGCAAGTTTCCCGAATCAAAGCCCTCAAGAAGCCTCGACCAACTCCCGCGCGAAGCGGTTATGTCGTTCAACGACCACGCCAAGATCAACCGTAGTCAACCTGCCCTCCTTCACCACAATCTTCCCGTCGACCACACTGGTCGACACCTGCGACGGCGCGCAGAACACCAGCGCCGCCACAGGATCGTGCAGCGCCCCCGCAAACGCCGGCTGCGACAAATCGAACGACACGAAATCCGCCGCCATGCCCGGCGCCAGCGCGCCAATATCATCGCGGTTGAGCACTTTCGCCCCGCCGAGCGTTGCGATCTCGAGCGCCTCCCGGGCAGTCATCGCATCCGGACCGAACCCGACCCGCTGTAACAGCAGCGCCTGCCGCACCTCTGCAACCATCTGCGCCCCATCGTTCGATGCCGACCCATCTACGCCAATGCCGACCGGCACACCCGCGTCACGCATCGCACGGATCGGCGCGATGCCCGACGCGAGCCGCATGTTGGAGCACGGACAATGCGCGACGCCCGTGCCTGTGCGCGCGAACAGTTCGATGCCCGCCTTGTCGAGCTGCACACAGTGCGCGTGCCACACGTCATGGCCGACCCAGCCGAGGTCTTCAGCATATTCGGCGGGCGTCATGCCGAATTTCTCGCGGCTGTACGCGACATCGTTCACGTTCTCGGCCAGATGCGTGTGCAGCGACACGCCATATTCACGCGCGAGCAGCGCCGCGTCGCGCATGAGTTCGCGGCTCACCGAAAACGGCGAGCACGGCGCCACGACCACACGCAACATCGCGTAGCGGCCTTCATCGTGATACGTCTCGATGAGGCGCTGCGAGTCCTTCAGAATCGCGTCCTCTTTTTCGACGACCGAATCGGGCGGCAAGCCACCATCCTTCTGCCCGACGCTCATGCTGCCGCGCGCCGCGTGAAAGCGCATGCCGATCTCGCGCGCCGCCGCGATGCTGTCGTCGAGCCGGCTGCCGTTCGGATAGATATACAGATGGTCGCTCGACGTCGTGCAGCCGGACAGCAGCAGTTCGGCCATCGCGGTCTGGGTCGAAACGGCGATCATCTCCGGCGTCAGATGCGCCCAGATTTTGTAGAGATTCGTGAGCCAGCCGAACAGCTCGGCGTTCTGCGCGGCGGGAATCGCGCGCGTCAGGCTCTGATACATGTGATGGTGCGTATTGACGAGGCCCGGAATCACCAGATGGCCGCGCATGTCGAGCACATCGTCGGCGGTGGGTGGGAGCTCGCGCGTCGGGCCCGCCGCGACGATGCGGTTGCCTTCGATATACAGGCCGCCATCGGCGATTTCGCGGCGCTGCTCGTCCATCGTGACGAGCATGTGGGCGTTCTTGACCAAAAGACTGCGTTGCATCGGCTTTTCTCTCCAGAAACGTTGGGAACCAGAAGAAGCCCCGGTTACCCAGCGTTGGCCGCCGTCTTCGGGACGCCGCCAATATCCATCGATATCGCGCGCATTGCCACTGTCCGCAGCCAAAAAACGGGACGCAATCAGACTGCCGGCATAGTCGTCTTCACGCCTGCAATATATTCGCGATTTTTGGCGCGCGTAGCATCGGCGAAAACGGCGTCGACAAGCGCGCCAGAGCCGGTCTGCCAAGGCTTACGCGCCGCTGTCATGCGCCAGGCATTATCTTTCCTATCGCGGACGCACAGCGCGTCTCAAATTTCTACAATGCAGTACACGGCGCGCATCTGAAAACGCCGACGGGTATGTAGCCACTGACGTGGAGCCTCGATCCGCCGCAGACGCACCAGAATGAACCCGGTGCCGAATTTCGGATCGATGCGCAACGCCGGATCTCGCACAACTCAAGGAAACTGCGAATGGGCAAGCTCACTACCCACGTCCTCGACACCGCGCACGGCCGCCCGGGCGCGCATCTCAAAGTCGAGTTGTTCGCGCTCAACGGCGACGCCCGCCGCGCGATCAAGACCATCCACACGAACGACGACGGCCGCGCCGATGCGCCGCTGCTCGAAGGCGCCGAGTTCGAAACCGGCGAATACGAACTCGTGTTCCATGCAGGCGATTACTTCGCGACGCTCGGCGTGAAAGTGCCGGAACCGCGCTTCGTCGATCGCGTGGCGCTGCGCTTCGGCATCGCGGATTCGGGCGCGCACTATCACGTGCCGCTGCTCGTGTCGCCCTGGGCGTACAGCACCTATCGCGGAAGCTGAAGCGAAAGTCAAAACACGGCTTGAACCCCACAAGCACATAACGAATCGGTAGTGGAGGAGTACATGGAAGGCTTTGTCACCGACTGGCTCAATCTCGTATTGCGCTGTCTGCACGTCATCGTCGCGATCGCGTGGATCGGCGAATCGTTCTACTTCGTCGCGCTCGACAACAGTTTGAAACCGCCCACGGACCCGAACGCGCGCCGACGCGGCGTGTTCGGCGATTTCTGGCACGTCCACGGCGGCGGCTTTTATCACATGCAGAAGTATTCGGTCGCGCCGTCGGACATGCCGGAGCATCTGCACTGGTCGTTCTGGCCGTCGTACACCACGTGGATGTCGGGCTTCGGCCTCTTCTTCGTGCTGTATCTGATGTCGCCGAGCACGTACCTGATCGACAAGAGCGTGCTCGACATGGGACCGGTCGTCGCCGTCTCCGCCGCGCTCGGCTTTCTGATGGCCGGCTGGATCGTCTATGACTCGCTGTGCCGCCTGCTCGGCACCAACGACAAGCTGCTCGGCATCTGCGTGGGCATCTACGTGCTGATTGCCGCGTGGATCGCTTGCCATGTGTTCGCCGGCCGCGCCGCCTATCTGATCACCGGCGCCATGATCGCGACGATCATGTCGGCGAACGTGTTCTTCGTCATCATTCCGGGACAGCGCAAGATGGTCGCGGCAATGCTCAAGGGCGAGACGCCGAACCCGATCTACGGCAAGCGCGGCAAGCAGCGCTCGGTGCACAACACGTATTTCACGCTGCCGGTCGTGTTCGCGATGCTGTCGAATCACTACGCGATGACCTACACGCACAAGTTCAACTGGGTGCTGCTCGTGCTCATCATGCTGGCGGGCGCGCTCATTCGCCAGTTCTTCGTGATGCGCCATCGAGGCCAGGTCCTGTGGTACATGCCGGTTGCCGGTCTCGTGCTGGTGCTCGGCGCGTTCGCATGGACGATGCCCGCGCCCACGGTGCCGGTCGCGCAAGCCGCTGGCGCGCCGACGATCAAGGTCGCCGACATCCAGCCGATCATCCAGCAGCGTTGCGCGACCTGCCATTCCGCGCATCCGACGATGATGGGCAGCGCGCCCGCTGGCGTGCTGCTTGATACGCCCGCCGAAATCAAACTGAACGCGCAACGCGTGCATCAGCAGGCCGTGACGCTGAAGGCGATGCCTCTCGGCAATGTGACGCAAATGACGGATGCCGAGCGCCAGAAAGTGGCCGCGTGGTTCGCGGGCGGCGCGGTGGAATAAAGACGGGTTGGGAAGAAAGCCCCGCTTCGGCTGTCAACCGAAGCGGGGCTTTTTTGTTCAGCGCGCGAAATAGTCCTTGACTGCGCGGATCACCGTGTCGATATCTTCACGCGACACATCGCGATGCGTGACGAAGCGCGACGCGTACAGCATCTGCGTGAGAATGCCGCGCTCTTTCAAATAGGCTTCGAGCGGCGCGCAATACGCGTCGGGAATGTGCGCGAAGACCATGTTCGTCGCGTGCGAGTCGATCCTGATCTGCTCTATTTGCGCGAGACCAGCCGCGAGATGCGCGGCGTTCGCGTGATCCTGCGCGAGGCCATCGACGTGATGATCCAGCGCATACAGACACGCCGCGGCAAGCAAGCCGGACTGACGCATGCCGCCGCCCAGCACCTTGCGCCATCGGCTCGCGACGTCGATCAACGCTTTCGGGCCGACCAGCACCGAACCCACCGGCGCGCCCAGCCCTTTCGAAAAGCAGATCGACACGGTATCGAACGGCGCACAGAGTTCGCGGACCGGCTTGTCCGACGCCACCGCCGCATTGAACACGCGCGCACCGTCGAGATGCGTCGACAGGCCGCGATCGCGCGCGAGCTGCGTCGCCTTCGCGACATACTCGGCCGGCAGCACTTTTCCGCCGATGGTGTTTTCCAGCGCCAGCAGCTTCGAGCGTGCGAAGTGGTTGTCGATCGGCTTGATCGCGGCGGCGATCTTGTCGAGCGGCAGCGATCCATCGGGCGCGTTTTCGATCGGCTGCGGCTGGATGCTGCCGAGCACCGCCGCGCCGCCGCCTTCGTATTTGTACGTGTGCGCGGATTGCCCGACGATGTATTCATCGCCACGTGCGCAATGCGCCATCAGCGCCGCGAGATTGCTTTGCGTGCCGCTCGGGAAGAATAGACCGGCTTCCTTGCCCGTGCGCTCGGCGAGCCTGGCCTGAAGTTCGAGGACGGTGGGATCGTCGCCCCAGACGTCGTCGCCGACTTGAGCTGCCGACATCGCGGCGAGCATCGATTGGCCAGGACGGGTGACGGTATCGCTGCGTAGATCGATCATGCGTGCGTGCCTCTTCGTGTGCGCATCGGAATGAGGCGTCTATCTTAGCGGCTCCGGGTTTTTGACGTTGAGCGACAAAGAAAAAGGACCGGTAACGTCACCGGTCCTTCGATGAAACCACGCCGAGCCCCGCAAGGATCAGCGCATCGCGTCCTCGGTCAGCCAGAGCGATTCCTTCAGATCCTGCTCGTTGAGGTTGTGCCCTTCGCCGCCGCCACGATCGACGACGATGAAATCGCTCACCTTGCCGAGCGCGAGCAGCGGATGATGCCAGACGCCTCTCGCGTAGTTCACGCCCTGCCAGCCGCTCGTGACGAACGCGCGGATCTTCGATTCATCGAGATCGCCCGGGGGCGCGACGACCACGAGATACGGGCGGTCGTCGAGCGGCACGAACGCCTGGCTGCCGAGCGGATGCCGCTCCATCATCCGGCATTCGAACGGCAGCGTGCGCGGCTGCCCGCGAAAGAGATTCACGAGCGTATGACCGCCCTGCTCTTCCACGTCGACGTCGCACAAATCGTGAAAGCGGATCGTCGTGCCAAGGTTGATCGGAATCTGCTTCGCGCCATCGAGTTCGATGACATCGCCATAAGGCTCGAACGCAGCGCGCGTCAACGGTTCGATAGCGAGCTTTTTCATTATGCAAGGGTGCCGAAGAGACGAAGACGCGACACGCCGCCGTCGGGATAAATATTGAAGCGCACGTGCGTCACGGGGCCGAGGGCCGCGAGCTCCGACTCGAAGAAATGCTGCTTGTCCATCTGCAGCTTCTGCTCGCCGAGCAGCACGGGCCAGAACATGGCCTGCGTGACGAGCGAGCTGTCGGTGCCGCCCTTGACATACGCCGCCTGCAGCGAGCAGCGGTCCGGATAGTTGCCCTTGAAGTGCGCGGTATCCACTTCGACCTTCTTGATGATGCCCGGCTGCGCCAGCGCGACGATGCACCAGTCGTTGCCCGGCTCGCGGCGACGGCGTGTTTCCCAGCCGTCGCCCATGTTCACGCCGCGGCCCGGCATGAGCAGCGTCGATGCGAGACCGAAGTGCTGGTTGTTCGTGCCGACGAGGTACGCGCCGTTTTCCATCGCGCCGAGATCGACGAGCGTGTTCTTGTCCGCGTTGCTCCAGTCGAGCTGCGGCTGGCCATACACACGCAGACGCGCGATGCCGCCATCCGGATAGACATTCACGCGCAGATGCGTGAACGGCTGTGCGGCGTCGACGTCGAGATAGTGATGGCTATTGCCCTGCAGCGTCGTCGACGGGACGATCTCGGTCCATTGCGTCGACTGATTCGGTGCGCCTTCGACGACATGCGCACCTTCGATCGACGCCGCCGGCGGGAAGTTACCGGTGAAATGACTCGTGTCGACATCGATGCCCTTGATCACGCCCGGCCGCGCCAGCTTGACGACACACCAGTCGTAGCCCGTCGTGCGCTTGCGGCGCGTTTCCCAGCCGTCCATCCACTTGCCGTGATCGTCGAACTTGCCGGGAATGAACACTGCCGGCTCGGGATTCAGCATGCGTTCTTTCGGCGCGAAGAAATCGTCGCTCGCCTCGAGTGCCTGCGCGCCCAGACGCGGGTCCGCGAGGTTCACATAGCGGCGCGTGAATTCAGGCGCGTTGGGATCGAGTGTCGGAATTGCCATTGTCTTCGTCCTTATCCTTACGTTGAAAGCGGATCAAGCGTGAATCAGGTCGTTCAACCTGAAGCGCGCGATCCGGTAAATCTGATCGAGACTCGTGCGAAGCTCTTCGGCGCGATCGTGATTCACGCGCTTTTCGAAGTTCGCGATGATGCCGTGGCGGTCGTAACCGCGCACGGCAAGAATGAACGGAAAGCCGAACTTGTCGCGATACGCGCGGTTCAGCGCTTGCAGCCTGTCGAACTCTTCCTGCGTGCAGAGACCGAGGCCCGCGCCGCTCTGCTCGCGCGTCGATTCGGCCGTCAGTTCGCCGCGCACCGCCGCCTTGCCCGCGAGTTCCGGGTGAGCGTTGATGAGCGCGAGCTGCTTTTCATCGCCGGCTTTTTCGACGATCTGCGACATCGTCGTGTGCAGCGTGTCGATGTCGCTGAACGGACGTTGTTGCGCCGCAGCTTCCGGCACCCATGGCGAATGTTCGAAGATGCCCGCGAGCACCGTCACGAACGTGTCGACGGGCATGGAGTTGAGTTGGTCGAGTGTGTATTGCATCGCCTTCATGCCGCCGTCCCGTTGTTAGCTTTTTCGAAAGGATGTTGCTCGCGCCAGTGACGCGCGATGTCGATACGCCGCGTCACCCACACGCGATCGTGCTTCTCGATGTGATCCAGGAACTTCTGCAGCCCGCGGAATCGTCCGGGCCGTCCAAGCAGGCGGCAGTGCATGCCGATGGACAGCATCTTCGGCGCTTCGTCGCCCTCTTCGTAGAGCACGTCGAAGGCATCGCGCAAGTAAGTGAAGAAGTGCTCGCCCGTATTGAAGCCTTGCGGCGTCGCGAAGCGCATGTCGTTGGTGTCGAGCGTGTACGGCACGATCAGATGCGGCTTCTTCTCGCCGCCCGTCACTTCGACTTCGGTCCAGAACGGCAGATCGTCGCCGTAATTGTCCGAGTCGTAGAGAATGCCGCCGTATTCCGCGACCAGCCGATGCGTGTTCGGACTATCGCGGCCCGTGTACCAGCCGAGCGGACGCACGCCCGTCACGCGCTCGATCGCTTCCATGCCAAGGCGCATGTGCTCGGCTTCGCGCTCCGGCGACATGTCCTGATAGTGAATCCAGCGATAGCCGTGACACGCGATCTCGTGCCCCAACTCGATGAACGCCTTCGCCACGTCCGGATGACGCTCGATCGCCATGCCGACGCCAAACACCGTCAGCGGCAGCCCGCGCTTTTCGAATTCGCGCAGGATGCGCCACACGCCCGCGCGCGAGCCGTATTCGTAGATCGACTCCATGCTCATGTGACGCGACGGATACGACGCCGCGCCGACGATCTCCGACAAAAACTGCTCCGAGCCCGGATCGCCGTGCAGCACGCAGTTCTCGCCGCCTTCTTCGTAATTGAGCACGAATTGCACGGCGACGCGTGCGCGTCCCGGCCAGTTCGCCTGCACGGGGTGGCGGCCGTAGCCGATCAGGTCGCGTGGATAGTTCGGATCGAGTGACATGGCTTGGAAGGACGGGTTGGGACGGATTGTCGACGATTCAGTGTAGCGAAAAGGCCCTGACGCGCCCATACATCAGGGCAGATAATGCGGGTCACGTCAGGTGTATGTACCTCGCCGAAAACACCATCAGCGCGGACTGAAATCCGACAGCACGCCGTCGTACCGTTTCACCAGCGGACGCGCAAAGTCGCCGCGTTTCGCCGTGTGCAGCCTGAGCGCGATGAGCGCCTCCGCCCATTTCACCGCCGCCGTCACGCCCTCCACCACCGGCGCGCCGATCGCGTCCTCGACTTCGCGGCAGAACTCCGCCATGCCCGCGCAGCCGAGCACGATCGCGTCCGAGCCGTCCTCGTCGAGCGCGCGCCGGCATTCGTCGATGATCGTGCGGCGTGCCGACGAGCCCGGTTCGTCCAGCTCCAGCACGGCGACATCCGTCGCACGGACGTTCTTGCAAAAGCGCGTCATGCCGTAGCGCTCCGCCAGATGCCACGCCATGCCGCAGGTGCGCTGCAAGGTCGTCACGACCGAAAACCCCGGCGCGATGACGCTTGCCGCATGCATCGCCGCTTCCGCGATGCCGATCACGGGGCCGCGCGCCAGTTCGCGGGCGGCGTAGAGGGCCGGATCGCCGAAGCACGCGATCACGTAGCCGTCGAAGCCCTGCTTTTCGCCGGCTTCCACTTCCGCCAGCAGGCCGAGCGACGCGATCGCCTCGTCGTAATAGCCTTCGATGGACGGCGGGCCCATCGTCGGGCTCACCGCGACGATCTCCGTGCCGGGCGCGGCGACTTCCCGCGCGCAGCGGCCCATCGCATCGGTCATGCGCTGCGTCGTGTTGGGATTGATCAGTTTGATGCGCATTGCTTTCTCCAGAATTCGACCATCGACTTCAAACGGCGCGCTTGCGACCAGCCAGCAAGTAATAGAACACCGCGCCCAGCCCCGCACCGATGAACCACGAGAAGTTCGCAGCGCCTTCCAGCGACGGCACCATCACGCAGAGCGTCGCGAGCACGGCGGCCGGCACGAGCGCCATCACCGCACGGCGGTTCACGCCCTTCGTGTACCAGTATTTGCCTGTTTCCGACGTCGTGTAGAGATCGTCGACGGACAGCTTGCCGCGCTTCACGAGATAGAAGTCGAGGATCAGCACGCCGTACAACGGTCCGATGAAGCTGCCGAGAATATCGAGCGTGTAGTGGATCACAGCCGGGTTGTTGAACAGATTCCACGGCGTGATGAAGATCGACGCGACTGCCGCCATCATCCCGCCCATGCGCCAGCTGATGAGCTTCGGCGCGACGTTCGAGAAGTCGAAGGCCGGCGACACGAAGTTCGCAACGATATTGATGCCGATGGTCGCAATCGTGAACGTAAGCGCGCCGAGAATCACGGCAGACGGATGATCGATGCGGCCGACCGTTTCCACCGGATCGGTGATCAGTTGACCGAACACCGGCAGCGTCGCGGCAGTCGTGATGACGGTCACGAGCGAGAACGCCAGGAAGTTGACCGGCAGCCCCCAGAAATTGCCACGCTTGACGCTGCGAAAGCTCTTGCCGTAGCGCGAGAAGTCACCGAAGTTCAGCATCGGACCGGAGAAATACGACACGACGAGCGAGACCGCGGTGATCATCACGGGAATCACTTCCATGCCGTGATACTTCACGCCGCCGAGATTCAGGCCGATGTTCTTGATGCCCGCGCGCCACACCATATAGCCGGCGAGAATGAACATCACGACATAGACGGCGGGACCGGCGAAGTCGATGAACTTCTTGATCATCTCCATGCCGCGCCAGAACACGACGGCCTGCAGCACCCAGAGCAGCATGAAGCCCGCCCAGCCGATAGCCGAGAGTCCGACGAAACCGTATTTGTGCACGTCGGCATAAGGCATCAGCGACGGCACGAACTTCAGCACGACGATGACGAGGGCACTCGACGCCAGATACGTCTGGATGCCGTACCACGCCACCGCGATGAGCCCGCGAATCACCGCGGGAATATTCGCGCCGAGCACGCCGAACGTGGCGCGGCACGCGACGGGATACGGCACGCCCGCCACCTGGCTCGGCTTGGCAATCATGTTGCACAACAAGTTCACGAGCCCAATGCCGATCAACAGCGACACGAGCACTTGCCAGCTCGTCAGGCCGAGCGCGAACAGGCTGCCCGCGAACACGTAGCCGCCGACGCTGTGAACGTCGGACATCCAGAACGCGAAGATGTTGTAGGCGCCCCAGGTTTGATTCTTGAGCGGGGCAAGATCCTCGTTGTAGAGGCGATCGCTGTAACCGGCGGGCAGACTGGGATCGTGCCCCTCTGTCTGCTCTTGATATTGCGGCAGGGCTGAACTGCCGGATGCACTGAACTGGGCCATGACGTCTCCTTCATAGGCTTGCGTAATGAAAAAACTGCAATTGCTCGAGTGACGAGCGAGTCCTTCGATGCCTTCGCCGATGTATCGAATCAGCGCGGCATTCTTCGGATTTGCGTTTTCGCCTTCGGGCGTGAGGCTGAGAGCGCACAAGGCTTCTGCCCGGCACGCCCGCCCTGCGACGGATTTCATTTCACGCTCGGTCGAGCGTCCTGTTCGATGCAGCGCACGCCGCGGATTTTTGGGCGTGCGACTCTCCACGCGCCCGGCGCGGCGCGCGGGGCACGGTCTCCAATTATTTAGTCCTGCTTGATTCAGCCGATGGCAGAGTCTTCGCTCTGCCTTGTCGCTGCTGCTATGCGTCGAGCGCTCTTTCGCGCTCCGGCGGTCGTGCGAATACTTCCTTCAGATCGACCGCGCCACGCGCCGGCCGCTCGAGCATTTTCAACTCGACATCGCGCAGGTGCTGCGCCATCAGATCGGTGGCTTGCGCGGCATCGCCGGCATCGAGCGCGGCGAGAATCTGTTCGTGATCCTCGAACGAGCACGAGCTTTTGCCGAGCGATTCGTACAGCGCCGAAATCAGCGTCGAACGTGCGACGAGTCCCGACAGGCATTCGCACAGCACCGTGTTGCCCGTGAGCGACGCGAGTTCGGTGTGGAACTCGCCGGAGAGCCGGATCCACGATGAAAAATCCTGGCTCTCGAATGCGCGGCGTTCTTTTCCGATCGTCGAGCTGATCGACTTCAGCCGGCGCATGCCGTGGCCTTGTGCGATCCGCTCCACCACCGCCAGTTCGATGATGCGGCGCATCTCGAACACTTCATGCACTTCCTGCAGCGACGGGCTCGCGACGAACGCACCGCGGTTCGGCTCCAGATCGACGAGCCGTTCGTTCGACAGTTGCGCGAGCGCCTGGCGGACGGTGCCGCGCTTCACGGCGAACACCTCACACAATTGCGCTTCGGTCAGCTTTGCGCCCGGCGCCAGGCGATGCTCGAGGATCGCGGCGCGGATGTTCTCGGCGATCGACTCGGCGTTCGCGCCGTTCGGAGCGGATTCTGAAGCATTCGATGCAGCACTACGTTTGGTGTCGGACATGATGTGCTCGCTTGCATGTTAAGCATCTTAGAATCGACATAAAGATTGTCAACAATTCATTTTCGAAATCGGCGATTTTCGGTTTTCTCGGCGGTGTGGCGCCGGCCTCAACTTCAGTATTGACAAGGCTCTGCGCCAATATCCTCTATTTTTGTCAGCATTGCCTGCACTTTTTGTCGACAATTTCGATCGCTGATCGGGCGAGTCGGTAAGGCAAGGACCCGTTGATTAAAGACGGTTAGTTGCGTACAAAGAGTCAAATTAAGGCGCTCGATGGAGCGCCTTTCCGTGTGCGTCACGCGAGATGGGGATAGTCGGAGAGCTTCAACGTGAACCCGCGTTCCGTCGCCACGAGGTGCGCCGTTGCGCCGAAAGGCAGCGTCAGCAAATTTTCGACGTGCCCGAACTGCAAGCCCGTCACGACCGGAATGCCGATCACGGAGCGGATCTGCTCGATCATCGTGTCGAGCGAGTAGCCGTTGTCATAGTCCGAAAGCCGCCCGCCGGAAAACTCGCCCATCACGATCGCCTGCTGGCGCCCGAGCACGCCCGACAGATGCAGCTGATAAATCATCCGCTCGATTCGAAACGGATGCTCGTTCACATCCTCGATATAGAGGATGCCGCCCTCGACCGGCGGCAGATAAGGCGTGCCGACGAGCGACGCCAGAATCGCGAGGTTGCCGCCCCACAGCATGCCGGTGACGTCGACGGTCTGACGCTGCGGCGTGTTGTTCGTCACCGTGAAGCTCGAATGGGAAATCGCGGTCCAGAAGTGCCGCATCGTGAAGGCACTGACCTCTTCCGCGCCGAAATCGCCTGCCAGCATCGGTCCGCCAAAGCTTTTCACGCCCGCGTGTGCGTAGAGCGCGCACTGGATCGCCGTGAAGTCGCTGTGGCCCACGATCGCCACCGGTTGATCGGCAAGCCTGCGCAGGCCCAGATAGTCCAGACCGTGCAGGATGCGCGACGCGCCATAGCCGCCGCGCACGGCAAGTACGATGTCAGGCAACGGCTGCGACGTATCGGCGAGGCGGTTGAGATCGGCCGCGCGCTCGGCGTCGGTGCCGCCGAAGCGCTGAAAGCGCCGTCGCGTCGCGTCGACGTTTTCCAGGCGATGCCCTTCCCGGCGCAATCGCCCAAGGCCGCGCTCCACAGCCGCCGGATCGTGCGGATAGCCAGAAGGCGCGACGAGGTCGATGGTGCGTGATTTCACGATGTTGTCGTTGGATTCGTTGTCGGATCGGAGGAATCGGCGGCGGTGCCCAGCCCGGATTCGCGCGCACGGCGCGCGTCGCGCTCTTCACGCGCGAGCCGGCGGCGCTCGGCGAAGAAATTCTTGAGCGCGTGCCCGCATTCGTCGGCGAGCACGCCGCCTGTCACCGTCGTGTGATGATTGAGCTGCCCGTTCGCAAACATGTCGACGACACTACCGCACGCACCCGTCTTCGGGTCCGCCGCGCCGTAGACGACGCGCGAAATGCGCGCGTGCATGATCGCGCCCGCGCACATCACGCACGGTTCCAGCGTCACAAACAGCTCGCAGCCGGGCAAACGGTAATTTTCGAGTTTCTGAGCGGCGGCGCGAAGCGCGGCCATTTCGGCATGCGCGGACGGATCGTGCCCGCGGATCGGATGATTGAAGCCCGTCGCGATGATTTCATCGCCGAGCACGATCACTGCGCCCACGGGCACCTCGCCCACGCGGCGCGCTTCGTCGGCGGATTTTTGCGCGAGCGCCATGAAACGGCGGTCGCGCTCGCTTGCGGAATCGGCGATGGGAAGCGTGTCGGGCGAAGCGCCGGGCGGCATCCCGATCACTTCGCTTCCAGCGCGACGCGGGACTGCGCGCGCTCGGAGAGCCGCTCTGCGATGCGCCGGCGGTACTCGTGCGGCACGCAACCGCCGCCGCGCAGCGATTCGAGCGCCATGTCGAGCGCGAGCATTCTGGCTTGCAACTGGCAGCGGGCGCCGGGGTCCGTCACGCGGTCGAACTCTTCCTGAAGACCGCGCAGTGCGCGCAGTTGTTCGACGGCGGGCGGGACGAAGCCCGCATTCTTGAGAATTCGATTGGCGACACGCACTTCCTCGGGGACGAGGACGTCGTCGTCGAACTGGAGCGGAGCGCCCGCGCCCGGCAAGTCGTTGAACTCGCCACGCGCAGCGGCTTCATGGATCCGCTGTTCGACCAAAGCATCTAGCAATTTCATCGGGGATTACGACCGGCTTTCATCTGCAAAAGGCGCGGTCTGTCACGATTTCCGTCGGTTAGCTCGAAGTCGGAAGGCAGCCGGAAACTCACGCTCACGCGTTGTTCGGCACGTCTCGACAATCCAACGGCTATTCTATCAGCGCCTAACGAGACGATTTCGCCGCATGCACGCGCGTTCGCGGCGCATCGCCGTATACCGGGCTTATCGGCGTGCTTATGCGTCGTTTGCGCAACATTCGTTGACGGCGCGACAACAAGTGTGCTTGTACGATGACTACGCGCCCGTTTCGCTCTGCGGGAGCTTTCCGCCGCCGCGCGTATAGCCTTGCGTCGCAAGTAAAAGCCGCCGCGTGTACTCGTGCGCGACATCGCGCGAGCGCACCGCGTCCACGCCCAGTTGCTCGACGATTTCCCCGTTGCGCATGACCGCGACGCGCTGACAGAGAAAACCAATTACCGCGAGATTGTGGCTCACGAGAATCATCGTCAGCCCGCGCTCGCGATGCAGCCGCCGCAGCAAGTTCAGGATTTCCGCCTGCACGGAAACGTCGAGCGCGGAAGTCGGCTCGTCGAGCAACAGCACGCGCGGCTCGACGATCAACGCGCGCGCGATCGACACGCGCTGGCGCTGCCCGCCCGACAACTGATGCGGATAGCGAAAGCGGAACGCCGGACCCAGCCCGACTTCGGCGAGCGCCGCGAGAATGCGCGCGTCCTGATCGCCGATGCCGTTGATCGCGAGCGGCTCGCGCAACGTCCTGTCGACCGTGAAGCGCGGATGCAGCGCGCCGTACGGGTCCTGAAACACCATCTGCACGTCGTGCCTGCCGCGCTGCGTGCCGATGCGAATGCTGCCGCCGTTCAGCGATGTGAGCCCGGCGAGCGCGCGCAGCACCGTCGACTTGCCGCTGCCCGATTCGCCGACGAGACCGAACACCTCGCCATCCTCCACGCGCAAGGAAACATCGCGAACGGCATCGACGTGGCCGGTCTTCGTTTTGAAGCGGATATGCGCGTGTTCGAGATCGATCATCGTTCGCAGAATTCGTTGAGCCATGCGGGATCGCGGCGCAAGGTCGGCAGTTCGTCGGGCGGATGGTCGAGCGGCGGGTTCGCTTCCAGTAGCCCGCGCGTGTACGGATGCGTCGCGTGCGCGAGATCGCGCGCGGCGCACGTCTCGACGATGCGTCCGCCGTACATCACAGCGACGCGGTCGCAGAACGACATCACGAGCGGCAGATCGTGGCTGATAAACACGAGCCCGGTGCCGTGGCGTTCGATCATCTCGTCGAGCACGGCGAGCACCTGCATCGACACGAGGACATCGAGCGCGCTCGTGGGTTCGTCGGCAATCAGGAGGCGCGGGCCGGCCGATACCATCATCGAGATCATCACGCGCTGGCCCATGCCGCCCGACAGCTCGTGCGGATAGGCGTCCGCGACACGCTGCGGATCGCGGATATGCACGGCCTCCAACGCCGCCACGATGCGCTCACGCAACGCACGTCGGCTTTCCTTCGCGCCCTGCCGCACGAACGTCTCGCGCATCTGCTGCGCGACGGTCATCACAGGGTTGAGCGAGTATTTCGGATCTTGCAGGATCATGCTCATGCGCGTGCCGCACAGGCGGCGGCGCTCCTTCGGGCGCATCGCGAGCAAGTCTTGTCCTTCGAGGCGCAACGCCTTCGCCGACCATTTCGCTTCGGACGGCAAGAGCCCGAGCAGCGCGCGGCCCGTCAACGATTTCCCCGAGCCCGATTCCCCGACGATACCGAGCCGCTCGCCCGGCCCCACCGTCAGCGATACGCCGCGCACGGCCGGCATGAGCACGCCGTCGTGACCGGCGAAAGCCACGTTCAGCCCGTCGATTTCCGCGAGCGGCGTCGACATGTCAGCCTCCATGACGCGGATCGAAGACGTCGCGCAGACCGTCGCCGAGCAGGTTGAAGGCGAGGCTCACCGCAAGGATCGCGAGGCCGGGAATCGTCGCGACCCACCATGCGTCGAGCAGCACGTTGCGGCCCGCCGCGACCATGTAGCCCCATTCCGGGCTCGGCGGCTGCGCGCCCAGTCCGAGAAAGCCCAGACCCGCGACGGCGAGAATGATGCCCGCCATGTCGAGCGTCGCGCGCACGATCACCGACGACGAACACAGCGGCACGATATAGCGCAACAGGATGCGCAGCGGCGACGCCCCTTGCAGACGCGCCGCGTGAATGTAATCGGACTGCGCGAGCCGCAGCGATTCCGCGCGCGCGAGACGCGCATACGGCGGCCACGCGGTAATGGACAGCGCGATCACCGCATTGAGCACGCCGGGACCGAGCGCCGCCGCGAACGCGAGCGCGAGCACGATCTTCGGGAACGCGAGCGCGACATCGGTCAGGCGCATCAGCACCGTATCGACGATGCCGCCGCAATAACCCGCCACCGTGCCCATCAGAAGCCCGACCGGCACGACGAGCACGACGACCAGCAGCGCGATCGCCAGCGTCAGGCGCGAGCCATGCACCAGCCGCGAGAGAATGTCGCGGCCGAGCTGATCGGTGCCTAACCAATGCGCGGCGTTCGGCGGCGTGAGACGTTCGGCCAGCACCTGTTGCAGCGGGTCCTGCGTGACGAGCATCGGCCCGATGGCGGCGACCACGACGAGCAGCAGCAGAATCGCGAGCCCGAGCATGCTGAGCGGATTCGACGAGAACCGCCGCCAGCGCCGATACGCGCGCCCGAGTGCGGCCTGGCGCGGCGACGCGGGCGTATCGGTCAGGAGCCACGCGCGCAAGTTAGTCCGCGCCGGTTTCATCTGCGCAAAGTCCTCCATGTCATCGCGCCCGCGGATCGAACACGCGATAAAGCGCATCCGTCAAAAGATTCAGCGCGATGAACGTCGCGCCGATCACGAGCGTGCTGCCGAGCACGGCGTTCATGTCGGCGTTCAGCAACGCGCCCGTCAGATACGAGCCGATGCCCGGCCACGCGAACACGATCTCGGTGAGCACCGAGCCTTCGAGCAGATAGCTGTACGCGAGCGCGATCACCGTCAGAAGCGGCACCGCGATATTGCCGAACGCGTGCCGCCAGATCACGCGGCGCTCGGGCAAGCCTTTTGCGCGCGCAGTCGTCACATATTCCTGACTCAATTGTTCGAGCATGAACGAGCGCGTCATGCGCGACAGATAGGCGATCGAATAGAACGCGAGCACGCTCGCCGGCAGCGCGATATGCGAGAACGCGTTCTGGAACACATCCCATTCGCCGGCGATGAGCGAATCGATCAGCAAGCTGCCCGTGCGCGTGTCGACCATGCCGTCGTACATCGGATCGATGCGCCCCGGCCCCGACACCCAATGCAGCCGCGCGTAGAACAGCAGCAGGCCCATCAGCGCGAGCCAGAATACCGGCACGGAACTGCCCGCGAGCCCGATGACGCGCGCGATGTGATCGACGATGCGATTGTGCTTCACCGCCGCCGCGACCCCGAGCGGCACGCCAATCGCAACGCCGATGAACGTCGAGAGCGTCGCGAGTTCGAGCGTCGCGGGAAAGACGCGTTTGATGTCGTCGATGACCGGGTTCGCGGTCAGAAGCGACATGCCGAGATTGCCGTGCAGCACGTCGCGCGCGTAGATCAGGAATTGATCGATGAGCGGCTTGTCGAGACCGAGGCGCAGACGCGCGGCCGCGTACGCGCTCGCCGACGCGCGGTCGCCGAGAATCGCGAGCACCGGATCGATCGGAATCTTGCGGCCGATGAAGAACGTGATCGCGAGCAGGCCGGTGAACGTGATGGCGAGCATCGCGATCCAGCGGGTGAGCGCGAGCAGCACGCGTACCTTCGCGCCGCTCGCGTGGTTCAAACGCGCCTGAGTGCTCACTGCTTCTTGATGTTGCGATACGACACGAGATCGTTGATCGGCCCGACTTCGAGACCGGTCACGCCGGGACGCGCCGCCACCTGCGACACCTTCTGGAACATGATCACGAACGGCGACTTCGCGAGCACTTCGCGTTGCATCTTCTCGTAGAGTTGCGCACGCTTTTTCGTGTCGCTTTCGGCGAGCGCCGCGTCGGTTTCCTTCGTCAGTTGCGGAATGTCCCACGCGTTGCGCCACGCGAGCATCTTGTAGCTCGACGCATCCGAGTTGTCCGGATTCCACACGAAGCCCTGCGCATTGCTGTGCGGATCGATGTAATCCGCCGACCACTCGCCGATATAAATGTCGTGCGCGCGCGCGCGATAGCGTCCGAGCGTCTGCTTGTTGTCGCTCGGCATGAGTTGCACCTTGATGCCCGCGAGCGCCAGATTGGCCTGCACCGCCTGCGCGATCTCGCTGTACGGATAGTCGTTGCGCACGTCCATCTTGACCGTGAAGCCGTTGGCCAGTCCCGCCTTCGCGAGCAGCGCCTTCGCCTTGGGCACGTCCTGGTGATACGGATTCTCGTTGAGCGCGCCCAGAAAGCCTTCAGGCAGGAACGTTTCGTGAACCTTGTAAGTCGTGCGGATCACGTTCTTCTGAATGCCCTGATAGTCGATGAGCCACTTCATCGCTTCCCAGACTTCCGGCTTCGCGAGATTCGGGTTCTTGTTGTTCAGGCCGAGATACATGAGCGTCGCCTGCGGAATGGCTTGCGCCTTGATGACGCCGGACTTCGAAAGCGTGTCGAGATCGTCGGGCGACAGATCGCGCGCGACGTCGATATCGCCGTTCTGGATCATGAGCCGCTGGCTCGCCGCTTCGGTCACGTGACGCAGCACGATGCGCTTCATCGCGAGCGGTATGCGATAGCCGTCGAAGCGCTGCAGCACGATGCTGTCGTTCGCGGTCCACTTGACGAGCTTGTACGCACCCGAGCCGGCCTCGTTCGTCTTCAGCCACTCGTTGCCGTAGTCGCTCCCCTTCGCATGCGATTCCACGAGCTTGCGATCCACCACCGACGCCGGCCACGAGCCCAGCACGTTCAGCACGAAAGTCGGCGCATAGCGACGATCGGTCGTGACGGAGACGGTCGTGTCGTCGATCTTCTTCACGTTCTGTGCGGCGTTGGCCTTCGTCAGGCCGATGCCCGCGAGCACGGCCGCCGCGCCTTTGTCGAGCAAGGCGGTGCGCTGGATCGACCAGGCGACGTCGTCGGCCGTGAGCGGATTGCCCGAATGAAACTTGAGCCCGGACCGAATCTTGAACGTGAAGGTCAGGCCGTCCTGACTCACGGTCCAGGACTCGGCGACATCGCCATTGAATTTCGACGGGTCCTTCAGGTCGACGCGCACCAGCCGGTCATACGTGTTTGCGACGTATTCTTCCGGCACCAGCTCGTAGATTTCGCCGGGGTCGAGCGAGGTGAACTCGTCGAGCAGCGTCGCCATGACGAACAGATCCTTGGGCGTGGCGGCTTGCGCGCTCGGCAAGCCTGTCCAGGCCGTCGATACCGTGAACGCCGATGCGAGCATGACCGCTGCCAAAGCTTTTTTCATGGGGTGCCGTCCTGTTCCTTTCACGATTACATGAGCCGCAGCGGGCCGCTTTCTTCGTTATCGATCAAAGCAAGTTCGCGCGAGCCTGGCAATTCGTAATGCCACCACTCGCTTTTGATGTGCGTGAAGCCTGCGCCGTGCATGACGCCCAACAACAACGTGCGATTGCGCTGTACATGCTCCGGCAAATCGAAGTGAAAGTGCTCGGATTCGACGACCATCGCGTCGAATCCCGTGCCCATGTCGAGCTCGTCGCCATGCTGATCGACGAGCGTGAGGTCGACCGCCGTGCCGCGGCTGTGGTTCGAGCCGCGCCCGAGTTCGGCGATGAAGTTCGGATCGGGCAGAAAGTCCCACAGCACTTTCTGCGCTTGCGGCGGACGATACGCATCGAAAATCCGCAGCGTCATGCCGATGCTCCGCGCGATAGCGACGGCTTTTCGTAATGCGGCTTCGGCGGGTTCCAGCAGCAGGCAATGCTGGGCCTTGTAGATCGGCTTGCCGGTGAAATTTCGATCGGTCGCGTAGACGAGATCGATCTGGACGTCGTGCGTTTCGGGCGTGATGTGCAACAGGCGGGATCGAGTCATGTGTGCGGGCGGCCTGGATATCGATAGACGAACCTTAACGCGTAAGAAAAATCCGCGAAACCCTTTCTGTCGGGTGGTTTTGCCTGATTACGCTACGAGCGGCCAGCGCGCGAGGACTTCGTATTGCGATTTGCCGAGCAGACTGCGCACCAGCGCGAACTCGCGCGCGGTCCATGCGATGGGCGCGACGAACTCGCGTGGGATGCGGCGCTCGTCGTACAGCAAGGTCACGTGGGGCTTGAATTCGGGATGACGTTTGACAGGAATGCCGGCGTCATCGAGCGCGGCGCCGAGGGTTTGTGCGAGCGCGTCGAGCGACTCGGTGACATCGCCGGAAAGGACGAGCGGGCGTTTGGCGCGGCGGCCGGGAAAGCTCTCGATGCGGTCGAAGACGATATCGACCGGTGGGAACGTCGTTTGCGGCACTGCGTTGCGGGTCTGCGCGACGAGATCGGCGGAAAGGCCCGCGAACGCGCCGAGGTAATGCAAGGTGATGTGGAGGCGATCGGCGAGAATCGCTCTGCCCTTCAGCCTGTGACCGGTGCGAAGCCGCGTCGTCAGTTCAGCGATGCGCGCGGCGGCGGGTGCGTCGGGGTAGAGGGCGAAGAAGAGGGAGTCGGTCGGGTGCGCTCGCGCGGTGGAATCGGAATGCGGGGTGTTCATTTTCTACCCTTTTGCGCTTGCGCGATCGCAGTGCTGTCGATCAACATGTCTCGGGCCGCTTCGGTGTCCGTACCGAAAGGGAGTTACCGCTGCACACCATCCGAAGGATACGCATGAACACATTTTCCGTGGACGAAAACGGCAACGTTCTTCGTTATCTCGATCTGTATGCTGGTGCCGAGCCGCTTCTTTTCATTCACGGATTGGGATGCGCCTCGAGCAGCGATTATCCTCCGGTCGTCGCTGCCGACGCTTACTTCAAAGGCAGATCGCTGCTGATCGACCTCATGGGAGCGGGCTTCAGCGACAAGCCAGAGGACGGCAAATTCGCTTCCGACGATCAGGCCGCCGTGTTATCCAGGTTCATCGCGGAAGAAGGATTCGCACGCGTGAATCTGTTCGGCCACAGCGCCGGGGCGTTCATCGCGCTGAAACTGGCACAGTCACTTCCCGCCCACGTTGGTGCCATCGTTCTGTGCGAGCCGGGATTGACAGACTACGGCATCGCGATGCTATCGGAGATTACCGCTCAAACCGAAGATCAATTCGTGGATGAAGGCTTTTCGGCGTTTCTCGCCCAATTGAAGGCGCAAGGGACGAACGACGCGTGGCTGGGACCGTTTTCCGTTGCGTCGCCTTATGTGATTTACCAATGGGCGCAATCGGCTCTCCAGGATAACGTCGAAAACTGGCTGGATGATCTTGCGAAGCTGAAATCGACGAAAGGAGTCATCCTGTCAGAAAACGCGACGAGCGATGAAATCGCCAAGTTCGAACAGGCGGGCTGCACGGTCGAAGTGGTGGCCAATGCCGAGCATATGATCGCCTACGACAATCCTGACGGCCTGGCGCAAGCGATCAGCAAGTTCATCGATTGATGGATCGCGATATCCGGCTGCAGGCAAGACCCGAAGTCTGCCCGCAGCCCGATCTCCAGTTCACTCCCACTCGATCGTAGCAGGCGGCTTCCCGGAGATGTCGTACACCACGCGATTGATCCCGCGCACTTCATTGATGATGCGATTCGACACATGTCCGAGCAGATCATGCGGCAGATGCGCCCAATGCGCGGTCATGAAATCGAGCGTCTGCACGGCGCGCAGCGCAACGACGTATTCATACGTGCGCCCGTCGCCCATCACGCCGACGCTCTTCACCGGCAGGAACACCGCGAACGCCTGGCTCGTCAGGTCGTACCACGACTTGCCCGTTTCCTTGTCGATGGTTTCGCGCAGCGTCTCGATGAAAATCGCGTCTGCGCGACGCAGCAGGTCGGCAAATTCGCGCTTCACTTCGCCGAGAATCCGCACGCCGAGGCCCGGTCCCGGGAACGGATGGCGATACACCATCGCGGGCGGCAAGCCGAGCTTCACGCCCAGTTCGCGCACTTCGTCCTTGAAGAGCTCGCGCAGCGGCTCGAGCAGTTGCAGGTTCAACGTCTCCGGCAAGCCGCCGACGTTGTGGTGGCTCTTGATCGTATGGGCGCCCTTCTTGCCCTTGCCCGCCGATTCGATCACGTCCGGATAGATGGTGCCCTGAGCAAGCCATTTCGCGTCGGTGATCTTGTCCTGTTCCTGATGGAACACTTCGACGAATTCCGCGCCGATGATCTTGCGCTTCGCTTCCGGATCGGTCACGCCGGTGAGCTTCTGCAGGAAAGCCTCGCTCGCGTCGACATGGATGACCTTCACGCCCAGATGATCGGCGAACGTCGACATCACCTGTTCCGCTTCGTTCTGACGCAGCAGACCGTGATCGACGAACACGCATGTCAGCTGATCGCCGATCGCGCGATGCAAGAGCGCCGCCGCCACCGACGAATCCACGCCGCCCGACAGGCCCAGAATCACGTGCTCATCGCCGACTTGCGCGCGGATCTTCTCCACCGCTTCGTCGATGTAATGGCCCATCTCCCAGTCCGCCTTCGCGCCGCACAACTCCAGCACGAAGCGCTCGAGCATCGCCGGGCCCTGCACCGTGTGCGTCACTTCCGGATGCCATTGCAGGCCGTAGAAACGGCGGTCGTCGTCGGCCATCGCGGCGATTGGGCACGACGGCGTCGACGCCATCAGCTTGAAACCCGCGGGCAGGTCGACGACCTTGTCGCCGTGGCTCATCCACACCTTGAGCATCGAGTCGCCCTGCTCGCTCGTGAAGTCCTGGATGCCTTCGAGAAAGCCCGTGTGGTTCAGCGCCTGCACTTCCGCATAGCCGAACTCGCGCACGTTGCCGAGCTCGACCTTGCCGCCGAGCTGATCGGCCATCGTCTGCATGCCGTAGCAGATGCCGAGCACCGGCACGCCGAGATCGAAGACGATCTGCGGGGCACGCGGCGACTTCGCCTCGTGGACCGAGTTCGGCCCGCCCGACAGAATGATGCCCTTCGGCGCGAATTCACGGATGAACGTCTCGTCGACGTCGTACGGATGGATTTCCGAGTAGACATGCGACTCGCGCACGCGCCGGGCGATCAGCTGGGTGACTTGGGAGCCGAAATCGAGAATCAGGATTTTGTCGTGCATGGCTGCGGCCAAAGGCTAAGTGAACGAATGATGTCGGTGCTGCCGGGACGCGGCTTCGCGCGCCCCGCCTGCGAATAAATCGACGGCCGGCGCAAAGGCCGACCGTGCTTGTCCTGCGTGTGTGCGTTGCCGCGTTCGCATGGCTGGCGGCATGCGCTCATCGGGGTGCGCGGCCCGCGCCGGGTACGAGAGGATCGACTCTTCTGCCCGTCGCCGGATCGATCTCGCCGCTGATGACGGGCTCGATGCGCCTGCCCGTGATCGGATCGACAGCGTGGCCCGTCGCCGGGTCGAGCGTGCCGCCCGTGACGGGATCGACCGCACCGTCCGGGTGCGCGCGCACGGCAGGCGGCGAGATTGGCGAGGCGGGATCGAGCGATCGGCCCGAGCCCGCACCGACAGGCTGTGAGCGTGACAGCGGCGACGTGGACGTCGCGCGAGCGTCTTCACGCTTTTGCGCCGCCTTCTTTTCCGCGCGCTGCGCCGATACCGCGCCGGCCTGCGCCGCACGCTCGCGCCGGCGCACCGCCGACGACAGCCGCACGCTGCCCAGACCGAGCACGAGTAGCACGATGCCGACGACCGCTGCGCTTACCTGCCCGAAGCCATCGACCTGCGGCGTTTTCAGCCCGAGCAGCCAGACCAGCACCACGACGCCCGACAGCCATTCCACGTGGCCCGAAACGCGCGCGGCTCTGGCGGTCAACGCGCCGTCGACGGCCGCATGAAACGCGAGCCACGCGAGGCCGACGAGCGCGATGCCGAGCAGTTGCCCCGCGAAGGCGGGCTGCACGCGGATCGAATCCAGTTGCAGTGCGCCGTACAAGCCCGGCCACGGCGTCAGCAGGAACAGCACGCCGAACGCGACGAAGATAAGGGCATTGACGACGAGCACGACCCGCAGCAACGGTTTCATGATCAGTCCGCTAATTAATCGACGTGGTAGTTGGGCGCTTCCTTCGTGATCTGCACGTCGTGCACGTGCGATTCACGCATGCCGGCCGCCGTGATCTGCACGAATTCCGCTTTCCCGTGCATTTCGGCGATGGTGCGGCAACCGCAATAGCCCATGCTCGCGCGCACGCCGCCGACGATCTGGAACAGGATCGCGTTCACCGAACCCTTATAGGCCACACGGCCTTCGATGCCTTCCGGCACGAGCTTGTCGATGTTCGCCGAGTTGTCCTGGAAGTAGCGGTCCGCGGCGCCGTCCTTCATCGCGCCGACCGAGCCCATGCCGCGGTACGACTTGTACTGGCGGCCCTGATACAGGAATACGTCGCCCGGGGATTCTTCCGTGCCTGCGAGCATGCTGCCCATCATCACGACATTCGCGCCCGCGGCGAGCGCCTTGGAGACGTCGCCGGAGAAGCGCACGCCGCCGTCCGCGACGACCGGCACGCCGCTGCCGCGCAGCGCTTCGGACACGTTGGCGATCGCCGTGATCTGCGGCACGCCCACGCCCGCGACGATACGCGTCGTGCAGATGGAGCCGGGGCCGATGCCGACCTTCACCGCGTCCGCGCCATATTCGACGAGCGCCTTCGCTGCCGCCGCCGTCGCGATGTTGCCGCCGATGACCTGCACGTGCGGATAGTTCTGCTTGACCCAGCGCACGCGCTCGAGCACGCCCTGGCTATGACCGTGCGCGGTATCGACGACGATCACGTCGACGCCCGCCGCCGCGAGCAGCTCGACGCGCTCTTCATTGTCCGCACCGACGCCCACCGCCGCGCCCACACGCAGCTTGCCGTCCTGATCCTTACATGCGTCCGGGTTTTCGGTCTGCTTGGTGATGTCCTTCACCGTCATGAGGCCGCGCAGCTCGAACGCGTCGTTGACGACCAGCACGCGTTCCAGGCGATGGCTGTGCATCAGCGCTTTCGCCTCAGCCAGCGACGTGCCTTCCTTGACCGTCACGAGGCGCTCGCGCGGCGTCATGATGTTGCGCACCGGCTCGTCCAGACGCTCTTCGAAACGCAGGTCGCGGTTCGTGACGATGCCGATCAGTTGCGCGCCCTCGACCACCGGAAAGCCCGAAATGCCATGCTGCTGCGTGAGCGCGATGACGTCGCGCACGCGCATTTGCGGCGGCACGGTGATCGGATCACGCACGACGCCCGACTCGAAGCGCTTCACTTTCGCGACTTCGCGGGCCTGTTCCTTGGCGGTGAGATTCTTGTGGACGATGCCGATGCCGCCCATCTGCGCCATCGCGATGGCGAGCCGGCCTTCGGTGACCGTGTCCATTGCGGCGGACACGAGAGGCATGTTCAGGGAGATATTGCGAGTCAGCTGGGATTTCAGGCTGGTGTCGCGCGGGAGAACGCTGGAAAACGCGGGCACGAGGAGCACGTCATCGAACGTGAGTGCTTTCTGGATCAGACGCATGGCAAATCCTATGGGCGCAAAAGCAGATTATACCGATAGTTCCCTGCATTTTCACTGCCCGAACAGCAGCTTACGCGATTCGGCCGCACATTCCGGGCCGCTGACGACGACAAATCCGCCGCCAATCAGGCGTCTCCGTTGTGCAGTTTTCGACAAGACGGGCGCCCGGGGGTGCGTGCTACGCTTCGCGCCGTCAATCGAAATAACGGCAGGGAGTCGGGCAATGCAGCGCGGTGTGATCTACGGAATGGCGGCGGGTGCGATCTGGGGCTTCATCTTTCTGGCGCCACGGCTCTTGCCCGATTTTTCGCCGCTGACGCTGTCGATCGGGCGCTATCTGATGTACGGCGCCGTCTCGCTCGCGGTCGCGCTGCCGTTCGCGCGCAAGCTCGTCGCCAAACTCACGCGCGCCGATTTCATCGCGCTCGTGAAGCTCGCGCTCATCGGCAACCTGCTCTACTACATGCTGCTCGCCAGCGCGGTGCAACTGGTGGGCGTCGCGCCTTCGTCGCTGATCGTCGGCATTTTGCCGGTGACGGTCACGCTCGCCGGGCGGCGCGATCACGGCGCGATCGACTTGAGGCGTCTCGTCGGCCCCTTGCTGCTGATCCTCGCGGGCATCGCGTGCATCAACGTCGACGTGTTCAGCGATGTGCTCTCGTCCTCCGCCGGCAACGAACACGCGACGAGCGCGCTCACGCGCCTCGCCGGCCTCGCCTGCGCGCTCGGGGCGCTGGCGTCGTGGACGTGGTACGCGGTCGTCAACGCGCGTTATCTGCAGGCGAACCGCCATTTCGACGGCAACGAGTGGTCGGTGCTGTGGGGCATCGTGACGGGGCTCATCGGCGTCGTGCTCGGCGCGATCGTATGGATGCTGCCGGCCGGAACCGTTCAGGCAAGCGTGCCGGCCGCGCGTTGGCATCTCTTCTGGATCGTGTGTTTCGCGCTCGCGACCGGCGGTTCGTGGCTCGGCAACATGCTGTGGAATGCAGCGGCGAAGCGCCTGCCGCTCACGCTCGCCGGCCAGATGATCGCGTTCGAGACGCTTTTCGCGCTGTTATACGCCTTCGTCTACGATGGCCGCTGGCCCCGCACGCCCGAAGTGCTTGCGATCGTGCTGCTGCTGGTTGGCGTGAGCTGGTCGGTCAGACAGCATTCGGTGGGCGCGTCACCTGCGGCCGCGAAGGAAGCGCCCGCGCACTGAATCCGCTCAGCGCGAATCCTTCGACTGCCACTTGCGCCCTTCGATCGACCCCGCCTTGCGGGTTTTTTCGACGCGGCGCTGACGCGCCGTCTTCGGGTCCACCTTCAGCGGACGATAAATCTCCACGCGATCGAAGTCCGCAAGCGCCGTATCGAGCGGCGTCAGCTTACCGAACACGCCGATTTTCTGCGTCGCCAGATCAATGTCCTGATGCGCACGCAGCACGCCGCTCGCTTCGATCGCATCGCGCACGGTCGCGCCTTCGCGCAGATCGACGCGCGCAAGAAAGCTCGCGCCGTCGGGCAGTCCGTAGCAAACGTCGATATGCATCATGGCTTGCCGTAGCGCTGATCCGCGCGCTTCACGAAGGAATCGACGAACGTATTGGCGATGTGGCTGAACACCGGCCCAATGAGCTTTTCCAGGATCACGTTGGAGAATTCGTAGTGCAGCGCGAATTCGATCTTGCACGCGTCCGCGCGCAGCGGCGTGAAGTGCCAGTAGCCGGTGAACTTCTTGAAAGGGCCGCTCAGGAACTCCATATCGATGTTGGTCGGCCGCTTCTGAGTGTTGCGCGTGGCGAAATGTTGCTTGATACCCTTGAAGCTGATGTCGATCTTCGCCTCCATGCCGTTCTCGTCCTGGCGGCCGATTTCGACGCCGCCGCACCACGGCAGGAAATTGGGGTAGTCAGCGACATCGGTGACGAGGTCGAACATTTCTTCCGCTGAATGGCGGATCAATACGGTTTTCTGAACGTCTGCCATATAGGGCGCAGCGGGTGGCTAGATTGTGTGGCAACGCAAGAGAACGCGGCGGTAGTTCATTTGCCGGTCGGCGCGCTGCTAAAATCGTGATTTTAAACGAGTTGGGCACTTTCCATTCATGAGCATCATCGACAACAGAAAAGCCTTCTTCGATTACTTCGTCGAAGAGCGCTACGAGGCCGGTCTCGTGCTCGAGGGCTGGGAAGTCAAGGCGCTGCGCGCGGGCCGTGGGCAGATCAAGGAAGGCTACGTCGTGATCAAGCAGGGCGAACTCTTTCTGATCGGCACGCATATCAGCCCGCTGCCCGAAGCCTCGAAATTCGCCAATCTCGATCCAGTGCGCACGCGCAAGCTGCTGTTGCATCGCGACCAGATCGACAAGCTCATCGGCAAGGTCGAGCAGCGCGGCCACACGCTCGTGCCGCTCAACTTCCACTACAAGGAAGGCCGCGTGAAGTGCGAGATCGGCCTCGCGAAGGGCAAGAAGCTGCACGACAAGCGCGAGACCGAAAAGAAGCGCGACTGGGATCGCGAACGCGCGCGGCTCATGCGCACGGCATCGCGATAAACCGACGATAATTCGAATCGGGGCGCTCTTGAGCGCCCCGATTCGTTTATGTCTTATGCCTTTTTGACGACCCCGCCGCCCTCGCCTCTCACGATGGTCAACGCGGACGCGATCATCGAACTCATGTCCGACAGATTGCCCGGCACGATGAGCGTGTTGCCGGTCTTCGCGATATTGCCGAACGCGCCGACATACTGCTCTGCGATCTTCAGATTCACCGCTTCCATGCCGCCCGCAGTCTGAATCGCCGTGCCGATTTTCTGAATGGCCTGCGCATTCGCCTCGGCGACCGCGAGAATCGCCGACGCCTCGCCCTGCGCCTGATTGATCGCCGCCTGACGCTCGCCCTCGGACTTCTGGATCGCGGCCTCGCGCGCGCCCGCGGCGAGATTGATCTGCTCCTGCTTGCGGCCTTCCGACGCCGCGATCAGCGCACGCTTTTCTCGCTCGGCGGTAATCTGCTGCTGCATGGCATGCAAGATTTCCTTGGGCGGCGTGAGGTCCTTGATCTCGTAGCGCAGCACCTTCACGCCCCAGTTCGACGCCGCTTCATCGAGCGCGTTGACGATGCTCTGGTTGATGAAATCGCGCTCCTCGAAAGTCTTGTCGAGTTCCAGCTTGCCGATGACGGAACGCAGCGTGGTCTGCGACAACTGCGTGATCGCGAACACGAAGTTGCTCGATCCATACGACGCCTTCATCGCGTCCGTCACCTGAAAGTACAGCACGCCGTCGACCTGCAACTGCGTGTTATCGCGCGTGATGCACACCTGGCTCGGCACTTCGAGCGGAATCTCTTTGAGGATGTGCTTGTAGGCGATGCGATCGATGAACGGCAGCACGATGTTCAGGCCCGGCGCGAGCGTCGCGTGATAGCGGCCGAGCCGCTCGAGCACCCACGCGTGCTGTTGCGGCACGATCTTGACCGTATTCGCCACGATCACGATGGCGATCACGAGCAGAATGAGCGTGAAATACATTTTCTTTTCCTTGTTTGACTAGCGTTTTGCGGCAACGATGAGCCGATTGCCATCCAGCGCGGTGATGCGATACAGCCTCGCACCTTCCGACTCCCCGGGCGCGAGTTCGACGTCCCACTGCGCGCCGCGATACATCGCCCTTGCGCGGCCATCGTGCCATTGATCGACCTGCAAGGTCGCGCCGATGTCGAGATTCACGGCCGCATCGCGCGAAGCGTCAGTGCGCCGTTTCCAGTTGCCGAAGCGCGAACGCCTCAGCACCACGAGCGCAATCAACGCGACGACAGCGGCCGCGCCAATCTGCACATGCGCCAACGCGCCCATCACGAACGCGATGCCGCCCGCGATCATGCCGAGCGCGATCATGAGCAGATAGAACGTGCCGGTGAACAACTCCGCGACGATCAGCGCGCCCGCCGCGAACCACCAGATCAGCCCACTCATCCTCGCCTCCAAACGAAAACACCCCGGAGAAGTCCGGGGTGTTTTTATAGCACGCTGCATCATTCCGTAAGCAAGTGGAAAGACGCGCAATCGACTTATTTTGACAACGTCTTCGCCAGTTGCTGCCACGTGTCGATGATCGTGTCCGGGTTCAGCGACATCGACTCGATGCCCTGCTTCGCCAGCCACTCGGCGAGGTCCGGATGGTCCGACGGGCCCTGACCGCAGATACCGACGTACTTCTTCAGCCTCAGACACGTTTCGATCGCGCGCTTCAACATGAACTGCACGGCTTCATCGCGTTCGTCGAAGTCCGCCGCGAGCAATTCCATACCGGAATCGCGATCGAGACCCAGCGTGAGCTGCGTCAGGTCGTTCGAGCCGATCGAGAAGCCGTCGAAACGCTCCAGGAACTGCTCGGCGAGGATCGCGTTGGACGGCACCTCGCACATCATCACGAGCTTGAGATCGTTGACGCCGCGCTTGAGGCCGAACTTGCCGAGCAGTTCGATGACGCGATCCGCCTGCTTCAGCGTGCGCACGAACGGCACCATGATCTGAACGTTGTCGAGGCCCATTTCTTCGCGAACCTTCTTCAGCGCGATGCATTCCATATGGAACGCTTCGGCGAAATCTTCCGCGATATAGCGCGACGCCCCGCGGAAACCGAGCATCGGGTTCTCTTCGTCCGGCTCGTAGCGCGAACCGCCGATCAGCTTCTTGTACTCGTTCGACTTAAAGTCCGACAAACGCACGATGACAGGCTTCGGATAGAACGCCGCCGCGATCGTGGCGATGCCTTCGGTCAGCTTGTCGACATAGAACGCACGCGGCGATGCGTGACCGCGCGCGACGCTTTCGACCGCCTTTTTCAGATCGGCGTCGACGTTCGGGTACTCCAGAATCGCCTTCGGATGCACGCCGATGTTGTTGTTGATGATGAACTCGAGACGAGCCAGACCGACGCCCGCGTTCGGCAGCTGCGCGAAGTCGAACGCGAGTTGCGGATTGCCGACGTTCATCATGATCTTGACCGGAATCTTCGGCAGTTCGCCGCGCTGCACTTCGGTCACTTCGGTTTCGAGCAGGCCGTCATAGATCTTGCCTTCGTCGCCTTCCGCGCACGACACCGTGACGAGCGCGCCTTCCTTCAGCACGTCCGTTGCGTCGCCGCAGCCGACGACCGCCGGCACGCCCAGCTCACGCGCGATGATCGCCGCGTGGCAAGTGCGCCCGCCGCGATTCGTCACGATGGCGGACGCGCGCTTCATCACCGGTTCCCAGTTCGGGTCGGTCATGTCGGCAACGAGCACGTCACCCGGCTGCACGCGTTCCATTTCCGACGGGTCCTGAATCACGCGCACCGGACCCGCGCCGATCTTCTGGCCGATTGCGCGGCCGGTCGCCAGCACGTTCGACTGGCCCTTCAGCTTGAAGCGCATCTCGGCCTTGCCGGACGCCTGGCTCTTGACCGTTTCCGGACGCGCCTGGAGGATGAACAGCTTGCCGTCGCGGCCGTCCTTGCCCCACTCGATGTCCATCGGACGCTGATAGTGCTTCTCGATGATCACCGCGTACTTCGCGAGCTGGATCACGTCTTCGTCGGTGATCGAGAAACGGTTGCGCTGCTCGTGCGCCACGTCGACGGTCTTCACGCGGCCCGGCTCGCCCGGCTTCGTGAATTCCATCTTGATGAGCTTGGAGCCGATCGAGCGGCGGATGATCGGGTACTTGCCCTGCTCGAGCGTTTGCTTGAAGACGTGGAACTCGTCCGGATTCACCGCGCCCTGCACGACGGTTTCGCCCAGGCCGTAGCTCGACGTGATGAACACGGTTTCCTTGAAGCCCGATTCGGTGTCGATGGTGAACATGACGCCCGCTGCGCCGACGTCCGAGCGCACCATGCGCTGCACGCCCGCCGACAGCGCGACTTCGGCATGCGTGAAGCCCTTGTGGACGCGATACGAAATGGCGCGGTCGTTGTAGAGCGATGCGAACACGTGCTTCATGCGATCGAGGACGTCCTCGATGCCGACCACGTTCAGATAGCTTTCCTGCTGGCCCGCGAACGATGCGTCGGGCAGGTCTTCCGCGGTCGCCGACGAGCGCACGGCGAACGAAAGCTCTTCGGGCGAGCTCGCCTGGAGAATGTCGAAACCACGGCGGATTTCGTCTTCGAGACGCGGCTGCAGCGGCGCGTCGACGATCCACTGGCGGATTTCCTTGCCGGCTTCGGCGAGCGCCTTCACGTCGTCGACGTCGAGCGTTTCGAGACGTTTGGCGATGCGCTCGGTCAGGTCGTTGTGCTGGAGAAAGTCGCGGAATGCGAGCGCGGTCGTGGCAAAGCCCGTCGGCACGCTGACGCCGGCTTCGGAAAGCTGGCTGATCATCTCGCCGAGCGACGCATTCTTGCCACCGACGACTTCAACGTCGGTCATTCGCAACTGCTCGAATGGAACTACATACGCCTGATCCTTTGCGACATCTTTCGCAACATTGACTGCGTTAGTCATACAAGCCCCTAAGGTGGATGGAATGCACGATCGCACGAGTGGGCTTAATTGCGGCGGCGCCCATTGGAAGCGCAGCCGCATCTCGTACAACCTGTTTGATAAACCATCGGGGAGCGCGTCACCGGAACCGGAGCGCGTTGCAAAAGAAGCGGGAACGTCGGGAATCTGCTCGAAAACGTAGGTTTTTGCTGCCAAAACCGACGAAACGACCGCGATTTGACGAAAATCCGAATCAGTTTGTCCGCAATTGCTTATCGAACAGGTTGCCGCTATTCTACCGTGCCGATTGTCAGTTTTGCTTCGGCGAAAACAGTTATTCCACGGCAAAATCGAGGTCTTTCACGCCGCATGGTTGGCCGGCGCACACCGCAGGGCAACCAATGTAACACAGGCGTTTTCCTCCGCCGTGCCAGCACCGTGCCGGGGCGTGGCCAGCATGGTGCCAGCGTGTTACCTTCTGAGCGCACCGCCCCCAATTCGTTCCCCATTTGGTTCTTTCGCCGATGCCGCCTTCCGTATTCATCGTTTCCGACGGTACAGGAATCACTGCCGAAACCTTCGCGCATTCGATCCTTGCCCAGTTCGATCAAAAGTTCCGGCTCGTGCGCGTGCCTTTCGTCGATTCGATCGACAAGGCCTGCGCCACCGTCGAGAAGATCAACGAGGCCGTCGCGCTCGACGGGCGCCGGCCGATCGTGTTCACGACGCTCGTCGACAGCGCGTCGAATGAAGTCGTCAAAGGCTGCAATGCGCTCGTGCTCGACATGTTCCAGACCTTCATCGAGCCGCTCGAGCACGAACTGGAACTGAAGTCGACGCACGCAATGGGCCGCGTCCACCAGAACGCGGACACCGAGGAATACAAGAACCGGATCGAGGCGATCAACTTCTCGCTCGCGCACGACGACGGCCAGTCGAATCGCAATCTCGCGGACGCGGACGTGATCCTGGTCGGCGTGTCCCGCAGCGGCAAGACGCCGACGAGCCTCTATCTGGCAATGCAATACGGCGTGAAAGCGGCGAACTATCCGCTGATTCCCGAGGACTTCGAGCGCGGCAAGCTGCCTACGCCTTTGCTGGAGCATCGGTCGAAGATGTTCGGTTTGTCGATCGATCCGCAACGGCTCGCGGAAATCCGCAACGAGCGCCGTCCCGGCAGCAAGTACGCGGCGCTGGAGAACTGCCGCTACGAGATCAACGAAGCGGAAATGATGATGAAGCGCGAGGGCATCAAGTGGCTGTCGTCGACGCACAAGTCGATCGAAGAAATCGCCACGACGATCCTGCAGGAAGTGAAGCCGGATCGCTCCTCCTACTATTGACGGTTCGGCTCAACGCTGCTGGCGGCACTGCTCGAAAAGGCAGATCGCCGCCGCGGCCGCCACGTTGAGCGATTCCATGCCGCCCGGTTGTGGAATGGTCACGCGATTCGTCACCGCATCGCGCCAAATCTGCGACACGCCCGCGCCTTCATTGCCGAACACCCACGCAAGCGCTCCCGACAGATCGCAGTCGTACAGCGCGACCGCGCCGTGCGAATCGGTGATCGTGACGGGCGCGTCCAGCCGCGCGATGAGGTCCGCAGGCTCCACGTCCTCGAAAATATCGAGCAGGAAGTGCGCGCCCATGCCTGAGCGCAGCACTTTCGACGACCACGCGTAAGCCGTCCCCGGCGTGCAGAACACGCGCGTAACGCCCGCCGCAGCCGCGCTGCGCAAAATGGAACCGACGTTGCCGGCGTCCTGAATACCGTCGAGGATCACGCAGGTTTCGGCGATGCGCGCGGGCAGTTCGGCGTCGAGCTTCTCGACGAGCAGCAGCATGCCCACGCCATGCACGACGCTCGAAAGCTGCCCGAACAGCGCATCCGGCAGCACGACGACGCGCTTTTCCTCGATGCGCGCAACGATCGCGCGCGCTTCTTCATGCGTCAGCGCGCCTTCGGTGACGACGCAGGTTTCGGGCTGTCCGGCAGCATCCAGATAGGCCGATGCGAGATGCAGGCCTTCGAGCAGCGCATGGCCGCTGCGCCGCTGTTGCGCGGTCGAGCCGGCCAGCGCCTTGATGCGCTTGTAGAGCGGGTTGTCCCGCGAAGTAATGGATTTCACGTTGCTTGAGTGCCGCTCAGAAGGCGAGCGCGTCTGGATCGTCTTCGAGCGTCGAAGCGACTTCGAGCACTTCCGGCGCGATTTCCGGCAGCACCGAGCCGAACACGAGCGCATGCGCCTCGCGCACCGGCGCGAACGAACGCCGATGATGTTCGCACGGACCGTGCTCGCGCAGCGCCCGCAAGTGTTGAGGCGTGCCGTAACCCGAATGCGCGTCGAAGCCGTACATCGGATAGGTTTCGTGCAGTTCGACCAGCATGCGGTCGCGCGTGACTTTCGCGAGAATCGACGCCGCCGAGATCTGTTTGATGAGTGCGTCGCCGCCGATCACCGCTTCGGCGCGGATCGACAGCATCGGGCAGCGGTTGCCATCGACCTTCACGAGCGTCGGCGCGACCGAGAGCCCTTCCACCGCGCGTTTCATCGCGAGCATGGACGCATGCAGGATGTTGATGGTGTCGATTTCCTCGACGCTCGCCGACGCGATGCAGTACGCGAGCGCGCGATCGACGATTTTCACGTACAACTCTTCGCGCCTTTTGGCGGACAGCGCCTTGGAATCGTCGAGGCCGTTGATCCTGGGCTTGGCGGGATCGAAGATCACGGCCGCGGCAACGACCGGGCCCGCCAGCGGACCGCGCCCCGCTTCATCGACGCCGCAGATGATGTCGAACGGCGAACTAAAATCGAGCCCGACTTGGGCCGACGATTTTGCCAGCTTCGTCGCCATTATCGCGGCCTCCGCGTGTCGAGCACCCGCGCCACGGCCTGAGCCGCCTTCTGCGACGTGTTCTGCCGCAGCGCGATGTGCATGTCGGTGAAGATTTCCGTCAGGGTACGGCGGTTGGCGTGGTCGTTCAACTGTTTTAGCGTCGCGTCGGCGAGCGCTTCGGGCGTCGCGAAGTGCTGCAGGATTTCCGGCACGACGAAGCGCCCCGCCAGAATGTTCGGCAAGCCGACATACGGCAGATAACCCTGCCGCTGCATGATCTGACCGGTGAGCCAGGGCACCTTGTACGAGATGACCATAGGCTTCTTGAGCAGCGCCGCTTCGAGCGTCACGGTGCCGCTTTTCACGAGGATCGCATCGGCGGCGGTCATCGCGGTTTGCGCGCGACCGTCGGTGATCGTCAGCGACAGATGCGGATGCGCGTCCACGAGCGGCTGCAGCAATTCGCGCAAAGCCGGATTCGCGGCCGGCACCAGAAAGCGCACGCCAGGCTCGCGAAGCTGCATCAGCTCCATTGCGTCGAAAAAGGTCGGGCCGATCAGCGAGATTTCCGAGCGGCGGCTGCCCGGCAGCACGGCGATCACCGGACCACCTTCCGCAATGCCGAGTTCGCGGCGCGCGCCAGCCGTGTCGGGTTCGAGCGGGATTTCGTCGGCGAGCGGATGGCCGACGTAGCTCGCCGCCACGCCCGCCTTCTCGAGCAACGCGGTCTCGAACGGAAACACGCACAGCATGTGATCGACCGCTTTCACGATCTTCTTGATGCGCCCGCCGCGCCACGCCCAGATCGACGGGCACACGAAATGCACGGTCGGGATACCGGCCTCGCGCAGCGGCTGTTCGAGACCGAAGTTGAAATCGGGCGCGTCCACGCCGATGAACACCGAAGGCGGCTCCGCGAGCAGCTGACGCTTGATCTCGTTGCGGATGCCGAGAATCTCGGGGATATGCTTCAGCGCTTCGACATAGCCGCGCACGGTGAGCTTGTCCATCGGCCAGTGCGCTTCGAAGCCTTCGGCCGTCATGCGCGGGCCGCCGATGCCGCTATAGCGCGTGCCTTCCGGCAGCGTTTGCCTCAGGCCCTTGAGCAGCGAAGCCGCGAGCAGGTCGCCAGAAGGCTCGCCCGCGACCATCGCGATGCGTGGCGGGTGTTGGATCAGAGTCATCGGGCGGCGTATTCAGCGGATGATGCCGCGCTGCGACGCCGCGATGAAGTCGGAGAATGCCTTGACGGGCTCGTCGCCCTCGCCGCCTGCCGTGCTCAGTTCCTTCAACTGCACTTTCGCCTCTTCGAGCGACAGGCCGCTCTTGTAGACGATGCGGTACGCCGAGCGCAGCGCCGAAATGGCGTCGGGCGTGAAACCGCGGCGGCGCAAACCTTCCACGTTGATGCCGTGCGGCTCGGCCTTGTTGCCCGCCGCGATGACGAAGGGCGGTACGTCCTGCACGAGCGCGGACGCGCCGCCGAGCATCGAATGCGCGCCGATGCGCACGAACTGATGCACGCCCGACATGCCGCCGACGATCGCGTGATCGCCGACGATCACATGCCCCGCCAGTTGCGCATTGCTCGACATGATGACGTTGTCACCGAGGCGGCAGTCATGGCCGACGTGCACGTACGCCATGATCCAGCAGTCGCTGCCGATGGAAGTCAGACCCTGGTCCTGCGCCGTGCCCGTGTGCAGCGTCGTGAATTCGCGGATGGTGTTGCGGTCGCCGATCTCGAGGCGCGTCGGCTCGCCCTTGTACTTCATGTCCTGCGGACGGCCGCCGATCGACGCGTAATGGCCGATGCGATTGTCGCGGCCGATCGTCGTATGGCCTTCGATCACGCTGTGCGAGCCGACGGTCGTGCCCGCGCCGATCACGACGTGCGAACCGACGATCGCGTACGGTCCGACTTCGACGGTGTCGTCGAGCTGCGCGCCCGGCTCGATGATCGCGGTGGGGTGAATCTTGCTCATGCGCTTGTCGCCTTATGCGGTTCGTGCTGCTTGTTACGGTGAACGCGGGGTGAACGCAATCGCGCTTAGGCGTCCGTGTCCTTCACGGTACACATGAGCACGGCTTCGGCAGCCGTGGCGCCATCCACTTCGGCGCGCGCCTTGAACTTCCAGATGCCTCGCATGTACCGCTCGAAGTGGACGTTGAGCACCAGTTGATCGCCCGGTTCCACCACGCGCTTGAAGCGCGCGCCGTCGATGCCGACGAAGTAGTAAAGCGTCTTCGCCGGGTCGTGCGGCTCTTCCGCGAAAGTCAGGAGCGCGGCGGTCTGCGCGAGCGCTTCGAGAATCAGCACACCCGGCATCACCGGACGCGTCGGGAAGTGGCCCTGAAAATACGGCTCGTTGATCGTCACGTTCTTGATCGCTTTGATGCTCTTGTGCGGCTCGAGTTCGAGCACGCGGTCCACGAGCAGGATCGGATAGCGATGCGGCAGCAGCGTGAGGATCTTGTGGATGTCGAGATTGATTTTTTCTGTGCTCATGGTCGTTCTGCTCACGCGCATCTGGGCGCGGAAATTGGATGGCGGGCCGTCTTCGAGGCCCGCCCGGGATTGCTGCGTCTCTTAGGCGGCTCGAACCGCCCCGCTCCTGATTCTGCTTCGGCGCTTGGTCTTAGCGGGCCGAGTGCTCAGGCGCCGCTTTGATCGTCACGCTTGCCTGCGTCCGTCAACGCCGTTTCGAGCGCCTTGATGCGCTCGCGCATCTTGTCCAGATTGCGCATGATCGCCGCGCTCTTGTTCCATTCCGCGTGCGGCACGGCCGGAAACGCGCTGGTGTACAGGCCGGGTTTCAGCAGCGATTTGGACACGCCCGACTTCGCCGTGACGATCACGTAGTCCGCCAGCGTCACGTGGCCCGCGATGCCCACCGCGCCACCGATCATGCAATGTTTGCCGATATTCGTGCTGCCCGCGATGCCCGCGCAGCCCGCGACGACCGTGTACGCGCCGATGCGGCAGTTATGGCCGATCTGCACGAGATTGTCGATTTTCACGCATTCTTCGATGACGGTGTCCGCCATTGCGCCACGGTCGATCGTCGTGTTCGCGCCGATCTCGACATCATCGGCGATATCCACCGCGCCGACCTGCGGAATCTTCACCCAGCTTCCGGTGCGCGCTTCGCCCTCACCGACGAAATCCGGCGCGAAGCCGAAGCCGTCCGCGCCAATCACCGCGCCCGCGTGCACGATCACGCGCGCGCCGAGCCTGCAGCCGTGATAAACGGTGACATTGGGATACAGATGGACGTCGTCGCCGAGCTTCACGCCGCGGCCGACGACCACGCCGGCATCCAGCTTCACGCGCTCGCCGATGACCGCGCCCGCTTCCACCGTCACATGCGGCCCGATCACGGCGCTCGCCGCGACCTTCGCGTCAGGATCGATGCTCGCGCTCGGATGCACGCCCGGCCGGGCCTTGGGCGTTGCCAGGTCGATGAACGCCTGCGCAACGCGTGCGAAATAAGCATAGGGATTCGGCGTGACGATGAAATTGATGCCCGCGCGATTCGTCACCTTGTCGAGGTCCGCGGGGGAAATCAGCACCGCGCCGGCGCCCGTCGTCTCGACCTGCGGCAGATACTTCTGATTCGCGAGAAACGCGAGCTGCGCGGGGCCGGCCTTGTCGAGCGGCGCGAGGCTCCCGACCGCGTGCGCGCCGTCGCCGACCACCTCGCCGCCGAAGCGCTTCACCAGTTGGTCGAGCGTGATCGCCATGCCTGATGCCATTTGCTCTCAGTCCTCGTCAGTTCGAGCTCGAGCCCGTGCCGGCCGAGCTCGCGGCCAGCGCCTTCAGCACCTGATCCGTGATGTCGATGCGCGGACTCACGTACACCGCTTCCTGCACGATCAGGTCGTAGTGCTGCTGCTCCGCAATCTGCTTGATCACCTTGTTCGCCCGGTCCAGCACCGCCGAGAGTTCCTCGTTGCGGCGCTGGTTCAGGTCTTCGCGGAATTCGCGCTGCTTGCGCTGGAAGTCCGCGTCGAGTTGCGCGAGATCACGTTGACGCGCCGCCCGGTCCGCCGGCGCCATCGAGGCACCGTTCTTGTCGACGTTGTCCGACATCGACTTCAGGCGCTGCGCCATGTCCTGCAGCGCCTTGTCGCGTTTGGAGAATTCCTGCTCGAGCTTCGACTGCGCAGCTTTCGCCGCCGCCGATTCGCGCAGGATGCGGTCCGAATTGACCGCCGCGATGCGCGCTTCCTGAGCACTGGCGGACATCGCCGTGCCCAGGCCGAGAACCATCGACAACGCAAGCGCCAGCGCCATATGTTTCGAATGCTTACCGGTTCCCAAAGTGTTCCTCACGTTACGTCTGATTGAATGAAGTTCGCGTTCCAAGGCAGGCTGCTTAGAAGGCCGTACCGATCTGGAACTGGAACTTCTGATACTGGTCGCCGTCGTGCTTCTGCAGCGGGAAACCGAGGCTCAGCTTCAGCGGGCCGATCGGCGAGATCCACGCGAGACCCACACCGTAGCCGTAGCGCAGGCCGTTCGCGCCGCCGCTCGTACCGCCCTGGTTCGGATCGCCCCAGACGTTACCGGCATCGAGGAAGGTGAAGACGCGCAGCGTGCGGTCATAACCCGTGCCCGGCAGCGGGAACGTCAGCTCGATATTGCCGACCGCCATGCGCGAGCCACCGATCGGGTCGTTCGTCTTCGAGTCGCGCGGACCCAACGAACTCGGCGAGTAGCCGCGCACCGAACCGATACCGCCCGCGTAGTAGTTCTTGAAGATCGGGTACGTCTGGCCTTGCAGACCCTTGCCGTAGCCGCCCTGCAGGTTGAAGCCGAGCACGAAGCCGCGCGCGAACGAGTAGTAGTACTGGAACTGCGCGTCGAACTTCGCGTACGTCGTGTTGCCGAGCGGCGTGCCGTATTCCGCGTTCGACTGGATGTAGTAACCGCGGCTCGGAACCAGCGCGCTGTCGCGATTGTCGCGCGACCAGCCCATCGTCAGCGGGTAGTTGTTCACCACACGGCCGAACTCGTTCACGTAGTTCTGATACGACTGCGGCGTCGCCGAGTCGAGGTCCATCGTGTTCTGCTCGGCGCCGACGCCGAAGAACACCGTGTCCTGCTCGGAGAACGGGATGCCGAACTTCGTGTCCGCACCCAGCGTGATGATCTTGAAGCTCGAATCGGTCGAGTAGTACAGCGGCTGATACGTGCGGTAGTACGCGTCGGTGATGCGCTTGATGCCGTCGATCGTGAAGTACGGATCGACCTGCGTCACGGTCAGCGTGCGGTACGTCTTCGCGGTGTTCACGTTGACCGCGAGACTCGTGCCCGAACCGAACACGTTGTCCTGCGACACGCCCGCAGACAGCACCACCTTGTCCGTCGACGAGAAGCCCGCGCCCAGCGTGATCGCGCCGGTTGGCTTCTCCGCGACCTTCACGTCGACGTCGACCTGGTCGTTCGTGCCTTCGACAGGAACCGTCGTGACGTCCACGTCGGTGAAATAGCCGAGACGGTTGATACGGTCCTTCGACAGCCCGAGGCGGCTCGAATCGAACCACGAGCTTTCGAGCTGACGCATTTCACGGCGCACCACTTCGTCACGCGTGCGCGTGTTGCCGACGATGTTCACGCGCCGCACATACACGCGGCGGCTCGGGTCGACTTGCAGCGTGAGCGCCACGGTGTGATTCGCCTGGTCGATCTGCGGCTGCGCGTTCACCTGCGCGAAGGCATAACCGTATTCGCCGAGCTTGTCGACGATCGCCTTGGTCGTCGCCTGCAGCTTCTCTGCCGAGAAGCGCTCGCCCGGCTTGATCTTGATCAGCTTGTTGAGCTCGGCCTCGCGGTCGAGCAGGTTGCCCGACAACTGGATACTACTGATCTTGTACGGCTCGCCTTCATGCACGGCGATCGTCAGATACATGTCCTTCTTGTCCGGCGAGATCGACACCTGCGTGGAGTCGATGCTGAACTCGAGGTAGCCGCGGTTCAGGTAGTACGAGCGCACGTTCTCGAGGTCGCCCGTGAGCTTTTCCTTCGCGTAGAGATCGCTCTTCGTGTACCACGAGAACCAGTTCGGCGTGGAGAGCTGCATTTCGCCGAGCAGCGTGCCCGAGCTGAACGCCTTGTTGCCGACGAAGTTGATCTGGCGGATCTTCGCGCTCGGGCCTTCGGCGACCGAGAACAGGATCGCGACGCGGTTGCGGTCCACAGGCGTCACGGTGGTCGTGACTTCGGCCGCGTAGTAGCCGCGCGTGAGGTATTGGCGCTTGAGCTCCTGCTCCGCCTTGTCAACGAGCGCCTTGTCGTACGAGCGTCCTTGCGACAGACCGACCGAGCGCAGCGCCTTCGTGAGATTGTCCTTGTCGAACTCGTGCAGGCCCGCGAAATCGATGGCCGAGATCGCCGGGCGCTCCTGCACCTGCACGATAACCACGTTGCCTTCGGTGGCGATCTGAACGTCGTTGAAGAAGCCCGTCGCGTACAGCGCGCGGATCGCTTCGGAGGCCTTGTCGTCAGTGAAGGTATCGCCCTGCTTGATCGGCAGATAAGCGAACACGGAGCCCGGTTCGATGCGTTGAAGACCGTCGATCCGAATATCCTGCACGACGAACGGCGTGGTGGCATGCGCCGCCATGCCCGTTGCGGCGAGCGCCGCGGCCACAGCCGTCTTAGGAACAAAGCGATGAGGTTTGAACAACGTGCTTCCCCAGTATTTAAAGCTGCATTCGTTCCGGCGGTCGCCTGAAAGACGCCGCCAGAAATTGTCAAAGTGGATCAGAAACGAATCAGACGAGCGAGGTCGTTGAACAATGCGATCATCGATAACGCGACGATGCAGACCAGGCCTGCCCTTTGCAGAACCAGCTGCCAGCGATCGGATACTGCCTTGCCGGTAACAGCCTCAACCAAATAATATAACAGATGCCCACCGTCCAATACCGGAATCGGTAACAAGTTCAACACTCCGAGGCTGATGCTGACGAGTGCAAGAAACGAAACGAAGGCTGCCAAACCGAGCCTTGCGCTCTTGCCCGCGTAGTCGGCGATCGTGACCGGCCCCGACAGATTCTTGAGCGACGCCTCACCGACGATCATCCGCCCGAACATGCGCAGCGAATACACGCTGATGTCCCACGTGCGGTTCACGCCGAGACGCAGACTCTCGAGCGGCCCGTAGCGCACGTCCACGGTAGGCAACTGGTTCGCCAGCGCCGCACCGATCCGGCCGATGTCCTTGCCCGTCGATGCATCGCGCTTCAGGTCCGGCACGATCTGCACCGGTTCGCGCTTGCCGTTGCGTTCGACCACGAGCGTCACGGGCTTCGCGCCATGCGCCTTCACGTAGTCGATGAAGCTCGCCGCGTTGTCGACGGAACGGCCGTCGATCGCACGCAGCGTGTCGCCCGCCTTGAGTCCGCTCTTCTGCGCGGCGCTGCCTGCCTCGACGCCCGCCACCGTCAGCGTGCCGCCGCCCGGCGCGAAGCCGAGCTTGTCCATGAAATCCTGATCGGCGTCGGCATCCGTAATGCCGGCGACGCTCACCGGGAAGTCGTAAGTGCCCTCGTGCGTCTTCGCGGTCAGCACAATGCGACGGTGATCGAACGACGCGTCGAGCAGTTTCCAACGCAGATCGGACCACGAGCGGATCGGATGCGTCTCGCCGCCTTGCGCGTCACGCATCGAAAGAATGGTTTCGCCGCCTTCGAAGCCCGCGTGCGCCGCCGCCGTCTCGGGCGCGGGTTGCGAAACGATCGCCGCAGGCTCGGTCACGCCGCCTGCAAAGACAGCAGAAAAGAGCGCGATCGCCAGCAGAAAATTGGCGACGGGCCCTGCCGCGACGATCGCGATGCGCTTGCCCACGCTTTGGCGGTTGAACGCGCGCGGCAAATCTTCGGCGGGAATCTTGGTGCCGCTTTCAGGATCGATCTCGCGCTCGTCGAGCATCTTCACGTAGCCGCCGAGCGGCAGCGCGGCGATCGTCCACTCGACGCCGGTCTTCTTGCTGACCCATTGCACGAGCGGCTTGCCGAAGCCCACGGAGAAGCGCAGCACTTTCACGCCGCACATTCGCGCGACGCTGTAGTGACCGAATTCGTGGACGACGACGAGCACGCCTATCGCGACGACGAAGGCGACGATTTCGGTCAGAAAGTTCATGACGGCCTCAATGGGCGATGGGTTCGGCGCCCGGCGCGCTCGCGGTGAGCTCTGCGACGAAACGGGATGCGAGACGGCGCGCGTTCGCATCGGCGGCGAGCACGTCCGAAAGCGTGGCGGCGCTCGTGTTCGGCAAGGCGTTCAGCACACGCTCCACCACGCCACCGATCGCCATGAAGCCGATGCGGCGCTCCAGGAACGCTTCCACGGCGATTTCGTTGGCCGCATTCAGCGCGGCGCTCGCGATGCCGCCGGCTTCCAGCGCCTGGATGGCGAGCGCGAGACACGGAAAGCGCGCGAAATCGGGCTTTTCGAACGTGAGGGTCGCGATCTGCGCGAGATCCAGCGGCGCCACGCCCGAGTCCACACGATCAGGATACGCCAGCGCGTGCGCGATCGGCGTGCGCATGTCGGGATTGCCGAGTTGGGCGAGCACCGAGCCGTCTGCGTACGAGACCATCGAGTGAATCACGCTCTGCGGATGGATCAGCACTTCGATGCGCGAGCCGGGCAGATCGAAGAGCCAGTGGGCTTCGATCACTTCGAGGCCCTTGTTCATCATCGTCGCGGAATCGACGGAAATCTTGCGGCCCATCGCCCAGTTCGGGTGCTTCACGGCCTCTTCGGGCGTGACGTTCACGAGCGTAGCCGGTTCGCGCGTGCGGAACGGGCCGCCGGATGCCGTGAGAATGATCTTCGACACGCCGCCGTGCAGCTTCGCCTCCTTGTCCGCGCAAGGCGGCAGGCACTGGAACACGGCGTTGTGTTCGCTGTCGACCGGCAGCAGAATGGCGCCGTTGTCGTGCACCGCGTCCATGAAGATCTGGCCAGACATGACCAGCGCCTCCTTGTTCGCGAGCAGGATGCGCTTGCCGGCGCGTGCCGCGGCAAGCGTCGGTGCGAGGCCGGCCGCGCCAACGATAGCCGCGACGACCGTATCGCACTGCGACGCGCGGGCGACTTCGACGAGCGCGTCGGGGCCGTACGTCACTTCGGTTTTGCAGCCTTGGGCGCGCAAAGCCTGAGCGACGCGCGCAGCGGTATCGGCGTCGCCGACGACGGCCACTTCCGGCTGGAATCGGAGGCACTGCGCGACGAGCTTGTCGCCGTTGCGGTGCGCGCTGAGCGCGTAGACCGAGAAACGGTCCGGGTGCCGCGCCACGACGTCGAGCGTGCTGTCGCCGATCGAGCCCGTGGAGCCGAGCAATGTGAGACGTGTTTGCATGAGTTCTTCTCTAGCCGATTAGCCAAGCATCAGCAATGCGATCGGCAATACGGGCAACAATGCGTCGATGCGGTCGAGGACGCCGCCGTGACCGGGCAGGAGGCCGCTCGAATCCTTGACGCCCGCCTGGCGCTTCAGCAGCGATTCGAACAGATCGCCGACCACGCTGAACGCGACCAGCACGGAAACCGCAACGAAGGAGCGATCCCAGCCGAGATGTTCGACGAAAGCCGTGAATACGGTGGGCGCATAAAACGCGGTGCTGGCGGCAACCGCGCCGATGACGATGACCGCCAGCCACCCGCCGATGGCGCCTTCCCAAGTCTTGCCCGGGCTGATCGACGGGGCGAGTTTGTGGCGGCCGAGCGCTTTTCCGGCGAAGTATGCGCCTATATCAGCCAGCCAGACTACTAGCAGAAGCGATAGCACAAATGCCACGCCGCGCGTGCGCGCATCGACGACTGCGTGCCAGCATGCCAGAAACACCACGATACCCGCGAAAAGCAGAAAGGCGCGCCACGTGTGCGCGGCCAGCGTCGGTTTGCGCAGCAACGCGTAGGGACCGGCGAGCACCCAGAAGATCGCCGCCATCTGATACAGAGGCGTGGATTTGATGCCGAGAAACGTGCTGAAGATGAGCGCGACACCCGCGACGAGCGCATAGGCCACCGGCCCCGCCCCGTTCAGCTTGAGGAGTCTGCCCCATTCCCATGCCGCGAACACGACGACAAAACCGATCAGCGCCCCGAATGCGCCGATCGGCGCGAACAGCGTGATCGGCACGAGTACCGCGAGCAGGACGATTGCCGTGATGACACGGGTTCTTAGCATGAAAGGGTGTCGGCCTTCTGCGATTGGGAAGCGAGCTGCGCGCTCGTGCGCCCGAAGCGGCGCTCACGGTCGCCATACGATGCGATCGCGCGGTCGAGCGCGTCGGCGTCGAAGTCGGGCCAGTAGGTATCGGTGAAATAGAACTCGGTGTACGCGAGCTGCCACAGCAGGAAGTTGCTGATGCGCTGCTCGCCGCCCGTGCGGATGAAGAGATCGGGCTCCGGCGCGTACGCCATTGCGAGATGCTCGGCGAACGATTCGTCGTCCACGCGCGCGGGCACGCCCGTTTCGAGCGATTGCGCGATGAGCTTCTTCGTTGCCTGCATGATGTCCCAGCGCCCGCCGTAGTTGGCAGCGATGGTCAGCGTGAGGCGCGTGTTGCGCGCGGTCTTGGTCTCGGCGCGCTGAATGAGCGCGCGGATCTTGTCGTCGAACATGGCAATGTCGCCGACGACGCGCAGACGGATGCCGTTCGCGTGCAGCTTGCCGATCTCGCGCTCGAGCGCGGTGACGAAGAGACGCATCAGAAACGAAACTTCGTCGGTCGGACGGCGCCAGTTTTCGGAGCTGAACGCGAACAGCGTGACGAATTCGACGCCGCGCCGCGCGCAGCTTTCGACGGTCGCGCGAACCGCATCGACGCCGCGCGTGTGACCGGCGACGCGCGGCAAACGCCGCTCCGTCGCCCAACGGCCATTGCCGTCCATGATGATCGCGACGTGACGCGGGACAGCCGCGACATCGGGCACGGTAACGGTAGAGCTGGTATAGGTCATGGCCGGTGAATCTTGGAATCTGGAGGAGTGAGAGCCAGCCTGGATGTATAGCCGCCCGAGGCTGGCGAAACCGTTTCTACGGCCTCACACCGTCATGATTTCGGCTTCTTTCGTCTGAACGAGCTTGTCGATTTCGGCGACGAACTTGTCCGTGAGCTTCTGGACTTCATCGCTCGAGCGGCGCTCGTCGTCTTCCGAAATTTCCTTGTCTTTCACGAGCTTCTTGAGCGCGTCGTTCGCATCGCGGCGCAGATTGCGCACGGCGACCTTGGCGGTCTCGCCTTCGCTCTTCACGACCTTCGTGAGCTCGCGGCGGCGTTCTTCGGTCAGCGCGGGCATCGGCACGCGGATCAGATCGCCCTGCGTCGCCGGGTTCAGACCGAGGTCAGACTCACGGATCGCCTTTTCGACGACCGGCACCATCTTCTTTTCCCACGGCTGCACGCCGATCGTGCGCGCATCGACGAGCGTCATGTTCGCGACTTGCGAGATGGGCACATTCGAGCCGTAGTAGTCGACCTGAATATGGTCGAGCAGGCCCGTGTGCGCACGACCCGTGCGAATCTTGGCGAGATCGGCCTTGAACGCTTCGATCGACCGCTGCATCTTCTGGTCGACACCCTTTTTAATGTCAGCCACACTCATTTTGAACCTCCAAACCTGGTTTTACGGGCGAAACGCGGCGCATCCCGCGCGCGGCTTCAACGTGCCGCGCAGCGCCTGATACCGCGAGAGTTTACACGTGGACGAGCGTCCCTTCGTCGTCGCCCTGCACGATACGCTTCAATGCGCCCGGTTTCGTGATCGAAAACACGCGAATCGGCAGCTTCTGGTCGCGGCACAGTGCGAACGCGGTGGCGTCCATAACCTGCAGATTGCGACCGATCGCCTCGTCGAAGCTGATCGTGCTATAGCGCGTCGCGCTCGGATCTTTCTTCGGGTCGGCGGAGTATACGCCATCGACCTTCGTCGCCTTCAAGACCACTTCGGCGCCGACTTCCGAGCCACGCAGCGCGGCTGCCGTATCCGTCGTGAAGAACGGGTTGCCCGTGCCGGCCGCGAAGATCACGACCTTGCCCTCTTCCAGCTGACGGATGGCGCGCGGGCGGATGTACGGCTCGACCACCTGATCCATGCGCAGCGCCGACTGCACGCGCGCTTCGATGCCCGCGTGACGCATCGCGTCCTGCAGCGCGAGCGCGTTCATCATCGTGGCGAGCATGCCCATGTAGTCGGCGGTCGCCCGGTCCATGCCGGCAGCGCCCCCCGCCACACCGCGGAAGATGTTACCGCCGCCGATCACGACGGCCAATTGAGTTCCGATCCGCACTACCTCCGCGATATCCGCCACCATCCTTTCGATCGTTGCGCGATTGATGCCGAAAGCATCGTCGCCCATCAGGGCTTCGCCGGAGAGTTTGAGGAGTACGCGTTTGTAGGCTGTGGGCATATTGAAGGTTCCGATCGCGCCGAGGAGGGTTGCAACAACGTAGAACTGTAGGGGTGAATCATTACTTACCGCAAGCGCACCGGATCGGGCGGCGGGCGCGGCGGATAAGGGTTTACCCCTATCTCACCGCGCCCGCTCTCATGTGCGAACCGGATCGCTGAATTCTTGCGGCGGACGTTCCGCCGCGGGTACTGCCGGCTCGGACGCGCGGCCGCGCTGGCGACAGCGCGCGCGTCACAGGCGAGCCTTACGACTGCTTGGCAGCCGCGACTTGCGCCGCGACTTCCGCTGCGAAGTCGTCCTGACGCTTCTCGATGCCCTCGCCGACCACGAACAGCGCGAACTTCTGCACCGATGCGTTCGCCGCCTTCAGCATCTGCTCGATCGTCTGCTTGTCGTTCTTCACGAACGGCTGGTTCAGCAGCGACACTTCCTTCAGGTACTTCTGGACCGAGCCGTCGACCATCTTGGCGACGATCTCGGCCGGCTTGCCCGATTCAGCCGCCTTCTGCTCGGCGATGCTGCGCTCCTTGGCGATCAGGTCGGCCGGCACTTCGTCCGACGACAGCGAAACCGGCTTCATCGCGGCGACGTGCATCGCGACGTCCTTGCCGACTTGCTCGTCGGCGCCCGTGAACTCGACCAGCACGCCGATGCGCGTGCCGTGCAGATACGACGCGACCTTGTTGGCCGACTGGAAACGCACGAAACGGCGGATCGACAGGTTTTCGCCGATCTTGCCGACGAGCGCGAGACGCACGGCGTCGACCGTCGAGCTTTCCAGCGGCAGCGCGGACAGCGCAGCGACGTCAGCCGGATTGTTCTTGGCAACCAGTTCGGCGATCGTCTTGCCGAAGGCCAGGAAGTCGTCGTTCTTCGCGACGAAGTCGGTTTCGCAGTTCAGTTCGACGAGCGCGCCCACGCCGCCTTCGACGTGCGCCGTGACGATGCCTTCCGCGGTCACGCGCGATGCCGCCTTGCTCGCCTTGTTGCCGAGCTTCACGCGCAGCAGCTCTTCGGCGCGCGCCATGTCGCCGTCGGCTTCCGTCAGCGCCTTCTTGCATTCCATCATCGGCGCATCGGTCTTCGCGCGCAGTTCTGCCACCATGCTTGCGGTAATTGCCGCCATCATTCGCTCCTTGAGTCTGTTTGATACGTGCCGCGGCTTCGAGCACCCGCGACAGAAATTGGTTTCAACTATTCGCGAACATCGCGCCGGCTAAAAAAAAGGGGCCTTTCGCAAAGCCCCCTTTCTTGTTGGCCGCAGGGCTCGATTACGCCTCTGCGTTGACCTCGACGAACTCGTCGCCTTCGCCGTTGCGCACGGCCTGGACCACGTCGTTCACCGCGTTTGCGCGGCCTTCGAGGATCGCGTCCGCGACGCCTTCGGCGTACAGCGCGACAGCCTTCGATGCGTCGTCGTTACCCGGGATGACATAGTCGATGCCTTCCGGCGAGTGGTTCGTGTCGACCACGGCGATGACCGGAATGCCGAGCTTCTTGGCTTCCGTCACGGCAATCTTGTGATAGCCGACGTCGATGACGAACATTGCGTCCGGAATGCCGCCCATGTCCTTCACGCCGCCGATCGACTTTTGCAGTTTGACCATTTCGCGTTCGAACAGAAGCGCTTCCTTCTTGCTCATGCGCTCGGTTTCGCCCGATTCCAGCGCCGCTTCCATGTCCTTCAGGCGCTTGATCGAAACTTTCAGCGTCTTGAAGTTGGTCATCATGCCGCCGAGCCAGCGGGCGTTGACGAACGGCATACCGGCGCGCGCTGCTTCCTGAGCGATCGTGTCGCGCGACTGGCGCTTCGTGCCGACGAAAAGAATCGTGCCGCGATTCGCTGCCAACTGGCGCACGTACTTCAGCGCGTCGTTGTAGAGCGGCAGGGTCTTTTCGAGGTTGATGATGTGAATCTTGTTGCGATGACCGAAGATGTACGGGGCCATCTTGGGGTTCCAGAAGCGCGTTTGGTGACCGAAGTGGACACCGGCTTCCAGCATTTGACGCATCGTGACTGCCATGAAATTCTCCGCGAGGGTTGGGTCTTAAGCCGGCTGCCGCATCCCGCGCTACTTTATTTAGCGTGGAACACCCTGGGTGCGCCGGCTTGCGTATCGACTTGAAGCAGCGAGGCGGTTTACCGCGCCGCTGCCTTTCTTCCAAGCCGGAATCGTCGATTGCGTCGAGATTGTCTTTCGACACCGCGACGGCAATATGGATTACGACTTAGCCCAGAAGTATAGCATGTGAGGATTGCCCGGCTCAAGCCGCCCGCTCGAAGCGAAAACCGGGCGGCGCGCACGCCGCGATCCCGCCGCCGCGCCGCCCGCCTCCAACTATCCGGGTGCGGCTCATTTCCTAAGGTGCGATAATGCCGCTTTCGCGGCTCACTGCCGCATACACGCAATTCCGGGCCAAGTCATGTCCATCACGCTGAAAAACGAACACGATATCGCGCAGATGCGGGTCGCCTGCCGGCTCGCCAGCGAAGTGCTCGATTTCATCACGCCGCACATCGCTCCCGGCGTGACGACCGAGGAACTCGACCGCCTCTGTCACGAATATATGGTGAAGGAACAGGGCACCGTTCCCGCGCCGCTGAATTACCAGCCGCCCGGCTATCCGCCGTATCCCAAGGCGACCTGCATTTCCGTGAACGACGTGATCTGTCACGGCATCCCCGGCGAAAAGGTGCTGAAGAATGGCGACGCGCTCAACATCGACATCACCGTGATCAAGAACGGGTATTTCGGCGATACGAGCCGCATGTTCATCGTCGGCGAAGGTTCGATTCTGGCGAAGCGGCTCGTGCAGACCACCTTCGACTGCATGTGGCTGGGTATCGATCAGGTGCGCCCCGGCGCGCATCTGGGCGACATCGGCCACGCGATCCAGAAGCACGCCGAGTCGCAGGGTTACAGCGTGGTGCGCGAATACTGCGGCCACGGCATCGGACAGGTGTTCCACGAAGAGCCGCAAGTGCTGCACTACGGGCGTCCGGGCACGGGTATCGAACTGGAGGCGGGCATGATTTTCACCGTCGAGCCGATGATCAACGCCGGCCGCCGCGAAATCCGCACGATGCCCGACCAGTGGACCGTCAAGACGCGCGATCGCAGCCTGTCGGCGCAATGGGAGCACACGGTGCTCGTCACGCCGACCGGCTACGAAGTGCTGACCGTCTCGGCGGACACGCAGGCGCCGTCGCAACTGATCGCGGCCACTGCCTGATTCCGCGCTCTTCCGGGCGCCGGCCACGCAGGCTGGCGCGCCATTCTCCTCTCGCCTTTCCTTCCAATCCATGAGCAGCACTGCCGCCGTCGCCACGCCCTGTGAAACGCTGCGCGCCGCCTACAAGGCGGCGAAGGCGGCGCTCATCGAACGCTTTCAGGCGACGTCGAGCGTCGAGCCGCTCATGCATGCGCTCGCGCGCGCCACCGACGATGCCCTCAAAGGTGCCTGGGCCGCCTGCGACATGCCGGATCACGCGGCGCTGGTCGCGGTCGGCGGGTATGGGCGCGGCGAGCTTGCGCCCTATTCCGACGTCGATATTCTGGTGCTCCTGCCCGATCCTTCGCCGCATAGCGAGGACGCGGAGCTCAACGGTCGGGTCGAGCGCTTCATCGGCATGGCGTGGGATCTGGGACTCGATATCGGCAGCAGCGTGCGCTCGGTCGAGCAGTGCATCGCCGAAGCCGGTAACGACATCACCGTGCAGACGTCGTTGCTCGAGGCGCGGCGCATTTGCGGCGACACGGCGCTGTTTCAGCGTTTCGGTGCACGCTATCGCGAAACGCTCGATCCGCGCGCGTTCTTCCAGGCGAAAGTGCTGGAAATGCGTCAGCGCCATGCGAAGTTCCAGGACACGCCCTACAGCCTCGAACCCAACATCAAGGAAAGCCCCGGCGGCCTGCGCGATCTGCAACTCATTCTGTGGATCGCGCGCGGGGCGGGCTTCGGCAGCAACTGGCGCGAGCTCGACACATGCGGGCTCATCACCGATCGCGAAGCGCGCGAGCTGCGCCGCAACGAGGGCTTTCTGAAGGCGCTGCGCGCGCGCCTGCACGTGATCGCGAAGCGTCGTCAGGACATTCTCGTATTCGATTTGCAAACGCCGCTCGCCGAAAGTTTCGGCTTCGAGGCGACGACCGCCAAGCGCGCGAGCGAGCAGCTCATGCGCCGTTACTACTGGGCGGCGAAGGCGGTCACGCAGCTCGCGACCATCCTGATCCAGAACGTCGAAGCGCAACTGTTTCCGTCGACGAGCGGTATCACGCGCGTCATTTCCGGACGCTTCGTCGAGAAGCAAGGGATGCTGGAAATCGCCCGCGACGACGTCTTCGAGCGCGAGCCGCACGCCATTCTCGAATCCTTCCTGCTTTACGAGCAGACGCGCGGCGTGAAGGGTTTTTCGGCACGCACACTGCGCGCGATCTACAACGCGCGCGACCTGATGGACCGCGACTGGCGGCGCGATCCGGAGAACCGGCGCCTCTTCATGGAAATTCTGAAGCAGCCCGAAGGCATCACGCACGCGCTGCGGCTCATGAACCAGACGAGCGTGCTCGGGCGCTATCTGCTGAACTTCCGACGCATCGTCGGCCAAATGCAGCACGATCTCTATCACGTCTACACCGTCGATCAGCACATCCTGATGGTGTTGCGCAACCTGCGGCGATTCGCGATCGCCGAACATGCGCACGAGTATCCGTTCTGCAGTCAGCTGATGGGCAACTTCGAGCGCCCTTGGGTGCTCTACGTCGCGGCGCTGTTTCATGACATCGCGAAAGGCCGCGGCGGCGATCATTCGACGCTCGGCATGGTCGACGCCCGGCGCTTCTGTCGCGAGCACGGCATCGGGCAGGAAGACACCGAGCTTATCGTCTGGCTCGTGCAGCAGCATCTGACGATGAGCCACGTCGCGCAGAAGCAGGACACGAGCGATCCGGAAGTCATCAAGCAGTTCGCGTCGGTGGTGAAGACCGAGCGGCGGCTCACGGCGCTCTATCTTCTGACCGTGGCCGATATCCGCGGCACGAGCCCGAAGGTCTGGAACAACTGGAAAGGCAAGCTGCTGGAAGACCTGTTCCGCGCGACGCTGGCCGTGCTCGGCGGCGCGCAGCCCGACGCGCATTCGGAACTCAAATCGCGGCAGGAAGCGGCGCTTGCGCTCCTGCGTCTCGAAACCGTGCCCGAACATGCGCAAAAACGCCTGTGGGATCAGCTCGACGTCGGCTATTTCTTGCGGCACGATCCGGCCGATATCGCGTGGCAGACGCGTGTGCTGTACCGGCACGTCGAGAGCGACTCGCCGATCGTGCGCGCGCGGCCCTCGCCCATTGGCGCTGCGCTGCAAGTGCTCGTCTACGTGAAGGACCGGCCCGATCTTTTCGCCGGCATCTGCGCGTATTTCGACAAGAACGGCTTGTCCGTGCTCGACGCGCGCGTGACGACGACACGCCACGGTTACGCGCTCGACAACTTCCTCGTCGCGCACCCGGACCACGACGGGAGTTATCGCGACATCGCCAATCTCGTCGAGCAGCAACTGGCCGCACTGCTCGTGGACGAGCGCATCCTGCCGGAGCCGTCGAAAGGCCGCCTGTCGCGGCTCGTGCGCACTTTTCCGATTACGCCGCGCGTCGATCTTCGTCCCGACGATCGCGGCCAGTACTACATCCTGTCCGTGTCGGCCAATGACCGGCAGGGCCTTCTTTATTCGATCGCGCGCGTTCTGGCGCAACACCGGATCGGCGTGCAGGCCGCGCGAATCAACACGCTCGGCGAACGTGTCGAGGACGTGTTTCTGCTCGACGGCAAAAGCCTGTCGAACAACCGCACCCAGATCCAGGTGGAAACCGAGTTGCTGCGCGCGATCGCAGCCTGAGACTTTATGCGCGTCAAACTGACAGCCAAACATCCGCGTCCCACGTCGGCGACGCGATCGCCGGTCCGATCCGGCACTGCCACCGGGCGCAAGCCTGTGCGCCCAGCGGCGCCGGAAGAGGCGCGTCCAAAGCGCGCGGGCCAGCCTGGCGCTGAAAAGCGTGGCGATGCACCGCGAGAAGCGCGCGCGTTCAAATCGCGTGGCGACGATTCGCGTTCTGGATCCGGTCCGCGCAAGAGCGCGGAAGGACGCGCGCCGGCGCGTGGGGAGCGTGCATCGGGCGGCGATGAGCGCCACTCGTTCAAACCGCGTGGCGATGATTCGCGTCCGGCTTTTAGCGAGCGCGGTCCGCGTAAGTCGTTCGAAGACCGTCCGGCGCGCGGTGAGCGCACGTCAGGCAGCGACGAACGACGAGCATTCAAACCGCGTGGCGACGATTCGCGTCCTGCGTTCGGTGAACGCGGTCCGCGCAGGTCGTTCGAAGATCGCCCGGCTCGTGGCGAGCGCAGTTCGGGCGGCGATGAACGTCGCTCGTTCAAACCCCGTGGCGACGATTCGCGTCCGGCGTTCGGTGAACGTGGTCCGCGCAAGTCCTTCGAAGACCGTCCGGCGCGCGGCGAGCGCACGTCGGGCGGCGATGAACGTCGCGCGTTCAAACCGCGTGGCGATGATTCGCGTCCGGCGTTCGGTGAACGTGGTCCGCGCAAGTCGTTTGAGGACCGCCCAGCTCGCGGCGAACGCACCTCAGGCGGCGATGAACGACGCGCATTCAAACCGCGTGGCGACGATTCGCGTCCTGCGTTCGGTGAACGCGGTCCGCGCAGGTCGTTCGAAGATCGCCCGGCTCGTGGCGAGCGCAGTTCGGGCGGCGACGAACGTCGCACATTCAAACCGCGTGGCGACGATTCGCGCCCCGCATTCAGCGAGCGCGGCCCGCGTAAGTCCTTCGAAGACCGTCCGGCGCGCGGCGAGCGCAGTTCGGGCAGCGACGAACGTCGCACGTTCAAACCGCGTGGCGACGATTCGCGCCCTGCTTTCGGTGAACGCGGTCCGCGCAGCCCGGCTCGTGGCGAGCGCACTTCGAGCGGCGACGAACGTCGCTCGTTCAAACCGCGTGGCGACGATTCGCGTCCTGCTTTCGGTGAACGCGGTCCGCGCAGCCCGGCTCGCGGCGAGCGCGCCTCGGGCAGCGATGAGCGTCGCTCGTTCAAACCCCGCGGCGACGATTCGCGTCCCGCTTTCGGCGAGCGCGGTCCGCGCAAGTCGTTCGAAGATCGCCCGGCGCGCGGCGAGCGCAGATCAGCCGAAGATCGCCCGTTCGCAAAGCGCGAGGAAGCACACAAGCCCGCCCCCGCCGTCGACTCCGCACCGAAGCCCCGCGAACATCACGACGGCCTCGTGCGTCTTTCGAAAGTGATGTCCGAACTCGGCCTCTGCTCACGCCGCGAAGCCGACGAATGGATCGAAAAAGGCTGGGTGCTCGTCGATGGCGTCGTCATCGACACGCTTGGCTCGCGCATCCGTCCGACGCAGAACATCGAGATCCTGCCCGCAGCGCACTCCGCGCAGTCGCAGCTCGTGACGATTCTTCTGCACAAGCCGGTCGGCTATGTGTCAGGGCAGGCGGAAGACGGTTACGAGCCCGCCGTCACGCTCATCAACCAGGGCAATCACTGGGACGAGGACCGTTCTGGCATCCGCTTCACGCCGGGGCATCTGCGCACGCTCGCGCCCGCCGGACGGCTCGACATCGATTCGACGGGCCTGCTCGTGCTCACGCAGGACGGCCGTATCGCGAAACAGTTGATCGGCGGCCATTCGGAAGTCGACAAGGAATATCTCGTGCGCGTGCGCTTCGGTGATCATACGGTCGACGTCGATCAGCACTTGCCCGCCGAAAAGCTCGCGCTCCTGCGTCACGGCCTCGAACTCGACGGCGTGCCGCTCAAGACGGCGCAGGTCAGTTGGCAGAACGGCGAGCAGCTTCGTTTCGTGCTGCGCGAAGGCAAAAAGAGGCAGATCCGCCGCATGTGCGAACTGGTCGGACTGGACGTCGTCGGACTGAAGCGCATCCGCATGGGCCGCGTCACGCTCGGCGCGCTGCCGGCCGGACAGTGGCGCTATCTCGCGCCGGGCGAGACGTTCTAAGCAAGTCGTAACCTCGCGGGCGCGTCCGGTCGACGCGCCCGCGACGCTCTTGTTGCTTCGCAAAAATACGACGTTTTAGCAAACAATTTGGCACGATGCAGTCCCGATCGTGCCTTTTCGTTTTTGGCCGTTTTTTGGCTAAAGAAAATGGGTCATCGATCCGATACACCTGTCAGAGGCAGGCGGCAGCAGGATCAGCAGCATCGAAACGGCATTGAGGGAGAATCGCCATGTCAGTTGAAATCATCGTTCGTGAGACGGGGACCGGTCTGGAGATCGTCAACGGCCGACGACGGCTCGAAGCCCTGCTCGCCCTGCGCGACGAAGTCGTCGTGACGAGCCCCGGCGTCGGCGAAATGGTCATCGCCCGCCTGCCCGACGGACGTCTGCAAGCGTCCGCGAATCCGGAGCATGTCGCGCTGTTTCGCCAGCCCGATATCAGCGGCAATCCGAAGACGCTGGCGTAAAGAAAAGGCCGCTTCTCGCGAAGCGGCCTCATTCCTTTACGATTCACCGAGCGCGTTTATTCGTCCCGCACCGGATCGAGTCCCGGAAACAGCACTTCCGTGAAGCCGAACTTCGAGAAATCGGTGATGCGCATCGGATAGAGCTTGCCGATCAGATGGTCGCACTCGTGCTGCACGACGCGCGCATGAAAGCCTTCGGCGAGGCGCTCGATCGCGTTGCCGTACTGATCGAAGCCCTGATAACGGATCATCGAGAACCGCTGCACCGCGCCGCGCAAGCCCGGCACGGACAGGCACCCTTCCCAGCCCTCCTCCATGTCGTGCCCGTTCGGCATGATGATCGGATTGATGAGCACCGTCTCCGGCACCGACGGCGCGTCGGGATAACGGTCGTTATGCCCGAAGCCGAAAATCACCACCTGCAAATCGACGCCGATCTGCGGCGCGGCGAGCCCCGCGCCGTTGGCGTCGCGCATGGTGTCGAACATGTCCTGCACGAGTGCGTGCAATTCCGGCGTATCGAAATGCTCGACCGGCTGCGCGATGCGCAACAGGCGCGGATCGCCCATTTTCAGGATTTCACGAATCATGGAGTTACTCCTTCCAAAAGCTTCTTCATGCCGTCTTCGTCGAGAACGGGGACACCGAGTTCCTCCGCCTTCGCGAGCTTGCTGCCCGCTTCCGCGCCCGCCACGACGTAGTCGGTCTTCTTCGATACCGAGCCGGCCACTTTTGCCCCGGCCGCCTCCAGCATTTCCTTCGCTTCTTCGCGCGCGAGCGTAGGCAGCGTGCCCGTCAGCACGATGGTCTTGCCGGCGAGCACGCCCTGCGGCGCTTTCGGCGCGGGCGGACCTTCCGGCCACGAGACCTTCACGCGCAACTGCTCGATCACATGCTGGTTGTGCGCTTCGCTGAAGAAGTTGTATATGGCTTCGGCCACGATCGGGCCGACATCGTTGACTTCGAGCAGCTCTTCCACCGACGCCGACATGATCGGATCGAGCGAGCCGAAGTGCTTGGCGAGATCCTTGGCCGTCGATTCGCCCACATGCCGGATGCCGAGCGCGTAGATGAAGCGCGCGAGGGTCGTCTTGCTGGCCTTCTCCAGCGAATCGATCAGATTCTGCGCGGATTTGTCCGCGAAACGGTCGAGCGCCGCGAGCGTCGAGAAGCCGAGACTGAACAGGTCCGCGGGCGTGCGCACGAGATTCTGCTCGACCAGTTGATCGATAATCTTCTCGCCGAGCCCGTCGATGTCGAGCGCGCGTCGCTGTGCGAAGTGCCAGAGCGCCTGCTTGCGCTGCGCCGGGCAAAAGAGTCCGCCCGTGCAGCGCGCAATGGCTTCGTCCGGCAGGCGCTCGATCTTCGAGCCGCAGACCGGACATTCCGTCGGCATCACGAATTCGCGCGCATCGGCCGGACGCCGTTCGAGAATCGCGCCGACGACTTCGGGAATCACGTCGCCCGCGCGCCGAACGGTGACCGTATCGCCGATGCGGATGTCCTTGCGGCGCACTTCGTCTTCGTTGTGCAGCGTGGCGTTGGTGACGGTCGCGCCGCCGACGAACACCGGCGCAAGACGCGCCACCGGCGTGATCGCGCCGGTGCGGCCGACCTGCACATCGATGGCCAGCAGTTGCGTCAGGGCTTCCTGCGCCGGGAATTTGTGTGCGAGCGCGAAACGCGGCGCGCGCGAGACGAAACCGAGCTTGTCCTGCTCGTCGCGGCGATCGACCTTGTAGACGACGCCGTCGATGTCATACGGCAGCGTTTCGCGCTTCTCGCCGATCTTGCGGAAGAAGCCGAGCAAACCCTCCGCGCCAACGACTACCGCCCGTTCCGTGTTCACGGGCAGACCCATTTCCTTGTACCAGTCGAGAAGCGCGGCATGCGTGGCCGGCATTTCGCCGCCTTCCAGCACGCCGATGCCATACGCGAAGAACGACAGCGAACGCTGCGCCGTCATCTTCGGATCGAGCTGGCGCAGTCCGCCCGCCGCCGCATTTCGCGGATTCGCGAATTCGCGCTGCTCCGCGTCGCGCTGACGCTGATTCAGGCGCTCGAAATCGCGCTTGAACATGAGCACCTCGCCGCGCACGTCGAGCCGTTTGGGCACGTTCTTGCCCTTCAGCGTGAGCGGAATCGAGCGGATCGTGCGGACGTTGGCCGTCACGTCCTCGCCGGTCGCACCGTCGCCGCGCGTGGCCGCCTGCACGAAGCGGCCGTCCTCGTAACGCAGGGAAATCGCGAGTCCGTCGAACTTGAGTTCGCATGCGTATTCGACGCTCGCATGGCCCAGCGCATCGGACACGCGCTTGTCGAACGCGGCGATGTCTTCATCCGCGAAGCCGTTGTTGAGCGAGAGCATCGGCACGTCGTGAACGACCGGCGTGAAGCCCGCCGCCACCTCGCCGCCCACGCGCTGCGTCGGCGACTCCGGCGTGATCAGATCCGGATGATCGGTCTCGATGCCCTGAAGCTCCTTGAAGAGCGTGTCGTATTCGGCGTCGGGAAGGTCCGGCTGGTCCAGCACGTAGTACGCGTAGTTCGCGCGCTCGAGTTCGGAGCGCAGCCATGCCGCACGTTCGGCCGGGCGGTCGGCGCTGGGCACGGCAGCGCCCGACTTTCGGGCGGCGGCGGATTCGGCTTTTGTTTTTGCGGACATGCGGCTTCGATTCGAATGGGTGAGTTAAATCGGTCAACCGGTCGTTCGATTGTCTCAGAAGATCGGTAAATCGTGGCCTCGGCCGAACGACCTAAGCACGGGCCGATGTGCCGCTGCGCGCGCGCGCAAAAGAAAGCGCCCCGGCCGGGGCGCGTTTCTGCGACGGCGAGCACGCGCGGCCAGCCGCGCGCACGAGCAGGCGACTACTGGCTGAAAAGACGCCGCGTCGCGGGCGAGCCGGCCGGAATGCCCGCCTGCTCCAGCTTCGCATACAGCGTCATCAATTGCTTTTCGATGGCAAGCAGCGCGGATTCGGGCAGCGGCCGGCGCTGATCGTCGACGACGCGCGCACCGATGCGCTCCGACAGCGATTTCGCGTAATCGCACATCAGGCGGAAAGGAAGGATGTCTTCATCCGCGACAGGCACGTCGAGCACCAGCGTGATCATCTGGCCGCCCTTGTAGGTGAGATCGTCGCGCAGGAAGTTGGTATCGCCGAACTGGAGCATGAAGACGGGATTCTGCTTCGCGTCGAGTTTCACGAAGCGCGTGCCGTCGCGCGACAGCAGCAGGCCGTCCTGCGACGCCACCGCCTGCACGTAATTCGCGGACCACGGCGCGCCGTCGGAGAGGATGTTGATCGACAGTTGCGCGTCGCATTGTGCGGCGAACGCGTCGAGTTCGCGCGCCATGCCGACGGTTTCCATCATGTCGGGAAATTCGGGCGCGCCGTCGATGGCATCGGCCAGGCGCTGCACGCCGGTCACGAACTCGGAGAATTCGAGCTCGTTCAGCGGGCCGCTGCGGTTCGCCAGTTGCGCGGCCGCGCGCAGTTCCTCGTAGCGCACGCCGTTGCGCGGCAACTCCCATGCGCTCTCGCCTTCCGCCTTGCCTTCGATGGTGACCGGCTTCGTGCCCGCGCGGCGCAGACGCTGCGCGAGCGGAATCACCCGATCGCCCGGGACCGGCGCGGCGAGCCGGATCGGCACGACACAATCGATGCGCCGATCGACCGTCGCCGGCGGCGTCGATGAAATGGTCGTCGCGGCGGGCATCACCGGTTCGGCGCGTTCTTCTTCGCTGCCGTTTTCATCGCTTTCGGCGACGCCGTTGGCAGACGTCGCCTCGGCCTGAAGATCGACGGCGGTATCGGCCGGCGCGATCGGCGGCGTGACCGTCGACGTGTCGGCGCCTCCGGTCCCGAAGCTGGGCTCGACACGCGTGTCGCGCGGCTCCGCGGTAGCGTCCCCCGCCACCGGCTCACGCCGCGGCTGGCGAACGGGCTCGATGAACGGCTGCTCGTCGTCGGTTTCCTGACGCGCGAGCGCATCGGCGGCTTCGTCGGGCATCGGGCGCGGCATCTTGCGACGCACCTTTGCCGACTGCCACGCGTTGTACACGACCACACCGCCCACCACCACGGCTCCGGCTCCAACCAAACCGAGTGTCAACTCGTCCATGCAGGCTCCATCATTCTTTTAGGTTACGAAGCGCCGCGCGATCTGTCGCGCGCATCGCGCCGTCTGGCCGATGCGCGCACTCCGCGCCGTGACGCACGTTGCCGGAACGTCGTCCGGTCTTCACTCAATTCAAATCCTGCGCAACGCTTCAGCCGTTCTGCGCGAAGCCCGCCGCCGCTTCCATGTCCACCGCGACGATGCGCGACACGCCCTGCTCCTGCATCGTCACGCCGATCAGTTGCTGCGCCATTTCCATCGCGATCTTGTTGTGCGAGATGAACAGGAACTGCGTTTTGACCGCCATCGCGCGCACGAGATTCGCGAAACGCTCCGTGTTGGCGTCGTCGAGCGGAGCGTCCACTTCGTCGAGCAGACAGAACGGCGCGGGGTTCAACTGGAACATCGCGAACACGAGCGCGGTCGCGGTCAGCGCCTTCTCGCCGCCCGAAAGCAGGTGGATCGTCGAATTCTTCTTGCCGGGCGGCTGCGCCATCACCTGCACGCCGGCGTCGAGGATTTCGTCGCCGGTCATGATGAGCTTCGCCTGACCGCCGCCGAAAAGACGCGGGAACAGTTCGCCGAAGTGACGGTTCACCTCGTCGAACGTGCCTTGCAGCAGCGCGCGCGTTTCCTGGTCGATCTTCTGGATCGCGTCTTCCAGCGTGCCGATGGCGTCGTTCAGATCCGCCGATTGCGCGTCGAGGAAGTGCTTGCGCTCGGTCGCCGCCGCGAGTTCTTCGAGCGCGGCCATGTTGACCGGCCCGAGCGCGGTGATCGCGTTGTTCAGGCGCGTGACTTCGCCCTGCAGATACGAAGGCTTCATGTCCGGCGTGAGCTTTGCGGCGAGCTCGGTTTCGTCGACGCCCGCCGCCTGCAACTGCTCGACGAACTGCTCGCCGCTGATGCGCGCGGCCTGCTCCTTCAACTGCAATTCGTTGATCCTGTCGCGCAGCGGCTGCAGCGAGCGTTCCGCCAGCAGACGCTGTTCGTCGCACTGACGCAGACGCGCGGTGAGATCATCCAGTTCGACGCGCGCCACATGCAGCGATTCCTCGCGCGCCGCGCGCACTTCGAGCGCGTCGTGCAAACCGGTTTGTGCGGTCTGTTCGTTGATGGTTTCGAGCTCGGCGCGCGCGTCTTCCAGCGTGCCCGCAATGCGTTCGCTCTGATCGTGCGCCGTGTCGATGTTGCGCCGGTATTCGTCGATCTTCGCGGACAGGCCGCGCACGGCGAAACTGGCATCGCTCGCGGCGCGTTCCAGCTCGCGCAGTTCATGACGGGCGCTGGTCAGTTCTTCATCGAGCGATTCGAACGCGAGCTGATTGTCTTCGAAGCGCGCCTGCAATTGCGCGATCTCGCCGTCGTGGCGTTCGAACGCGGCTTCCGATTCGGCACGCAGCGCGCGCTGCTCGTCGACCTGCGCGGCGATCTCTTCCAGTTCCTCGCCGATCTGCGTGTTGCGCTGCGTGTAGCGCTCGTGCGCCTGCGCGAGCTTCAGCACGTCCATCTGCAATGCGTGCACGCGTTGCGTCGCGCGTTCGGCGGCGGCGCGCGCTTCGGCGAGCGTGTGCGAGCCTTGGGTATGCGCGGCATCGGCGCGTACGGCGTTGGCCTTCGCTTCATCGGAAAGCAGCGCCTGTGCGCGCACCTGCTTCGTCAGATTCTCGATTTCCTGCGCGCGGGCGAGCATGCCCGACTGCTCGGAGTCCGATGCGTAAAGCTGCACGCCCACCCGCGTGACGATATGCCCCGCCTTCACGACGAACGCGGCGCCATCCGGCAACTGGCTGCGCGACGCGAGCGCCTGCGCGAGGTCATCCGCGACGAAGATGGTGGCGAGCCATTCGTTCAATACGGCGCGCAAGCCCGGATCGTCGATGCGCACGAGCGACAGCAGCGAGCGCAGCCCTTGCGGTGCTTCGACCGGCTTGCCCGCGACGGGCGGCGAATAGAACGCGAGCTTGGCAGGCGGCGCATCGGTGGCGAACGCCTTGACCCAATCCAGATTCGATACTTCGAGCGCCGCGAGACGCTCGCGCAGCACGGATTCGAGCGCCGCTTCCCAGCCGGTCTCGACGTGCAGCTTCTTCCACAGACGCGGCAGCGCGCCGAGCTCGTGCTTGTCGAGCCAGGGCTGGATCTTGCCTTCGGTCTGCACGCTTTCCTGAAGCTGCTTCAATGCGGCGAGACGCGCTTCCAGTTGATGGATGTGCGCGCTTTCCTTCTGCACGCGTTCCTGCGCGGCGCGGCGCTCGGCATCGAGACGCGGTGCGGTTTCCTGCGCATCGGCGAGGCGCGCCTGCGCTTCGGCGAGCACCTCTTCGTGCTCGGCGAGCTGCATGCGCAACTCTTCCAGCTGCACTTCGTCGGGTGCGTCCAGTCCGCTCGCTTCGTTCTTCAGACGTTCCTGTCGCTGCTGCAATTGCTGAAGCTGCTGATCCGCGTTGCGTTGATGCGCCGCTTCGAGTTTCAGGGCCTGTTCCGCGCGCGCGATGCCCGCGCGTTCTTCGTTCAACTGTGCCTGCGCATCGCGCCAGCGGGCTTCGAGCGCGGGCAGCGCGTCGTGCTTCGCGGCGGCAGTATCCGCAGCGATCGCGGCCTTCTCTTCGCCTTCGGCGAGCGCTTCGGTGGCGGTGTCGATTTCATCGCGCGCCTTCTGCGCCTGCGACTGCCACTGCTCGCGTTGCGCAGTGAGTGCGGCGATTTGCGCCTGCACGCGATTGCGCGATTCGACGATGAAGCGGATCTCCGCTTCCAGCCGGCTCACTTCGGCATTGGCTTCGTAAAGCGAGCCTTGCGCGCCCTGCATCGCATCGCTCGCGCTGTAGTGCGCGACGCGCAGCGTTTCCAGTTGCGCTTCGACTTCACGCAGACGCGCAGTCTGCGCTTCGAGCTCGACTTGCGCCTCGCGGATCGCGCGCTGCTGGCGTTCGGCTTCGTTGCCCGCTTCCTTCTTGCGCAAAAGCCACAGAAGACGCTGCTTCTCTTCGCCTTCGGCCTGCAAGTCCTTGTACTTCGTCGCGACGACGGCTTGCGCTTCGAGCTTCTCGAGATTCGTGGAAAGCTCGCGGACGATGTCTTCGACGCGCGTCAGATTTTCACGCGTATCGTGCAGACGATTCTCGGTTTCGCGGCGGCGCTCCTTGTACTTCGACACGCCCGCGGCTTCCTCGAGAAACACGCGCAGCTCTTCCGGCTTCGCCTCGATGATCCGCGCGATCATGCCCTGCCCGATGATCGCGTAGGCGCGAGGGCCGAGACCTGTGCCGAGGAAGATGTCCTGAATGTCGCGGCGGCGCGCAGGCAGATTGTTGATGTAGTAGCTGGAGGTGCCATCGCGCGTCAGCACGCGCTTCACGGCGATTTCGCCGTAAGCGCTCCACTGACCGGCGGCGCGGCCGTCGGCATTATCGAAAATGAGTTCGACGCTCGCCCGGCTGCCGGGTTTGCGCGCGGTGGAGCCGTTGAAGATCACGTCCTGCATCGATTCGCCGCGCAACTCGGAGGCGCGCGATTCGCCGAGCACCCAGCGCACGGCATCGATGATGTTGGACTTGCCACAGCCATTCGGCCCGACGACGCCGACCAACTGGCCGGGGACCTGGAAATGCGTGGGATCGACGAAGGACTTGAAGCCAGCGAGTTTTATCGAGGTCAGACGCACGGCGATATCGCTGTTTTAATGAGTGACGGAGGATAAGGCAGACAGAGCAGACAGGCCGCGGCGCGGCGCGTCGACCGCCGGACGAGCAGGACTCGAATGCCATCGAGACTGGCCCGGCGAAGCGGACACCATCATACCATCGCGCGAGTCGATTTCTTTTTGCTTTCCGGCGCATCGCCGGCGATGTCGAGCGCTTCGGGCGCGGGCGGCGAGCGCGAGGCACCCTGCCGATGCACCCACGCCGACAGCACGCACGCCACGACGATGCATGCGCCGCCCGCCCATTCGCGCGGACCCGGCACTTCGCCCGCGAAGAGCCACGCCGACAGCGCCGTCACGACGAGTTCGAAAAGCATGATGATCGACGCGCGATTGGCCGGCACGCGCGCGAGCCCGACCTGCACGATCATGTTGTTGACCGCGAGCACGATGCCCAGCCCGATCACGATGAACGTCACCGTGGGCAGGAGCGCGGCCGCGGGCGGCGCGGGCATCGGCTCGAACAGCGTGACGACCGAAGCGACGAGCGCCGCGCCGCCGAAGATCACCGCCGTGCGCATCTCGGCCTTCATCGCGGGCAAGGTGCGCGTGACCTTGACGACGAGCACGTTGCTCATCGCGAAGCCCATGCCGCCCATGAGACCGGCCCATTCCGCGAGGTCGGCGGGCAGCGGCATGCCGAGTTCGGGCGACCAGAGCATCGTCACCGCACCGGCGAGCGACAGCAGCGAGAGCAAGGCGTCGGCGCGCGTCAGGCGTTCCTTCAGGATGAAGTGCGCGAAGATCGCGGTCCAGGCGGGCGTCAGATAGAACAGCAGCAGCACGCGCATCACCTGGCCGTGAATCGCGCCCCACACGAAGCCGATATTCGTGACGCCCGCCGCCACGCCGAGCGCGACGAGCAGCCAGTGCCACGACAGCGTGCTGATCGAGCGGCGTTTGAGCAGCAGCACGAAGATGCATGCCGCGCCGCTCGTCGTCGCGCTGGCTGCCGTGCCGGAGAGGCCCATCGCGGCGAGCATGCGCATCGGATACCAGACGAGACCCCACACCGAGGCGCCGAGCATGATTGCGAGCGTCGGCCATGCCAACGATGCATTCCGCACGTTGCTGGTCATTGCGATACACCGTTGTTCATTCGCACTTTGTCCTTCGTCGCACGCGCCGCCCGCCGCTTTGGGCATGACGCCGCGCGCTATAATTGCAAGTTCGTTTCACGTCCGTTCGATGTCTTCCGATGCCGTTTCCGCAGGCGTTTCATGCTCTTTAGCGCCGCGCGGGCATCGCTCACTGCTTACCGGTCACGCCGTGAATCCACTTCTCAAGAAACTCCAGCCTTATCCGTTCGAAAAGCTGCGGCTGCTCTTCAAGGGCATCGAGCCGCGCGCCGGATTCACGCCGATCAGCTTCGGTATCGGCGAGCCGAAGCATCCAACGCCCGCACTGATCCGACAAGCCGTGGTCGACGCGCTCGACGGCCTCGCCTCGTATCCGGCCACGCTCGGCAGCGAGCCGCTGCGTACGGCGATCGCGGCGTGGGTGAAAGCGCGCTACGGTCTCGAATCGATCGATCCGGCCACCGAAGTGCTGCCCGTCGCCGGTTCCCGCGAAGCCCTTTTCGCACTCGCGCAGACCGTGATCGACAGCCGCGCGACGGACGCCGCCGAACCGCCCATCGTACTCTGTCCGAACCCGTTCTATCAAATCTACGAAGGCGCGGCGCTGCTCGCGGGCGCCGAACCGTACTTCGTCAACAGCGACCCGGCGCGCAACTTCGCCTGCGATTACTCGCAAGTGCCGGCGCAGGTCTGGGCGCGCACGCAACTGCTCTACGTCTGCTCGCCGGGCAATCCGACTGGCGCCGTCCTCACGCTCGACAACTGGCGCGAGCTGTTCGCGCTGTCGGACGAGCACGGCTTCGTGATCGCGTCCGACGAGTGCTATTCGGAGATTTATTTCGACGAAGCCAACCCGCCGCTCGGCGGCCTCGAAGCCGCGCGGCTGCTCGGGCGCGGCTTCGAGCGTCTCGTGATGCTGTCGAGCCTGTCGAAGCGCTCGAACGTGCCGGGCATGCGCTCGGGCTTCGTCGCCGGCGATGCGTCGGTCCTGAAAGACTTCCTGCTCTATCGCACGTATCACGGCGCGGCGCTGTCGACGGTATTTCAGCGCGCGAGCGTCGTCGCCTGGCAGGATGAAACGCACGTGCGCGACAACCGCGCGAAGTACGTGCAAAAGTTCGAAACGGTCACGCCGATGCTCGCCGAAGTCCTCGATGTGCGCCTGCCCGACGCCGCGTTCTACCTTTGGGCGAACGTCTCGCACACCGGGCTCGGCGACACCGAGTTCGCGGCGCGTCTGTACGCCGACTATAATGTGACGGTTCTGCCGGGCTCTTTTCTCGCGCGCGCAGCGCACGGCACGAATCCGGGCGAAGGCTTCGTGCGCATCGCGCTCGTGGCCGAGACCGGCGAATGTGTCGAAGGGGCCCGCCGCATCGTCGAATTCTGCCGCACGCTGACGTCCTGAGCAGCGTCGCCGGTCCAAAACTACCCATCCTTGATACCAACTATGTCGCAACAACTTCAGAGCATCATCGATACCGCCTGGGAAAACCGTGCCGAGCTGTCGCCCAAGGCCGCGCCCGCCGAAGTCCGCGAAGCCGTCGCGCACGCGATCGAGCAACTCGACAAAGGCCAGATGCGCGTGGCCGAGAAGCGCGACGGCGAGTGGATCGTGAATCAGTGGCTCAAGAAGGCCGTGCTGCTGTCGTTCCGCCTGGAAGACAACGCGCCGATGCCTGCTGGCGGCTACTCACAGTTCTACGACAAGGTGCCCTCGAAGTTCGCGAACTACACCGCCGAAGACTTCGCCGCGGGCGGTTTCCGCGTCGTGCCGCCGGCCATCGCGCGCCGCGGCTCGTTCATCGCGAAGAACGTCGTGCTGATGCCGTCGTACACGAACATCGGCGCTTATGTCGATGAAGGCACGATGGTCGATACCTGGGCCACCGTCGGTTCGTGCGCGCAGATCGGCAAGAACGTGCATCTCTCGGGCGGCGTGGGCATCGGCGGCGTGCTGGAGCCGCTGCAGGCGAATCCGGTCATCATCGAGGACAACTGCTTCGTCGGCGCGCGTTCGGAAGTGGTCGAAGGTGTGATCGTCGAAGAAAACTCCGTCATTTCGATGGGCGTCTATCTCGGCCAGTCGACCAAGATCTACGACCGCGAAACCGGCGAAGTGAGCTATGGCCGCATTCCGGCGGGCTCGGTCGTCGTCGCGGGCAATCTGCCGTCGAAGGACGGTTCGCACAGCCTGTACTGCGCCGTGATCGTCAAGAAGGTCGATGCGAAGACGCGCGCGAAGGTCGGCCTGAACGAACTGCTGCGAGGCGACTGAGCGTGGCACGCGGATCCACTCCGACGACCGTCGTCTACGGCATTCCGAATTGCGACACCGTGAAGAAAGCGCGCGTGTGGCTGGAAGAACACGGCGTGCCGTTCGAGTTTCACGACTTCAAGAAAGCCGGCGTGAATGACAAGCTGATTCAGGACTGGCTGAAGGACGTGCCGCTCGATCAGCTCATCAACAAGCGCGGCACGACGTGGCGCGGCCTGTCCGATGTCCACAAAGCCGAAGCCGACACGACCACGGGCGCAATCGCGCTGATGATCCACAAGCCGTCGATCATCAAGCGGCCGGTGGTCGTCGTGAACGGGCGCGTGAAGACGCTCGGGTTTTCCGCCGAGCAGTACGAAACGCTCTTCGTCTGAGCCAACGCGATGACTGTGAACCCGACGGTCATCGCCAGTTCGCACCGAGTGCCGGCCCGCGCGCCGGCATTTTTTATCGCTGTGGAAAAAGAACCATGTCCGCCACCCTCTCCCTCACCGAAGCGCTGATCGAACGCGCATCCGTCACGCCCGACGATCAGGCTTGCCAGGCGCTCATGATCGAGCGGCTCGCGGCGATCGGTTTCGAATGCGAAACGATCGAATCGGGCGGCGTCACGAATCTGTGGGCCGTGAAGCGCGGCACGGACGCCAGCGCCAAGCTGCTCGCGTTCGCCGGTCACACCGATGTCGTGCCGACCGGCCCGCTCGAACAATGGAGCTCACCGCCCTTCACGCCGACGCATTGCGACGGCAAGCTCTACGGCCGCGGCTCGGCGGACATGAAGGCATCGCTCGCGGCGTTCGTCGTGTCGAGCGAGGAATTCTTGGCGCGCCATCCGGAGCATCGCGGCTCGCTCGCGTTTCTCATCACGAGCGATGAAGAAGGCCCCGCCACCGACGGCACGATCAAGGTCGTCGAAGCGCTGAAGGCGCGCGGAACGCGCCTCGATTACTGCATCGTCGGCGAACCGACCTCGGACGCCACGCTCGGCGACATGGTCAAGAACGGCCGGCGCGGCTCGATGACGGGCAAGCTCGTCGTCAAGGGCGTGCAGGGGCATATCGCGTATCCGCATCTCGCGAAGAATCCGGTGCATCTGCTCGCGCCGGCGCTCGCCGAGCTTGTCGCCGAGAAATGGGACGACGGCAACGAATACTTCCCGCCGACGACCTGGCAAGTCTCGAATCTGCATTCCGGCACGGGCGCGACCAACATCATTCCCGGTCACGCCGACCTGATGTTCAACTTCCGCTTCTCGACCGCGAGCACGGTCGAAGGCCTGCAAAGCCGCGTGCAAGCGATTCTCGACAAACACGGCCTCGACTACGATCTGAAGTGGATCGTGAGCGGCCTGCCGTTTCTCACGCCGCGCGGCGCGCTGTCGGATGCGCTCGATAAAGCCATCTTCGATGAAACCGGCGTGCGCACCGAGCTGTCTACCACGGGCGGCACGTCTGACGGACGCTTCATCGCACGCATCTGCGATCAGGTCGTCGAGTTCGGCCCGCCGAACGGCACGATCCACAAGATCGACGAGCATGTCGAGGTGCGTTTCATCGAGCCGTTGAAGAACGTGTACCGGCGCGTGCTCGAACAACTGATCGCTTGAACTTCTCACAATAAAAAGGAGCCTTCGATGGCGCTGCCCTTCACCACCGTGCGCGACCTGCTGCGCTTCGGCGTTTCGCGCTTCACCGAAGCGGGCTTGTCGTTCGGTCACGGCTCGGCCAATGCCTACGACGAAGCCGCGTATCTGATCCTGCACACGCTACATCTGCCGCTCGACACGCTCGATCCGTTCCTCGACGCGCGCCTGCTCGACAACGAAATCGACGCCGTCATGAAAGTGATCGAGCGCCGCGCGAAGGAACGCATTCCCGCCGCGTACATCACGCAGGAAGCGTGGATGCACGGCCGCCGCTTTTACGTCGATGAACGCGTGATCGTGCCGCGCTCGTTCATCGGCGAGTTGTTGCAGGACGGCTTGCAGCCGTATGTGGCCGATCCGGATCAGGTCACGCGCGTGCTCGAACTGTGCACCGGTTCCGGGTGTCTGGCGATTCTCGCGGCAGAGGCCTTCGAGAACGCCGATGTCGATGCCGTCGATATCTCGCCGGACGCGCTCGCGGTCGCACGCCGCAACGTCGACGATTACGGTCTCGACGAGCGCGTGAAGCTCCACGAAGGCGACCTGTATGCGCCGCTGCCGACCGCGCGTTACGAGGTCATCATCACGAACCCGCCGTACGTCAACGCGCACGCGATGCAGGCACTGCCGGAGGAATACAAGCACGAGCCCGAGCTCGCGCTCGCCGGCGGCGCGGACGGCATGGACGTGGTGCGGCGCATCGTGCGCGACGCGGGCAAGTGGCTGACCGAAGACGGCGTGCTCGTGGTCGAGATCGGCAACGAGCGGCCCAATGTCGAGGCGGCGCTGGGCGGCCTCGATCTCGTGTGGCTGTCGACGAGCGCCGGCGACGACAACGTCTTCCTCATCCAGGCCGCCGATCTGCCGGCCTGATGCCCCCACGCGGGCGAGCGTTGCGGCGAGGCCCCAAGCGCCGCAACGTTCTCTGACACTGCGCGCGAACGGGTTGGGTAATATGGCGAATCGCCAATAGCGAAGCACTTCCAACCCTTTCCCGCGTCTATGCAAGCATCCGACTGGCTACACCTCGGCACGCTCGTGATGGCCGCGCATGTCCTCGGCGTGATCGCCGCGATCCATGCCGTCATCAATACACGCACGTCGCAAGGCGCGGTCGCGTGGGCCGTGTCGCTGGTCGCGATGCCTTACTTCACGCTGATTCCGTATCTCTTCCTCGGCCGCAGCAAGTTCGCGGGCTACATCGACGAGCGGCGGCTCGAGATCGATATCTTGCGCAGCCGCTCGAAGCCCGCCGAATGGGATTCGGGCGCCCGCAGCGATGCACCCGACACCGCTGCGCTCGTCGATTCGACGGGCGCGCGCGGCGAAATCGCGCCCGGACCGGCCGCGTATCTCGGCAATCCGACGATCCGCACGCTGCAGCGCCTCTCCGGCATGCCCTTTCTGCGCGGCAACTCGGCGCGCGTGCTCATCAATGGCGACGCCACGTTCGCCGCGATTCTCGACGCCATCGCCGCGGCCGAACGCTATGTGGTCGTGCAATTTTTCATCGTGCGCGCCGACGCGCTCGGCGAAAAGCTCAAGGAAGCGCTGATCGAAAAGGCCCAGGCCGGCGTGCGCGTGTACTTCCTGTACGACAGCATCGGCAGCTTCGACCTGCCGCATCGCTACGTGAACGCACTACGCGCCGGTGGCGTCGAAGCACAACCGTTCGCGGCCACGCGCAAGTTCGTGCATCGCTTCCAGATCAACTTCCGGAATCATCGGAAGATCGTCGTCGTGGACGGCAAATGCGCGTTCGTCGGCGGGCACAACGTGGGCGTCGAATATCTCGGCGGCAACCCGCGGCTTTCGCCGTGGCGCGATACCCATGTGGAAGTGCGCGGGCCGGCGGTGGCCAGCATCCAGTTCGTCTTCACCGAAGACTGGTACTGGGCGACGCAGCGTCTGCCCGAGCTCGGTCCCGCGCCGCATTCGGACGAGAACATGCACTGCATGGTGCTGTCGAGCGGCCCCGCCGACAAACAGGAAACCTGTTCGCTCTTCTTCGTCGAGGCGATCAATGCGGCGCGCGAGCGCATCTGGATCACGTCGCCGTATCTGATTCCCGATGAGGCCGTATTTTCGGCGCTCAGGCTCGCGGTGATGCGCGGCGTCGACGTGCGCATCCTGATTCCGAGCCGGCGCGATCATCGCGTGGTGTTCGCCGCGTCACGGCTTTATGCCTACGATCTCGTGCAGGCAGGCGTGCGCATCTTCCGCTACAAGCCCGGCTTTCTGCATCAGAAGGTCGTGCTCGTCGACGACATCGCGGCGTCCATCGGCAGCGCGAATCTCGATAACCGGTCATTCCGCCTGAACTTCGAGATCACGGTGCTGACGGTCGATCGCGCGTTCGCAGGCGAAGTGGAAGCGATGCTGCTCGCGGACTTCGCGCAATCCTTCGAGATCGACGCCGACGACTACCGCGGCAAGGCGTTCTGGCGGCGCATGGCGATGCACGTGGCACGGCTTTTCTCGCCGATTCTCTGAGCCTGCTCAGAGCAGCTTTTCGATGTCGTCGGTGATCGCGTCCGGCTTGGTCTGCGGCGCATAACGTTTGACGACGTTCCCCTCGCGATCCACGAGAAACTTCGTGAAATTCCACTTGATGGCCTCGATGCCGAGCAGCCCCGGCTCCTTATCTTTCAGATACTTGTAGAGCGGATGCGCGTTCGCGCCGTTGACCTCGATCTTCGCGAACATCGGGAACGTGACGCCGAAGTTCTTCTCGCAAAAGCTGCCGATCTGCGCCGCGTCGCCCGGTTCCTGCTTGCCGAACTGATTGCACGGGAAGCCGAGCACTTCGAAGCCGCGCGCCGCGAACTGCTGGTAGACCTCCTGCAAGCCCTTGTATTGCGGCGTGAAACCGCATTCGCTCGCCGTATTCACGATGAGCAAGACCTTGCCGCGATACGTGTCGAGATCGACGGTCGCGCCGTCGAGCGTTTCAGCCGAAAAACCGTAGATGTCGCTCATTGCGTGCTCCGGAAGGAATCAGATGAATTCACGCGATGCTACCGCGACGCGCGTTTGCCCGCCATTGGCCGAATGGCCGACCCCGGCGACGCAGGCGGTCCGGTCTAAAATAGCGCTTTCCTTCCAAGCCGCGCTCTTTTCGCCGCCATTCCGACGTGATCCGTTTTAGTCAGTTCAGCCTGTCCCGCGGCACCAAGCCGCTTTTCGAAGACACCAGCTTTACGCTCAATCCCGGCGAGAAGGCGGGTCTCATCGGCGCGAACGGCGCAGGCAAGTCCACGCTCTTTTCCGTGCTGCGCGGCGAGTTGCACGCCGACGGCGGCGATTTCTCGATGCCGCCGTCGTGGCGCATCGCGCACGTCGCGCAGGAAACGCCCGCAGTGGACCGCAGCGCGCTCGATTACACGCTCGACGGCGACACGCATCTGCGCGCGATCGAAGCGCGCATCGCGTCGGCCTCCGCCGCGCACGACGGCGCCGCCGAAGCGGAAGCCCACGCCGCCTTCGCCGATGCCGACGGCTACACCGCGCCCGCGCGCGCCGAAACACTGCTACTCGGCCTGGGCTTCACGCTCGAACAAACGCGCGAGCCGGTGTCGAGCTTCTCGGGCGGCTGGCGCATGCGCCTGAATCTCGCGCAGGCGCTGATGTGCCCGTCCGATCTGCTCCTGCTCGACGAGCCGACCAATCACCTGGATCTGGACGCCATCGTCTGGCTGGAAGACTGGCTCGGGCGCTATCCGGGCACGCTCGTCGTCATTTCGCACGATCGCGAATTCCTCGATTCGGTCTGCAACGTCACGCTGCATCTTGAGAATCGTCAGGTGAAGCGCTACGGCGGCAACTACAGCCAGTTCGAAGTGCTGCGCGCCCAGCAAATCGCGCTGCAGCAAAGCGCTTACGAAAAGCAGCAGAGGACCGTCGCGCATCTGCAGAGCTTCATCGATCGCTTCAAGGCGAAGGCAACGAAGGCGAAACAGGCGCAGAGCCGCGTGAAGGCGCTGGAAAAGATGGAATTGATCGCGCCCGCGCATGCGAGTTCGCCCTTCACGTTCGAGTTCCGCGAGCCCGACGCCGCGCCCAATCCGATGATGGTCATGGAGAGCGTGCGCTGCGGTTATCGCAACGACGAAGGCGGCGAAATTCCGATCGTGGAAGGCGTGACGCTGTCGATCCAGAACGGGCAGCGCATCGGCCTGCTCGGCGCCAACGGCCAGGGCAAGTCGACGCTCATCAAGACGCTCGCGCAAACGCTCGAACCGCTTTCGGGCGGCGTGCGCGAAGGCAAAGGCTTGCAGATCGGCTATTTCGCGCAGCATCAACTGGAAACGCTGCGCCCCGACGATTCCCCGCTCCAGCATCTCGCGCGTCTCGCGCCGGACACGCGCGAGCAGGAATTGCGCGATTTTCTCGGCAGCTTCAACTTTTCCGGCGACATGGCCACCGCAAAGATCGCGCCTTTCTCCGGCGGCGAGAAGGCGCGGCTCGCGCTCGCGCTGATCATCTGGCAGAAGCCGAATCTGCTGCTGCTCGACGAGCCGACCAATCACCTCGACCTCGAAACCCGTCATGCGCTGACGATGGCGCTCGCGCAGTTCGAAGGCACGCTGATTCTCGTGTCGCACGACCGGCATCTGCTGCGCGCGACGACCGACACGTTCATGCTCGTCGCGAAGCATCGGCTGAACCCGTTCGACGGCGACCTCGACGATTATCGCGACTGGCTCCTGCAGCATGCCGCCGAAACGCGCGCGGCCGCGAAGGAAGCGGGCAGCGCGGCCTCGGGCGAGGCGCAGGACGGCGGGCCCAATCGCAAGGAGCAGCGTCGTCAGGAGGCGCAGGAACGGCAGAAGCTCTCGCATCTGACGAGGCCGCTCAAGTCGCGCATCGCGAAGATCGAGAAAGAGATGGAGAAGCTCAACGCGGAGAAAACCGAGCTCGACACCTTCGTCGCCGATCCGGCGAGTTATGAGGCGGCGATGAAGGCGAAGCTCAACGAGACCATCCGCCGTCAGGGCGAAGTCAACACGCGTCTCGAAGCGCTCGAAATGGAATGGCTCGAAGCGCACGAAGAGCTGGAACAGATTGGCTCGTAGATCACAAAGGAGATCGACGACTTGACGCCTTCCCTCACCGGCTTGCGCGTGCTGGACCTGACGCGGCTTCTGCCCGGCCCCGTTGCGACCTTGCGGCTCGCGGAGCTCGGCGCCGACGTGCTCAAGATCGAACCGCCCGGTGAAGGCGATTACGCGCGCGCGATGCTGCAAAGCGACGCGGACCGGCAAAGCGGCGCGCCGAGCGCGTTCTACCGCATCGTCAATCGCGGCAAGCGCCAGCTCACGCTCGATCTGAAGACCGACGAAGGCCGCGCGACGCTGATCGAGCTCGCGCGCGACGCGGATGTGCTGGTCGAGAGTTTCCGGCCTTCGGTGATGGCGCGGCTGGGCGTCGGCTACGACGTGTTGCGCCAGGCGAATCCGAAGCTCGTGTATTGCGCGATCACGGGCTTCGGCAACGAAGGACCGTTCGCCGACAAGGCCGGGCACGATCTGAACTACCTCGCCTATGCGGGCGTGCTCGATCAGCTCGCGGCGCGCGACGGCACGCCTGTCGCGCCGAATTTTCAGCTAGCGGATCTGCTCGGCGGCGCGCTCTGCGCCGTCATGGAAATACTCGCGGCAGCGTGGCATGTCGCGCGCGGCGGCGACGGCCGTTGCCTGAATGTCTCGATGACGCACGCGATGCACAAGCACAACGTGATGGCGCACGTCGCGCTCGCCAACGACAACGAAGCGGCCACGCGCGCGGGCGCGGGGCTGTTGAACGGCGGCGTGCCCTGCTACGACGTGTATCGCACGCGAGATGACCGCTTCATCGCGGTAGGCGCGCTCGAACTGAAATTCTGGCGGACCTTGTGCGAGGCGTTCGGCCGCCCGGACTGGGCGACGCGCCATTGGAGCCTCGGACAGGCGATTGGCCAGGCGGACGCCGCGCAATTGTCGGCGGAAGTGGCCGCGTGCTTTCGCGAGCGCACACGCGACGAATGGATGGCGCTCCTGGAGCCGCTCGATTGCTGCGTCGCGCCGGTGCTCACGCCCGCCGAAGCGGCGGCGCATCCGCTGTTTGCGCTCGCCGCGCGCTGATCAGCGCCGCGGCAAGACCTGACGCGGCTGACGCTCGTCGTCGATGAGGACGTGCTTGCGTCCCATCACATGCTGGCGAATCGTGGCGACGACTTCGTCCTCGGTGATATCAGCCGCGACGACGCGCCGCGAGATCTGGCCCTGCTCGTCGATCCATTCGAGAATTCGGCAGCCGCTGCCCCAGGGCTGCTGCAGCGGCGCGGAGACGCGGCATCCGCGCAGATGGAACGCGGGCTTCGGCCGGGTTGATTTGGCGTGTTTCAATGCGTGGTCCTCTCGATCCTTCCAGCCACTTCGTTTCTTGAAACGCCTTATCGAAGTTGGCCGGGTCCGTAGCCTTGTAAGGATAGAAAAACCACGCGTCGCTTGGGTTACATTGCGCAACCGGTTTTTTACGAGACGTTACGAAGGGTCCGATCACGTCGACGGGGCATGCGCGAAACGTCCGCGATCACTCGAGATCGCGAACGCGATCGATCGCTTCGTCGATGCGGTCCACCGCGATCACCTTCAGGCCGTCGATCGCCTGCTTCGGCGCGTTGGCCTTCGGAATGAGCGCGACGGAGAAACCGAGCTTGGCCGCCTCCTTCAGACGGTCCTGTCCGCGCGGCGACGGCCGGATCTCGCCCGCGAGACCCACTTCGCCGAACGTGATCAGGCCTTGCGGCAGCGGCTTGTTGCGCATCGACGAGTGGATCGCGAGCAGCACGGCCAGATCGGCGGCGGGCTCGGTGATCTTTACGCCGCCGACCGCGTTCAGGAATACGTCCTGATCGAAACACGCGATGCCCGCGTGCCGATGCAGCACGGCGAGCAGGAGCGCCAGCCGGTTCTGCTCCAGACCGACCGCGAGCCGGCGCGGATTGGGCACGTGCGCCGTATCCACGAGCGCCTGCACTTCGACGAGCAGCGGGCGCGAGCCTTCCTGCGTCACGAGCACACACGATCCCGCGACACTTTGCTCGTGCTGCGACAAAAAGAGCGCCGACGGATTGGCGACGCCACGCAAGCCCTTCTCCGTCATCGCGAACACGCCGAGCTCGTTGACCGCGCCGAAGCGGTTCTTGAACGCGCGCACGAGCCGGAACGACGAGTGCGTGTCGCCCTCGAAATAGAGCACCGTATCGACGATATGCTCCAGCACGCGCGGCCCGGCGAGGCTGCCCTCTTTCGTCACGTGACCGACCATGATGATCGACGTGCCCGTCTGCTTCGCGATGCGCGTCAGTTGTGCCGCGCACTCGCGCACCTGGGCGACGGAGCCGGGCGCGGACGTCAGCGCTTCCGAATAGATCGTCTGGATGGAGTCGATGACCGCGACTTCGGGCCGTTGTTCGTCGATGGTCGCCTGAATCTTTTCGAGCTGGATTTCGGCGAGCAGCGCCAGATCGCCCGCCGCACCCTCGCCGCCGACCAAACCGAGCCGCTGCGCGCGCAACGCGATCTGCGCGCCCGATTCCTCGCCGCTCACGTAGAGCGCGGGCCGCTCGCGCGCGATCTCCGCGAGCGATTGCAGAAGCAGCGTCGATTTGCCGATGCCCGGATCGCCGCCGATCAGCACGACGCCGCCCGGCACGAGACCGCCGCCCAAGACGCGGTCGAATTCGCCGACGCCGGTCGTGAAGCGCGGCACGTCCGACGCCTCGATGTCAGCGAGCTTGCGCACCGGCGAGCTCTTCGCAAGCGCCTGAAACCGATGATTCGACGCCGTCTGCGCCACCGATTCCGTCAGCGTGTTCCACGCGTTGCACGCGGCGCACTGGCCGGTCCACTTCGGCGACTCCCCGCCGCACTCGCTGCAGACGTACAGCGTCTTTGCCTTCGCTACTTTTGCCACACTGAAGCCTTGCTTTGGATTCTCGTTATTCTCGGCTCGAAAGCCTTGCCGACGGCGTTATCGACCGCCTTATTCCGCGCGCACCGGCACGCGCTGCGCGATCGCGCACATGAGCTCGTAGCCGATCGTGCCCGCCGCGGCCGCCACGGCGTCGATCGGCAGGTTCGCGCCCCACAGCTCGACGCGCGAGCCGATGCCCGCGCCCGGGCACGGCGTCAGGTCGACGGTGAGCATGTCCATCGACACGCGGCCGACGAGTTTCGTGCGCACGCCATCGACGATCACGGGTGTGCCTTCCGGCGCCACGCGCGGATAGCCGTCCGCGTAGCCGCACGCGACCACGCCGACGCGCATCGATTCGCCCGCCGTGAAGGTCGAGCCATACCCGATGCTGCTGCCCGCGTCGACCGTCTGCACCGCGATCAGCTCCGACTGGAGCGTCATGGCGGGCTTGAGGCCGGTCGCGGCGATATCGCCGGTTACGCCCGAGGGCGACGCGCCATAGAGCATGATGCCGGGCCGCACCCAGTCGAAATGCGCGTCCGGATGCCACAGCACCGCCGCCGAGTTCGCCAGACTGCGCGCGCCCGCGATGCCCTCCGCGCCGCGCTCGAAGGCTTCGAGCTGATGCGCGATGCCGCGCGGACCGTCGGCATCCGAGAAATGGGTCATGAGCGTGATCTGGCCCACGCCCTGCGCCGCACGCGCGCGCTCCCACGCGGCGCGGAACTTGGCCGGCGTGTAGCCGAGCCGGTTCATGCCGCTGTTCATCTTCAACTGGATGTTGACCGGTTTCGACAGACGCGCCATTTCGAGCATGCGCAACTGTTCGTCGCAGTGCACGGCCGTGGTAAGGCTGTAGCGGTCGATCACGTCGATATCGGTCGGCCGGAAAAAACCCTCGAGCAGGAGAATGGGCCCCGCCCAGCCCAATTCACGCAACTTCGCGGCTTCTTCGAGGTCCAGAAGGCCAAAGCCGTCGGTTGCGCGAAGTCCGGGGAACGCCCGGGCGAGCCCGTGGCCATACGCATTTGCCTTGACGACAGCCCAGATCTTGGATTTCGGCGCGTATTTGCGCGCGATGGCGAGGTTGTTGGCGAGTGCGGCGGTGTGGATCGTTGCAGAAAGGGGGCGCGGCATGAGCGTTTGGTGGAATTGCAGTAAGTGCGGTCGAAAAGGCGAGCATACGACAGCGGGACGCGTCCTGCTGCGCCGACCACGACGCCTTGCGGGACACTATCTTATGAGGAAATTCATGCACGAGCGTGTCATTTCTCGCGCGATCGAGATTACTGCTAGTCAGAATGCGCCTATTTTCGTGTTATAAAGCCGTGCGCACAACCCATTTCGAAAGGCATAAGCCCGAACGCCTATCCGGCGCTCGGGGCGGATCACCCGCAGTGAGGAAAGCTTCGGATCAGATGAAAAAAGGTTTTTACACCATCATGGCCGCGCAGTTTTTCTCGTCGCTGGCCGATAACGCTCTACTGATCGCTGCCATCGCACTGCTGAAAGACCTTCACGCGCCGAACTGGATGACGCCGCTGCTCAAGCTGTTCTTCGTCCTGTCGTATGTGGTTCTCGCGGCGTTCGTCGGCGCTTTCGCGGATTCCCGGCCCAAGGGTCACGTGATGTTCGTGACCAACTCCATCAAGGTCGTCGGCTGCGTGACGATGCTCTTCGGCGCGCATCCGCTGCTCGCGTATGGCATCGTCGGATTCGGCGCCGCTGCGTACTCGCCGGCAAAGTACGGCATTCTCACCGAACTCCTGCCAGCCGACCGGCTCGTCGCCGCGAATGGCTGGATCGAAGGCACGACGGTCGGCTCGATCATCCTCGGTACCGTGATGGGCGGCGCGCTCATCAGTCCGCATATCGCGAGTCATCTGCTGTCGCTGCACATTCCGCGCATCTCCACACCCGCGGAAGCCGCGATGCTCGTCATCATGCTGATGTACGTCATCGCCGCGATCTTCAATCTGCGCATTCCCGACACCGGCGCGCGCTATCCGAAACAGGAAACGCGGCCGCTCAAGCTCATCACCGATTTCGCCGACTGCTTTCTCGTCTTGTGGCGCGACAAGCTCGGCCAGATCTCGCTCGCCGTCACGACGCTCTTCTGGGGCGCGGGCGCGACGCTCCAGTTCATCGTGCTGAAGTGGGCCGAAGTGTCGCTCGGCATGACGCTATCGCAGGCCGCGATCCTGCAGGCGGTGATCGCAGTCGGCGTGGCGGTGGGCGCCGTGCTCGCCGCCGCGCGCGTGCCGCTCAAGCGCTCGCTCACGGTGCTGCCGGTCGGCATCATCATGGGCATCGCGGTCATGCTGATGGCGTTCTACACGCGTCACCTCTTTCCCGCGCATTGGGGCATCTACTTCGGCAAGATGCACTTCCCCGGCTATCTGCTGATCGCGTATGTGTTCCTGATGGTCGTCGGCGGGCTGTCCGGCTTTTTCGTCGTGCCAATGAACGCGCTGCTCCAGCATCGCGGGCACGTGCTGCTCTCCGCCGGGCATTCCATCGCCGTGCAGAACTTCAACGAGAACCTGTCGGTGCTCATCATGCTGTGCCTCTACGCCGCGCTGGTGTGGCTCGACATGCCGATCCAGTTCGTCATCGTGATGTTCGGCTCGTTCGTCTGCCTGACGATGTACTTCGTGATGCGGCGGCATCAGGCCAATCAGCGCGCGTTCGATTCGGTCGCGCTGATCGGCGAAGCGCGGCATTGATCCGTCGCGTGCCTGCGTTCCCGAGAGAGCCATCATGCCCGCCGCCGATCTCTTTTCTTTCGCCAGCCGCGTGCGCGAACGCGCGCCGCTCGTGCACTGCCTGACGAATCTCGTCGTCACCAACTTTACCGCCAACGTCCTGCTCGCGATCGGCGCCGCGCCCGCGATGGTCGTCGCGCGCGAGGAGGTCGCCGAATTCGCGCCGCTCGCCAATGCGCTGTCGGTCAATCTCGGCACGCTCGATGTGCCGCAGAGCCGCGCGATCCGCGCCGCCGTCGATGCCGCCAACGGCGCGGGCAAGCCGTGGGTGCTCGACCCGGTCGCAGTCGGCCCGCTCGCGTTTCGCACCGAGTTCGCGTTCGATCTGCTCGATGCGAAGCCCGCGGCGATTCGCGGCAACGCATCGGAGATCATCAGTTTGTCGGGGGGAACGGCGAGCGGCCGCGGCGTCGACAGCACCGCCGCCACCGACGCCGCGCTCGATGCCGCGCAGGTCCTCGCGCTCAAGACGCAGGCCGTCGTCGCGGTGACGGGCGAAACGGACTACGTGACCGATGGCCGCCGCACGATCGCGCTGTCGAACGGCTCGCCGTTGATGACGCGCGTGACGGGCGTCGGCTGCGCGCTGTCGGCGACGGTCGCCGCGTTCGTCGGCACGGCGTCGGGGCGCGACGAGTTCTGGGCCGCGACGGTCGCGGCCATCGCGTATTCGACGATCGCCGGCGAGTTGGCCGCGCGCGACGCCGGCCTGCCCGGCAGCTTCGCCGTCGCGTATCTGGACCGGCTCGCGTCGCTCGACGCCGACGCGTTCGGCAAGACGCTCGTGCAGCGCGATATCGCCGGAAGCTGACCATGCGCGCTGCGTTCGATCTCTCGCTCTATCTCGTGCTCGATCCGGTGCAGTGCGGCGGGCACGATGCGGCCGTGCGCGTCGCGCGCGCCGCGCTCGAAGGCGGCGCGACGCTCGTGCAGCTGCGTGCGCCCGAGTGGCACAAGCGCGCGTGGTTCGACCTCGCGCGCGAGCTGTTGCCGATCACGCGCGCGCACGGCGTGCCCTTCGTCATCAACGATCATGTCGATGTCGCGCTCGCCGTGGGCGCCGATGGCGTGCATATCGGCCAGCGCGATCTGCCCGCAGATATCACGCGGCAGTTGCTCGGTCCCGATGCGCTGATCGGCCTCTCCGTGTCGAATCTCGATGAAACCGCCGATGCCGACACGCTCGCCGGCATCGTCGACTATCTCGGCGCGGGGCCGGTCTACGCGACGCCGACCAAAACCGACGCATCCACGCCCTGCGGCATCGACGGCCTCGCCGCGATCCGCGCCGCCGCGCGCCTGCCGACGGTGGCGATCGGCGGCATCCAGTCGCACAACGCCGCCGACGTCATGCGCGCCCGACCCGCCGGTCTCGCCGTGGTCTCGACGATCTGCAAGGCCGCCGACCCGCGCGAGGCGGCCGCAACGCTTGCCGCGACCATCGCGGAGTCACGCATCTAAGCTCATGGCATCCACGAAACCCATTCCCAACGTGCTCACCATCGCCGGTTCCGACTCGGGCGGCGGTGCGGGCATTCAGGCCGATCTGAAGGCCTTTTCCGCGCTCGGCGCGTATGGCGCGAGCGTGATCACGGCGCTCACCGCGCAGAACACGCGCGGCGTGACGGCCGTCCATGCGCCGGAGCCCGCGTTCATCACCGCGCAGCTCGACGCCGTGTTCGACGATATTCGCATCGACGCCGTGAAAATCGGCATGCTGGCGAACGCGGGCATCGTGCGCGCGGTCGCCGACGCGCTCAGGCGTCATCGCCCGAAGCACGTGGTACTCGATACCGTGATGATTTCGAAGAGCCATCACGCGCTGCTCGCGCCGGAGGCTGTGGCTGCGCTGCGCGACGAACTGCTGCCGCTCGCGACGCTCGTCACGCCGAATCTGCCCGAAGCGGCCGCGCTGCTGGGCACGGAAAGCGCCGCCGACGAAGACGCGATGGTGCGCCAGGGCGAAGCGCTGCGTGCGCTCGGCGCGCAGGCCGTGCTGATGAAAGGCGGCCATCTGGCATCGAACGACAGTCCCGACTGGCTCATCGAAGCGGGCGGGTCGCTCAGGCTCGGCGGCGCGCGTGTGCCGCTCAAGAACACGCATGGCACCGGCTGCACGCTGTCGTCGGCGATAGCGGCGCTGATTCCGCAAACGGACGGGCTCGCAGCCGCCACCGCCGAAGCGAAGCGCTATCTGACCGGCGCGATCGAGGCGAGCGTGCGGCTCGACGTCGGCCACGGCGTCGGGCCGGTGCATCACTTCTACCGCTGGTGGTAGGCAGCGCGGCGCTTACTGAGCCGATGCCGCGAATGCGCGCGCCTCTTGCGGCCAGCCGTCCGGCACGATGAAGCCGCGCGATTCTTCCGTCCAGCCGCCCGCGTCGTCGCGCGCGTAGGCCGCGATCATCGTCGGCGCGACCGTGGTTTCCAGACGCGCCCGAATGGCCGCCGATTCGGACACGAGCGTTTCGGCCGCCGCGGCGTCCAGGCGCCGCGACGCGAGCCACGCCATGCGCGGCTGTACGACCCACGCGCGTTTATCGCCGTCATCGTCCGATACGTTCGCCCTCGCCTCGCGCCACTCCGACGCCGTCAGCCACCATCCACGCAAGTGATCCGCGCCGATCTCGGGCGCGGGCTCGATCCGGTCGCCTGCGAGTCCGTGATAAAAAAGCCGTCCCTTGATGAACAACTGCGCGCGCCACGGCCCTTCGAAACCGAGCGCGGCGAATTCCGCGCGTGAGGTCAGCCCGAGCTGATGCGTGACGAGCCGCGCGTGCTTCAGATCGAAGCGATCCTGAAGGTTCGGCCCGACATAGTCCGACAGGCGCGCCGCGCGCGACGTAGCGCCATCGCCGTCGCCGATATGCAGATAGAACTTCACCGCGAGTTCCCAGTGCAGCCGCACGCCGTTCGCCGCTTCGAGCAGAAAATCGCATTCGCCGATGGTGCGCCGCTGATGCCGCAACGGCACGTTCGCCGCGATCAGACGCGCCGCCGGGCCGTGCGAGAGGAAATACCGGATGAGACTTTCGGCGTAGATGCCGAGCCGCGTGAACTTCGGATTGCGCGCGTGATCGTGGAGCGATTGCGGCGCGGCGTCGAGCGCCTGGAGCCACGCGAGCGTCGCATCGCGGTCGGCGGAAGACGCCAGCGGGCGCGCCAATGCGACATCGCCCTCGTGCAGCAGATCGGGCGCGAAGAGCAGCCAGGCGAGATCCCGAACGGTGACGTCGTCGAAACGGTCGACGAGACGCGTGAGCTCGCTCGCCGGCGCGGCCATCAGACGCCGCCCTTCTGCGCTCCCTGCTCGACGCCGAGCGCGGCGAGCGCCTCGCGATACGTATTGCGCGCGAGGCAAAGATCGGCCCACGCCTTCGACTTGTCCTGAAGGCTGCGCAACAGATACGCCGGGTGATACGTGACGATGACCGGCACGCCGTGGTACTCATGCACGCGTCCGCGCATCGACGCGATGCTGGCTTCGTTTTTCAGCAGGCTTTGCGCGGCGAAGCGCCCCATCGCGACGATGACCTTCGGCTTCACGAGTTCGACCTGCCGCTGCAGGTACGGCTCGCAGCGCGCGACTTCATCGGGCTCGGGATTGCGGTTGCCGGGCGGCCGGCACTTGATCACGTTGGCGATATAGACGTTCGATTGCCGCGACAACGTGAGCGCGCGCAGCATGTTGTCGAGCAGCTTGCCCGCCTGGCCGACGAACGGCTCACCCTGCTTGTCCTCGTTCTCGCCCGGCGCCTCGCCGATCAGCATCCAGTCGGCTTCGCGGTCGCCGACGCCGAAGACCGTGTTCGTGCGGCGCTCGCACAGGCGGCAGCGCTCGCAGTTCGCGACACGTTCGGCGAGCGCGTCCCAGTCGAGCGTGTGAACGTCGCTCGGGGCATCGGCGATGGCGGGTTCGACGTGGACGGGCGCCTCGTCGGTCCAGGGCAGGTCGTCGTAGGCGTCGAGCGGCGGGAGATCGGATTCGGGCTGCACGACGGGCTGCACGGCAGGCTTCGGCGGTTCGGCAGGCTTCGGCTCTCGTCGCATCTCCACGGCCGCCGGCGCTTCCTCCGCTTTTGCGGCCGGAGCATCGGACTGGCGTTCCTCCTCGCGCGGCGCCGCGGCCGCCGTACCGCGCCGAACCCATACCGGCCCGAAGCCCAGCTCTTCAACTACCGATTCATCGAGCGCCATGCGCACTCTCCTTCGAAAACGACAGACGCATGACGATTGCGTCCTCGCGCGAGCGATGCCGCGCGGGGTAATAGTTCTTGCGACGCCCGATGGCCGTGAAGCCGAAGCGCTCGTAAAGCTGGATCGCGCGCGGATTGGACGGCCGGACTTCGAGCAGCACGCCTTCGAGCTTCTCCGCGCGCGTGATGCGCACCGCCTCGCGCAGGAGCGTGAGGCCCGCGCCCGCCCGCTGCGCCGCCGGCGCGACGCACAAATTGAGCAAATGCATTTCGTCGACGACGGGCATCAGCACGCAATAGCCGATCAGCGTGCCGGTCACGTGCCGCAGGCAGACGCCGAAATAGCCGTTGCGCAGCGAATCCTGGAAATTGCCGCGGCTCCACGGAAACTCGTAGGCGAGTTTTTCGACGGCGGCGACTTCGTCGAGGTCGGCGTCGGTCATCGGTGTGAGATACCGATCGGCCAGCAGCACGCCGCTCACCGAAGCGCCTCCGCGCGAGCCTGCATGCGCTCTGCCGTAGTCTGTGCAACCTTGTCGCGCACGTATTCCGGCGCGGCATGCTCGGGCGCGACCGTGCGGCCCGCCCGCAACGCACGCAAGCCGATGAGCGCGACCGGCAACGCATGCGGCAGCGCTTCGCGATCCACATGGGCGGCCGCCGCCGACGCCGGCAGTCGATCGCCGAAAGCTGCCGCTGCGTTGCCCGCAAGCGCGAACGGCGCGTCCGGCAGCGGCAGCGAGCCGGGCGCATCGAGCGCCGCGCCGTGCAAAGTGCGCCAGTCGCCGGTGGCGGCATCGAATTCGTAGTCGGCCCAGTAAACCTCGTCCATGCGCGCATCGAGCGCTGAGAGCACGCGCGGCGGAATCGACGGATCGTTGAGCCGCGCACCTTCGGCGCACGCGAGCAGCGTGCTCACCGGCACGACCGGCACGTTCAGACCGAACGCCAGCCCTTGCGCGACGCCCGTTGCGGTGCGCAAGCCGGTGAACGAGCCGGGGCCCGCGCCGAACGCGATCGCGTCGCAATCGGCGAGCGCGAGGCCCGCATCGTCGAAAAGCTCGCGCACGGCGGGCAAAAGGCGCGTGCTCGACACTGCGCCGATCGCTTCGTGACGAAACCAGACACGGATATTCCCGCTCGCGTATTGAGGCGCGATGGCGGACTGAACGGGAGCGGAAGCGGAGTCGGCGAGCAGCAGCGCGACGGAGCAAAATTCCGTCGAGGTGTCGAGGGCGAGCAAAACGGTGCGTGTCATAGCCGGTATTGTAATGCGGGACATGCCCCGGATTCGCGCGATCCATGCAAGCGGCGCGCTCCGAATCGCGTCTGGAAGACGCCCTCGGTTGGAGGAAAGCCTCGACAGGCGGCGCCGGCCTCGCTTGCTAAGATGGTCCGCCATCTCGATAACAACGGAGCATGCATGACCGACATCGACCAGCAATTCTCCCAGGCGCAAGCCGATGTGACGCAACTGTCCGAACGTCCCGGCAATCTCACGCTGCTGCGTCTTTACGCGCTCTTCAAGCAGGCGAGCATCGGCGACGTCGAGGGCGACAAGCCGGGTTTCACCGACATCGCCGGCAAGTACAAATACGAAGCGTGGGCCGCGCTCCAGGGCACGCCCGCCGATGACGCGAAGGTACGCTACGTCGAACTAGTCGAATCGCTGAAACGGGGCGAAGCCGCCTGATATCGACGAAAACGGGCGTCGCGCCGTCGCGATGCCCGGAGATGGCGCGACGATGCGCCGAAATGTGGCGCAGTGCAGCAAATTCAGATATACTAGCGGCTAGCGCTCGACTGTGGGTTGCACGCCAAACGGGCAAAGCCCGCGCAAAGCCACACGCAGCAAGGCGCTTCGTAGCGTTTCGCTCCAATCCAGTTTAGAAACTGTCCCCTCCCTGCCAGGCCATTGCGCGGTTGTATTGCGCGCAGTTTGATTCACGGCCCGTCATGCATCAGGCTGACGTCAGTGCTTGCCGTTCTTGCGAACGACCCGGCCTGCCGTATCCGATACAGCTTCTAACCAAGATACTCGCCGCACGTTCGCGCGAGTGGCCCCCGTTTTTCGATTTGCTCGCTGTTTCTTCGCTCGCTGAATCCAACGACCTGGGTATGCCGATTGGCGCCGACGCCTTATTCCCCGTTTCAAGGATCGACATGACTTCGAGCTTCACCGCTAGCCCGTTGGAAAACCTCGCAGCAGAAATCGGCATCACCCCCACTACAGACGCCCCGGCTACTCCGGCAGTCGAGCAGCCCACCGGCCCCAGTTTCGAATCCCTCGGTCTTTGCGCCGACATCGTGTCCGCGCTGACCGCCGCGGGCTATCAGAACCCGACGCCCGTGCAGCAGCGCGCGATTCCCGCTGCGCTCGCCGGCCGCGACCTGCTCGTGTCGAGCCCGACCGGCTCCGGCAAGACGGCGGCATTCATGCTGCCGGCCATCGAAAAATTCTCGCAACAGCAAAAGCTGGAAGCGCAGCAACCGCGCGCGCCGCGCGATCCGAACGCAAAGCCCGCGCGCCGTCCGCAGCCCATTGCCCGCCCGCGTCTGCTCGTGCTCACGCCGACGCGCGAACTCGCGATGCAGGTTTCCACTGCCGCGACGACGTACGGCAAACATCTGCGCCGCCTGCGCACCGTCAGCATTCTCGGCGGTGTCGCGTATGGCCAGCAGTTGATGCTGCTCGCGAAGAACCCCGAAATCCTCGTCGCGACGCCGGGCCGTCTGATCGATCACCTGGAGCGCGGCCGCATCGACCTGTCCGAACTGAACATGCTCGTGCTCGATGAAGCCGACCGCATGCTCGACATGGGCTTCATCGAAGACATCGAGCGGATCGTCGACGCGACGCCCGCCTCGCGTCAGACGCTGCTCTTCTCCGCGACCATCGACGGCAAGATCTCGTCGCTGACCGGCCGCCTTCTGAAGGATCCGGAGCGCATCGAGATCGTGCAGAAGCTCGAAGCGAAGAGCAACATCGCGCAGACCGTGCATTACGTCGACGACCGCGATCACAAGGATCGTCTGCTCGATCACCTGCTGCGCGCCGAAGAGCTCGATCAGGCGATCGTTTTCACGGCGACGAAGAGCGATGCCGATCTGATCGCCAATCGTCTCGCCGACGCCGGTTTCGAATCCGCCGCGCTGCACGGCGACCTTCCGCAAGGCGCGCGTAACCGCACGATCCGCGCGCTGCGCGAGCGCCGCGTGCGCGTTCTGGTCGCGACCGACGTCGCCGCGCGCGGTATCGACATTCCGGGCATCACGCACGTCTTCAACTACGACCTGCCGAAGTTCGCCGAAGACTACGTGCACCGTATCGGCCGTACGGGCCGCGCGGGCCGCAGCGGTACCGCCGTGAGCCTCGTGCATTACGCCGAAATGGGCGCGCTGAAGCGCATCGAGCGCTTCGTGCGTTCGCCGCTGCCGGTGAACGTCGTCGCAGGCTTTGAGCCGCGCAAGTCGCCCCCGAAGGGCGGTTTCGGTGGCGGCCGTGGCCGTCCGGGCGGCAGCAACGGCGGACGCCGCTTCGGCGGCAACGGTGGCGGCAGCAGCAGCGGCCGCGGCTATGGCGCAGGCAATGCCAGCGGCTACGGCAACAAGTCGAACGCGGGTTCGCGTGACGGCGGCGGCTACCGCGGCGAAGGCGGTGGCTATCGTGGCGGCAACAGCGATGGCGGCTATCGCGGCGGCAACCGTGGCGAAGGCGGCTACGGCTCGCGCGACGGCTACAGCGCACGCCGCAACGACGGTCCGCGCGCGCCGCGCCGCGGCAGCTAAGCAGCACTCGGAAAGCGGTTCCTACGCCGATTCCCTTGCCTCGAAAAAAACCGATGCCTCGCGCATCGGTTTTTTTTCGCCTTGTCGCCATATTTCACGATGCGCAATGGCCTTTTGCGTCGCAAAAGAGGTGCTGCGCGGCACAATGCTCACCGTTGCAAGATAGGAAAGGCCATTCCACAATACGGTATATCGCTCCTATCTCACTGAATTAATTTATAAAAAATAATCTGAAAATCTTCCTCAAAAGGGTGTTTCGCAGGCAGCGCTTTGCCTAGACTCTTATATAAGAGTTGAACAAACGCAGCTCACATCGTCAGGATCATCGATTCGTCATTCGTCGTTCAGTCCAGTCTCACGGAGAGTAGCTATGACCTCACGTCAACAACAAGCTCAACAACTCCAGCAGCAATGGGAAACCGATCCGCGCTGGAAAGGCATCAAGCGGAGCTACTCGGCGGATGACGTCGTGCGTCTGCGCGGCTCGGTGCAACAGGAGCACACGCTCGCGCGCCGCGGTGCCGAAAGGCTTTGGGCGTCGATTCACGAAGAGCCGTTCGTGAACGCGCTCGGCGCGCTGACCGGCAATCAGGCGATGCAGCAGGTCAAAGCCGGCCTCAAGGCCATCTATCTGTCAGGCTGGCAGGTGGCCGGCGACGCCAACGTCGCGGGCGAAATGTATCCGGACCAGTCGCTGTATCCGGCAAACTCGGTGCCGCTCGTCGTGAAGCGCATCAACAACACGCTCACGCGCGCCGATCAGATTCAATGGTCCGAAGGCAAGAATCCGGGCGACGAAGGTTATATCGACTACTTCGCGCCGATCGTGGCCGATGCCGAAGCCGGTTTCGGCGGCGTGCTGAACGCCTTCGAACTCATGAAAGCGATGATCGAAGCCGGCGCCGCGGGCGTGCACTTCGAGGATCAGCTCGCGTCGGTCAAGAAGTGCGGCCACATGGGCGGCAAGGTGCTGGTGCCGACGCGCGAGAACGTCGCGAAGCTGACAGCCGCGCGTCTCGCGGCGGACGTGTGCGGCACGCCGACGCTGGTCATCGCCCGGACGGATGCCGAAGCCGCCGATCTCGTCACGTCCGACATCGACGACAACGACAAGCCGTTCCTCACCGGCGAGCGCACCGTGGAAGGCTTCTTCCGCACCAAGCCGGGTCTGGCGCAAGCGGTGTCGCGCGGCCTCGCGTACGCACCCTACGCCGATCTCGTGTGGTGCGAAACCGGCAAGCCGGATCTGGAATACGCGAAGAAGTTCGCGGAGGCGATCCACAAGCAGTTTCCGGACAAGATGCTGTCCTACAACTGCTCGCCGTCGTTCAACTGGAAGAAGAATCTGGACGACGCGACCATCGCCAAGTTCCAGCGCGAGCTCGGCGCGATGGGCTACAAGTTCCAGTTCATCACGCTCGCCGGCTTCCACGCGCTGAATTACTCGATGTTCAACCTCGCGCACGGCTACGCCCGTTCGCAGATGAGCGCGTTCGTCGAACTGCAGCAGGCCGAATTCGCCGCCGCCGACAAGGGCTTCACGGCGGTCAAGCATCAGCGCGAAGTGGGCACGGGTTATTTCGATGCGGTCACGCAGACCGTCGAGCGCGATGCCTCGACGACCGCGCTGCACGGCTCGACGGAAGACGAGCAGTTTTTCGACAAGAAGGTGGCCTGACAGCAGGCTGAATCAGGGAGAGCGGTAAATAAGGCGGCGGCCGTGGCGCGTGCAGCAATGCGCCACGGCCGCCGCTCAAACGAAAGCGCATCGCGGGTGCGCTTCCGCTTGAGCATGTTCGGGCATCACCGATACACGATCACGGGAATCTTGGTGTGCGTGAGCACGCGCTGCGTCTCGCTGCCGATGAGCAGGCTGCCGAGACCGCGCCGCCCGTGCGAAGCCATCAGGATGACGTCGCAGCCGTTTTGCTCCGCCGCTTCGATGATGCCGATATACGGCGCGGCATCGATGCTCGTCACGCTCGCGCAGGGCACGCCCGCGCTTTCGGCGGCGCGCTCGACCGCGCGCAGGTGTTCGCGGGCTTCGATTTCGGCGCGCGCGTGGAAGTCGTCGGGCGGCTCGACGGCGACATCGGCGAATGGCGAATACGGGTACTGCGGCAGACACGCATAAGCCGTGATGCGCGCGCCGACGGATTGCGCGAGATCGATCGCGCCGTCGATAGCTTTTTGCGATAGCTCGGAGCCGTCGGTCGGCACAAGGATATGTTTGAACATGGCGTCCTCTTCGTTCCGTGAGTGCGTGGTTCCATTGTAGTAACGCGGATCGAGGCAGAAGAAGTTTCGATGCCCCGCTTCCGGCAATGCCGGGCCCGCGCGTAGATAGGATTCCGAACGGCCTACCCCCAATACCCCGCCGCGTTATACGTATGCTTCAGCAAATCGAGAAACAACCGCACGCGCAACGGCAAATGCCGTCTCTGCGGAAACACCGCATGAATGCCGATCGGCGGAGCGGCGAACGCATCGAGCACGCTCACGAGACGCCCCGCGCCGATATCCTCGCCGACCTCCCACCACGAGCGCCACGCAAGGCCACGGCCTTCGAGACACCACTCGTGCAATACAGCGCCGTCCGAGCATTCCATCGTGCCGGAGACCTTGATCGTCACGACCTTGCCGTCCTGCTGGAACACCCACCCGCGCTGCTGATTCGCCGACGCGCCGAGCGCAAGACAGTTGTGATTCGCGAGCGCGGCGAGATCGGCCGGATGGCCGCGCCTCGAAAGATAGTCCGGCGACGCGACGCACACGCGCCGGTTCTCTCCGAGCTTCAGCGACACGAGCGACGAATCCGGCAGCTCGCCCAGGCGCACCGCGCAGTCGAAGCCTTCGTTGACGAGATCGACCATGCGGTCGGTCAGATCGAGGCTCACCGACACATCCGGATGCAGCGTCGTGAAGGTCGGCAAGAGCGGCGCGACGTGGCGCCGCCCGAAGCCCGCCGGCGCCGACACGCGCAAATGCCCGCTCGCCTTCACGCCGCCCGCCGACACGCTCGCTTCCGCGTTCTGCATGTCGTTGATGATGCGCTGGCAGTCTTCGAGAAACGCCGAGCCTTCGAACGTGAGCGTGATCTTGCGCGTCGTGCGCACGAGCAGTTTCACGCCGAGGCGCTCCTCGAGCGCATCCAGCCTGCGTCCGATGACCGCCGGCGCGATGCCCTCCGCCTGCGCAGCCGCCGACAGGCTGCCCTTCGCCGCGACGGAGGCAAACGTCTCAATCTGCTTGAACCGATCCATGCGTGTTCGTCGTCAATTTAGCCACCCGCGTTGAGATTAGGTGCAGAAAAGTAAAAGATCAAGTGATCCGACGATGCTTTTTCCATCACTTCGATCACGAATACAATCGATCCCGACCTCTAGACGGAGCGCAAGGCAATGTCGGCCATAACGACAACCCCATCATCTTCATCCGCTTATATCGCTCGGCCCCGCGCAGTCATCTTCGACGCTTACGGCACGCTCTTCGACGTCCATTCGGTCGTTGCGGCCGCCGAGCAGCTCTTTCCCGGTCACGGCGATGCGCTCTCGAAGCTCTGGCGTCAGAAGCAGATCGAATACACGCAGCTGCGCACGCTCGCCGATCCGGCGGGCTCGCATTACGAGCCCTTCTGGACCATCACGATCGATGCGCTGCGCCATGCCGCGGCGTGTCTCAATCTCGCCGACGCGCTGACGCCCGCCGCCGAAAAGCGTCTGATGGACGAATACGCCTGCCTGTCCGCGTTCCCCGACACCGTGCCCGCGCTCCGGCGATTGCGCGAGCGCTTCGATATTCCGCTCGCGATCCTGTCGAACGGCAATCCGCCGATGCTCGATATCGCCGTGAAGAGCGCCGGCATGAGCGGGCTCTTCGATCACGTCCTGTCCGTCGATGCCGTGCGCGCCTACAAGCCCGCCGCTGCCGCGTATGCGCTCGGCACGCGCGCGTTCGGCGCGTCACAGCTCCAGGCGCGCGACATCGTGTTCGTGTCGTCGAACGGCTGGGACGTCGCCGGCGCGGCGTGGTTCGGCTACACGACGTTCTGGATCAACCGCGCGGCGCTGCCGGTCGAGGAACTCGGCGTCGCGCCGGACGCCAGCGGGCGCGGCATGGACGAACTCATCGCATTCATCGAAGGCGGCTGTGCAGAACAGAACGCCGCTTCGGCAACACCCAAGGCAAAAACCGCAAAACCGTCTGACCGACCAAGGAGAAAACCATGACGCATCCCTCGAACTCACTTTCGTTCCCGAAAGGCATGGCAATCTCGGCCGACTTCAAGCCCGGCTACGAGACCATCCTGACGCCCGAGGCGCTCGCGTTCGTCGCCGCGCTGCATCGCCAGTTCGAGCCGCGCCGCCAGCAATTGCTCGCCGCGCGCGTCGAGCGCACGAAGCGTCTCGATGCCGGCGAGCGCCCGGCCTTCCTCGAAGCGACGAAATCGATCCGCGAAGGCGACTGGACAGTCGCGCCGCTGCCGAAGGATCTGCAATGCCGTCGGGTCGAAATCACCGGGCCGGTCGAGCGCAAGATGATCATCAACGCGCTCAACTCCGGCGCGGATTCGTACATGACCGACTTCGAGGATTCGAACGCGCCGAACTGGGACAATCAGATCGTCGGCCAGATCAATCTCAAGGAAGCGGTGCGCCGCACGATTTCGCTGGAACAGAACGGCAAGTCGTACACGCTCAACGACAAGATCGCGACCCTGATCGTGCGCCCCCGCGGCTGGCATCTGGATGAAAAGCACGTGAGCGTCGACGGTCAGCGCGTGTCGGGCGGCCTCTTCGATTTCGCGCTCTTTCTCTTTCACAACGCGAAGGAGCTGATCGCGCGCGGCAGCGGCCCGTACTTCTATCTGCCGAAGATGGAAAGCCATCTCGAAGCGCGCCTGTGGAACGACATCTTCGTCGCGGCGCAGGAAGGCGTCGGCATTGCGCGCGGCACGATTCGCGCGACGGTGCTCGTCGAAACGATTCTCGCGGCGTTCGAAATGGACGAGATTCTGTACGAACTGCGCGAACACAGTTCCGGCCTCAACGCGGGCCGCTGGGACTACATCTTTTCGGCGATCAAGAAGTTCAAGAACGACACGGACTTCTGTCTCGCCGATCGCGCGAAGATCACGATGACCGCGCCCTTCATGCGCGCCTATGCGCTCGAACTGCTGAAGACGTGTCACAAGCGCCATGCGCCAGCGATCGGCGGCATGTCCGCGCTGATTCCGATCAAGAACGATTCCGCCGCGAACGACCGCGCGATGGGCGGCGTGCGCTCCGACAAGGCGCGCGACGCCAGCGACGGCTACGACGGCGGCTGGGTCGCGCATCCGGGCCTCGTGCCGATCGCGATGGAAGAGTTCGTGAAGGTGCTGGGCGACCGGCCGAATCAGATCGACAAGCAGCGCACCGACGTGCAGGTGACCGCACACGATCTGCTGGACTTCCGCCCGGAAGAGCCGATCACCGAAGCGGGCCTGCGCAACAACGTGAACGTCGGCATTCACTATCTCGGTTCGTGGCTCGCGGGCAATGGCTGCGTGCCGATCCACAATCTGATGGAAGACGCTGCGACCGCCGAGATCTCGCGCTCGCAAGTGTGGCAGTGGATCCGCTCGCCGAAGGGCAAGCTCGACGACGGTCGCAAGGTCACGGCCGCGATGGTGCGCGAGATCACCGTCGACGAGCTGGAAAAGGTGAAGCAAAGTGTCCGCGCGTCGGGCGCTGATACGAAGCCGTATGATCGCGCCGCGAAAATCTTCGAAGAGATGTCGACGTCGGCGCATTTCACGGAGTTTCTGACGCTGCCGCTGTACGAGGAAATCTGAGCGTTTCGCACGCTTTCGCTGACGAAGAAAAAGCGGCCGCCGGGCCGCTTTTTTCGTTCGAGGCGCCTCATGGCCAGAGCACGGCGTGTGCTACATTGCGCATCGTCTTTTCAACGATTCAACCGTGGAGCGCACTGACCGTGCGAACGACAGCATGAGCAATATCCAGCTCGATATCGAATGGACCGACGCGGCATCGCGCAAAATCGAAAAACTGATGCCGCGCAACGCGAACAAGGACGCGCTTTTAGCGCTGCCGCCCGTCGAGTGCCTGCCCGTGGAAGGCGACGTGCTCTTTCTCGGGCCGGCCGGCAAGCAGCAGCCGTTCATCGTCGCGGAGCGCCAGTATCATCATGACGGCGACGCCGACTGGACCATCGTCCTGATTCTCGACGTTCCGCACGAAACGCACTGATCAGAGAATCTTGCTTGCGACGCGCACTTCCGCGTGCTCGCACAGATCCGGCGATTTGGCGCGAAACGCCTGAATATGCGCCGATTCGCCGTGCTTCGCGAGCGCGGACTCGCTCTCCCAGCGCTCGACGAAGATGAAGCGCCGCGGCTCCTTGATGTCGCGGTGCAAGTCGTACTGCAGCGCGCCCGCTTCCTTGCGCGTCGGCTCGACATTGGCCTCCAGCACCTGCCTCAATTCCTCTTCCCTGCCCGGCTTCGCGACCAGAATGGCGACGACGGCAACTTCCGACATAACGTTCTCCTGTTTTCAATGCAGTGGTGAAAGCACGAGCATAACGGCGCGCGCCCGAGCTCGCTGAATCGCGCAAATCCGAAGCCAAAGAAAAAGCCCGCGTTCCAATTGAAACGCGGGCAAAAACCGTCGCCCTACGAGGATAGGCGACGGGGCCATCGGGGTTCGCGCACGGCGAACCAGTCATCTGCTTGTCTGCTGTGACGCGCCGGATCAGCGCGCTTCGGGAGAACGTTCGGGCGGCCTGTCGCGCCATTGATGCAATGTACTGTCCACGCGTCGATTTCTATAAGCTTTTGCGCACATTTCCCGATAGAAAGAATTGTCTGCGCTATTCTCCGACGACTCTCGCATTTCTGTGCATGCTGAAGAGATCCTCGCGCACATCGTTTGCGCGAGAAAAAAGACGCAAAAAAACCGCCTCGCGGAGGAGGCGGTTCGTTTGTAATCGTGCGCGAAAGAACGATCAGCTGATCTGGTCCGCGAGCAAGGCCATGATCTGGCGCGCTTGCGGCGACGCGTCCACGTCGCCCTTGTCGTCGACGATCGCGATGCGCGTCTGCTGCTCCGTAACTGCGCGTACGTTGATCTGGTATTGCTTCGCCTTCATTTCCTTGCGGCCGTGGAAGACCTGGCTCCAGAAACCCTGTTCCGCCGATGACTTGTCGGTCGGGTCGACATAACGCACGTAATAGACGCCCTTGTTGCGGTCGCGGTCGTCCACCGTGAAGTTGGCGCGATCGAGCGCGATGCCCACGCGCAGCCACGCGCGGTCGTAAGCTTCCGGCAAGGTCAGTTGCGACGTCGTGGCCTCGGGCACGGTCTCGTTTCTGATCGGCGAATTGCCCGCAAGCGCGACGTTCTGCGCTGCGACCGATGCCGCCTTCGCATCGCCACCCTTCGCGCCTTGCGCGCCCGCGGCGCCTGCCGGAGCCGGCGCGTCGAGCGGCGTTGCGCCACCCGAAGCCACGCGCTGATCGGCCAGCGCGAGCGAGGACATCAGCCGCTTCAGGTACTCGTTCTCAAGCGCCGGATCGTTCGGGCGTGCCTGCCATTGGCTCGAATCGTTGTTCACGCCCGTCAGCGCCTCGCGCATGCCCTTCTGGCTGATGAACACGTAAGTGCCGCCATTGGGCGCCGCTTCTAGGCGCGTGCGGTACTTGTTGCGCTCGGCGGTCACGTACGAGTTGCCGGTCGCCTTCGCGAGCGTGTCGCGAATCAGACCGTCGGAAATCTGCGGATGGGTTTCGTTCCAGTCCGTTTCCATCACGCCCTTGTCGCGCTGATCGACGACGAGCAGAAAGCCCTGCTCCTGCCAGAAGCGGCGGACCTGCGGCCAGGCCTGATCGGGCGTCTTGTTGTCGATGACGAGCCAGCGCTCCGTGCCGTCGCGCTGAACGTGCATGCCCGACACCGGCGGAACCACCGTGGGCGCATTCGGTGCGACTTTCTGGATCTGCTGCAGATCGGACAGCGTGGCCTGACCGCCCTGCGGCGGCAGCGAGCGCTGGTCGGCGGCTTCATCGAGCAGATTCGGCGGCACGGCGAGAGACACCTGCTTGGAACGCTGATCGCTCTTGTAATTGAACGCATTGGGATTGGACGACCCGCATCCCGCCACGATTCCAGCCACGGCGAACAGCGCAGCCATCCGCTTGGTTACACGAAAATCTGTCATTTGGAAAAATCCTTCCGCTACGCCACGGGCGTTCTTCCGTGGATCAACCCGTTATTTTACCGGTCCGGCGCTGCGCCGTGAAAAAAAGAGGTCCGAGCGGCCTCTCGCCGGCGCTGGCAGCACTCTCTTTTGCGATATTGCCTTCAGACGCAGAAATCAGACTGCGCGCAGCAAATTCAGCACTCGCCTCTCTTATTTAAGACTCTTTGCGACGAATTGACAATTTATGACAATTACAAAAATTGGCAATTTCGTCTTTCATTCCTCGCAACCTGCTGATTCATAACGCACTTCCTGTTTTGCCCACGCCGGAACATAGGCCGTGGGTAAGTGATCCCCCGAATCGCCGCGCTTCGCTCTCCCACTAAAATCTAATCTCAAAAATAAGAAGAGTCCTAATTAACGGAGAGAAGTCAGTGAACAAAATAAGAATTCCTTACTACGCTGTCGCCGGACTGGCCATCCTCGCGATCGGCACGGCGTCGTCCGTCCATGCGCAACTCGGGGCGACCGGGCGCACCGGAAGCGCGTCGCAGGGCGATGTCGTGCTTCAGCTTCATCAGGGCGGACTCGTGCGATATCACGAGACGACCGACGCGCACGGCATCGTCGTGCGTGAATATGTCGATTCGCACGGCGACGTCTACGCGATCTCCTGGCGCGGCCCCGCGATGGCGGATGTCCAGTCGTTGCTCGGCACATATTTCGAAACGTTCCGGCAAGCCGCGAACGCGTCTGTAGGCGATGCCGGATTGCATACGGCGCGCGTCATGCGAGGCGATCTCGTCGTCGAGAATCGCGTGCGGTTGCGCGAGTTCAGCGGCCGCGCGTGGCTCGCGAGCGCGCTGCCGCCGGGCGTCAGCACGACGGACATCGAATAGGAGAGCGACGATGACGACACGCGCCCTACTCTCGATGATCGCCCTTTGCGCATTGCTGCACGCCTGCGGCGGAGGCGGAGGCGGCTCGAATGGCGGGTCCGCCGCGCCGGCCGCACAAGCGAGCACGCCCGTGACCGCAAGCGCGCCTGCTTCGGCGAGCGCCGCCGCGCCCGCGAGCGCGCCAGCGGCATCGGCGCCGGACGCCGACACGACAGTGCCGCAATCGACGACGCCCAACGTCCAGACTATCCAGGTCACCCGCACGTCCACCAACACGCGCAACATGCTGCGAACCAGCGTGACGATCTGCGTGCCCGGCACCAGCACCTGCCAGACCATCGACGATATTCAGGTCGATACCGGTTCGCACGGGCTGCGAGTGCTGGCCTCCGCGCTCGCTCCGTCGATCGCGCTGCCGATCGTCGCGGGCAGCGGCGCGAACGCCGTCATAGCGGAATGTGCGGTGTTCGGCTCGGGCTATACGTGGGGTGCGGTGCGCGAGGCCGATGTCCACATGGCCGGCCACGTTGCGAGTTCGACCTCCGTGCAACTGATCGCCGACAGCGCCGCGCCGAACGCCGCGACGGACTGCACCCAGTCCGGCCTGCCGATGCTCAGCGCGTCGTCGCTGCGCGGCAACGGCATTCTCGGCGTCGGGCCGTTCACCGCCGACTGCGGCGCAGGCTGCGCGGTGTCCGCGATGCCGCGCTGGTATTACAACTGCGTCTCGGGCAATTGCGTCGCGAGCACTCTCGCGGTCGCCCGGCAGGTGACGAATCCGGTCGCAAACTTCGCCGCCGACAACAACGGCGTGCTGATCGAGCTGCCGGACGTGCCGGACAGCGGCGCATCGTCGGTGACGGGCACGATGACCTTCGGCATCGGCTCGCAGTCGAACAGTTTGCTCGGCTCGGCGGTCGTGCTCAGGTCGGGCTCGACGACCGGCTACGTGACGACGAAGTTCGACGGCAGCCAGTACGGGTCGAGCTTCATCGACAGCGGCTCGAACGGCGTCTTCTTTCCATCGACGACACTCGCCCGCTGCGGCGCGTGGTACTGCCCGTCGACGCCGCAAACGCTCGCCGCGACGATCCTCTCGTCGAGCGGCGCGCAAAGCGCGGTGAGCTTCACGGTCGCGCAATCGACGGCGCTGTTCGGCACGGGCAACTTCGCCGTCGATAATCTCGCCGGCCCGGCCAGCGGCTACTTCGACTGGGGTCTGCCCTTCTTCTACGGACGCCGCGTGTTCACGGCGCTCTCCGGGCGGCCGACGCCCGCGGGCGCCGGTCCCTACTACGCGTTCTGAAGATGCAAAAAAGCCGTCTGCGCAGCCCGGCAGACGGCTTTTCTTCGACCGACAGAAGTCAGCGATTACGCCTTGCTTTCCTCGTCGAAGATCTTCTGCGCGAGGTGGAACGCGGAATTCGCTGCCGGCACGCCGCAATACACGGCCGTCTGCAGCAGCACTTCCTTGATTTCGTCCTGCGTCACACCGTTGTTCTTCGCGGCGCGCAAGTGCAGCGCGAGTTCCTCGGCGCGGTTCAGCGCGACCATCATCGCGATGGTGAGCAGGCTGCGCGTATGGCGCGGCAGGCCGTCGCGCGTCCAGATTTCGCCCCACGCATAACGCGTGATGAAGTTCTGAAACTCCGTCGTCAGTTCGGTGCGGTTCGTGAGCGAGCGGTCCACGTGCGCGTCGGACAGCACCGCGCGGCGCACTTTCATGCCGGCTTCGTAGCGTTCGTCGTCGGTCATTGTTGTTCTCCGAGAAAGTCGAGAGCGGCGCGCGTGTAGTCGTCGCGCTTTTCGATGTTCGACAGATGCGCCGCGTCCAGTTCGATATAGCGAGAGCCTTCAATGTAGCTCGCGAGCTCGCGGCCCTGCTCGGCCGTCGTCGACAGATCATGCGTGCCCGCGATCACCAGCACCGGAAGCCTGATGGTCTTCGCTTCGCCGCGCAGGTCCGCGTCGCGGATCGCCTCGCAGTTCGACGCGTAGCCGTCGCCCGACGTATGGCGGAACACGTCGCGGATATTGGCGAGTTCGAGCTGCTCGCGCTCGATGAACGGCGCGGTGAACCAGCGCGCGATCACGGCATCGGTCAGCGCGGGCATGCCGCCCGGCTCGCGCGCTTTCGCGGCGCGAGGCGTCCACACGGCGTCCGAGCCGATCAGCGCGGCGGTGTTCGAGAGCACGACACGCGAGAAGCGCTCCGGATGACGCGCGGCGAGCCCGATGCCGGTCAGTCCGCCCATCGACAGGCCGCAGTAGTTCGCCCGTTCGATCTTCAGATGATCCATCAGGCCGATCACGTCGCCGATCAGCTGATCGATCGTGTACGGCCCCGGCGGCACGTCCGAATGACCGTGGCCGCGCGTGTCGTAGCGCACGACGCGATAGTGCTGCGCGAACGCCTCGATGTTCGGCGTCCACATCGAGACATCGGCGCCGAGCGAATTCGACAGCACGAGCCACGGTGCGTTGTCGCCCGCGGTGGCATCGATGCGATAGTGAATCCGGGTTCCGTTGACTTCGGCAAGAGGCATGGTTTACCGCTCCTGTTTCTTTGAATTGGCGATGGCGGCGTCGACGAACGCCTGCGCCTGGCCGACGTAGTTCGCCGGATCGAGCAACTGTTTCAACTGATCGCGCGACAGATGACGCGTGACGGTTTCGTTGTCGGCGAGCGCGTCGAAGAGCGACGTCCCGTTCGCGACCGACGCCTTCGATGCGCCTTCCACGAGCTTGTGCGCCTCCAGCCGGCCGATGGCATCGCCGAGCGCGAGCATCACCGCTTCGCCGAGCACGAGGCCGTTCGTCACGTTCAGATTGCGCGCGAGGCGATCGGTGTTCACTTCCATGTCCGGCACGATCGCGAGGATGTTCGACAGCGCGCCCGCTGTCAGACGCGCGAGATCGGGCAGCGCTTCCCATTCGGCCTGCCAGCCGCCGAGCGCGCGCTCGTGCTCCTGAACCATGCCGGCGAAGATCGTCGCGACGAGATTCGGCGCACGCGTCGCGGCGGTCAGCACGGCCGCGCAGCCGACGGGATTGCGCTTGTGCGGCATCGTCGATGAACCGCCCTTGCCTGCCGCTGCTGGTTCCGCGACTTCGCCGAGTTCGGTTTGCATCATTAAAGAGATATCGCGCGCGATCTTGCCCAGCGTGCCCGTGAGCATGCCGAGAAACGACGCGCTTTCAGCGACGCGATCGCGCTGCGTGTGCCACGGTAGTGCGGGCAATTGCAGGTTCAGGTCTTCCGCGAGCGACTTCGCCACCGGCAGCGCCTTGTCGCGCAGGCTCGCGAGCGTGCCTGCCGCGCCGCCGAATTGCAGCACCAATGCGCGTGCTTTCAACTCCGCAAGACGTTCACGATGACGCGTCACTGCGTCCAACCACTGCGCGAACTTCAGGCCGAGCGTGATCGGTAGCGCTTGTTGCAGCCACGTGCGGCCGATCATCGGCGTCTTTGCGTGCGCCTGCGCCTGCATGACGAGCGCCTCGGAAAGCGCGAGCAGGTCGGCGTCGAGCAGATCGAGCGCCGCGCGCAACTGCAGCACGACGCCCGTATCGATGATGTCCTGACTCGTCGCGCCCCAATGCACGTATTTCGCGGCTTCGGCATCGCTTGCCTTCACGACGGCGGTGAGCTGCTTGACGAGCGGAATCGCGAGATTGCCGCCCGCCGCCGCGCCGGTCATGAGCGCGTCAGCGTCGATGTTGTCTGCATTGCAGGCAGCGACGATCGAGTCGACCGCGCTCGCCGGAATGACGCCATGCAACGCCGATGCACGCGCGAGCGCGGCTTCGACATCGAGCATCGCCTGCACGGTCGCGCGCGGCGACCACACGGCGTTGGCGGCCGCGTTGCCGCAGATCAGATCGGTAAGACGACCGGTCGATGAAAACATACGCTCAGACGCGCTCGATGATCATCGCGATGCCCTGGCCCACGCCGATGCACATCGTGCACAGTGCGAAGCGGCCGCCGGTGCGCTGGAGCTGATAGCTCGCGGTCGTGACCAGTCGCGCGCCCGATGCGCCGAGCGGATGGCCGAGCGCAATCGCGCCGCCGTTCGGATTGACGCGAGGATCGTCGTCGGCGACGCCGAGCATGCGCAGCGTCGCGAGCCCTTGCGACGCGAACGCTTCGTTCAGCTCGATCACATCCATCTGGTCGATGGTCATGCCGAGGCGCTTCAACAGCTTCTGCGATGCCGGACCCGGACCGATGCCCATCACGCGCGGCGGCACGCCGGCGGTGGCGAGTCCGAGAATGCGCGCGCGCGGCGTGAGACCGTTGCGCTTGGCCGTTTCCTCGTCGGCGATCAGCATGGCGACCGCGCCGTCGTTCACGCCCGACGCGTTGCCAGCGGTCACGCTGCCATCCGGGCGCACGACGCCCTTCAGCTTCGCGAGCGCTTCGAGACTCGTTTCACGCGGATGCTCGTCGCGGTCGACGATGAGCGCATCGCCCTTTTTCTGCGGAATCGTCACCGCGACGATTTCCTGCGCCAGCGTGCCGTCCTTCTGCGCGCGCGCCGCCTTTTGCTGCGAACGAACTGCGAACGCATCCTGATCGGCGCGGCTGATCTTGTAATCGTCGGCGACGTTCTCGGCGGTTTCGGGCATCGAATCGACGCCGTGCAGCTTCTTCATCAGCGGATTGATGAAACGCCAGCCGATGGTCGTATCGTGGATGTCGGCGGAACGCGAGAACGCGCTCGTCGCCTTGCCCATCACGAACGGCGCGCGGCTCATGCTTTCGACGCCGCCCGCGATCATCAGGCTCGTTTCGCCCGACTTGATCGCGCGCGCCGCGACGCCGATCGCGTCCATGCCCGAGCCGCACAGGCGGTTGACCGTCGAGCCCGGCGTGCCGACCGGCAAGCCCGCCAGCAGCGCCGACATGCGCGCGACGTTGCGATTGTCTTCGCCCGCCTGGTTCGCGCAGCCGTAGATCACTTCATCGATGGCTTCCCAGTCCACTTCCTTGTTGCGCTCGACGAGCGCGCGCAGCGGCACCGCGCCGAGATCGTCGGCACGGACGGACGAGAGCGAACCGCCGTAACGGCCGATCGGCGTGCGGATCGCATCACATACGAAAGCTTCTTTCATCTTCAATGTCTCCAGAGTTCTCTCAGGCTGCTTCGGTCAACGGCGCGTATTGAAGCGGCACCTTCGCGAGCTTCTGCAATTCGTCGAACGACAGACCTTCCACGATCTCGCGCACGACCAGGCCTTCAGGCATCACGTCGAACACGGCGAGATCGGTATAGACCCGGTTCACGCACTCGACGCCGGTCACGGGATACGTGCAGACGTCGACGAGCTTGCTTTCGCCCTGCTTCGTCAGGAGTTCCATCATCACGTAGACCTGCTTCGCGCCGATCGCGAGGTCCATCGCGCCGCCGACGGCCGGAATCGCGTCGGGCGCGCCGGTGTGCCAGTTGGCGAGATCGCCCGTCGCCGACACCTGGAATGCGCCGAGCACGCAGAAGTCGAGGTGTCCGCCGCGCATCATCGCGAACGAATCCGCGTGATGGAAATACGCGCCGCCCGTGAGCAGCGTCACGTGCTGCTTGCCGGCGTTGATGAGCTCGTCGTCTTCCTCACCTTTCGCGGGCGCCGGGCCCATGCCGAGCAGACCGTTTTCGCTGTGCAGGAAGATTTCGCGGTCGGCCGCGAGATGATTGGCGACGAGCGTCGGCACGCCGATGCCCAGGTTCACGTATGCGCCTTCGGGAATGTCCGCGGCCACGCGCTTGGCCATTTCGTCACGAGTGAGTTTCTTCATGGCTTTTCGTCCTTAAGCTGCGAGTTCCGCTGCATGCACCGCTTGCGGCACTTCTACGACGCGCTGCACGAAAATGCCGGGCGTCACGATGTTTTCGGGGTCCAGCTCGCCGAGCGGCACGACCTTCGATACCTGCACGATCGCCGTCTTCGCGGCGCTCGCCATGATCGGGCCGAAGTTGCGCGCAGTTTTACGATAGACCAGATTGCCCCAGCGGTCGCCCTTGTATGCCTTCACGAGCGCGAAATCCGCGTGCAGCGGCGCTTCGAGCACGTAATGCTTGCCGTCGATCACGCGCGTTTCCTTGCCTTCCGCGAGCTTGGTGCCGTAGCCGGTCGGCGTGAAGAAACCGCCGATGCCCGCGCCCGCCGCGCGGATGCGCTCGGCCAGATTGCCCTGCGGCACGAGTTCGAGTTCGATTTCGCCCGCGCGATAGAGCGCGTCGAAGACATGCGAGTCCGTCTGACGCGGGAACGAGCAGATGATCTTGCGCACGCGCTTCGCCTTCAGCAAGGCGGCGAGGCCCGTGTCGCCGTTGCCGGCGTTGTTGTTGACGATCGTGAGTTCACGCGCGCCTTGCTCGATGAGCGCGTCGATCAGCTCGGACGGCATGCCTGCCGTGCCGAATCCGCCGATCATGATGGTCGCTCCGTCATTGACGTCGGCGACGGCCGAGGCGAGCGAATCGAAAATCTTGTTGATCATTGCCGTTCCTGTCTGTCTCGAACTGGGGTTTACCTGCTCGTCAGCACACTTGCGCTGAAATGTTCGTCATGCGAACATGGATTCGTTTAGCGAACATCGGCATGGTAGTCCTGCATTCGTTGTCGTGTCAACGAAGCAACGTCGAAGTACGGGTTTTCACCGGTGTGTTGATTCAAGGCCTATGAAAAATTCATCTCTCGCCAGCGATATCGAGCCGCAAGACGCGCCGTCTCGTCCCGGCGACGCGTACGTCCAGTCATTCGCGCGCGGGCTCGCGGTCATCCGCTCGTTCGATGCGAACCGTCCCGCGCAGACGCTCACCGATGTCGCCGCCGCCACCGGCCTCACGCGCGCCGGCGCGCGCCGCATTCTTCTGACGTTGCAGTCGCTCGGCTACGTCGAAGCGGACGGGCGCCTCTTCCAACTGACGCCGAAAATCCTCGATCTCGGCTTCGCCTATCTGACGTCGATGCCCTTCTGGAATCTCGCCGAGCCGGTGATGGAAGATCTCGTCGAACAGGTGCATGAAAGCTGCTCGGCGGCGGTGCTGAACGGCGCGGAAATCGTCTACGTGCTGCGCGTGCCGACGCACAAGATCATCACGCAGAATCTTTCGATCGGCAGCCGCCTGCCCGCTTTCTGCACGTCGATGGGCCGCGTGTTGCTCGCCGCCCTCGACGAAGCGCGCCTCGAAGAAGCGCTCGATGCGAGTTCGCTCGTCGCGCGCACGCCGCGCACCATCGTCGATAAGGCAGCGCTCAAGGAAGCAATCGCCGTCGTGCGCCGGCAAGGCTGGGCGATCGTCGATCAGGAACTGGAGGAAGGCCTGATTTCGATGTCCGCGCCGATCCGCGACCGGCAAGGCCGCGTGATCGCCGCGCTGAATATCAGCGGCAACGCGCAGCGCAAGAACGCGAAGCAGATGGTGAAGGCTTTTCTGGAGCCGCTTCTGGACGCGGCGCAGCGCGTGTCGGAGATGGTCGCGCGACGTGGATGACATTGCACTGACTGACGCGCGAGGAACCTGAAGGTTCGTTATGACCGATCTCGATCTCAACCTGATTCCGTACCTCGTCGCGATCGACGAGACGCGCAACGTGAGCCGCGCCGCCGAGCGTCTCGGCGTGAGCCAACCGCGCGTTTCGACGGCGCTCGCGCGATTGCGCGAATACTTCAACGATCCGCTTTTCGTGCGCACCTCGCGCGGCATGGAGCCGACCCCGCGCACGATCGCGCTCGTGCCCGCGGCGCGCGAGGCGCTTGCGCGCATCGAGCGCGGCCTGCTCGACCGGCAGCACTTCGATCCGTCGTCGAGTTCGGATACGTTTTCAATCGCGCTATCCGATGTCGGCGAGATCGTGTTTCTGCCGCGGCTTTTGCAGGCGTTCGCCAAACATGCGCCCGGCGCGAATCTGCGTTCGGTATCGGCATCGCACGGCGACGTGGAACGCGGGCTCGAAGCGGGCGAGATCGACCTCGCGGTCGGCTACTTTCCCGACCTGCGCGGCAACAACTTCTTCCAGCAGCGGCTGTTCTCGCACCGCTTCATCTGTCTGATGCGGCGCGATCATCCATTCGCGAACGAGCCGCTCACGCTCGAACGCTTCCTCGCATGCGGCCACGCGGTCGTGCGCGCGGAAGGCCGCAGTCAGGAGATTCTGGAGAACCATCTCGACAAGGAGCGCGTGCGGCGCCGCGCCGTGCTCGAAACGCCGCACTTCATGAGCTTGCCGTTCATCTTGTCGCGCACCGATCTCATCGCGACGGTGCCGCATGCGATCGGCTTCGCGTACGTCGCCGAGCATGCGTCGATCACGCTCGCCGAGCCGCCGCTTCCGCTGCCGCGTTTCGATCTGAAGCAGCACTGGCATCGCAAGTTTCACAATGACGCGCGCACGATGTGGCTGCGCGGCATCGTCGCATCGCTCTTCAACGACGAGCTGGACGAGTGGCCGAAATGACCGTCAGCCAAGGGTCAACGTCGCGCGTCGATGCTCCACGCGCCCGGCCCCGCCGCCGCGATGAACAGATAGATGAACGAGAGCAGCACGGCCGGCTCGCCCGAATTCAGCAGCGGCAGGAAGAAGTTGCCTTTCGGCGCGTGACCGATGAAATACGCGAACGCCAGCTCGCCCGACAGCACGAACGCCGCCGCCCGCGTGAACAAGCCGATCAGCACGAGCACGCCGCCGACCAGTTCGATGACGCCCGCCGCGCCGAGCAGCGAGAAGAGCGGCAGGCCGTCGAACATCGCGATGTGCGGCACATGAAAGAGTTTCGCGCTCGCATGCGTGAGCACGACGTACGACGCGACGATGCGCAGCAGCGCGTGGGCGTAGCTGGCGAGCGCGGGCGCGCTGGCCGACGCGGAACGGAGTTGGGTGGACATTGCAAACACTCCTTTGAAGATGAATTGCGGCTAGTCTAAGCAGACATCGCCTGTCGATAAATCCGGCTAACATTAGCGTTTTGTTTCCAGACAGGAAATGATCGATGGACGCTCTGACCAGCTTGCGCGTGTTTCGGGAAGTCGTCGAGGCGGGCAGCTTCGTCAAGGCAGCCGAGCGGCTCGACATCTCGACCGCGATGACGAGCAAGCACGTCGCCAATCTCGAGCGCCAGTTGGGCGTGCGACTGCTGAACCGCACGACGCGCCATCTGAGCCTCACGGAAGCCGGCAGCGTGTATTACGAGCAGTGCAGCGAGGCGCTCGATATCCTGCAGGCCGCGCAAGCCGCTGTCGGCGTGCAGACGGCGCAACCGCAGGGCGTACTGAAAGTGACCGCGCCGGGCTGGTTCGCCAACCGCAAGTTCGCGGATCTGCTCGTCGCATATCAGGCGCGCTATCCCGGCGTGCTCGTCGATCTGCGGCTGGAAAACCGTTTCGTCGATCTCGTCGAGGAAGGCTACGACATGGCGATACGCGCGACGTCCGAGCCATCGCCTTCTTTGATCGTGCGGCCCTTGTGCACGATGCCCTTCGTGCTCGCGGCTTCGACCGCGTATCTGGAACGGCACGGCAGGCTGCGTCATCCGGACGATGTCGCGCGGCATCGCTTCGTGCTGCCGACCTACACGAACATCGATTCGGTGACGCTGACGGGTCCGGACGGCGCGTTCATCGTGAAGAATCAGGCCGTGCTCAAAACCAACGATACGTCGATGGCGCTACAGCTCGTGCGCGCCGGGCTCGGGCTCGCGTATTTCCCGGCGTGGATCGTCGAACCCGAGCTGGCGTCGGGTGCCCTCGTGCACGTGCTGCCGAATTACACGGCGTTCGCACCGTCCGTCTACGCGGTGTACACGAGCCGCAAATACATGACGACGAAGGTGCGGACATTTATTGACTTCCTGTCGGAGTCGTTTGCCGACCAGCAAACATGATTAGGAATACTCTTATTCTTGCGTCGTTTTCCGCGTGTCATGATCGCGCCGCTTTCGGAACGGACGCTGGGGACATGACAAAAAATGTCAACTTCGCACCGCCGGGCTCGTTCCTGTTACCCGCATGCGAGGCACGCGCGATATGGATTTTCCCTGGCTTCCCCTGGCGTTCAATCTGGCTTTGCTGGGCGTGGCGCTTTTCATTTGCCGCACACTGAACGCGAGTCGGGCTTCGTTGACGTGGAACGGCGCACTGCTCTTTCTCGTCCTGTGCACCGCCGCGATGCTGCTGGATTTCGCATTGACGATCATCTTCGCGTCCGCGCACTTTCATGAGCGCACGCAGTACGACACCTTCGGATCGCGGACCGCGTGGAGCGAGCGCATCCTTGCGTATGTGATCCCATGCGCGATAGCGCTGCTGCTGGCATGGCGGTTCCGCAGGCGTCAGCGCTTCGCGCGTGAGCGTACACCGATCGGCGACCGGCTCAACGTCTTGCGCAGGACCAAACGCCGCCTCGTGCCGGTCGGGATGGATGCGCTCACGCCCCGCGAGTGAATGTGTCGAGTTCAATCGCGATATGCATCGAAGCAGTTCTACTATTCGTTTCTCTCTGATATACTTTCGCTCTTTCGGGGCGTAGCGCAGCCTGGTAGCGTACCTGCATGGGGTGCAGGTGGTCGGAGGTTCAAATCCTCTCGCCCCGACCAGAAATCAAAGGCTCTCCGGCTTCTGCCGGAGAGCCTTTTTTCTTTGGCTCATCGCGGGCCGTCGCACTGAACATGGCGAGCAAAAACAATGGCGTATAACAAGCTCAACAACCCACGCGCGTTTCCCGGCAACAGCAACTACGGCATGTCGCTGCGTGACTATTTCGCAGGCCAGGCGCTGGCAGGCGACATGGCCGACGAAGCCCTGCCGAACGATGCATCGCCCACGCTCCTGGAAGAGCGCGCCCAACTCTATTACCGGCTGGCCGACGCGATGCTCAGGGTGCGCGCCCAAGACGAAGCCGTGACGAACACCACGGCGATGATGGGCCTGAGCATCTAACACGAGGCCTACCCGGCGCCCGTTTTATCAGACTTGAAATCCAAAAAAACGCTTGTGTGTCAGTGATTTAAGGCCTAGTCTTCAGGTGACACGTAAGGAACGGCGCCTCATGCCTCTGTCTGTTTCAGCGCTCGCGCAACCGCGGCGCATCCAAACCGATCGAACCTCGTCTGCCTTGCGCACTGAAGTCGCGAGATGGTTCGATCCGGCAAGCCGTGCGCGCGTCACCCGTTTCGGGCGCATCTATCCGGGGGGCAGCCGCTACGTGTGTGTGAGCGCGCCGAAACCCGGCGGCGTATTCGCACTTTATTTCTTCCATCACGGCGCCGGCGACTGGCGCATCTATCCGCCCTGGGGCGTCGGGCCGAGCATCGTCTATTGGTCGATCAACGTCACGATGCCCGACCGCCATTCGCAGACGACAGCCGGCCCGAAGAAGCGCATCCGCTCCGCCATCGAGTCTTGACCGCAGGCAACGACCGCGCACGCAAGCAAAGCACCGCGCATCATCGGGACGAAAAAATGCCGCGACGAATCGCGGCATCATCGTAGCGTGGATGATCGAGGTGCTTATCGGCCCAGCAAGTCGATGACCTGAAGAATTTCCTTGCGCAACTGGTCGACATCGACGCCCGGTTGCGCCGAGCCTTGCGCTTCGGCTATCTCGGCCTCTTCGCCATTCGCGCGCCCTTGGGAATCGAGCCGGTTGCGCGCGCCGTTGATCGTGAAGCCTTGTTCATACAGCAACTCGCGGATGCGCCGGATCAGCAAGACTTCGTGATGCTGATAGTAGCGACGATTGCCGCGCCGTTTGACCGGCCTCAGTTGCGTGAACTCCTGCTCCCAATAGCGCAGCACGTGAGGCTTGACGCCGCACAACTCGCTGACTTCGCCAATCGTGAAGTAACGCTTGGCGGGGATCGGAGGCAAGACGACTTTTTCCATCGTCGATCAACCATCGTTATAAGTGATGTCGATTGAAGCGCGGTGGGCAAAAGAGCATGGCGCGCGGACGTCTGCGCGCCGAGGCGAGATCAGCGAGTGAGATCCGTCTCCGCGCCCGTTTCGACCAGCGCCTTCAGCTTCTGACTTGCATGAAACGTGACGACCCGCCGCGCGGCGATAGGAATAGCCTCGCCCGTCTTCGGATTACGTCCCGGACGTTGAGGCTTGTCGCGCAACTGGAAATTGCCGAAACCGGACAGCTTGACGCTTTCGCCGCTCTCCAGCGCATCGCGGATGACTTCGAAGAAGGCTTCGACCATGTCCTTGGCTTCGCGCTTGTTCAGACCAACCTGATCGAACAGCATCTCGGCCAACTCGGCTTTGGTGAGCGTGGGCGTGTCGCCGGGTGCGCTCGAGGTCTGGGTATCTCGGGTCATGGCGCTACGCTGCGCCGAAAGAAGGGCTTCGAAATCACTCGAGTTCATTTGGTTCATATCGGTAAGACGGCGCTTGCCAGTTTGAGACTTGGCGATTGGGACGGACGGGCCAACTGCAGGCTATCCGCGCAACCGCGCGCCGTGTACTCGAGCCAGGCGATCCACCAGCGTTTTAATGGCCGTATCGACCGTTTCGTCCTGAAGCGTGCCGCCAGTATCTTGCAACGTTACACGGAAGGCAAGACTTTTCTCGTGCGCTCCCAAGCCACCGGAAGTATTTGATTTTGGACGAAATTCATCGAAAAGCGCAACCCTCGTGACGTGCTTGCAAGCGGTCTCCGAGCGAGCGTTTTCGAGCTCGTCGAGGAGCGCCTGAACGGGCACGTGTTGATCTACGACAATCGCGATATCGCGCCGCACCGGCGGGAATTTCGACACTTCGGAAGGCGCGGGCAGCGCGCGATCCATCAGCGCGTCGGCTTCGATTTCGAAGAGGATCGGCGCGTTCGGCAGGTCGTACTTTTGCAGCCAGCGCGGATGCAGTTCGCCGATCCAGCCGACCGCGCGCCCGGCCACTTCGATACGCGCGCTGCGTCCCGGATGCAGCGCCGGGTGTTCGGCCTTCACGAAGCGCAACGCGACTGGCGCGAACAGCGCCTCGACATCGCCCTTCACGTCGAAGAAATCGACATTGCGCGACGCCGTGCCCCACTGTTCCTCGAGCGCGGGGCCATAGGCAAGACCGCCGATCATCTTCGGCTGCGCGAAACCTTCGACGGCCAGCTCGCCCGCCTTCACGGCTGCATCGCGATGAAACACGCGACCCGCCTCGAACACACGAATGCGCTCTGCGCGGCGGTTCAGGTTATGGCGCAGTACTTCGATCAGGCTGCCGAACGTGGTCGTGCGCATGACCGAGAGCTGGCTCGCGATCGGATTCAGCAGCTTGATCGGGGTGTCGTTGCCGGCGAAGTCCTTCTCCCAGTCGGCATCGACGAAGCTGAAGTTCACCGTCTCCGAATAGTCGCGTGCGGCGACCGCGTGGCGCAGCGTGTGGATCGAACGCTTCGTCTCGTTCGTGATGCGCATTTCGCTGCGCGCGACCGGCGGACGTGCCGGAATCTTCTCGAAGCCGTAGATGCGCGCGACTTCTTCGATCAGATCTTCCTCGATCTCGATATCGAAGCGATACGGCGGCGGCGTGACCTTGAAGGTATCGCCATCGCGCTCGAACGCGAGGTTCAGGCGCGTGAAGATCTGCGCAATCTCTTCTGCGCCGATCTCCACACCGATGATGCGATGCGCACGCGACACGCGCATCGACACGGGGTTGCGCTCGGGCACATTGACGATCTGATCGTCGACAGGACCGGCCGCACCGCCGCAGATGTCGAGAATCAGGCGCGAGATGCGCTCGATATGCTCGACCGTCGTCGAATAATCGACGCCCCGCTCGAAGCGATGCGCGGCATCGGTCGAGAAGTTGTACTTGCGCGCGCGGCCGCGGATCGCGTCCGGCCACCAAAACGCGGCTTCGAGATAGATATTGGTCGTGTCGAGCGTGACGGACGTGCTATCGCCGCCCATGATGCCCGCGAGACTTTCGACGTGACGATCGTCCGCGATCACGCCGACGGTTTCGTCGAGCTCGACAGTGTTGCCATTGAGCAGCTTGAGCGACTCGCCCTTCTTGCCCCAGCGCACTTCGATTGCACCGTGGATCTTGTCGAGATCGAACACGTGCGTCGGACGGCCGAGTTCGAGCATCACATAATTGGAGATGTCGACGAGCGCGGAAATGCTGCGCTGGCCCGCGCGCTCGAGACGCTCGACCATCCATTGCGGCGTCTTCGCGTGCGCGTTCACGCCGCGGATCACGCGGCCCGAGAAGCGGCCGCACAGATCCGGCGCGAGCACCTTGACCGGCAGCTTTTCATCGAGCTCCGTTTCGACCGCGGGCATGTCCAGTTGCTGCAACGGCGCACCGGTGATCGCGGCCGTCTCGCGCGCGACGCCGAACACCGACAGGCAATCCGCCTTGTTCGGCGTGAGCTTGATCTCGAAAACCGTGTCGTCGAGATTGAGCGTCTCGCGGATGTCCTGACCGACCTTCGCCTCGGCGGACAGAATCAGCAAGCCGCTGTGATCTTCCGACAGCTTCAGCTCGCGTGCCGAGCACAACATGCCCTGGCTGTCGACGCCGCGCAGCTTCGTCGGCTTGATGGCGAACGGCGCGCCGCCCGCTTCGGCCGGCGGCAGTTCCGCGCCGATGAGCGCAACCGGCACCTTGATGCCCGGCGACACGTTAGGCGCGCCGCACACGATGTTCAAGGTTTCGCCGGTGCCGGCATCGACCTGACAAACATTGAGCTTGTCGGCGTTCGGGTGCTTCGCCACTTCGAGCACAAGGCCCACGACGATCTTTGTGGTCGGCAGCGCGACCCGACGCAGGTCTTCGACTTCGAGACCGGCCATCGTCAGTGCGTGCGCGAGTTCGTCGGTGGAGAGCTTGGGATCGACGAAACTGCGGAGCCAGGATTCTGGGAATTGCATGTGTGTCTACGTTCGATGTGTTTGGAGTCTCGTTCGGGGTTCTCTTGAACGCCGAACACCGCGGGCTTCAGGCGAACTGGCGCAGAAAACGCAGGTCGTTCTCGAAGAACAGACGCAAGTCCTGCACGCCATAGCGCAGCATCGTCAGGCGTTCGAGGCCGCTGCCGAACGCAAAACCGACGTAGCGCTCCGGATCGAGGCCCATGTTGCGGATGACGGTCGGATGCACCTGACCGGAACCGGAAATCTCCAGCCATTTGCCCGCGTTCTTGCCGTGCTCGAACATCATGTCGATTTCAGCCGACGGTTCCGTAAACGGAAAGTACGACGGACGGAAGCGCACGAGAATGTCGTCGCGCTCGAAAAACTTCTTGAGAAAATCGGTGTAGACGCCCTTGAGATCGGCGAAGCTGATGTTCTCCTCGATCCACAAGCCTTCGACCTGATTGAACATCGGCGAATGCGTGGCGTCGCTGTCGACGCGATACGTGCGGCCCGGCACGATCACCTTGATCGGTGGCTTGTTCATGCGGGCGTAGCGCACCTGCATCGGGCTCGTGTGCGTGCGAAGCAGCAGCGGCCGGCCATCGGCGTCCTTGCCGTCGACGTAGAACGTGTCCTGCATCGAGCGCGCCGGATGGTTCTCGGGGCTGTTCAACGCGGTGAAGTTGTACCAGTCGGTCTCGATTTCGGGACCGTCGGCCACGTCGAAGCCGATCGTGCCGAAGATCTGCTCGACGCGCTCCCACGTGCGCATCACCGGATGCAGCGTGCCAGCGCCCGCGCCGCGTCCGGGCAGCGTGACATCGATGGCTTCGGCGGCGAGACGCTGGTTCAGGAGCGCATCGGCGAGCGCCTGACGGCGAAAGAAGAGCGCGGCCTCTACCTGTTGCTTCGCCTGATTGATGCGCGCGCCTTCGAACTTCTTCGCTTCCGGATCGAGCTTGCCCAATCCCTTCAGCAATTCGGTCAACGCGCCGGACTTGCCGAGAAACCGCGCCTTCTCGTTTTCGAGCGTGGTGGTATCGGCGGCGTGTTCAAAGGCGCTTTTCGCGTCGGCGACAATCTGGTCCAGATCCATTGATCCCATCTTTTCGAAGTTCTGACTAAGTTCGGTTTTGGGCGTGGCCTGAGTCGATGAAAACCGGACCAAGCCATGCGCAAAACCGTCCGACCAACAAAAACGGGGCTCGGTGAGAGCCCCGTTTTCTACCTTGTCGCCGCCCTCAACAGCTTGGCGGCGAAGAGGCGAACCACGCAGTACTAATTTCGCAATTAGGCTGCAACGGCGGCTTTCACCTGCTTCACGATCGCAGCAAAAGCAGCCTTGTCGAACACAGCCATGTCAGCCAGAACCTTGCGGTCGAGTTCGATCGACGCCTTCTTCAGGCCGTTGATGAACACGCTGTAGGTCATGTCGTGCTGACGCACCGCCGCGTTGATACGCGTGATCCACAGTGCGCGGAACACACGCTTCTTGTTGCGGCGATCGCGGTAGGCGTACTGGCCTGCGCGCATGACCGCCTGCTTGGCGATGCGATAGACGTTATTGCGACGGCCGCGGTAACCCTTGGCCAGACGGATGATCTTCTTGTGACGGGCCCGTGCGGTAACCCCACGTTTTACTCGAGGCATGTTGCTCTCCTTAAGTTAGATGAGGTTAGGCGAACGGCAGCATTGCGCGGACGGAGTTCAGATCGGAATCATGAACGGCCGTGGAGCCACGCAGATGGCGTTTGTTCTTGGTGGTTTTCTTGGTAAGAATGTGGCGCTTGAACGCTTGACCGCGCTTGACGGTACCGCCCGGACGCACCACGAAGCGCTTTGCAGCACTCTTCTTGGTCTTCATCTTCGGCATGAAACAACTCCAGTTTATTAGATGGTCATGGGTGTGCGGCTGATCTTTCCGTGCTGGCCAAGACCCCTTCCCGCCCTTCGAAACCCACGCTCCACTTGTTTGCGTTCGGCTCTTTCGAGCCGCCGCTTTTCATGAGCGGCACCGCAGAAACGACGCCCCTCTGAACCTTCCGACAATGCCGCGCCAGCCGCCTTGCGACGGCGCGCGATCCATCGTCTCACTGCTTGCGTTACTTACCCTTCTTCTTCGGGGCAAGCACCATGATCATCTGGCGCCCTTCCATCTTCGGCATCTGCTCGACCTGACCGAATTCGTCCAGATCCGTCTTCAGACGTTCGAGCATGCGCATGCCGATTTCCTGGTGCGCCATTTCGCGACCGCGGAAACGCAACGTGATTTTCGTCTTGTCGCCGTCTTCGAGGAAGCGCGTGAGGTTACGAAGCTTGACGTTGTAGTCACCGTCATCCGTGCCGGGGCGGAATTTGACTTCCTTCACCTGCACGATCTTCTGCTTCAGTTTCGCCTCGTGCTGCTTCTTCGCTTCCGAGTACTTGAACTTGCCGTAATCCATCAGACGGCAGACAGGCGGCGAAGCCTGCGGCGCGATTTCGACGAGATCCACGTCGAGCTGTTCCGATTGGCGGAAAGCCTCGGCCAGTTTCACGATTCCGAGCGGCTCGTTGTCCACTCCGACCAAGCGCACTTCCGGTGCGGTAATCTCACCGTTGATGCGATGTGACGACTTATCAGTAGCGATGTTACGTTTCCTCTAAAGATTAAAAAACAAGCCGCGCTGCGAGTGACTTACTTGAACGCCCGCACTTCCTGCTGCAGGCGCTCCAGAAATGCGTCGACCGGCATTACGCCCAGATCGACACCGCCACGAGCACGCACGGCTACGGTTTGCGCATCACGCTCTTTGTCCCCGACGACCAGCAAATAGGGAACCTTTTGCAGCGTGTGCTCCCGTATTTTATAGCTAATCTTCTCATTGCGCAAATCGGACTCTACTCTAAGCCCTTGTTTTTGCAACGATTGGGTCAGATTTCCGGCATATTCCGCCTGACTTTCAGCAATATTCAGCACAACGGCCTGGATCGGGGCGAGCCACGGCGGCATTGCGCCGGCATGGTGCTCGATCAAAATGCCGAGGAAACGCTCCATCGAACCGACGATCGCGCGGTGGAGCATCACCGGACGGCGCCGGCTGTTGTCCTCGGCGACATACTCCGCGCCGAGGCGCTCCGGCAGCACCATGTCGAGCTGCAGCGTGCCGCACTGCCAGGAACGGCCAAGCGCATCCTTGATGTGGTATTCGATCTTCGGACCGTAAAACGCACCTTCGCCCGCGAGTTCTTCCCACTTCAGGCCGCAGGCAGTGAGCGCCTCGCGCAGGCCCTGCTCCGCGCGATCCCAGGTTTCATCGGTGCCGGCGCGCTGCTCCGGACGCAGCGACAGCTTGATGTCGATGTGATCGAACCCGAAATCCTTGTACACGCTCATCGCGAGCGTATTGAAGGCGATCGATTCCGCGATGAACTGATCTTCGGTACAGAAGATGTGCGCATCGTCCTGGACGAAGCCACGCACCCGCATCAGCCCGTGCAGCGCGCCCGACGGCTCGTTGCGATGGCACGAGCCGAACTCCGCATAACGCAGCGGCAGATCGCGATACGAGCGCAGGCCGTGGTTGAACACCTGGACGTGGCCCGGACAGTTCATCGGCTTGATGGCGTAGTCGCGCTTTTCCGATTCGGTCGTGAACATGTTTTCACGATAGTTCTGCCAGTGGCCCGACGCTTCCCACAGCGAGCGGTCCATGACCATCGGGGTCTTGATCTCGAGATAGCCGGCCTCGTTCACGCGGCGGCGCATGTATTGCTCGACTTGCTGCCACAGCGACCAGCCCTTCGGATGCCAGAACACCATGCCCGGCGCTTCGTCCTGCAGATGGAACAGGTCGAGCTGCTTGCCGAGCTTGCGGTGATCGCGCTTCTCGGCTTCTTCGAGCATGTGCAGGTACGCATCCTGATCTTCCTTCTTCGTCCAGGCGGTGCCGTAGATACGCTGAAGCTGCTCGTTCTTCGAGTCGCCGCGCCAGTACGCGCCCGCGACTTTCATCAGCTTGAAGACCTTCAGCTTGCCGGTCGACGGCACGTGTGGGCCGCGGCACAGGTCGATGAAGTTGCCGTGCGAGTACAGCCGGATTTCATCGCTTTCCGGAATCGACTGGATGATCTCAGCCTTGTACGCTTCGCCAATGCTCTTGAAGTACTCGACGGCTTCGTCGCGCGTTACGACGCGGCGCGACACCGGCTCATTCTTCTGAGCCAGTTCCTGCATGCGCTTTTCGATCTTTTCGAGATCTTCGGGCGTGAAGGGACGGCTGTACGAGAAGTCGTAGTAAAAACCGTTGTCGATGACCGGCCCGATGGTCACTTGCGCCTCGGGGAACAGATCCTTCACCGCGTAGGCGAGCAAATGCGCGGCCGAGTGGCGCACGACATCGATGCCTTCGGGGTCCTTGTCCGTGACGATGGCGAGCGACGAATCCTTGTCGATCAGAAACGAGGTGTCGACGAGTTCGCCGTTGAGCTTGCCGGCGAGCGCCGCCTTGGCGAGGCCCGCGCCGATCGATGCCGCGACTTCCGCGACGGTCACCGGGTGGTCGTATTGTCGGACCGACCCATCAGGCAAACGTACCGAAACCATATCGTTCTCCAAGACGCCGGCGCACGCCGGGCGATTTCGATTAAGCATTGCCGCGCGATCTCCGTTTCGAAAATCGCAAGGCAAAAAAAATGCGGCCCCGCTATCGAGGGGCCGCATTCACTTTTCACACATACCGCGAAACAAATTGGCAGAAGGCGAATTAGGTCCTCGACTGGCGTCGTTCCGAATTTGTATCGGTCAACGTTCGACGTGCCATTTCTTTTCGCCTTTTGCGCTGAGCGCTTCTTGCGGTTTGAACCCTCGGAGATTTACACCCGCCGAAGCTTCGTTTTCGTTGGTAGGCTCGATTGGACTCGAACCAACGACCCCCACCATGTCAAGGTGGTGCTCTAACCAGCTGAGCTACGAGCCTGAAAGAAGTGAGATTATATGGAGCGTTTCAGATCTTGGCAAGTGCTTATCTTCAGAAAAATGGAAAATATTCGCCGATCCGTTCAAAGCCGCCCGATTATGCCCGCCGCGATGCGCGAATGACGCCCTGCACTTCGCCGAGCAGCGTGCAGGCGCGCTGAATCTGCGCGGCATTCGACACTTCCACGGTGAACTGCATATACGCGATATTCCGGCGGCTCTGGCTCTTCACGCCGATCACATTGATCTTCTCGCGCGCGAACACTTCGGAGATATCGCGCAGCAAGCCTTGCCGATCCGCCGACTCCACCGCGAGATCCACCGGATACACCGACGATCCGCGGCCGTTCATCACCTCCGCGGACCACGTCGTGTGCAGCACGCGCTCCGGCGAGCGCTGCGACATGCGCTTGAACGTCGCGCAATCCGTGCGGTGAACTGACATGCCTTTGCCGCGCGTGACGAAGCCGGCGATCGCATCGGGCGGCGCGGGACGGCAGCAACGCGCGAGCTGCGTGAGGAGCGCATCGACGCCGACCACGAGCACGCCCGTCGATGCGCCGTGCGCGACGCTCTGCCCGCTGCTGCGCTTTTCGAACTGCTCGGGCGCTTCCGGCTCGGGCTCGGGCGGCGGCGTGTCGGAGAGCGCGTGCTCGATGTTGCGCAGACTGAATTCTTCCTTCGCGACGACCGCGTAGAGCTCTTCCGGCGTCTTGAACCCGAGCTTCGCCGCGAGCTGGTCCAGGCTGACCGAGGTCTTGCCTTCGCGCTGCAAGGTCTTTTCGACGATCGTCCGTCCCGCCGCGATGTTCTCTGCCGCATCCGCCGCGAGGAACCACGACCGCACCTTCTGGCGCGCCCGCGCACTGTGCAGATAGCCCAGTTGCGGATTGAGCCAGTCGCGCGAAGGCCCGCCCTCCTTCACCGCGACGATCTCGACCGTCTGCCCGTTCGAGAGCGGTGTATTGAGCGGCACCATCGCGCCGTCGACGCGCGCGCCGCGGCAGCGATGCCCGAGCTCGCTGTGCAGGTGATAGGCGAAATCGACAGCCGTCGCGCCCTGCGGCAATGCGATCACGCGCGCCTGCGGCGTGAGCACGTAGATATGGTCGTCGTCGAGCGTGGCATCGCGCAGATGCTGCCAGCCCCGCTGCTCGCCGCCATGTTCGCCTTCGACATCGTCCTTCCACGCGAGAAGCTGACGCAGCCACGCGATCTTCTCGTCGTATTTCTCGCTCGCCGTCACCTGGCCCGCATAGCCGCGCGTGCCCGCTTCCTTATAGCGCCAGTGCGCGGCCACGCCATACTCGGCGAATTGATGCATCTCGTACGTGCGGATCTGCACCTCGAACGCGCGCCCGTCGTCGCCGATGACGACCGTATGCAACGACTTGTAGCCGTTGGGCTTCGGACGTGATATGTAGTCGTCGAACTCGCGCGGCACCGGCTGCCACAGGTTGTGCACGATGCCGAGCACGGTGTAGCAGTCCTTGATGTCGCCGACGATCACGCGAAACGCGCGCACGTCGTTCAGCTCGGCAAAGTCGAGATGCTTGCCGCGCATCTTCTTCCAGATGCTGTAGATGTGCTTCGGCCGCCCGCTCACGTCCGCCTTGATATGGGCGGTGTCGAGCTCTTTCTGCAGGCGCGCGATCGCCTCGGTCACATAACTCTCGCGCTCGACGCGCTTCTCGTCGAGCAGCTTCGCGATGCGTTTGTACGTGACCGGATCCTCGAAGCGGAACGACAGATCTTCCAGCTCCCATTTCAGTTGCCAGATGCCGAGCCGATTGGCGAGTGGCGCGTAAATCTCCAGCGTCTCGCGCGGCACGTCGGGCGACGGATCGGTCTTGTGCGCGGCGTGATAACGCAACGTCTGCACGCGCGAAGCAAGCCGGATCAGCACGACGCGAATGTCCTGCGCGAACGCGAGCAGCATCTTGCGCAGCGCCTCGACTTGCGCGCGGCGCGCGGCCTGCGCATCGCGGGTGTTCTCGGGCAGCTCCGCGAGCGTGGCGCGCGAGCTGACCGAGCCGAGCCGCAAAAGCTTCCTCACATCGCCGACGAGCCGCTGCACTTCCGGGCCGAAGCGCTCGGCGATGACCTTGTCCGGATCGTCGAGATGCGGCGCCAGCACGAACAGCGCCGCTGCGGCGACCGCGTGCGCATCGACGTTGAGCGTCTGCATGATGCGCGCGGTGCCCACCGCGTGATCGGCGAGCAGTTCGCCCGTCGAGACATGCGCGTCCTTTGCGTGCTCGCGCACGAACGCGAGCGCGTCGTCGATGGACGGCTCGGGCAGGGTTTCGGCGGGAACGGCGGTCTCGGTCATGCGGGTGATGCCACTACGTAAGGCGATACGAACGATCAGCGGCGTTCAGCTACGTTGGGCCGCGATCACGACGATTTCGACGAGGCACGCCGGATTGGCGAGCTTCGATTCGACCGTGGCGCGCGGCGGCGAGCTGTCCTGGGCGACCCACGAATCCCACACGGCATTCATGCCCGGGAAATGCACCATGTCGGCGATATAGATCTGCACCGACAGCAGATGCGACTTGTCGCTGTTCGCTTCTTCGAGCAAGCGGTCGATGTGACCGAGCACTTCGCGCATCTGACCGGTGATGTCCTGGTCCGTGTCCTCGGCGATCTGGCCGGCGAGATAAACCGTGCCGTTGTGGATCGCGATCTCGGAAAGGCGCGGGCCGACGTGATGACGAATGACTGCCATTGTGTGTTCCTGATCGATGATTGAAGTGGAAACGGTGCTGAACGACGCACGCTCAGCCCAATATTATGCCCCGCTGCCGCCATCGCCGAGGAAGAAGCCCTTGGCGACGGCGATCTGATCCGCGGCAAGAAACGCCGGCGCATGCCCTACGCCCGGAATCTCGACGCTCGTCACGGCCTGGCCCTTCTCGACCATCTGCGCGACCGTCTCGCGCGAGAGCAAATCCGAGCTCTCGCCGCGCACGACGAGCACCGGCGTCCTGATCGACGCAAGCGACTGCCACAGGTACGCCTCGCCGGCCGCGTTCTGCTCTTCGGTGGCCGACGTGAATGGCACCGCGATGCCAGGGTCGTAGCGAAAGCCCCAGGCGTCGTCACGCTCGCGCAGGAGCGGTGTGTTGATGCTCGCCCATTCCTCGTCGGTCAGCGGCCCGAACGACGCGGCGAGCGCTGCCGCATGCCGCACACCTTCGTCGAGCGACGCGAAGCGCGCGGGTTTGCCGAGATAGTCGCCGATGCGCTGGAGCGCGACGGGCTCGATATGCGGTCCGACATCGTTGAGCAGCATCTTCCTGATCGGCGTGTTCGGCAGGCCGCCGAGCGCCATGCCGATGAGCCCGCCCATCGACGTGCCGAACCAGTCCACCGTCTCCACGTTCAGACGCGCGATCAGCGTGACCATATCGGCAACGTACTGCGCCACGCCGTAATAACGCGGATCGGCGAGCCAGTCGGACAGGCCGCGCCCGACGACGTCCGGACACACCACGCGATAGTCGTGCGCAAGCGCCAGCGCGAGCCTGTCGAAGTCGCGCCCCGAGCGCGTCAGGCCGTGCGCGCAGAGCAGCACGCGCGGATTCGCCGGATCGCCCCATTCCGTATAGGCGATGCGATGCAGCCCCGCGGGACTCGCGCACTGCACGAAGCGCTGGCGCGGCTCGCTCAGATCGGAATGAACGGTTTCGACGACGATCGGTGTGGTCATGGGATTTCCTCGTGGAAGAGTCCAAACGATTGTAAAGCCCCTTTCGTCACGTCGAGCGGGCGTTGGCCGAACGGACGATGCCTTCGGCACATGCGGCCCATATGCGGCCCTTTGCGCCAAAAGCAAAGCGGGCGCAGCCCGAAAGCTCCGCCCGCCTTTTATGTGCTCACGCCGCGCAAACGGCGTTCACGTCACGCCGAGGTCATTTCACGCTCGTGACATCGAGCGGTGCACCCGTCTTCTTCTGGATTTCCTCGACAGTGACGCCGTCCGCCAGCTCGACGAGCTTCAGCCCGCCGTCGACGACATCGATCACGCCGAGATCCGTGATGATGCGATTCACGACGCCCACGCCCGTCAGCGGCAGCGTGCACTCTTCGAGGATCTTGTGCTGATCGCCCTTCGCGACATGCTCCATCAGCACGACGACCTTCTTCACGCCGGCGACGAGGTCCATCGCGCCGCCCATGCCCTTGATCATCTTGCCGGGAATCATCCAGTTGGCGAGATCGCCCTTCTTGCTGATCTGCATCGCGCCGAGGATCGCCAGGTTGATGTGACCGCCGCGGATCATCGCGAACGAATCCGCCGATGAAAAGATCGACGAGCCCGGCAACGTCGTCACGGTCTGCTTGCCGGCGTTGATGAGATCGGCGTCGACTTCTTCCTCATACGGCGACGGACCGATGCCGAGCAGGCCGTTTTCCGATTGCAGCCACACTTCCATGCCTTCCGGCACGTGATTGGCGACGAGCGTCGGCAAACCGATGCCGAGGTTCACATAGAAGCCGTCCTGCAGTTCCTTCGCCGCGCGCGCGGCCATCTGGTCACGAGTCCAAGCCATGATTACTCTCCTTTCGCGCGGACGATGCGTTGTTCGATGCGCTTTTCCGGATGCGCATTCAGCACGATGCGCTGCACGAAAATGCCGGGGGTGTGGATCGCGTCCGGATCGAGTTCGCCCGTTTCGACGATCTCTTCCACTTCCACGACGGTGATCTTGCCCGCCATCGCGCACATCGGGTTGAAGTTGCGTGCCGTGCGGCGATAGATCAGGTTGCCGGACTTGTCGGCCTTCCACGCCTTCACGAGACCGACATCGGCCGTCAGCGAATGCTCGAGCACATAATGGTTCTCGCCGAACTGGCGCGTTTCCTTGCCGTCGGCGATCACGGTGCCGAAGCCTGTGTTCGTGAAGAATGCCGGAATGCCCGAGCCGCCCGCGCGCAGCTTCTCGGCGAGCGTGCCCTGCGGCGTGAATTCGAGCTCCAGTTCGCCGGCGAGATATTGCCGCTCGAACTCCTTGTTTTCGCCGACGTACGACGAAATCATCTTCTTGATCTGGCGCGTCTCCAGCAGGAGACCAAGGCCGAAGCCGTCGACGCCTGCGTTATTGCTGATGCAGGTGATGCCTTTCACGCCCGTGTCGCGCAGCGCGGCGATGAGCGCTTCGGGAATGCCGCACAGCCCGAAACCGCCGACGGCGAACGTCTGCCCGTCCTTGACGATGCCCTCGAGCGCTGCCTTCGCGCTGGGATAGACCTTGTTCATCTGAATGTCCCTTCCATGTTTGAAACCAACTGAAAATCGGCTTATTGATGCCGCCGTGGCGCTGTCATGCGCACCGCGCGGCCTTTTTGGCGTGGCACAAGAGTACTTTGGCCGGTCGATCCGGCACAATACGCAAAAATACATAAGTCATTGCCCGCGCCCGTTTGGTTCCCGGCGGCCTTCCGCCACGAAACGCAGGCGTTTGCGCGACCGATTTCACATGCGTGCACTGGATTATCAAACCGCGTTTCAACTCGCCCCCGTCGGGCTCGTGCTGTCGCGCGAGCGCTCCATCGAGGACTGCAACGAGCAACTCTGCGCGATCTTCGGCTACCCGCGCGAGGCGCTCATCGGCAAGTCGTTCGAGGTGATTTATCCATCGCCGGACGAGTTCACGCGCATCGGCGGACGGATTGCCGCGAACATCAGCCGGTCAGGCACGTATAGCGACGACCGCATCATGAAGCGCAAGAACGGCGAACTGTTCTGGTGCCACGTGACGGGACGCGCGCTCGATCAGGCCGCGCCGCACGCGGCGGGCGTCTGGACCTTCGAGGATCTGAGCGCGACGCGACGGGTCGCGATCGAGCTGACGCCGCGAGAGCGGGAAATCGCCGCGCAGCTTGTGACGGGCAAGACGAGCAAGCAGATCGGCCGCGTGCTCGACATCAGCCCACGCACGGTCGATATCTACCGAGCGAAGCTCATGAGAAAGTACGACACGGGCAACGCCACCGAGCTATTGCAACGGCTGCTCGGCTCGTGACCCGCTCGTGACCCTTCAGGCCGTAACAGGCGCGGCGGTTTCGATGATCCTGCGCAGAAGATCCGGAATCGGCACTGACTTGCCCGCCGCGTAGTCGATCCACACGATCTTCGCCGCGCCGCGCGCGTAGGGCGTCGAACGATCATCGGCGCGATAGAGCTCGAAGCGCGTATCGAAACTGCTGCGCCCCGGCTTGCCCACGGACATGCGGCCGATCACGTCGCCGGGATAGTGAAGCTGCTTCAGAAACTCCATCGACGCGTTCACGATCACCGGTCCCTGCCCTTCGCCGTTGCCGCCCGCGATGCCGATATGCTCGAACCACGAGATGCGCACCTGCTCCATGTAACGGAAATAGACGGTGTTGTTGACGTGGCCGAAGGCGTCCATGTCGCCCCAGCGGATCGGCATGGACAGGTCGAAGACGGTGTGAAAAGCGTTGTCGGTGGTCATTACGTGGGTTCGCAAAAGTTCAGAGCGAGAAACCATCGTCTGCTGAAATGACCGAGCCGTTCATGAACTGCGATTCGTCGGCGGCGAGCAGCAGCAGCAGGCCGTCGAGGTCTTCCGGCGAGCCCACGCGGCGGCGCGGCAGCATCGAAATCAGTTTCTGGCCCTGCTCGGTCTTCCAGTGATGATGGTTAATCTCGGTGTCGATATAACCCGGGCAGATCGCGTTGACGTTGATGCCGTGGCGACCCCATTCGAGCGCCATCGCCTTGGTCATCTGCACGACGGCGGCCTTGCTCATCGAGTACACGCCGATTTGCGGAAACACGCGCAGGCCCGCCACCGACGCCACGTTGATGATGCGATACGCCGGCTTGGCCGGGCCGTTGCCGCGCATGATCATGCGCTTGGCGACTTCCTGCGCGACGAAGAACGCGCCACGCACGTTCGTGCCGAGGACGAATTCGAAGTCGGCGGGCGTGACGTCCGTCAGCTTCTGCGTGGTCGACACACCCGAGTTATTGACGAGGATGTCGATGGTACCCGCTTCCGTCTCCGCGTGCGCGACCGCGGCCTTGATGCTCTGATAGTCGGTCACGTCGAGTGAGACTACGTGCGCCGCGCCGCCCGACGACTCGATCTCGGCGCGCAACTCCTTCAGACGCTCGGTGCGGCGGCTGGCAAGCACCACTTTGGCGCCCGCCGACGACAGCACCTGCGCGAAACGCTTGCCCAAGCCACTGGACGCGCCGGTGATCAGCGCGACCTTGCCTTCCAGGTTGATCGAACGGCCCATTGTGCTTCCTTGTTTTATGGTTGACTCAGCCCTGTCGCGCACGAAGGCGCGCCTGTGCGGGCTGCTAGTGTCGACACCGATAGCGCGGATGCCGTGAATAATAGTACGATCGTGCGAAATTGACGGGCGTCGGTTGCAGCCCGCCTGACCTTCCCTGACAATACGCGATCCCGAAAGGGCATTCTAACGGCACATAGGAGCATTGATGACCCCGGCGAGCCTCATCGAGCAATACGGTCCCCGCGAATCGATGGAATACGACGTCGTCATCGTCGGCGGCGGACCAGCCGGTTTGTC
>NZ_FCOM02000268.1 GCF_001544695.2 Caballeronia arvi
CGTCACGTGTGCAGCAGGGACAAGCTGACTCATTTCCTGGTGCGCCTTGCACCCTATCGTAACGGCGAACGAAAATCGGACGGCGTCGTGATTGCCTTCGTCGACGTAACAGGCATGGTGCATGCGGAAGAACGGCAGAACGTGTTAATTGCCGAGTTGCAGCACCGCACCCGCAATCTCCTCACTGTGATCCAGTCGATCGCACAGCAGACGCTCCAGCAAGACGTCGCCCTCGAAACCTTCAACAGCCGCCTAGCCGCGCTCGGTCGTCTTCAAGGTCTCATCGGTGAAGCGGACGGCAACCTGATCGACCTTGGGGACATCGTGAAGCTGGAGTTCGACGCAGTTGGCGTCACAGGCAGCGACCGGATCGTCCTGGGGGGCCCGGTGGTACCACTTGGCTTTCGCAATGTGCAAATGATTGCGCTGGTTTTACACGAACTGACGACTAACGCGGTCAAGCATGGCGCGTTAAAGGACAACGCGGCGCGGCTGGAGGTGCGCTGGAAGGTCGAGCCCAATGGGCACGATGCTGCTTCGCTCGTCATCGACTGGATCGAAAGCGGTGTATCGGTTTCACCAGAAAGCTCGAAGACCGGTTTCGGGCGGCAGTTGATCGAGAAGGCACTGCGATTTACGCTGCGCGCGCGCACGAAACTCGCCTTCGGTCCGGATGGCGTTTCGTGTCACATCGAAATACCGTTACCGTCGGCAAGTTCGCATGATGCATAGAGGGCGCACATGAACGAACAGACGAAAATACTAGATGGTCGAAGAATTTTGGTGGTCGAGGACGACTATCTGGTAGCGCTCGGGCTTTCGACCGTACTGGAGGAAGCCGGCGCTCACGTCGTCGGGCCGCTTGCCAGCGCGCAGGAAGCCGTCGCGCTGCTCGAGGAGGGTCGTGAAGAGGTCGACGCTGCAGTTCTGGACGTGGATCTGAACGGCGAAAAGTCGTACCCGGTAGCCGATGCACTCGCGTCGCGCAATATCCGCTTTATTTTTGCGACGGGCTATGG
>NZ_FCOM02000008.1 GCF_001544695.2 Caballeronia arvi
CTCCCGGACGAACCATTCGTCCGGAAGTGTTACCCATGTCCTGGAACAGGTGTTACCCATGTCTCCGGTCTATACACTGCTGCAAAGAAAGTAACCAAAGAAACAGCTATCCCCATCCTAAGTGCCTCACGCCGGCCGCGGCACAGGCGATTGACCTAATGGAACCCAGAGTAGCGAGTTCCCTCAAAGGTCTCACCGGGCTTGGATCGCGCACGGTCTGACACATCGCACCGCATAACATACTGGTTCAGCACCTTATAGCTCCGGCCCGCTTCGCGGCCGACCGGTACATCGGGTTTGCATGGCGCGCGCATTTGCTTCGCATACCGAATGTTTCCCTTGCATGCCCTTCGGGAGCGCGTAGCGCTGTGCCGGAACTGTTTCGTGCTGAACCAGTGTTCTTTGCGTTATCGCTTGTCAGATCGTGCGCGATCCAAGCCGGATTCTGCTTGTGAGGGCACTCGCTACTCCGGGTTCCATTCAGCCAATCGCCTGTGCCGCGGCCGGTGTGAAGTGCTTAGGCTGGGGATAGCTGTTTCTTTGGTTACTTTCTTTGCGTCGACCAGAGTTGGCGCTTTAGCGCTTACTCTGGTCCCGAGCAAAGAAAGTGACTGCCGCCCCGCATAGGGGCAACGCCAATAAACCGACACGAAATCAGGAAATCAGGAATTCAACAACGCGCAATCAAAACGAATGGTGAATACCCGCAAGCACGATAACCTGATTCGCCGTGCTCGACACCCCCGCTGTGAAAAACGCCGCCTTCGCCCCGCCGGTAGCATGCTCATACAACGCATTCACATAAAGCTGCGTCGATTTCGACAACATATAGATATCGCCGATTTCGAACTGCGTCCATCGTCCGCCCGCGAACGACGTCGTAGCCGCACCGCCTGCAATCCAGTTCCACGCCACCGGCTTGAAGGTAAGCCCCGCGTCGTACGTCTGGTAGGTATCAGACTGACCATTCGACTGCAACTTCACGCGCGTGTACAAACCGTGCACGACGAACTTGCCGATCTCGTATGACGCGCCCGCACCCATCACTTCCTGTTTCTCCGCCATATACGTCGCGGCGGGCTGGCCCTGGAACGTCGAGAAGCCCATCGTCGCGATCGCGGGATTGCGGTTGTGCTCATTCGAATACGTAGCCGCCGCCTTGAACGGGCCGTTCCCGTACGTGAGACCGAAGCCGTAATTGCGGCCCGTCGAGAAGTTCGTCGTGTTGCCGAGACCCATCATCGCGCCGGCCGAGAAGCCGTAGAAGTCCGCCGAGCGGAATTTCACCGAGTTGTCGTAAGGCACGACCCCCGTGTCGGCGAGTTCGTCGATATTGCCCGGATGGAACGCATACCAGCTCGCCGCCTGATAGCCCGTCGACATCGGTCCGAGCATGTCGAAGCTGAACGGCGTCTGATGACCGAGCGTCAGCGTGCCGACGTTCTGCTGCTCCAGCCCGAGATACGCCTGTCGATTCCATAGCGTGCCGGCCTTCGCGAAGTTGCCGGTGTTCGTATAGAAGCCGTTCTCCAGTTGCGCGACGGTCTTCAACCCTCCGCCCAGATCCTCGACGATACGAAAGCCCCAGCGATCGGGCTGCATGTTGCCCTGCTCCTCCATCCATTTCGGATGGCCGCCGACATTGTTGATATATGCGATGCCGGCATCGAGGCTGCCGTAAAGCGTCACTGTGCTCTGCGCCGCCGCGCCGGTCGCGACGCCCGCTCCGATGAGCCCCGCTGCGATGATGTGCTTCACCCTTCGTTCTCCTGACGGTATTGTTCGAGGGCGGGCCGCGCCCGCTTCTCCTGTTGCCGTTTATTGCGCTTCCTCCCGACTTCGGCTGACGCAATCCATCGCGTCCTCCGAAAGGCCCGCCGTTGATTTATGTTTGTTCCACCTATGAATCAACGTACTGCCTATGGAAAGTATAGTGAGCTTTCCTGCGTCAAAACAATAAATTTCGGCACTCATCGGGTAGACCCTGACGGCTGATCCGTCGGCGCGTTTCGTGCATGAAAAGGCTTACGAATCAAGGTCGAACGCACGTCCATTCATCGGAACAAATGCGCCAGCGCACTTTTAAACGCGCCGCCTTCAGTGTTTTCACCTAGAGCGCCAGATTTTTGTTTTTTCCGGCTCGGACGACTCCTATAATGCCCATACACGAACTGATGTTCCTTTAGTGGAACACGGACGAACCAGAGGAAAGGGTGAAAGATGTCTGAACAATGGCGCTGCGCCGGACATGCCGGCGATCTGTCGGAAGACGCACCGATCGAATTCAAGCTCGATGACGGCGCGGAAATCGGTATCTACAAAGTGGGCGACGAGCTGTATGCGCTCGAGAACGTCTGCCCGCATGCATACGCGCTGCTGACGCAGGGTTTCGTCGATGGCGACACCGTCGAATGCCCGCTGCACGAAGCGGTGTTTCACATCCCCACGGGCAAATGCCTGAAAGAGCCCGGCGGCCGCGACCTGAAGACGTATTCGGTGCGCCTCGCCGGCGAGGAAATCCAGATCAAGGTGGCGTGACATGGAAAAAGTCGTGAACTTCAATCCGAATCTCAAGCCGTGGCTCGCGCCGCAGCCGAACAACGTCGCGGGCAAGGGCGTGATCGAGAAGCCGGGTGAAATCGAAAACTTCATCTGGCAGACGCGCAAGGCCGAGCCGACGCAATACGAAAACGACTTCGGCGACGCGCTCGAACGCGTCTTCGAAGCGGGTGCGCTTGAACTGGAGCAAGTGGTCGCGGGATTGAACCGCGACGGCTTCCGTACGCCGGAAGGCTCGGCATGGACTGCCGATCGCCTCGCCGCCGAACTGCGCACGCTCGCTGAATAAAGAAGGAGCTCTTTCACATGACGTCCCCTCAGCAAACACCCCCCGCAGCCGATCCCGTTCAGGCTTATCTCGATCGCGGCTTGCGCAACTATTGGTATCCGGTCGCACCGAGCTGGCAAGTGGCGAATGCGCCCATCGGCCTGACGCGCCTTGGCGATCAGATCGTTCTGTGGCGCGACAACGAAGGCAAGGTGCATGCGCTCGAAGACCGCTGCCCGCATCGCGGCGCGCGTCTGTCGCTCGGCTGGAATCTCGGCGGCAGCGTCGCGTGCTGGTATCACGGCATCGAAATCGATGGCAGCGGCACCGTGCAGAAAGTGCCCGCCGTGTCCGCGTGCCCGCTCGAAGGCCAGAAGTGCGTGAAGTCGTATCCGGTCGAAGAGCACGCCGGCGCGGTCTTTCTCTGGTTCGGCGACGACGCCAACAAGGAACCCGCGCCGCTCGTGCTGCCGGAAGAACTCGTCGGCGATGAATACGCGAGCTTCCTGTGCATGTCGCACTGGAAGTGCAATTACCAGTACGCGATCGACAACGTGATGGACCCGATGCACGGTGCATATCTGCACGCGACATCGCATTCGATGGCCGAAGGCGACAAGCAGGCCGACATGCGCGTGCGCAAGACCGACACGGGCCTGATGTTCGAGAAGGTCAATCAGCGCGACGTCAACTTCGACTGGGTCGAGCTCGGCGAAACCGGCTGCCTGTGGATGCGTCTCGCGATTCCGTACAAGAAGAAGTTCGGTCCGGGCGGCAACTTCGGGATCATCGGCTTTGCTACGCCCGTCGATGACGACAACTGCCAGGTCTATTTCTGGCGCACCCGCAAGGTGTCCGGCTGGCAGCGCGACGCGTGGCGCTTCCTGTATCGCAATCGTCTGGAAGGCCTGCATTGGGCCGTGCTGGAACAAGATCGTTACGTGCTCGAAAGCCTCGCGCCGAATGCACGCAATCACGAATTCCTCTATCAGCACGATGTCGGTATGACGCGCGTGCGCCGCATGCTGAAGCAGCGCGCGCAGCAGCATCTCGCTGCGCTCGATGCGCTGCCGAAGAACACGGAGCACGCTCATGCGTGATGCGCTTCAAGATCGCCGCGTGCTAGTCACCGGCGGCGCCCGCGGACTCGGCGCGGCGTTCGTGAAGACCCTCGTGGAAAGCGGCGCGCGCGTCGCGTTCGGCGATGTGCTACACGAAGAAGGCGAAGCGCTCGCTCGCGATGTGCCCAATGCGCACTTCTTCCCGCTCGATCTGAATGATCCGCAGAGCATCGCTGAATTCGTCGAGCAAAGCGCGAAAGCGCTGGGTGGCATCGATGGCCTCATCAACAACGCCGCGATCACTAATTCGGGCGGCAAGTCCGCCGATGAACTCACGCCGCAGACATGGGACGCCGTGATGAACGTCAACGTGCGCGGCACGTGGCTCATGAGCGTCGCGTGCCTGCCGCATCTGAAGGCATCGGGGCGCGGGGCGATCGTGAATATCGCATCCGATACGGCGATGTGGGGCGCGCCGAAGCTGCTCGCGTATGTCGCAAGCAAGGGCGCCGTGATCGCGATGACGCGCTCGCTGGCACGCGAATTCGGCACGAGCGACGTGACCGTCAACGCAATCGCGCCCGGCCTGACCGAAGTGGAAGCGACCGCCTACGTTCCGGCCGAGCGCCACGAGTATTACCTCAAAGGCCGCGCACTGACGCGCGCGCAAGTCCCCGACGACGTGAACGGCCCCGTGCTGTTCCTGCTCTCGGACGCGGCGCGTTTCGTGACGGGCCAGTTGCTGCCGGTGAACGGCGGCTTCGTGATGAATTGATTCGCTCTACATAGAACCTGGAGAAAGCAATGGCCGATGCAGACATCGAACGCAAATCGTGGGAAAAGCCCGCTGAAGCGAGCTTCGAGCAATGGATGGACTCGCGTGTCGCGCGCCTCGAAACGCGCCGCTACGACTGGGACGCGCTCAAGTTCCAGGCCGACTACGACCCGAAGTATCGCCGCGCGCAGATGCGCTATGTCGGCACGGGCGGCACGGGCGTCGCGAAGGACGTGAACACGGTCCCCGCCGGCAGCTTCACGTTTTCGACGATGGTCATTCCCGCCGGCAACATCGGGCCGAGCCACATTCATATCGACGTCGAAGAAATCTTCTTCGTGCTGCGCGGAAAGATGAAGGTGATCTGCGAGAAGGACGGGCAGACGTGGGAAGCCGTGCTCGGCGAGCGCGATCTCATTTCGGTGCCGCCTGGCGTGTATCGCACGGAGATCAATATCGGCGATGAAGACGCGCTGATGTGCGTGATGCTCGGCGCATCGAAGCCGATCACGCCGACGTATCCGCCGGATTCGCCTCTGGCCAAGCTCAAGCGCTGAGACGACGACATGAACATCGAGACGCTCGCCCAGTTCCGCGCAGTGACGATCGATACCGCGCACGGCATCACGGGTTATCGCGAGGCAGGTGCTTCGCAGCGCACCCTGCCGGTGGTGTTGCTGCATGGCATCGGGTCGGGCGCGGCTTCGTGGGTGCGGCAGCTCGATGCGCTCGGCGCGAAGCGTTGCGTGTTCGCGTGGGATGCGCCGGGGTATGGCGAATCCACTCGCGTCGCCGATGAATCGCCGGTTGCGTCCGACTATGCGAACGCTTTATCCGCATGGCTCGATGCGATCGGTGTCGAGCGCTGCGTGATCGTCGGGCATTCGCTCGGCGCGATCATCGCCGGTTCGTTTGCTGCAAGCGCGCCGGAACGTGTCGCGGGCCTGTTGCTGATTTCGCCTGCGGCGGGTTACGGCGCTTCATCGAAAGAAGTACGCGAATCGAAACGCGATGCGCGTCTGTCGATGCTGAAAGAACTCGGCCCGCAAGGACTCGCACGCGAACGCAGCGCGAACATGCTGTCGCAATACGCGGATGACGAAGCGCGCGAATGGGTCCGCTGGAACATGGCGCGCATCGTGCCCGAAGGCTACGCGCAAGCGACGCATCTGCTTGCGAACGCCGATCTCGCCGCGGATGTCGCGCGCTTTCAAGGGCGCATTGCGGTTGCGGTTGGCGCAGAAGACACGATCACGCCGCCCGCTTCATGTCAGGTGATCGCGCAGGCCGCGAACGTCAGTCTGCAAGTGATGCCGCGCGCGGGCCATGCGGGCTACATCGAATCGCCCGATGCCTACACGACGCTGATCGACTCGTTTTGCCAGAGCATCGAATGTCGAATGAAAGACGGAGTAACGCAATGACATCCCTCGCCGCAGAAGACAACGACAAGGGCGAACCGACCTACATCGTGCCGGGCCTCGAACGCGGTCTGAAGATTCTCACCGAGTTCTCGCCGCGCGAGCCGGTGCTCGGTGCGCCCGAACTGTCGCGCCGGCTCGGCATTCCGCGCACGACGGTCTTTCGTCTGCTTCAGACGCTCGAAGCGCTCGGCTTTCTGGAGCGCGCGGACAAGGACCGCAACTATCGCCTGGGCGTGGCCGTGCTGCGTCTCGGCTTCGAATATCTGAGCTCGCTCGAACTGACCGATCTCGGCCTGCCGATCATCGAAGCATTGCGCGATGCGACCGGCCTCACGAGCCACATCCTGATTCGCGATGGCCGCGATGTCGTGTTCGTCGCGAAGGCGCAGAGTCACGCGCCGATCTTCAGCTCGGTGAAGGTGAACGTCGGCACGCGCCTGCCCGCGCACGCAACGACGCACGGTCACGTATTGATGGGCGATCTCTCGCTCGATGAACTGCGTGCGCTGTATCCCGAAGCGCATCTCGAACGCTTCACGAAGTCGACGCCCGCAACCGTCGAGGAACTGTACGAGCGTGTGAATGAAGACGCCGAACGCGGATATGCGACGAGTCAATCGTCGTTCGAGCGCGGCATTTCAGTGGTCACGGCGCCGGTTCGCAACGACACGGGGCGCATCGTCGCCGTCATCACGACGACGATCCCGCGTCCCGAGATCGATGCCGCATTGCTCGGCAGCGGCCTCATCGACAAGGTGCGCGAAGCCGCCGATGCGCTCTCGATGCGTCTCAACTATCGTCCGGCCGCACGTTCATCGACGTCGAGCCGTTACATGAAGTCTCTGGGGTTGCAATGATTCAAATCGATCTTTCAGGGCAAGTCGCGGTCGTGACCGGCGGCTCGTCGGGCATCGGCTTCGCGACGGCGCGTCTGTTTTTGCAGGCGGGTGCATCGGTGGCCATTTGCGGTCGCGACGGCGAACGGCTCGAAACCGCGCAAGTCTCGCTCGCAAAAGAATTTCCGCAAGCGCAATTGCTTGCCTCACGTTGCGACGTGCTCGATGCGGAACAAGTCGACGCATTTGCATCACAAGTCATGAAGCGCTTCGGCCGCGTCGACATGCTGGTGAACAACGCAGGCCAGGGCCGCGTGTCCACCTTCGCCGACACCACCGACGACGCCTGGCGCGACGAGCTCGAATTGAAGTACTTCAGCATCATCCGCCCGACGCGCGCCTTTCTGCCGATGCTGAAAGACGCGCCCTCGCCCGCGATCGCCTGCGTGAATTCGCTGCTCGCCTTGCAGCCCGAGCCGCACATGGTCGCGACGTCTTCCGCGCGCGCCGGCGTGCTGAGCCTCGTCAAATCGCTCGCGACGGAACTCGCGCCGCACAACATTCGCGTGAATTCGATTCTGATCGGCATCGTTGAATCGGGGCAATGGAAGCGGCGATACGAGAACTATCTTCAACAGGCACAAGAACCGCGCCAGAGCTGGCAGCAATGGACCGCTGAGCTCGCGCGCAAGAAAAACATTCCGCTCGGCCGCTTCGGTCTGCCCGAAGAAGCCGCTCAGGCGCTCTTTTACCTTGCAACGAAGCTGTCGTCGTACACGACCGGCAGCCATATCGATGTTTCTGGAGGCTTTGCTCGTCATGTCTGAAAAAACCACGGTCGGCGAACTGATCGCCGCATTCCTCGAACAATGCGGCGTGCGCACCGCGTTCGGCGTGATCTCGATCCACAACATGCCGATCCTCGATGCGATCGGCCGCCGCGGCAACATCCGCTATGTCGGCGCGCGCGGCGAAGCGGGCGCGCTCAACATGGCCGACGGCCTCGCTCGCGTGTCGGGCGAACTCGGCGTCGCGTTCACATCGACGGGCACGGCTGCCGGCAATGCGGCAGGCGCAATGGTCGAAGCATTGACGGCAGGCACCGCGCTCCTGCATGTCACCGGGCAGATCGAAACCGAGTATCTCGATCAGGATCTCGCGTATATCCACGAAGCGCCGGATCAATTGTCGATGCTGCAATCGATCTCGAAGGCAGCGTTCCGCGTGCGCACCGTCGACACCGCGTTGCCGACGATCCGCGAAGCCGTGCGCGTCGCGCTCACGGCGCCCGCTGGCCCGGTCAGCGTCGAGATTCCGATCGACATTCAGGCAGCCGAAATCGAATGGCCGGCAGACCTCGCCGCGCCGCATGTCGGCACGCTCACGCACGATCCGCTGCGCCTGAAGCAGCTCGCCGATGCGTTGACCAACGCGAAGCGCCCGTTGCTGTGGCTCGGCGGCGGCACACGTCATGCGCGTTCAGCCGTCGAACGTCTCGTGAAGCTCGGCTTCGGCGTCGTCACGAGCGTGCAGGGCCGCGGCGTGCTGCCGGAAGATCATCCCGCGACGCTCGGCGCATTCAACGTGCATCCGTCGGTCGAAGCGTTCTACAAGACGTGCGATGCGCTCGTCGTCGTCGGCTCGCGTCTGCGCGGCAATGAAACGCTGAAGTACAAGCTCGCGCTGCCGCAGCCGCTCTATCGCGTCGACGCCGATGCGCTCGCCGATAACCGCGGCTATCGCAACGAACTCTTCGTGCATGGCGATGCTTCGCGCGTGCTCGACGAACTCGCGACGCTGCTCGAAGGCCGCATCCGCATCGATTCGAAGTTTGCGGGCGATCTCGCCGCCGCGCGCGAAAAGGCCGTCGCCGAAGTATCGAAGGGACTGGGGCCGTACAAGCGTCTCGTCGATTCGCTGCAACGCGCGGTGGGCCGCGATTACAACTGGGTGCGCGACGTCACGATCTCGAACAGCACGTGGGGCAATCGCCTGCTGAAGATCTTCAATCCGCGCGCGGGCGTGCATGCGCTCGGCGGCGGCATCGGCCAGGGCATGCAGATGGCGATCGGCGCGGCGCTGTCCGGCGCGGCGAAGAAGACCGTCGCGCTCGTCGGCGATGGCGGCCTGATGGTCAACGTCGGCGAACTCGCCACGGCCGTGCAGGAAAAAGCCAACGTGATGATCGTGCTGATGAACGATCAGTGCTATGGCGTGATCCGCAACATTCAGGACGCGGCCTATGGCGGGCGGCGCATGTTCGTCGATCTGCATCAGCCGGATTTCGCGCAGTTCTGTGCGAGCCTCGGCCTCGCGCATCGCCGTATCACGTCGCTCGACCAGGCCGATGACATCGTGCGCGAAGGCCTCGCCATCGACGGCCCGGTTCTGGTGGAAGTGGACATGCTGTCGGTCGGCTCGTTCGCCACCGCGTTCGCCGGCCCGCCCGTGAAGAAGGAAGAGCCGAAGGAGCCGGAATATGCGTGATCCACGTCACGTCAATCACGCGATCGATGTCGCGATGATCGGCTTCGGCGCGATCGGCTCGGCGGTGTATCGCGCGCTCGACAACGATCCGCACGTGCGCATCTCGCATGTGATCGTGCCCGAGCGCGACCGCGATCAGGTGCGCGCGGTTCTGGGCGATCGCGTCGATGTCGTGTCGTGCGTCGATGCGCTCGCGAGTCATCCGGACTTCGCGCTCGAATGCGCGGGCCACGCGGCGCTCGTCGATCACGTCGTGCCCTTGCTGAAGTCGGGCACGGATTGCGCGGTCGCATCCATCGGCGCGCTGTCGGAAGCGGGCTTGCTCGATGTGCTCTCCAATGCCGCCGACGAAGGCGCGGCCACGCTCACGCTCTTGTCGGGCGCGATCGGCGGCGTCGATGCGATCGCGTCGGCAAAAGAAGGCGGTCTCGACGAGGTGCAGTACACCGGCCGCAAGCCGCCGCTCGGCTGGCTCGGCACGCCCGCCGAAATGCTGTGCGATCTGAAGTCGCTGACCGAAGAGAAGGTCATCTTCGAAGGCAGCGCACGCGATGCGGCGCGGCTCTATCCGAAGAACGCGAATGTCGCGGCGACGATCGCGCTCGCGGGCCTCGGCCTCGACGGCACGCGCGTGCGTCTGATCGCCGATCCGGCTGTCGAGCGCAACGTGCATCGCATCGTCGCGCGCGGCGCGTTCGGCGAGATGTCGCTCGAAATGTGCGGCAAGCCGTTGCCGTCGAATCCCAAGACATCGGCGCTGACCGCGTACAGCGCGATCCGCGCGTTGCGCAATCTTGGCGCGCGCTGCGTCATCTAAGGAGCTTTTGGAACGATGAATCATCCCGACACTTCGCTCGTCACGTCCGGCGATATTTTCCTCGGCGGCGAATGGCGCTCAGGACGCGGCAACGCATACGCGAGCATCTATCCCGCCGATCAATCCGTCAACGCGGAGATCAGCACCGCTAATGCCGACGATGCGCGCGAAGCCGTCGAGATCGCGGATCGTGCTTATAGAAAGGCAGATTGGGCCGGACTGAAACCGCATCAGCGCGCGGCGATCCTGCATCGCATCGCATCGTTGATCGAAGCGCGTCACGAAGCGCTCGCGCAACTGCAACGTCGCGACAATGGCAAGCCGATCAGCGAGACGCGCGCGTTGGTGACGAGCGCGGCGAACACGTTCCGCTACTTCGCGTCGTGCCTCGAAACGCTCGAAGAAGCGCTCACGCCCTCGCGCGGCGACTATCTGACGATGAGCGTGCACGAGCCGCTCGGCGTCGTCGCTGCGATCACGCCGTGGAATTCGCCGATCGCGTCCGACGCGCAAAAGCTCGCGCCCGCGCTCGCCGCTGGCAACGCGGTCGTGCTGAAGCCCGCCGAAGTCACGCCGCTCGCATCGCTCGCACTGGCGCGCATCTGCGAGGAAGCGGGCGTACCGAAAGGCGTCGTCAGCGTGTTGCCGGGCAAAGGCTCGGTGATCGGCGATGCGCTCGTGCGTCATCCGCTCGTCAAGAAGGTCTCGTTCACGGGCGGCACGGAAGTCGGTCGCGGCATCGCGCGTCTCGCGGCCGACAAGTTCATGCCGGTATCGCTCGAACTCGGCGGCAAGTCGCCGACCATCGTCTACGCCGATGCCGATCTCGATCACGCGGTGAACGGCGTGCTGTACGGCATCTTCAGTTCGTCGGGCGAATCGTGCATCGCGGGCTCGCGGTTGTTCGTCGAGCGCCGCGTGTACGACGAATTCATGGCACGACTCGTCGATGGCGCGCGCAAGCTGCGTGTCGCCGATCCGACGCGCGAAAACACGCAGATGGGTCCGCTCATCACGGGGCAGCATCGCGAAAGCATCGAGCGCTATGTCGCGGTGGGTATCGAAGAAGGCGGCACGCTGTTGTGCGGCGGCGAGCGTCCGACCGGCGATGGCCGCGAGAAAGGCTTCTTCTATCTGCCGACGATCATCGCCGGTTTGAGCAACGACGCCCGCATGTGCCAGGAAGAAATCTTCGGCCCGGTGCTCGCCGCCATGCCCTTCGACGACGAAGCCGCGCTCCTTCACGAAGCGAACGACAGCGTGTTCGGCCTCGCCGCGGGCATCTGGACACGCGACTACAAGCGCGCATGGAACATGGCGCGCGCGTTGAACACGGGCACGGTGTGGATCAACACCTATAAGCAATTTTCGATTACGACGCCTTTCGGCGGCTGGAAGGACAGCGGCATGGGACGCGAGAAAGGCCGCCTCGGCCTGCGCGAATACATGCAGCAAAAGAGCCTCTACTGGGGCTTGAACGAAGCCCCGCTGCCGTGGGCGAACTGAAGGAGACGCCATGACGATTCTCGGCATCGAACGAATCACTTACGGCGTGACGGACCTCGACACCTGCCGGCGCTTTTTCGCCGACTGGGGTCTGAAGGAAGTCTCGCACGACGAAACGCGCGCGCGTTTCGAAACATTGAACGGCTGCGAAGTGCTGCTGGCGCTTGCAAGCGATCCGTCGCTGCCGCCCGCCTTCGAAGGCGGTCCGACGCTGCGCGAAGTGACATGGGCCGTCGCGACGCGCGCCGAACTCGACGCATTGCGCGGACGCTTCGCGGGCCAGCCGGGCCACATCGAAACCGATGACGCCGTCGGCTGTATCGATCCGAACGGCATGGCGATTCGCGTCGAAGTGACGAAGAAGCGCGATATCGACGTGAAAGGCTCTTTGTCGAACGTGTGGGGCGATGCGCAGCGTATCGATACGCCCAGCCCCGTGTATGAGCGCGCCGAGCCGGTCGAAGTGGGACACGTCGTGTTCTTCACGAACTGCGTCGCGGAGCAGGAGAAGTTCTATCACGAGCTGCTCGGCTTCGAGACGTCCGATCGCTATCCGGGACGCGGCGCGTTCATGCGCTGCGCGCCGCACGGCGGTCATCACGACCTGTTCCTGCTGCAATTGCCCGATGGCAAGCGCGGACTGAACCACGTCGCGTTCACGGTGCGCGATATCCACGAAGTCTTCGGCGGCGGCCTGCATATCAGCCGATGCGGCTGGACCACGCAGCTCGGGCCGGGGCGTCATCCAGTGTCGTCGGCGTACTTCTGGTACTTCAAGAATCCGGCGGGCGGTCTCATCGAGTATTACGCCGATGAAGACGTGCTCACACCCGAATGGCAGCCGCGCGATTTCGAGCCGGGCCCGACCGTGTTCGCGGAGTGGGCGATCGATGGTGGTCTCGACGGCAATACGCGCCGCCAGAAAGACGCGAAGGCGCCCGAAGGCAAGTTCATGACGGAGCGGAAAAATGGCTGATGCTCAAACGATCGTCGTCATCGGCGGCGGGCAGGCGGCGGGATGGATCGTCAAGACGCTGCGCAAGGAGGGCTTCGACGGCCGCCTCGTGATGATCGCCGACGAGATTCATCTTCCCTACGAACGCCCGCCATTGTCGAAGGCCGTGCTCGCGGGCGAAGCGGATATCGATACCGTGCGCATCGTCGATCACGATGCCTTCGCAGAGTTGAACGTCGAAGCATGGCAGCCGGAATGCGCGGCGTCGATCGATCGCGAAGCGCGCATCGTGCGCACCGCGAGCGGACGCGAAGTGCATTACGACCGTCTCGTGATCGCGACGGGCGGCGCGGCGCGCCGTCTGCCGGACACGCTCGTGAAGACCTCGCATCTCGCGTATCTGCGCACGCTCGACGATGCGGTTCATATCGGCAAGCGTCTGCGTGAAAGCCACAGCAAGCGATTGCTCGTGATCGGCGGCGGATGGATCGGCCTCGAAGTCGCGGCGACCGCGAGAAAGCTCGGCGTCGATGTCACCGTGATCGAAGGCGCGCCGCGGCTGTGCGGCCGTTCGGTGCCGGAAAGCGTGTCGGACTTCCTGCTGAAGCTGCATCGCGATAACGGTGTCGATGTGCGTCTCAACGCATCGCTCGTATCGCTGGAAGACGCTGGCAACGGCGTGCGCGCGCAACTCGCCGATGGCACGTCGCTCGATGCGGATTTCGCCGTCGCGGGCATCGGCCTGACGCCGCATACGGCGATTGCCGAAAGCGCGGGCATCGACGTGAACGACGGCATCGTCGTCGATGAATTCGGCGCAACGAACGACGCGCATGTGTTCGCGTGCGGCGATGTCGCCAATCATCCGAACGCGTGGCTGAAGCGCCGCGTGCGGCTCGAATCGTGGGCCAACGCGCAGAACCAGGCCATCGCGACGGCGCGCGCGGTGCTCGGCGTGCGCGAGCCGTATGCGGAAATTCCGTGGTTCTGGTCGGATCAGTACGACGTGAATCTGCAGATTCTCGGCGACATTCCGGCGGGTTCGACGCCCGTCGTGCGCGGCGATCTCGCGGCACGTCGCGCGTCGTTGTTCTTCTTCGACGGCGATGCACTGCGCGGCGTCATCGCGATCAATTCGACGCGCGATCTGAAGGTCGCGAAAAAGTGGATGAGCAAAGGGCACGCGGTCGATATCGCGGCGCTCACCGACACAGCGAAAGCACTCGCATAAACATACAGACGGGAGCAGGCATGAGGAGCATGAGCAATACGGTCGTCGACCACGGCGGCACCGCCACACCGATCGCCGACGCGGCCGCTGCCGCTCACGCGGTCACGAAGGGATCCATCATCGCGCGCATCGAAAGACTGCCCGCCAATGCAATGCAGGTGCGCGCGCGCATTCTGATCGGCGCAGCGACGTTCTTCGATGGCTTCGATGTCATCGTCATCGCAGCGACCTTGCCGCTCTTGATCCAGAAGTGGGGATTGACGCCTGGACAGGTCGGCTTTCTGATCGCGTCGGGATCGATCGGACAACTGATCGGTGCGTTCCTCTTTCCGTCGCTCGCGGAACGCTATGGACGCGTGCGTTCGATCGCGTGGAGCTCGGGCATCATCGGGCTCACGAGCATCGCGTGCGGCTTCGCGCCTTCGTTCGCAGTGTTCGTCGCGTTGCGTATCGTGCAGGGGCTCGGGCTCGGCGGCGAGTTGCCCGTCGCGGCGACCTACATCAACGAGATCACGCGGGCGCATGGACGCGGCCGGTTCGTGCTGATGTACGAGGTCGTGTTTCCGATCGGCCTGCTCGCGTCGAATGCGCTCGGCGCGTGGATCGTGCCGCGCTTCGGCTGGGAAACGATGTACTTCATCGGCGGCGTGCCGCTCGTGCTGTTCTTCCTGTTGAAGACGCTCGTGCCGGAATCGCCGCGCTGGCTCGGCGAGCGCGGCCGCATGCGTGAAGCAGGCGATGCCCTTTCCGCGTTCGAAGCGACCGTGAAAGGACCGCTGCCGCCGCTCGGCAACCTCGCAGACTTCGAAGCGATGGCGAGCCGCCATCCGCAGCGCCGCCGCCTCGATCTGATCGGGCCGGCGTATCTGAAGCGCACGATCGCCGTCGCGCTCTTGTGGATGACGTGCGGCGTGCTGCAATACGGTCTCTCGACGTGGCTGCCGACGATCTACAAGACCGTGTATCACGCGCCGTTGCAGCTCGCGCTGAATCTCGCGGTGGCGGCGTCCGTGCTCGGCGTGATCGGCTCGGTGACGTGCGCGCTGATCGTCGACAAGGTCGGGCGCAAGCCGGTCATCAACTGGTCGTTCGTGCTGTGCGCGATATCGCTCGTTTGCGCAGGCGTGTTCGTCACGCAGTCGGTGTATGTGGTCGCGACGTTCTGCGCGCTGGCGCTCGGCTTCATGGCGTGCGGCTTCATCACCGCTTATGTCTATACGCCCGAACTGTATCCGACGAGCATCCGCGCGTTCGGATGCGGCCTCGGCGGCGCATGGCTCAAGATCGCGGCGATCTTCGCGCCGGCGCTCGTCGGCAAGACGCTGATGGGCGGGAATATGAACATCGCGTTCTATGCACTCGCCGTGGTGCCGGTCGTGGCGGCGGTGGCGGTGCATTTCATGGGCATCGAGACGAAGGGGAAGGTGCTGGAGGCGCTGGAGGCCTGAGCGTTTTGTCCGGGGCCGGCGGTGCGCGCCGCCGGCCCGTTTGCATCACTTCGATTTCTTGGCTTTGCTGTCGTCGTCGTCGGGCGTCAAGGTGCGGTCGGCGAGTGTGAGCTTCAGCGGGTCGTCGGCGGAAAGCTTCTTCGCGGCGATGACCTGCTTCCACGCGCCATCCTTGCCCGGATCGCGATAGAACGCCGCGATCGCCACGAATTCCGTTTCCTTCTGCATAGGCTGGCTCAGGCTCGCCGATGCGCCAGGATTCACCACAGTCGCCATATTGGCCTGCAGATCCTGCGCGAGCACCGTGGCATCGTTTTTGATGAGGTCGTCATAGGACGCGGCATCGAACAGCTTGCGGTCCTTCAACTGATAGACGCGCACCGCGACCGATGTCGAACGGCCCGCGCCGTCCTGATTCAGCGCCGCGCGCGCGGTCAGATCGATGTCGAGCACCTTGACGCGTCTGTGAAACACGGCATCGTAAGCCGCGACCGACGAGTCCGACACGGCCTGCCACGCGCCGCATCCGGTGAGCAGCAGCGCGATTGCGGCGCTCGCTGCGAGATTGCGTTTGAACATGTTGTCTCTCGATGATCACGCCCGCGGCGCAACCGATGAGTTGAGGTACGGATTCGGCTCGGGCGCCGGAAACGCTTCGCACACGCCGAGAGAAATGTCGATGTCGCGTTCTTCCGCCGATGGCAGCACGACGGTCCATCCGAGACGCGGCGCACGGGCTTCGCGCGCCGCCGCGACGGCCGGAGCCGGTGCGAAGCGCGACGACATGCGCACGCGCAGATGCACATCCGCCTTCGTGCCGATATAGAGCTTCACGAGCGCCATCAGATCGCGATGCAGCCATGCGCCGGGCAAGAGATCGTGCGCCTGCTGCGCGTCGTGCGGCCGCAGCGTCACGCGCACCGCGCGGCTGCGGTAACGCAATCGCTTGCCGAGCACATAGCCGCCGCCGAGTCCATTGCGTTTGCCCTCTGCGCTCGCATGGGCATCCGCCGCTTTCGAGGTGAGCGGACGTCCCTGCCCCGTGCGCTTCGCAACCGGCCAGAATTCGTCGACGCTCACGTCCACGCCCGGCGCACCCAGCGCGACGACACCGGCAAGCCCTTCGGGCGTGCGCGTGCGCTGAACCATGAGACCGAGCAACGCGAGCGTGCGCGCATCCGGCAGGCCCGCGCGCGCCGGCTTGTTGCCCCAGCCGAAACCGGCGAGGCACAGCAGGCTGCGCGAATGCGCATCGGCGGCGCCGTGGCGGAACGTCTCCGGATAGCGATACTTCTTCCACACGCGATACAGCAGCGTCACGAAGCGATGATTGAACTGATCGAGGAACGCTTCGACGGCTTCGTGCCCTTCCTCGCGCATCACGATGTCGTCGAGGTAATGCGTCGGCATCACCGCATCGACACCGTACAGGCCCATGAAGGTCGTGCGCACAGTCGGCGGCGGCGGCGTGCCGTAGTCGTCGTCGTGATCGTCGAGCTCCGCCGCGGCGATTTCGCCAGCAGGAAAGCCCATGCGCGGGCGCGGACGGAAGCGCACCGGTTCGTGTTCGGGCGTATCGCGCGTGCCGATGCCTGGGCGCTCCGGCGCGCGCGCCTCGAACAGACGGCACAACTGCATGAAGTTCATGCGCGGCGCACGCGTGAGCAACTTCGCCACGAAGGGTTCGAGCCGCTGCTCGATATCGCGAAGAGAGTTTGCGTTCATAGCGGCGAGCGTTGCGTCTTGGAACGCGGCCATTCGATGCGCGCCTGCGCGGGCAGCGTGACGATGACGAGCTTCGTAAACAGGTTGATCTCCGCATAGAGTTCGAAGAAGCGATGCAGCAGCTCACCGAACAACATGACGTCGCCATCGCCGGAGAACGCGTGCGCGTCGAGCGTGATTTCGATCAGCACGCCCCGGTCCACCGCGCCGCCCGCCACTTCCTCCAGCAGTTCCTGCGACACATGCAGGATGCCCGAGAGACGCCGGCGGTTCAGTTCGTCGTTGGTCCAGTCGTAGAGGGCGAGCGCGCCGCGCAGCACTTCCGCGTTCATGAGCGAGAGGAAGTTCGGTGCGAGATGCGAGAGCACGCGCCATTGAAAGCGGTCGCCCGTCGGCGGATAGAGCGGCAAGGTCGGCGCGATGAGATTTCGCACGCCCGCGACGTTCGGCGTGCTTTCGGCGAGTTCGTCGAGACGTGCCTCGCGCAGACCTTTGCGCGGCAGCATGCCGTTCGTGCCGGTCACGCGCAACGACACGCTTTCTTCGGGCAGATCGGTCATCGATTCCCATGCGTGGCCGCCGAGGATGAGCCACGTCTCGTGCAGCCCGTCCATGCCGGGACGCACCCGCGTATGGAAATAGCGCTCGGGCGATTCATGCCGCAGCATCCCGCCGCGATGCCGGAACGTCGCGAATGGCACGTACTCGTAGCGCTCGGCCGTGACGTGATCGAACGATTCGACGGCATCGACGGAATAGGTTTCGACATGTTCGCCCTGATGCCCCGCGGGCACGACGCGATACTCGGTCTCGTGATGATCGATCAGGATCGGTTCTGCATCGAGCGCGAACAGGTTGATGACCGGCGCGCAGAAGAGCCGCACGTTGTCCTTGCTGAAGCGCTGGTCCGATGGATACGCGTGCTTCAGCACGAGTTCCAGTTCGAAGTGCGTCGACCCGACCGGCAGCTTCGCGATGTCGAAGCCGCAAATATCGACGAACAGAAATTTCTCGCGGAACGTGAAGTATTTCGAGCAGCAACTGATAGCCCGAGAACGCGGCGTCCGCCTTCGGCCACAAACGCTCTTCCGCCGAAAAACCCGCGGGCTCGATCGTCACGCCATCGAGCGGGCGTGCTTCGCCGTCGCGCACTTCGGGCACGCGCCATTCGACCGAATCGACATGACGCGTGAGCGCGAGGTGCATCGCGAACGCGGTCGGCGGCTCCGCGTTCAGATGCAGGCGAATGCGCGACAGGTCCGTCTCCTCGCGACGCGTCGAATGATCGAGATCGAATGCGATGCGAATCACCGAGCGGCCGTCGTGCCGCACAGTCGGTCCCGCGCGCGTGATATGCAGCGGCTGCAAGGTAACCGCCTGCGTCGTGCGATACAGGCACTGGACCGTGTTCGGCGCCGCGCCTTCGCCGCCTTCCTTCGGCGCGGCGATCGGCGCCGAGCGCACCGCGACTCCCGCGGGCACGAGCACGGTGCTCTGCATTTTCTCCGCGAGCGGCGTCAGTTGGACCACCGAAAGCGACGGAATCATGCGCAGGTAATGAGGCCACAAAAGACTGACGAGGCCTTCGGTCAGCTCCGGCAATTCGTCGTCGAGCTTTTGCTGAAGACGTCCGGTCAGGAACGCGAAGCCTTCGTACAAGCGTTCGACATAGGGATCGCGGTCGCCGACACGATCGAGATTGAGCATTCGCGCCCGGTCCGGATGCGCGCGCGCGAACTCGCGGCCGGCCTCGCGCAGATAGCGCATTTCGGCTTCGTAGTAGCGCAGGACGGGATCGTCGTTGCTGTTTATTTCGTTATCCAGATCGGTGTTCATGTTCATCATTTCCCTTCGTCGATCACGCTTATGCCAGCGCGAGCGCGCGTGCCGGATCGAGCACCGTCAACTCGCCGCGCAGCTCGGCGATGCGAGTCGCGAGCGCAGGCTTGTCCGCGTCCTTGCGGCTGCTCATCGCCTTGAGCGCACGCAGCAGTTGTTGCTTCACCTCGAACATCAAGGCCGGTTCCCAGCGTATGAGCGGCAAGTCTTTGCCTGCAATATCGAGCTCGACGAGCAGCGCGAGCGCGGCGTCGGCGCGGCCTGCATGCTCGGCGACGCGCGCCATCACAAGCCGCTGCAAATAGCGATGCCGCTCCGTCTTCATGCCCGGCAGCGCGTCGAGCCACGCGAACGCGGCTTCGAGGCCGTCGCGCGCGAAAAGATCGCGTGCCTGCGCTTCGATCTCGGGCCAGTCGCCTGTCGCGCCGTCGTCGTGATCGGCGGAAACCGGCAGCGCCGCCACGCTTTCGCCTGCTTCGAGATCACGCACGACCGCATGGCGCGCGATCCATTCGAGCGTGGTGTCGTCGGCGAACGGCGTACCGTCGTTGAAAGCGAGCCGTTCGATGCCGGGCAGACGTTCGAGAAAGAGCGCGAAGTCGGCGCGCAGCACATCGCGCCACGCATCATAGGGCGCGCCCACGTTATCGAGCGCGACATGCTGAAAATATTGCAGATCGAACCACAGATGGTTGACGCCTTCCATGTACGCACCTTCCACGCGTTCGAGCAGCTCGTGCCATTGCTTCTGCAGAACGAGCCGCTTGAACTGCTGACGCAGTTCCGCGCGCGGCGCGACGAGGCGCGTGCGCGCGCTTGCATCGGCGGGCGGGACTTCGTGCAGCGTGTCCCAGCGAATGCTGCGCACGAGGCGCACCGACGGCAGATAGCCGTTGTCCTGATTGCGCAGCCACGCGGCCATCGTGCGGGACTGATCGAGCAGATCGCGCGTCGAAGCGATCGGGCCTGCGGAGGCGAGCGCGGCGCTGGCCGCGATCGGTGCCGATGCGCTCGGCTCCGCGCTGGGCACCGCGTCGTCATTGCGCTCGAAACGCGCGATGAGCGTGCGCAGATTCGGCCGCGCCGCTTCGGCCCACGTACCCGCGCGTCCGACGATCACATCGAGCGCGGCGATGGCGCGTTCGAGATCGGCCGGCGCAAACGCGCCGCGGCTGTCGAGCAGATCGAGCATGCGCGTCGTCGCGAGCATCTCGAGCGCGCCGCGTTTTGCTTCGGCGCGCGCGGGATGCAGCGCTTCGCCGAACCGGTCGACGAATGCGGCAATCAGCTCGAGGCCGTCCGCGAAACCGGCGGGACCGTCCTGCCGCAGACGCGCGTAGGCGTAGTAGCCGGCGACGCGCAAATCCTTGCCCGTGTCCTTCGTCAACTGTTCGCATGCGCGGATAATCAGCGCATCGTCGATATCGGACAGCTTGCTTGCTTCGTCCTTCGCCTCGAAGAATGCGTCTTCGTAGCCGGGATCGCGGCCCACGCCGTCATCGCCCGATAACGGCGCAAGCCATGCATCCCATGTTTCGAGGCGCGTACGCGCCATCTGTTCGGCATCGCGCGATGGGAACAGCGCCTTCAACAATCCTGCGAGCATCATCGTGCCTCCACTGTTTTGATCTGTGGCAACGGCACGCCTACTCGCGCCGCGGCGGTCAGCGCGCCCGGCGGCAACGGCGGCGGCGTCGCGATGGTCTGCTTCTGCGCTTCCTTCGCCGGATTGGTCACGAAGATGCGCGAGGGCAACGTGAAGTGACGAAGCGCGAGGACGTCGAGCGGACCTGCGCCTGCATCGGCGCGCAACTGCACGGCGAGCGGCAACGCCTGACTCTGATCGGGCGTCCATGAAAGCAGATAGCGCGCGCCGTCCTGTTGCGTGACTTTCGCGCGTTCGAGCAGACGGATCAGCCCGAAGCGGCCCGGTTCATCGAGCGCCGAACGCAAACCGCCCTGCGCCGTTTGCCATTCGACATGCGTGACGTTTTCCAGCGCCTGGCCCGGCCATTCGAACGGACTCCATTCCTCTTTCTGATTGAAGTACCGGAACTCGCGTCCGGCGAGCACGAAGGTCATGTCGGTGACGCCCGGCGTCGGCACGCCGCGCAGTTCGAAACGGATGCGTGCATCGCCGTTGGGGAACATGACCGTCGATGCGCGCGTGAGCGTGTTCAATGCAGCGAGGAACGCGGGATCGAGCGCGAGCGTGCCTTGATTTGCGCCTTGAGCCGCGACCCAGTGATCGCCCTGACGCTCGATGACGCCTGCAAGCTGCGTCGACACGAATTGCGTGATGACGCCGTTGTCGAGGCGCATGAAGCGCGCCATGTCGGGCAGCGAGGCGTCGTTGTCCGAATCCGCGAACGGATAGCGCGCGCCGAAATTGCGGTTCCAGTCCGCGAGGATCGACGTGCGCCAGATTTCGTTCAGGCTCGCGGACGCCGGTTGCACGACGACGTGCCACGTCTGGTCGAGCGGCGCTTCGAAGAGCTTGCCGAAACCGGACCATTGCTCGCCGAGGCTCGCGGCGAGACGGCTGGCGTAGTCGCGGCTGTCGGCGAGATCGGAGGTCTTGCCTTGCAGCATCGCTTGCGCGGCGATGCGCGACATCGCGTCGGGGTCGGCGCTCGACATCATCTGCTGCGTTTTGAGGCGCATGGCGGTGACGCGCTCGAGATAGCGCGGCAGACTCAGGTCGCCTGTTTGCTGTTGTTGGGCTTTCGGATTATTGGGCACATCGCTGCCGGTCAGGCGCAGGATCGGTGCGAAGGCTGTCGCAAGCTGCGAACGTTGCGGCTCTGCGCGTTTCGACGGGTCTTTCTCGTCCGCGCCGACGAGTTGCTGCGCTTTCGAAATCAGGTTGTCCGATAGCGATTGCGTCGACGCGCCCGCGTTTGCGTGATAGACGATTGCGTTCATCAGCGCGACGAGCGGCGAACGTTGCGGGTCGCCCAGCAGCGTGAGTTGATCGACCGTGCCCGACAGCGACGCTGCGTTCTGCCAGCGGATGCTGTTCAGGAACTGCGCCCAGGCGCGCGCGTAATCGTCGAAGTAGCGTTGACGGAGTTCGGCTTTCAGGGTCGAGGGCGCGGTGTCGATTTGCTTCGCGTCCGATAGCACCCAGTCGCCGGCGATGGCGTGCTGTTCGCTGGCTTCGTCGATCGCCTTCGGGATGCGCTCGTCCCACGCGGCGCGGGTGAAGACGCCGGGGATCGTCGCGGACGTGTTGAAGAGGCCGCGGCTCGGGTGGTCGCCCAGCAGCGTGGCAAGTGTGATCGGCGGGTACTTCGGCTTTGCTTCTTCGATGATCTGCTGGTAGATCGCATCGGTCGAATTCTGGATGCCGCGCACGCCGATGATCGTCTGGCGCGTGGACGCGACCAGACTCGCGTCGGCCGTGATGGCCGGCGCCGCGTCACGTTTCAGATGGCTCGCGTAGAAGGCGATCGCATGTTGGCGCAGGTCTTCCCATGTGCCTTGCGTGACCGAAGCGTTTTGCGCACGCGTCGGTGCGTTCGTCGCCAACAGTTGCGTGGTCAGGAATGAAGAGTCGGCATGCTCGGGATGAGCGAGCATCAGGTAGGTCTTGAGCGTGTCGTACGCCGCCTGCACTTGCGTGTTGCCGCCGCTCGCGATTTCGGCATCGGAGAGGGAGGCGAGCTGGGTCAGGCGGGCTTCGAGCCTGGTTTGGATCGGCGCGATCAGCACTCGGGAGGCGGCGCTCTGGTAGGCGGGCCGGAGAGCGTCCAGTAATGCGGCGTCGTGGTTCAGGCCGAAGCGGGTTAGCCAGGGGGCGCCTTCGGCGCGGTGGGTTTCGAGTGTGTCGAGCTGTTTGTCGAGGTTGTCGAGCGCGATGAGAGCCTGGCTTGGATCCCGTGTCGCTTCGAGTCTTGTCAAAGTCGTGGCGGCTTCTTGTAGCGTCGCACGGTTTGAGATACCGGCGATCAGCGTGCTGACGGTCCACAGCGCGACCGCGGCGGTTGTCGCCCAAGCCGCGGTCGTCGAGAACGAAATGCCCACGCGACGGCCGTGCACCTTGCGACTGTGGGTGGCGATGGACTGCCAAAGCCCGTCGCGGGACACGCCCGTGCTTGGCAAAGTCGAATCCACCTGCTCGTCTGCCTGAGCGTCCGTTTCCGGCTCGTGGGGAATTGGCGCAAACAGCAGACCATGAACGGCAGTGCGCCATATCCGCGAGCTTCCCACCCTCACGACTAAGTCGACGAGAGTTCCGCGCAATTGCGCTATTTGTTGAGATAGTTCCGCCGCGACTCGGTCATAGGGATCGAGGGAAAGACGCGCGACACCGACATCAGATAAGTCGCCTGCCAGACGCGCGAGCGAGCTATCGATGTATTCCTTGTCCGCGCATGGTCCAGACCAGAGATACCCGACACTCTCGTCGTGTTTGAACAGGTTGCCGGTGCACGCCTTGACGTTCAACAGATACGCCGGCGCAGCCCAGCGCAGGAGGCGCGCATGTCGTGCAATCCGTTGTGCCAAGAGTTCGGCATCGAACGGCTTATTCGATGAATCCTCGGCGCGCGTGAGCGCAACGATCGCATCGATCGGACGACGGCGACGAAGCTTGCGAACGTCAGTGAGCCAAGCTGCATCGGGTTCCCCGTCGCTTTGGCTTCCGTTTATCAACAGCGCGTCGTTCACGAACTGCCAGCCAGCAGCAGTAAGCCCGGGCGCTACGCCTTCCACCAACGATCCTTCCCCGCTCAATAGAATCCAGCGGACGCGATGTTTCCAGCGCAAACCATATCGGTCGCGCAACGCATTGCGCAGTGATTCCTTGCGTTTGAGGCGTTCGTCGTTGTCCATACCGCCGTCTAGGGCGCTCGACCGAGCCTGCTTGATTTCGTCGTACCGGCGAAACCAGCGCATTGCGTTCAGAGAAGCGACCCACAGCACCGCCCCCTCCAGAAGCTTGGTCAGGAGGAGAAGGACCAGAAACACCGACAGCAACGAGAGTTCAGCGATGATCAGACGGTTCCCCGACAGGCCGATGCTCTCCCCCTTCACGGCCAGGCTGAGAGCAAGAGCCAGATAGATGATAAAAATTGCAATGCCGATGAACAGTCCAACGGATGCTTCCTTTTTTTGATTTTCTTTCTCTGCCTTCACGTTTCTTTCCTGCATACCAACGCGGTCAATTCATCGCCTTGTACGTTCAAAACCAATTGAGGGCTCGAGGTCGAATCGGCGTTCGCAGTCGCGAGCGCCACGGCAAGCCAGGCGCCGGCGTCCGAGCAGTCTCCGACCGACGCCTCGATTTGCTGCCACGGAATCGTCTCATCAAGATTTGCTGCACCGCGCACGCGACCAAGATCATCAGTTGGCGAACCTTGAATCCATACGGTATCCAAATTATTCGACTCCGCTTTGCCCCAACGCGTACTTTGCTCGATCACCTTTTGCACTTTGCCGCTGGCTGGACGGTGCAAACGCAGCGCACCAGCATTCACGCCTTTAGAACGAGGATCGCTGAGCAGCAGCGCCGTGCCCACTTCGGCTGCCGCGTCGTCGAGCATTTCGCTGATGGCATCGCGAAGTTGTATTGCGATGACCAGATGAGACGTCTTCGCATCCTCGCGATCAAGCCAGTCGTCCGTCGCGAAGATCGATAGCCTCTCTTCAAATTCAATTCGCAAAAGAGAAGGCACGCGCCGCGCCTTCAGAGCGCGGCGCAACTGCTCGACGACCGGCTCCGGGTTGATTCGAGAGTGCAGGCTGAGATGCACGTGCAGGAAATGCTGGGTGGGCAAGTTCGTCAGCGATCCCGAAACGTCATCCAGAAGCCGCGCAATCAGCCAATCGCACACGGCGAGCTGACGAGTGTATTCGCCAAGCTCATTGCCTGGGTAAAACGGCTCGCCTGGCAGTTCGATCCATCGAGCATGCACGTCCTTGCCGGGAAACGCCGCGCTCGGGCGTAGCTCCGATCGAACCTTTCCATTTAGGATGCTTTGGAGACTGTTCTCTTCGTCGTCCGAGGAAAAACGCCATCCGTATCCGCAAATGGCTAAAGGCCGGCTGGCCGCGACGTGACACGCCTGCTCCGCCTGTTCGCTAACTTCGTTCTGAGCGAGCGCGGATCTATGGACTGTGTGCCCATGAGCCAGGCTCGAGATGAACAGAAAGCTCCAACCAAGTACGGGATAGCCCACCGCGCATAGCCAGAACCACGCGCTATTCGTCGGCTCTCGCTCTTTCCAGAGAAGTACAGTGACCGTCGCGCCGATAAAAACGGCCAGGCACAGCAACGGAATCCAAACAACGGCGGACGGTTGCCGAACCGACGGAACTTCCACCCTCGGTGGAACACGCTCAAAATCAATCGGCATCGACTTAACGGACCGAGGCGCCGCTTGATGAGGCGATGAGATAGGCGCCACACTCGGTGTGATCTCCGTCGCGCGCGAGGGGTGTCGTGCCGTCTTTGATGCGCTGACTGCCTTCGATGATCAGGTTATCGCCGTGGAGCGGGCACGAAACCGTGTCGCCGATGCGCGCGGCTCGTCGTCCTTTCACTGTGATTCGATGCGAGCCGGTCAGGACAGTGCCGCCGTGGCTGGTGGCGTCGCCTTCGTAGATTAGGTTTTTCATGTTGATGGTGCGGGGTCCGAAGCGTTGCCGCTGCTCGCTGGCGAAAAATCGCTGTAAAGACTACTGCATTGGAGAAATTGATTTGAAACTTTCCCTGGGCAGTTTCGAATAGGCTAATTGACGTATCGACGCATCATTCTCACAAATCAAGTTTGCGATTTTCTTCGTTTTCCGATAGACCGCCACCCCCGCACTTGAGTCCGCACCGTCGACCGTCCTAACAGTTCGATCATAAATAATATAGGTATATTTCCCGTTCGAAAATCTTATGTGAGCCTCACCTCCACCTATATCCGGTGCACTGGAGAATAAGAATCGTGCGTCTTTCTGATCCCGACTAGCAATAAACATGTCCGTCTTTCCCGACGAGCTCGCTCGATACGTAACGGCGCCAGTCTGACTCGATAGACACAATACAACTGTCGAGCTTGGAAGCTGACAATCAAAAATCACCGAGCCAGAATCGCCACATACTCCATCGGCGCGCGCCTGCGGTGTCATTATTGCAGCGATAGTCGTACTAGCGACAAGCATCTTTATTTTCATGGCACTTCTTATGGACTTTTAATTATTTAACCACGACTGACTATTCAGTCGGCAACCAAGTCGGATTCAAGAATCCATTTAACTATAGGCCGGCCACCTGATCGATGATATTCAATCAACACCCAGCCGCTCTGTTTTTCGTCCTGCAAAGACACGACGTCACCCAGTACCAGATAGGCTTTTGTACGCGCGCCGAGGTCAGGCGTATCATACAACCAAGCTTTCGAAACACTGACTCTCATCGAAGATGCATTTTTTGAGAGGGGAAGTCGTGTTTCGATGTAGAGAGCGTCATCGACAGCACCTTCCTTCCTCAGTTGGCGGACAATGCTCAAGTAATTGTCTCCGTTGCGAGGGCTGGGCGAATCGCAAGCGAGGAGATTGGATATCCCAAAATCCTGCGAAATGAATTCGCGTATGCCAACCCGTTTGTCGGATCTGCTGAAATCGTTCCAGAGCGATTCTGCGCTCGCGGTGGTTCTCTTTAGCATCTCAGCCGTCCGATCGGTTTCTCCAATCAACCAATTGTCACCGTGCGAAGCCCAGGCACCGCCACACACCTCTCCGGTCGGCATCGAAACGATACATCCGGTGGCTGTTTTTATTACCGGACAATATTCTCTTCCCTCGACCCTCGGCGCTTCGCCTTTTGTCTCCAGTGTGCCCTGCCTCACAACTGACAGAATCACATAATTTCCACTTGGAGACACCTGCGTTGAATAGAAATCTTCAAAAAGCATCCCGCCCATCTGGTTGAGCTGCTCTTCGGGAAAGAGCGGAATTCGCTTCCCGGTACTGGTCTTCAACGATGCACTGGCCCAGCCGTCTCCGAATTTTCTCTTTTTCAGCCCGGACAATTTACCCTGAAATTCGATGACAGCACCTCCAGGTAGGGTATTAACCGAAGTAGGCGATGACGAAGCGACCGCACCTGTCAAGTAGAGACTGACAAGTGAAATCGCGGTTTGTAAAAATATTAAGCGAACGTTCCTGCTTGTCATGCCAGCCTCCCTCTCAACGCTGAAAAGCGTGCTGCACCCTGATTCATCCGTCTTACCTGGGAGTAATGTGAAAGAATCTCCGACTCATATGCCGCGCGAGCCTCCCCCCATCTAGACGGATCCCGATCGACACTCGGATGCGCTCTAAAGAATGTGTCTAAAGCCGCTCCGATATCGGGACGCACATTGTTCGGGCGATTAACGTGTTGATCAAGCGCTGCCGCGCGGCCAAGATCGGTTTGAAAGTAGTCCCTAACTCGAAAGGAGTAGCCTCTCGGGATCATACCGACGACGAGCCGCAGTCGAGCAACGAAATCCCGAACCTGTTTATCCTGAAATTCAGGGCTTACAACTGCGTTTGCTATTGAAGCAAGAGGCCTGTGTCTAACCTTTTTTCCCCGAGTCTCCTCTGTACAACCAACTCGCATGAGGTCATATAGCTCTGGACCGGTAAAATCTCTCCCGCGCGTGAGTTCGAGGTCTCTGTAGTACATGGTTGAGGAACTTGTCGGGCCCGCATTGGTGGTGACGCTCCACCCACACGCTTCAAACAAGCGCTGATATGCCGCTTCATTTTCAACTTTGAACTCAGCGACTTGCCTTGTGAACTCCCCATCACCGCTGAGATTAACAGTTTTCTGACACGCGCCAGCCGTAAATATCTCACTATCCCATGCCTGCACGGCGTCCATGTTTCCTTCGTTGGGTGACATCGCAACAAGTATTCGGCGCTCACTCTCCGAAATTTGGTTAGTCGAAAAGAGCCGATCAAGCGATGGCGATCGCTCCAAGGCAATGCTGCCCTTAAACTCGGGGCCAAAGTGAATCTTCTGGCCAACCCATTTAACAATGTTAAATTTTTCGACATAACAGCATCCGCATGCGCAACCACTTGCCTCTGCGAAATTCCCCACCAACCCAACCGGATGAATATGAAAAACGCCGGGCGACGGAAACCCCGACACTTTGGTCTTGACCTCATCCCACCAGACCCCTTCTACTCCGCTGGTCATTAGGGCCGTATTAGAACAGGTTTCGGTCCAATCTTAAAGCATCCATCAGCTTGCCTAAATAAATGGCATAAATCCCGTGGATTCGTGGAAGAGCATTAATAAACATGGACTTGCAGCGGTGGCGGTGACGGCGTACCGACCAGGCAGCCGCATGAGGGAGAAGTGCGTTCGCACATTAATTGACGATTCGCAACCGCACCCACCTCGGTATCAGGGCGTCGCCGATTCCGTGCTTTCGCGCAGACAAGTGTTTGTCATCAATCAAATTTCGTCGCAGCATCATACTTCGTATGCTTAACTATTTATCACGTATACGAATTCCATCGTTGACTAAAGAATCTCGCCCCAACACCAACGAATAAGCATAACCAAACATATTCATGCGGATCGACAAACCGCTCTGGCACGAAGGCCTGATTCTCACGCAGCAGCATTTCCAGCAACAGGAACGGTGGACGGAGTTCGCGCTGCGCCAGTTCACCACGGCCGCGCTCGCGCAACCGTGGGGAACGCTCGACGTCGAAGTCGACGAAGACGCACTCTCCGCCGGCCGTTTCAAGCTCTCGCGGCTGAAGCTGCGCTTTCCTGACGGCACGCCCATCGACACATCGGTCGCGCAGGCGCTGCCGCCCGCGCGCGATCTGACTCAAGGCGTGAGCGCGGAGCGGCAGAGCGTCACGGTGCTCGCCGCCCTCGCCTTGCCCGACGCCAACGGCAACAACTGCCGCATGGACGAGTCGACGCTCACGCGGCCGCGCCGCTCGTATCGCGAGTTCGTCAAGGTCGTCGATCAGAACGGCACCGACGAAGTCGAAATCGCCGCGGAGCGTCACGCCGTTCGCCTGCTCTTCGACTTCGAGCCGCATGCCGACGACACCGTCTGCGCCATCGCGCGCCTCACGCGTTCGACGAGCGGACAGTTCCAGCTCGAGCGCCGCTACGTGCCGCCTTGTCTGTCGCTCGGCGCGCATGCGTTGCATATGGAGCGCGTCAGCCGAATGGCGGACATCCTGCTTGCCAAGAGCCTCGCGCTGGGCGCACGGCGCAGCGAGCGTATCGAACAGGTGGCCGAGTACGGCGTCGCCGACGTGCAGTTGTTCTGGCTCCTGCACTGCATTCACGCGGCATGGCCGAAGCTGCGCTTCCTCGCGTCGAATCCGGGGCTGCCGCCCGAACGTCTGTACGCGATTCTCGCCGAGCTCGCGAGCGCGCTGATGACGTTCTCCACCGGCTCCCAGCTCACGGATATTCCGTCCTACGATCACGTGCGCGCGGACGAAGTCTTCGCCGAAATCGAATCGATGATCCGCAATCTGCTCGACGCGATCATCCCGTCGCGCGTCGTGCCGATCGATCTCGCGCATGACAACGCCACGACGTGGACCGGCAAGATTCTCGATACGCGCATCGCGGAAGGCGTCGCCGACTGGTATCTCTCGGTCAACTCGACGCTGCCCGCCTTCGAACTCGTCGAGCGCATTCCGCACCTGTGCAAGATCGGCGCGCCGGACGAAGTCGATCACATCGTCAACTCGGCGCTTGCGGGCATCGCACTGAAGGCCGTACAGCGCGTGCCGGCCGCCATACCCGTGCGTCTCGACAATCAGTACTTCGCGCTCGATGCAGCGAGCCCTGCGCACGCGCGCATGCTCGCCGCCCGAGCCTGCCAGATCTATCTGCCGACATCCGTGCCCGATGTCTCGCTCGAACTCTACGCGGTGCTGCGCTCATGAACATGCTGACTTCGTCTCGCGCACGAGCGCCTCTCGTCGAACAAACGCCGGGCATGGCGCAGGCTTCCGTGACCGGCATCCGCGATCTGCTTCGCGACACCGCGCTCTTCGTGGCGACGCTGTCGACGGGCGGCACCGCAGGGGACTTCAAAGCCCTGCGCGACCGTTGCAAGTCGATGGTCGACGATTTCGGCGCGGCGCTCGAGCACCGGGGCTATCCGGAAGACGTGTGCGATGACGCCGCGAAAGCGCAATGCGCGCTGCTCGATGAAACCGCGCTCCAACATCTCTCGGAAAACGACAAGTCGAACTGGTCCGCGCAGCCCTTGCAGGTGGAGAAATTCAAGCAGCACGATGCCGGCGAGCACGTGTTCGAGCGGCTCGAGTCCCGCATGCGCGAACGTTCGCCGCAGATCGACCTGCTCGAATGCTATGCGGCGATCCTCGGTCTCGGATTTCGCGGCCGCTATGCGATTCACGGCGCGAACGACCGGCAGACGCTCATCGCCGAACTGGAGGCGCTGATCGCGCGCCTGCGTCCGGAAGGCGAGCGCCCGTTCGTCATCGACCGGCCGGGCCGGCGCTTTCAGGACTGGTTCCGGCGCATGTCGCCGTGGGCGATCGCGGGCATCGGCTGCGTGATCGCGCTCGTCACATGGCTCATCTGGCATGTCGCGCTCGATGCGCAGCTAGCCGCGCTGATCCCGGGCGCGGTCAAGCCGTGAGCGCCATGCAAAGGTTGGGTTATCCGGCACGCACGATCGTCGTGTTCGCGACGCTGCTCGCGCTCGCCGTGCACTGGCTCGTGCAGCCGTTCGGCAAGGAATGGATCTGGCTTTCGACGATCGGCATTCTGATCGTCGCGGCGGCGCTCGTCGGCTGGCGCACGCGGCGCCTGTCCCACGCGCGCACGCAGAGCGCGCCGATTCTGCAGGCGCTGGGCGCGGCGACCATCGATATCCCGCTGAGCCTGCGCACCCGCATGCCGCTCGTGCTCGTCACGGGCGATGCGCTCGCTTCGCTCTTCGACCACGGTGCGAGCGAGGCGCGTCTCGTGTTCATCGGCGATGGCGCAATCTGGCTGCGCGTCGATCGCCCGCAAAGTCTGCCCGAAGTGGCGCTCGCGATGCGCCAATGGCGCGACGGCCAGCCTCCCGATGGCGTCGTGCTGAGCGTGGCGCCCGCGCTCCACGCCGATGAAGATGCGCTCGCGCAACGCCTGCGCGTGGCGCGTCAAGCGCTCGCCGATGCATCGCGCATCGTCGGCGCGCGCGTGCCGGGTTACGTCGCCGTGTATCAGCGGCTGACGCGGCTCGCGCCGCGCAATGCGGACCTCGGACCGCAGTGGCACAGCGTATCCGCGAGTGCACCGCTGATCGATGCGCAGCGCATCGAAGCCGTCATCCGGCGCGCGGAAAGCGATCCTCGCCGTGACCCGGACGCACGCTACGCCGCCGTCGAGGCCGCCGCGCTCGCGTCGATTGTCGGATGGACGCAGCGCGCGGTCTTCGGCACGCTCACCGATCCGCGCCAGCCCGCCACGCCCTGGGCGCTCTTCGGTGCGGGCTGGATCGATTGCGGCCCCGCGAGCGACGCCGGCAAGCCTTGGGAGCAGGACGTGCAGCGCCACACGCGCATCGCGCCCGCGAGCGTCGATGCGACACCCGCGCCGTGGCCGCTGCCGCAGCCGCTGATCGAAGCGATGCCGCGCCGGGCCGCGACGTCGCCGCGCATGGCCGCGTTCGCGCATGCCGTCGGCATGACCGCGCTGGCCGCTGGCGCCGCGTTTCTGGGCTCGGGCCGCCACAATGCCGAACTGCTCGATCGCGTCCACGCGAATCTGGATCGCTACGCATCGATCGCCGCGGATCACGACGACGCACGGCGCGACGCCTTGCGCTCGCTCGTCGCCGATCGCGACGAACTCGACCGCTACGCGCGCACCGGCGTGCCGCTGCGGCTGTCGTTCGGGCTGTATCACGGCGCGCAACTGCTGCCCGCGCTGAACACGGCGATCGCCGGCTATCAGCCGCCGCCGCCCCCGCCCGCCGTGGTGACGCTCGACAGCATGTCGCTCTTCGACAGCGGCAAGTCGAAACTGAAGCCCGGCTCGACGCGCACGCTCGTCGAAGCTGTCGAAATGATCAAGGCGCATCCCGGCAAGCGAATCCTGATTGCAGGCCACACCGATAATGCCGGCGATGCGAGGAGCAATCTCACGCTGTCGAATGCGCGCGCGGCGGCCTTGCGCGACTGGCTGATCGAAGCGACGGGCATTCCGGCGACGCAATTCGCCGTGCAAGGCTACGGCGACACGCGCCCCATCGCGGGCAACGGCACGTCCGAAGGCCGCGCCAGAAACCGTCGCGTGGAAATCACGCTGGTGCCGGATACGCCGGACAGCGCGCACTGATATCGCGATTTGAATCCCCGGGGCCCGGCTCCGGGATCTTGTGGCTCAGAAGTTTCTCTGAGCATTGCTTGGCAGTACCAAAGAGGAGTAGTAAATGGCAATTCCCGCATATCTGTGGCTCAAGGATGACGGCGGCGCCGACATCAAGGGTTCCGTCACCGTGCAAGGTCGCGAAGGCAGCGTCGAGATCGTCGCGTTCGATCACGGCGTGCATATCCCGACCGACGGCAACACCGGCAAGCTGACCGGCACGCGTGTCCACGCGCCGATCACGCTGACGAAGGAAACCGACGCGTCGACGCCGTATCTGTACAAGGCGGTGACGAGCGGCCAGACGCTGAAGTCGGTCGAGATCAAGTGGTACAAGATCGACGACGCGGGCAAGGAGAAGGAGTACTTCAACACCCAGCTCGACAACGTCAAGGTCGTCGCGGTGCGTCCGAAGATGCTCGACATCAAGAATCCGGCGTACGAGAAGCATAACCACCTGGAAGAAGTCGAACTGCGTTACGAACAGATCACCTGGTCGTACAAGGACGGCAACATCATCCACAAGGACACGTGGAACGAGCGCGCGTAAGCGCCTCATGACGACGTGAGTCGTCGAAGCCAGTCCGCGCCGCGGGCTGGCTTTCTTTTTCAGTTCCTCTTTGCCCCGCACGCCCTCTTTCAATCTCCTCGTCACCGGACTTCCCATGACCCTGCGCGATTCCACTCATCTGCTTCGCCGGCTCAACCCGCACTGCGCCCGCACGCTCGAAGCGGCCGCGAGCCTGTGCCAGACGCGCCTTGCCGACGAAATCACCGTCGAGCACTGGCTGTTGAAGCTGATCGAAGCGGACGAAGGGGATATCCCGGCGATCCTGCGTCACTATGAAATCGATGTCGATGCGATCTGGAACGCGCTGCTCGCCGCCATCGACCGTCTTCCGCGCACTCTGCGCGGCATGCCATCGCTCTCCATTCAGCTCGCGAGCGTGCTGCAGGACGCCTGGGATTTCGCGTCGCGCGAGGATATCGACGGCACGATCCGCTCGGCGCATCTGCTGCGCGCAATCATCGCCGCGCCGCATGTCATGCGCACGCAGGACGCGTGGCCGCTCTTCTCGCTGTCCGGCGCGCAGATCGAGCGCCTGTTGCCGCGTCTCGGACGCGCATCGTGCGAGAACGCGCCCGCGCAGGAAGACCAGGGTGAAGACGTTGCAGCAGCCGAAGCGAACGCGCCGGTATCCGTGCCTTCAACGCCATCGCGCTCGACCGAAGGCGAAGCCCTCGCACGCTTCGCGATCGATCTGACGGACAAGGCCCGCCGCTGCGAGATCGATCCGGTGTTCGGCCGCGATCGCGAAATCCAGCAGATGATCGACGTGCTCGTGCGCCGCCGCAAGAACAACCCGATACTCGTCGGCGAGCCGGGCGTCGGCAAGACGGCGCTGGTCGAAGGCTTCGCGCTGCGCGTCGCGGAAGGCAGCGTGCCGTCGCCGTTGCGCGATGTGCGCATCCTCACGCTCGATCTCGGGCTGTTGCAAGCCGGCGCCGGCGTGAAGGGCGAATTCGAGCAGCGCCTGAAGAACGTGATCGATGAAGTGAAGGCGTCGGCGACGCCGATCGTGCTCTTCATCGACGAGGCGCATACATTGATCGGCGCGGGCAATTCGGCGGGCGGCTCGGACGCGGCCAATCTGCTGAAGCCGGCGCTCGCGCGCGGCGAGCTGCGCACCATCGCCGCGACCACGTGGACGGAATACAAGGAATATTTCGAGCGCGACGCGGCGCTCGAACGGCGCTTTCAGATGGTCAAGGTCGAAGAGCCGGCCGACGATGCCGCGTGTCTCATGCTGCGCGGCCTCGCAACACGATACGCAAAGCATCATGACGTGCATATCCGCGACGAAGCGATCGTCGCGGCGGTCAGGCTCTCGCGCCGCTATATCCCGGCGCGTCAGTTGCCGGACAAGGCCGTCGATCTGATCGACACCGCCGCCGCACGCGTGCGTATGGGACTCGACACGCCGCCCGCCGAACTGCAGCGCGCCCGCGCGGCCGTGGCGGCGCTGGAACTCGAACGCTCGGCCATCGACGCGGACGAGCGCGCGGGCATCGACGATGCAGCCACGCGCCGCGACGCGCTCGCCGCTGCGATCTCACATGCGAATCACGAACTGGCCGAGGTTCAGGCGCGCTACGAGCGCGAGACCTCGCTGGTTCACGCGTTGCTGAAACAACGCGGCGACGGCCAGACGAAGCCCGACGCGGAAGCGTTCGCGGCAGCAAGGAAAGCGCTCGCCGAAGCGCAAGGCAAGACCCCGCTGATCTTCGCCGATGTCGATGGGCAAGCCATCGCGCGCGTGGTGGCCGAATGGACCGGCGTGCCGGTCGGCAATCTCGTCGAAGACGAACTGCTGAATCTGCTCACGCTGGAAGATCAGTTGCAAAAACGCGTGGTCGCGCAGGACGACGCGCTCGGCATGCTCGCGCAGAGCCTGCGCACCGCGAAGGCGGGACTCAAGAGCGAGCACGCGCCGCTCGGCGTGTTCCTGCTGACGGGCACCTCGGGCGTCGGCAAGACGGAGACCGCGCTCGCGCTCGCCGACGTGCTCTTCGGCGGCGAAGCCGCGCTCACGACCATCAACATGTCGGAGTATCAGGAAGCGCACACGGTCTCTCAGTTGAAAGGCTCGCCGCCGGGTTACGTCGGATATGGACGCGGCGGCATCCTGACCGAAGCGGTGCGTCAGCGTCCTTATAACGTGGTGCTGCTCGACGAAGTCGAGAAGGCGCACCGCGATGTGCTCGACATGTTCTATCAGGTGTTCGACCGCGGATCGATGCGCGATGGCGAAGGCCGCGAGATCGACTTCCGCAACTGCGTGATCCTGATGACGTCGAATCTCGGCAGCGAACAGATTCACGATGCGACGACCGACACGCCCGACATCGCGCACGCCGCGCTGCTCGACGCCATCCACGAACCGCTCGTGAAGCATTTTCAGCCGGCGCTGCTCGCGCGCTTCCAGACGCTCGTCTACCGTCCGCTCGGCGTGAATGCGCTCGGCAACATCGTGCGGCTGAAGATCGCGAAGATCGCCGGTCGGCTGAAGCGTCAGCACGACGTCACGCTCGTTTGCGACGACTCGCTGATCGCATCGCTGGCCGAACTGAGCCTGTCGCGTGACTCGGGCGCGCGCAGCATCGATGCGTTCCTCGATCAGCGCATCCTGCCGACGGTTTCGCGCGAACTGCTCGAACGCATGGCGAGCGGCGCGGCGCCCGCGGAAATTCGTCTCGCGCAGTCGGAAGAAGGCAATCTGACGATCGAGTTCACGGATCGCAGCGAAGCCGCACAAGCGAACGTCTGACGCGAGCGAGCATGCCAGGCCCATCCCTCTATGAAATGCTGCTCGGTCAGATCGACGGCGAGCCGCTCGCGGATTTCGACGACCGCACGCTCGAAGTCCTGAGCGTGCAGCAGAACGTGCGGCGCATCCTGAACACGCGGGCCGGTGCGCTCAAGCATCTGCCCGACTACGGCTTGCCCGATCTGACCAACATCTACAAGGCGTTGCCCGCGTCGTCGCAGGCGCTCAAGGAGCAGATGGAAACGACGCTCCTGAAGTATGAACCGCGCATCCGGGCGATCGACGTCGACATGGTCGACACGCCCGAGCCGGGTCTGCAAGTGAGCTTCGAGATGACCTGCCATCTGAAGCGCGCGGGCCTCGTGCGCTTCGGGACGTACTTCACGCCGCCCGGCGTTTTCAGGCTCGAGCGGCGCGTGCGCGAGGGGAAGATCTGAGCGCGCGACGACAGGGGCGCTTCAGCATCCGCAGGCAGGCTAAGCGACGTCCGGAGCCGAAGCCTGCTGGCGACGCAACATCTCGCCCAGATCCGCGCCGATCCGGCTGATGAGCGGCGCCCAGTCATGCAGCGTCTGCTGTCGATAAAGCCGCATCTCCGGATACCATTCCGTACGGTCGCCGTGCAGACCCCAGCGCCACTCCGGGGCAGCAGGCAGAATCGCCCAGGCCGGTTTGCCAAGCGCGCCGGCAAGGTGCAACGGCGAGGAATCGACGGAAATCACAAGATCGAGATGCTCGACGAGACCCGCGGTATCGGCGAAATCGCGCCACTGCGACGACAGGTCGTGCGCCCGGATGCCTGACTGTCGCATCAACGCGGCGTTCGTCGAATTCTTCTGCAAAACGAACCATTCGATACCTCCGATCCCGGACAGCGGTCTCAATTCCTGCGCGGGAACGAAGCGGTCGATGCCACTGAAGTTGTGCGGCCCGCTGAACCAGCACAGTCCCACTTTCAGCTTGTCGGCGAACGGCTGCATGAATGCGGACCAGCGCGAACGCGCGTCGGGCGGCGCCGCGATGTATCCCGCCGCGCAATCGGGCGCGCTCACGCCGAGATAGGTCGGCAGCAGATAGTCTAACGCCCAGTAGTCGAAGTGCGCGAGCTCATCCGTTCGCCAGCCAGACGCGACACTGTCCGCACCGGCGAGGTTCCGCATCAGTTCGTACAACTCCGGCCGACACACGAAGTGAACGAACGCGCCCGCCGCCTGGAGCCGCCTCGCGTATCGCGCGAGCATCAGATTGTCGCCGATGCCCGCATGGTAAGCCACGAGGATGCGCTTGCCCTGCAATGGCTCGCCACGCCATCTTTTGGCGAGATACGGCTCAATGCCGGGGTAAAGCGTCGACACGTAGTCGTCGTTCGCAACTATTTCCAGTTCGCGCCAGCCCTCGCGATCGCGTCCGAGCAGAATGAGCGTTTCGCCCAGAGGACCGGTGGCGTCCATTCTCGCGGGCGCAATCTCCGCGGCGCGCCGGAACGCGTCAAGCGCCTCCTCGAACCGGCCCTGCATATACAGCGCCCGGCCGAGCATGATCCAGAGGTCGACATCGCCCGGGTCGCTCGCAAGCATGGCGCGAGCCCCTTCGACGACCCCGGCGTGGTCGGAAAGAAATGGGCTCCTAAGGTGCAGCGCCTTCTTGCCTTCCGCTCGAATGAGCGCCTGCCGCGCATGGAAGCGCATCAGCTCGGTTTGCGCGCCGAACAGATAGATCTGTGCGAGCGCTGCGTGCGCATCGTGATTCTCCGGATCGATGAAAAGCGCCTCCGCAAAGCACTCGATCGCGCTTTCCCGATCCGCGCAGTGATTCGCATGGATGATGCCCCGCTGCAAGCGGATGCTCACGTTGTCCGGATTTCGTGCAATCCAGTGCGTGCATACGTCCAGAGCGAGCCGAGGTTCATGCACGCTCGCAAGGAAATTCGTCGCCTCGATTGCGTAATGAACCTCGTGCGGTTCGAGGTTCATGGCCTCGCGCCATAGGTCGAGCGACCCGTCGCGCTCGCCCCGCTCCCACGCTGCACGGGCTTCGACGCACAGCGATGCCGCCCGATCCCTCATGCCATCTTCCAAAGTCACCTTCCCCATGTTTCTGCGCGGACACGCCCGCTGCACGCGTCGTGCGGATGCTTTTTGATTTATAGCGGGGCCGTGAGGATAGCAGAAGGGATTTTCCGAACCGTAATATTTCGATTTCCGATATAGTCCGCTGGCCGACGGCCACGCCCGGCACGTGTTATTACGCGTACCGGGCAATGCGTCCGGCTACTTGTGCCACTGCCCCGCGCCGCCAGCAAACGCAGGCACACCCACCTCCTCACGATTGCGCGCCTCGCGCGCTTCATCGGCTTCGACCGTCTTGCTCGTGTCGATGAAAAGCGCCGCGAATGCGCCGACTGCGAGCAGCGCTGCCGAGATCGTGAACGGCACGTCGTAGCTGCCCGTGGTCTGGATCAGGTAGCCGAACACGACGGGCGACGTCATCCCCGCGATGCCGAAGCCCGTATTCATCATGCCGCCCGCCGTGCCCGCATACTTGCCCGCGATATCCAGCGGCAAGGTCCACAACACCGGGTTCGTGATTTCGAGGAAGAAGAACGATCCCGTCAGGAACCACACGGCCGCGATCGGGCTCGGCGCATTGACCATCGGCAGAAGGAAGGCGAGCGAACCGCCCATGCCGACGACCAGGATGCTGCAACGTGCGAGCCGCAGCTTGCCGGTCATCCTGAAGATGCGGTCCGATATCACGCCGCCGAGCGTATCGCCAATCACGCCCGCGAGCAGCGGCAACGCTGTAAAAAGCGCGAGATGCTTGAGATCGAAGCCGCGCGCTTCCTTCAGATACGAAGGCAGCCATGTCAGATACACCCAAAGCAGCCAGCCATAGCAGAAGTCGACGAATGTCACGAGCCACATGCGATGAATCAGCTTGCGCCACGGCGTCGGGTTCTTTCTCGCACGCGCGCAATCTCCCGCGCGATAGCCGATTTCAGCGGTCTCCTCGGGCGTGATGCGGCGATTCTCGTCGGGTGAGTTGCTGAACACGAAGAAGTAGAGCACCGTCCATGCGAGGCTCGCGATACCCAGCAGGATGAACGCTTCGCGCCAGCCCGCCGCGGCCACGACCGCGAGCACGAGCGGCGGCGTCACCGCGCCGCCGAGCCGCGCGAAGCTATGCGTGATGCCCTGCGCGAAGCCGCGTTCGTGCACCGGCATCCAGAAGGTGAAGGCGCGCGTCGCGGTGGGGAACGCCCCGCCTTCGCCGATCCCGAGCGCGAGCCGCAACAGCACGAGCATGCCGATGCTTCCCGCGAAGCCCGTCGCGAGCGTCGCCGCGCCCCAGATCAGCGAGAGCACGGTTAGCACGAGCTTCGGCCCGAAACGGTCGGCCAGCCATCCGCCGACGATCTGCATCACCGCATACGGATACGCAAACGCCGAGAAAACGAGTCCGAGTTGCACGGACGTCAAGCCCATTTCCTGACGGATCAACGGTCCCGCCACGGCGATATTCACCCTATCGATGTACGAGATGAAGTACATCAAACACATCACGCCGAGAATGATATGGCGCGTCTTCACGCGCTGACGATGCCTGTTCATGCTGTCTCCTGTCCTGTGTCCATCTGATGTGGAACGGTCGAGCCTTCGATCACGCGGTCTTACACGAGCTTCAGGCGCTGCACCTTGCCCGATGGTCCGCGCGGCAATGCGTCGGTGAAGCGGAATTCGCGCGGTGTCTTGTAGCGGCCGAGTTCGCGCAGGCAATGCGCGCGCAACTCGGCGACATCGAGCGACGTCGCGCCGCCGCTCGGCACGATGAAGGCGACGATGTCCTGGCCGTAAGCCGGATCGGGCACGCCGACCGCCGCCGCTTCGAGCACGCCGGGATGACGCAGCAGCGCTTCGTCGATCTCGCGCGGCGCGATGTTCTCGCCGCCCTTGATGATCAGTTCCTTCGCGCGTCCGTTGATGTAGAAGAAGCCTGCTTCGTCGCGATAGCCGAGATCGCCGGTGCGCAGCCATCCGTCGGCGGTGAAGGCGTTGCGGGTCTCCTCGGGACGCTTGTAGTAGCCGCTCATCAGTTGCCCGCCGCGCAGCACGAGCTCGCCGGTTTCGTTGGCCGCGCACTCGCGTCCGTCGAGATCGACGATCTTTGCCTCGCCACCCGATGGCAAACCGATGCTGCCGAGTCTTCGCATCGCTTGATCATACGGATTACTGAATGCTGGTGCGGCGGTCTCCGTCATCCCCATCGTTTCGATGACGCCGATGCCGAAGCGCTCCTCGAACGCGCGATGATGATCCGCTGGCAGCGCCGCGGAAGCGCTGCGGCAAAACTTCAGCGCGGAAAGATCGCAGCCTTGCGCGTCTTCGCCATTGAGCAGATACGCGACGATCGTCGGCACGACATTGATCCACGTGCAGCCGTATTGCGATGCTTCACTCCAGAACGTGCGCGCGGAAAAGCGCGGGGTCATTACCGCCGAGCCGCCGTGCTGAAGCGGCGTCAGAAGCGCAACGACAAGTCCGTTGATGTGATACAGCGGCAACGATACGAGCACGCGATCATCGTCCGACAAGCGATGTTCCGCGCTGATGTTGCGCATGTTCGCGAGCAGGCTGCGATGACTCAGCAGCACGCCCTTGGGCGCGCCCGTCGTGCCCGACGTGTACATGAGCAGCGCGGTGTCGCCCGCGACGATATGCGTGCCCGGCGCGTCATCGTGTGCGGTCGGAGTCATGCGCGCGGGAATCGTCGGGATATCGGGCAATGCGTTCGCATCGGGCGACGTGCGGATCACTGCGATATCGCGCTCCATGCCTTCGCGACGCAACACGTCGATCGCTTCGGTGATCGTGTCGTGCGTATCGTCGGCGACGAAAATCGCGCGCGTGTCGGAATGCTCGACGATATAGCGCACCTGCGATGGCTGGCACAGCAGATTCAACGGATTCGCGACGAGCCCGCCATACATCGCCGCGAGCAGAAGCCGCGCCGTCTGGATGCCGTTGCCCATGAAGACGGACACGACATCGCCCGGACGCAATCCCGCTTTCCTGAAGCGCGCGTCGAGCGCGATGCAGTCGTCGCGCAATGCGCCGAACGTCAGCACATCATCCTGCGCGGCGGAAAGCAGAAACGGCTTGCCGGGCGCGTGTTCGGCGCGCGCATCGATCAATGCGCGCAGCGTCGGCACATCGATCGGCAGTGCATCGGCCGATACGATTCGATCGGGCAGCGCGCTCATCGTCCGACCCTCCCGAAGTAATCGCCGAGCAGCGCATCGACGTCGGGCACGCGCTCTTCGATTCGATACGCGATGCGCGTCACGTTCAGATATTGCCGGTAGCCGAGATTCGACGAGAAGTTGTTCCCGCCCCACGTGCCGCAGCCCATCGAGAGCGAGAACGGCAGGCCGTTGTCGAAGTTGCCGCCGGTCGCGAGGCAATGCGCCTGATCCACGATCACGCGCGCCACCGGCAACTGCGTGCCGAGCGTGACGGCGAGCGCGTCGTCGGCGCCATGCACGCCGACCGAATGCCCCGCGCCCATGTAGCCGTAGATGCCGCGCACGATATCGATGGCATTCGCGACATCGCGCGAACGATAAACCGTCAGCACGGGCGAGAGCTTTTCGCCGGAGAACGGATAGTCGGCTCCGTAGCCGGTCTCTTCGACCATGAGGAATTTCGGCTCGCGCGCGGCGATATCGTCGAGGCCGGCTTCTCGCGCGATCGTCGCCGCATCGCGGGCCGTGCAGCGCGCGGAGAGCTTGCCGTCGTGCCACAGCGCCGCCTGCAACCGCGCCTTTTGTACGGCGTCGAGCAGCACGCCGCCTTGATTCGACAGCGCGTCGAGCATGCGCGCGTAGATCGCGTTTTCGATCACGACGCTGTTCTCCGACGAGCAGCTCGTCGCGTTGTCGAATGTCTTGGACATCGCGATCTTGCGCGCCGCATCATCGGGAACGGCGCGCGCCGTGACGATCGATGCGACGTTGCCCGCGCCCACGCCGAACGCCGGCGTGCCGCTCGTATAAGCCATGCGAACGTTGCTTTGCGAACCGGTGGCGACGACGAGATCCGCGAGCTTCATCAGCGCGGCGGTGGCCGCTTTGCCGATCGGTTCCGGAAGCATCTGCACGAGATCGGGATCGATACCCGCCTTCGCAAACTCCGCATGAATGAAGTCGATAAGGAGCGCGCACGACGAATAGCCCTTCGGCGAAGGCGCGACGATCACCGCGTTGCCGCACTTCAGTGCGTTGATGATCTTGTTCGCGGGCGTCGCGGCCGGGTTCGTCGATGGCGTGATCGCGGCCACGACGCCCACCGCGCGCGCGATCTCGACGATGCCGAGCTCTTCATTGCGCGCGATGACGCCGGTCGTCGCGACGCCGTGAAGATCGCGCAACAGGCCCAGCGTCTTGCGCTGGTTCTTGCGGAACTTGTCGTCGGCGTTGCCGAGGCCCGTATCGCGCACGGAGAGGTCCGCCAGCCGCCGGTTGCGCTGCGGCTCCATGATCGCCCACGCGGCGGCCGCAGCGGCGGTATCGAGCGTCTCCTGCCCCGCTTGTTCGAAGCTGTGTTGCGCGACACGAGCCCGCTCGACGATGCGTTCCACATCGGCTTCATTCGCGTCGTTCGCGTCGTTCGTATTGGGCGCGTTGTCGCGGGAACGCGCGAGCGTTGCGCCGCTTGCCATGTCATTCATGCGATGAACCTCGGCTGTTGAAAGATTGAAGGTGTTATTCAATCTAGCCAGCCGCGTCCGTCGCGCGGTCCCGTTTTCTGGACTAACGCATTCAGCGAAACCGTCAGCATCGAAAAATCAACTTTTCGGGACTTTCCAGAGTCCCGAAAACCGCTGTTTTCGACGCACAATGAAATACAAACGCAAAGTAAGCAGACGGAGACAAGCAACGTGACGTCGAATCAATCGAATGCCGCCGCCGTGCGCGCGTTCCGCGTGCTCGAAACGCTTGCCGAAGCAAACCGCCCGCTCTCGATGACCGAGCTCGTCGACGCGCTCGGCCTGCCGAAGCAGACGGTGCATCGCATTCTCGTGCAACTGATGGATGCATGGCTCGTGACGCGCGGCGCGAGCGACCGGCTCTATGAATGCTCGGCGCGCGTGCGCACGCTCGCAATCAACGTGCTGATGCATGCCGGTCCCGCCGCGGCGCGTCATGCGCTGCTCGAACAACTCGTCGCGCGCGTCGGCGAGACCTGCAATCTGACGATGCTCGCGGGCAACGACGTCGTCTATGTGGATCGCGTCGAAACGGGCTGGCCGCTACGCATGCATCTGCAACCCGGCTCGCACGTGCCGCTGCATTGTTCGGCGAGCGGCAAGTTGCTACTGAGCTTTCTGCCGAAGGAACGCCGCGAACGCATCATCGAGCAACTGCCGCTGCGCGCGTATTCCGAGCGCACGATCACCGATCGCGATGCGTTGCGCCGGGAGCTTGCGTTGACGCGCCGCCGCATGCTCGCCATCAACAATCAGGAGCATTTGCAGGGACTCGTCGCGATAGCGGTGCCGGTGATGCTCGATCGCAATCGCGCGTGCGCGGCAATCGCGATTCAGGCGCCGGTGGGACGCGTCGCGCTCGAACAGTTGCTCGTCTTCGAGCCCGATCTGCGCCGCGCCGCCGAAGAAACTGCAAAGACTTTCAAGGAATGAATAAAGGCCGGTTTGCGTTGCAGCAAGCCGGCCTTTCGGTTTTATCGCTTATCGGCTTATCGTTCGACGGTTTGCAGATGCTGCGTCGAATGTTCTTCCGCCCCGATCTCGACGTCCTTGCGACCGCGCCGGAACACGTAATAAGCGACGATCAGGATGCCGAGACTCGCGACGCCCAGCCACAGCGGCTTGCGCTGATCGGGAATGAAGGCCATCGCGACAAGAATCGCCATCATTCCGAAGATCGCGAGCCACGTGAGATAGGGGAATCCCCACATGCGCACGCGCAGGTCATTCGCTTCGAAGCTCGTCATGCGGGCCCGCAAACGCAGTTGCGAGAAGGCGATCAACAGGTACACGAAAAGCGCCACCGTGCCGTACGAATTCACGAGGAAAGCGAACACCGTGTCCGGCGATACATACGACATCACCACCGATACATAGCCAAACACCGTGCCGAGCAGAATCGCGCGCACCGGCACGCCGCGCTTGTTGACCTTCGCGAGACCGAGCGGCGCATCGCCGTGACGGGTCAAGGCGAACAGCATGCGCGATGCGGCATACAGGCCCGAGTTCAGCGCGGACAGCACGGCGGTGAGCACGATCGCGTTCATCACGTTTGCGGCGGCCGGCATGCCCATGACGTTGAGCGCGCTGACGTAAGGCGTCGCCATCTGAGGCGAATTCCACGGCACGAGCGCGACGACCAGAGCCACCGATCCGACATAGAACACGAGCACGCGCGTGATGACCGAATTGGTCGCCTTTGCGACGGCCTTCGCGGGTTCCTTCGCCTCCGCTGCCGCGATCGTGACGATCTCCGCGCCGAAGTAGAAGCCTGTCGCCGCCACCGCGCCTGCCATCACCGGTCCGATGCCTTTGGGCATGAAGCCACCATGTCCGAGGAAGGTCGTGGCGACATCGGTCGTGTGCATCGAGGCGGGCCAGAAACCACAGACATACAGGCCGCCGAGAAACAGGAACACGATGATCGCGCCGACCTTGATCGACGAGAACCAGAACTCGAACTCGCCGTAGCTCGCCACCGAGATGAGGTTGGTCAGCGTGAGCACGACGAGCAGCACGAGACTGATGATCCATGCAGGCACATCGGGTATCCAGAACTGCACGAGCTTCGCGCCCGCGACCGCTTCTAGCGCGATCACGATGACCCAGAAGTACCAGTACATCCAGCCCGTCAGAAAGCCCGCGAGCTTGCCCGGCCCGCGCTGCGTCCTGAATGCGAGACGCGCGTATTCATAGAACGAGCCCACGGTGGGCATCGCGCAGGCCATTTCGCCGAGCATGCGCATGACGAGCACGACGAGGCCGCCCGTGATGAGAAACGAAAGAATGGCGGCAGGCCCGGCCTGCTGTATCACCACGCCGCTACCGACGAAAAGTCCGGCGCCTATGACGCCGCCTAACGCGATCATCGTCATGTGGCGCTGCTTGAGGCCGCATTTGAGATCGCTTTGTTCCGTGCTCGATTGCATGTCGTCTCCGTCCTGATGTGCTTGTGTCGAGTTGGCGCTCGCCCGCCGGTCCATCGCCAGCGGGTCGATGCCTGTCATTCCGTCATCGGTCAGATCGCCGGTCGGTCTTTGCGATAGGCGTTCTTCACCGCGATCTTGCCGTCGCTGAACGTGAAGACGTCGACCATGCGCGCTTCGATGCGCGAGCCGTCGGCCTTCGTGCCGCGAAACGTCGATTCCGATACGCCGCGCTCGCCGCTCACGAAATGCTCGCCGTCGTTCCACGATGCGTCGGGAAACGTCTCCCATGCGAGCGTGAAGCCCTTGCGCACTTCATCGCGGCCTTCGAAGGTGCGGCCCAGTGCATCGGGGCCGGCCACGCCGTGAAAAACGCATTCGTCCGCCATGCAGTTCATCAGCGCATCGATATCGTGGCGGTTCCACGCATCGTTGAATGTTTGCAGCAGGCGGAGGTAGTCCTGATTCGTTTGAGTGCTCATGGATCGATGTTTTCAGTGCGTTGTGAAAGGGATCAGCGCTTCTCGTCCTGCGCCAGATACTTGTGATACAGAAACCGTTGACCCACGCGACGGAACGGCGCGAAACCCTTCCAGCGGACCATGCCCATCACGTTCGGGTATTCGAGTGCGGAGTCGTAGATCGGCAGCGCATCGCGTGCGTGCTGCCATTTGCCCGCGATGCGCTCGGCCATGCGCCGTCCCGCATGTGCGGAGAACGACACGCCGTTGCCGCCATAACCCACCGCGTAGAAGATGCTTTGCTCCGGATCGGGCTGCGCGACGCGCGGCATCATGTCGTGACTGACATCGACCCAGCCCCACCACGAATAGTCGATGCGAATGCCTTTCAAGGAAGGAAACTTGCGATGCAATCCTTCGATGAGCACCTCCATATGCCGGGGATTCGCGGCATCCGCGCCCGTGATCGCGCTGCGGCTGCCGATCTGCACGCGGTTATCCGGCAGCAGGCGATAGTAGAAGCGCAGCGTGCGCGTATCGGTGATGACCTGGCGCGTGCGGAAACCGGTCGACGCGAGTTCCTCCTGCGTGAGCGGCCGCGTGACGAGCGAGTTCGAAAGAATCGGCATGATCTTCGCGGAGAGCGCGCGATGCATGTCGTTGCGCGTATAGCCGCCCGTCGCGAACGCCACCGCTTTCGCGCGGATCACGCCGCGCGGCGTCTTCACGTGATGCACGCCGCGAATCGTTTCGACGTTGAGGACCGGCGTGCCCGTATGCACCTTCACGCCGAGCGAGCGCACCATGCGCATATAGCCGAACGCGAGCTTGAGCGGATGCACGCCGATGCCATCGGGTTCGAGCAGCGCGCCGCAGCTTTCGCGATCATCGACATACGACTGCGCGACTTCCTTCGCGCTCAGCATGCGCGTGTCGTAGCCGAAGACATCGCGCATGACCTTGCATTCGTTCGCGAGGAAATCCATCTTGCGTTCGCGATGCGCGATGTAGAGATGGCCGCCCGGCTGCGGATCGCAATTGAATTCGCCGATGAGTTTCTTGAACGTGTCGAAGCCTTCGCGGATTTCGGCGTCGAGTTCGAGCGCCGTCTTCTTGCCCCAGCGCTCGATCCACTGCGAGCGATAGAGGCGTCCGCTCGCGTTCTGCCCTTGCCCGCCGTTGCGGCTCGTGCAGCCCCACGCGGTGCGATTCGCATCGACGATGGTTGCGCGGATGCCATGTTCGCGTGCCAGAAAGAGCGCGGTAGAGAGGCCGGTGAATCCCGAGCCGACGATCAGCACGTCGACATCGGCATCGCCGGGAAGGGGTCCGTCGTCTTCGGGCGGATCGCCTGCGGTCGCGACCCAGTAGGTGGGCGCGTAGTCCATCGGCTGCGGGCCGATGCGCGAGACGAGCGGGTCGTAGAGCGGATCGTAGGGGGCGCACGCGCCTTGCAGGGCCGGTGCAACGTAATCGAGAGTAGCCACCGATGTCTCCTTGGAATTTGATTCCATACTGCATCCAAACGAGACGGCGGCTTAGTACCAGTCAGAAACTTTCGATGGCTCCACGGGGGCGGGCTGGACGGTTCAGGAGGGCGTGCACGGGCGGCCGGCGGACGCGAGTTAGCTCGGCACTTAATTCCAATTCCGATCGAATCGCGCCCTAACCGCCACCCCTGCGCCGCGCGCCGAGCCACGCAGCGAGCTTCGCGAACAGCGTCATATCGGGCGGCACGGACAGATCCACCGCAAAGTGATGCCGATAATACGGGCTCAGATCGAGCCCGACGCCGAGCCCGAGCACTTCCACCCTGCGCGCCGCCTCATGCTTGCCGACGACTTCGCGCAAATGCTGATCGAGATAGTTCGGATCGTTGGCCTGCGCGGTGGCGCTGTCCATCGGGCTGCCATCGGAAATCACGACGAGAATGCGTCTCGCATCATCGCGCGCAATCAAACGCGAGCAGGCCCAATCCACCGCTTCACCGTCGATGCCCTCGCGAAACAGATCGGCCTTGAAGAGCGCCGCGATATCGCCGCGCGCCGCGCGCCAGCTCGCATCGCCTTCCTTGAAAATCATGTGGCACGCTTCGTTGAGCCGGCCCGGATGGCGCGGCCTGCCCTTCGCGAGCCAGTCGAGCTTCGCGCGCCCGCCGTTCCAGGCGCCCGTCGTGAAGCCGAGCACTTCCGTCGCGACGCCCGCCATGCCGAGCGCGCGCACGAGCACGTCGATCATCACCGCGACAGGTTCGATGCTCGCCTTCATCGAGCCGGAGCAATCGAGCAGGAAGCTCACCGCGCAATCCGCATGCGGCCGTTCGCGTTCGCGCCTGAAGACGCGCCGCTCATCCGGCGATGCCACCACTTGCGCGAGCCGCCGGCCGTCGATGCGCCCGTCTTCCTCGCCGAACGACCAGCCATCGCGCCGGGGCACCATGATCGACGCCTGCAACATGCGCGCGAGACGCGGCACGTTGATATGCCGCGCGGCGATCAGATCGTCGAGACGTTCGCGATACTCGCGCAGCAATGCGGCGCGAATCAGCGAAGCCGGGCGAATGGTCTTGTCGTAGCGCGAGATGAAAACGCGATAATCCTCGCCCGACGCGTCGCGCGCGCTGCTGTCTCCGCTCGTCGCCAGCGCGAGCCGCTCGATATCGCCTTCTTCATCGTCGATATCGAACCACGTCCCGAGCATGGTGCGCGGGGGGTCTTCGTCGTCGTCATCGGACGGCGCATTGCTTTCGACGAACGCATTGCGCACGTCGCGCACCATTGTTCCGACCTGTCGTGCGATCTCCAGCGCGTGCGCGGCATAGGCGCGCTGATCGCCGCAATGCCGCCGCATGCCGGCGAGCGCATGGCCGAGCGATGGCGCGAGCGCCGCGCGTGTCGCTTCGATGAGCCCTTCCGTTTCTTCGAGCACCGCGCGGCCTGAAAGACGCGACGCAGCCATTTGCGCGACCGTATAGATCAACAGGCCGATGTCGCTGTCGAGCACGCCGGTCTCGTAGCACGCGAGCGACCACGCATCAAAGCGATGCCGCACGTTGCGCCTCACGCCCTCCATGCCGGCCGGCACGCGCGTTTCGCAACGCAACTGTTCGAGCATGTCGAAGATCATGCGTTCGACGGCGTCATCGGGCGCGAGCGTGCGGTGCAGCGCAGCATCCGAATACACGATGCGCAGCGCGGACGCATCGGCCGCACCGCGTGTCGACGCGAAGTCCTCTTCGTCCCTGCGATCGCCGCGCAGGTGCGGCGCGTGCATCGGCACCGGCCGCAAGTGCCGGTACAGCCTGCCGCCGCGATAGTGGAACGCTTCGTCGCCGGTCAACGCCCGCACGGTCGCGGCACACAGCGCATCGCGCCGCGCCAGTTCACGCGGGCCGCTCATTTTGCCGTCTCGTCGTGCCATTGCGACGGCGTATCCAGCTCTTCGCCGAACGCGCGTTGAAAATATTCCGCGACGATCGGCCGTTCCGCTTCGTCGCATTTGTTCAGGAAAGTGAGACGCAACGCGAGCTTCGGATCGCGGAAAACTTCGCAGTTTTCCGCCCAGCTGATGACGGTGCGCGGCGACATCAGCGTCGACAGATCGCCCGCCTGAAAGCCGCGCCGCGTGAATCCCGCCATGCCGACCATCGAATCGACGAGCGCGCGGCCCGCGTCGTGATCGAGTTGCGGCACGCGGGCAAGCACGATGCGCGCCTCTTCCTCGCGCGACAGATAGTTGAGCGTCGCAACGACGTTCCAGCGGTCGATCTGCGCGTGATTCAACATCTGCGTGCCGTGATACATGCCGTTCAGGTTTCCGAGACCGATGGTGTTGGTCGTCGCGAACAGGCGAAAAAAGCGATGCGGCCGGATCACGCGATTCTGATCGAGCAGCGTGAAACTGCCGTCGCGTTCCAGAATCCGCTGGATCACGAACATCACGTCGGGACGGCCGGCGTCGTATTCGTCGAACACGAGCGCAACGGGCCGCTGCAACGCCCACGGCACGATGCCCTCCTGAAACTCGGTCACCTGCACGTCGTCCCGCACGACGATCGCATCCTTGCCGACGAGATCGAGCCGGCTCACATGGCCGTCGAGGTTCACGCGCATGCACGGCCAGTTCAGGCGCGCCGCCACCTGCTCGATGTGCGTCGATTTTCCGGTGCCGTGCAGTCCCTGAACCATCACGCGCCGGTTGAAGGCAAAGCCCGCGAGGATCGCGAGGGTGACCTCGGGATTGAAGCGATACGCTTCATCGATTTCCGGAACGTGCGGATCGCGCGTGCTGAACGCCGGCACCCGCAAATCCGAGTCGATTCCAAAGAGCGACCGCACGGGCACTTCGCAGTCCGGCTCGTCCAACCATGTGTCGCGCATCATTTTGCTGATCTCCCTGCTCGTGTCCGTCGAGGCTCCAGCATAGCAAACTATCGTTTTTCGGAACAAATCATTTCGTTTATTTTTGGCTATTCGGTCTATACGGCACCGATCGGCACCTCATTTAAAATCTTTCGAACAAATTCAATTGGAACCACGCCGATGGACAAGCCCGACACGCCCACGCTGCGAGCCTTCGCGCTGCTCGAATATCTGGTTCAGGCGGGCCATCCCGTGTCGCTGACGGACATGGCGGAGGACATGGACATGCCGAAGCCATCGCTGCATCGGATGCTGGCGTCGCTCGAAGCGGGCGGTCTCGTGATTCGCGAGCCCGGCGACAAGAACGCGTACGTAGTGGGTCCGCGCCTCGCCCAACTCGGCCTCAACGTGATGACGCACGCAGGCGCGCGGCGGCTGCGTCATGCGATCCTCACGCGGCTCGTCTCGGATCTCGGCGAAACCTGCAATCTGACGATGCTGCACGAGAACGAAGTGCTGTATCTGGATCGTGTGGAGGCGCCGTGGCCGCTGCGCCTCGATCTGAAGCCCGGTTCCCACGTACCCGTGTGGTGCAGCGCGAGCGGCAAGCTGCTGCTCGCGTTGCAGCCGCGCGAGGAACGCAATGCGCTCGTGCGCGCGATGAAGCTCGAGCGCTACACCGCCAACACGATCACCGATACCGAGATGCTGGAAGCGGAGTTCGATCGCATCGCGAAGAAGGGCGTCGCGATCGACAACGAGGAGTTCGTGCAGGGCATCGTCTGCGCGGCGGCGCCGATCGTCGATGCGAACGGCACATGCATCGCGGCGATCGCGGTGCATGCGCCGGTGTCGCGCACGCCGCTCTCCCGCGCGCTGGAAATGGTGCCGCGCCTGAAGGAAGCGGCCACCGAACTCGGCAAGACGTTTTGAACGTTACGCCGCGTTCCGAATAAAAGTGCAACCGGATGTTCCGAAAATTGTGGCAGCCGCAGACACTTTGCGCGTAGAGTAACTGTAATCTGAAACCAATTGTTCCGATTTCAGTTCATGCGCGACACCAATCTCCTCGAACCCGCCGAGCATGCCGGCGATGAAGCGCGGACGCTTCGTCCGCTCGCCGTCCTCGAACATCTGGCCGCGGCAGGCCACGCTTACACGCTGTCGCAGCTCGCGGCGCGCGTGCGTATTCCGAAGGCGACGCTGCTGCGCCTGATCGATTCGCTCGAAGCGCAGGGCTACGTCACGCACATGCCCGACTCGCGCGGCACCGACCGCGGCATCGCGCTCGGTCCGCGCGCCGCCCAGCTCGCGCTCGCGACGCTCGCGAACAATTCGTTCACGCGCGCGTGCCGCTCTATCCTGCGTTCGCTCGTCGATGTGACCGGTGAAAGCTGCAATCTCACCGCGCTCGACGGCGACACGGTCCTCTATATAGAGCGCGTCGAGACGGACGAACCGCTGCGCCTGCACATGCAGGCCGGCATGCGCGTGCCGCTGCACTGCACGGCGAGCGGCAAGCTGTTTCTCTCGCAGATGCCGCTCGCCGAGCGCCGGCAGATACTCGGCCGCCTCGCGCTCACGAAGAAGACGAATCGCACGCTTACCGATCCGGCTCTGCTCGAAGCCGAGCTCGACCGGCTCGCCGCGCGCGGCATCGGCATCGACAACGAAGAGTTCGTGCTCGGCATGGTGGCGGTCGCGGTGCCCATCATCGACGCCACGACCGGGCGCGTGCTCGCGTGCCTCGCCGCGCATGCGCCGACGGCCCGCGCGAACCTGAACGATCTGCTCCAGGCCGTGCCGCAACTGCGCGAAACCGCCGTGAAGCTCGCGACGCTCATCGACGCGTCCGACGGCCTGACGCTCATGGCGCGTCAACGTCCCGCCTCGCGTTAACTCCCTTTTTCCGGAATCCCGCCGACGCCCGCCGCACGGGGCCCGGCGGCGTCCGCCGTTGAAAAGCGCGACGAAGTTCCAACTTTTAACGAGACAATTCATTCCGTTTATTTTAAAAACTAGTTGACGGCGAAATCGACTCGTCCTACGATGTGTTCACGATACATATTCCGGAACCAAACGTTCCGTTTTATTTCACCCGGAGACACTCATGAGCGAGCACGACCAAGCACGTCCTTCCCAGACCACCCTCGCCACCACCAATGCGACACCCAGCGGTCCGCAGGCGATGACCCCGTCCGAAGCCTTCGTCGAAACGCTCGCCGCCAATGGCGTGACCGAGATGTTCGGCATCATGGGTTCGGCGTTCATGGACGCGATGGACATCTTCGCGCCCGCCGGCATCCGTCTGATCCCCGTCGTCCACGAACAGGGTGCGGGCCACATGGCCGACGGCTATTCGCGCGTGTCGGGCCGTCATGGCGTCGTGATCGGTCAGAACGGTCCGGGCATCAGCAATGCCGTGACGGCCATCGCGGCGGCGTACTGGGCGCATAGCCCGGTCGTGATCGTGACGCCCGAAGCCGGCACGATGGGTATCGGTCTCGGCGGCTTCCAGGAAGCGAAGCAACTGCCGATGTTCCAGGAATTCACGAAGTATCAGGGCCACGTCACGCATCCGGCGCGCATGGCCGAATTCACCGCGCGCTGCTTCGACCGCGCGATGTCGGAAATGGGCCCGACGCAGCTCAACATCCCGCGCGATTACTTCTACGGCCAGGTCAAGGTCGAGATTCCGAAGCCGCAACGTCTCGATCGCGGCCCCGGCGGCGATCAAAGCCTCAACGAAGCGGCCGATCTGCTCGCACAGGCGAAATTCCCCGTCATCATTTCGGGCGGCGGCGTGGTCATGTCCGACGCCATCGAGGAATGCAAGGCGCTCGCGGAACGTCTCGGCGCGCCGGTCGTGAACAGCTATCTGCACAACGACTCGTTCCCGGCGAATCATCCGCTGTGGTGCGGTCCGCTCGGCTACCAGGGTTCGAAGGCCGCGATGAAGCTTCTGAACCAGGCCGATGTGGTGATCGCGCTCGGCTCGCGTCTCGGACCGTTCGGCACGCTGCCGCAGCACGGCCTCGACTACTGGCCGAAGGAAGCGAAGGTCATCCAGATCGATGCGGATCACAAGATGCTCGGCCTCGTGAAGAAGATTTCCGTCGGCATTTGCGGCGACGCGAAGGCGACCGCCATCGCGCTCACGCAACGTCTCGCCGATCGCAAGCTCGATTGCGACGCGACGAAGGACGCCCGCTCGAAAACCATCGCCGATGAAAAGGCCGCGTGGGAGAAGGAGCTCGACGAGTGGACGCATGAGCGCGACCCGTACAGCCTCGACATGATCGAAGAGCAGAAGAACGAGACGCCGTTCAGCGGCGGGCAGTATCTGCATCCGCGTCAGGTGTTGCGCGAGCTCGAAAAGGCGATGCCGGAAGACGTGATGGTCTCGACCGATATCGGCAACATCAACTCGGTGGCGAACAGCTATCTGCGCTTCAACAAGCCGCGCAGCTTCTTCGCGGCAATGAGCTGGGGCAATTGCGGCTATGCGTTCCCGACGATCATCGGCGCGAAGGTCGCGGCACCGCATCGTCCTGCCGTGTCCTACGCCGGCGATGGCGCGTGGGGCATGAGCCTGATGGAAACCATGACCTGCGTGCGCCATAACATTCCGGTGACGGCGGTCGTGTTCCATAACCGCCAATGGGGCGCGGAGAAGAAGAATCAGGTGGACTTCTATAACCGCCGCTTCGTCGCGGGCGAGCTCGACAACCAGAGCTTCGCCGAGATTGCGAAGGCGATGGGCGCGGAAGGCATCGTCGTCGACAAGCTGGAAGACGTGGGCCCGGCGCTGAAGAAAGCCATCGATCTGCAGATGAATCACGGCAAGACCACGATCATCGAGATCATGTGCACGCGCGAACTCGGCGATCCGTTCCGCCGCGATGCGCTCGCGAAGCCGGTCCGCATGCTCGACAAGTACAAGGACTACGTCTAAGTCCTTCGTCGCGCCGCCCTGCTTCCCGGGGCGGCGTTTTCTTCTTATCTGAATGGGCCCGCCATGAAAGCCATGCATCGCATCATCGATCAGGCTCGCAACCTGCCGATGCGTATCGTCCTCTCCGAAGCCGAAGACACGCGCGTGCTTCAGGCAGCGCAACGCGCGCAGAAGGAAGGCATCGCGCGCATCGTGCTCGTGGGCGCAAAAGCGCGCGCGTATCAGGTCGCGGATGGCGCGGGCATCGATCTGGAAGGCATCGAGATCGTCGATCCTTCGCAATCACCGCTTGGCGCACGTTTCGCAGACGAGCTCTTCGCCCTGCGCCAGAAAAAAGGCATGACGGCTGAAGCGGCGCGCGAAGCCGTGCTCGATCCGCTGTGCTTCGCGAACCTGATGGTGCGCACGGGCGAGGCGGACGGCTCCGTGTCCGGCGCGGTCAACACGACGGCGGACGTCGTGCGCAACGCGATCCAGATCATCGGCGTGCGTCCGTCGTTCAAGCTCATTTCCAGCTTCTTTCTGATGATGCTGTGCGAGCCTTTTCATACAATGAAAGGCGGCCTGATCTTTTCCGATTGCGCGCTCGTCGTCGAGCCGGATGCGGAGCAACTTGCCGAGATTGCAATGGCCGCCGCCGACAGCGCGCGCAACCTGCTGATGGAAGATCCGCGCGTCGCGATGCTCTCGTTCTCGACGAGCGGCAGCGCGCATCATGCGGCCGTCGATAAAGTGATCGACGCGACGCGGCGCGTGAAGGAAGCGCGCCCCGGCCTCGCGATCGACGGCGACGTGCAGCTCGACGCCGCGATCGTCGCGGAAATCGCGCAGCGCAAGGTGCAGCACTCGCAGATCGAAGGGCACGCGAACACGTTGATTTTCCCGAGCCTCGAAGCGGGCAACATCGGCTACAAGCTCGCGGAGCGCATCGGCGGCGCGAAGGCCATCGGCCCGCTTTTGCAGGGGCTCGCGAAACCCGCGAACGATCTGTCGCGCGGCTGCAGCGCCGACGATATCTATTACGTGATCGCCGTGACCTGCGTGCAGGCGCAGGCCGCGCGGCATCAGACCGTGTGAGCGTCGAACATGGACACGCGACTCGAAACCGAATCGTTCGTCGAATCCGAATCGACGGAGAGCGCGGCGCTCGTCGATAGCGCCTCGAACGCGCGCGCGGAAACGCCTACGCTGCGCGCATTCAGCGTGCTCGAGCATCTCGTCGCGGCAAAGAGCGCGCTGTCGCTCGCGGAACTCGCGAACATCATCGGGCAGCCGAAAGCGTCGCTGCACCGGATGTTGCAATCGCTCGAAGCGGGCGGCTTCGTCGCGCGCGAGCCGGGCCAGAAAAACGCCTACGTGATCGGTCCGCGCCTCGAACGGCTCGGCGTCGACGTGATGATGCACAGCGGCGCGCGCCGTCAGCGACATGCGATTCTGGAGCATCTCGTGGGCGATCTCGGCGAGACCTGCAACCTGAGCATGCTGCACGACACGCAAGTGCTCTATCTCGACCGCTGCGAATCGCCGTGGGCGTTGCGGCTGGAACTCAAACCGGGATCGCATGTGCCCGCGCATTGCAGCGCGAGCGGCAAGCTGCTTCTCGCGACGATGCCGCGTGACGAACGTTCGGCATTGATACGCGCGATGCGGCTCGAACGCTTCACGCCGAATACCTTCGACGATCCGAATCTGCTCGAAGCTGAACTGGATCGCATCGTTCACAAAGGCATTGCCGTCGATAACGAGGAATTCGTGCTGGGCATTGCATGCGTCGCGGTGCCGGTCATCGATTCGCGCGGGAAGTGGATCGCGGCCATCGCGGTGCATGGGCCGGTGTCGCGCATGGCGCTGTCGCGCGCGCTCACGTTCGTGCCGCGGCTGCAGGAAGCGGCAGCGGCGCTCGCGGCGACCTTCTGACGCGTCGCAGCATATCTACTTCGGATACCCAAATATCTCGCAGTTCTGAATCGAATTTGGCGGTTTCCGTTTCACTTTCGCGGGCTTCCGCGCTTTTCTCTTGGCTTCCTGGCCGGCTTCTTCCACATTGAACGTACTGAACGTACGACGAACGAAGCGATTCGTTCCAAAAAGAAGATTCCAGGAGACAGGTGTCATGCAGCATGAAGTCGATTACGTCATCGTCGGTGCGGGCTCGGCGGGTTGCGTCCTCGCGAACCGGCTGAGCGCCGACCCGCGCAACACGGTGCTGCTGCTCGAAGCGGGCGGACGCGACACGAGCCCGTGGATTCACATTCCCGTCGGCTACTTCAAGACGATGCACGATCCCGAGCTCGACTGGTGCTATCGCACGGAGCCGGACGAAGCCGTCGCGGGACGCAGCATCGACTGGCCACGCGGCAAGGTGCTCGGCGGAAGCAGCTCGCTCAACGGGCTGCTCTATGTGCGCGGACAGCACGAAGACTACGATCGCTGGGCCGAACTCGGCAACGCCGGGTGGAGCTTCAGGGACGTGTTGCCGTACTTCATCAAGTCGGAAGATCAGGAGCACGGCGCGAGCGCATACCACGGCGCCGGCGGTCCCCTGAAAGTGTCCGATCTGCGCTTGCGCCGGCCGATCGCCGATCACTTCATCGCGGCGGCGCAAGAGATCGGCATTCCGTTCAACGACGACTACAACGGCGCAACGCAGGAAGGCGTCGGCTATTTTCAGCAGACCGCATACAAGGGCTTGCGCTGGAGCACCGCGAAAGGCTTTCTCAAGCCCGTCCGTGATCGCCGCAATCTGATCGTGCAAACGCGTGCGCAAACACGCAGCGTGCTTTTCAACGGCAAGGAAGCCATCGGCATCGAATACGTGCACGAAGGCGTCGTGAAGACCGTGCGCGCGCGTGTAGAAGTAATTCTCGCGGCGGGTGCGATCGGGTCGCCGCAAATCCTGCAGAACTCGGGCGTCGGTCCTGCGAACGTGCTGAACGATGCGGGCGTGCAGATCAGGCATGAACTGCCCGGCGTCGGCCAGAATCTTCAGGATCATCTGCAAGTGCGGCTCGTCTTCAAGACGCGCGAACGCACCCTCAACGACGAAGTCAATCATCCGCTCAAGAAAGCGCTCGTCGGCCTGCAATACGCAATCTCGCGCACGGGGCCGCTCACGCTGGCTGCAAGTCAGGTCGCGATATTCACGCGTTCGTCGCCCGATGTGACGCGTCCCGACATCCAGTTTCACATGCAGCCGCTTTCCGCCGACAAGCCCGGTCAGGGCGCGCATCCTTTCTCGGCGTTCACATCGTCGGTGTGTCAGTTGCGGCCTCATAGTCGCGGCAGCGTCGAGATTCGTTCGAACGATCCGCTGCAATATCCCGCGATTCACGCGAACTATCTTTCCGACGAACGCGATCATCCTGTCGTGATCGGCGGCATCAAGGTGGCGCGTCGCATCGCTGCTGCGCCGTCGCTCGCGAAGCACATCGTCTCCGAGTTCATTCCCGGTTCGAACTATCAGACCGACGCCGAGCTGCTCGACGTCGCGCGCAAATTCAGCCAGTCGATCTATCACCCCGCAGGCACCTGCAAGATGGGCAGCGATGCGCTCGCCGTCGTCGACGAAAGGCTGAAGGTGCGCGGCATCGGACGTCTGCGCGTGGTCGATGCGTCGATCATGCCGGAACTCGTATCGGGCAACACGAACGCGCCCGTCATCATGATCGCGGAGAAAGCCGCCGACATGATTCTCGAAGATCAGCGTTATCAGCACGTCACGCGCGTGGAAGAAGCAGGCGAAGCCGTTATCGAAAAGCACAGCGCCCATGAAGGGCAAAGAGGCTGAACACAGGCCTCGAAACATCACGGAGACAAACCAATGAACGCACTGCCCCGAACCGATGGCAAGCAGATGAGACGCGTCGTCGTTGCAAGTCTGATCGGCGCGACGATCGAGTGGTACGACTTCTTTCTATACGGCGTGGTCGCCGGCATCGTCTTCAACAAACTGTATTTCCCGAGCGGCGATCCGCTCATCTCGACGATGCTCGCCTATGGCACTTTCGCCGTCGGCTTTCTGAGCCGGCCGTTGGGCGGCGTGATCTTCGGTCACTTCGGCGATCGTCTCGGCAGAAAGAGCATGCTCGTGATGACGCTCACGATCATGGGCGTCGCGACCGTGTTGATCGGCATGGTGCCGACGTATGCGCAGATCGGCATCTGGGCGCCGTCGCTGCTGCTGTTCCTGCGTGTGATGCAAGGCATCGGTCTGGGCGGTGAATGGGGCGGCGCGGTGCTGATGGCATTCGAATATGCGCCCGAGAACAAGCGCGGCTTCTACGCGAGCATTCCGCAGATCGGGCTTGCGCTCGGGCTGTGTCTCTCGTCGGGCGTGGTCGCGGGTTTGTCGCTCACGCTGACCGATGCGCAGTTCCTCGCGTGGGGCTGGCGCCTCGCGTTCTTCCTGTCGTTCGCGCTCGTCGCCATCGGCATGTATATCCGGCTGAACGTGATGGAGACGCCGGAGTTCGCGCGCATCCGGAAGTCGGGCAGCGAAGCGCGCATGCCGATCGTCGATGTGCTCACGAAGTATCCCGGCAATGTCATCGCGGGCATGGGCGCGCGGTTCATCGACGGCGTGTTCTTCAACGTGTTCGGCGTGTTCTCGATTTCGTATCTCACCGGCACGCTGCATCTGCAACGCACCGATGCGCTGATCGGCGTGATGGTCGCCGCGTTCGTGATGATCTTCACGATTCCCTTTTTCGGGCGGCTGTCGGATCGCGTCGGACGCGCACGCATTTACTTCTGGGGCTCGCTGGCGACAGGACTCTCGGCCTTCCTCGGCTTCTGGCTCATGAAGAACAGCGGCGGCAACACGATGCTCGCGTGGCTCGCCGTGGTGATTCCGCTGGGCGTCGTGTATGCGTCGATCTATGGGCCGGAAGCCGCGCTCTTCTCCGAGCTCTTCGATGCGAAAGTGCGTTACTCGGGCATTTCCTTCGTGTATCAGTTCTCGGGTATTTTCGCGAGCGGCATCAGCCCGATCATCGCGACATGGCTGTTGCAGCGCAATGGCGGCGATCCGTGGATGATCGCGGGATACTGCCTCGCGGCGGGCGTCATCAGCGCGGCCTCGGCGGCCTGGGTCGGATTGCGACAGCGGCGAGAGCTGGCGTTTTCCGTGAGTTGATAACCTGCGCGGGTTGATAACCTAATATGCAAACACCACGATAACTTTTGCAGGAGACATGCATGCCCACCCGCCCAACCGCCACGCTTTGGGCGCAGCTTTTCGAACGCTCGCGGGTCTCGGGGATGAGCTTGCAGAACCAGATCCGCCAGATGATCGTCAATGCGATATTGAGCGGTCATATCGCGCCCGACTCCGCGTTGCCATCGAGCCGCGAGCTCGCGGATCAGCTCAACGTGTCGCGCAATACGGTCGTGCTCGCGTATCAACAGCTCGTCGAGGAAGGCTATCTCGTGTCGCGCGAGCGCAGCGGCCATTTCGTGAATCCGGCGACCGATGAATTGCAGCGTGGCTTCACCGCGACCGGCGTAGCCGATGCGCCCGCCGTGCAGACGCAGCAGGGCCATCCCGACTGGAGCGCGCGCATCCAGCATGCGCCGTCGAATCAGCGCAATATCGTCAAGCCGTCGAACTGGCAGAGCTACGAATATCCGTTCATTTACGGGCAATTCGACACCGAGCTCTTTCCGACGAATGACTGGCGCGAGAGCTGCATGCACGGCCTGTCGGTGATGGAAATCCGCAACTGGGCGCCCGATCTGATCGAGCGCGACGACGAAACGCTCGTCGAACAGATTCGCACGCGCGTGCTGCCGCGCCGTGGCGTGTTCGCGATGCCCGACGAGATCGTCGTCACGAACGGCTGTCAGCAGGCGCTTTATCTGATCGGCGATCTGCTGTGCGGAGAGCAGACGAAAGTCGGCATGGAGAATCCCGGTTATCCCGATGCGCGCAACATCTTCCAGCATCACAGCGCGCAGATCGTGCCGATCAATGTCGATGACGAAGGCGCGGTCATCGACGATGAAAGCCTGCTCGCGCCGTGCGATTACGTGTATGTCACGCCGAGCCATCAATGCCCGACGACGGTGACGATGCCGATCGAGCGGCGGCGCAGGCTGCTCGATCTGTCTGTGAAGCATGACTTCATCGTCGTCGAGGATGATTACGAGAGCGAGAACTCGTTTTCAGGCACGCCGCATCCGGCATTGAAGAGTCTCGATACGGCGGAGCGCGTCGTGTATATCGGCTCGTTATCGAAGACGCTCGCGCCCGGATTGCGGCTCGGTTATATCGTCGCGCCGCGCACGCTGATCCGCGAATTGCGCGCGCTGCGCCGTTTGATGATTCGTCATCCGGCCGCCTACATTCAGCGTGCGTTCGCGACCTTTCTCGCGCTCGGTCATCACGATACGCTGCTGCGCAAGCTCGGGCGCGTCTACAAGGAGCGCGCCGAAGTGCTGACGGATGCGCTCGCTACCCACTTGCCGGAGCTGCGCGCATCGAAGGTGACGGGCGGCGCGTCGTGCTGGGTCGAAGGCCCGCCGTGGCTCGATGCCACGCGCCTCGCCAAAGACGCGCAGGCGCTCGGTGTGCTGATCGAGCCGGGTAACGTGTTCTTCGCCGATCCCGCTGATGGTCAGCGATGCTTCCGCATGGGCTTTTCAGCGATACGCGCCGAGCTGATCGAACCGGGCGTGCGGGCGCTCGCCCAGGTCGTGCAGCAGCGCCGGCCGTGACTGCGCGTATTTACTTCCACGGCGCCATCGCGTGAAAGACCCCATCGCGGCGCACGAGCGCATGAAACAGCGCCGCCGCCAGATGCACGACGATCAACGCGAAGAAGCACAGCGCGAGGAAGCGGTGCGCGTTCCAGAGCAGCGTATGCAGCGAATTGCTATGCGGCAACAGCGATGGCACGCGCACGCCGAACACGACGACCGGATAATCCGCCGCCGACAACATGCCATAGCCGAGCAGCGGCAACGCGATCATCAGCGCGTAGAACGCGTAGTGCGAGAGGATCGCGGCGAGCTTCATCGGTTCGGGCATGTCGGCGGGCAGCGGTGGCGCGCCGCGCGCGATACGCACCGCGAGACGGATCAGCGCGAGCACGAGTATCGCGACGCCGAGCGGCTTGTGTATCGATACGAGCTTCAGATAGTCCGGCTTCACCGTCGACACCATGCCGACGCCGATGAACAGCATCGCGAGAATGCAGATCGCCATGATCCAGTGCAGGGCGCGTTGCAGCGGCGAGAACCGCTCGTGGATCGCGTTCATGGCCTGGCTCCTTGCGCGGGCGTGTGCGGATAGTCCTTGTCTTCGGCGGTGCGTCGATTGAACGATACCGAGTAGGCGGCCGAGCGCGCGGCGGGGAACGGATCGTCGGATACGCGCATGCCCGATGGCAGCACGGTCGGATCGAAGTTGAGATCGCGGCACGGTCCGTCGGGCTCGGGCTCGATCGTCTTCACGACGAGCGTGCCCACTTCCACGGTATGCCGGTCTTCCGGCCACGCCTTGCTCGGGTCGGCGGTGGGATCGCCGGGATTGGCGACGGTCACGACCATCGCCCAGCGTTGCGGCTCGCTCTTCACGCGTTCGGTGATGTCGGCATCGAGAAAATTGTCGCCCTTCTTCTTCAGTTCATCCGGCGATACGGTCTCGGGCTTCGCTGCCGGGATGAACGACCAGCGCACCGTCTGGTCCTGTCCTTCGGCGTTGGTGAAGACGAAGCTATTGAGGCTGTTGTAGCGCTGATCCGCGTACGAGGGCGTCCACGGCGCGCTGCCCGCCCATGCGCCGAACGCGGCGATCTCCGGATGCGCGGCCGCGAATTTCTGCATCGACTCGGGGTCGTTCTTGTTGGCGAGCGCGCGTTGCAGCTCGAAGAAGGCTTGCGGCGTGGCGACGGGGAAGAACGGCGCATCGATCATCGCGGAGCGCCACTCGCTGTTGTCGGGCATGACGATGCGCAGGCTGAGGCCACGCACACGCGCCATCGCGTCCGATGCCTTCGGGTCGGGCGTGGCGAGATTGAAGCGTCCGGTGACGGCGTATGTGCCCGGCGCGAACAATTTGGCTTTGGAGAGCGCCGCGCCGGAGCCGTTGGATTCGAAATCGCCGCTGAAGCAGATGCCTTTCGCGTGATTGCGTCTGAAGCCCGGCACCGCGCCGCCGGGCGGCGCAAGGCTGCCGACGATCTTCGCCGGCGTGAGACGGTTCGGCGATAGCCAGCCCGCGGTGTAGGCAAATGCCGCGACCAGCGCGACGACGATAGCCGCGATGAGGATCAGCGCGGGAAATGGCGAGCGTGGGGAGGCGTTTTTGTCAGTCATCGTAGTCTCTCGATCAACGATTCTGGTGCGGGGTAATCTAGCAGCGTGAGGGGAATCGTGCCAGCAATGGGCCAAACGTGCAGATACCCCGTCGCTGCGATTCGTCAGCCTTGGTCACCGCCCGTTCACACGGGTTACTCCCTATTCAACCACGGTTGTCTATACAACATGATGCGATGACACCCCATCCATCGAACCCTGACAATCGGAGCCACTTTTCATGGCGAACCCCGAACTCGTCGCGAAGCGGACCAGCGACGGCCGCGAAGTCTTCGAAACGCGCACGATCGACTACATTCCCGAAGCCGAACGGCACGGTAGCCTGTATAGCCAATTCACGCTTTGGCTGTCCGCGAATCTTCAGGTGACGGCGATCATCACCGGGGCGCTCGCGGTCGTGCTCGGCGGCGATGTCTTCTGGTCGCTGATCGCGCTGTTGCTCGGGCAGCTCGTCGGCGGGACCGTCATGGCGCTGCACGGCGCGCAAGGTCCGCAGCTCGGCCTGCCGCAGATGATTTCGAGCCGCGTGCAGTTCGGCGTCTATGGCGCGGCCATTCCGATCGTGCTCGTGTGCGTCATGTATGTCGGTTTTTCCGCGAGCGGCACGCTGCTCGCAGGACAGGCGGCGGCGCAGTTGCTCAACGTCCCGGACACAACGGGTATCTGCGCGTTCGCCGTGCTGATCGTGCTGTTGACGCTGCTCGGCTATCGCGCGATTCACTTCGTCGGGCGCATTGCCAGCGTCATCGGCGTGGCGGCGTTCGTCTTCATGTTCGCGCGGCTGTTCGCGCAGCATGACATCGGCGCGTTGCTGAGCAACCGCCACTTCTCGATCGCGAGCTTCCTGCTGTCGATGTCGCTCTCGGCGTCGTGGCAGATCGCATTCGGCCCGTACGTCGCGGACTATTCACGCTATCTGCCGCGCTCGACGTCGTCGATCCGCACGTTTCTCGCGGTCGGCCTGGGCTCGGTGATCGGCGCGCAGGCCGCGATGGTCTTCGGCGTCTTCGCCGCCGCACTCGCCGGCAATGCGTTCGCTCATCACGAGGTCGCGTATATCGTCGGCTTGGGCGCGAGCGGCGGCATTGCCGCGCTGCTCTACTTCAGCATCGCGTTCGGCAAGCTGACCGTGACGACGCTCAACGCCTACGGCAGCTTCATGTCGATGGCGACGATCGTCAGCGCGTTCCGGGCGAAACGGGCCATCTCGACGCGGCATCGGCTGGTGTACGTCATCGGCATGGTGAGCCTGTCGACGCTCGTCGCGCTCGCGGGCCGTCATGCGTTCCTGAAGGAGTTCACCGCGTTCATCCTGTTTCTGCTCGCGTTCTTCACGCCGTGGAGCGCGATCAATCTGGTGGACTACTACTGCTTCACGCGATCCCGCTACGATGTGCCCGCACTTTCCGACCCGGACGGCCGCTATGGACGCTGGAACGGCAAGGCCATTCTGATCTACACGCTCGGCGTGCTCGTGCAGATGCCGTTCATCTCGACGCACTTCTACACCGGTCCTTTCGTTGATGCGCTCGGGGGCACGGATATCTCGTGGATCATAGGGCTCGTCGTTCCGGGGCTGGTTTACTACGCGGTGATGCGTCGCGCGCCGCGGACCTATCCCGCGCGGCTGGTTCTGCCAAACGCGCAAGAGTGACAGCGGGCTGATCGAAATGGGGATAGGGGCGGTCAGAGAATGTGGCCGACCCTATGCCACACCACCCGGCATGCGGGTCCGCGCCGGGCTAGGCTCGGGAATAGCCGACGCGTCGAACCCGCCGATAACGTCGGCTGCTACTCACGTGGGCCGCCCTTACTCCGGACTATGCGACCGTCGTCGACCGGGCCGTCAAATCCCGACCTTCACGTTACTCCGTTAAAAAAACTGAACGGCATCACCGCACTTGCGGGGGCCCTGTGCCTACTTCCAATTAGCCATTTCTAGCAGTGCTTGCAAGAACTTATTCTGCGCCTTGCGCACGTCATAGACGCATTGTTCATAGAGAGCTGAATACATAGACCCATCGTGCGAAGTTTTCCATTTGGCCCCCGCGTTTCGTTGAAGCTCACAATACCTCACGCTACGATCTTGCGCCGTCATATATTCGTTAAGCAAACGCGCATGAGCGTTTCCAGCCGGAATGGTCTTGCGAATGCGCCTGTATAGACCTTGGTTCTCTGACACAAGGTCCGAGCTAAGGCCCGCATAGCATTGCGTATCGGAATAGCCTCCACCTAGATGCTTCAAACAATCAGGATCGGTTCGGGCCACAGCATTACTGGAAAAAATCGAAAATGCAACAAGCCAAATGCTAGTGCGAAGCATCGTAGACCCCCGATGCAAATAAGCGTGCTTCTGAAAAACGCCTCGGCCGGAGTCCGTTGTTATGCCCAATTCGATAGGTGAGGATGTAGTCAAACAACTTATCATAGTGCCCCGAATTGATCTTCTTTATGATCTCATCCGCGCCCTTGAAGCTGCCAGCGTTGTACAGGATGCTCACTAAGCTATCGTATTCGAACTGAAACAACGGTACTCGTATGTCTCGGTTTAGTCGAGCCTCTATTTCGTCGATCGCCTTCTTTTTAAACTCTCTTGCCTTGTCGAGTGTTATTGTGTCACCAACCTTCAGCTTATCGGCTGCAACGACAAGATGCCCACATCCTACAGTGGGAAGACCCCTATTATCCTTATAGACGGTCAAGATGAAACCTTCAGTAACTTGAAGCCCAAGAAAGCTTTTCCCGTTGAGCACGCCAGACTCCCAAACTGCGAGAAAAGACAACCCGTCGTTTGACACGGCCCAAGGCTTGCATAGCCTCGACGCGTAAACAGTGCGATTTGAGTTCGGGTCTGTGTTAGTTGTTGCCGTGCAGAGCGCGTCAGTCATGAGTTTCTTTGTTATTGAACGTCGGCGACTATTCCGCTGTTTCGCGGTGGCCGAGATAAAGGCGAATGCCCTGCGCGCCGCTTGTCGCGTGGCGCTCGGTACGACCCGAAGAGTCAGTTACTCCGTGGACCATTTCGCCCGATGACAGGCACACCGTATAGAACGTTTCGGACATTGGCTTTCCGGCCGCGTCGCATAAGGTGAATTGTTCGTCGTAAGCGCGGCGCGGTGTTTCCTGTGAAGTGGCAGCATAAGTTGGAACGGGTGCGTGCCCGCTGTCATCGATGTACATGACCGTCCGGGCGTATACGGCAACGACGCGCGGCGGGCGTGGGCATTTGCAGATGACGATATCGCCATCTACCGCTTCGTATGCACCTAGCCTCACATCGTAGCCGCGTAGCGATCGCGTAATAGGTGCTGCCTCGCGTATTGGTCCGTGGGATTTGCAGACGCCGCACCAAGCTAAATGCCCTGCGTGTGTTTGCCTGCGTACCCGCCCTTGCCCGTCTGTGATAGTGCAATGGTCCGCCCCGCCGATCACACGACCGCCGTTGCCGTTGTCGAGCGGATCACCCTCAACGATCGCATAGTGAATGCCCATCTATTGCTCCCGGTGTCCAAGATAGACGGCAATAAGATGCACGCTGTCCGTTTCGTAGCGCTCAGTACACGCGCCGATGGTTGCTATTGCGCACCTTCCGACTTTCCGTTGCTGCTCCGACATTTCCAGACCTCCACTAAAGCTAACGTACTGGCCGAAACCGACCGGCGACAAGCCGAGCCAGATTGCGCTCCGATCTGGCGATGCTCTCGCGCCAAGGCCGCGGGCCGACATGGGAATGGTCCGAAAACAGCGGAGATTGCTTGTTGGATTGCCGCAAACATGGCGTCGGCTCGCGATTAACGCTCCACACGTCCTCCCCACGATCAGTCGCCTTTCCCAGTTGCACTTCACTTCACTTCACTCGCTGTGACCAGCTTATGGCGGGACTTGCACCCGCAGGAGTGCGCCTATGCTGATCGCAATAAAAAACGGCTGCGCATCTTTCGATGCGCAGCCGTTTCTTCATCGTGATACCGATATTCAGCCGATCGCCTTCACCGCGTCGAGCGCGCCGCTCAACATGTCGCGCAGCACCGCTTCGACCTTGCCCGCGCGTTCATCGACGAAATCGAACGGCGGCGATTCGTTCATGTACGCGGACTGGCACATTTCGAGTTGCACCGCATGCACGCCGTCCTTCGGCGCACCGAAATGCCGCGTGATATAGCCGCCCTTGAAGCGTCCGTTCGCCACCCACGTCAAACCGCTCGCCTTCGCGGCGCTTTCCACGCGCGCCTGGATCGACGCATCGGCGGTGCGGCCGTCCTGCGTGCCGATGTTCAGATCCGGCAGCTTGTCCTCGAAAAGACGCGGCAGCACGCTCGCGATCGAATGCGCCTCCCACAGCAGGACGTTCGCGTGCGCGCCGCGCAGACGCTTCAACTCCGCGTCGAGCGTCTGGTGATACGGCTGCCAGAAGCGCTCGACGCGTTGCCGGCGTTCGGCTGCATCGGGCGCGCATCCATCCCGATAGAGCGGCTCGCCGCGGAACGTTTCGGTCGGGCACAGCGACGTCGTCGTCTGACCGGGATACAGGCTTTCGTCGTTCGGCGGACGGTTTTGATCGATGACATAACGCGATACGCGCGCGCCGATCACCGTCGCGCCCCATGCCTTCGCGAACGCATAGAGGCGATCGAGATGCCAGTCCGTGTCCGCCACGGTCAGCGCGACGTCCGTGTACCGGTCGCGCATCGCGTCCGGAATGTGTGTTCCGAGATGCGGAATCGAAATGACGAGCGGCGCATCGCCGCGTTCCAGCGTGAAGATATCGTTCATGTGTGGGATTCAGGAATCGGCCAGCAAGCGCGCGAGAGCAGCGCGATAGTCCGCGTAAAGGCGCGCTTCGTCACGATGACGTCCGTCTTCGACCACGCGCTCGCCGCCGGTATAGACATCGCGAATCGGCGATCCGCCGTGCTCGCAGAACACGACTGACGACAGCCACGTATCGGGCGTCTGTTCGGCGAGATTCGGATGTTCGGCGTCGAGCACGATCCAGTCGGCGCGTGCGCCCGCTTCGAGCGTGCCGACCGCACGCCCCGTCGCACGCGCGCCGCCTTGCAGCGCGGCGGCAAAGAGCCTGTCGGCCACGATCGCGCGATGCGGCGCGGCCAGCACGTTGCGCTGGCGTCGTGCGAGGCGCTGGCCGTATTCGAGCAGACGCAGCTCCGAACGCCAGTCCACGCCGATATGACTGTCCGAGCCGACACCGAACGCGCCGTTCGCTTCGAGATAAGCGTGCGCGGGAAAAATGCCGTCGCCGAGATTCGCTTCGGTCGTCAGGCACAGGCCGGCGACCGCGCCGCTTTTGGCGAGCGCGGCGGTTTCGTTTGCATCGACGTGCGTCGCGTGCACGAGGCACCAGCGCGCGTTCACGTCGAAGTTATCGAGCAGCCATTGCACGGGCCGCGCGCCTTCGGTTTCGACGCAGGCATCGACTTCGGCCGTCTGCTCCGCGATGTGGATATGCACCGGCGCATCCGCCGATGTCGCATCCAGTCCTTCGAGCAGCGCACGCAACGACGCCCGCGACACCGCGCGCAGCGAATGCGGCGCGACGCCATAACGCACATCGCCGCGTTCGGGATGCGCGCGTCGCAAAGCGTCGATGATCCGAAGCAGGCCTTCCGGCGTGTTGATGAAACGCCGCTGATCGTCGCGCGGCGCCTGCGCGCCGAAGCCGCTGTACTGGTACAGCACCGGCAGCATCGTCATGCCGATGCCCGTGTCGCTCGCCGCCTGCACCACGCGTCCGGCGAGTTCCGCCGGATTGCCGTAGCGCTGGCCATCGGGCGCGTGATGCACGTAATGGAACTCGCAGACGGACGTGTAGCCCGCCTTCAGCATTTCGACGTAGAGCCAGCGCGCAATCGCGCCGAGATCGTCGGGCGTGATGCGCGCCGCGAAGCGATACATCAGATCGCGCCAGCTCCAGAAGCTGTCGGTTGGATTGGCGCGATATTCGGTGAGACCGGCCATCGCGCGCTGAAACGCGTGCGAATGCAGGTTCGGCATGCCGGGGATGAGCGGTCCCGATGCGCGCGCCGCACCGTCGGGCGCTTCGGGAAGATCGGGCGTGACGCGTTGCAGCTTGCCGTCGCCAGACCATTCGAGCAGCACATTGCGACGCCAGCCATCGGGCAAATAAGCGTGTTCGGCAAAAAGTGTATTCATGCGTTCAGTCGACGTTCGAAGACGGTTTCACCGCCGCGCACGACGCGCGCGCAGAGCGGACGGCCAAACCAGTACGCGAGTTCCGCGAGCGATTGCACCGGCCACACGGCGAAGTCCGCCGGACGTCCGGCCGCGAGCGTGCCGTGACGTTGCTCGTCGCCGAACGCACGCGCCGCGTGACGCGTCACGCCTTGCAGCACTTCGGGAACGGTCATGCGGAACAGCGTCGTGGCCATGTTCATCATGAGCAGCAGCGACGTGACCGGCGACGTGCCGGGATTGCTGTCGGTCGAAATGGCGATCGGCACTTCGTAGCGGCGCAGCAGTTCGAGCGGCGGAAGCCGCGTCTCGCGGATGAAGTAGTACGCGCCCGGCAACAGCACCGCGACGGTTCCGGCTTGCTTCATCGCCGCGACGCCCGCTTCGTCGAGAAATTCCAGATGATCCGCCGACAGCCCGCGATAGCGCGCCGCCAGCGCCGCGCCGCCGCTGTTCGACAGTTGCTCCGCGTGCATCTTCACGGCGATGCCGCGCTGCGCCGCCGCTTCGAACACGCGCTCGCTCTGCGCGAGCGTGAAGCCGATGCGCTCGCAGAACACATCGACCGCATCGACGAGGCCTTCGTCGGCGAGCGCGGGCAACATGCGATTGCACACTTCGTCGATATAGTCGTCCGCGCGGCCCGCAAACTCGGGCGGCAACGCGTGCGCGCCGAGAAACGTCGTGCGCACCGTGACGGGATAGCGCTCGCCGAGCGCACGCGCGACGCGCAGCATCTTGCGCTCCGTCGGCAGATCGAGGCCGTAGCCCGATTTGATTTCGATGGCCGTCACGCCGTCCGCGAGCAGCGCTTCGAGGCGCGCGGCGGATTGCGCGAAGAGCGACGCTTCGTCGGCCGTGCGCGTCGCGCGCACGGTCGAGACGATGCCGCCGCCTTGCAGCGCGATCTCTTCATAGCTCACGCCCGCGAGACGCTGAGCGAACTCGTCGGCGCGCTGACCGCCATAGACCAGATGCGTGTGGCAGTCGATCAGACCGGGCGTGACCCACGCGCCGCGCAAGTCCTCGCGCGGCCATTGCGTGAATTCATGCGGCACGTCCGCGCGCGCGCCGAGCCATGCGATCTTGCCGTTTTCGACGGCGATCGCGGCGTCATCGATCGTGCTGCCGGGATCGCCTTCGGGACAAAGGTTCAGGTTGTGCCAAAGCGTGCGCTTCATTGCGTTTCCCTCAATGCGATGGCGAGCAACGCGCCGTCGCCTTCCGTCGCGATATGCGCGTTGCAAAGATCGATACGCAACGTGTCACCTCGTTCCAGCGCGACGGGCGCGTCGTCGTTCACGCGGATGCGGATCGAGCCTTGCGCGCAATACAGCAGCGCTGTGTCCGCTTCGACATGACGCGCTTCGCCCGCGCGCCACACGTCGAGCGTGCCGCGCGCCGCGTCACGGCGCACCATGAGATTGAAGTCGCGCGTCGCTCCGTCGACGAGACGGGCATCGATCGCGGATTCGCCCGCGAAACGCGCGACATCCAGCGGCTGCATCAGCGCATGCGTATGCGCGCCTTCGTCGAGGATCATGCCCGCGCCGTCGAGCAGCACCAGCGTGCGATCGACGCCGGGAAAGCGCGAGAACGGCCCCGCCTGCGCGACATCGGCGACGCTCACGCGCCACGCAAACGCATCCATCGATGCGCCCTCGGGAAACGCGGCGACTTCGCGCGTGACGCCGCCGCCGTTCTTCCACGGCGACGCCACGAGGTCCACGCCGCGAATGAGCGTGATGGACGCTGCGATCATCGGCCGAGCATCGGCAGCTTGAGACCGGCTTCGCGCGCGGTCGATTGCGCCAGCTCGTAGCCCGCATCGGCGTGACGCATGACGCCCGTCGCCGGATCATTGAAGAGCACGCGGCCGAGACGCTCGTGCGCGGCATCCGTGCCGTCCGCGACGATCACCACGCCCGAATGCTGGCTGAAGCCCATGCCCACGCCGCCGCCGTGATGCAGCGACACCCACGACGCGCCGCCTGCCGTGTTCAGCAGCGCGTTGAGCAGCGGCCAGTCGCTGACGGCGTCGGAGCCGTCTTTCATCGATTCGGTTTCGCGATTCGGGCTGGCGACGGAGCCGGTGTCCAGATGATCGCGTCCGATGACGACCGGCGCTTTCAGTTCGCCGTTCTTCACCATCTCGTTGAACGCCTGTCCCAGACGATAGCGATCCTTCACGCCGACCCAGCAGATGCGCGCCGGCAAGCCCTGGAACGCGATGCGCTCGCGCGCCATGTCGAGCCAGTTGTGCAGATGCGGATCGTCGGGAATCAGTTCCTTGACCTTGGCATCGGTCTTGTAGATGTCTTCCGGATCGCCCGACAGCGCGACCCAGCGGAACGGCCCCTTGCCTTCGCAGAAGAGCGGCCGAATGTACGCCGGCACGAAACCGGGGAAATCGAAGGCGTTTTTCACGCCCATTTCGAGCGCCATCTGACGGATGTTGTTGCCGTAATCCAGCGTGGCCGCGCCGCGTTCCTGCAGCGTGAGCATCGCCTGCACCTGCTTCGCCATCGACTGCTTCGCGGCCGTCACGATGCTTTGGGGGTCGGTCTTCTGACGTTCGCGCCAGTCTTCGACCGTCCAGCCTTGCGGCAGATAACCGTGGATCGGATCGTGCGCGCTCGTCTGGTCCGTCACGCAGTCCGGCGTGATGTTGCGCTCGACCAGTTGCGCGAAGACATCGGCTGCGTTGCCGAGCAGACCGATCGATACCGGCGTGCCGCTCTTCTTCGCGTCTTCGATCATGGCGAGCGCTTCGTCCAGCGTCTTCGCCTTCTTGTCGACGTAGCGGGTCTTCAGACGGAAGTCGATGCGCGACTCGTCGCATTCGACGGCGATCATCGAGAAGCCGGCCATCGTTGCGGCCAGCGGCTGCGCGCCGCCCATGCCGCCGAGACCGCCCGTGAGAATCCAGCGGCCCTTCGGATCGCCGTTGAAATGCTGGTTCGCGACCGAGAAGAACGTCTCGTAGGTGCCCTGCACGATGCCCTGGCTGCCGATGTAGATCCAGCTTCCCGCCGTCATCTGGCCGTACATCATGAGGCCCTTGCGGTCGAGTTCGTGGAAGTGGTCCCAGTTCGCCCAGTGCGGGACGAGATTCGAATTGGCGAGCAGCACGCGCGGCGCATCCGCGTGCGTGCGGAACACGCCGACCGGCTTGCCGGACTGGATCAGGAGCGTCTCGTTCTCTTCCAGATCCTTGAGCGACGTGAGAATCTGATCGAAGCAATCCCAGTTGCGCGCCGCGCGGCCGATGCCGCCATACACGACGAGCGCGTGCGGATGCTCTGCCACTTCGGGATCCAGATTGTTTTGAATCATCCGGTACGCGGCTTCCGCGATCCAGGTCTTGCAGGTTTTTTCGCTGCCGCGCGGAGCACGGATCGTGCGGGTCGGGTCGAGACGCGGATCGATGTGTTTGGGATGATTCATATGCTTCGCTCAAGGTGGATTTGTGGACGAAGACCCGCGTTGCGTATTCGCGATCATCGCGGGCAGTGAAAACAGTTTAGCCACGTCAAGTTGTATATACAAGAGGAAATGTCGATTTAGATGTGCAGGGTATACGCGGAGATCGTTGGCAGAATTACGGGGCGCACAAGCAAAAACGCGGGTAATCGGAAACGATTACCCGCGTGCGTGAAGGCGCCGAGTTGTCTAGTCAGGTCAAACGGCCCTACACCTTCCCAACCAGATGGAATCGCGACGACGGATGCCACAACTGCACCGACGTCGCCACGCCGTCGCCGACCCACGTGCGGCGCGACACCAGCAGACACGGCTCGCCGATCTCCATTTCGAGCTGCTTGCGGATGGTCGCGTTGGGCTTCTGCGCGTCGATGCGAAACTCCGCGCGCTGAATCGGCGCGAGCCGCACCATGTAGTGATTCGGCGTTTCGCTCGTGAAGTCCTGCTGCAGATAGTCGGGAAAGAGATGCGGATTGGTGTAGCGATCCTCGTACTGGATCGGCGTGCCTTCCTCGCAGTGCACGATGCACGAATGGAACACCGGCCCGGCGGTGAGATCGAGCGAGGCGATCGCTTCCGCGTCCTCGGACGTTTCGAGCCTGAGCACGCGCGCGGAATGTCGATGCCCGCGCGCGGTGATCTCATCGGCGATATTGCGCACTTCGAGAATCGTCGACTCGTAATGGCGCGGCGCGACGAACGTGCCCGAACCCTGCACGCGCGTCAGCACGCGCTCGGCGGTGAGTTCGCGCAGCGCGCGCGACGCGGTCATGCGCGACACGCCGAATTCCTTGACCAGTTCCGTTTCCGATGGAATCGTGTCACCGGGCTTCCATGTGCCATCGGCAATCCGGTCGACGACATAGCGCTTGATCTGCTCATAGGCCGGCAGCATTCTGCGGTTCTCGACCGTGCCCGATCCTCGTGTGGCGTCCGCGTCCGTTTTCATTTTTTGTCCAGTTATGGGAGCCGCACGCGCACGCGATGACTCGCCGCTTTATCTCCCGTGCGCTTCCGGCAGCATGGCAAGGGCGTCGTTGGCGGATTCCGCACACCGGTGCGCTGCGACCGTCGCGGGGGCGGCGGCGGTCGACTGCGGATCATCCGTGCCGTCCGTTCTCGTCGACGGTCCCGGCAGCGGCGGTGGAACGCCATCCGCGATCATGCGAAATGCGAACGTCATGTCGTTTGCGAGCGGCCGGTCGTCGCGATAGATGGGTAGCACGCCGCGTACCTTCGCGCGCAAGGAATCAGTATAGGGCGCACGTGCGAGCTGCGTCGGCTGAAGATCGTACGCCTGCGTCGCGGCGAGCAATTCGATGCCGAGAATGCGCGCCGAGTTCTCGATGATTTCGAGCGCCTTCAGCGCGGCGGGCGTCGCGTGGCACAGGTGATCTTCCTGCAATCCCGAGGTCACGCCGCCGTCCAGGCTCGCGGGCGCGGCGATACGCCGGTTCTGCGCCACCAGCGAAGCGGCCGTGTACTGCGCGATCATGAAGCCGGAGCGCGTGCCGCCAATCTCCGCGAGAAACGCGGGCAGACCGCTGACGAGCGGATTCACGAGGCGGTCGAGCCGGCGTTCGGCCAGCGCCGACACCTGCGCCATCGTGACGGCGATGCCGTCCATCGCGAGCGCCATCGATGCGCCGACGGCATGCGCCTGCGAAAACACGCGCGGCGCTTCGGGCGTGCCCGCGACGATCGGATTGTCGGTGATCGACGCGAGTTCGCGATCGACGACCTCTGCGGTCATTTTCAGCGCATCGCGCGCCGCGCCGTGCACATGCGGAATCGTGCGCAGGCTGAGCGGGTCCTGCGTGCGCCGCCCGACCGATTCGTTGAGGATGGCGCTGTCCGAAAGCGCCGCGCGCAGCCGTGCGCCGACCAGCGCCAGCCCCTCGGAGCGCCGGAAGGCGAGCGATTGCGGATCGAGCGCATCGAGCTGGCCGCCGAGATTCTCGAAGCTCATCGCCGACACCACATCGGCCCAGTCGAGGAAGCGCTGCGCCCGCGCCATCGCGAGCGCGGCGAGGCCGGTCACGCACGGCGTCCCGTTGACGAGGCTCAGGCCTTCCTTCGCTTCGAGCGTCATCGGTTCGAGGCCGAGTCGCCGCAGCGCGTCGTCGCCCGTGATCCGCTCGCCGCCCGCGCGCACGTGACCCGCGCCCACGCACACCAGCGCGATATGCGCCATGTGACTCAGATAGCCGACCGAGCCGAACGCCGGCACTTCCGGCAGAGTGTCCGCGTTGAGCAGCGCGAGCAGCGTGCGCACCACTTCGAGCCGCACGCCGGAATGGCCGTGCGCGAAGTTGTTGATGGCGGCCGCGATGATCGCGCGCGTCTCTTCGCGTCCAAGCGGCGCGCCGACGCCGACCGCATGGCTCATCAGGATGTTGTGGGACAGATCACGCTGCTCCGCCTGCGACACGACGACATCGCAGAGCGCGCCCACGCCCGTATTGACGCCGTATGCCCGGATGCCGCGCGTGACGATTTCGTCGACGAGCCTGCGCGCCGCCGCGATGCGCGCCTCGGCTTCGGGAGAAAGTTCGAGGGAAGCGCCGGCGGCGATGGCGGCGATTTCACGCCATTCGAGCGGCTGGGCGGAACGGATAACGATCATGACGATCCTTCGATGAAACGTCTTGCAGGTTCAGTGCGTGCTGCGGTCCTGATGACTCGACACGAATTGCCGGAAGCGCTCGGACTTCTGCTCGCCGAACACTTCGGCAGGCGTGCCGTCGAGCTCGACGCGTCCTTCGTGCAGGAACATGACGCGGTTCGACACGTGCCGCGCGAAGCCCATTTCGTGCGTGACGACGAGCATCGTGCGGCCGTCGTCCGCGAGCGAGCGCATGACGCGCAGCACTTCGCCGACGAGTTCGGGATCGAGCGCAGAAGTGGGCTCGTCGAACAACATGACTTTCGGGTCCATCGCGAGGGCGCGCGCGATCGCCACGCGCTGCTGCTGTCCGCCCGACAGATGCGCAGGATAGTGCTTGCGCTTCTCGGCGAGGCCGACTCTCGCGAGCAGCGCTTCGGCCTGCTCCACCGCTTCGGCGCGGTTCTTTTTCAACACGCGGATCGGACCTTCGATCACGTTTTCCAGCACCGTCATGTGCGACCAGAGATTGAAGCTCTGGAACACCATGCCGAACTGCGAGCGCACGCGGTCCACTTGCTTGCGGTCGGCGGGCTGGAGGCGTCCGTCGTTGCGGCGCTTCATCCTCAGTTCTTCGCCGGCGAGCGACACGGAGCCGTCGTCGGGCATTTCCAGCAGATTCAGGCAGCGCAGAAACGTGCTCTTGCCCGAGCCGCTCGCGCCGAGGATGGAAATGACATCGCCTTCATGGGCATCGAGCGAAATGCCTTTCAGCACCTGATGATCGCCGAACGACTTCTTGATGCCTTTGACGGACAGCGCGACGGGCGAAACAGTACTCATGCTTTCTTCTCCAAAAACAGCGGCGAGTTCTCAGGATGCGACGCGCGTCTGAACCGGCGCGGACGATGCCACAGCGGGCGTAGGCGGCGGACGCAGATGGCCGGACAGCCTGCGCTCCACGAAGCCGAGCACGCGGACGATCGCGAAATTGAGCAGCAGATAAATGAGCGCGGCGCACATGAAGACTTCCGTCGTGCGATACGTCTGGTGGATGATTTCCTGCGCGACGCCCGTGACTTCCCAGACGGTGACGAGGCTTGCGAGCGCGGTGGACTTGACGAGCAGCACCGCTTCCGTCGAATACGCGGGCAGGCAGAGCCGCAGCGCAATCGGCCCGATCACGCGGCGCAGCAGCGCGAAACCGGAGAGGCCGATCGAATAGCCCGCTTCGATCTGGCCGTGCGGAATCGCCATGAGACCGCCGCGAATGATCTCGGCCGTATAGCCCGCCGTGCACAGCGCGAGCGACAGCACCGCGCACACATACGGCTCGCGCAGCACGGGCCACAGGAAGCTGTGGCGGATCACGCCGAACTGGCCGAGCCCGTAGTAGACGAGAAACATCTGAATGAGCAGCGGCGAGCCGCGAAACACAAAGATGTAGAAGCGCCCGAAGTTTCGCGGCAGCCAGTGCGGCGAGACGCGCATCGCGACGATCACGAGCGACAGCAGGCCGCCCAGCACCAGCGAGGCGAAGAAGAGTGCGAGTGTGGTCGGCACCGCGGCCAGCAACTGGCGCATGGTGTCGAGCATGAAGTTGATATCGACGGGCATGAGAAGTCTCCGCTGACGGCGTCAGTCGTTCGGTGGCTCGGGTGGCTCAGTTGCGCGCGAAGCTGCGCCGGAACGAACGCGCAACCGATGCCTCGGCGCGGCCGAAGATGCGTCCTGAAATGCTCGTCATCACGAGATAGAGCAATCCGCCCGCGATGAAGAACGCGAAATACTGATGTGTCGATCCGGCGGCGATCTGACTCGTGCGCATGAGTTCGGCGAGACCCGTGACCGAGATCAGCGCCGAGTCCTTGAGACTCATCTGCCAGACGTTGCCGAGACCCGGCAGCGCGTACCGGATGACCTGGGGAATGAGGATGCGGCGCGCCATCATGTGCACCGGCATGCCGATCGCGCGTGCCGCTTCGAGTTCGCCGCGCGCCACCGCGAGCACCGCCGCACGATAGACCTCCGCCTGATACGACCCGGAGATCATGCCCACCGCGACTGCGCCGATCAGGAAAGGTGGAACGCTGACGAAGCCGTCCGCGCCGAACCACTTGCCGATGGTCGATACGAAACTGGAGCCGCCGAAATAGAACAGATAGATGACGAGCAGTTCCGGCACGCCGCGAAACACGGTCGTATAGAGATCGCCGACTATGCGCAGGGCACGGAACCGCGACAGCTTCGCGGCGGCGACGAGACCGCCGAAGATGGCGCCCGTGAAGAGTGCGGCGATCGTCAGGACGACGGTCAGCAAGGCGCCGAGCAGCAGGGCGGAGCCCCATCCGTCGGGGCCGAATCCGAACATCTGGAAAAGCGACATGACTTGCTCCTGGCCGCCTGACGGCGGCTTGGGGTGCCGTTGAGTGCCTTTAGGCGAGTTGCGTGCTTTTTGCGCTTACGGCGCGACGTTCGTCTTGAACCACTTTTCGGACAAGGTTTTCACCGTGCCGTCGGCGAGTGCGGTGGCGAGCGCCGCATCGAACTTTGCTTTTAGATCGCCGTCTTGCTTGCGGAACGCGAGGCCTTCGCCCGGACCCCAGATCGGCCCGCCGATTTTCGGACCGGCGATGAAAATCGACTTGTCCGCCGAACCCGACGTGAAGTAGGTCAGGTCGTCGAACGACGCGTCGATGCGGCCGTTGGCCAGATCGAGATCACGCTCCTGCGCCGTCTTGTACGCGCGGATCGTCGCGATGTCCTTGAAGTTATCCTGAATGAACTTCGTGTAGACGGTGCCCGACTGGATGCCGATGGTCTTGCCCTTCAACTGCTTGCGCAGCCCGTCGACGACGGCCTTATCGTTCTTCGCGTCGCCGGTGAGCTTGACGGCCGGCGCACCGGGCGACGCTTTCGGCAGGATGGCATCGTCGGACACGGCGAAGGTCGCGGGCGTCGAAGCATACGGACGCGAGAACGCGATGATCTTTTCGCGCTCGGGGGTGATCGAGATCACGTCCATGAGGACATCGAATTTACCGGCCTGAAGGCCCGGAATCATGCCGTCCCAATCCTGCGCGACGAGATTGCACTTGAGCTGCGCGCGCGTGCACAGCGTGGCCATGAGCTCCGGTTCGAAGCCGCCGAGCTTGCCGCCGGGCAAGGTCTGGTTCCACGGCGCGTATGCGCCCTCTGTTGCGATCGTCACCGATTGCCAGTCCTTCGCCTGGACCGACGTCGCCGCGATGGCGACCACCCCGGCGAGCATGCCGAGGCGCAACTTTGCAGAAAACTGTTTCGCGTTCATCTCCACGTCCTTTCGTCTTCGTGTTTCGTCAATTGAGCCGTCGTCGTCACGATCTTGTATAGACAAGTCTGCATGACGTCGAAAAAAGACGCAAGGAGATGATGGGTGGGTAAGGGGAATTACCTAGAGGACTTCTGGAGCGCGCGCTCCATATGGATCTCGCGGTTGGGATTCGAGCGTGGTGCCTGCGCGGGGATGGGATGTCTTATATGAGCTGGATGCGGTGATGTATAGGCAAGTCGGCCGGCGAGGCGTTTTGCGGCTCCGCTCGGTCTTCTGAATGATAAGGACGGTTTCGTATGCAAAATCCAGGTTGTATGCTTTTTCGGGACACCGCGAAAAAACGTACACGGACTCTGAAATTTCGTTTGCGCTCGAATACACAAGCCTCGATGGGATATTTGTACGTTTTTTGCGTGCTGTACGGTTTTAGCATACACTGACAAAAAACGTACACGACACCTCATCGATGGCTCTCTCCGATCACCGTTCGGTCGCTGAACAGCAGACGCTGGCGCTGGCCTGCGAGGCATTCTCCGAGTCAACACGCCTTTATCGCGCCGCACCCGTAGCAGCACCCAGGAAGCGAGGTTCTCAAGGCGATGCCGGCACAGACGCATGGATTCGATTTTCCATCGCCGGAAAGCACTTCGATATGCCGGTGAGCCTCAAGACGGGGCCAGGATCACCAGGCGCAAGCCTCATCGTGAGTCGCATGCTCACGCGACGCGCGGACAACGATACCCGCCCGTTGATGCTTGTCACCGAGCATGTTTCGACACGGCTAGCAGACATTCTCATCGACAACGGCATACCGTTTCTCGATACTGCTGGCAACGCCTACCTCCAGGAGCCCGAAGCCACCGTGATGATCGTCGGGCGCTCGAAACCAGCGCTGTCCCGTATGGATTCGAGTTCCCGCTCAACAACGCCCAAGGGGCTACGTGTGACCTTCGCGATCCTGACGCAGCCCGGCCTCGTCTATGCCCCCTACCGCGTGATCGCTGATCAGTCGGGGGTGGCCCTGAACACCGTCAATGTGGCAATCGACGATCTGCTGGACAGGGGACTGGTCGTCCAGAAAAGCGGGCGCCGGCTCATTGCTGACCGCCGCCGACTCATCGAGGAGTGGGTGAGCCTGTTCGCTGTGCGTCTGCGGCCAAAGCTCAGCCCGCGCCGCTTTACCAGCATGTCGAAGGATCCAAAATGGTGGAGCGAAGCCGGGCTGCGTGATCCCGATATTCGATTGGGTGGCGAAACCGGCGCAGACGTCCTGACGCACGAACTCAAGCCTGCTTCGCTGACGTTTTACTCCCACGAGGGTATAACTCGCCAATTGGTTGCAAAAGGAATGCTTCGGCCTGACGAGAGTGGTGCCGTCGAAGTGCTGGATGCGTTTTGGCCGGTGGACGCAGAAAACGGCTGGCATCTGTCCCATCGGGGAGTCGTTCATCCCCTTCTCGTCTATGCCGATCTGATCGCCTCCGCGGACGATCGAAATCGCGCTGTCGCCCAAACCATCTATGAACGATACCTCACAGAAGAACGTGCTTAAAGTCCCTGACGAGCGTCCGGTGGAGGCACTCACGATCGCGTTGCTTCGCGACGTCAAAGACGCCTGTCAGGCACTCGGCACGAGTTTCGTGCTCGCAGGCGCGACGGCGCGCGACATCCTGATGTGGCACCTCCACGACCGCAAGGCGACTGTTGCCACTCGCGACGTCGATATTGCAGTCTGCGCGGTAAGCTGGGAGTTTCACGAAGCCCTGATTGATCTGTTGATTCAGACCCGGCGCTTTGCGCGCCATCCGACGCAGCAGCAGAAGTTGCTTTACACGCGTGGCCCCGAGGACCACGTAAGCGAGCTCGACATCGTGCCCTTTGGCCAGATCGAGGCCCGACCTGGAGAGCTTCACTGGCCGCCGGATGGCGAGGTCGTGATGACCGTCCTTGGCTTTCAGGAGGCGGTAGACACGGCACAACCCGTGGACATCGGCGAGGGCGTTGTGATCCCCGTTCTGACAGTGCCCGCATTCGTTTTGCTCAAGATCTTCGCGTGGCAGGACAGACGTCTGAAGAAAAACACGGACGCCTCGGACCTTCTGTTCGTTCTACGCAACTATTTCGAAGCCGGGAATACGGCGCGGATTTTCGAAGAGGCGATGGATCAGCTCGAAGCCTTCGAGTTCGATGTAAATTTGGCTGCGGCAGCACTGCTCGGACGCGAGGTCTCCGATCTCGCGTATCCAGAGACCCTTGCCGCACTGCGAGGATTACTGCAGTCAGCCGAAACCTACGAGACATTGAGACGAGATCTTGAGGCACGCGCTGCGACGATCCTAGGGGGCTTCGTCGATGACTCAGATGCGCTCCTGAAAGCTTTCGCGGAGGAGGTGCTGGGCAAGCGCAGCGAGAGCGGCAACGCCATCAGTGGACACGAAGCGGAGCCCGCCGCAAAGGCCTGATCCGCACGATGGAGGGTAGTCGCTGAACGACTGCCAAGGCCGACCACCCGCCAACGCTCGTCCCCTACCCCGCCTTCAACACCCTCAACCCCGCCCCACCCGCCGCCTCACTGTCCACCGCTTGCTTCCCCTCCCGCATCGACAGATACCGCAAACAGCAAACCCTCAGAAACGACGCAAAATTCGTCGGCACCTCCCCACGCAGCGCGATGAGTTCATCGTAGAGCTTGACGGCGAACTGGCTGGTCGTCAGGTTCTCGCGCCCGGCGATTTCCTGCAGCACGTCCCAGAAGAGATTTTCGAGCCGGACCGTGGTGATCACGCCATGAATGCGCAGCGAGCGCGTGCGCGATTCATACAGAATCGGATCGGCGTTGATATACACCCGACACATGACGATAGCCTCCGGCAAAGCGGCCGTCATGCGCGCGCACGACGGCCAATGAAACAAACTACTCCCGCAAACATCCAGCCGCAACGGCGTCAAACCCTGCGCTGCTTCATCTGACCGGCGATGTAGTCCGCCTGGCGAATGGCGAGCGTGACGATCGTGAGCGTCGGGTTCTCGGCGGCGCCCGTGGTGAACTGACTGCCATCGGAGATGAACAGGTTCGCCACTTCGTGCGTCTGGCCGTGCGGATTGCAGACGCCGTCGCTGGCCTTCGCGCTCATGCGCGCGGTGCCGAGATTGTGCGTCGACGGATACGGCGGCACGATGTACGTCGCCTTCGCGCCCGCCGCCTCGTACACGGCGCTGCCCTGCTTGAACGCGTGCTCGCGCATCGCTTCGTCGTTCGGATGATCGTCGAAATGGACGTTCGGCACCGACAAGCCGTACTGATCCTTCACGTTCGTATTGAGTGTGATGCGATTCGACTCGCGCGGCATATCTTCGCCGACGATCCACATGCCCGCCGTGTACTGATACTGATCGAGCGCCGCCGTGAAGTTCGGGCCCCACGCGCCCGGATCGAGAAACGCCGCATAGAACGGCAGGCCGAGCGAGATCGTCTCCATGTGATAGCCGCCCGCGAAGCCGCGCTTCGGCTCGAACACGGCTTCATCCTCGATGATGCCCGCCATCGTCGTGCCCTTGAACATCTCGACCTTGTCGTTGAACACGCCGTAGACCGAGCCGGTCGTGTGCCGCATGTAATTGCGTCCCACCTGACCGGAGCCATTCGCGAGGCCATCGGGGAATTTGCCCGACTGCGAATTGAGCAACAGGCGCGGCGTCTCGATCGCGTTGCCCGCCACCGCGACGACGCGCGCACGCTGACGTTGCAGCTTGCCCTTCGCATCGTAATAGACGACGCCCGTCGCCTTGCCGCGCGCATCGTGCTCGATCTTCACGACATGCGCCTCGGTGCGCAGCTCCATATGGCCCGTCGCCTGCGCACGTGGCAGCTCCGTATAGAGCGTCGACCACTTCGCACCCATGCGGCAGCCCTGAAAGCAGAAGCCGCGCTGAAAGCAATGCGTGCGGTCGTCGCGCACCGTGCTGTTGATCGCCATGTGGCCGGTGTTGCAGGCCTTGTAGCCCACCTTCATCGCGCCCGCCGACATCACCTTGAAGTTGTTGTTGCCCGGCAGACCCGGCAGACCGTTCGTGCGCGTCACGCCCATCTTCTTCTCGGCGCGGTCGTAGTACGGGTCGAGATCGGCGCGCGTGATGGGCCAGTCGAGCAGACTGGCGCCCTGCACGTCGCCATATGTGGTCTTCGCCTTGAACTCGTGCGGCTGGATGCGCAGGCTCGCGCCCGCCCAGTGCGTCGTCGTGCCGCCGACCGTCTTGCAGACCCACGCCGGCAGGTTCGGAAAATCCTTTGCCACGCGCCACGAGCCGGACGTCGTGCGCGTGTCGAGCCATGAAAGCATCTTGAAGGCGTCCCACTCCGATGTGGAGAAATCGCCTTGCGTATGCAGCTTGCCCGCTTCGAGCACGACGACGTCGATGCCCTTTTGCGCAAGCTCGTTGGCGAGCGTGCCGCCGCCCGCACCCGATCCGATGACGACGACCACATTGCCGTCGCTGTGCTTGAACTGCACCTTGTTACCCTGATCCATGTCGGTCTCCGCTCGTGGTTGTTCAGCTGTCGGTCGGGATGGGACCGCTCGCGCCCGCGGGCGGATCGGGCAGCCACGACAGACTGTTGAAGCCCTGATGCAGATACCCACCGTCGCCCTTCGACGCGCCGTAGCCGAAGTGCTCGTACGCCAGCGGATTGCTGTACAGCGAGACCACGGCGGTGCTGCGCACGGTCGCGAAGAACGGCGTGCCCGCGAGCGCGGCGACGTCCTGCGCCTTGTCGTTCGCGCTGCGTTTGGTCCAGTCGGAGCCGGCTTTGGCGTCGAGCTGGGCGACACCATCGGCGAGTTGCTGACGCACCGCCGGATCGGCTTTCGCCTTGGCGTCGAGATCCTTGACGACGAGCGCATAGACGGCGTCATCGAGCGTGGCGTGCGGGTAGATCTGCCGCGTGACCTGCAAAAGCACTTCCCCCTGATGCGTGTCGAGCCCCTGCATTTCGAGCGCCCAGACGCGGCTCGGCGCGAGGCTCGCAAAGATCGACGTCGCCGCGATCGTGCCGACGAGCACGCCCGTGCCGCGCAGGAATTCGCGCCGTGTCAGTGCGATCTTCGGGGGTGCGGCGGCGCTTTCATCATGGTCGTGATGATGTCCACCGTCGTGCGCGCGCCGCTGCGCGACGATCGGAATGATCGTGTCTCGCATGTCTCTCTCCTTGTGGGGCACTGCAACAACTTATGTATGTGGTCCTGCGCGATACGTTTTCTGATTTTTTCTGATTGTTATGTTCGAATGCGTCAGCGGTAATGTCCGTGCTTTTCGAGTACTTCGATCTTGTAGCCGTCCGGGTCTTCCAGGAAAAAGAATCGGGCGATGAGTTCGCCCTTGCCATCCTTGAATTCCTTCACGTCTTTGGGCTGCAGTTTCAGACCGGCGAGGCGCTCGTGTTCCGCGCGGACGTCATCGACGACGACAGCGAAGTGGCCATAGCCGTCGCCATGCGTGTAAGGCGTGTCGCGTCCCTTGTTCCAGGTGAGTTCGATCTCGGCTTCGGTCTCGTCGTTGCGCAGATAGACGAGCGAAAAGTCATCGAAATCCAGGCGATGACTCGGCGTCAGTCCAAGTGCGGATCGATAGAAGTCCAGTGAGCGGTCGAGGTCGCGAACGCGAATCATGGTATGAATCAGCTTTGGCATTGGCGCTCCTTGAAGAAGAGTGGCGGTCTCATAGCCGAGTGATGCACTGCGCAATCGCGTTCCTGACGAACAATCTACCTAGAGTGACGAAGCGAGGGGTAATAGACGGTTAAATTTTAGGAGGCGCGAGCCTTTCGAGTTGAAATTATTGGCTCGCCGCCGCAAGCTCGCATTGCATCGGCGGTAAGGCTTTCTGATTGGTGTTAACCCTCTTGCCGATCGCTCTCTTCACTCGCACGGGGAGAGGCCGGGATTCATCGTTCGGATACCGTATCATTTTCATCGATGGATCGATCCGCCCCGCGCTCGCGGCCTTCCCTGCCGATGCGGCGCACGGCCTGCGGCGGTTGTCCGATCGTGCGCAGAAACGCGCGCCTCATTCTCTCGCGATCCGCGAAGCCGACTTCGTCCGCGATCACGTCCAGCGAAAGCCGCCCTTTTTCCAGCAGCAAGCGCGCCGCTTCCACGCGCAGATGCTCGATAGCCTTGGCAGGCGTCTGGCCGGTCTCGGCGCCGAATGCGCGGCTGAACTGGCGCGGACTCAGGCCCGCGACATCCGCGAGTTCCTCGACCGTCAATGGATTGCGCAGATTCGCGTTCGCATGGTCGATGGCTTTCTGGATCTTGTCCGATTTGGGTTCGAGATCGAGCAAAGTAGAAAACTGCGATTGCCCGCCAGCGCGCCGATGGTAGATGACGAGCTTGCGCGCCACCGCGCGCGAGACTTCTTGGCCGTGATCCTTCTCGATCATGGCGAGCGCCATGTCGATGGTGGCCGTCATGCCTGCCGACGTCCACACCGGTCCGTCGACGATGAAAATCTGGTCCTCTTCGACGGTCACTCGGGGAAAACGGCGCTGCAAGTCGTTGGCGAAGCGCCAGTGCGTCGTGGCGCGGCGGCCGTCGAGCACGCCCGCTTCGGCCAGGATGAACGCGCCGGTGCAGGGCGCCGCGATCCGTCTCGACGTGTCCAGCGAACGCCTGACGAACGTCGTCAATGCCGCCGACACGATATCGGTTTCGACGCCCGACGCGAACATCACGGTGTCGAAAGCGGCGTCGCCGAACGCCTGCGTTTCCACGCGCACCCCCGCCGATGACAGCACCAGCCCGCCCTGCTCGGACAGCACCGTGACCCCGTACGCAGGCTCGCCCAGCACGGCGTTCGCGAGTTCGAACGCGGTGACTGCCGAGAATCCCAGCAGATAGAAATTCGGAAACACCACAAAGCCGATGGTGTGCATAGCGCGCCCTTCTTCATGTCCGAAATTCATTGTATATACGACATTTGAGACACGGTCAACGACGACTATCCTTGGGTTTTCCAACCGGATTCACCGCTAACTTCGTATGGATCGTCGACTTCTGATACTGGCAACCGGCATGTTCGCGATGGGCACCGACAACTTCGTCGTCGCCGGCATTCTTCCGGGCGTCGCGGCGTCGCTGCACACATCGGTCGGGCTGGCCGGACTGATGGTGACGTTCTACGCGCTGACTTATGCGGTGGCCGCGCCCGTCATGGCCGCCGTGGCGGGCAACTGGCCGCGCAAGCTCTTGCTGATTTCGGCGCTCGGCATTTTCGTCGTCGGCAATGCGATCAGCGCGCTCGCCGATGACTTGCACTGGGTTCTCTTCGCGCGCGCGCTCGCCGGATTCGGCGCGGCGTTGTTCGCGCCCACCGCGCTGGGCGTCGCGTCCGCCCTTGCGGCGCCCGAGAAGCGCGGCCGCGCGCTCGCGATGGTCACGGCCGGTCTCACGGCCGCAACGGCGCTCGGCTCGCCGATCGGCACGTTCATCGGCGGATTCGGGAGCTGGCGAACGACGCTCTGGTTCGTCACGCTGCTCGGCCTCGTCGCGATGATCGGCGTATGGACGATGCTGCCATCGGTGCCGCGCCCGGCATCGGTCAGACTGCGGGAACGGCTTGCGCCTGTCCGCGATGCGCGCATCGCGCTCACCTTGCTCACGTCGCTGTTCGCGTTCGGCGGATTTCTGATGGTCTACACGTATGCGGGCGTCGTGCTGGAACGCGTGACGCATGGCGACGAACGCATCCTCGCCGGGCTGTTCCTGTTGTGGGGCGTGGCGGCGACCGCGGGCAACCTGCTGGCCGGCCGGCTGGTGGATCGGCTCGACGGCCGCAAGATCATCAATGCGATGCTGTGGCTCGCCATCGTCAATTTCTGCGCGCTGCCGTGGACGTCCGCGAACGCATTCAGCGCCGCGATAGCGCTCGCGATCTGGGGCGTGTGCGGATGGGGGCTCATCGTTCCGCAACAGCATCGCCTCGTGCAGATTTCGCCGCAGGTCGCGCCGCTGCTGCTCGCGCTGAACAACACGGCGACTTACATCGGTCTCGCGTGTTCGGGGCTGCTGGGCGGCGCTTTGATTCCGTCGATCGGGGCGCAATATCTGAGTCTCGTCGCCGCCGCGCTCATTGCAATCTCTTTCGTATGCGCCGAGGCCGCGCATCGCCGTATCGAGCGGCCCGGTATTCGGCATCGCGTAACGGGCGATTCACGGACATTCTCATGAGCGAGCGATCCTTCAGTGAGCGGATGACGGCGAAAGCTCCTCAGACGATGGCGCGTCCACTGCGCCTGCCCTCGAAAAGATCCGCCTGATTCGCAAGCCCTGCACCGACGAGATCGAAGAACGCCCGCACGCGCGCCGTCTTCCTCAGGTCGGCGTGCGTGACGATCCACAATTCGCCTTCCAGCTCTGCGACCGGACGCGCGGCGGCCCGCACCACGCCGGGATCGTCGTCGCCGAGATAGCACGGCAGCAACGCGAGACCGACGCCCGCGCGCGCCGCGATGAGCTGATTCACGAGACTGTTCGTCCGATACACCACCGCCGACGGCGCCGCCGACTGCGCGAGCCATTCCGCCGCGCGAATGCCCGAGGCCGCCTCGTCCCATCCGATCAGCGCGTGACCGTCGAGCTTGCCGCTTTTCGGCACGCCGCCGTGCGCTTCGACGTAAGCCGGCGCGGCATACAGCGCCCACGCGACGCCAGCCAGCTTTCTGCCCCACAAATCGCCTTCCTTCGGACGCACCGGGCGCAGCGCGATATCGGCCTCGCGCCGCGACAGGCTGAGCACGCGATTGTCGATCGACAATTCGACGACGATCCCCGGATGCGCCCGCCGGAAGGCGGCAAGATGCGCGGTGAGCTGGCTGTATGCGAGCGTCTCCGACGACGTGACGCGCAAGCGCCCGCTCAGGCGATGATCGCCACCGACGACATCGCGGCCGAGCGCGAGGAATTCGTCCTCCATGCGCTCCGCGCCCGCCGCGATGCGCGCGCCCGCTTCCGTCGGCTGATAGACGCCGCCGGGCAGGCGTTCGAACAGGCGCACGCCGAGCTGCGCTTCGAGCGCCTTCAGGCGGCGAAACGCGGTCGAATGATCGATGCCCAGCGCCGCGGACGCAGCCGTGAGGCCGCCGCCGCGCTGAATCGCGAGCACGAGACGAAGTTCGTTCCAGTCTTCCATGCATCGAGATTAGGCGACGGCTTGCATCGTCGCAAGCGCGGCTTTCCCGTAGACAATGGACTTGCGCGCACGCAATGACTAACCTGCACTCGTCCGATTCAGTTCGATTCATCCACGAGAGAGGTTGCTCATGAAGCTCTATTACGCCGCTGGAACGTGCTCGCTGTCTCCGCATATCGTCGCGCGGGAGGCGGGCATCGCGCTCGAACTCGAACGTGTCGATATCTTCAGGACACCGCACATCACCGAAACGGGCGTCGATTTCACGACGGTCAATCCGAACGGCTACGTTCCCGCGCTGCAACTCGACGACGGCTCGATCCTCACCGAAGGCAGCGCGATCGTGCAGTATCTCGCCGACCTGAAGCCCGAAAGCCGTCTCGCGCCGCCAGCGGGCACGCGTGAGCGCGTCGCGTTGCAGACGTGGCTCGGCTTCATCGCGACGGAACTGCACAAGATGTTCAGTCCGTGGCTCTTTCATCCGGAATACGGCGCGCAGGCGCAGGCCGCGGCACGCGCACGGATCGCGCAACGGCTCGCATTCGTGGAGCGTCATCTGCGCGATCGCGGTCCGTTTTTGCTCGGCGATACTTTCACGGCCGCGGACGCCTATCTCTTCACGATCGCGGGCTGGACATCAGCGACGAAGATCGATGTGGCGCCGTTCCCGTCGCTGGGCGCGTTCATGGAGCGCGTGTCGGCGCGGCCCGCCGTTCGCGAGGCGATGCGCGCCGAAGGCATGAAGACATGAGCCAGGGCATCGCGTGGCTGCTGCTCGTCGTGTCGGGCTTGCTGGATGTCGCATGGGCCGTCGCGATGAAGTACGCGCATGGCTACACGCGGCCGGGCTGGACGGCGCTCTCGCTCGTCCTGCTCGCCGCGTTCGTCTGGCTGCTCGGCCGGGTGCTGACCGTGTTGCCGGTCGGGAGCGCTTACGCGGTGTGGACCGGCATCGGCGCATCGGGCACGGTGCTGCTCGGCGCCGCGCTGTTCGGCGAGACGTTGAGCATGCTGCGCGTGACTGGCGTCGTGCTCGTCGTGGCGGGCATCGTCGCGCTCAGGCAGGCGCCGGCGTGAGCGGCGCGCATCCTCACGCCGCCGTCGCAGGCGCGATGTTCTGATTCATGCGAAACAGGTTCGCCGGATCGACTTTCCTCTTGATCGCAGCGAGCCGCCCGAGCTTGGCGCCGTACGCCGACTGCAAACCCTCGATGCCTTCATCGCCGCCGAGATAGTTCACATACGCGCCCGGCGCCCGGTATGGGCTCAGCGCGTCGAGCAGTTCGCGCGTCCACGCGATATTCCGTTCGCCGTCGTCCGGATCGGACCATGCGGAGGTGATCACGATATTCCACGGCCAGGTGCGATGCCCGAACGCGGTCGACGACTCGTCGGCGCGGCTCCATGCGCTGTCGCCGTAGTACTCGATCACGATGACGGTCTGTTTCGATGGAACGCGCGCGAAGTGATCGACGACGATGCCGATGGCCGCATCGTCGAGCGACTTCAGATAGCTGGATTTCCAGTAGCCACGCAGCCCCGGCGGCCACAGATGGTCCGCCATGCGTTGCGCATCCTTGTAGAGCGCGGGGGCGAACTGATCGACCAGAGGCGGCCCGTATTCACGCAATCGCCGCAGGGCCTTTTCGCCTTCATCCAGCGGACCCGCATACACGCCGCCCAGGCCCGCGACCGGCGCACCGCGCATCGGCGCGGGCAGCGAGGGATCGTCCGGCAGATGCAGCAAGAGCGCGCCCAGCGTCAGTTCGTCGGGCGCTTCCGCCTGCAGATCGCGCCATGTGCGGATGGCATCCGCCGCGGTGCTGGCCGGATGAAGCACGATGCCGGCCAGCACGGTCCCGGCCGGATGCACGTCGAACTCGAACGACGTCACCACGCCGAAGTTGCCGCCGCCGCCGCGGATCGCCCAGAACAGCTCTTCGTTCTCGCTGCCGCTCGCGTGCACCTGGCGGCCATCGGCGAGCACGACCTCGGCGGATCGAAGATTGTCCAGCGCCAACCCATGCTTGCGGACCAGCCAGCCGAAGCCGCCGCCGAGCGTCAGGCCTGCCACGCCGGTGACCGACACGAAGCCGCCCGTGGCGGCGAGTTCGTGCGGTTGAAGCGCATCATTCACTTCGCCCCAGTTGCAGCCGCTTTCCGCACGCACGGTGCGCGCCGACGGATCAACCGCGATGGCCTTCATCAGCGACAGATCGAGCACGATGCCGTCGTCGCAGACGCCATATCCGGCAACGTTGTGACCCGTGCCGCGCACGGCCAGCGGCAGGCCGTGCTCCTGCGCGAGCAACACGATCTTCGCTACGTCGTCGGCATCGAGGCAGCGCGCGATCAACGCAGGACGCCGGTCGATCGAGACATTGAAGACGGCGCGGGCAGCGTCGTAACCGGCATCGCCGGACTGGATGAGTTCACCGCGAAAGCCCGCCCGCTGAAGAGCCAAACGATCGATCATCGCGTCCTCCTTCCGTAAGCCGCTCGTCCTGTCTACCTTAGTCATGACGAAGCCGTCGTTCAAGCTGCTGCATCATGCGTCGCAGCGTCGACGCTCCGGCTTTGTATCGCAACGTGTCCGTCCGGCACGCAGATACGCGCGCTTACACAACGCCTCGTCTTAGACACGTGCGCGATACGTCCGCAGGCTTCAATACGTCCATCGCGCGATTGCATCGGCAACGCATCGCGCAAGTATTTATGTGCATATGCACAAATCAATTTCATGAAGGTATCGACATGACGAACGCATCTGGACATGACCGCCCGATTCTCGTGACGGGCGCAGCGGGCGCGGTGGGCGGCATCGGCCGTCATCTCACTGAAATGCTGCTTGAAAAAGGGCACAAGGTGCGTGCGCTCGTGCGCCGCGAGGATGCTCGCGCAGACGACTTGCGCAAGCTCGGCGCCGAAGTCGTGCAAGGCGATCTGACCGACCTCGCTTCGATGCATCGCGCGATCGAAGGCGTCGCGCGCATCTACTTCGGCATGTCCGTGTCCGCGCAGTATCTCGAAGCCACGGTGAACACGGCGGCCGTGGCGCGCCATCATAGCGTCGAAGCGTTCGTGAACATGTCGCAGATGACGGTCACGCAGATGAGCATCACCGAAACCACTGACAGCCCGCAGCACAAGCTGCACTGGCTCGCCGAGCAGGCGCTGCAATGGTCGGGGCTGCCGGTCGTCACGGTGCGGCCCACGGTGTTTCTCGAAGGCTTCTTCCGCGTGCTCGCAGCAGAAGGCATACGCGAGCGCGACGAACTCGCTGTGCCGCTCGGCAACGGCAGGACGTCGCCCGTATCGGCGGTGGACGTGGCGCGTGCAGTCGCGGAGATTCTCGACGATCCCGCGCCGCACATCGGCGCGATCTATAACCTGACCGGTCCCGAGTCGGCGAGTCTGGATCACTACGCGCAGGTCTTCTCCGACGTGCTCGGCCGGACGATCCGCTACCGCGACGTGCCGATCGAAGCATGGGCCGACACGCTTCGCGAGATGCGCGTGCCCGACCATCTCGCCCGGCATCTCGCGACGATGGGCGCACTGCACGCCCAGGGCCGCTACGACCGTCTCACCGACGACCTCTTCAGGCTCACCGGCAAGACGCCGACGAGCATGCGCGAGTTCGTCGAACGGCACGCCGCCGAGTTCACCCGCGTCTGACGGCACGCGCCGACAAGATCATCTTCCTCAGGAGTTCTCATGTCCGACAACACTACCCTTCCGCAGTCGCCGACACGCCGCCGTTTCGTGGGGGCCGCGGCGGCCAGCGTCGCGGCGGCATCGCTGAGCCCGCTCGTTTTTGCAGAATCGAACCCGTCCATCGTTTCGATAACGAAGGCGGCGAACGGCGACAAGGACGCGATCCGTCCGCTGCGCGTGCACGTGCCCGAGGCGCAGCTCACCGATTTGCGCCGGCGCATCCGGGCGACGCGCTGGCCGGAACGCGAAACCGTCTCCGATGACTCACAAGGCGTGCCGCTCGCGATGATGCAGGAACTCGCGCGCCACTGGTCCACCGATTACGACTGGCGCAAGTGTGAAGCGAAGCTGAACGCGTGTCCGAATTTCATCACCGAAATCGACGGGCTCGACATTCACTTCATCCACGTTCGCTCGAAGCATGAGAACGCGATGCCGCTCATCGTGACGCATGGGTGGCCCGGTTCGGTCATCGAGCAGTTCAAGATCATCGATCCGCTGACGAATCCCACGGCGCACGGCGCGAGCGCATCGGATGCGTTTCATCTGGTCATTCCATCTCTGCCGGGCTATGGATTGTCCGGCAAGCCGACGACAACCGGCTGGGGCCCCGAACGCACCGCGCGCGCGTGGGTCACGCTGATGAAGCGGCTCGGCTACGACAGGTTCGCGGCACAAGGCGGCGACCTGGGCGGCGTGGTCGCGAACGTGATGGGCAAGCAGGCGCCGCCCGAATTGCTCGGCATTCACGTCAACTTCCCGGCGACCGCTCCCGCTGATATCGGCAAAGCGCTGCAAGCCGGCGATCCGCCGCCCGCCGGCCTGAACGATGAAGAACGGCACGCGTACGACCAGCTCGCGAGCGCCGCGAAGAAGCGCCGCGCGTATGCGCTGGAAATGGGCACGCGCCCGCAGACGCTCTACGGCATCGCGGATTCCCCGGTCGGTCTCGCGGGCTGGCTGCTCGATCACGGCGACGGCTATGTGCAACCTGCCGCGGCGCTGACATCGGCGGTATTCGGCCGCACCGTCAACGGCGTATCGTCAGGCGCGTTGACGCGCGACGACGTGCTCGACGACATCACGCTCTACTGGCTGACGAACACCGGCGTCTCGTCCGCGCGCTTCTATTGGGAATCGCACTTCAGTTTCCTCGGCGCGGCCGACGTGTCCGTGCCCGCCGCCGTGAGCGTGTTCCCGCGCGAGAACTATCAGGCGCCGCGAAGCTGGACGGAACGCGCCTATCACAACCTCATCTGGTACAACCGGCTCGACAAGGGCGGACACTTCGCGGCGTGGGAAGAGCCGGAGCTGTTCGCCGAGGAAGTGCGCGCGGGATTGCGGCCGTTGCGCAGTCGGGTCTGATGTTGCTCGACAGGAATCACAGCATCCAAGCTCGCGCGAACGCATCGAACCGATCGACTTCGTCGGATTGCCATTGCGCGCTGCGCCCGAGTTCCTCCGCCATGATCCGGGCGACCTCCGGCGCGGCGAGGCGCGCCTCTGCCGCATCAAGAAACAGCGCGCGATTGCGGCGCGCGAGCACGTCCTCCACCGAGCGCGCCAGCTCCGCGCGCACCGCGAAGCGCGTCTGCGCCTCCGTCAGCCCGCTCGCCTGCACGAGAATCGTGTCCGCGCCCGGTATCTCCGCGATGAACTCCGCGTCGGCGCCGTAACAGCCGCCCTGCTGCGCGGTCGCGCCGTGCAGCGGCAACGATGCCGTGCGGCATGGCGTGGCGGGCAACAGGCCCTGCGTCACGGCAAGATCGATCACCTGCTGCGCCATCAGGCGATACGTCGTCCACTTGCCGCCCGTTACGGTGATCATGCCCGTCGCGTTCGTTTCGATGGTGTGCTCGCGCGAAAGCGCCGCCGTCGATGCGCCCGCATCGCCCTTCACGAGCGGACGCAAGCCTGCCCAGACGCTCAGGACATCGTCGCGCGTGGGTTTCACCGACAGGTAGTCCGCCACCGTCGCAAGAATGAAGTCGATGTCTTCATCGCTCGCGCGTGGATCGAGCGGCAGATCGCGACGCGGCGTGTCCGTCGTGCCGACGATCGTGTGGCCGCGCCACGGCACGACGAACAGCACGCGACCGTCTTGCGTGCGCGGCACGAGAATCGCGTCGCGGCTTTGCAGGAAGCGGCCGGGCAAGGTCAGATGCACGCCCTGGCTCGGCGCCACGATCGGCCGCGCGCCGGGATCGGCCATCGCGCGGATCGAATCGACCCACACGCCCGTCGCGTTGACGAGGCAGCGCGCGCCGACCGTGAGCACATCGCCCGTTTCGGCGTCTTTCACTTCGACCCGATGACAGCCCGCACTGCGATCGAAAGTCAGGCCGCGCACGGCGGCATCGTTCAACGCGAGGCCGCCGAGATCGAAGAGCGTTCGCATCAGCGTGATGGCGAGACGGGCGTCGTCGAACTGGCCGTCGTAGTAGAGCGTGCCGCCGCGCAACGCATGTCCGCGCAGATGATCCGCGAGCATCGGCGATTTCGCGCGCGTTTCGGCAAGGCCGAGGCTGCGGCTCGCCGCAAGATTGAGCGATCCCGCGAGCCAGTCGTAGAGCTTGAGCCCCGCGCCGTAGGTCAGCTTGTCGGCCATCCGGTAAGCCGGAACGATGAAGCCCAGCGGACGCACGAGATGCGGCGCGTTGCGCGCGAGCAGGCCGCGCTCGCGCAGCGCTTCGCGAACCAGCGGGACATTGCCCTGCGCGAGATAACGCACGCCGCCGTGCACGAGCTTCGTGGCCTTGCTGGACGTGCCCTTGGCGAAATCGCGCGCTTCCAGCAACAAGGTCCGATAACCGCGCGACGCCGCATCGACAGCCGTGCCGAGGCCGCTCGCACCGCCGCCGATCACGACGACATCGAAGACCGGGGTGCGGTCCAGTTCGCGCAGCAGCGCTGCGCGCTCGGGTGGAATCGTCACTTGCATGTCAGATCGAAATAGGCGTGCCATCCTTGCGCACGAAGCGGCCATCGACATTGGCGCTCATCATGTCGACGTCGGAGCATGTAGTCAGATCATCGAACACGCGGCTGCCGACTTCGAGATACATCGCGATCTTCGCCGACCGGTTCATCATGTGATGGCCATTTCCGCTGCCCTTGCGAAACGCCGCGCAATCGCCCGCGCGCAGGATCGTTTCGCCTTCGTCCTCGATCAGCATCAGCTCGCCTTCGAGCACATACACGAACTCGTCCTCGTGCGAATGCCAATGACGCTGGCTCGACCAGCCGCCCGGCGGCAGGCGCATGAGATTGACGCCGAAATCGCTCAGGCCGCCTGCATCGCCGAGTCGCTGGCGGATGCGATCGGCGCACGGTGCATCGAAAGGCGGCGGATAGCCCGAGCCTTTTATCTCGGGCACGGCGGCGAGGTCGATCTTGGGCATGGGCAGGCTCAGGTGTTCGCTATGAGGAGTTCTTCGGCGTTGTGCGGCGGACGCAGACCGTCGCTTCTGTTCGCGAAATAGCGCTGCGTCAGATCCGTCGACGATACATGTCGTGCTTTGGTGAAGCCCGCATCGAGCGCCAGCGTCTGGATCTCGGCCAGCCGGAAGAAGCTGATGAACGGCGTGCCGCTTGCGCGTGCGCCCTTCTCCGCCATCTCGAGTCCGGGACGAACGTCGGGGTCCGCGAATTCGAGCGGCAGCAGGAAAGTCATCGCGAAGACCGAGCCCGGTGCGAAGCCCGCGACTTCGCGCAACGTGGCCGCGTTCGCTTCCTTCGTGAGATACATGCTGACGCCCGTCGAGACCACGATCGCGGGCTGGCTTGCATCGAAGCCATGCTTCACGAGCTGCTCGCGCCACGATTCGCCCGCTTCGAAATCCACGGGCACGAAACGCAGCCAGTCCGGCACGCCGTAGCCGAGTTCGATCAGGCGCCGACGTTTCCATGCCTGCGGCCCTGGCGGATCGACTTCGAACACCTTCATGCGCGACGCGATCTCCGGCCTGCGCTGCGCGAAGCTGTCCAGGCCCGCTCCGAGAATCACGTACTGCGTGACCCCGCGCTCCGTTTCCCGCACGATGAGATCTTCGATGAAACGTGCACGCGCGACGATCGATGCCCGAAAGGGCCGCGTGAACTGGGGGTTCATGTCGCCGCGCTCGCGCCAATCGTCGTCGGGTGCGAGCAATCGAAGGCCGATGGTGTCGTTCAGCACGTGCGGCGGCGCATCGACTTCGACGTGCAGCGCGCGCCAAAGCGCGACGCGCGCCGCCGTGCTGTCCGGAGCCTCGTGAGTCTTGTCGGTCATGATTCAACGCCCGATCCAAAGGCATGAATGTCTCATACTTCGCCCCGAACTTGCGGCGAATGATGTGCCTGTGCGGGGAATACCTACGATAATCTCCGCATGAAATGCGGTGATTAGATCGGCAGACAGAAAGGTTCGTCCACACTGCGTCCTTTCGATGATGGCGACGGTCGCAGCACGTCTTACGAAACATGGCATAACGTTTCGCCCACAACCACGAAAAGGCCTCTGACATGGCGCAAGCGCCGCACGTCGACACGAACGCTCGCAACGAACGCTGGCTCACCGTCGGCGGCCCCGTCGTGTTTCTGCTCCTGTGGTCCGCGGGATTTCCCATCGCGAAGACCGGCCTGCGCTACGCGTCGCCGCTCACGTTCCTGTCGATACGCTTCGCATTGAGCATCGGCGTGCTGCTCGCCGTATGCGCGATCAGGCGCCCGCAATGGCCGCGCGATGCGCGTGCGTGGCTGCATCTCGTCGTCGTCGGCTTTCTCGTGCAGGTGATGTACTTCGGGCTCAGCTATCTGTCGATGACGGCGGGCATCGCGACATCCGTGCTCGCGCTGATCGTGTCCTTGCAGCCGATTCTCGTCGGCGTGCTCGCGCCGACGTTCGTCGGCGAGCGGATCGGCGCGCGGCGCTGGATCGGCCTGCTCCTCGGTCTCGCGGGCGCGGCGGGCGTGATCGCCGCGCGCGGGCCGCTGCATGCCGAATCGCTCGGGCCCGTGTTGCTCGCGGTCGGCGCGCTCATCGGCATCACGGGCGCGATGCTCTACGAAAAGCGCCTCGGCACCGCGCAGGATCCGCTGACGTCGAACCTCGTGCAATACAGCGTCGGCCTGATTTTCTGCGCGCCGATGGCGCTCGGCTTCGAGCACACGCCGGTGCAATGGACGCCGACGTTCATCGCCACGCTCGCGTATCTCGTCATCTGCAATTCGCTGATCGCGATCACGCTGCTGCTCGCGATGACGCGTGCGGGCAAAGTCTCGCAAGTGGCGTCGCTGTTCTTCTTCGTGCCGCCCGCGGCCGCGGTCCTTTCCTGGTTCTTTCTCGGCGAAGTCCTGCCGACAGCCGCATGGTGGGCGATGGGCGTCGCGGTGCTCGGCGTCGCGATTGCAACGTGGAGCCCGCGCAAATAGCGATAACGATGAGCCTCAATGCGAATGCTTCGGCACATCGGCGCCGCGGCAGCCGACGAGAAAGTCGAAGTCGCAGCCTTCATCGGCTTGCAAAACGTGCTCGACATACAGCTTGCGATAGCCCGTGCGATCTTCGGGAATCTCGCGCTTCGCCGCGTTCCACGCATCGAGCCGCGCGCGGATCTCTTCGTCACCGATATCGATGCGCAACACGCCCTTGTCGCAATCGAGCTCGATCCAGTCACCGTCGCGCACGATCGCGAGCGGCCCACCCGCGCGCGCCTCGGGCGCCACATGCAGCACGACGGTGCCATACGCTGTGCCGCTCATGCGCGCATCCGATACACGCACCATGTCCGTCACGCCTTGCGCCAGTATCTTCGGCGGCAGGCCCATGTTGCCGACTTCCGCCATGCCCGGATAACCCTTCGGCCCGCAGTTCTTCAGCACGAGCACGGAGTCCGGCGTGACATCGAGATCGGGATCGGCGACACGGCGCTTGTAGTCGTCGAAGTCCTCGAACACGACCGCGCGGCCGCGATGTTTCAGGAGCGACGCCGTCGCCGCCGATGGCTTCAGCACCGCGCCATTCGGCGCCAGATTGCCGCGCAGCACGCACAATCCGCCATCCGCGACGAGCGGCTTGTCGAGCGTGCGTATCACTTCGTCGTTATACAGCGGCGCGTCCTTCACGTTCTCCCACAGCGTGCGGCCATTCGCCGTGAGCGCATCGGGATGCGGAATCAGCTTCGCTTCGCCGAGGCGCCGCAATACGGCGGGCAAGCCGCCCGCGTAATAGAACTCTTCCATCAGGAAACGTCCTGAAGGCTGCAGATCGACGAGCGTCGGCGTGCCGCGCCCGATGCGCGTCCAGTCGTCGAGTTCCAGCTTCACGCCGATACGTCCGGCAATCGCCTTCAGATGAATCGCCGCATTCGTCGATCCGCCGATCGCCGCATTCGTGCGGATCGCGTTCTCGAAGGCCTCGCGCGTGAGCAGCTTCGAGAGCCGCACATCCGTAAGCGCCATCTCGACGATACGCATGCCGGACAGATGCGCGAGCACGTAACGGCGCGAATCGACGGCCGGAATCGCGGCATTGTGCGGCAGCGTGACGCCGAGCGATTCGGCCATGCACGCCATCGTCGATGCGGTGCCCATCGTGTTGCAGGTGCCCGTCGAGCGCGACATGCCCGCTTCCGCCGACATGAACTCGTGAATCGAAATCTTGCCCGCCTTCACCTGCTCGCTGAGTTGCCACACGACCGTGCCCGAGCCGATATCGCGTCCTTCGTGCTTGCCGTTGAGCATCGGGCCGCCGGAGACGACGATCGCGGGCACGTCGCAGCTCGCCGCGCCCATCAGCAGCGCGGGCGTGGTCTTGTCGCAGCCGGCGAGCAGCACGACGGCATCGACGGGATTGCCGCGTATCGCTTCTTCGACGTCCATGCTCGCGAGATTGCGCGTGAACATCGCGGTGGGCCGCAGATTCGATTCGCCGTTCGAGAACACGGGAAACTCGACGGGAAATCCGCCCGCCTCGAACACGCCGCGCTTCACGTGCTCGGCGAGCTTGCGAAAGTGCGAGTTGCACGGCGTTAGTTCGGACCACGTATTACATATGCCGATGATGGGCTTGCCCGCGAACTCGTGATCCGGAATGCCCTGGTTCTTCATCCAGCTCCGGTACATGAAGCCGTTCTTGTCCGCGGTGCCGAACCAGGCGGCCGAGCGGAGCTTGAATGCGGGGGCGCTCATGGCTGTGCTCACTCTGTGAGAAAGACCTATGAATAGCATGACTATATCGAGGGCACGTACCGGGAAAACGCTAATCGAAACGTCAAAACGCACTGCATATAGTTTGTCTATTGAAGTCGGCGCGCGGGCTTCGCATATCCCAATTACTAGTTCAAAAACCGCCGCGCTATCGAACAATCCTCTCGCACTGCTTGCATCGTCATCCGCAACGCTTTCTGCTTTCGAACATGAAAGCCGCTTCGCGTTTGGCGTGCCGTGAAAAACCCTGTATTCGACCAACGAAGAAGAGACCGGAGGAAGACATGGCGCAGAATCGCGACGACGACGCAAACGACGGCATCGGCGGCATCATCAATTCGGGCCGGCGCGGGCTCATGCAGGGCGTGGGCCTTGGCGCTGCGCTCTCGCTTCTGGGCGGCGTGAGCGGCGCGGGCGGTCTGATCTCGACCGCGCAGGCAGCCGAAGCGGCGTTCCCGCAGCACAAGAAATGGAAGATCGTGTTCGTCAATCACGTGACGACGAATCCGTTCTTCGTGCCGACGCAATACGGCATTCAGGACGCGTGCGCGATGTTCGGCATGGACTATCAGTGGACCGGCTCGGCCACGTCGGATGCAGGCGAAATGGTGCGCGCGGTGAATTCCGCGATCGCCGCGAAGGCCGATGCCATCGCCGTGCCGATCGTCGATCCGAACGCGTTCGACAAGCCCATTCAGGCCGCGCTCGACGCAGGCATTCCCGTGTTCGCTTACAACGCCGACGCGCCGCGCGACAAAAGCAATCCGCGTCTCGCGTATATCGGCCAGGACCTGTATCTGTCGGGCTATCAGATGGGCGAACGCATCGCGAGTCTCGTCGACAGCGGCATGGTCGCGCTCTTCATCGCGACGCCAGGACAGTTGAACATTCAACCGCGTCTGGATGGCGCGAGCGACGCAATCAAGAAGTCCGGCAAGAAGATCGACATTCAAACCGTGGCGACGGGCGCGACCGTCAACGAAGAGCTGTCGAAGATCAAGTCGTTCTATCTCGGCCATCAGGACCTGAAAGGCATGTTCGCCGTCGATGCAGGCAGCACGCAGGGCGTCGCGCAAGTCATGAAGGAATCGGGCCTGCCTTCGAAGGGTGTGCATGGCGGCGGCTTCGATCTCTTGCCGCAGACCATCCAGCTCATTCACGAAGGCTTTCTCGATTTCACCATCGACCAGCAGCCTTATGTGCAAGGCTTTTATACCGTGATGGAAGCGTTCGTGTTTCTCGCCTCGGGCGGGCTCGTCGGGCCGGCGAACATCAACACGGGTCTCAAGTTCGTGACGAAGGACACGGTCGAGCCGTACCTCAATACATCGACGCGCTATGAAGGCAAGACCACGAAGCCGCAGATCGTGCCGATGAAAGGCGCGATCAAGTCTTAGGGTCTGTTCACCTGTAAAACGTACATGCGAACGCCCGAAATCGGCTGGAGTGCAAGGAGCGCGGCGCGCCGTTTGGCCTCCCCAAACAAGCGACGCGCGACGCCGCAATACGGCCGATTTCGGGCGTTCCCCGAGAACCTATTTCTAATCAGGGGTTGCCCCGTAAAGGGCCGCTCGCCGCGTCATGCTCCTCGCGAAGACGCCCGGTCTTAGCTTCGTCTCATTCCTTGCGAGCGGCCCTTTACGGGGCAACGCATGCACGTTTTACAGGTGAACAGACCCTAATGAACACGGTGAACGAACCTCGTAAAGCCGAGGCGCCCGCGCGGGTCGAAAGCCCGCGCGGGGCCTGGATGTCGCATTGGGCGCCCGAGTTGCGCATCCTGCTGGTAGCGGTGCTGCTCTGCGCCTACTTTCAGTTTCTCAATCACGACTTCCTGCTCAGCAACGCGAGCCTCGTCAATCTCTCGCAGTACATCGCGCCGGTCGCGATCATCGCGTTCGGCGAGATCATGCTGATGATCGGCGGCGATATCGATCTGTCGGCGGGCATGGTGTTCGCCTTCGCGCCATTCATGATGGTGTTCGCCAACGAGGCCGGCGCGCCGATGTGGCTCGCGGTGATCGCCGGGCTGATCGCGGCGGCGATCATCGGCTTCGTGAATGGCGCCGTGACGGTCTATCTGCGTCTGCCGTCTTTCGTGACGACGCTCGGCACGCTCTTTCTGATCAACGGCATCACGCTGACGGTCTCGCGCGGCACGCCCGCCGCGACGCCCGGCTCGCCGGAATTCGCATCCGTGATGGGCGCGTGGGGCTACAGCGAGATCATCTGGACCGTGGCGATCGCGTTCGTCATGCACGTGCTCTTGCGGCACACGCGCTGGGGCCTGCATACGCAGGCGGCGGGCGCGAATCCGATCGGCGCGAGCGAGGCGGGCATTCACGTGAACCGGCTGCGGCTCGGCAATTTCGTGCTTGCCGCGGTGCTCGCGGGCTTCACGGGCGTGCTCGAAAGCTTTCGCATCACGTCGATCGATCCCCAAGCGGGCGGCAATCAGATCATGTTTCTTGCCGTCGCGGCAGCGGTGATCGGCGGCACGCCGCTGACGGGCGGCTCGGGCACGATCGTCGGCGGGCTGCTCGGCGCAGCGGTGCTCGGTATTCTGAGCGATGGGTTCACGCTCATCGGCATCAATGCGTTCACGTTCAACATCATTCTCGGGGGCGCGATTCTCGCCGCGATGATCTTCAACATCCACGTCGGGCGCATTCGCCGCAAGGGAGCACGGTGATGGACGATTTCGCTCTGCGCGGCGACAACATCGTCAAACGATTCGGCGCCGTGACCGCGCTCGACGGCGTTTCGTTCGCGCTCGGCAAAGGCGAGATTCTCGGCATTCTCGGCGATAACGGCGCGGGCAAATCGACGCTCGTGAAAATCCTCACGGGCTTTCATCAGCAGACGAGCGGCACGTTGCACGTGCACGGCGAAGAGACGCTGCTCAAGTCCGTCGATCATGCGCGCGCGCTCGGCATCGAATGCGTGTATCAGGATCTCGCGCTCGCGAACTCGCTGTCGATCTATCACAACATGTTTCTCAACCGCGAGATCGTGCGGCGCGGGCCGGCGGGCATGTTGCGTCTCGTCGATCACAAGCAGATGCGCGAACGGGCCGCTCGCTTGCTCGACGATATCGGCGTGCACGTGCCTTCCGTCGATCTGCCGGTCGAGCGTTTGTCGGGCGGGCAACGTCAGGCGATTGCCGTCGCGCGCGCAGTGCATTCGAACGCGAAGATTCTGCTGCTCGACGAGCCGCTCGCCGCGATGGGCGCGCGCGAGGCCGCGCTCATCATCGATCTCGTGATGCGCCTGAAGGAGAAAGGCGGGCTCTCGATCATCATGATCATGCACAACTACGCGCAGACGCTCGATATCGCCGATCGCATCATGCTGATGCAGCGCGGCCGCGTGACCTACGAGCAACGCAGCGCGAATACATCGGTCGCGGAGCTGATGGATATCGTGAGGCGCGAATATCGGGCGATGCGCGCGACGACCGCGAATTAGACGCCGGCAGGCCGCATCATGGATTACCGCAATCCGAAGCAACGCAAGAGCATGCACGGGCGCATCGTGCAGGAGCTCGGCATGCGGATCGTGAGCGGCGGCATCGCGCCGGGCGAGCGTCTGCCCGCCGAGCCGTCGCTGTGCGAGGCGTATGGCGTGAGCCGCCCGGTGCTGCGCGAGGCGACGCGCGTGCTCGTCGCGAAGGGACTCGTCGTGTCGAAGCCGCGCGTGGGCAGCGTCGTGCGCGCGCGCGAAGAATGGCACATGCTCGACCCCGATGTGCTCGTGTGGACCATCAGCCATCTTCCCGAAGGCGAGTTCTTCCGCTCGCTGATGACGGTGCGGCAGATCATCGAGCCCGCCGCCGCCGCGCTCGCGGCCATTTCCGCCACCGCCGACGACATCGCGCGCATCGGCGCCGCCTACGAACGCATGGAAAGCGCGCAAACCGCCGCCGAACTGCTCGATCCGGATCTCGAGTTTCATCGCGCAGTCATGTCGGCGACGCACAACGACATGCTCGCGTATATCGGCAACATGCTGTCGCTTGCGCTGACCGAATCGATCAAGCTCACGAGCCGTCATCCGAACACGCACGCGCTTTCCCTGCCGCGCCACAAGGCGATCTTCACCGCGATCGCAAACCGCGATGCGCTCGCGGCGCGTCAGGCGAGCGTCGTGCAGCTCGACAACGCACGCGCCGACGCCAACTCGATACTCGGCGGCGCCGCGCTCGAACCGGACCGGCCGCTTTCCGGGTAAGAATTCCCGAATTCACGCGGTCGTAACGTTTGCTTGTGCCGATCGCGTCTCAAGTCCCCTTCATCCCCGCCGTAAACCCTATTGAGACCGGCATCGCCGCGGTCTTCTCCATACCCCTTCGTTCCGCCGGCGTCCTCTTTCTGTCGGCTCACTGGGGTCTATCGACGAACATTCCACACGTCCTTGCGTCCGACGCGGGATGAAGGTCCTTCATCGGTCCGTCCGCCTTTGCCCGGACGACCCGGGGAATGTGCGCCTACTTCGTGGACATGGATGGATTTTGACCATTTAGTAGTGCGCATCGACATGACTAATTTGATTCACGCCGGCGATCCGGCTATTCGCCTCACCCGATTCAAGGCTGTTGCACTTGCAGCCGCCATGAGCATGCTGCTCGCCGCGTGCGGCGGCGGCGGCGGCGGTGGTGGCAGCACCGCATCGTCCACCGATGCAACGCAGAGCGGCGGCGCTTCAACTTCGGCGTCGGCTTCCACTTCTGCTTCGGCCTCTGACATTCCAGCCGCCGGCACGCAAACATCGAAAACCACGACGAGTCCGTCTTCCGCGAGCGGCGTCGTAAACGTCGCGCCGGAGACTCCCGCTTCTTCAGTGTCGAACCCGGTCACGAACGCGCCTGCGACGAATCCTGTCGTCAGCGCGCCCGCTCCGGCTTCCGGCGCGAACGCGGGCGGCGGCAACGTTACGACGCCGCAGCAACCCGCGCGACTCTTCTACGGCGTGAACGGCCACAACAACGAAGGCGGCGCCTACGACATCTCCAGCTACGCGCTCCAGCTCTCGCAATTGCAGGATCTCGGCGCGAAGCTCTATCGCAACGAGGTGTACAGCCAGGGCACCGCGACCAAGCTCGCGGGCATCGCGCAGATCATGGCGGCGGGCGGCGTCACCGTGTATCCGGTGATGCTGATGGGCATCAGCGCGTTCAACGACGAAACCGAAGCGTATAACGCCGGCTTCGCGCTCGGCCAGCAGACGGCCACGTCGCGCCGCTATCCGTACTACGAGGTGACGAACGAGATGGAAGCGGAACTGCTCATCGGCAATGTCGATGGGGTCTATCCGCAGCAGTTCGATATCGCGAAATTCCGCAAGCTGCGCGGCGTCATTCGCGGGATGATCGCGGGCATCAAATCCGTCGATACCTCCGGCAAGATCATCATGGGCGGCGGCACGTGGCTGCACTATGGCTTCGATCAGATGCTCGCGGCCGGCATGGAGCCGGACGGCAGCATCGGGCATCCGGTCGTCGACTGGGACATCACCGCGTGGCACTGGTACTCGGAACAAGGCGATATCACGAATGCGTGCGGCGGCACCGGCTGTCACAACGTGCTCGCCGCGCTCAAGGCGCTCGGCAAGCCGATCTGGATCAACGAGTTCGGCGTGCGCCCGAACTACGGCACGGATCAGCAGATCGCCGCGTATCTCGTCGGCAACACGATGATGGCGCAGTTCGTCTCGCTGGCATCGACGTATGACATCGAGTCGATTCAGGTGTACGAGCTGTACGACGATCCTGTCGGCGGAGAAGGCGCGTTCGGCCTGCTGAGGAACGATGGCCTCACGCCGAAGCCCGCCTACACAGCGTTCAAGACCTTCATCACGGCGCACCCGATGTGAGTACGTCTTCCTCGACCGACACGGCGCCATTCTCGATGCGAATCGGAATGCGCCGGAGGCTCGCGCCGAGACACGGACCATCGACGCACACGCCGTCTTCGAAGCGAAACATCGCGCTGTGATGCGCGCACATCAAGAGGCCGCCTTCGTAAGTCCAGAACGCGTTCGGCTCATAGTTGAGCGGAATCGAGAAATGCGGGCACACGTTGCGATACGCCCAGACTTCGCCGCCACGGCGCAACACGAGCACGGACGGCGCGGCTTCGAGACCGCCGCCATCGGGCACGTCGTCGAGCGAGCAGATCGCGTTCACGCGCGCTCCTTGGCGATCAGCGTGAAATCACGCGCCACGTCGTAACCGCCGTCCTTCCGCGCGTACTCGATCACGAGCGACGGCTTCACGCCGAACACCGCATCGGACTTCACGTAGGGATCGTCGGCGGAATAGAGCGCGGTCGTCAGCGACTCGTGGCCGGGCGCGTCGATGCGAAAGTGGATATGCGCGGGACGCATCGGATGACGGCCCGTCGCGACGAGCATCTGGCCGACGGGACCGTCCGTTGGAATCGGATAGCTTGTCGGCTTGATGGAATGGAATGCGTATGCACCGTCCGCGTTCGTGCGGAATCGTCCGCGCAGATTGCCTTCGGGCTGGTCCGGGTCCTGTCCTTCGTACATGCCGTTCGGCGCGGTCTGCCAGACTTCGATCAACGCATCGGGAACGGCCTTGCCGCTCACCTCGCGCACCGTGCCGTGGAAGAACACCGCCTCGCCATCGCTTTGCGCGATATTCGCGCCGAACGCCGACTCCTTCACGCCATCGCGATAGAACGGACCGAGCAAACTGCTTTCGGTCGCGGCTTCGTCGTGATGCTGGTTGATGTCGTCGAGCACGATCGAAAGGCCCAGCGTATCCGACAACAAAATGAACTCCTGCCGGATGCCGTCGCACTTCTTGCCGGTAGCGGTGAGAAATTCGATGCCGCGTCGCCATTCATCGTGCGTCAGGTTCACTTCGCGCGCGAACGCATGCAGATGCCGCACCAGCGCGGTGACGATGTCCTTCGTGCGCGCGTCGGCGCATTGGCCGAAGGCGTCGGTGACGGACTGCGTAAGCGATTCGTTCATGGTCGTCGTCCTTCGTAAGCCGCTTCCAGCAGCGTGCGCAACGGCGCGCATTCGACCGGCCGCGGATTCCAGTACGGGCTTTTCATCGCGACGTCGACGGCGATATCGATATCGCTTTCCTTCATGCCGATATCCTTCAGCGCGGTCGGCGCGCCGTTCGCGCGCGCGAGGTCGAATGCGCCTTGCGCGGCATCGTCAGTGCCGAGCGCGCGGGCGATGCGCTTCATCGCGTCGGGCGCGGCGTCGCGGTTGTAGGCGAGCGCGTGCGGCAACACGATAGTATGCGTTTCCGCGTGCGGCAGGTTGAACGTGCCGCCGAGCGTGTGACACAGCTTGTGATGCAACGACATGCCGACGCTGCCGAGCACCGCGCCGCACAGCCACGCGCCGTAAAGACAATCGCTGCGCGCGTCGATATCGCCGGGCTTCGACACCACTTTGCCGATGCCCTGCGCCAGCGCGCGAATGCCCTCTTCCGCCATCAGACTTATCACTGGATTCGCGTCCTGCGCGTAAAGCCCTTCCGCCGCGTGCGCGATCGCGTTGATACCGCTCGTCACCGAAAGCAACGCCGGCAGCGATACCGTCAGTTGCGGATCGTAGATGACCGTCTTCGGCAGCACGCGCAGGTCGCGGCCCGTTTTCTTCAGGCCCGCTTCGGTGAGACCGTAGATCGGCGTCATCTCCGAGCCCGCGTAAGTGGTCGGCACGGCGAGTATCGGCAGCGACGATGTCAGCGCGATCGCCTTGCCGAGACCCGTCGTCGAGCCGCCGCCGATGGCGATCGCGCAGTCCGCGCCGATGCGTTGCGCAAACTCGCGCGCCTCGCGCGCGGTCTCGACGGGCACGTGCATCACCGCTTTGGCGAACACGCCCGCCGCGCGCGGCCCGATGCGTTCGGCGAGCGCTTCTGCCTGATCGCGCTGCGGCGGCGTCGAGAGAATGAGCGCGCGCTTCGCGCCGAGAAGTTCGATCTCGCGTTCGATATGTTCGATGCTTCCCGCACCGAACACGACGCGTGACGGCATGCCCTGATAGATGAACGATTGCATGATTCCCGATGCGCTTCAGCGCGGATAGTAAGGCGGAATATTCGCGTCGACATTCACCCACACCGACTTGGCCTGAGTATATTCGCGCATCACTTCGAAGCCCATTTCGCGCCCGTAACCGCTCGCGCCGACGCCGCCGAAGGGCGATCCCGGACTCACGCGCTTGTAGCAGTTGATCCACACCATGCCGCTGTGCAATTGCCGCGCGACGAGATGCGCGCGTTGCAGATCGCGCGTCCAGAGTCCCGCGCCGAGGCCGTATTCGGTGCCGTTGGCGATCGCGAGCGCTTCCTCATCGCTTCTGAATGTGCTGACGGCGACGAACGGGCCGAACACTTCCTCCTGCGCGACGCGGTCGGTGGGTTTCGCCTGCACGATCGTCGGCTCGACATAGCAGCCTTTGGCGAGCGCGGCGGCGTCCGGCGCCTTGCCGCCCGCGAGCACGCGGCCGCCCTGCTCGCGCGCGACATCGACATAAGACAGCACGCGGTCCCGATGCATCTGCGACGTGAGCGGCCCCATTTCCGTCGACGGATCGAGCGGATCGCCGATGCGGATCGAACGTGCGAGCGACGTGAAGCGCTCCAGCAATTCATCGGCGATGGATTCATGCACGATCAATCGCGATGCCGCGATGCACGCCTGCCCCTGGTTATGGAAGATGCCGAACGCGGAGCCTTGCACGACGGCATCGAGATTGGCGTCGCCATAGACGATGTTGGCGCCCTTGCCGCCGAGTTCGAGCTGCACCTTCTTCAGGTTGCCGCTCGATGCCTGCACGATCTTGCGCCCGACCGCCGTCGATCCGGTGAACGCGACCTTGCCGATATCCGGATGCTCCGCAATGTATTGCCCGGCGATCGCCCCGAGCCCCGGCAGCACGTTCACGACGCCCGCGGGAAAGCCGACTTCGGCCATCAGTTCGGCGATCGCGAGGCTCGACAAAGGCGTGAGTTCCGCGGGCTTCATCACGACGCAATTGCCCGCGGCGAGCGCGGGCGCCATCTTCCAGCTCGTGAACATCAGCGGAAAATTCCACGGCACCACTTGCCCGACGATGCCAACCGGCTCGCGCGTCAGATAGTTCAGGAAGCCGGCTTCGACGGGAATCACCGAGCCTTCGAACTTGTCGGCCATGCCGCCGAAATAACGGAAGGTCGCGGCGGTGCGCGGCACGTCGAGATTGCGCGTATCGCGGATCGGGTGGCCCGTGTCCATCGATTCGAGGCGCGCGAGTTCATCGGCGTTGGCTTCGATCGCATCGGCGAGTTTCAAAAGCAGGCGGCCGCGATCGGCGGCGGCCATCGCGCTCCACTTCGGGAACGCCTTTTTCGCGGCATCGACTGCGCGGTCGATATCCTCGCGGCCAGCCATCGACACTTGCGCGATCACGCTGTTGTCGTGCGGATTCAGGGTCGCGAGCGTTTCGCCGGACAGGGCGGGCACGAAGCGGCCATCGATGAAGAGTTGCGTTTGCATGTCTTGCTCGTGTCGAAGATTGAAGACGAAGCCTCTCTCGCGACGCCTTCGTTCAAGGCGCCGTCGAGATTCAAAGGACAGGGATTTAAAGCGCGACCGGATACGGCGGCAGCTCGCCGCTTTCGTAGCGCTTGGGCAGATCGGGCGTCGCGTTTTCCCAGACGAGCAACATCGAGCGCTTCTGCGAATAACCCTTGTGGCGAATGTCGGCGGGCATCGCGGCGATATCGCCGGCGTTCATCGTGATGCGCGCGCGCGGCTCGCCCGTGTCTTTATCGGCGACATCCCAGATGATCTGATCCGACAGTTGCAGGAACCACTCGACGCGATCGTTGCCATGAAAGACCGGCAGCACGAACTCCTCGGTCGTCGGGCAGAAGAGGCTTTGCTTGCAGACGGAAGTGACCGACGGATTCCACGTCACGTCCGAGCGCGACAGATACTTGAAGAGACTGAACGCGTGCAACTGGCCTTCGAAACCGGGTTCCGCGTGAATCTCGGGCTCGTCTTGCGATACGTCCGCGAACTGTCGATTCACGGGGAAGTCGTCGCGCAACGGCGAATCGCCTTCGAGACCGGGCATGCGCTTCGTCGCGATACGTGTGCGGTCGATGGCCGCGATGTTGTCGCCATGTTTCGCGCCGAACGCCGAGCCGGTTTCCTCGGGCGCCGCGAACGGATCGAAGCCTTCGTTGACCCAGTCCTTCAGGATCGCCTTGAAGGTCGCCATGATGATCGGCGTTTCGAACTGCTGCGTGTAATCGACGCCCGCGTCGCGGAAGCTCGCGTTATACGCGCCGGCGTACATGTCGACCTTGCCGTAGTGATTGCGCGTGCCGATCACTTCGTCGAAGTTGACCCAGCCGTAGAAGAAGCCCCATGCGACGTCGCGCATCATCGCGCGCAGGAAGTCGTCGGCGTGCATCTGATGCGAGCGCGTCTGGCCGTGCGCCGGCCACTTCACGGTGACGAAATACGCGTCGCGGCTGAATTCGAAATCGCCCAGTTTGAAGGTGCGGTAGCCGGTGGCCGCGTCGGGATCGGTGGCGACGACGCTTTGCAGGAATACGGTTTGATCCATGATTTTTGCTCCGAAAGACGAGGGTTCGCGGTGACGTTACTGGATGCAGATATCGGCCCACTTCTCGACCGATGCCGCGCCGAGAATCGTCTGCACGAGCAGCACGCCGGTCTTTCTCGCTTCGAAGCGATATGCCGCGCCCGCGGGCAACAGCGCCTGATGACCGCGGCGCAGGCGCACGAAGCCCATCTTCTGACCCGAAGGTTCGCCTTCGAGCTTCACCGTGCCTTCAATCTCTTCGTTGACGAGCGCTCCATCGGATGGCTTGATGAAATGCACGTCGATTTCGCCGTCGAGCGCGACCGCGAATTCATCGTGCGATGCAGTGAACCACGGCGACACGCCTTCGGCGCGCAGCGTTTCGATCACGTACTTGAGGTTCTTGCCGACGACCACTTTTTCATACGGCGCGGAATGGCTTGCGACTTCGAATACGTTGGACATCACGTAATGCGAGGCCTGGCCCTTGATGATTTCGATCGAGCCCTTGCGATAACTTTCGAGGCTGCCAAGTTGAGTCTGTTGCATGTCTGTCTCCGTGTCTGCGTTCAGATTCTCGGTGTCGCGTTGGAATCAAGATTAGGGCTGCGCGCGCCGTGAGGCAATGAATCGAGGTTCGCGTTTGCCGAACGATGCGTCTTCGATCGCAGCCCTAGGGAAAGTACTTACTTTTCCGCTTGTTTGTCCGCGAGCCACGGATAGCGCCGCGTGTCTGCGCCCTCGTAATCCGGATCGAGATAGATGAAGCAGCGCTGAATCTTGAAGTCGCGAATCTCGAAGACATCGGTCCAGCGGCCCGCGTGCGTGACGCCCGCGCGCCAATCGACGCCGCTTTTTGTCGTGCCGTAACTCGTGCCTTCGACGACCACCGTATCGCCCTGCTGGATCACGTTCAGATACGCGAGATCGTGCTTGAACTTCGCGACGATCGTGCCGAGATCCGCGAATAGCTTTTCGAACACGGCGCGGCCCGTCGCGATGCCCCACTTCGGGAAATAGACCTCGGCGTTGTCATCGAATAAATCGAAAAACGATTCGCCGCGATCGAGCCTGCGCAGATATTCCAGCGCGATGGTCTTGCGTTGTTCGTCGGTCATGGTGATGGGATTCATGTTTTCGTCTCCTGTCGTTCGGTTCAATGCAGCGTGCGCAGATAAGCGATGATCTTTTGCCGCCGCGCTTCGTCGCCTTCGAAATACGTCATCGCGTTGCCGGGCGCGACGGATTGCGTATCGGTGAGCCACGCATCGAGCAGCTTTTCGTCCCAGACCTTGCCCGCAGCGGCGGCCTTCATGCCCGTCGAATACTTGAAGCCCGGTTCCGCCGCCAGCGGCCGGCCGATGATCCCGAAGAGGTTCGGCCCTTGTCCGTTCGGCTCGCCCTTGTTGAAGGTGTGGCACACGGCACAGTTGTTCGTCGTGAGCTTCTTGCCGAGCACTGCGGTGTCGTCCTGTGCATGAGCCGTGGCGCTGACGAGCACGAGCAATGCGATAACATTAGTCATCCGAATCATGATTGGCCTCCATTGGCGGATTGCGCTGCGCGATAAGCAAACGCGATGATCGGCCCGAGCGTGCCGCCGCCCGCCCAGTAAGCCCGCGCCGATGCCGACGCCACGCAATTGCCAACGCCGTACAAACCCTTGATCGGTGCGCCGCGCGTGTCGAGCACTTGTCCGTGCGAATTTGTCTTCGGTCCGCCCTTCGTGTCGAGATTGCCCGCGACGATCAGCGCCGCGTAAAACGGTCCTTTCGCGGCGAGTGGATACATCGTCTCGTTCTTCTGATCGGTCTTCTTGCTGACAGGCCCATTGAACAGCTTCTCGACGATGCGCTCGCCGCGATGAAAGTCCTGATCGACGCCTGTCTTCGCGAAGCCGTTGAAGCGCTTGATGGTTGCGTCGAGATTGCGGTTGAAGTCGTCGCTCAACGTGGCGCCGCCGAGCGCGCTCTGATACTTCGCCATGCGTTCCCTGATCGCGCTGGCAAGTTCGGCCAGCGTGTTGCCGCGCACAACGTGCCGGTCGTTCGATCCTTTCGGCACGATGAGACTTCCGTAATCGTCGCTGCCGCAATGGTCTTGCGCCTGCTGATCCCAGATCGAAATGAGCGTGAGATTCGGATACTCGCCCTTCGCGCCGTCCCACTCGGAGAATGTCGCGCAGACTTCGTTGTACGCGAGCTTTTCGTTCACCACGCGCTTGCCGTACTTGTTCACGTAGAGCATGGAATCGCCCGTCGGCGTGAAGATGCCGGACAGCGAGCCGTCTTTCGCGATGGCTTTATCGAGCGAGATCGGCGCCATCCACGAGTAGTTCATGTTGCGCAACTGCACGTCGAGCGCGCTGGAAATGCGCACGAAATCGCCTTCGTTGGTCGGCGCCGCACAGCCGCCGTACACCGCGCCGTGCAGGAAGTTCTTGCGCAGTTCGGGATCGTGCGTGAAACCGCCTGTCGCGAAGATCACCGCTTTTTTCGAGCGCACGCGGTAGAGCGTGCCCTCTTCCGTCAGCGATTCGACGCCGATCACCGCGCCGGATTCGTCGACGAGCACTTTCTGCACGCGATAACCCGTCCTGATGTCGATGCCATCGCGCCGTGCCGCCGCGCTCATCGTGCGGATCGCGACGCGCCCGCCATCGGACATGCTGGGCAGGCCGTTCTTCGGAAACAGCACGCGGCCGCGCGGCGCCTTGTCCTCCGGCAATTCGGCCCAGTAGTCCGGCACCGCCGCTTCATGCCGATACGGCAGCGCGCCCTTGTTCGCGAGCAGTTCCGCCGCCGGCGATGCGCTGTCGTAAATCGCCTCGCACATCTCGTATTCCCAGTCCGAAAGGCCGAGTTTCGGTTGCGTCGCATCGTATTGCTCGGGCCGCGAAAGGCGCGCGACATAGCGCATGTAATCGGCCTTCGGATCGGCGATGCCCGCGCGGCGCATCGGCTCGTTGTTCGGCACCCAGTACCAGAACGCGGCCTTCGCCGCCGTGCCGCCGACGCTGCCCGCCTTCTCCAGAATCACGACGCGGTTTCCCAGCCAGCGCGAAAAAAGCGCTGCGGGCAAGCCGCCGCCACCGCCGCCGCACACGACGACGTCGTATTCGGCATCGAATTTGATGTCGCTCGCGGCGCGCGCCGTCAACGACACCGCGCCGAACGCGGCCGCTGCGGTTCCTGCGCCCGCGGCCTTGATGAAGTTGCGCCGCGATGCGGCGGGTTGAATCGTCTCGTTCATGTTCGTCTCCATTGTTTCGATATGCTTACCAGTAGTGCCATGCCTGCACGAGAATTCCGTTGGTGAGCGTCGTGTTGCGCCCCGAAACCGAGTGCTGGTACTGGATGGAAAGCTGGTCGTACATCTTCTGGTGCAGAAACGGCAGGCTGTTCGGCTTGAACTGGAACAACACGCCGACACCTGCAGTCATCTCGCGGCTCGCGCTGTTCGCAACGGGCATCGCCGCGGTCTGGTTGAACGTGCCGCCGCTCGTCTGGAAATCGAGTCCGACGAACGGAATCGCGAAAGGGTTGTCAGGCGGCGAAATGCTGTAGCCGACGCGCAGGTTGAGGTGGAACGAGTTGCCCGGGCTCAGATCGTCGTGACCCGAACGCAGCGTGCGTCCGCGAAGAATGCCGCCTAGAAGCAGATCGACGTTCACGTGCCCATACCAGTCGTCGTAGAAGACGGACGGCCAGAACGACCACGTATTCGTCGATACGTCGTTCTGTCCGATCGGTACCTGCACATAGGCTTGCAGGCCGAGCGTCGTCGCGGGCGCGGGGTTGTACCAGACGAGCCCGCCGATAAGCGGATCGCCGATGCCGCTCGCAGAAAACTGCGATCCCTGCGTGCGGATCTCGGGCAAGGTGATGCTCGCGTTGAAGCCGACATGCGGCAGCGACGGGAGCTTCCAGTAGTGAATGAACGTCGATAATCCGACGAACGTGTTCGTGCCCGGACCCGCGATCTGATTGCCGTGCGAATCGAAGGCACGGTTGTCGTGATTCCATTCGAGGTTCTGGCCGAACGAATCGTAGGTGCCTTCGAAATCCGAACTGAACTGCCAGGTTTGCGGGCGGTCCGTCGCGAACGGAATGCCCGCGGCGTGAGCCGTCATCGAGCTGGCCGCGCCGAGCATCGCGAGCGCGCATGCCAGGCGTATTCGTGTCCTTGGTTTCCTGTACCGCGTGTGCATCGTCGTCTCCGGTCGTTCGTGTAATGTGCGAACGTTACGAAGACGCGGCGCGCCGGTCTTTCAGGTTTTGTGGATTACAGATTCCGGCGAACGCACGACGACCGCATGCGGGTTTACACCGTGCATGAACGGCGCACGCGACGTTCGCGAATCGCGACCCATCGGGCCCGCGGGCGCATCTATACTCGCGTGAACAGCGGCGCCCATCGGCCAAGCCGCGAAGACACCGGAGACAGGACCATGAGCGTCCATAGCGCCCATTCGGCGGCGGCCCGCATCGATCGCTTCAGAGCGGTCACGGGCGCGCCCGGACTCGAATACTGCATCTCGGGCCCGCGCCCGTATTCGCTGGAACTGAGCAATTCGTCGGACATGATCTGCCTTCTGCTCGGCACGATCGTCTCCGATACGCGTTACGACGACGGCCCCGCCGCGCCCTTCACGTTTCGCGCCGAGACGGCCGCGTTTCATCCGCGCGGCGAAAGCATGCGCATCGATGCGCACGAGGTGCGGCATGGTTTCATCGCGTTCCGTTATGCCGATGCGTTCGTGAACCGCATCGCCGATCGCAGCGCGGAGCCACTGCGCCGCGCGGGCAGCCGCAGCAATCTCGGCGCCGATTCGATCCGGCATCTCGTGCGCTATGCGCGACAGAATGCGCACGCTGAAACGCGCCCCGTTGATCCGTGGGAAATGCAGTGTGTCGCGACGCTCGCGTGGATCGAAACGACGCGGCATCTCGAACGCGCCGCGCGCGAGCGCAAGTCCGCGCTGACCGACGCCGGTTTCGCGATGCTCGAAGCGTATGTCGCCGATAACATCGATCAGAATCTCGCTTGCGCCGATATCGCCGCCGAGCTCGATCTGCCCGTGCGCGTCGTCTTCGATGGCGTGAAGGCGCGCACCGGTCATTCGCTCTATCGCTACGTGCTCGAAAAGCGCATCGATGCCGCGGCGCGCATGCTGCGCGCGGGCAGTGCGCCGCTCGTCGATGTCGCCGTTGCGTGCGGATTCTCGTCGCAGCAGCACATGACCGCGCTGTTTTCGGAGCGGCTCGGCACGACGCCGCTGCGCTACAGGAAAAGTGCGGCATAGGAGAAAGCATGGACCTCTTCATGTCGATGGAGGCCTTCGTCCGCGCAGCCGAAGCGCAAAGCTTCGCGAGCGCGGCGCGGCAGCTCGGCGTGGCGAAATCGGTGGTCACGTCGCGCGTGAAGCAACTGGAGGAACATTTCGGCGTCGCGCTGTTTCATCGCTCGACGCGCGCGGTGCGTCTGTCGGAAGTCGGCGAATCGTACTATCGCGATTGCCTGCTGCTCGTGTCGAAGGTGCATGAACTGTCGGGGCGCGTGAGCGCGGAGACGCAATCGCTCTGCGGCACGCTCAACGTGCACGTGCTGCCGGGCTTCGCGCTCGGGCATTTCTCGCAGGCGCTGATCGCGTTTCGCGAGGCGCATCCGCGCATCGAGTTCGTCGTGACGGTGAACGATCGCGTCATCGATCCCGTGCAGGAAGGCTTCGATCTCGCGCTGCAGATTTATCCGCCCGCTTCGAATCTGCTCGTCGAACGCAAACTCTTTCCGGTGCGCGGTGTGTTGTGCGCGACGCCCGCGTATCTGAAGGAAGAGCCGGCCATCGAGACGCCGCTCGATTTGCTGCGTCACGATTTCGCGCGCTACGCGCACTATCCGTGGGGCGACAACTGGCCGCTCATGAAGGGCAACGAAACTTACGAGATCGCGCTCAACGCCGTGTTGAAGACGAACAGCGTGCATCTGCTGCTCGAATTCGCGCGCGCGGGCGCGGGCGTCGTCTATCTGCCGACGATGGTCGCCGCGAGCGATCTGCTCGAACGCCGTCTCGTGCGCGTGCTGCCCGACTACGCTGCGCCGCCGTTGTGGCTGAGCGCCGTCTATCCGACATCGCATCGTTCGACGACCAAGGTGAAAGCCTTCGTCGACTTTCTGCGCGAGCGCTATCTGAGCGAGCCGCAATGGGACAAGGCGCTCGGCATCTCGCCGCCCGACGACGAAGAGCGCAACGTCGACGAAGAACTCGGCGATGTGTGAGCAGCGCTACAGCAGATAAAGCCACGCGAGCAGCGTGACGATGGACAGGAGCGTCGTCATCGAGATGACCGCGCCGACCACGTTTTTTTCCACGTCGTATTCGACGGCGAGCACGTAGGCGCTCTTCGCCGTGGGCACCGCCGCGCACACGACCGCTGCGATGGTCGCGGTGTGACCGAGTCCTGCCGCGAGGCACAGCGCATACACGACGAGCGGCACGACCGCGAGCTTGAGCGCGGTCAGCAGCGCGTATTGCGGCACGCGTCCGCGCAATTCGCTCAGTGTGAGATCGAGGCCGATCGCGAAAAGCGCGCACGGCGTGAGCGCTTCGCCGAGTATCGCAAGAAAGGACGCGACCGGCGGCGGCAGCGTCAATCCGATGACCGACCACAGCAGGCCGCAAATCGTCGCAAGAATCACGGGGTTCGTCACGATCTGGCGAAGCAGGGCCGCCACGCTGATCTTGCGCGACGCATCGTAGCGGCTGATTTCGAGCAGCACGACGAGCACCGGAAACATGATTGCGCCGACGAACACCGTCGCGACCGCCGCCGCGAGCACGCCGGGCTTGCCGTACAGCGTCTTCAGGATCGGCAGCGCAACGAAACCGGTGTTGGTCATCGAGACGGCGGCGGCGAGCATCGCACTCGGGCCGAGCGTTGCCCCGCGCACGAAGCGCATGCCGAGCAGCATCAGCGCGAAGCAGATCATCGAGCCGCCGCCGAACGCGGCGAGAAAGCGCCACTCGAGCAACGAGCGGAGCGATTCATCGGCGATGGTCAGAAAAACCAGCGCGGGCATCGCGACGTAATACGCGAAGCGCATCAGCGACGGCGCTAGCGCATGCGGCATGTAGCCCGAGACGCGCGCCAGCCATCCGGTCAGGATGATGGCGAAGATCGGAAGGATCATGCCGGCGAGATGCATGTTGGGCTCCGATATCGATGAGACGCCCTGCTCGGGGCGCATGTCATTATCGGAGAAAAGGCTCGCGCGACGCGCAATTCTGCGCAGCCGCGCGATTGTCCGCCGTTCAGCGAGCGCTCAGCATGGCGCGCGCTTCGTCGCTCGACAGCACGCCCCGGTCTTTGCGATTAGAGGCGCTCGCGGCATACACGGCCTTGCGCGCATGTGTGATGCCGAGCGGCGCGAAGCCGTTCGCCGGATTGAACGCGAGCTGGTTGATGCGCGCTTCGTCGTCGGCCGACGGCTGTGCATCGAGTTCGAGCTCGCCGACAGGCACGATCTCGGACTTCCACGCGACGGAGGCATCGTTGACCGGCGTCGTGGTTTCATCGACGAAAAATTGCACGCCGAGTTGCCATTTCACCGGGGCCTGCTGCAAGCGGCTGAGCATGTCGTCGCGCAGATAGTCGTCGCCGTGGCTGGCGGCTTTCGTCCCGGCGGGCGTCGATGGATGCGGATGCAGCGAGTATTTGATCGCCGCCTGGCCGACCTGCACGACCGATCCCCAGTAGTGCTCGGTCGTGACGCTCTCGACGCGATGCGCCGTCGTTTCTTTGAACAGCACCGCCAGAATGCGCGCGGCTTCGACGGGGCCGAGCTTCGCCATCATCATTTCGCGCAGGCTCTGCGCGATGCCGCTGACCGGCCCTTCGGCGAGCAGCGCGACGATGATATCCGCGACCGCCATGAACTGAACCGAATTGCGCGCGTGCGAGCGGCCGCCTTCGTTGGTCATGAGCAGATCGGTCTCGGCACCGTCTTCTGTGAACAGCTTGATCGCGATGCCGCGCACGTCGGATGACGTATCGGCCCGCGGGCACGGCTGACCGTTCGAGATGCGGCACGCGACGCGGTACACAGCGGGCGCCTTCGCGAACAGACCGGAGCGCGCGGCATCGGGAATATCGTCTGCAATCCGAAGTGTCCCGAATGCGCCGAGCACCTGTTTCTGATGCTGCGCGCGATCCACCTTGCCGTTCAGATTCGTGTGGCTGCTCCTCGCGAGCTTTTGCTGCTGCTCGCCGATGGCCGTGACGAGCATCGCGAGCGTGGTGGCGTCATCGAGCTTGTCGGACCAGCCGGTTCCATCGCTGCGTAACTGGGTTGAATTCATCGAAAACCTCCGTGTGCGGTTGAATTCTGTTCGGATCGTCATTGGCGGCCTGGAATCGCGCCGGGGGCGATGCTGCCGTCGGCGCGCCCGGCGAAGTAGCGGTAGATCGCGTCGATGCGGCTCTCGATCAGCGGGTTGCCGCGGTATGCGGGCATGCTCATCGGCGGATTGCCGTCGAGGACCGCGGCGATGAAACGCTCGCGGCTCTGTGTGCGCGCAAAGCCGACGATCGACGGCGCGGCGAGGCCTTCGTGATCCTTGCCGTGGCAGCGCGCGCAGTCCGCAGCGCGCACCGCGCGCCAGGCGTCGGCTTCGGGCGTTTGCGCTGGCGCTTGCTCTTGTGCTTGAGCTTGCGCGATGAGCGAGATGCCGAACACGCACGCGGCCGTCGTGAGCAGCGTGATCAATGCTTGTGATCGGAAAGACGGCCGACGAACTTCCATCCCTGATCGCGCATCCATACGTAGGTGTAGCCCGTGGGGCCGTCGATGAAAACGGTCATCGGCCGCTCGCTGCCCGACGCCTCTTTTAGCGGCTCCGTCGAAGCGGGCGTGATGCGCGCTTCCGTCGATTTGAGGCGTGTGTCGCGATCGTCGAGACGCCAGCCGTCGTCATCGGCATAAGTCAGTCGCGATGTTCCGCCCGAAGGCGTTTGCACGGTGAGCGTGATCGGACCGCTGTCGACATCGACGGCGATCGGGCGTGCGTCGGCGTTGTCCCCGCTGTTTGCGGCGACGCTGGTCTCGCAGAGCGCGCCGAACGTCAGAACGGCGATCGCAACACCGGCCGCGCGTCTGGTTTGATGGGATCTCATTTCGGATACCTCCTTGCTGGCCGCGTGGACGCGGCTATCCAGATGGGCTCGTACATTAGAAGACGAACGTCGCCCCGACGAATGTGAGGCAAGAGATCCGCGGGCGCTGGCGATATGGTGTCGCTACCGAATCAGGTGCGTGGCGCGAAACGCGCGTTTTGGCCTGTCGCCGCGGATGAGGATCTGTCGTGTGGAGATACCGCCACGCGTGGCCCGCAAGAGGCCGTGTTGTGATGTGCCTTACTATCGGCCGAACGGTCGACGGAAAAAACCACGCATCCGGGGGGAGATCACCCCACCATTGGGGGACTGCGCGAAGAGGGAAGGAGCAGGAAGGAGCGTGAGACCGGCGCTCGAAGGCGTCCCCGCCGCCTTCGGACCGACGCTTGCCGCAAGTCGCTTCATTGACCGCTATATATATTGCAGCTCAGTCCCGGCGTGCAAAGCTGGGACGTGCTGGTCCAGGCATCGCGCGCAGCGCCGCTGGCCTTGGTCGTCGACATCGTTCCGCCATAGCTGGAATCGGTCGTGGTGGAGACTGCGCTTTGCTGCGCGGCGCCGCTCGGTGCCGGCGCCTCCTGCGCTACCGCGCTCATCGCGAATACAGCTGCGGCGGTTGTTGCCAGTACAAGAGTCGTTCTCATGGCCATCACCTCCTATCGAAGAACCGGGGAAAAAAATGGACCCTGTCGTGCACGGCCTGATCGCCGGTGCGAAAAACGCGCCGTGCAGGCTTCTCGTTTGATTGATCACGCGCGGCGTGAGCGGGCCGTCGCGAAAGGCGCCTGTAGGCTCCGAACGCGCGTAGCTTGTAGTACTCACTCCCACCGTATACCGTGGATCGGAAAAGTAAATTCCCGATCGGCGCGAACCAACGTCTGCGCACGTGCCGGCGTTTTTGCGAACGATCTTGCTTAAGCGGGCTGCGATTTCCACGGAGTCCGAAGCTTGCGCTAAAGCGTGTTTCCGAAGCGGACGGCGGTTTTGGTATATTGGATTTCCCGCCCGGGAGTTTCTGGCAATGCGTGTTGGCCGACCTGTCAAATCTCTACCCCATCCGAACTGCGACTACTGCGGCGCGCCCGCAACCCTGGCGCGCGCCGGCGACGAAGCCTATCCGTATCGCGACGACCACGGCCCGCTCTGGATGTGCGCGGACTGTCAGGCGTGGATCGGCATTTTTCCGCGCAGCACGCGCAACGTTCCGTTAGGCCGGCTCGCCGATGCCCGGTTGCGCGATCTGAAAGTGAAGCTGCACGCGGCACTGGAGCCGCTCGTGCAGGCGAAGGTGCGGCGCGACGGCTGCAATGTTTTCGAGGCGCGTTCCAAGGGGATGAAGTGGCTGGCGCAGCAAATCGGCGTCGACGCGGACAAGTGCAGCATCCATACGCTCGACGCCGACCAGTGCGAGCGCGCGATCGCGGTCGTCGAACATTTCGCGCAGGAACGCGGTCAGCACCCTTCAGATTCGGCGATCGATGAACGTTAACCTGAAAAGGTCAACCATCGATCCTCGCATGTCACGCACTCTTCCTTTTCGGCGCTCGCCCCAGGCGACGCGCGCGCGGCTCACCAAAGCGCAACTGCTTCCCATCCCGCGCGCGGTGGCTGACGAGCTCGCGCTCGCAGCGCACATGTCGCTGACGGCGTTGCGCTCCGGCTCGCCGGATATCGCGCCCGCGCAGCACATCACCGAAGCGATGTATCTTGCCAAGTTCCTCGCCGAGGCGGGCCACGGCGACTTCTCGCACGACGAACTGCTGCGCGCGGATCAGACGATGGCCGCCGTGTTCGACGCCGGCCGCGCTTCGGGTTCGTGGACGCTGGCCGCTGATGACTTCGATCGCTTGGCAGCGATCGTCTCGCTCTACGATCACCAGTTGCGACGCGCTTCGCTCGGCGCACTGTCGGCCGCGAGTGAGCGGCTCGAGCGATTCAAGGCAGGCGAGCCTTATCAGCCGCTGCATGCTCGGAAGTCGGCGCCAGTTTGACGGAGTCGCTTTTTGTGCGCGGAGCGACCGGTAAGTTGTGGGGCGGCCGTCGTCGAGCGGACCGCTTACGTTCGACACGAAAACTGTATCGATCGATACGCGTTCCCAGTTGATCGGTCGATTTGGCGGTCGCGCTTGCGAGCGGTCGCGTACTGAGTGCGATCGCAGCTTGCTGCAAGGGATGTTTCCGTGAAACAAGTTTAGAATTTAACGCTAACCGTTTGATTTATAACGATATTATTCGTTATCAATCGATATTAGATTGTTTCACGCGCCGGCCTAGGTTCAGAAGGTAGCTCGAAACGGATTCCGATGTCACGCAAGCGTTGGGCAGAACGTACGCGTTAGACAGCAGATCTTTTGCCATTCCAGGCACGCGCTCCGTGCGAGGGACGGTTCATTATCTTTAGGACTTAGGCCTACATCGCAGACTTGTTGCGGGCAACGAGGCCGGCGTTCAACCGCGCATTGGCTCGAACATTGAACTTGATCGGATTCCCTCGTCGATCGAGCGGGTTGAACCGCACGCAACTGAGTCCGTTAGGATCTGTTCTAGCTTTCAAAAAATATCCCGTTTGAGATGGCGCGGGCTCACGAGCAACTCGTGCGAGACGCGCGACATTGCTCTCGGATCTTCACGGCGTTGTTCCCGCACTTGCGCTTCTCCGCGTGTCGGTTTTGTAGACTGGACGAGGTCTAAGTCCTACGCAAGCCGGCCCTGTCCCGACGTTCGTCAGACCGTTTCTGGCGGAATGAAGATAATCGATCGGAGTGTGTGAGGCGGCTGACGGTTCTGTCGCCGTCCGAATTCGGACAGTAGCCAACGGTACAGCTTCGCTCCTGCGCCAATTCCACAACGCGAAGTCATTCCCTGGCGCTGACTCACGCGACGTCCTAACTTGATGTGCGTACGCCGTGCCGGGAAGCAGCGGGGCAGGCTCAATCGAACTCACTCATCTTCGTCCGTTGAACCGCGCTCGCACACTCCGCGTGGATACGCTCCCGAGGAATAATAATCGGAGCACGAACGCCACGGCGAATCGCGGTGTCGAATCTGCACAGTCATGTTCTCAGCCAGCGAAGTGCTCCTGTCGCAGTCCGACTGTCCGAATTCGGACACTCTTCTTTGATCACGACCGACCTGGCAAAGGTGTTGGCAGAGCAAATACCACAAGATGCATCGCGGAGAGTTAACAATGACGCCGGTCGCTGTCTCTCGTTACAGTGAACATCGACCACCGTCTTCCCAATGGGAGTGTCGAGGCTTGTTTGTCGCCGCGCGGTCGGTGTCCGAATTCGGACAGCTCGCCGCTTAGCCAGCGACACCCGAAGCTTGTTCTACTGTCCGAATTCTGACACTCACGGTTGATAGCTTCCAACCTAAGTCGGGGAACGAGAACATACCAACATATAGTTGCGTCATTGCCGCGGGTTGTTCAAAGTGCCGGTACTGCAACGTCCAAGCTAGGGAAACGAGCCGTCGAGTGGTGGTCGGGACGCGGCGTTTTGTTCATCGCAACCGACGATTTGTGCCCGAGTCCGGACAGTTCATTGCTCCGGCCAGACTACGTCGTGAGTCGAGTACCCTTTGTCCGAATTCGGACACTCTCCTCCGCGACCGCTGCGGGCAAAGCGCCCTATCAAAAACTCCAGGCATAAAAAAACCCGCCGAAGCGGGGTTGGGAAATCACTCAGACTGAATAGAGAACATCTTTCCTATGTGTTCTCTGAGTTGATTTTCCTGCTCTTCCGTCATCACGCCGGCCTTAAACTTGAATGTCAGTCCCTTGACGTCCTTCGTGATACTTCCGGCCTGCACCTTGCCCGCAAAAATCTTGAGTATGCTTCGCCCCCCGGCGTCCGTCGCGGACTCACCGCGACTGGCCTGCGCGCTAAGACTTGCCGCCACTTTTGTCTGCACCAAGTCGCCAGAGAGCACGTGTGGCCACAACTCTTGCAACGCCTTGAGACCCTGCTCACCCGTCTTTTTGAGCGCATTGGCGATATCCTGCGCCGACGACGCCCCCAGCACCGACGGATTCAAATCCAGATCCCGCTTCACAAAATCCGGCAGCGCGTCGTACGCAAGAAATCGATAGAGATCGCTACGGCTAATTCCCATCGCTTCCGCAAGCCGAGTTCTGTTGGGAAACTCCGCTTCCGCGCGGCGAATTGCAATTGCGATCTCGTAGTCTGAAAGATCATCTCGCGTGACGTTCTCCATCAACGCCAAGGCCGCCATATCCTGATCCGTGCACTCGATCACCACGCCACGGACCGTCGGCTTATTGATAAGCTTGTGAGCACGCCATCGCCGTTCACCCGCGACAAGTTGATATGACTCGCCAACACGGCGTACCGTCACCGCCTGAAGTAAACCCACTTCGCCGATAGAACGAGCCAGTTCTGCCAGCTTGCTTTCACTAAACTGGCGACGCGGCTGCCACGGATTCGGCACAATAGCGTCCACAGCAATATCTGTATCGACGCCCCTTGCCTCGAGTTCCTGAATCCGAAGCTGCGCCGCAGCCAACGCACTCGTTATGCCCGGCATCGTCTGCGGACCGCGGTTCGATTTCTCCTTCTTGCTCTCCCCTTTGAAATCCGCGGGCTTTGGAAGGTTGGCCGTCTTGGCCATGAGCTGTTCTCTGATATTACTCATGCCGACTCCTTCCAGGATTTGACGAACATATCATCCAGCCATTTGGCATATTGCATCATGGGCTGCCGCACCCGCTGCAGCGACTTCGCCGTCGAATGCGTGCTGACGACGTCCAGCGCGGTCGAGAAGGAAAGCGCGCCGCCGCTCATCACCGAACTTGCGGGGATCTCGAACGGATCGAGCCATCGACCATACGCGCTTTGCGCCCACTGACGAACGACCGGCGCCGACGACGTCTTGCCGTAATCCACCTTCGACAACAAAATCGAGATGAAGTCGTAGACCTTATCCTCTTCATACGGGAGGAAGTCTTCCGCCACATCGGAGAACAGCCGCCAGAACGCCAATGAACTGATGAAGTCGAGATTCTCCGGAATCATCGGCATCACCAGCGCGTCGGCGGCAAGGAGCGCGTTCAGGTTCATATAGGACAGCGACGGCGACGTATCGATCAATATGTAGTCGTACTGCGATCGCAGCGGCTCGAGTCCTTCGCGAAGCACGGCCCAGAATCGGTAGCCCTGAATCGTCTTCTGGCGAGCGGGCAAAAGAAACTCTGCGCCATATAGGAATGTGTGACCTGGGATAATGTCGAGACCATCCCAATACGTCGACTGCACGTTCGCGCCCAAGCCGCCTTCCACGTTCTGATCATAGATATAAGGCAGCACGGTGTCGTCGCCGGAGATTTCCTTCTCGGCATACAGTCCGCACAACTCCGACGCCGAAGCCTGCGGATCGAGATCGATCAGCAACACCTTGCGGCCGAGAAGCGTGAGTGCTTGTGCGAGGCAAACGGTCGTCGTGGTCTTGGCCGATCCGCCCTTGAGTTGCGCCGTCGTCAACACCTTGCCGCGAAAAGTGCTGTCGCCGTCGTCAAGACGCGTTTGAAAGATATCGGATGCCATCTTCACCCACATCCGAACCTCAGGCAAAGTAAACGTCCGGCTGCGGCCGCTACCGTTGAGCGTGCCCGTCGGCAAACCACCTTCACCCTTGGTGACGAGATATTGAATCTGCTGCCGCGTCAGGTTGCACATCTCGGCCAGTTCGCCGATCGTGTAGAAGGGCGCGAGCTTTCGCGGGCGAGGCGCAAGAATCTGTTCCCGAAGGTTGTCAGAAAACGGTTCAAGGTTATCCGCAAATTCCGCGACTTCGCGAAGCGTAACCTTGCGATCTTCCATCGGTAGGGTGCCTACGTTTGCCATTCTGCGCTTTCTCCATGTATTGACGCCGAAGCGCAGAATACACGAATACGCGTAAACAAGGTTGCATTGCGCCGAGATTTAACCGTTCGGACGTATATCGACTGGCATTTCGTTGATTTTCAAGGGGTTTTAGGCGCATCGGAAAATGCACTTCTGCATTTTCCGATGCCGAAACCGCGCGTTTTGCACATCGCCATTTGATTCCTCTGATGTCCGCACAAAAACCGTCCCGGAGACGGTTTTTGTGTGACCTCTGTTTCTTCGAATTTTCATAGCTTTATCAACAACTTAGGAAAAGAAAACCGGATTTCCCAAGGTAAACTTCATCCGTGCTCGTTAAGTTATTTTGTAAACCTGAACCCGCAAACCCACATACAAGGGCAGCATTTTCCCTTTTAAATCAACGAAAAAACCTGTGGATAGAGACGGTTTCTGTGCCGAGTGAGACGCTTTTTGTGCGTGCTGGGACGCAAATTGGGCCGGACGAGACGGAAATTGTGGTGACAGGGTCGGAAATTGTGATGGCGACGCAAGAGCGGGACGGTTTTTGTGCGAATCCAAGCGTGAAAAGGGCGGGGTGGTTTTTGTGTTGACACCCCTTGTTCGCCTGTTAGAGTGCCGGGGATCGAAGCCGAATCGGAAGCATGGAAAACCAAGATTTCACTGTCACCCCGCAGCAGCTCGCGCTGGACATCTACGAAGACATGTCTGCGCAGGGCTCGGCTATCTGCGAGTCGACGAGGGATATCGGCTTCCTGCGCAACAACATCTTCACGCGCGTCGGCGGTCTGGGCATCGCCGCCCGGCGCGTGCTCGATGCGGCGTACTTCATCGTCGCGACCAAGTCTCCGGAAGAACTGATCGACGACAAGGTCTACACGTTCACGGCCGACATCAACTATTTCAAGTGGCTGATGCGCTACGACAGCCGCAATCACAGCCACCTCATCGCTCAGATGAGAGCCGCGGCCCGGGCGCGCGTAGAAATCATGACGGCACCGTCCATCGAAGAGCTCACCGAAAAGGACTCGTGGGGAACCATCAGTCTGCTCGGCGACTGCTATATCGAGCGCAATGTCGTTTGCATTTTGCTTGCCGGGCGCGTCATCAAATATCTGATCAGTCCGTACAAGGCGCACTGGCTCAGCTTGCGGGCATCGACGGCTTTCTCGCTTTCCCTCGCCCGTGCGATCTACGACCGCCTCATTCCGTGCGAAGGCCACGGCGTCACCGAGTGGTTCGCGTACGACGACGTGCTGGAGTGGCCGGGCAAGGTCGGCGAGTCGCGCAAGGAAGTGAAGGAGTTCAAGAAGCATTTTCTCGGACCCGCCATCGACCAGTTGAACGAGGTATCGGATTTCGATGTCAGTTGGGAGCCGAACGCCGAACGCGTCGCGCCCGAGAAACTGAAAATCCGCTTCCGCTTCACGAAGAAGCAGGGCGCCGATGCCGCGCGCGCCGGCATTCAGGATTCGATGTATCTCCTGCTGCACAACGAATTCGCCTTCGATACGCCCGACTTCGAGCGGCTCGCCAAGCGCCGTGATGTGTGGACCGACGAGCGGCTCGAGCAGGCGATCGAATACACGCGCTACAAGCTCAACGAAGGCAAGGTGACGGTGAGTCCGCGCGGCTATCTGTTCAAGGCGCTCGAGGGGAATTACCGGATCGGCGAAGCGGACCGGAAGATGGCGTCCATCAAGGCGAAGCAACTCGAGGACGACAAGAAAGTGCGCCGCTCACGCGACACCGCGCAGGCGCATCTCGAAGCCAGCATCCAGGTTCAGAACGATACCGCCAAGGCCAAGATGAGCGAAGAGATCCGCGCAGGCCGCGAGTTCTTCGAGTCGGTCGATGCTGCCGCGCGCAAGGAGTTGTGTCACTCGTTCGTGAGCCAGTTGATCCCCCAAAGGCTCATCGAAAAGCAAGGTTTGTTGCGTGAGAACCTGAGCGCGGACAATATCCTCACGGTCAATCGAGTGGTCGCCGACGCGTTCTGTTCCCACGTCTTCGTGAAGATGAAGAAGGCGCGCGCGAGCGGTCCCGCCTGAGCTTCGTTCGGTATCCTGCGTACCGCTATTCAACGGCGCCCTTCAACGGTTTCTGCCAGCCTGCGAGCACCGCGCCCACCGCCAGCACGAGCGCGGAATAGACGAGGCCAAGCTTCAATCCGGCGCTGTCCGACACCTTCCCGATCACCACCGGCCCGACGATCTGTCCGAACGCGAACACGATAGTGAATGCGTTGATGCCCCGCGGCCACTCGTTCGGCGGCAGGTTGTGCCGCACGAATGCCGTCGTCGATGCCACCGCGGACAGGAACGTCGCGCCGAACAGCGTGCCCGAAACGAATGCCGCCAGCGGATGCGCGAGCATCGCGGGAATGAGCGTCGCTGCAACGAGGAGGGCATTGAGGATTGCCAGCGCCTGACCGCCGCGCATGCGATCGAGCAGCCCTGACCACATCCGCGCCGATACGACGGTCGCCACGCCCAGCAGGATATAGAAGCCGCTCACGACACCCGCGCTCATGCCGGCGTTGCGAAGCAGGGCGACGATGAACGTCATGTAGCCGATATAGCCGATGCCGAAGCATCCGTAGCCGGCGAGCGCGAGCGCGAACCGCCGCCGCTGCACCGGGCCGCTGCGCACGGTCCCTGCGCCCGAACGCGTCGCCGCGAGCGGATGCGTCGATTCGATCCGACGCGCCGCCCACACCGCGATGCCCGAGCACGCAGCGCACGCGGCCGCCAGTGCAAACCAGGCGAAGCGCCAGCCGTGCGCGACGGGCAGCACCGCAAACGGCACGAGTATCGACGAGATCACGATGCCCCAGCCCGTGCCGCCGTAGTACAGGCCGATGACGAGGCCCGCATCGCGCGGTGACAGCGATGCGAGCCGCGCCGCCAGCACGCCGCCGCTCACGAAGATGAGCGCGCTGCCGATGCCCGTCGCAACGCGCAGCACGAGCAGAGCGTCGGTATCGGTGGTTGTGCCGCTTGCCGCCATCAGCAACGCCGTCGACGCGCAGCCCACGACGAACAGCGTCCGCGACGCGACGCGCATCGACAATCGCGAGAAGGCGATCGCGCCGAGCAGATAACCGAACGCGTTCGCCGTGTTCATCGCACCGGCCTGCGCGAAGTTCCACGCGAGGTCGAGCCGCATCGGCGGGAGCAGGAGCGCGTAGGAAAAGCGCGCGAGCCCGAGCGCGATCGCACTGCCGAGCGACAGCGCTACCGCGAGCAGAAGTGCCTGCCTTCGACCGGTCTCGTGGACGTTTGCGGCGGATAAATCGGAAAGCTGTGCACTTGCATCGTCACGCGGATTCACGCTCTTGTCGTCCTGTGGATGAACAGCCCAATGGTATCGCGGACCGGTCACATTGCTTACACAGGCGATGGCTAAGCTTCGCAGCGCTGCGTTGATCCGCACGCCCGGAGCCGGAGAACCCGATGTCGACTGTTTCAAGCCGCCACGCCATCGTGGCGCGAATCGCCGTATGCGCCTGCGCAATCGTTTGCGGATGCGGCAAGTCCGAAGTGCCGACATCGGAAGCTGCGGCGCGCAGCGAGTCGTCCGCATTACCCGCAACCTCCGCGACGAGCGAGCTTCAGGACTGGGCCAAGCAAGCTACGGCCAGCGCTTCCGCCGCCTCCGGCACGCCCGCGCAACCCGCGATGGCGCACGTTGCCCCGGAGCCGCTCGCGACACCGGTCATTCACACGGTCGAGTGACCTTCCTTTCCACTTCCCCGCTAAACGAATGAAAAACAAGAACCGACGTGACTTTTTGCGCGCGGCCGTCGAGGCCGCAGGCGCGGCCGCCGCGCTGAACGTGATGCCGCTCGGCATCTCCCAGGCGCTCGCGATTCCCGCGAACAACCGCCATGGATCGATCGAGGACATCGAGCACATCGTCGTGCTGATGCAGGAGAATCGCTCGTTCGACCATTACTTCGGCACCTTGCGCGGCGTGCGCGGCTTCGGCGACAAGACCGCCGTCACGCTGCCCAGCGGCAAGCCGGTCTTCAATCAGCCCATCGCGGCAGGCGCGGGCGACGTGCTGCCGTTTCATCCGGGCGCGTCGAACCTCGGCCTGCAGTTTCTGCAAGACTTGCCGCATGGCTGGACGGACGGGAAGGGCGCCTTCCACGGCGGCCTGTACGACCAGTGGGTGCCGTTCAAGGGCTCGACAACGATGGCGTACCTCGAGCGCGACGACATCCCGTTCCACTATCAGCTCGCCGATGCCTTCACGATCTGCGACGCCTACCATTGCTCGACCAACACGTCGACCGATCCGAACCGCTACTACATGTGGACGGGCTATGTCGGCAACGACGGCACGGGCGGCGGCCCGGTCGTCGACAACGCGGAAGCCGGCTACGGCTGGTCCACGTTTCCCGAAGTCCTGGAACGCGCGGGCATCTCGTGGAAGATCTATCAGGACATCGGCAACGGGCTCGATGCGAAGAACGGCTGGGGCTGGACCGATGACGCGTACATCGGCAATTACGGCGACAACTCGCTGCTCTACTTCACGCAATATCAGAACGCACAGCCCGGCAGCCCGCTCTACGAAAAGGCGCGGCGCGGCACGAACGCCGCCGCCGGCGACGACTACTTCGCGATCCTGAAGCGCGATGTCGCGAGCGGCACGCTGCCGCAAGTCTCGTGGATCGTCGCGCCCGAGGCGTTCTCCGAGCATCCGAACTGGCCCGCGAACTACGGCGCGTGGTACATCGATCAGGTGTTGCAGGTGTTGACGTCGAACCCGGACGTATGGAGCAAGACGGCGCTCCTCATCAACTACGACGAGAACGACGGCTTCTTCGATCACCTCGTGCCGCCGTTTCCGCCGACGTCGAGCGCCAACGGCCTCTCGACCGTCGACACCCGTGCCGAAATCTTTCCGGGCAGCGCGAAGTACGCGAGCGGCCCGTATGGCCTGGGCGCGCGTGTGCCGATGCTGGTCGTGTCGCCGTGGTCGAAAGGCGGCTGGGTATGCTCCGAGACCTTCGACCATACGTCGGTGATCCGCTTCATCCAGAAGCGCTTCGGCCGCAAGCACGGACTGGCCGAGCCGAATATCTCGCCGTGGCGACGCGCGATCTGCGGCGATCTGACGTCCGCGTTCGACTTCCGCAATCCGAGCAGCGCGATGCCCGCGCTGCCAAGTACGAGCGCCTACGTTCCGCCCGACAAGAAGCGGCATCCCGATTACGTGCCCGTGCCGCCCGTCGCGCAGACGACGCCGAAGCAGGAGCCCGGCGTGCGCGCCGCGCGCGCATTGCCGTACGAGCTTTTCGTGCGCACGCGCGCGGGCGCCTCGAAAGATGCCGTCGCCTTCGATTTCGTCAACACCGGCAACGCGGGCGCGGCCTTTCTGCTCTATCGCAACGCGAGCGCCGAGCCGCCGCGCACCTACACGGTCGAAGCGGGCAAGCGTCTCGCGGACCACGTCGCCGCGAATCAGGACGGCAGTTTCGATTTCGTCGTGCACGGCCCGAATGGGTTTCTTCGCCGGATCGCGGGCAAGGCTGGCGCGCAGCAAAGCTGGTGGTCGCGCGAGCAGGCCGCGCCGGAAGTCGCGGAAGGCTATGACGTCGCGAACGGCAATCTGCAACTGCGGCTGGACAATCGCGGCACGGCTGCGTGCACCTTCAGCGTGACCAACGCATACGATCCGGCGAAGACGATCACGCGGCGCGTGCGTGGCGGCGATACCGTGCAGGTTTATCTCGATCTGCGCGACACACACGGCTGGTACGACGTCGAGATCAAGGTCGATACGGATCGCGCGTTCCTGCGGCGCCTCGCGGGTCACGTCGAAGACGGCCGCGACAGCATGAGCGATCCCGCGCTCGGCGCATGAGGCGCTCCCGCTGATCAGCCATCGCCGGCCGCGCGCGTTCATGGCGCGCGGCCGCGCATCACACGGCAGGATCGTCCTCATCCGCGCCGGCAGCGGAACCCGTCCGACCCGCCCACGCCCACGCAACATCGGTAAAAACATGCGAACGTGTGGCGCTACACACTTACGTGGGACATGCACGCATTGCGCAGCCCGGCGAAGACGGAGAAGATCGAGGGGCACACCAGTTCAACCTCACGATGCAGACGTCTGCGAGATCAAGACATGGCACGCGGTAGCCGCAGCGTCGAATTGCATCGCCAATCCAATAACGAATTGGGGTGCAACACCGGAGACGGGGATGAGAGAACGGGCAACAGTGCTGCTGGTGCGTCGCCAGTCAGTGCTTCTGGTCCGGGAGCGCGGCGGTCCGTGGCTGCTCCCGGGCACAACGGTTGAATACGACGAATTGACGATTGTTGCGGCGATCCGAGCGCTGCATGAAGACACCGGTGTCGCGGCGAGTGCCGTCGCTTTCCTGTTCGAGCAGGTTTCGGCGCATCACTTGCACCATGTTTTTCGCATCGCGATTCCAGACGACGTGCATCCACGGCCGTCGGCCGGCGGCAGGCTGCACGAACTGCTATGGGTCGATGCCTCGCAGCTCGCGCAAGTCAGCGCGACGCCGGGCACGCGGGCCATTCTTCATCGGGCGATGGGCGGAGTCCACGAGAGTTCGCGGTCGTCGTGGAACCACGACGCCGCCGGGCCGGGCGCGGCTGCGGGTATCGGCAGGCGCTGGCGCTGAACCGTCCGAAAACGGTGCTTTTTCATCTGTCGAAAGCGTGAAAGGGCATTTTTCGCTGAAAATGAATATTTTTTCAGCGAAGATGCGCCTATGCTTCCGTTGAAATGTGCGCTGGCGCTCGTTCAGATCCGACGAGTCGCCAGTGCGGCCCACGCACGGACGCATTCACCCTTTGAGGCGGAGGAAACCATGAAGCTGGTCATGTTCGTCGGGACCGTCGGATTCATCGCCGTAGTCGGTCTATCGCTGTTGGCCGTAGCGGACATTCTATTGGCGCAATCTGACAAGCCGGCCGAAAGAGAATGGCTCGCGTGAAAGAATTCGGAAGTTTCTTTTGGCCGATCGCTGATTAATCGTCGGTCGAATAGTCCGGCTGGACTGCGCTGAAACGTTCATAACGAACGGGCTCATTCGAATTGCGCAATTCGACCTTTCGAAATTCGGATTTGCGTATTAAAACTTCTCTATCGGCATCCTGATTCATCGCGGGGGCGTCGTCGCTCGCGAGACCGGTCGTGCCTGCGCTGCCGCACCGGGTCGGCGACCCGCGCTGTCGTTGCGCCCTTGCGCCGGTCAGATGAACAAAGGCAATTTTCCCCATTTGTTCCGGGATTTGCGCGGGTGGGAGTCGTCCGAAAATGATTCTCATGGCGATCGCGTAAAAAATGGGCGGATTCGTCATGTGATAGAATCGGGGATTAACGAACGTTTGTTTCGGACTAAACTTTAGCGGCGTGTTTTATCAAATGCTTGATACAACGCGGTGAGCGCGGAGGAAGCATGACTGTGGTCGGTGTTATAGGCGCAATTGTTTTTTTCGCAATAATTGGGCTGGCATTGTTGGCGGTAATCGAAATTATCTTTTCGCCTTTCTCGCGAAATAAAGGAGATAAAACGAGCGAGTCGGGCCATAAGCGGCCTACGTGGTATCGCAAGCGTGAAGCCGCCGTACATCGCGACGAAGCGCCTTGACGCGCGCCGTGCGTCAAATCGGCTCAATTTACTGAAGTTCAAGGCGAAGTTCTCCCTACCGCAAACAGGTCGCTCAGCCGCTCCAGGCCTGCCAGTCCTCGCGCAGTTCAGCATTGTGGAACAGCCGTTCCATTTTCCTTCATTCCATTTACGCTCGCTAGCTTGTGTGCGATAGCGCACCGCATGCAATTTCCCCAGACTTTAGTCTTTTTTCGCATCGGTCACCCGTAATGGACTGACCGTCCACTGTGAAAGCGCTGATCAAAGCGCATAAAAGACAGTTAAGCGTTTATGTACAGGCGGCCGCGAGAGGCCGTCATTAAATCCAATCAAAACAAACGCGGCCCCAATCGAGCGAAGCGAAACTCGAATATCTGCTGCTGACAGAGAGAAGACATATGGCGCAATCCTCGTTTCCTTCCGTGCTTCAGTGGTGGACGAACTTCGAAAAGCGTCTCTATGGCGACTCTTGCGACGCGGCCCGGGCCGATGCTCCCGCGCACGACTCGCTCGTCGTGCTGTATGACGGGCACGAGAATGTCGAAGCGTTGTGGAAGGCGCTGCTCCAATGCCGGACGCCGCACATCCAGGTCGTGTGGAAGTCGCCCGAGACAGGCGAAATGCGTCTGCTCGCGGAGTCGCACGTCGCGATACCGGAGAAGCTCTTCTTCCTGAAGTCGCTGCAGACGAGTCATCAGCGCATCGACGTGCTCATCGAGCGTGCGCGCAGGCGTCTCGATGCCGCCGGGTCGCCCCAAGTTTTCCCGCTCGTCGAGAGCGAGGCGACGCCGGCTTTTCTGTCGGGGCTGACGTCGGCCTGGTTCGCGCTGCGGCATCTGGGCAGGAAGGTGCTCAACCAGCCGCTCAAGGTGCTCGTGCAGCGCGGCCACTGGGTACTTGCCTATCGGCGCGACGACAGCGCCACCGAGACGAACGAAAGCCGCGGCTGGGTGACGCTTCCCGGCTTGCCGACGGAGTTCCACGCCGATCCCTTCCTGTGGCGCGGCAAGAACGGCGAATATCACCTCTTCTTCGAAAGCCTGCCCTACGACACCAACCGCGGCACGATCAGCCATGTCGCGTTCGATCCGGCCACGCAGTCGTGGCAGGAGACGCCGCGCATCGTGCTCGAGCGCAACTATCACCTGTCGTATCCGTTTCTGTTCGAGCATGAAGGCGAGATGTTCATGATTCCGGAAACGTGCGGCAACCGGACGATCGAGATGTACCGCGCGGCCTCGTTCCCGTCCGAATGGGTGCTCCACAAGGTGGTCATGCGCGACATCGTCGCGGCGGACACCACGCTGCATTTCGATGGCAAGATCTGGTGGATGTTCACGAGCATCGCCGAAGACGGCGGCCCGAACTGGGACGAGCTGTCGATATTCCATTCCGACAGCCCGTTCGGCGAATGGACCGCGCATCCGATGAACCCGGTCGTCTCCGATGTCCGTCTCGCGCGCATGGCCGGCAACCTGTTCACGGATGCGCAGAATCGCCTGATCCGTCCCGCGCAAAACTGCGAGCGCGAATATGGCGCGGCGCTGGCGTTCCGCGAAATCACCGAGCTCACGACGACGACTTACGCCGAGCGCACGGTGTCGGTGCGCAATCCGCCGCGCGGTCAGCAGGGCGTTCATACGTGGAATTCGGCGGGCGCGTTCACGATCATCGATATCAAGACGCAGTTGCGCAAATGGAATCCGTGGCGCAGCCTGAAGAAGCGGGCGCGACGCCAGGCCGGCCCGGCCCCGGACGCACGCCGGCAAGCCAGCCAGCATGTGGGCCGACGTACAGAAAGGGCCACGCGCGCCGGCATACATTGATGGTTCACCGGAGCGACGAAAACGCGCCGCGGGTGGCCATCCGCACGCGTCGGTTACATGTCCTCCGGCGAGGCAGCCCATCGACATAAAACACACCCGTCAGCGGAGCTGTTCCGCCAGCCGCGCACGCGTCGGCTGCCTCGACGGGCCCATCGCAGAAAAACGGCAGCCGGGACCATGAAGCTTCTCCATGTCATCGTTGCGCTCAATGCGGACGGCGCTGAACGCATGCTTCAGCGCCTCATCGAGTCGCACATCGACGATCCGCGGTTTCGCCACGTCGTCTGCTCGCTGACGACGACGGGCAAGATCGGCGAAGAACTCGCCGCGCGCGGCATCGACGTGCGCAGCCTCGGCATGAAATCCCCGCTCGGCTTTCCGCGCGCGCTGTGGGATCTCGTGAAGCTGATCCGCGAAGTGCGCCCCGACATCATCCAGACCTGGATGTATCACGCCGATTTTCTCGGCGGCCTCGCGGGACGGCTCGCGGCGCACAAGCGCATCGTCTGGGGCGTGCGCACCACCGACGTGAAATCGGGCGGCTCGCGCGTCACCGTGCTGCTGCGCAAGATCTGCGCATGGCTCTCGTACTACGTGCCGCAGACGATCGTGTGCGCCGCCGAGGCTTCGCGCCGCGCGCACGTGTCCGTGGGCTACGACGCGAGCCGCATGATGGTGGTGCCGAACGGATTCGATGTCGCGCGCCTGTCCGCGACACCCGAGCAGCGCCGCGCGATCCGCGAGCAATGCGGTTTCGACGACAGGACGATCGTCGTCGGCGTGCTGGGGCGCTTTCATCCGGTGAAGGATCATCAGAGCTTCGTGCGCGCCGCGGGCCTGCTTGCCGCGCGCCATCCGGACGTGCGCTTCATGATGGTCGGCCGCGATCTCGACGCGAACAATCGCGAGCTCGCGGGCTGGATCGCGAACACGGGCTTCGCATCGCGCTTCGTGCTGCTCGGCGAACGGCGCGACGTGCCCGCGTGCCTGTCGGCGATGGACGTGTTCTGTCTGTCGTCGCGAACTGAAGGATTCCCGAACGTCGTCGGCGAAGCGATGGCGATGGCCGTGCCATGCGTCGTCACCGATGTCGGCGACGCGGCGATGCTCGTCGCGAACACGGGGGTTGTCGTCGCGAAGGAAAACGCCGACGCGCTCGCAGCGGGGCTTTCCCGCGTCATCGAAATGAAACCCGACGAGCGCGTGCGCCTCGGCCAGATGGCCAAGGCGCGCATCCACGCCGAGTTCACGATGATGCGCGCGCGCGAGCGTTTCGAAGATATCTACCTGCGGCTCGTCCAGGAAAAGTGAGCATCGCATCATCGCGGCCTGTGGCCGGATTTGAAGGAGAACGAATATGTGCGGTATCGTCGGCTTTCTGGGTGGGCGCGGCATCGGACCGGGCGACTCGAAGACAACGGTCCGGAAGATGGCGCTGGCCATCGACTATCGCGGGCCCGACGACGCGGGCGACTGGACCGATGATCTGCGCGGCATCGCGCTCGGGCATCGGCGGCTGGCCATCCAGGATCTGTCGGCAGCCGGGCATCAGCCGATGTCCTCGGTCAGCGGGCGTTACGTGATCGTCTTCAATGGCGAGATCTATAACCACCTCGATCTGCGCGAGGCGCTCGAAGACGCGCAGCGCGCGCCCGCATGGCGCGGTAGTTCGGATACCGAAACGCTGATGGCCGGCTTCGACGCGTGGGGCATTCAGGCGACCGTCGAGCGCGCGGTCGGCATGTTCGCGTTCGCCGTGTGGGACAAGCAGGAACGTCAGCTCACGCTCGGCCGCGACCGGCTCGGTGAAAAGCCGCTCTACTACGGCTGGCAGGGACACGGCGACGAAGCCGCGTTCCTCTTCGGCTCGGAGCTCAAGGCGCTGCGGGCGCATCCTGCGTTCGAGAACAACGTCGATCGCGGCGCGTTGACGCTGCAGATTCGCCACGGCTGCGTGCCCGCGCCGTATTCGATCTTCGACGGCATCTCCAAGCTCGAACCGGGCAAGCTGCTTTCCGTCTCGATGGAGCGGCGCGAGCCGCGCATCTGGGCCTACTGGTCCGGCGTCGAGGCGGCCGTCAATGGCGCCGCGCGCGGCTTTGCGGGCAGCGCCGAAGACGCGGTCGACGAACTGGAGCATCTGCTCAGCGATGCGATCCGCCAGCAGATGATCTCGGACGTGCCGCTCGGCGCGTTCCTGTCGGGCGGTGTGGATTCGTCGACGATCGTCGCGTTGATGCAGAAGCAGTCGACGCGTCCGGTCAAGACGTTCACGATCGGCTTCAACGAAAGCGACTTCGACGAAGCGAAGCTGGCGAAAGCCGTCTCCGCGCATCTCGGCACCGAACATACGGAACTGTATGTGACGGCGCGCCAGGCGCTCGATGTGATTCCGCGCCTGCCCGAACTCTATGACGAGCCCTTCGCGGATTCGTCGCAGATTCCGACGTTTCTCGTGTCGCAGCTCGCACGGCAGCACGTCACGGTCTCGCTGTCCGGCGATGCCGGCGACGAGCTCTTCTGCGGCTATCAGCGCTACCGCACCGCGCCTGGCATGTGGGACAAGGTGACGATGCTGCCGGCGCCGTTGCGCAAGCTGGCGGCGTCGGGCATCGCGGGGATTTCGCCGAAGCGCTGGAACAGCATGGCGGGGCTCATGGGACCGATGCTGCCGTCGTCGCTGCGCGGCGTGAAAGTCGGCGACAAGCTGCACAAGGGCGCGCAATTGCTGTCGTGCCGCACGCAAGACGAGGTGTACCTGCATCTGATGTCGCAATGGAACGACCCGGACGCGCTCGTGATCGGCGGACGCCAGCCGCCCACGCTGATGACCGGCAATGCGCCGGCCTTCACCGGCCTCGACGACGTGCAGCGCATGATGGCGCTCGACATGATCACCTATCTGCCCGACGACATTCTCACGAAAGTCGATCGCGCCGCGATGGGCGTGTCGCTCGAAACGCGCGTGCCGTTCCTCGATCACCGCGTCGTGGAGTTCGCGTGGCGGCTGCCGCAATCGATGAAGGTGCGCGACGGGCAGACCAAGTGGGCGCTGCGTCAGGTGCTGTACCGTCACGTGCCGCGCGCGATGATCGAGCGGCCCAAGCAGGGTTTCGGCGTGCCGATCACGCACTGGCTGCGTGGCGAGCTGCGCGACTGGGCGGAGGCGCTGCTGGATGCATCGCGGCTGCGTCGCGAGGGCTTCTTCGATCCGGCCATCGTGCGCGCGAAGTGGCAGCAGCATCTGTCGGGCGAGCAGAACTGGCATCGTCAGTTGTGGAACGTGCTGATGTTCCAGTTGTGGCTCGAGCATCAGCAGGCATCGTCGATTCCGCTCTTTACGTCGCCCGCGGCGGATCTGGCTGGCGTGGCGAGTTGATACACGGCGGCGCGTGCGCCGCTCGTTCGTAGTTGAAGAGGCCTTGGTCTGTACGGACCAAGGCCTTTTGTTTTGGCGCTGGTTCAGCGCGTTTGCCGAGCGGTATTCGATAAATCTGCAGCACTGCTCGTCTGCATCGGATCGCGTGCCTCGCATCGTTTTGTCGTGGACAACAGGTGCGTAACGTTCGCGCATGGCTTGAGGCAATGCGTATTCGGAACCGGAAGAAGCGCCGCTCCAGCGCCCGATTCGACGGATAGCCTCGATCGCCCATCCGAAAGCAAAAAGGCCCTGGTTCGTCGAACCAGGGCCTTTCAGTCTTCTACCGCTTGCGGCGCGTTACTGCGCCTTCGGATCACTTGTGATGCGTCTGCTCAGGCACGGCGGCGGTCACGATGCCCTGGCTGCTGATGAGCCAGCGCGGCGTCCTGAACCGGACGATCGCGACATAGAGCCACACATACGCGACGACGAACACCACGGCCGTCACCGCGAGCACCACCGGGTTATGCCAGAACAGCGAAGCGGGCACGATGCCGATCATGCTCAGCACCCACAGATACGGCGACGTGCGCGCGTTTCTGCGCTGACGCTGGCGCGGGTCCGTGCCTTTGCGCACCACGCGCTTGAAGATCAGCGTATGCAGGTGGATGCCGTCGGGCGCGCCCACCGGACGGCCGCGCACGATCCGGCGGCGGTAGATCGAGAACAGCGTTTCGAAGAGCGGATAGATCGCGACGACCATCGCGTACCACGCCGAGATGTTCGGATGCCGGGCGACGAGCAGCACGAGCAGCTCCGCGATCGTGAAGCCGATGAAGTACGCACCGCCATCGCCGAGGAAAATCGACGCAGCCGGATAATTCCAGATCGCAAAGCCGCCGATTGCGCCGATCATCGTGAGCGCGGCGCTCATCACGAGCAAATCTCCCACTGCGTGCGCGACATAACCGATCGAACCCAGAATCAGAATGGACACGACGGCGGCGAGCCCGTTGAAACCGTCGATGATATTGACCGCGTTGGTGAGCCCTGCGACGGCGAGCACCGTCAGTCCGATAGCGATTGGTGCGAAAGTGAGAATCGGGTCGACGAGCGGCAGGTCCACGCGGCCGATCACGCCGTGCAGCAGAAAAGCGCCCAGGAGCGCGGCGAGCATCGCGCTCAGAAGCCGCGCACGGACGCTCACGCGCTTGGTCACGTCCTCGATCACGCCGCTCAGGAACGCGGGCGCGGCGCACAGCAGCAACAACATGGATTCCTCGCGCGGATTGCCGCCGACGAAAGCGCACACAGAAAAGGTCACGATGGCCGCGACCATCAGGGAGACTCCGCCGATCCGCGGAACAGGATGAGAATGATTCTTCTGAACGCCTTTCAAATCATGATCCAGAGAGAGCACCCCGAAGCGCCCCGCGAATCGAACTATAAGTAGCGTGATGCAGAAAGAGCATATGAAGCCAAGCGCAAGGTTTAACATTTTTCTCACTCACGAAGAGGGCGCATCTCTTTTCGAATATCTAAACCCGAAAGCGTATGTTAGGTACTACCCCTGCCATTGTCCACGGATTTATGGCCGTTTAATGTGTGAAACCGGACCAATCGTGATTACATTGGGATTTCCCCCGATTATTCATACAAACGGGGTTTTAATGGCACGAAAATACAGCGGTTTATTTTAAAGTTTTAGTAATTCGAATTTGATAAACCGTACGCTGTCAGTGCGCAAGCACACCTTCGCGCGCATTTTCCGAGAGGGGCCGTACGCAGTCCTGGCAGGCGCCAGGGCCAACCGGCGTCTGCCCCGCCGGTTCTGGCGCAACGGCCCGTGCGGCGAGGCGAAGAAATGTCCGTAACCGGGCTCCCGCCTGAACCGCATTTCCTCATAGAATTAGCAGGCCGATTAACATCGATTATATGTGCGGTGCCGCGCATACACCAAGGGGCGCTGTGATATTTTCGATTTGCTCAAATGGCCCGCATAGTCAATAAGGCGCTAAAAGTGAGCAACCGAACACTTGTCTGCTCTGAAAGGTTCGTTAAACAACAAAAATCGTCTGCGGGAATTTCTCTTTTTTTGAGTCGTGTGTTTCAATACGACTGCAATGACGGGGCGGGATTTTAACGGCCCCAAATGCAGTCCGAAAATCATCAAAAGGCATTTGTATTTTGCGCTCCGTCCAGGGGCGCGCCGCAGGTGTTTCGATCCGCAATCGGTGCGCAGCGCGCGCCGGTCCCATAAGAGCCTGTAACGAGACGTTCCATGAAAGTTAAAAATCAGGCGTCAGCCGTAACGGCCGAGACAGACAACGAGATCGAGCTCAGGTCGATTCTCGAAACGCTGGGCCGTCACTGGAAGATGATCGCGGCGACCGTGACGGTCGTCTTCAGCATCGGGGTGGTGTATGCGTTCTTTTCAGCGCCGATCTATCAGGCCGGCATGCTGGTCAAGGTCGACGAGGCGAGCAGTGCGTCCCCCGGCGACACGCGCGACATGGTGAGAGCCGCCGCGACGATGTTCGATCAGAGAGCAACCGCCGAAGGCGAAATCCAGGTTCTCGGCTCGAAGTTCGTGCTCGGTCCGGTCGTCGATGCACTCAAACTCTATATTCAGGCGGCGCCGCATCGCTTCCCCATCGTCGGCGGCATGATCTCGCGCATGAGCGACGGCACCTCGACGCCGGGTCTGTTCGGCCGCGGCGGCTACGCGTGGGGTTCCGAATCGATCGACGTTTCGGCGTTCGACGTGCCGAAACCGTTCGAAGGCGAGGACTACACGCTTCGCTATCTCGGCAACGGCCAGTATCAGGTGCGCGGCCCGGGCATCGAGACGGGCGTCGGGGGCCAGATCGGCACCGTGCAGCGTTTCGACACCGAAGCCGGCCCGATCTCGCTCCTCGTGAGCTTCATCCACGGCGAGAAGGGCGTCGAGTTCGATCTGGTGCGCCGATCGCGCGTGTCCGCGATGGAACGTCTGCAGGGCTCGCTGACGATCGCCGAGCAGGGCAACAAATCGGGCGTCATCAGCACGTCGCTCGAAGGCAAGGACCCGGTGCTCGTGGCGGCGACGATCAACGAACTGTCGCGCATGTACATCAAGCAGAACGCCGACCGCCGCGGGATCAACGCCGAGAAGTCGCTCGAGTATCTCGAACAGCAGCTGCCCGACGCCAAGCGCCAGATGGAGCAGGCCGAGGACAACTACAACGCGTACCGCAACAGCCGCACGCTCTTCAACGCCGACGAAGAAGGCCGCATCGTCATGCAGCAGGCTTCCCAGGCGGACGCCCAGTTGCTCGACCTGAAGCGTCGCCGTTCGGACCTGGCGAGCCATTTCTCGGCGCAGCATCCGAGCGTCGTGGTGATCGACCAGCAGATCGCGGCAACCGAGAAATACATCGGCGGACTGTCGGCGCGCGTCAAGGCGATGCCGCAGGCCGAGCAGGGCGCGCTTCGTCTGCAGCGTGATGTGCGCATGAGCACGGATGTCTATTCGGCCCTGCGCAACAATATCGAAACGATGCGTCTGATCAAGGCCGGCCGCACGCCGACCGTGGAACTGCTCGACCGCGCTGAAGTGCCCGAGCGTCCGGTCAAGCCGGTGAAGGCGCTCGTGCTGGTGATCGCGGCAGGTATCGGACTGTTCCTCGGCATCGTGATGGCGTTCGCTCGCGACTTCCTGTTCAAGGGCGTGCTCGATCCGAAGGAACTGGAATCGAAGACGGGTCTTTCCGTGTTCGCGACGATTCCGGACAGCGAACGGCAGAAGGAACTGGCAAAGCGTATCGCCGACAAGCGGCCCGAGCAGCTCGCGCTCGCCTCGCGTTACCCGACGGACCCGGCTGTCGAAGGCCTGCGCATGATGCGTGCATCGCTGCAGTACGCGTTGATGGATGCGCCGAACAACGTCGTGATGCTGGCAGGTCCGCTGCCGGGTATCGGCAAGTCGTTCGTGTCGGCCAACCTCGCGACGCTGCTGGCGGCTGGCGGCAAGCGCGTGCTGCTGGTCGACTGCGACCTGCGCCGCGGCCACCTGAACCAGTATTTCGGCCTGCCGCGCGGCAAGGGTCTCGTGGATATCGTGAGCGGCTCGAGCTCGTTGGATGAAGCCGTGCATCGCTCGGTGCTGAACAACCTCGACTTCGTGCAGTGCGGCTTCTATCCGCCGGACCCGGCCGAGCTGCTGTTGTCGAATGCGTTCACGGATGCGGTGAGCCGTGCGTCGGAGGAGTACGACATCGTGCTGCTCGATGCTCCGGCGATCCTGGCAGTGTCGGACACGTCGATCATGGCGCCCGTCGCGGGTTCCATCTTCCTCGTGGCGCGTTATGGGGATACGCGCTCCGGCGAAATCTCGGAGTCGGTCAAGCGGCTCGAGCAGTCGGGTGCGAGCGTCACCGGCGTGCTGCTCAATGGCTTCAAGGTGCACTACGGCAATTATGCCCAGGCGCGCCAGTACGGCGGCTACGCCTACGCCGCGTACAAGAGCGACAAGGAATAGGGACTCACTCATCCGGAACCCGCTCCTGTTGGACCCCGAATCAAAAAGTTCTACTAATTAAACGTCCTGAGTGTGTAAAACGAGGAGAAGTAAATATGTTCTCGCCGCATGAGTTGAAAATCGGTGTCGTGGGGCTCGGCTACGTCGGTCTGCCGCTCGCCGTCGAGTTCGGCAAGCGTACGCCGGTCGTGGGATTCGATATCAACCGCGCGCGCATCGGCGCGCTGCGCGAAGGGCGCGACGTCACGCTCGAAGTCAGTGACGAAGAACTGGCGCAGGCCAGCTTCATGCAGTACAGCGCCGAAGTCGAAGACCTGAGAAGCTGCACGGTGTTCATCGCCACCGTGCCGACACCGATCGACCACTACAAGCGTCCGGACCTGTCGCCGCTGATCGGCGCGTCGACGACCATCGGCAGCGTGCTGAAGAAGGGCGATGTCGTCATCTATGAATCGACCGTCTATCCTGGCGCGACCGAAGAAGAGTGCGTGCCGGTGCTGGAAAAGATGTCCGGCCTGAAGTTCAACGAGGACTTCTTCGTCGGCTACAGCCCCGAGCGGATCAATCCGGGCGACAAGTCGCACCGTCTGCCGGACATCAAGAAGGTCACGTCCGGTTCGACGCCCGAAGTCGCCGATTTCGTCGACGAGCTGTATCGCGGCATCATCACGGCGGGTACGCACAAGGCGAGCAGCATTCGCGTCGCCGAGGCGGCCAAGGTGATCGAGAACACGCAGCGCGACGTCAACATCGCGCTGATCAACGAGCTGTCGATCATCTTCAACAAGATGAACATCGACACCGAATCCGTGCTGCTCGCGGCGGGCACGAAGTGGAACTTCATCCCGTTCCGTCCGGGTCTCGTCGGCGGCCACTGCATCGGCGTCGATCCGTATTACCTGACGCACAAGGCGCAGGCGATCGGCTATCACCCGGAGATCATTCTCGCGGGGCGCCGCCTGAACGACAGCATGGGCAACTATGTCGTGTCCCAGCTCGTGAAGACCATGACCAAGCGCGATATCGCCATCTCGGGTGCGCGCGTGCTCATCATGGGCCTGACCTTCAAGGAGAACTGCCCGGACCTGCGCAACACGCGCGTGGTGGACATCATCGCGGATCTGAAGGAATACGGCGTTCAGGTCGACGTGTACGACCCGTGGGTGTCGAAGGAAGAAGCACATCACGAGTACGGCATCGATCCGGTCGACCAGCCGGCCAAGGGCGTCTACGACGCGGTCGTGCTCGCCGTGGCGCACAAGCAGTTTGCCGATGAAGGCGCGGAGGGCATCCACGCCTACGGCAAGTCGAAGCACGTGCTGTGCGACCTCAAATACGTTCTCCCGCCCGAGGCGAGCGACATGCGTCTATGAGGCTTCGATTCATCGGACGATACGCACCGTCTGCAGCCATGCAGCCGCACGCGTATTGCCCGATGGAAGCCGCTGTACGCCATCGCCGCGGTTCGGCCCTCGTTTTCGACGGCTGCCCGCGGCGATGCCAACCGGACGTTCGGAGTTCGCAATGAAGATGCCCAAGGTGGTTCTGTACGCCAATACCGATTGGTATCTCTACAACTTTCGTCTTTCGTTCGCTCGCAAACTGCGCGATGCGGGTTTCGAGGTCATTCTGTTGTCTCCCGACGGCGAGTACGGTCCGAAGCTGAAGGATCTGGGCTTTCGCTGGCATGCGGTGCCGATGAACCGGCGCAGCCTGAATCCGCTGCGCGAACTGGCGCTCGTGCTGTGGCTCGCGCGCTTCTTCCGCCGTGAAAAGCCGCAGCTCGTGCACGGCTTCACGATCAAGAGCGCGGTGTACGGCTCGTTCGCGAGCAAGCTGGCGGGCGTCCCGGCGCGCGTGAACGCAGTCGCCGGCATGGGCTATGTGTTCACGAGCCGCGACCTGAAGGCGCGGCTCTTGAAGCCGGTGGTGCGCCAGGTGATGCGCTCGGCGCTGAACGGCCGCGGCAGTATTCTCGTGCTGCAGAACCCGGACGACATCAAGCTGTTCGAAGCCGCGCGCATCGTCGAGAAAAGCGGCATCCGGCTCGTCAAGGGCTCGGGCGTCGATCTGACGCGCTTCCAGGTGCGCGAGGAATCGCCGGAAGATGCGACGCGGCCGCTGCGTGTATTGCTCGCGGCGCGGCTCGTGTGGGACAAGGGCATCGAGGAATACGTGGAGGCGGCGCGCATGCTCCGGCGCGAAAATCGCACCGTGCGCTTCCTGCTTGCGGGTTCGCCCGATGACGGCAATCCGGCCTCGGTGAGCACGGCGATGGTGCAGGGCTGGGTGAAGGAAGGACTGATCGAATGGCTCGGTCATGTGAGCGACATGCCGAAGCTGTTCAAGGAAGTGGATGTGATGGCGCTGCCGAGCTATCGCGAAGGCTTGCCGAAAGCGCTGATCGAAGCCGCGGGCTGCGCGCTGCCGCTCATCACGACGGATGCGCCCGGCTGCCGCGAAGTCGTCAGCGAAAACGGCGTCGATGGATTGCAGATTCCGGTGCGCGACGCACGCGCGCTCGCCGACGCAATCCGCCGCCTCGACGACGACCGCGCGTTCGCGAGAACACTCGGTCTCGCCGCGCGCGAAAAAGCGCTCAAGAATTTCGACGAACGCATCGTCATCGAGAAGACGCTCGCCGTATACCGCGAGCTGGTGCCCTCGATCACGATCGAAGGCGAGCGCCGCGAGCATGCCGCGCCCGTCGGTCAATTTGGAGACTTTCATGTCTGATCGTTACGAATCGGTCCGCCAGCAACTGATGCGCGATCCGCAGAAATGGCTGATTACCGGTGTCGCCGGCTTCATCGGCTCGAATCTGCTCGAAGCACTGCTCAAGCTGGACCAGGAAGTCGTCGGGCTCGACAACTTCGCCACCGGCCATCAGCGCAATCTCGACGAAGTGCGCTCGCTCGTGTCGCCCGCGCAATGGAGCCGCTTCAGCTTCATGGAAGGCGATATCCGCAATCTCGACGACTGCCGCGCCGCGGTGAAGGGCGCCGCGCACGTGCTGCACGAAGCGGCGCTCGGCTCGGTGCCGCGCTCAGTGAACGATCCGATCACGACGCACGAAGTGAACATCAGCGGCTTTCTGAACATGCTCGTCGCCGCGCGCGACGCCAAAGTGGAAAGCTTCACGTATGCGGCGTCGAGCTCGACCTACGGCGACCATCCCGGCTTGCCGAAAGTCGAGGATCGTATCGGCCAGCCGCTGTCGCCGTATGCGGTGACGAAGTACGCGAACGAGCTGTACGCGTCGGTATTTGCGCGCACCTACGGCCTGAACGCGATCGGCCTGCGCTATTTCAACGTGTTCGGCAAGCGTCAGGACCCGGACGGCGCGTATGCGGCGGTGATCCCGAAGTGGACGGCCGCGCTCATCGACGACGAACAGGTCACGATCAACGGCGACGGCGAAACGAGCCGCGATTTCTGCTTCATCGACAACGTCGTGCAGATGAACATTCTCGCCGCGACGTCGGACGCCGAAGCGCGCAATCAGGTCTATAACGTCGCGGTCGGCGACCGCACGACGCTCAATCAGCTCTACGATGGCCTGAAGCGCGTGCTCGCCGACAACGGCGTGGTGAACGACGGCAGCGCGGTGTACGCGCCGTTTCGCGCCGGCGACGTGCGCCACTCGCAGGCGAACGTCGACAAGGCCGCGCAACTGCTCGGCTACGCGAGCGCGATTCCGCTCGCCGACGGTCTCGCGATCGCGATGCCGTGGTACATCCGCTTCCTGTCGGGGCGGCGCGTGCCGGCTGAACAGGTCGAAGGCGACGTGGCGGCGAGGCCCGCATGAAGATCGTCGTTTTCATCTATTCGATGCACGGCGGCGGCGCGGAGCGCATCACCGCGAATCTCGCGAACGAATGGGCGGCGCTCGGCTGGGACGTGACCGTCGTCACGTTGACGGCCGGTGAAACCGACGTCTATCCGTTCCATCCGCGCGTGAAGCGCATCGAGCTCGGGCTCGCGGGCGGTGTCGAAGGCGGCGGCTTCGTGCGCACGCTGCTGTCGAACGCGAAGCGCGTCCTCGCTTTTCGCAAGGTGCTGCGCGAGACGAAACCGACGGTCGCGCTCGGCGTCATGGCAACCGCGAACGTGCTCACCGTGCTCGCGGGCATCGGCCTGCCGTACAAGATCATCGCGAGCGAGCACACGCATCCGCCGCGCGCGCAGCTCACGCCGTTCTGGGAGCGCCTGCGCCGCCTGACGTACCGCTTCGCGGACAAGGTCGTCGCGCTCACCGACGAAACGAAAGACTGGATCGAGACGCACTGCGGCTGCCGCGACGTCAAGGTGATTCCGCCGCCGTTCGCGCTGCCGATCGCGCGCACGAACCCGATCATCGAGCCGCACAGCGTGGTCGGCGAAGAGCGTCGCGTGCTGCTCGCGGTCGGCCGGCTGTCGCCCGAAAAGGGCTTCGACAGCCTCATCGACGCATTCAGGAAGATTGCCGGCGCGCTGCCGCAATGGGATCTCGTGATCGTCGGCGAAGGTCAGGCGCGCGCGAGCCTGGAACGGCGCGTGGAAGAGACCAAGCTGCACGGCCGCGTCTTCCTGCCGGGCCGCGCGGGCAATGTCGCGGACTGGTACGAGCGCGCGGACCTGTACGTGCTGAGCTCGCACTTCGAAGGCTTTTCTATGACGCTCGTGGAAGCGATGGCGCACGGCTGCGCCGCCGTCAGCTACGACTGCGATTCCGGCCCGCGCGTGATCCTCACGCACGGCACGGACGGCCTGCTCGTGACGCCGGTCGGCGACGCAGGCGCGCTCGCGAAGTCGCTCGAATCGCTGATGAAGGACGACGCCGAGCGTGATCGCATGGCGCTGTGCGCGAGCACCGTCAACGAGCGCTTCGCGTTCCCGAAGACCATCGCGCTCTGGCAGGACGTGTTCGAAGCGTCCGGCGTGAAGGTGCCGCGGCGCGCGAATCTGCGCGTTCCCGTTGCCGAGCGTTGAGGAGCCGCCGATCATGAAGATCATGCTCGTCGTCAGTTCGATGGGAAGCGGCGGCGCGGAGCGCGTGGCGGCATCGCTCGTCAACGCTTGGGGCGCGCGCGGCGACACCGTCACGCTCGTCATCACGTACAGCGGGCGCGGCGCGTGCTTCTATCCGCTCGCAGAGAACGTGCGCTGCGTGTTCCTCGCCGATCGCGTGAAGGCCGGCGCGCGCATGCTGCAATATCCCGCGCGTTTTCGGGCGTTGCGCGCGCTGATTCGCGAAAGCGCGCCCGATGTCGTCGTGTCGTTCCTGTCGAACGTGAACCTCACGACGATTCTCGCGACGCGCGGCCTCGGCATTCCGGTCATCGCGAGCGAGCATATCGATCCGTCGGCGGACGGCCGCTCGTCGCTCATGATGCAGATGTGCCGCTTTGTCTATCCGAGCGCCGATCTGCTGACGCTGCTCACGGACAACATGGAGGCGTCGTTCCGGAAGATGGTGCCGCGCGTGAAGGGCATCGAAGTGGTGCCGAATCCGCTGCCGGACGAACTGCTGCTGCTCGATCCCGCCAGCGTCGAAAAGGGCGCGCGCAAGCGGCTCATCGCGGTCGGGCGGCTGAACACGCAAAAAGCGTTCGACTGGCTGATCGACGTCTTCGCGACGCTCGCGCCCGAGTTTCCGGACTGGGATTTGTGGATCTGGGGCGAAGGCCCGGAGCGCGCGGCGCTCGAAGCGCAGATCGCGCAACGGAAGATGGGCGAGCGTGTGCTGATGCCCGGCAAGACGACGACGCCCTGGGAAGAGATGGCGCGCTCGGATACGTTCGTGCTGTCGTCGCGCTACGAAGGCCTGCCGATGGCGATGCTCGAAGGCATGGCGCTTGGCCTGCCGACCGTCGCGTTCGATTGCAAGAGCGGCCCGCGCGAGCTGACGCGCGACGGCCAGGACGGCGTGCTCGTGCCGGCCGGCGACAAGGCCGCGCTGACCGATGCGCTGCGGCGCGTGATGTCGGACGAAGCCTTGCGCGCGGAACTCGGACGCAAGGCGGCGGCGTCGGTGCGGCAACGCTACTCGTCGCAGGCGATTCTGCGTCAGTGGGACAGCATCTTTTCCCGGCTCGGCGCACGCGGACGCAGCGACGAAGGCAAGAGCGCGGGATATCCGCGCGCGGTCACGGGAGAAAAGGCGTAATGGTCGACCGGCGGCGCGTCATTCACTCCCTGCTGATGGGCGCCGTGGCCGGCGGCGCGAGCGCCGTGGGGCTGGGCGCGCAGGCGTCCGCGAAGCGTGAGGTCGTCACCGACAAGTCGTTCGGCGTGAAGGGCGACGGCAGGACGAACGATCGCATCGCGCTGCAGAACGCCATCGACCGGTCCGTGGATCAGACGCTTTTGATCACCGGCAAGTGCCGAATCGACGCCAAAGGGCTCGATCTGCGCCGCAACAGTCATGTGCGTTTCGCGCCGGGCGCGTCGATCAAGCTGCTGCCGCACGACACGTCGTTCTATTCGATGTTCCGCATCTGGGACGTGGACAACGTGCTGGTCGAAAACGCGGTGCTCGACGGCAGCAAGGAGCTGAACGCCGCCACGCCCGCGCTGCGCGAAAACGGCCACGGCATGGGCTTTTCGATCGCCGGCAGCACGCAAGTGACGCTGATCTCGCCGAAGACGGTCGGTTGCTGGGGCGACGGTATCTATATCGCCAACAGCTACGAGGTGCCGTTCAGGTACAGCAGCCATATCCGCGTGGTGAAGCACCATGCGGACCGATGCCGCCGGCAGGGCGTCTCGATCATCAGCGGGCGCAACATCGTGTTCGAGCGTCCGCTGTGGGAGAACATCGGCGGCACGCAGCCGGAAGCGGGCCTGGACGCCGAACCGAACAGCAACGCCGACATTCTGGAGAACATCCGCATCGTCGATCCGGTGACGCGCAACTGCCGCTACGGGATCATCGTCTGGCTGGAAGAGATCGTGGGACCGGTGCCGAAGCATGTCGATATCGGCATCACGAATCATCGCGACGAAAGCGCGAGCGATGCGGCATTCGCCGTCTCGTCGCTCAAGCTGAACGGGCGCAAGGTGTCTGGACAGATCGTCAGTCATTCGCCGACGTGGGTGCGCGCACGGATGTCGACGGTCGAAAGCATCGACTATGACAAGGCGGGACCGAAGATCGTCGTCACCAACCTGCGGCTCGTGCCCTAAAAGCCGCGCGACACACTATAACTAAAGCGAAAACAAGGCCAAGCGATGCAAGCAACGACAATGGACAACACAGCGCAGCAACCCGCACCCGCCAGACGCGTGACGGGCTTCGCCTATTTCATGACGCCTTCCGGATGGGCGTTTCTGGCGCTCGCGGTGGCCACGCTCTCGATACTCGCGTTCCGCGACCGCAGCATCGGGATGATCTTCGACCAGGAAGCGTACATCCAGTATTTCCGCTCGACGGACTGGCACTGGCTCGTGCAGTTCTACCGCAGCCGCGAATCGGACTTCGGCTTTCTCGTCAGCCTGATCACGGAAGAGCTGGGCTGGCGCTCGTGGGTCATCTTTCTGAACGCGCTCGGCGTGACGCCCGAAGGCGGCATCCGCACGACGGTGATCCTGCTCAACCTCGTCGTGATGTATTCGCTGCTGCAGACGCGGCGGCCGCTCGTCGGCCTCCTGCTGTGGCTCATCATTCCGTATGCGCTCGCAACCGTAGGGCTGTTCCAGATTCGCCAGGGCTTCGGCCTGGCCATCGCGATGCTGTTCGCATTGCGCTTCAACCGGCCGACGCTCGGCATGGGCCTCGCGAGCTTCGTGCACACGACCTTCGCCGTGCCCACGGCCTTTCTCCTGACCGCCGTGATATGCGGCGAGAAAAAGGGACGCGCGCTCGTCGCGGTGAGCGTGGCGGCGATCGTGCTGGCGTCGGCGGCGAAGTTCCTGTTCGCGAACTACGGCGGACGGCGTATCGACGAATACACCGGCTATCAGGAAAACTTCACGATCAAGCTGCTCGCGCTGCTGTTCTTCTACACGATGGCGTCCGTCATGGTGCTGTACTCGACGTGGCGCTCGCCGGATACGCGGCGTCAGCTGACGCTTTCGCGCATGTCGATCATGCACGTGGGCCTCTTCGTGTATCTCGTCGTCGCGTTCTTCGTGTTCCCGTTCGCGAAGGGCCGCGTCTGGTATTGCGTGCCGCTGCTCCTGCCCTTCCTCGCTCCGGAGATCAAGCTCAAGAACGCTGGCGTGCTCGCCATCACGCTCGGCGTGTTCATCGCCGTCTCCGCCGATGCCACGAAGAGCTATTTCGAAGGCGTCTATCACTATTTCCTGATGCCCTGACGACGATGTCCTACTTCCTGATTTCGCTCGATTTCGAATTGATGTGGGGCGTGCGCGACCATCGCTCGATCGCCACATACGGAAAGAACATCCTCGGCGTGCGCGAGGCGATTCCGGCCATGCTCGCGATGTTCACGAAGTATCGCGTGAAGGCGACCTGGGCGACGGTCGGCATGCTGCTCTTCGATAACAAGAAGGACCTGCTCGCGAATCTGCCCGACGTGCGCCCGAGTTATGCCGATGCAAAGCTGAGCCCGTACGCGGGCGGCTATCTCGATTCGATCGGCGCGGACGAGAAAAGCGATCCGTATCACTACGGCTTGTCGCTCGCGCGCCAGATCGTCGATACCGAAGGCAGCGAGCTCGCGAGCCATACGTTCTGTCATTACTACGCGCTCGAAGCGGGGCAGGACAAGGCGCAGTTCGCCGCCGACATGGCAGCGTCCGTCGCGTCGATCAAACGTCTCGCCGATCCGCCCGCAAGCATCGTCTTTCCGCGCAATCAGGTGAACAACGCATATCTGCCGGTTTGCGCGGCGCACGGATTGATCGCGTACCGCGGCACCGAGCGCAACTGGATGTACCGCGAAACGGCGCGCGCCGACGAAGCCGCGCTGCGCCGCGCCGCCCGTCTCGCCGATGCGTATATCGATCTTTCCGGCGATCACGCCTTCGATCCGCAGCCGTCGCGCGGTCTCGTCGACGTGCGTTCGAGCCGCTTTCTGCGTCCGTACGCGCGCAACAAGCGTGCGCTGGAATGGCTGCGGATTCATCGCATCAAGCAGTCGATGACATCGGCGGCGCGCACGGGGCGCTCGTTTCATCTGTGGTGGCATCCGCATAACTTCGGCGCGAATCTCGCCGAGAACCTCGCCGTGCTTGAAGCGGTGCTCGCGCATCACGCGCACCTGAGGGACACCTACGGCGTGCAGCCCGCGACGATGGCGGAAGTCGCGCGGGCAACGCGGTCGGAAGAAAGCCGGCTGGCGGAAATGGAATTCGGGCTGTTTGTTTGAGTCGATGAGCGAGTACGGCGACTGCTTGTTCGGCGGTTGTTTCGATTGTGCGGCCTCCTTCGGGAGGCCGTTTTGCTTCAAGCGCGAAGTGAGGACGTGCCCGATGGGCTCATCGCAAGACGGCCTCCATCCGGAGGCCGTCGGTCACTCGGGCGTATCCGTTCCGGCTTTCGCTTCCGGGGCCACGAAAGGCGGCGCGAAACGCGTCCAGAAGATATAGCACGCGAGCACGACGAACGCGCCGATGCCGGTGGCGAGCAGCACGCCTTGCGCGCCGAAGAAGCGGATAAGGATGATATTGCCGGCGATCTTGGTCCCGAAGCCGATCAGCGAAAACACGGTGATGGCCCGATAGCGCGTCTCGCTCGCGAACAACTGCACGAGCACGCACATGCCGAAATAGAAGGGCACTTGCAGCAGGCCATAACGGAATAGCGTCGTGACGGCGATGGTGTCGTCGGCCGTGAAGGCGCCCTTCTGAAAGAGCAGCTTGACGACGAACGGCGCGAGCACATACGCGATCACGCCGCCGATCAGGCCCACTGCGGTCATGATGCCCGACCACTTCAGCGCCGTGCTGCGCGCGCGCTCGTGGTCGCCGCGATGAAGAATCTCCGCGAGAATCGGCAAGGTCGCCCGCGTGATGGCGAGCGCGCCCATGCTGAGCACGAGCGAAAGCAGCCGGTTTGCGTAGCCGAGCGTCGCGATGGCGCCGTCGCCCTGCTGCGCCATGAAGTACTGGTCGACCGGCAGCCAGAGACCGGCGACGACCGAGCCGATCGTGAGCGTGCCCATCGAGCGGATCGTAGCCGGCCACTGCTTCGCGCGCGTCGATACACGCGGCAGCGCGGGCATCGAATCGGCGCGGCGCGCGAGCACGCGCAGCCACGCGGACTGCACCACGAAACCGAGCGACGTGCCCACGACGAGCGGCCAGATCGACGTGTTGTCTTGCGCACCGAGCACGAACACGAGCAGGCCGATGGCCGGCACGCATTCGAGCAACGTGTTGATGTGCTTGCCGGAAGCCTGCAGCCGCGCCGACGAAATGCAGATCGTGAAAGTCAGCACGCCGACCGGCAACATGCCGATGATCATGTGCCGGCAAATCTCGCGCGTCGACTCGGCGAGATTGCTGCCGACCGCCTCCGCCATATAGGGCCAGCCGAGCCAGAGCAGCAGGCACGAAGCGAGGCCGATGACGAGCCCCACGCCTTCGAGCTCGCCGATAAAGCCGTTCTGCTCGGATTTGTCGTCCTTGAGCGAGACGAGCGCGGGAATCAGCAAGACGCTCAGCACGTTCGTGAGCATCGTGGGCAGCCAGGTGACGAGCGTGAGCGCGAGCTGATAAGCGTCGACGGTGCCGCTGATCCCGTAGCGCCAGGCGATCGCCATTTCCTTCGACGCGCCGATACATTTGCCGAGGATCACGAATGCCAGGAGCACGACCGCGCTTCTCGCGATGCGTTTGTGATCCTGATGCACTCCGCCGAGACGGCGTCTTACCGATTGCACCGCTGCGCTCAGCACTGTACTTCTCCTGCGTGGGAGCCTTTCGTCGCGTGGCTCGACGTCAGGGCGATACGGGTCATGCGATGGAAGGTCGCGAAGGCTGACTGCCTTCGCGCGTGAGATGAGGAGCGTGCATGAAAACGGGCGGCACGACTGTTCGCTAAGGCACCTGGCCGCGCGGATGCCGACGGGCGTCGGAATGGAGTTTCGGAAAGCGCGGAAGACATGTCTTTCATGGTGCGATGCGGGCCCGGCGAGGCGGGACCAAGGTTGAGATTAGTGCTTGTGCGGCTATCGATCGGTGCGAAATGGAACATATGACCGATATGGCGTAGGCTAAAACGTCTGATTATTTAATATTCGTCTGCGGATTAATCCGGTATCGTTTGATCAGATTATTCGAGGTTGTCGGGTAATCCCTGCCGGTGCGAGCCTTCAATAAACTTTCTTTGCTGCGTGAAAACCCGATAAGGGTTATTCCCTGTAGGGTCTTTCCTCTGGCGATTAAATTTTTTTTTGACGGCGGCGCTTACAAAATTTGATTTGGCGGGCGAACCGGATGGTTAATCCGTTAATCATTCCAGCCAAGGGGATGCACGAACGTGCGGAAGCACACCAAACCCGCGGACAGTATTGCGAATCACACGCAATTACCCGCTATTAAAACGAAACAATCAAGCTGGTTATGCCCGTTTCGTTATACAAAAGCCATGCGCGTCAAGCCCTTGCGAGGCGTTGGATAGCGGTTCCAGACTCCGCCAGAGCGTGAACGTTCGTATTGCCATTCAGATTTGTTCAGATGAATGTTAATCATCGTATCGAACGCTCATTAACAGAAGCTTTCAGAATACGATATTAACAATGATTGATGAGATGGATTAATTGTCTCTGCAATGGTTAAAACAGGAAATACGCCGTAAAAAAGCCCCGACAAAAGAAAATAAAAAGTTACAAGCGTACATTCTGTAACAAGTAGCGGGTAGAAACGCCCAGTAACAATCTGTAGTATTAATAAAAGACGGTAATTGCTTCCCGTCAGACTTCAACGCTTCGCGGGTCCGGTTTTGGCCTGTCGGGCATGGATGAATGAGCTCTTCCAGTTATCTGGTCTCTTCAAATCCCGAAGTCGTTCGTATTTCGCCGAGATGCCTTTCGGAGTCGCCTAGCGCGGCTGTCGAGCGCTGAGCGGTGCAAACGTTTGCGCCTGCTAATTTGCGTTTGTCATCTCATCGCCCTTAAGAAACGTTGCGTGCGGCCGATGTCGCAGAGATGGGTACGCCCGTCGCTCACGCACGATCAAAAACTGGAAAGACTAATGCTTCCGAACAACACTCAGGCAGACAATCTGGCAGACGCTTCCGTCGTCAACGCTCCCATCGCAACCCGCCGCAAGCTGCTGACGTCGCTGATCGCCGGCGGCGGCGCGATGGTGCTCGCCGCATGCGGCGGCGGCGGCGATGGAACGCCTGACTCTGTCGCCGATCGTTGGAGAAAGCGCAACACCGGCAGCGCCAGCTCGTCGACCCCCGCGAGCTCGGCCACGCCTGCTTCGTCGGCCAGCGCCGCAGCGCCTGCGAGCGCGGCAACGACCACGCCCGCCAGCTCGACTTCGGCCGCCGCCACCGACACCGCCGGCACCATCGCCGCTTCGTCGTTCGGCGTGAAGGCCGATGGCAAGACCAATGACCGCGCGGCACTCCAGGCCGCCATCGACGGTTCGGTCGGTCAGATCCTGCTGATCTCGGGTCAGGTCCGTATCGACACGACGGGTCTCACGCTGCGCTCGAACAGCCACATCCGTTTCGCGTCGGGCGCGTCGATCAAGCTGCTGGCGCACAACGCGGACATCTATCAGATGATCCGTATCGTCGACGTGAGCAACGTCGTCGTCGAAAACGCGTACCTCGACGGCAGCAAGGAACTGAACTCGGCGTCGGGCGGCGAGCACGGCATGGGCTTCACGATCATGGGCGCGACGAACGTGACGCTCACGGCGCCGACCACGATCAACACGTGGGGCGACGGCATCTACATCAACGACAGCCAGTCCAAGAAGGGCGTGCCGACGTACAACCTGCGCGTCGACAACCACAAGGCCGACGGCTGCCGTCGTCAGGGTGTGTCGATCATCTCGGGCGACACGATCACGTTCAACAGCCCGATCTGGCAAAACATCAACGGCACGGCGCCGGCGTGCGGTCTCGACTTCGAGCCGAACGACAACTCGGCCGTGTTCAAGAACATCACGATCAACAGCCCGACGACGGCCAACTGCAAGGGCGGCGGCATCAACGTGTGGTTCGGCTCGCTGCCGGGTCCGATCAGCAAGACGGTCACGATCGCGATCACGAACCACGTCGACACGACGAGCCCCGGCGGTTCGTTCGCGGTTCAGGGCCTGTCGCTCGACGGCTACATCGTCAACGGCCAGATCAGCAGCTCGAATCCGAAGTGGAAGTACCCGCTGATCGTCGAGCAGTGGGACAACTCGGGTCCGCGCATCAACGTGACGAACCCGACGATCGTCAAGTCGTAATCGGCGAAGCGGTCAAGAAAAAACGCCATGCGGAAGAACTTCCGCATGGCGTTTTTTGCTTTGCTTCGTGCTGTGCCGCAGCGCGGCGGGATCGTTATTGCTGGGTGTCGGATGCCGCTTCTGCCGGCGCCGCAGGCGCGACCGACGACGCCGCTTCGCCAGGCGCGGGCAAAATCGGCGGCATCGTCGTGAAGACGGGCGGTTCGGAAGGCGCATCGGTCACTTCGGCCTCCGGCTCGGACGGCGCGCGCTTCGCACGCACCGGCTTTTGCACCGACGTCTGTTTCGCCGCACTCGGCTTCGGTTCGCTCGTGAAGGTCTGCGCGATCCACGTGCGCAGGCGCGTGAGCCGCGTCGCCCAGAAGCCCGGCGTTTCCTGCGTGTCGAAGCGCGCGCGAACGTCGATCACATGCGAGCGCAACGAACGCTGCATGAAGTCGCCGACGATCGGCAGCGCGCTGTGTGCGCCCTGTCCCCAGTAATCGCTGCGCAGCGTCACGCGGCTGTCGTTGAAGCCGACCCACGCGCCCGCGACGAGCTGCGGATGCATCAGGATGAACCAGCCGTCCGCGTTGTCCTGCGTCGTGCCGGTTTTTCCGGCGACGTCCGCGCGCACGCCGAAGCGCGTGCGGATCGCGGTGCCCGTGCCGCGATTGATCACATCGCGCATCACGTCGACGAGCTTGCGCGTCGCATCGACCGACAGCGCCCGCTCGGGCGCGCTCTCGAACTGCGCGAGCACGTCGCCGTCCTTGTTCTCGATGCGCGTGACGAGCAGCGGCTCTATATAAGAACCATCATTCGCGATGGTGCCGTACGCCGACACCATTTCCTTCAGCGTGACCGGGCTCGTGCCGAGCGCGAGCGACGGCACCACGTCGAGATGGCTTTCGCGCACGCCCATGTCGCGCGCGAGCCGTGCGACGCGGGCCGGCCCCACCGACTCCATCAGTTGCGCGGTGATGCGGTTTTTCGAGTACGCGATACCGTCGCGCAGGCTCACGGGACGGCCCGACGGCGGCGAATCGTCGGTCGGACGCCAGATTTCGTCGCCGCGAATCGGAATTTCGACGGCCTGATCGACGAACGTGTCCGTCGGCTTCGCGCCGCGATCGAACGCCGCGCCGTAGACGAAGGGCTTGAAGGTCGAACCCGGCTGGCGGCGCGCCTGCGCGACGTGATCGAACGGATCCTGCGTGAAATCGCGGCTGCCGACCCACGCCCGAATCTGGCCGTTGCGCGGATCGAGCGCGACGAACGCGGCCTGCACGCGCGTCTTGTTCTCGCACAACGTCTGCATGAATGCGCGGTCCGCGCCGAGATGTTTGAGCGCGTCGGCATCGTTCGCGCCGCCCGTGCGCAGCGCGCGGTATTGATCCGTCTCGCGGATGAACGCGTGCCCGAGATCCACGTTCGCATTCGCGCAGCCGCCACGGCCGCCCCACGCCGCGTTGGCGATCGACTGCAACTGATTGCCCTGCCACGCGAGCGCGTTCGTCGCCATCGTCTGCAGACGCGAGTCGATGGTCGTGCGCACGACGAGGCCATCGGAATAAATGTTGTAGTCGTTGTCGTCGGCCCACGCGATGAGCCACTTGCGCAACTGCTGCGCGAAGTGCGGCGCGCGTCCCGGCTCTTCCGTCTGCCGCTCGAAGTCGATGCGCAACGGGCGCTTCCTGAGCGCATCGAGCTTCGCGGGCTGGAGGTGGCCGAACTTCACCATCTGCCCGAGCACGATGTTGCGCCGGTCGAGCGCGCGCTCCGGATTGAGCACCGGGTTGTAATAGCTGTTGCCCTTCAGCATGCCGATGAGCGTCGCGCTCTCGAGCACGTCGAGCTGGCCCGCGGATTTGTCGAAGTAAGTGCGCGCGGCCATCTCGATGCCGTACGCGTTGTAGAGGAACGGCACCGTGTTCAGATAGGTTTCGAGGATCTCGTCTTTCGAATAGAGCGCCTCGATCTTGAACGCGGTGATCGCTTCCTTCAGCTTGCGCGTGAGCGTCTGCGAGCGGCCGATTTCCTCGGGATACAGATTGCGCGCGAGCTGCTGCGTGAGCGTCGAGCCGCCTTGCCGGTCGCCCGAGAACGTGCGCAGCGCCGCGCCCGCCGTGCGCCGGAAGTCGATGCCGTGATGTTGATAGAAGCGCCGGTCTTCCGTCGCGATGAGCGCGTCGATCACTTGCGGCGAGATTTCCTTCAGGCTCACCCATTCGCGATGCGTCGGCCTGAACTCGGCGAGCAGCTTGCCATCGGCGGAATAGATCTGCGCGGGCTGGTCGACCTTCGCGCGGCGGATATCGCGGATGCCGGGCGTGAACGGAATCAGCACCAGCACATAGATACAGAAGAGCGCGGGCAGGAGAAGCAGCGAGCGGGGCCGCAGATGCGGACGCAGCCACGATGCTGCGCGGGTCAGCGCAGCGCGGGCCAAGGCTTTGAATTCAGACGCGGTCACGACGAAACGGGATGTCCGGACATGGAAAACCCTGAATCGTAGCGTAATTTTTCAGCAGGTCTTTCGCAAAAGTGTCTCAGATGTTACGACGTGCGCGCGCCGGCCGCGTCGCCGATGGGGAACGCCGTCGTCGACAGAATCTCGCGCAAGACGATGAAAGTGCGAATCTGCCGCACGCCCGGCAGATACAGCAGCTTTTCGGCGTGGAGACGGTTGAAGCTTTCGCTGTCGCGGGTGCGGATCAGCATGAAGAAGTCGAACTCGCCGGTCACGACGTGACATTCCATGCAGCCCGGCACCTTCTGCGCGGCTTTTTCGAAGTCGGCGAAGGAATCGGGCGTCGAGCGGTCGAGAATCACGCCGATCAGGACGAGCATGCCTGCGTCGAGCGCCTTGGGGTCGAGCAGCGCGACGGTCGCGCGGATGAAACCGGCCTCGCGCAGCCGTTCGACGCGCCGCAGGCACGCGGGCGCGCTCAGGTTGACCTTTTCGGCGAGCGCGACGTTCGAGATCGACGCGTCGCGCTGGAGCTGCCGGAGGATTGCACGATCGACGCGGTCGGTCTGAACGCCCGCCGGATGCGGGTTCGAAGCGGATACGGTTTTTTTCATTGCGTTGAAGCGGTCTGAGACGAAATAAAAGTCAGCATATACACCTACTCATTCGAAAACGTTAGGCGCAGCGGATTTTTTTCGCAACCCGGCCGATCCCGACAATCTCTACGATGGGCGTTCCCCCTCACGAGGATGCCGATCATGAACCTGCAACGATTTCCGCGTTATCCGCTGACCTTCGGACCGACGCCCATCCAGCCGCTCAAACGCCTGTCCGCGCATCTCGGCGGCAAAGTCGAGCTGTATGCGAAGCGCGAGGACTGCAACAGCGGCCTGGCATTCGGCGGTAACAAGACGCGCAAGCTCGAATATCTGATTCCAGAAGCGATCGCGGAGGGCTGCGACACGCTCGTGTCGATCGGCGGCGTGCAGTCGAACCAGACGCGGCAGGTCGCGGCGGTCGCGGCGCATCTCGGCATGAAGTGCGTGCTCGTGCAGGAGAACTGGGTCAACTATTCGGATGCCGTCTATGACCGCGTCGGCAATATCCAGATGTCGCGGATGATGGGCGCGGACGTGCGCCTCGTCGCCGATGGCTTCGATATCGGCATCCGCAAAAGCTGGCAGGACGCGATGGAAAGCGTGCGCGCGGCGGGCGGCAAACCGTTCCCGGTGCCGGCCGGTTGCTCAGAGCATCCGTTGGGCGGCCTCGGCTTCGTCGGCTTTGCGGAAGAAGTGCGCGCGCAGGAAGCGGAACTGGGCTTCAAGTTCGATTACATCGTCGTGTGCTCGGTGACGGGCAGCACGCAGGCGGGCATGGTCGTCGGCTTCGCGGCGGACGGAAGGGCGCGGCGCGTCATCGGCATCGATGCATCGGCGAAAGCGGAGCAGACGCACGAGCAGATTCTGCGCATCGCGAAGCACACGGCGGAGCTCGTCGATCTCGGTCAGGACATCACGCGCGAGGACGTGATTCTGGATACGCGCTTCGGCGGCCCCGAATACGGCCTGCCGAACGAGGGCACGCTGGAGGCGATCCGTCTGTGCGCGCGGCTCGAAGGCGTGCTGACCGATCCGGTCTACGAGGGCAAATCGATGGACGGCATGATCCAGATGGTGCGCAACGGCGAGTTTCCCGAAGGCTCGAAGGTGTTGTACGCGCATCTCGGCGGGGTGCCTGCGCTCAACGCGTATAGCTATTTGTTTCGCAACGGTTGATTTTCGTTTGATGCTCAAGAAGCACATATGTGCCTCTTGAGCGCAAATCTGGACGATAAGAGGCAGGCTTTTGCCGCTTATGTCCCGGCGAAAGCAACATGCCTGGCATAGACAAGAGAACGAAGACAGCCGGGCTGTCCAATTCTTCCCGGCGTACACGAAACGTGGACGCAGCTAAAAATTGGACAGCTTGCGATTCGCGCGCTTCCTGCCCGTCTCCACCGGCACGAACGGCGCCTTGAAATGATCGATCAAAAAATCGATGAACGCCCGCGCCCGCGCCGTCTGGTTCCGTTGCGCCGGATAGTAAACGAACAAATCCGCCGACGGCAGCACGGTATCCGGCAACACCAGCCTCAGCCGTCCGCTCTGCACATACTTCGCCAGATCCCATTCCGAGCGGATGAGAATGCCGTGGCCGTCGAGCGCCCAGCGCAACACGATATCGCCGTCGTTGCTCGATAACATGCCTTTCACCTTCAGCGCTTCGATGCTGTCGCCGCGCATGTACTTCCAGACGCCGTAAGCGTCGTCGTTCTGACGATGAATGATGCAGCGATGCCGCGCCAGATCCTCGATCTTCTCCGGCGTGCCGAACCGCTCCAGATATTTCGGCGATGCGCACAGGAACCGCCGGTTGCTCATGATGCGGCGCGCGCTCAGCCGGCTATCGGGCAATTCGCCGAAGCGAATCGCGAGATCGAACGCGCCTTCGACGAGATCGACCGGCCGGTCCGTCACTTCGAACTGAATCTCGACCGCAGGAAAGCGCTTCGCGAAGTCCGACACGAGCGGCGCGATGGTCGTGCGGCCAAAACCGAGCGTCGCATTCACGCGCAACAGGCCTTTCGGATCGGTGCGCGCGCCGGAGATCGCCTCTTCCATCTCGCGCACCTGACCTGTGATCTGGAGCGCGTAACGCAGATACGTTTCGCCTTCCGGCGTGAGGCTCACGCTGCGCGTCGTGCGGTTGACGAGCCGCGCGCCGAGCCGCTGTTCGATGAGCCCGAGCCGCTTCGTCGCCGCGGGCGGCGTGAGATCGAGCGCGCGCGCGGCGCCCGAAAGACTCTTTAGCTTCGCGAGCAGAATGAAGAAGTCGAAGTCCGACGAAGCGTCGCTATTCACTCTCGGTGAAATATGAAATGAAATTCAGTGAATTCTAACGCGGGATTCCGGGGCTATCCTGACTCACGTCAACACACAGGAAGCACGCACATGAGAATCGTCGAAATCCGCGAGAAGACCGTTCCGATCAGCTCGCCCATCCGCAATGCGTATATCGACTTCAGCAAGATGACGATCAGCCTCGTTGCCGTCGTGACCGATGTCATCCGCGATGGCAAGCCTGTCATCGGCTATGGCTTCAACTCGAATGGCCGCTACGGACAAGGCACGCTGATGCGCGAGCGCTTCATCCCGCGCGTGCTCGAGGCGCAGCCGGATACGCTCATCGACGAGAAAGGCGACAATCTCGATCCGCACAAGATCTGGGCGGCGATGTTCACGAACGAGAAGCCGGGCGGGCACGGCGAGCGCTCGGTCGCGATCGGCACCATCGACATGGCCGTCTGGGACGCCGTCGCGAAGATCGCGGGCAAGCCGCTCTTTCAGTTGCTCGCCGATCGCTACGGCAACGGCCAGCCGGACCGCAAGGTGTTCGTTTATGCCGCGGGCGGCTATTACTATCCGGGCCAGGATCACGAAAAGCTGAAGGACGAGATGCGCGGCTATCTCGATCGCGGCTATACGGTGGTGAAGAAAAAGATCGGCGGCGCGTCGCTCGATGAAGATCTGCGGCGCATCGATTCGATCCTGAGCGTGCTCGGCGATGGCCAGAAACTCGCGGTCGATGCGAACGGCCGCTTCGATCTCGATACCGCGATCCGCTATGCGAAGGCGCTCTCGCAATACGATCTCTTCTGGTACGAAGAGGCGGGCGATCCGCTCGATTTCGAATTGCAGGCGACGTTGCGCAACTACTACGACAAGCCGATGGCGACCGGCGAAAACCTCTTCTCGATGCAGGACGCGCGCAATCTGATTCGTCATGGCGGCATGCGCGCCGATCGCGACTGGCTGCAGTTCGATTGCGCGCTGAGCTACGGTCTCGTCGAATATCTGCGCACGCTCGACATGCTGCATCAGCACGGCTGGTCCGCGAGCCGCTGCATTCCGCATGGCGGCCATCAGATGTCGTTGAACATCGCGGCGGGGCTCGGGCTCGGCGGGAACGAATCGTATCCCGATCTGTTTCAGCCGTACGGCGGTTTTCCGGACGGCGTCAAAGTGGAGAACGGCTTCATCACGATGCCGGATTTGCCCGGCATCGGATTCGAAGGAAAGGCGGATTTGATCGCGGAGTTGCGCAAGCTTTCCGCTTAAGGTCGATCAGAGATAGCTGCAGACGTAATCGAGCGTTTCGGTCACGTCGATGTCGAAGCGGCTCTTGCCCGGCACCGAGAACGATTCGCCCGCGCCGTACGTCTTCCATTCGTCGCTGCCGTCGAGACGGATGCGGCATTGGCCGGCCTGGACTTCCATGAGCTCGGGCGCGTCGGTGCCGAAGTTGAGCGTGCCGGGCAGGATCACGCCGAGCGTCTTCTTCGTGCCATCGGCGAAGAGAACGGTGTGCGACACGCACTTGCCGTCGAAGTAGACGTTGGCGCGCTTGATAACGGAAACCTGGTCGAATTGCGTTGCGGCGGTCATGGCGGTGGTCCTGGTGTCGTCGAAGGTGGATGGTCCGCCATGATACAAAAAAGTCGATGCGGCGCGCGCTGCATCACGCGAACATATCCGGCTGCGTGGCGACGAGATTGTTCCAGATCGTCTGAAAATGCAGCCAGCCGATGTAATCGCTGCCCACATGCTCGCGGCTGTAACGCGCGCGGTCTTCGGGCACGAGCTTCGGCGTGATGCCCGTCGCCTCGATCATCAGCTGTTGCTGGCAGCAGCGCTCCAGCGCGATGAACCAGAACGCCGCCGAATCGATGCTGTGACGGCTCGCCGTCAGCAGGCCGTGATTCTGGTGGATCGCGGCCTTCACGCCCTGGAACGCGTTGGCGACCTTGTTGCCGCCCTTCACTTCGACCGCCACCTTGCCCGCTTCGTCGCCGATCACGACATGGTCTTCGAAGAACGCGCACGCGTCCTGCGAAACTGGCGCGAGCGGCTTGCCGAGCGCCGCGAACGCGGTGCCGTAGACGGTATGCGCGTGGCACATCGCGACGATGTCCCGATGCTGCTCATGCACGGCCGCATGCAGCACGAAACCCGCGCGGTTGACCGCGTGGCGGCCTTCGACCACCTTGCCCTGATGATCGGCACAGGTCAGGTTCGACACTTTCACTTGCGCGAAGTGAACGGCCATCGGATTCGTCCAGTAAAGCGACGGATGCTCCGGATCGCGCACGGTGAGGTGGCCCGCGAAACCGTAATCGAAGCCGTGCTGCGCAAACGCGCGACATGCGGCGACGAGCCGCTCCTTCAGATACCGGCGATGTTCCGCGTGGCTGGAAAACGTCGGCAGCTCGGGGAAGATCAGGCCTTCCTGCTCGGGCTCATAAATCGACACGCGGCCCTTGAGGTCGATGGCTTCGTTCATGTTCTCGCTCCGTTGCGAATCAAAGAGGGCGTGTCACGCATGGTGCCCCCGGCGCTCGCTGAACACAAACGAAGCTTGTTCGACGTTGCATTAATCACGTTCACGCTCTAAAGATTTCGGCGCCGACGCCGAAGAGCGGCCGGCGTTCGTATAAGCAATGCAACATTTTTTCGCGCACCGGAAATCCGCCCCCGATCACGCGTCGCGCGGTGCCTTTTCTGTGGCGAACCCCGCACAGGCCCGCCGCACAAGGCTTCCAGGGTGCGCTACGCCACGCCTTCAGCCGCCGTGCCCGCTGCCGCTAACCATGTATGCAACGTTTTTGGCGCTCGGGCCGTTTCCACGGTGGCAAGGGTTTCACACGCGCGAAGGATGCGATTTGCGCGTCGCGACGAATCGCCCGCGCCCACGCTGGCGGGGCAATCCGTAGAGGAAAACGTTTGGCGCATATCGGGCGCGAGGCGCGATTCGTATGAACACCGTTTTTCATGAATGAATCACTTTTGCCCACACTTCGTCGGACGATAACGAGCGTTGGCCCACGAATCGCGCAAACCCTCACAGGTATAAGGATTGGCGCGTGTTGGCACGGCTCTCGCTAATGTACGACCACGCACGAAGATCACCGCGACTTCCAACGACAACAAGCGGCGGGTTCGTGCTACGGGGCTGGTCGCAACAGGATTCGATGTACGCCGTGAGATGCATACACGGATCCTGTTGCGAGCCGGAAGAAAACGAAAGCGCCAAGCGCACACGTACGAGAAAAAAGAAAATGTTGACACTTCAATCAGACCTGCACGGCAACCATCTTTTGGGCGCGCTTCCGCCGCAAGAATGGGCCGCCATCGCGCCTCACCTCGAACTCGTCCAGTTGCGCACGGAGCAGTTGCTGTGCGATTCGGGGCAGCGCATTCATCACGTCTATTTCCCGACCACGGCGATCATTTCGCTGCTGCATACGATGGAAGACGGCGGCTCCGTCGAAGTCGCGGCAGTGGGCCGCGAAGGGATGTCGGGCGTTCCGGTGCTCACGGGCGGCGACACGATGCCCACGCGCGTTCAGGTGCAATGCGCGGGCGTTGCGTACCGCATGAGCGCGGGCGCGTTGCGCGAGGCTTTCGGCCGCTCGGACTTCCTGCGCCGCGTGATGCTGCTGTACATGCAAGCCCTGCTGACGCAAGTCGCGCAGACGGCGGCGTGCAACCGCCATCACTCGCTGTCGAAGCAACTGTGCCGCTGGCTGCTGATCCAGACGGATCGCACGCCGAACGATCAGTTGCGCGTGACGCAGCAGATGATCGCCGACATGCTTGGCGTGCGCCGCGAAGGCGTGACTGAGGCGGCTGGCAAGCTGCACGATGCGGGGCTGATTCATCACAGCCGCGGGTGCATCAAGATTCTGGATCGTGCGGGACTGGAAGAGCGTGCTTGTGAGTGCTACGGCATCGTGAAGCGCGAGTTCGATCGGATGTTGCCGAGGCGGGCCGAAGCGGTTGCTTGACCGGTTTTTGTTTTCGCCGGATCCCGTATTGGAGTTGGTTTATTAGCGTTGCCCCTCCCCGGGGCGGGGGTAACTTTCTTTGCTGCTGCAAAGAAAGTCACCAAAGAAAGCAGCTTTTCGACCCAGAGTGCCTCACACCGGCCGCGGCACAGGCGATTGGCTGAATGGAACCCAGAGTAGCGAGTGCCCTCGCAAAACTCGCGGGGCTTGGATCGCGCACGGTCTGACTAGCCAAAACGTAGAGGATGCTGGTTCAGCACGAAACAGTTCCGGCACAGCGCTACGCGCTGCCGAAGGGTATGCAAGGGAACCATCGGTGTGCGAAGCAAATACGCGCGCCCATGCAAACCCGATGTACCGATCGGCCGCGAAGCGGGCCGGAGCTTGCAATGGCTGCACCAGTAAGCTATGTGGTGCGATGTGTCAGACCGTGCGCGATCCAAGCCCGGTTAGGCCTACGAGGGCACTCGCTACTCTGGGGGCCATTCAACCAATCGCCTGTGCCGGGGCCGGCGTGAGGCACTTTGGATGGGGATAGCTGTTTCTTTGGTTACTTTCTTTGCAGCAGCAAAGAAAGTGACTGCCGCCCCGCACAGGGGCAGAGCAAATAAACCGACATGAAATCAGGATTCCATAGAAAGCCGAAGAAAAAGCAATCAAACTAGCTCGCGGCTCGCCGAAGCCGCCCGCCCCCGCAACCAATTGATGCTAGCAAAAAGCAAAACAGCAAACACAATAAGCATCGTAGCGACAGCAAGTATCGAAGGATCGATCGAATCGCGTATCCCGCTCCACATCTGCCGCGGCACCGTGCGCTGATCCGGCCCGCCGATAAAAAGAATCACGATAACTTCATCGAACGAAGTCGCAAAGGCAAACACGCTGCCCGTAGCGACCGCGGGCGTGATGAGCGGCAAAGTCACGCGCCGAAACGCGACCCACGGCTTCGCGCCCAACCCCGACGCCGCCCGCAACAGACTCTGATCGAACGAAAGCAATGAAGCCGTCACGGTGATCACCACAAACGGCGTGCCGAGCGCCGCATGCGCGAGTATCACGCCGGGATACGAATTCACCAGCCCGAGCGGTGCAAAGATCAGATAGAAGCCCGCCGCGACGACGACGATCGGCACGATCATCGGCGAGATGATGATCGGCATGATGATCGAGCGCATTGGAAACTGCGTCCGCGATAAGCCGAGCGCAGCGAGCGTGCCGAGGCACGTGGCGATCAACGTCGATGCCGCGCCAATGCCGATGCTGTTCAAAAGCGACCGCTGCCAGTCCGGACTCGTCAGCGCCTGCTCATACCAGCGCAGCGAAAAACCCTGCAACGGATACGAGAAATACGATCCCGAATTGAACGACAGCGGAATGATCGCGAGTATCGGCGCGACGAGAAAGAACAGCACGAGCGCGGTATGCACACGCACCCATCGCGACGCGATGCGCTCGGTCAACACCCTGTTGCGTTGTTCTGGCATTAAAGCAGGCTCCTTACCCGAAACGCAAACGATCGATGCCGACGATCCGGTTGAACAGGAAATAGAAGATCGCCGTGAAGATCACGAGATACGCGGACAGCGCGCCCGCGAGCCCCCAGTTCAGTTGCGTGTTGGTCTGCAACGCGATCAACTGACTGATCATTTCATCGCCTGCGCCGCCGAGCAGTGCGGGCGTGATGTAGTAGCCGAGCGCGAGCACGAACACCAGAAAGCAGCCGGCGCCGACGCCCGGCAGCGTTTGCGGAATATAGACGCGCACGAACGCGGTGAACGGATGCGCGCCGAGCGATTGCGCCGCGCGCACATACACCGGCGACACGCCTTTCATCACCGAATAGATCGCGAGAATCATGTACGGCAGCAGTACGTGCGTCATGCCGATCAACACGCCCGTGCGATTGAAGATGAGCGGCAACGGATGCGTCGCGAGGCCGAGTCCCGTCAACAGGCCGTTGATGACACCGCCCGGTTGCAGCAGCACGTACCACGCCGTCGTGCGCACGAGCAGCGACGTCCAGAACGGCACGATCACGAAAAGCATCAGACGGTTGCTGCTTCGCGCGGGCAGATTGGCAAGCAGCCACGCGACCGGATAACCGAGCACGAGGCACAGCAGCGTGACCGACGCGCTGATCGATATCGTGCGTAAAAACGCCTGTCGATAGACCGACGCGTTATCCGGCACGAACGCGACGTTGCCTTGCGGCGTCACTTGCGCATCGACGGCGGCGAGCAGATAGTCCGGCGTCGGCGATGCCGCTGCTCGCTTCAACAGACGCCATATTTCCGGCGAATTCCAGCGTTCGTCGAGCGCGATCAGCGCGGGCTTCCACGCGGCGGGCGATTCATCGCGGACGCTGCGCGCGGTGCGCATCATGAGACTGCGGAACTCGGGCTGCGCGAAGTTGAGCCGGCGCGCGACGGTGCCGAGCTGTCCGCTCTGCTGCGCGTCTTTCAACCCGGCAGCGAGCAGCGCAAACGTGTGTTCATCGGGCACGCCGCGACCGTCCCACGCATCGAGCGCGCGGGACAGCGCCGGCATGCTGTCCGGCACTTCCCGGTTCTCGACGCTGCGCGCGAGCAAGAGCGCGATCGGCGCGATGAACGTCGACAGCAAAAACACGATCAGCGGCAAGGCAAGCAACAACGCCTGCACCGATGCACGGCGCTGGGTTCTTCGATACGAAGCGCGGCCATCGGCTTTCGTCAGCGAACCGGCGGCGTTGGCGTGGATCGATGCAGGCATATCGATTCTCCGGCGTTACTGCGTCAGCCACACCTGGAAACGCTTGTTGATCTGATCGGCGTTATCGGCCCAGAAGTTCGCGTTGATCTGCACGGCACGCTTGAAGTTATCCGGCGCGGTCGGCAGATCGGCGAGACGCTGCTTGTCGATGAGCGCAATCGCATCCTTGCGCGGCGGCGCATACGCGATGTACTTCGACAAATCCGCATACGCCTTCGGCTGCGACGCCGACACGATGAACTTCGCGGCCGAATCCGCATGCTTCGCGCCCGTGGGAATGCCCCACCATTCGAAGTCGTAGACCTGCGCGTCCCACACGGCCTTGAAGGGCTTGTTCTCCTTCTTCGCGGCATCGTCGATGCGGCCGTTGTAGACCTGCGTCATCACGACCGCGCCGTCCGCGAGCAGTTGCGGCGCCTGCGCGCCCGACTCCCACCACACGATGTTCTTCTTGATCGTGTCGAGCTTCTTGAACGCGCGATCGACGCCCGCGGGCGTGCCGAGCACCTTGTACACGTCTTTCGGTTCGACGCCGTCGGCGATCAGCGCCCATTCCATCGATACCTTCGGCGACTTGCGCAGCCCGCGCTTGCCAGGGAATTTCTGCAGGTCGAAGAAGTCGTTGACGGTCGCGGGCGGCGTCTTCATCTTGCTCGCGTCGTAGGCGTAGACCGTCGACCAGACCATGCTCGCGACCGCGCAATCGCTGATCGAGCCGGGAATGAAATCGCTCGTGTTGCCGAGCGATTTCTTGTCGAACTTCTTGAGCAGACCTTCATCGCATGCGGTGATTGCGTCGTTGGTTTCGAGGTCGATCAGGTCCCACGTCGTGTTCTTCGCCTGCTCCATCGCGGAGAGTTTCGCGAGGCCGCCGTCATACGATTCCGTCGAAAAGTTGATGCCGGTCGCCTGCGTGAACGGTTCGAAATAGGCCTTTTTCGCGGCTGCTTCATACGCGCCGCCGAAGGTCACGACGGAGAGGGTCTCCGCCGCATGAGTTGATGCCGTTGCGAATGCAAATACGGCGAGTGCGGCGCATTGTGCTTTGATATGAGTGCGCATGTCAGTTGGCTCCTGCGGGTGCGGTCGAGATGAGGGAAGGTGACGGCGGGGTGGTGGGTTCGATCGCGGGGGCGCTCTTTGGCGCCATCATCGCGAGGATCTTGCAGTCGTCGTGGCGCCAGGCGATGTCGATCGTGCTGCCTGCCTGCGGCAACGCATGACGCTGCGTGTTGGGCACCTTCACGACGAGCGCATCGCGCGAGCCGAGCTTCAGATGCACGCGATGATGATCGCCGCAATACACGAGCTCTTCGACACGCGCGCGCACGACGTTGCTGTGTTCATCGGCGTGCATGCCTTCCGCGCCGGGAATGTGCGCGCGCTCGGGGCGCAGCGCGAGCATCGCTTCGTCGCCGGCGCGCAGGCCGTGCTCGCAACGTCCGCGAATGACGCTGCCATCGGAGAGCGCGAGCGTCGCCCATTCGTCGTTCGCAGCCACGACGCGCCCCGTCAGACCATTGTTCTCGCCGACGAAGTTCGCGACGAATGCGTTCTGCGCGTTCTCGTACAGCTCGCTCGGCGTGGCGGCCTGCTGGATGCGGCCATCGGAGAAGACGGCGACGCGGTCGGACATCGTCAGCGCTTCGGCCTGATCGTGCGTCACGTAGACGATCGTCAGCGCAAGCTCGCGATGCAGGCGCATGATTTCGTATTGCATCGTTTCGCGCAGACGTTTGTCGAGCGCGCCGAGCGGCTCGTCCATCAGCACGACGCTCGGCTCGAACACGAGCGCGCGCGCGAGCGCTACGCGCTGCTGCTGGCCGCCGGAAAGCTGCGCGGGACGCCGGTTCGCGAGATGCGGCAGTTCGATCATGTCCAGCGCCCGCTTCACGCGCGCCTTCTGTTCAGCGCGGCTCACGCGCCGCACGGAAAGCGGAAACGCGACGTTCTCCGCGATCGTCAGATGCGGAAAGAGTGCGTAGTTCTGAAACACCATGCCGATGTCGCGCTGATGCGGCGGCTTGTCGTCGAGACGCCTGCCGTCGAGACGGATCTCGCCCTGCGTCGGCGATTCGAAGCCCGCGAGCATCATGAGCGTGGTCGTCTTGCCCGAGCCGGACGGCCCGAGCAGCGACAGGAATTCCCCTTTGCGCACGTCGAGGTTCAAGTCCTCCACGACGTAGTGCGCGCCGTCATACGATTTGCTCACGCCCGAGAAGGAGATGAAGGAAGGGTCTGACATCGTGATCGCGTCCTGTCTTCAATGCTGTGCAAGCTTCGCCGCGATATAGCGCGCGAAGTCGTAATTCGGCCGTTCGAGATGGCTCAGATTGCCAGGCTTCGCGAGCGGCGCATGCACGCCGCGAAACACCGCTTCCACGCCGCGCCTGTCTTCCGCGTTCACTTCGTCGAGCAGCTTTTTGAGCGTGGTCATGTGCGCGTTGGCTTCCGGATCGGCGATGAATTCCGGCGCAAGCCCGCCACCGAAGCGGATATGCACGCGTCCGACGCCGCGCGGCTGTAGCACGAGATACCAGAAATAGCCGGGCGTGAGCGTGACGAGATGCGTCGGATAGATCGCGAGCAGTGCGGTCGTCTTGCGCCAGTGACCGGTCAAACGCGTGTTATCCGGATGCGCATTGCCAATGGGCAGGCTCGCTTCCTTCGTGATCCAGTGATAGTTGAACGCGGGATAACCCGGCGGACATTCCATCTCTTCGAGCTTCGAATGCGGCCCTACCGTTGCGCGATGCAGCATCGGCAAGTGATAGCTTTCCATGAAGTTTTCCGCGAGGATTTTCCAGTTCGTATCCCACACGTGCTCTTCATAGAAAGTTTCGATGTAGTCCGTCATGCCATACGCGCCGATGAGCTCGCTCAATTCGGCGAGCTGCTTATGCACGGGCGGCGCGTTTTGATCGAGCGTGACATAGATCCAGCCTTGCCATTCTTCGCAACGCAACGCGGGCAATCGATAGCTTTCCTTGCAGAAGCCTTCTTGCCGGTCCATCAGCGGCGCACCCTTCAGTTCGCCGTCGAGTCCATAACTCCACGCGTGATACGGGCATACGATGCGGCGCTTGTTGCCGCGCCCTTCGAGCAGCACCGACATGCGATGCAGGCAGACATTGGACATCGCTTTCAACTGCATCTGTTCGTCGCGCAACACGACGACGGGCTGCGCGCCGATCTGCGCCGTCAGATAGTCGCCGGGCTCTTTCAATGAACTCGCGCGGCCGACGCATTGCCATTCGCGCTCGAAGACTTCGCGCTCTTCGAGGCTCAAAAATTCGGGCGATGTATAGACACCGGGCGGCATGGCGCGCGCATCGCTGAATGATCGTTCGCAATTCGACTGCAACTCGCCGACGAGCGTTTGCACCGCGATCGTGCTTGCCATGAAGCCCTCCGTGTTTCATTCCCGGGAAGCGCGCCAACGCGAGGTCTCATGGCGTTTGCGCTCGACATGGACATCAATCTATCAAGCCAATTTGCCAGCCAAAATATTGTTTTCGGATACAAAGCAAAGCTTTTCCCTATGCAGCGCGGATAAATTCGCCGTCACGTATCGATATGCAGGCGCTGGATATACGTCTCGCAAAACGAGGCGAAGCGATGGACGACTTGCCGCGGACGCATCGTGCGCGATTGCGCGATGCCTAGCGTCGTCGCATTGACGTTGTCCTTGAAACGCTTAATCACGAAGTCTTCGCCGTCCACCGTGCGATTCGATTTGAGCGGAAAATTGAGGATGCTATAGCCGAGTCCGTTCGCCACCATGCCGCGCACGACTTCGGGTTGCGACGAACGGAACGCGGGCACCGGACGGCTGCCGACCGCATCGAAGAGCGCGGCGAAATACTCGCGGCTATGCGGCAAATCCAGCATCACATAAGGCTCGGGTAGTAAGTCGGCGAGCGAGACCTTGCGCGCACGGGCAAGCCGATGCGTCTTCGGCAGGATTGCATACGGCGGCAAGGAAAGCAGCGGTGTGAATGCGATATCTTCGGTGAGGTCGAGGCTATAGGTCAGCGCGATATCGAGCGAACCGTCGTGCAGGCCGCGCAGCAAACCGTCCTGATGCGCTTCCACCGTGCGAAACGAAATGCCCGCGTGACCGGCCGTGAAGCGGCTGATGAGGCCCGGCATCAACGGCGGCGCAAGCGACACGAGACAACCCAATGCGATGGAGCCCGTCATGCCGCCATCCATTTCTTTCGCGGCCATTTGCAGTTCTTCCGCGATCTTCAGCAGATTGCGTGCTTGCCCGAGCAGATCGCGGCCCGCCTGCGTCAGCGACAGGCCGCTCGCGTGGTGGCGAATGAATAGCTGCACGCCGAACGATGCTTCGAGATCCGCGAGCGCAGTCGAGATCGACGGCTGCGAGATATGCAGTCTTCGCGCCGCGGCGGTGAACGACAACGCTTCCGCGGTCACGACGAAATAGCGCAACTGACGCAGCGAATACCGCAGAGGATGGCTTTCCATGAGATCGATTCAGCCTGAAGGTCCGATCCGGCGCATTGTGAAGTGCTCAAAAATCATTGCATAGCCAAATCCGATGCTTTGCATTTTTTAAATATATTTTTCGGATTCTGTCGGGGCGCGTAGATTTTCTCGAAGGCATCACGGAGACATAGCCATGACAGTGGAAACAACGACTATCGACACGCTCATTGTCGGCGCGGGACAAGCCGGCGTCGCGATGAGCGAACATCTGAGCAAACTCGGCGTGCCGCATCTCGTGCTGGAACGCGATCGCATCGCCGAACGCTGGCGCACGGGCCGGTGGGATTCGCTCGTCGCGAATGGCCCCGCATGGCACGATCGTTTCCCGAATCTCGAATTCGCGGATTTCAACCCTGACGGTTTTGCATCGAAAGATCAGGTCGCGGATTACTTCGTCGAATACGCAAGAAAGTTCGATGCGCCCATTCGCACCGGCGTCGAAGTGAAGAAGGTCGCGCGCAATGCGGGGCGGCCGGGCTTCACCGTCGATACGTCTGATGGAACGATCGAAGCGCATCGCGTGGTCGTTGCGACCGGGCCGTTTCAGCGCCCCGTCATACCGCCGATCGCGCCGGATACCGCGAGCCTCACGCAGATTCATTCCGCCGATTACCGCAATCCGCAGCAGTTGCCCGAAGGTGGCGTGCTGGTCGTCGGCGCGGGATCGTCGGGCGTGCAGATCGCCGATGAATTGCAGCGCGCAGGGCGGCGCGTGTATCTGTCGGTGGGCGCGCACGATCGTCCGCCGCGCGGCTATCGCGGACGCGACTTCTGCTGGTGGCTCGGCGTGCTCGGCGAATGGGACGCGGAAGTCATGAAGCCCGGACGCGAACACGTGACGATTGCGGTGAGCGGCGCGCGCGGCGGTCATACCGTGGATTTCAGGCGTCTCGCGCATCAGGGCATCACGCTCGTCGGTCTGACGAAATCGTTCGACGGCGCCGCAGTCACGTTCGAAGCCGATCTCGCGGACAACATCCGTCGGGGCGACGAGAACTACCTTTCGCTGCTCGATGCCGCCGATGCCTATGCGCGCCGCAATGGTCTCGATCTTCCGGAAGAGCCCGACGCGCGAAACATTCCCGCCGATCCGGAGTGCATGACGCATCCCGTTCTTTCGCTCGATCTCGCGAAGGAAGGCGTCACGTCGATCATCTGGGCAACGGGTTATGCCGTCGATTTCAACTGGCTGCAAGTCGATGCCTTCGACGAAAAGGGCAAGCCGAAACATCAACGCGGCGTGGCGAAAGAGCCGGGCATTTATTTCCTCGGCCTGCCCTGGCTTTCGCGCCGTGGCTCCGCGTTCATCTGGGGCGTGTGGCACGACGCGAAACATATCGCCGATCACATCGTCACGCAGCGCAAATACCTCGCGTATTACGACGCGCCGCAACAGCGCGCGGATGCCGGGCGCGTCGAGAGCGTCGAAGGCGCGGTGAGTTGAAACGCAATCCATCCATAAGCAAGGTGCATCGATGAGCCAACCTACGCATACGCGTATCCGCATGTTCAATACCAAGGATACGTACCCGAATCAAACGCTCGACAACGATCTCTGTCAGGCCGTGCGCGCAGGCAATACCGTGTACGTGCGCGGTCAGATCGGCACGGATTTCGCGGGCAATCTCGTCGGGCTCGGCGATCCGCGCGCGCAGGCCGAGCAGGCGATGAAGAACGTGAAGCAATTGCTCGAAGAAGCGGGCAGCGATCTCTCGCACATCGTCAAGACGACGACCTATCTCACCGACGTGCGTTTTCGCGAGCCGGTGTATCGCGAAGTCGGCAAGTGGCTGAAGGGCGTGTTTCCGATTTCGACGGGCCTGACCGTCGTCGCGCTCGGCCAGCCGGAATGGCTGATGGAAATCGACGTGATCGCCGTCATCCCCGATGGCTGGACGCCGCGCGAGGCATAACGACATGACTTTTTCTATCGTCGGACGATGTGAACAGACGGGGCAGCTCGGCATCGCGATCAGTTCATCGAGCATCGCGGTGGGCGCGCGCTGTCCGTGGGTGCGCGCGGGCATCGGCGCGGTCGCGACGCAGAACGTCACGCTGCCCGCGCTCGGCTCGCAGATTCTCGATCATCTGGAGCACGCGAAACTCGATCCTTCGGCGGCGCTGGATCGCGCATTGGGCGCGGGCGAATGGAGCGAGTGGCGCGAATATAGGCAAGTGACGGTGATCGATGCGCAAGGCCGCACCGCATTTTTCAGCGGCAAGCAGGCGCTCGGCACGTATCACGCGGTCGCGGGCAAGCAGTGCGTCGCGGCGGGCAACATGCTCGCGGGCATCCATGTGATCGACGCGATGATTCCCGCATTCGAGAACGCGTCCGGCCATCTCGCGGACCGTCTGCTCGCGGCGATGCAGGCGGCGATGGCGGCGGGCGGCGAAGCGGGGCCGGTGCATTCGGCGGCGCTGAAGATCGCGGGCGAGATGAGTTGGCCGCTCGTCGATCTGCGTGTCGACTGGGCCGACGATGATCCCATCGGCAAGCTGAAGACGCTCTGGCAAGCGTATGAGCCGCAGATGCAGGACTACGTGACCCGTGCGTTGAATCCGACCGCCGCGCCGAGCTACGGAGTGCCCGGCGATGAGTGAGATGACGAGCCGCGATCTGCTCGAACGATTGGTCGGCTTCGCGACGGTCAGCCGCGATTCGAATCTCGAGCTGATCGAATTCATTCGCGATTACCTCGCGAAATGCGGCGTCGAATGCGAGCTGTTCCATAACGCGGAGCGCACGAAGGCGAATCTGTTCGCGACCATCGGGCCGCGCGATCGTGGCGGCATCGTGTTGTCGGGTCATACGGATGTCGTGCCGGTCGATGGTCAGGCGTGGACCGTCGATGCATTCCGTCTCACCGAAAAAGACGGACGCTTGTATGGCCGCGGCGCCGCGGATATGAAGGGCTTTCTCGCTTCGGTATTGGCGGCCGTGCCGGTGTTTCTGCAACGCGATCTGAAACTGCCCGTACATCTGGCTTTTTCATACGACGAGGAAGTCGGATGCCTTGGCGTTAGACCGATGCTCGCGGAACTGGAAAAGCGCGCGCACAAGCCGGTGCTGTGTCTCATCGGCGAGCCGACTGCATTGAAACCGGTGCTCGGTCACAAAGGCAAGCTCGCGATGCGCTGTCACGTGAAAGGCGCGCCGTGTCATTCGGCTTACGCGCCGTATGGCGTCAACGCGATTCAGTATGCGGCGCGTCTCGTCAATCGTCTGGAAGAGATCGGCGAGCGCCTCGCGGAACCGGAGCATCGCGACGAGCGTTTCGATCCGCCGTATTCGACGGTGCAGACGGGCATGATCAGGGGCGGGCGCGCGCTCAATATCGTGCCTGCCGAGTGCGAGTTCGATTTCGAAGTGCGCGCGCTGCCGGGCTTCGACGCGAACAAGGTCGCCGACGATTTACAGACCTACGCGCACGCCGAACTGCTGCCGAAGATGCGCGCGGTGAAGTCCGGCACCGATATTCGCGTCGAAACGCTGTCGGCGTATCCGGGGCTGGCGACATCGCCCGACAGCGAAGCCGCGCGGCTCGTCGCGCTGTTGAGCGGATCGACGGAATTCGGCACGGTGGCGTTCGGCACCGAAGGCGGTCTCTTCGACCAGGCCGGCATTCCGACGATCGTATGCGGCCCCGGAAGCATGGATCAGGGCCATAAGCCCGACGAGTACGTGAGCGTCGAGCAACTTCGCGATTGCGACGCGATGCTGCTGAGACTCGCGGACCATCTCTCAACGAACGCCTGAATTCTTCAAGCGCCTGAGCAATCCCGACGACGCCTCGTGCGTCAGGGATTCGCTTTGCCGCGCACAAACAGGAGACGACTTTGACTACTGCGCAACGCAACGCTTCTCCATTGATCGAGAAGCACACGATCGGCTATGTGCCGCCTGAAGATCGTCACGGCAAAGTGCGCGATTTGTTCACGCTATGGTTTGGCGGCAATATCGCTCCGTTGCCCATCGTGACGGGTGCACTCGGCGTGCAGATCTTCCATCTGAATCTGTTCTGGGGCATCGTCGCGATCATCGTCGGGCAGGCGGTCGGCGGCGTGCTGATGGCGCTGCATTCCGCGCAAGGCCCGCAAATGGGCATCCCGCAGATGATCCAGAGCCGCGCGCAATTCGGCTCGTGGGGCGCGCTGCTCGTCACCGTTATAGCGGGCGTGATGTACGTCGGCTTCTTCGCATCGAATATCGTGCTGGCGGGCAAGTCGCTGCATGGCATCGAAAGCTCGGTATCGGTGCCGGTGGGCATCGTGATCGGCGCGGTCGGATCGGGATTGATCGGCATCATCGGATATCGCTGCATTCATATCCTGAACCGCATCGGGACATGGGTGCTCGGCATCGGCATCTTCGTCGGCTTCGGGTACATCTTCACGCATATCTCGACGAGCGATTTCCTGACGCGCGGCGGCTTCGACTTCGCCGGCTGGCTTGCGACGGTCTCGCTTTCCGCCCTGTGGCAGATCGCATTCGCGCCCTACGTCTCCGACTATTCGCGCTACCTGCCGTCGAACGTGCGCGTCGCATCGACGTTCTGGGCCACTTATCTCGGCTGCACGATCGGCTCGACGCTCGCGTTCGTCTTCGGCGCGGTCGCGGTGCTGGCGGTGCCGCCCGGCGTCGATGCGATGGACGCCGTGAAGCTCGCCACCGGTCCGCTCGGCTTGCCGATGCTCGTGCTGTTCCTGTTGAGCGTGATCAGCCATAACGCGTTGAACCTCTATGGCGCGGTGCTCGCGGTGATCACGTCGCTGCAGACCTTCGCGTATCGCTGGATTCCCACGGCGAAATCGCGCGCGGTGTTGTCGGTCGTCATTCTCATCGCGTGCTGCTATGGCGCGATCGGCGCATCGACCAACTTCGTCGCGAATCTCGTCGATCTCGTGCTCGCGCTGCTCGTCGTGCTGGTGCCGTGGACCGCGATCAATCTCATCGACTTCTATGTGATTCACAAAGGGAAATACGACATCCAGTCGATCTTTCAGGTGGACGGCGGCATCTATGGCCGATTCAATCCGCAGGCGTTGATTGCGTATGCGATCGGCATAGCGGTGCAGATTCCGTTCATGAATACGCCGATGTACGCCGGCCCCGTGCCGAAGTATCTCGACGGCGCGGATCTGTCGTGGGTCGTCGGATTGCTGCTGACATCGCCGGTGTATTACTGGCTCGCATCGCGGGATACGGTCTATCGACGCAGGCAAATGCGCGTGGCGACGGATGCCGCGCATTGATCCCGGACTCTTTCCCGCTCGACAAAAGTCTTGTACCCGCGGCTGCCTTTACCGGGATTGTGCGCATGCACATAATGCCGTCACCTGCTGCGATAAACCATCGCGGCGCACCGAGGCGGTAACGGTCTGACTACGAGCAAAACAACATAAAACGATCGCGGCACACATCGCTCCTCCTCGTTCATGAAAACAGGAGTCATGTATGTCCAACGATATTTCCATCACCACGCCCTCGCGTCGCCGCTTCATCGGCGTCGCGGCGGCGACGCTTGCCGCTGGCGCGTTCACGCGCCTCGCATTCGCCGACGAGCCGGTTCAGAGCACGGCCGGCATCGTGCAAGTCAAAGCCGGCGACAAAACCGCCATTCGCCCGCTGCGCGTGCATGCGTCGGATGCGCAGCTCGCCGATCTGAAGCGCCGCGTCAAAGCGACGAAATGGCCGGAACGCGAAACCGTCGCCGACGCTTCGCAAGGCGTTCAACTCGCGACGATGCAGCAGCTCGCGCGTTACTGGGGAACGAGCTACGACTGGCGCAAGGTCGAAGCGCGATTGAACGCGCTGCCGAACTTCGTCACCGAAATCGATGGCCTCGACATTCACTTCATCCACGTTCGCTCGAAGCATCCGAACGCAATGCCGATGATCGTCACGCACGGATGGCCGGGTTCGATCATCGAGCAACTGAAGATCATCGATCCGCTGGTCAATCCGACGGCGCACGGCGGCAGCGCATCCGACGCATTCGATGTCGTCATTCCCTCGCTGCCCGGCTACGGCTTCTCAGGCAAGCCGACGGCGACCGGCTGGGACCCGCAGCGCATCGCGCGTGCGTGGATCGCGTTGATGAAGCGTCTCGGCTATACGCGCTACGTCGCGCAGGGCGGCGACTGGGGCAATGCGGTGACCGAGCAGATGGCGCTCGTCGCGCCACCGGAACTCCTCGGCATACATACCAACATGCCTGCGACCGTGCCGGACGATATCGCGAATGCGCTCAAGCTCGGCGAACCCGCGCCGGCGGGACTTTCGGCGGACGAGAAGCACGCGTTCGACCAGCTCGACTTCTTCTACAAGCACGGTCTTGGCTATGCGCAGGAAATGGCGAACCGGCCGCAGACGCTGTATGGCATCGAGGATTCGCCGATCGGCCTCGCCGCGTGGATGATCGATCACGACGCAGCCAGCCAGGCGCTCATCGCGCGCGTGTTCGATGGCAAGAGCGAAGGACTCTCGCGCGACGACATCCTCGACAACATCACGCTGTACTGGCTCACGAACACGGGCGTTTCATCGGCGCGGCTGTATTGGGAGAACAAACTCAATTTCTTCGCGCCGAAGCATCTTGCGATTCCGGTTGCGGTCAGCGTGTTTCCCGATGAAATTTACGCCGCGCCGCAAAGCTGGACGGAGAAGGCGTATCCGAAGCTGATCCATTACAACCGTTTGCCGAAGGGTGGACACTTCGCGGCATGGGAGCAGCCGCAAGCCTTTACGATCGAGGTTCGCGAGAGCTTCCGATCATTGCGCTGATCTCGCGCCCGAACTGCGCAAGTGAATGCCGAGCGCGCGCCGTGCGCTCAGCGCAAGCAGGGCGCATGACAACCCGTTGAACAGGAACAATCCGCTCGGCCCGACGATCGTCATCAACGCCGACGCCAGCGCCGGGCCCGTCATTCCGCCGAACGAAAACAGTACGAGCAGCAGCGCCGAAATCGCGACGCGATGCTGCGCTTCCGTGCGATCCTGCACGTGCGACACGATCAGTCCGTATTGCGTGAACGTCACCGCGACGTAGACGAGCGTCGCGGCCCAGGTGATCACGCGCACGTCGAACAGGAACAGCACGACGCTCAACGCCGCCGAAATCGCTGCCGTGATATAGACGAGACGCCGCCGGTCGACCCTGTCGGAGAGGCGGCCCATCGGCCATTGCGGCACCAGCGCGCCGATCAGCGCGATGCCCATGAAGGTCGCCAGCTCGCTCGTCGAAAAGCCCGCGCGCTCCAGATAGACCGGCATCATCGAGTAGAAGCTGCTGTAGATGAAGCCCGCGAGGATGCAGCCCGGCACTGCGAGCGGCGCGGACGCCGTCATCTCGCGCACGCTTTCGCGCCAGGTTCGCGCGGGCACGCGATGCAGCGTTTCGTCGGCAACCTTCACGGGCCAGCCTTCCAGCAGGGTCACGGGCAGCACGGCGGCCGCGAAGAGCGCGGCGGCGATCGAGAACTGCTGCGCGCCCGTTCCCGCGCCCACGTTCAGCAGAAACTGCCCCGTTCCGACCGCCAGATAGTTGATGGCCGCGTACGAACCGTAGACCTGTCCGCGCTTGTCGTTCTCGACGGTGCCGTTGAGCCAGCTTTCGATCGACGTGTACAAGCCCATGAACGCGAAGCCGGTCAAAAGACGCACGGCGCCGAGCGTCCACGGCGACTGGGCCGCGCCGAACGCGAGCGCGAGGATCGACGCCGCCGCAGAAAACGCGACGAAGGTCCGATGCTGCCCGATGCGGTCGATGAGCCTGCGATTGATCACGGCCCCGAGAATGAACCCCGCGTAGTAGCACGACTGGATCAGACCGATGACGATCGTCGGATAGCCGGACTGCAGCACGCGCAGCGGAATCAGCGTCTGAAAGAGACCGTTGCCGACGATGAGCAGCGCGTAGCCGCACAGGAGACCCGCCAGCGCGCGATAGCCGCTGCCGGCGCGGGCCGGAACGTGCGGCGCATGTGGGATGTGCGTGGCCGTATCGGCGGCGGGCGGCGTCTGCCGGCCGAACAGCTTGGCTTCGGTCAGCGGCCCGGTGCGCGCCACGGCGGGCGCTTCGAGATCTGTCTCGTATGAATCGCTGGTGGATTCGCGCGTTTGAACGTCGGCGGAATCCTTCGCGATTTCGTCTTCTATGTTCGACATGACAACCTTGGAAGTCGCTCTCTTGATTTCGTGTGCGCGGTCTGCGTTCGCTTCGAATCGCGAGTCCGGCCGACGATGGTAACCGGCGCGGGCACGCTTCGATGTTCGAATTTGTTTCATCGTGCGTCTGACTGGCTGGCGGCTGCCCGGCGCATCGGTCGAAGTCCTGTCACAATCGCCATTTCCGACGTTTCTCGACGATGCGGTCGGGAGTGCGATTGAACTGGCCGTGTCATCAGTGTGCGGCGTGCCGGGCACACCGCGCGATTTCTCCCATCAAAGGAGCAAGCAATGCCAACGATGCAGGCAGTGCAGGTAGCGAAAGCGAATGGTCCGCTGGAAGTCGTCGAGCGCGAGGTGCCGCAACCGCAAGACGGACATGTGTTGATCAAGGTGCAGGCGTGCGGAATCTGCCACAGCGATTCGCTCACGGTCGAAGGCCAATGGCCGGGCCTGCAGTTTCCGCGTGTGCCGGGTCACGAGATCGCGGGCGTGATCGAGAAGATGGGCGCGGGCGTGGAAGGCTGGGAGAAGGGGCAGCGTATCGGCGTGGGCTGGCACGGCGGGCATTGCGGCCATTGCGATCATTGCCGTCATGGCGACTTCGTGCTTTGCCAGCGCGCGCAGATTCCGGGGATCAGCTACGACGGCGGTTACGCGGAATACATGGTCGCGCCGCAGGAAGCGCTCGCGCGCATGCCCGACGATCTCTCCGATGTCGACGCCGCGCCGCTCCTTTGCGCGGGCATCACGACGTTCAATGCGTTGCGCAACAGCGGCGCGCGCGCGGGCGACGTGGTCGCGATTCTCGGCATCGGCGGGCTCGGCCATCTGGGCGTGCAGTTCGCGCGAAAGATGGGCTTCGTCACGGCGGCCATCGCGCGCGGGAAAGACAAGGCGCCGCTCGCGAAGCAGCTCGGCGCGCATCACTACATCGACAGCGAAGCGCAGAACGTGGCCGAAGCGCTGCAGGCGCTCGGCGGCGCGCGCGTGATTCTCGCGACGGCGACGAGCGGCAAGGCGATGAGCGCGACCATCGGCGGGCTTGGGCTGAACGGCAAGCTGATCATGGTCGGCATATCGCAGGAGCCGGTCGAGGTGCCGATCGGGCAGTTCATCATGGGCCGCAATTCGGTGCAGGGCTGGCCGTCGGGCACGGCGGCGGATTCGCAGGAGACGCTGGCGTTCAGCGCGCTCGCGGGCGTGAAGCCGATGATCGAGGAATATCCGCTATCGCGCGCGCCGGAAGCGTATGAGCGGATGATGAGCGGCAAGGCACGGTTCAGAGTCGTGTTGACGCCGGGGAAGTAAAGCAAACCAACGACCGTATTGAATCGCAACGTTAAGAATCTTTCCAGTCGCGATTTTCCAAGCCAGAAGAAAACCCGCAAAGCCCCGCCAGCTGGGGCTTTCGTACATATGGCCCGGCCTTTGCATTGATCGCGCTCCAGACAACCCGGAGCCGCACATGATCGAGAAAGGCCGAGCCGCCACGCTCACCCACACCGTTACATCCGCCGATCTAGCGTCGACGCACGCGCAAGGCGCGGGCGAGCGCTATCCCGACGTCCTGTCCACGCCCGCGCTGCTCGCGCTGATCGAGCGCGCGTGCGCCGAAGTGCTGCGCGATGCCGTCGGCGACGGGCAACTGTCCGTCGGCGTGACGACGCACCTCAGTCATCTCGCGCCGACGCCGCCGGGCGTCGACGTATCCGCGACCGCGACGTTTCGCGATATCGAAGGCTCGCTGTACTGGTTCGATGTCGTCGCCTCCGATGCGCTCGGGCCGGTCGGCACGGCGAGCCACGCGCGCGCGATCGTCGATAGATCCGCCATCGAAGCGCGCGCCGCGAAACGCCGTCACGGCTGAACACGCCAAAAGGAAAGCACATGGCCGAACAATCCCCGACGCACGGCGTCCACTTCGACGAAGCGTTCGAAACGCTTCCGCCCGCCGACGTGCGCCGTCATCAGGACGCGCTGTGGGCGGCGCACTGGCCGTATCTGCGCGCGATGTCCGCGTTCTACCGGACGAAGCTCGCGCACTGGACCGGCCGCGACGACATCACGCTCGATACGCTGCAAGACATGCCCTTCACCGAAAAGGACGAACTGCGCGTGAGCCAGGAAAGCGCGTCGCCCTACGGCGATTACGTTGCGTGCGCGGAAGGCGGCATCGCGCGGCTGCATCGCACGTCGGGCACGACCGGACGGCCGCTGATTCTCGCGAACAGCGCGCGCGATGCTCAGGATATCGCCCGCGTGGGCGCGCGCTCGATGTGGGCTGCGGGCCTGCGCCCGGACGATCGCGTCGTCCATTGCCTCAACTACTGCATGTGGACGGGCGGCTTCACCGATCACACGATCCTCGAAGCGACCGGCGCGACGGTCGTGCCGTTCGGCGTCGGCAACACGCGATTGCTGATCGATTCGATCCTGAATCTCGGCATCAACGCGATCTCGTGCACGCCGTCTTATCCGGCGCTGATCGAGCAGGTGTTGCGCGAGACCGACGGCCCCGCGCCGCGCGAACTCGGGCTGAAGCTCGGCCTGTTCGGTGGCGAGGCCGGCCTCGACAACCCCGAACTGCGTGCCGCGATGGAAGAGAAATGGGGCTTCAAGGTGCGCAACGCGAACTTCGGCCTGTCGGAAGTGCTGAGCATTCTCGGCGGGCAAACCGGCTGGACGAACGATCTGCTCTATCACGCGGCCGACGTGGTGTTCGCCGAAATCGTCGATCCCGAAACGCTCGCGCGTCTGCCGATCGCCGAAGGCACGACCGGCGAGCTCGTCTGCACGCATCTGCGCAAGCAATGCCAGCCGCTCGTGCGCTATCGCACGCGCGACGTCGTCACGGTGACGTCGACCGATCCCGGCCCCGATGGCCGCAGCGCGTGGCGCTTTCGCGTGACGGGCCGTACCGACGACATGTTCAACGTGCGCGGCGTCAACGTGTTTCCGGGCGCGGTGCGGCTCGCGGTCGAGGCGCTGCCTCAATGGGCGTCCGGCATGTTCCGCATCGTGCTGAAAGGGCCGGGCCCTTACGACCGCGTCGCGATGACCGTCGAGGCCGCGAACGGTCTGCCCGTCGAACGCTGGCCGGATGCGGCGATGCGCGTCGAAGCGGCGGTGCGCGAACGCATCGGCGCGAGCGCTGCCGTGACGATGGTCCCGTTCGAGCACTTTCCCCGCACCGAAGGCAAGACACGCTGGATCGACAAGGAGCCCGCATGAGCTACGTGAAGACACGCATGGAAGGACCGGTTGGCGTCGTGACGCTCGATCGCCCCGAGCGCATGAACGCGATCAGCGGCGCGCTGCTCGACGACCTGCACGACGCGCTGCAACGCGCAAGCGACGATGCCGCATGCCGCGTCATCGTGCTCAACGGCGCGGGCCGCGCGTTCTGCGCCGGCGACGACCTGAAGGAATTCGGCGAGCAGAGTGCGAGCGATGCAAGCATTCGCCTTCACATCGAGCGGATTCAGCGCATCACGCGCGATCTGATGTTCGGCGCGAAGCCGGTCGTCGGCGCGGTGCATGGCTTTGCGGTCGGCGGCGGCTTCGAGTGGATGCTCAATTGCGACATGGTGGTGGCGTCCGACGATCTCGTCGCGTTCTTTCCGGAGATGGCGTGGGGTCAGTTCGTGACGGGCGGCGTCACGCATTTGCTGCCGCAGGCGATCGGCCATCAGCGCGCGATGGAACTGTGGCTGCTCGGCGAACGGCAAAGCGCGCAATCTTTGATGTCGATGGGACTCGTCAACCGCGTCGTGCCGCGCGATGCGATGCTCGACACGGCGCTGACGCTCGCGGCGCGCATCGCGGAGCAATCGGAGAAATCGATCGCGCGTCTGAAGCGGCTCGTGACGGCGGACCTCACCGGCACGCTGTCGCGCAGTCTCGACCTCGAATTCGCCGCGACGATCGACGCTTTCGCCGACCCCGACGCCGCCGAGCGCGTCAGGAAGTTCGCCACGAGAAAGGAGCACGCGCGATGAACCCGAAAGCCTTGACCTTCGACTACTTCGGCACGCTCGTCGATGTGGATCGCGGCGGCACGCTCGGCATGGCGGAAGTGCTGCGGCGGCTGTCGATCGAAACCGATGACGCGATGTTCGATATCTACCTCGACTGGGACATACGCAACGTGCGGCTGTATCGCGGGCAGGCGTACGCGCGTTATCGCGATGTCGCGCAGCAGGCGCTCGCCGCCGTGCTCGATGCGCGCTGGCCCGGCGCGCGCAAAGGCCACACACTCGATGCGCTCACCGATGTGTTCCTCGCGCATCTCGTCGAAGCGTCGCCCGCGCACGCGGACGCCGAGCCGTTTCTCGACTGGGCGGCGTCGCGCTATCCGCTGATGCCCGTCACGAACATGGACAGCGACCTGTGGCGCCGCACGCAGCTCACACGCTATTTCGAGCACGTGACGACGGCAGAGATGGCGCAGGCGTACAAGCCGTCCCAGGCGATTTTCGCGCTCGCGCTCGACCGCCTCGCGCTGCCCGCGCGCGACGTGCTGCATTGCTCGCTCGCGAGCTGGGCCGATATCGACGGCGCGAAGCCGCTCGGCATGGCGGTGGCGTGGATCAATCGCGGCGCGGAGTCGCTCGGCACGTGGCAGCCGCGCCCGGATTTCGAGTTCGACACGCTGTCGCCGGTACGGGACGTTCTGGAGAATCTGTCAATCACTGCGACGGGAGAAACACGATGAAACCGATGAAGACGGCGATGACGTTCATCGCATGCGTGGCGATGTTTGGTGGCGTTGCAAAGGCTCAGGAAGTCGTGAAGATCGGCGTGGCGGGTCCGCTCACGGGCAGCGCGGCGCAAAGCGGCAAGGACGACGAGCGCGGCGTGCGTCTCGCCATCGACGAACTGAACGCGAAGGGCTTCACGATCGCCGGCAAGCCGGTGAAGTTCGAACTGATCTCGATGGACGATCAGGGTGATCCGAAAGTCGGCGTGAACGTCGCGCAGAAGCTCGTCGACGATGGCGTGTCTGCCGTGATCGGCCATTACAACTCGGGCGTGAGCATTCCGGCGGCGCGCATTTACAACGATGCGAAAGTCGTGATGATGACGGGCGCGTCGTCGAATCCGGATCTCACGCATCTCGGCTATCCGTACGTGTTTCGCCTCGCCACGAACGACAACGTCATGGGCGGACGCATGGCCGTGTATGCGAAGAAAGTGCTCGGCGCGCAGCGCGCCGCCGTGATCGACGACCGCACCGCATACGGCACGGGCGTCGCGGACGTGTTCATCAAGACGGCGCAGAAGGAAGGCTTGCAGATCGTCGCGCGCGAATACAGCACGGACAAGGCCACGGACTTCAAGGCGATTCTCACGCAGATCAAGTCGCGCAATCCGCAGGTCGTGTTCTACGGCGGCTACTACGCGCAGGCCGCGACGCTCGCGCGGCAGATGGGCGAGCTCGGCCTGAACGCGACGCTCGTCGGCGGCGACGGCATCTGTTCGCCCGAGTTCGACAAGCTCTCGGCGGGCGTCGCGGACAAGCGCATGTTCTGCGCGCAGGGCGGCGCGCCGCTCGACACGCTGCCCGACGGCAAGACCTTCCGCGCGAAGTTCAAGAGCGCGTTCAGCGCCGATGTCGATACCTACGCGCCCGCGTTCTACGCTGCGACGCTGGTCGTCGCCGATGCGATGCAGAAAGCCGGCTCCGCGAAGCCCGAAGTGTTCGTGAAGGTGCTGCGCGATCAGTCGTTCACGAGCATCCTCGGTCCCGTCAAGTTCGATGGAAACGGCGACTGGGTCGATGCGCCGGTCACGGTGTATCGGCTGAACGGCGGCGCGCTGACGGCCATCGCGCAGAAGGATTAGGCCGCGGCATTCCACGTCGGGCGATGAGATTTTGTCCTGCTATATTCGAAGCCATTGCCCGACCGCTTGCAGGTAGACATGGCCACCGTCGCGCTCGATCCCGATATCGCCACGCTGGAGAGCGCGCTCGCGTCATCCCGCTGGCGCGATGCGCGCCGTCTTGCGGCGCGCGAAGCGAACGCATGCATCTTCACGCTGGATCGCAGCGGCCATGTGCTGGAAGGCGATCACGCCGTCGATGAAGCGTTCTTCGCGCAGTGTCCTTCCGATCGATTGGCCGCGCTTGCCGAAGCGGCGACGTCATCGGACGGACGATGCGTGACGATTCCGCTGCAAGACGTGCAGGCGTTCGCGCTGCGCGTCGATGCACACGGGCGGCGCGTTTTTCTCGTCGCATTGCGCGCGCCTTCATCCAGCGACCCGACGCCCGCGCCGTGGATCGCATTGCTCGGCGCGACGCTCGACGTCCTGCTGCAAAGCGCCTTCGATCTCGCCGCTTACGACACGCTCGTGGAAGAGCAGCGCGCGATCATCGATCATATCGGCGACGGGCTGATGGTCGTCGGACAAGGCCACGTGCTGCGGCACGTCAATTCGGTCGCGGGGCGCATTCTCGGTATCGACCCGAAGACGAGTATCGGCAAGACGCTCAACGACGTGATCGATTTCGAGCCGATAATCGGATCGATTTATCGCACGGGTGTGGGTTATGTGGATCGCGAGTTGATCATCGATTCGCCCGCGCGGCATCTGCATCTGCTCGATACCGCAATTCCCATCAAGAACCGATGCGGCGAAGTGGTGTCGGTCGTCAACACGTTTCGCGAGATGCGGCGCGTGCGCAAGATGGCCGGGCGCTACGCCGGCAATCATGCCCGCTTCACGTTCGACAGCGTGATCGGCCCGAGCGCGGGCCTCAAACGCGCTGTCGACGCCGCGAAGAAGGCGGCGCGCGGCGCATCGAACGTGCTGTTGTCGGGCGAGAGCGGCGTCGGCAAGGAAGTTTTCGCGCAGGCGATTCACAACGCGAGCGCGCGCGCGGCGCAATCGTTCATCGCGATCAATTGCGCGGCGCTGCCGCATGCGCTGATCGAAAGCGAGCTTTTCGGCCATGCGCCCGGCAGCTTCACGGGCGCGGCGCGCGAAGGCCGGCCCGGCAAGTTCGAATCCGCCGACGGCGGCACAGTGTTTCTCGACGAAATCTCGGAGCTGCCCATCGATGTGCAGGCGAAACTGCTGCGCGTGCTGCAGGAGCGCGAAGTGACGCGCATCGGCGATACGCGCGGCATTCCCGTCGATGTGCGCATCATCTGCGCGAGCAATCGCGATCTCGCGTCGATGGTGATTGCAAAGACGTTTCGCGAGGATTTGTACTATCGCTGCAATGTGATCGAAATCATGATTCCGCCGCTGCGCGAGCGCCGCGAGGATATCCGTGCGATGGCGGCGTTCTTTCTGGAGCGGTATTGCACGCGCATGCACAAGCCGATGCCGGATATCGCTGAAGCTGCGTTGCTGCAACTCGAAGCGCATGAGTGGCCGGGGAATGTGCGGGAGATCGAGAATCTCGTCGAGAAGATCGTCAACTTCAACGAAGGCGAGCGGATCGCGGATGTGGCTTCACTTTTAGGCGGCGCTTCGGTGGCAAAGACGGGCGAGGGCGCGTCTGCTCAGCGTGGCGAGCCAGTGTCGCTGAAGGAAGCGGAGCGCGTCGCGATCGAGAGCGCTCTGCACGCGTGTCACTTCAACGTGACGAACTGCGCGAAGCTGCTGCAAGTGTCGAAGCCCGCGCTGTACGCGAAGATGAAGCGGCATGGGATTCGGATCGATAGGTCGATTCGTCAGCCCGCCTAAGGGGCTAATCCCCCTCCCTCGTCAACAAACACCAAGTCGCCAAAAACGGCACATCCCCCGACCGCATCGCATGCGGATTATTCCGCACGTTATGAATCCCGCCGCCGATACCCGGATCGATCCACTCCCCGCCGTTCTGCCGAAACTCCCCAGGCGTGAACAGCACATACGCCTCTTCCGGCGGATGACTGTGATCGGGATAGCGCGTGTGCGGCAGCATCAGCGAGAAGCCGAGTTGCACGTCATAGCGGCTTTCCGCGCCGCCTGGCCCGCAGATCATGCCGTGCACGTGCGCGTCGACATAACCCTCGCTGCCATTCGCGCCCGATGACCGCTGCGACCATCCGAGATCGGCTTCGAGCGCCTTGAGCGCCCGCGCGGCGGCGCCGAAATCCGTGTCGTCGTTGATGAAAGGAGCCACCGCCGCATCGAGCCATTCGCACGCGGGATAGCGCGTGTGACGCCGCGCGCCGTCATCCGATGGCGTGCGCAGCCGCTCGAACACCCGCGCCGCGACATCGCGACCGCCGTCCGGCAGCTTCTCCGACAGAAACAACCTTTCTGCGATGGCGATGTACGCCGACACGTTATCGGGACGTCTCAAGGCAACTCCTCAAAGTTCCAGCACGAGATCCGAAGTCGGACGGCTGCAGCACAGCAGGCGGAAGCCCTTCTGCACTTCGCGATCGCGAATGCCGCCGTTGTGTTTCATGTCGACGGAGCCTTCGAGCAGCTTCGTCTTGCACGTACCGCACACGCCCTGACTGCACGACGATGCCACCGCGACGCCCGCCTTCTTCGCCGCCGACAGCACGGTATCGGTGGCGCTCATCGTGAACGACTTCGCCGATCGCGAAAGCTTGACGGTGAACGTGCCACAAGCGCCATCGGCTTCCTTGACAGCGGGCGCAGGTTCAGGCGCCACGCCCGCGCCGATATCGAAGCTCTCCTGGTGATAGCGCGCCGGGTCGTGACCGCCTTCGAGAAGCAGGCCGCGCACCGCGTTCATATAACCGGCCGGGCCGCACGTGAAGACTTCGCGCTCCAGATAATCCGGCGCCCATTGCGACAGCAGTTGAAGACTCAGACGGCCGATCGGACCATCCCAATCCGCTTCATCGCCGACGCCCTCGCACACGAAGAACACGCGCAAACGCGGCGAGAGCTTCGCGAGCCGCGACAGCTCCTCGCGGAACACGATATCGGCGGGCGTCCGGGCGCTATGGATGAAGATGACGTCGCGGTTCAGACCGAGATCGATGCTCGCACGCGTCATCGACATGAGCGGCGTGACGCCGGAGCCTGCCGACAGATACAGCGATTTCGTCGCGGGCGCGGCGGTCGGCGTGAAGGTGCCGGACGGTCCATACGCGCGCAGCTCGCGGCCGGGCTTCATGTTGTCGTGAAGCCAGTTCGACATCGTTCCGCCCGGTACGCGCTTGACGGTGATCGACACGAGAAACGGGCGCGTCGGCGGTGACGAGATCGTGTAGCAGCGCTCGACCGACTGGCCGTTCACGCTCGCCGATACGGTCATGAACTGGCCCGGCTCGAAACGCACGGGCAGGCCATCGGCGGTGCGGAACTCGAAGCTCTTGATGTCGTGCGTTTCATCGACGACGCGGCAGCACGTCAGCGTCTGCTGCTCGCTGCTCGGCCAAAGCCGGCCGCCATGTTCCCAGGTGAGCGCATCGGCGAGGCGGTTGTCGAGGTCGAGTGCGGGGGCGAAAATCTTGTCTACCGAGTTCATGGCGTTCACGTGTGCGTTTGCGAGTACGTTTGCGAATGAACGCAGTATCGAAGCACGCAAAAACAGCGTCAACGCGCTTTATTTTCCTGCTTGGATTACTTCAGGTAATGCGTGGCGCGGACGCCGTGCGGCCTCCGTGATTTCCCTTATTTCAACCATCGACGGGATCGGCGGGCGTCTCGAGATTGAGCTGGTAGAAAGCCGCGTCGAGCCAGCGGCCGAACTTGAATCCGGCTTCCCGGATCGTGCCCGAGTGCGTGAATCCGAGCCGCGTATGCAGGACGATGCTGCCCGCATTCGTCGCATCGACGCAGCCGACGATCACATGCACCTGCGCCTCGCGCGCGCGCCGGATCAGTTCGCGCAACAGGCGTTCGCCGAGCCCGCGGCCGCGGCAATCGCGATGCACGTAGACGCTGTGCTCCACCGTGTACTTGTAGGCGGGAAACGCGCGGAACGTGCCCCAGCTCGCGAAGCCCAGCAGCGTGCCCGCGGCATCGACGGCGCCGACGACCGGAAAGCCGCCCGCGCGCTTCGCCGCGAACCATGCCGACATCGCCGTTGCGGGGCGCGGCACGTAGTCGTATAGCGCGGTCGAATTGACGATCGCGTCGTTGAGAATGTCGAGGATCGCCGGCGCGTGCTCGGCTTCGTTGCAGTCGATCAGGCGCACGTCGTCGTGCGGGGCAGAGGTGGTCATTCTTTGTCCGTCAGGTGGCAGGCGCGTCGCAGATGGCGAGCACATAGCGCGCCGCCTTCGATGTGGGATTGCTGAAGATCAATGGCCGATCCAGCCGCATCGCGAGGCAGTCGCCTTGCTGGAGCGCATGAAGCGTGTCGCCGATCACGATGTCGACGCGACCGCTCATCACCCAGACTTGCTGATGCATCGCCGATTCGCGGCTGCCGGTCTCGTACGCGACGCGCGCGCCGGCCGGGAACTCCACTTCGACGAGTTGAAACGGCGATGGCCAGCCGGGAGGCGAAAGGTTTCGGCGAGTGTAACCGGACTCCGGGTCGCGCCATTTCAATTGCTGAGCGCGCCGCACGAGGGGTTCGGACGGCGCGCCTTCCTGCTCGCCGCCGAACAGACTCGCGAGCGACACGCCGAGCCCGGCGGCAAGCTTGTCCAGCACGACGGCGGTCGGACTGGCGGCGCCGCGCTCGATCATCGAGATCATCGAGCGGCTCACGCCGCAGCGCGCCGCCAGCGCGTCGAGCGTGTAGCCGCGCGCGGCGCGCAACTCGCGCACGCGCTCGGCAATGCGCTCGTTGATGCCGGTTTCGGCAGGTGTTTCGGCGGTATCTAGCATAATGGACGTAGTTTCCACTAAGCTAGATGTTGATGTCAAGCGCCGGCTTCCGCTCGCGACGCCACGCTTAAGTCCCGATTCACGACGTAATAGAGGATGCCGGGCACGAGCAGACTCGGAATCCAGCTTATGTCCGCGCCGATCATCTTCGCGAAGTAGCTGTGATAGAACGACAGATCCATGAACGGCAGCGTGCTCGCGATGCCGAGACAGTAGATCGCGATCGTCGACATGTTGAATTTACCGTAGCGGCCGCGCGAATCGTACATCTCCGTCACCGAGTATTCGCCTTTGCGAACGAGGTAATAGTCGACGAGATTGATCGAGCTCCAGGGCACGAGCACGTAAATCTGCGCGTTGAGGATATCGGCGAAATAGTCGTTGAAGTGATATTGCGTGCCGATGGCGATGACCGTCGCGATCGCCGCCGTCACGAAGAGCACCAGGAACTTCATGAGCTTGCCGACGCGCGTCATCCTGCGAAAGCCGCTGAAGATCGTCACGCTCGACATATACGCGCTGTAGAGGCTCAGCACGTTGAACTCCAGCACGCCGAGCACGATGATGACGAGCGCCGGACGCGACCAGCTGCCGAACATCGACGCGATGCCGGTGCCCGGATCGGTCGTGATGGCAGGCGCCGCCGCGGCGAGCAGCGCGCCCAGCATCATGACGAGCAGCGAGCCGAGCAGGCCGCCGAGATAGGTGTACCAGAACGTGTGCTTCGTCTTCACGTTGGCGGGCAGGTAGCGCGAGTAGTCCGCGACATACGGGCCGAAGCCGAGCGTCCACGATGCGGCCTGAGCAACCACGAGATTGAACGCGCCCGCCGAGAAGCCGTGCTTCGAGTGCGCGACCGTCGCGAGCATGTCGGGGCGTGAGAACACGATCGCCGCCGACGCGAAGAAGATCACGCACGAGAGCAGCGTCATGAACGCGCCCATCTTGTGAATCAGCTCATAGCCGATATAGCTGATGACGAACGTCAGCACGCCGAATAGAATGATGGCTTCGTTATCGCCCATCGGGTAGATGGCTTTGATCGAATCGCGCATCACGACGCCGCCCGCGGCCACGAACAATATGTACGCGAGCACGACGATCGCGAGCGGCAGACCCGCGCCGTACACGCCGAACTGCGCGCGGCTCTGGATCATCTGCGGAATGCCGAGATGCGGCCCTTGCGCCGAATGCGCCGCCATGAAGATGGTGCCGATCACGTTGCCGAGCACGAGCGCGACGATGGTCCAGAAGAGACTCAGCCCCGCGACGATGCCGAGCGTGCCGATGACGAGCGCCGTCACCTGCATGTTCGCGCTGAACCAGATGGTGAACAGCCGCTTCGCGCTTCCGTAGCGCTCGTTGAGCGGAATGAATTCGATACTTCGCTTTTCCACATCCATCTTCAGTCTCCAAAAGAGTCGAGCTGCTGGCATCGATCGATTTCGTTGCAGGTCGATGCCACTTTAGGAGGCCGCTTTTTTGAGCACTATCGCATTTCGGCAAGTACGGGTCATCCCTACTCAGCGCGTTTGGCCTTGCAAACGAAAACGTCGGGCGTGCTGCGTTGTGCAGCAGGCCCGACGTCAGTCAGTCGAAACTACGCTGAAAGTCAGCCGTAGACGGGGAAGCGCTTCGTCAGTTCAGCGACCTGTTGACGAACGCGTTCGAGATTGCCCGCGTCTTCCGGCGCTTCGAGCACATCGGCGAGCAGATTGCCGACGATCTCCGCTTCCTTCACGCCGAAGCCGCGCGTCGTCATCGCGGGCGAGCCGAGGCGAATGCCACTCGTGACGAAGGGCTTTTCCGGATCGTTCGGAATCGCGTTCTTGTTGACCGTGATATGCGCGGCGCCGAGCGCGGCTTCCGCGGCCTTGCCGGTGATCTTCTTCGCGCGCAGATCGACGAGCATCACGTGGCTTTCGGTGCGTCCCGACACGATGCGCAGGCCGCGCTTCACGAGCGTTTCGGCGAGCACGCGCGCATTGTCGACGACTTGCTGCTGATACGTCTTGAACTCCGGCGATAGCGCTTCCTTGAACGCGACGGCCTTTGCCGCGATAACGTGCATCAGCGGGCCGCCCTGAATGCCGGGGAAGATCGCGGAGTTGATCTGTTTCGCGAATTCTTCCTTCATCAGGATCACGCCGCCGCGCGGGCCGCGCAGGCTCTTGTGCGTCGTCGTCGTGACGAAGTCCGCGTGCGGAACCGGGTTCGGATAGACGCCCGCGGCGATCAGGCCGGCGTAGTGCGCCATGTCGACCATCAGATACGCGCCGACGCTCTTCGCGATCTTCGCGAGGCGTTCGAAATCGATCTTCAACGCAAACGCCGACGCGCCCGCGACGATCAGCTTCGGCTTGTGCTCGTTGGCGAGTTGCTCGGCGGCTTCGTAATCGATGTCCTCGGCTTCGTTCAGGCCGTAGCTCACGACCTTGAACCACTTGCCCGACATGTTGACGGGCGAGCCGTGCGTCAGGTGGCCGCCGTGCGCGAGGCTCAGGCCCATGATGGTGTCGCCGGGCTGGAGCATCGCGAAGAACACGCCCTGATTCGCCTGCGAGCCGGAATTCGGTTGCACGTTGGCGGCTTCCGCGCCGAAGATCTGCTTCACGCGATCGATCGCAAGCTGCTCGACGACGTCGACATATTCGCAGCCGCCGTAGTACCGCTTGCCGGGATAGCCTTCCGCGTACTTGTTCGTGAGCTGCGAACCTTGCGCGGCCATCACGGCCGGCGAGGTGTAGTTTTCCGACGCGATCAGCTCGATGTGATCTTCCTGTCGTTTGTTTTCATCCGTGATGGCCGCCCAGAGTTCCGGATCGACGTTTTCAACGGTGCTGGCTGCGCGATTGAACATGGTGATTACCCGTGTGAAGGTGATGTGCTTCGAAGAACGCGTGACTGTTGCGTATTCCATCGAAAGCCGGCGCGCGCGGATAGAAGAATTGCGACATGCCGATGGAATGCAGCGCGCAGCCGTGACGAAAAAAAATCGAAGGATCGCATCGCTGCGAAGCCTTCGATTCAAGTCACGCCCTCGGAATGTTTTTTGTAAGTCTTTAAACGGCGGAAAAACAGTTATCGACGAAAAGATGCGTGCCGTTCACGAAGCTCGATTCGTCGGAAGCCAGAAAGAGCGCGGCCGCCGCGACTTCCGACGGCTCGCACAGGCGGCCTTGCTGCTGCATGATCGCGGCTTCGGTGGCGTCGACGCCCATCGCCTGCAAATCCTTCAGCTCGCGCATGCCATGCGGCGTGCGGATGAAGCCCGGCGCGAGCGCGTTGCAGCGTATGCCGCGATCGCGGAACTCGACGGCAATTGCACGGGCGAACATATGGCACGCGCCTTTGGTGGCGTCATAGAGCACTTCACCCGGCGTCGCGCAGACGGCCGAAATGGACGACGTGCACACGATGCTGCCGCCGCCCGCTTCGAGCATGTGCGGCAGCACGGCTTTCGTCATCAGGAACATGCTTTTGACGTTCACGCCCATGAGCCAGTCCCACTCCGATTCCTCGATGTCGAGGAACGGTTTCACGATGAGCGTGCCCGCGTGATTGAAGAGGATATTCGCGTTGCCGAAGCGGTCGCGCACGGCGCCGACGGCGCGTTCCACGTCGGCCTGGCTGGAGACATCGGCGCCGAGGCCGATCGCCTGCAAGCCGCGGTCGCGCAGGATCGACGCGAGCGTTTCGGCTGCGTCGCCGTTACGGTCGATGATGGCGACCTTCGCGCCCTGCGCGGCGAACAACTCCGACGCGGCCGCGCCGCAGCCGCCCGCGCCACCGCTCACGATTGCGACTTTGCCCGCGAGGCGGCCGTCGATTTTTATGCTCATGTCCTTGTTCTCCGTATCCTGAGGCTCGACGTTATTGCGTCGAAAGGCGCGTCGCTATCGGATTTCGGCAACTAAGGGTTTGCACGGACATTTGGCCGGAATGCTTTTTGGCAAGTTATCCTTTTCGGCCGTTATCCCGATTCAAAGCGGCTATTCCCGACTTCCGATGAGCGCGGCTCCCTCTCACTCGACCGCTTCCGACGCACGGCTTTTCGCGCGCGCGGTCGCTTTCTGCTCGTTCACGGACGTGGACGAACAGGCGCGCGCATTCGACGGGTGGAGCCTGAATTACACGCAGATTTCGGGCGGGCTGTTTCGCGGCTCGTCGTCGATCGTGTCGCTCGGCGGCATTCGTCTCTTGGTCGAACATCTGGACAAGGTGATTCTTCAGCAAGGCTCGGTGCCGTCCGACAGATTCGCCGTGGCGGTTCCGCTCGAACTGGAAGGGCACGCGCGAATGTGCGGCGAGAAGAGCAGCCGCGACAGCCTGCATGTCTTTTCGAGCGGCCCGGAGTTCGAGTTCTTTTCGCCGGACCGACATGTGCTCGTGAATGTCGAGATCGAGCCGGACGGGTTGTCTTCGGAGCCGATGCGCGTGCTCGCTGCATCGCTGCTCGGCCGCCCGATGTCGCCACTCATTCCGATGGCCGCCGACGCCGCCGACAATCTCCGCCAGCTTCTCAAGCAGACGCTTGCAGCGGCAGCGCAGGCCGCGCCCGGCGAGCAGGCCGATACCGACGACCGCATTGAATTGCTCGAACGCACGATTCTCTATGCGATATCGGAGGTGATATCGGCGTCGTCGCCGGAAGCCGCGAACTCGCACACGCGGCCGACGAGGTATTGGCCGCTCGTCAATTCCGTGCAGGAGCGGCTTCAGGACGCGTCGACGTGTCCGCTGTCCATCGCCGAATTGTGCGTCCAGCTCGGCATCAGCAGAAGAACCTTGCAGTACGCGTTTCAGGACGCGCTGAACCTGAATCCGATCGCGTATCTTCGCGCGGTGCGGCTCAATCACGTGCGCCGTGAATTGCGGCTGGGCGACTCGGTGACGTCCGCCGCGACCACATGGGGCTTCTGGCATCTCAGCAGCTTCGCGCACGACTATCGCGTCATGTTCGGCGAGCTGCCGTCCGTCGCGTCGAAGCGTTATGCGCGTCAGGTTGCGTGACTGACCTGCGTGAGCACGAACGCGTGGCGCAGTTCGAAGCCGAGCCGTTCGTATAGTGCGATCGCGCTCTCGTTGTGGCTGAAGACGTGCAGGAACGGCGTCTCGCCACGTCGCCCGATTTCACCGCGCAAAATATTCATGAGCCGGCCGGCGAGGCCTCGTCCGCGGCAGCGCTCGTCCACACAGACCGCGCTGATTTCCACATAGCCGTCGATGGACATCCGCTCGCCCGCCATCGCGATGAGTTCGCCCTTTTCGCGAATGCCGATGTACGCGCCCATTTCGTGCGTGCGCTTTCCGAACGGGCCTGGCTTCGTTCGCTGGACCAGCGCGAGCATGTCGTCCGCGTCGGCTTCGCTCAGGCGGATCACGTCGTTATCGTCCGAGCCTTGCGTGAAGGGCCGTGGTGCGATCATCTGATGGATCGTGCCGACGCGCTTCGTCTGCAACGCATCGATGCCCTTCACGTCATCGGCCGACAGGAGGGCGACCTGCTCATGCGGCGCCATGAGCGCCTGAAGCGCGCGCCATGCGTCCGGCGTGTCCGATGCGATCGCGGCGAAGGGCGCGACGTCGGGATGGAAGCGCCGCGCGAGGGCGTCGCCGAAGCCGAGATGCGCCTGCCTCGTCGTCAGCGCGGTCCAGATCGGGCGGTCGAGGCCTGTCGGTGTCGATGTCACTGTGGCTCCTGTGAGTGGGACGGATCGAAGCCACTTTAGATAAAACGGCGCGCGTCAGCTATGGGCGGAAATGACAGTTTCGGAGGCATTTACGCCACGACGCGAAGAACGTCAGAACTTCTCGACCCACGGCCGCAGTTCGATTTCCCACGTCCACGCGCTGCGGTGCTGGCGCAGTACGTCGATATACGTCTGCGCGATCGCATCGGGGTCGAGCGTGCTGTCGGGCGCGTCCGGCGGATCGGTGCGCTGAGCGGAGCGCACGCCGCCATCGATGACGAAGTGCGCGACATGAATGCCCTTCGGCATCAGCTCGCGCGCGGCGCTCTGCGCGAGGCCGCGCAACGCGAACTTGCCCATCGCGAACGGCGCGGACAGCGCGAAGCCCTTGACGCCCGCGGTCGCGCCCGTCAGCAGGATCGCGCCGTGGGACTTGGGAATCATGCGTCGCGCGGCCTGCTGCACCGCATGGAACGCGCCGAGCGCCGTCACGGCGACGGCCTGTTCGACCTCCGCCGCATCGAGTTCGGCGATGGGCCCGCGCACGCGTCCGCCCGCGTTGTAGATGACGACTTCCGGCGTGCCGATGCGCGCTTCGGTTTCGGCGAAGAGCGTTTCCATTGCGCGGGCATCGGTGGCATCGACGGGCAGCGCGATGGCGCCGGTTTCATCGACGAGCGCCGAGAGCTTGTCGACGTTGCGTGCCGCGATGACGACCGGGATGTTTTCTGCGCGCAGACACCGGGTGAGTGAGCCGCTGATGCCGGGACCGGCGCCGATGATGAGGGCGTTGCGATAAGGGAGAGTGCTCATGGCTTCACGCTCGGACGGGAGGGAAACCGATGATAACCGTGGTGGGAATTTGATGCGCGGGCGGTCATGCCAGCGCCGAGATGAATCGCGAGAGGAGAAGGAAGCGCAGTCGTTCCTTCTCCTGTCGCCAATGTTGCCTTACGCCTTCACGCCGTGCAGCAGGCTGCCGATGGCGTCGATCGACTTCGTGACGTTCGTCAGGTCGACCTTCGTGTACTGCGATGCGTCGACCTGAGTCACCGGCGCGACGTTGATCTGCGGGCTGGCGAACGAGAAGCCGGTAATCGAGTTGGCGTTGATCCCGTTGTTCTGGAAGATGCTCGCGCCGCCGACGATGGCGCCCATTTCAGCGCGGCCGAGTTCTTTGCTGACTGCCAGGTTTTCGATCTTCAACATGATGTTTCTCCTGATGACTTGAATGGATGGTCGAGGGCTCAGAGCTTCACGCCTTCGAGCAGGCTGCCGACCGTCGCGAGCGACTTGGTGATGTTCTTCACATCGACGTCGGTGTGCTGCGAGGCATCCACTTGCGTCACCGGAGCCACATTGGTCTGCGGGCTGGCGAACGAGAAGCCGCCGTTGACGTTGGCGTTGATGCCGTTGTTCTGGAAGATGCTCGTGCCGCCGGCGATAGTGCTCATTTCCGCACGGTCGAGTTCTTTGCTGACTGCGAGGGTTTTGATCTTCAACATGATGTTTCTCCTGAATGGTGTGACTGGATGGATGAATCGGTGATCAGAGGGCCACGCCGCCGAGCAGGCTGCCGACCGCAGCCAGCGACTTGGTGATGTTCTTCACGTCGACATCGGTGTGCTGCGAAGCATCGACTTGCGTCACCGGAGCGATGTTGGTCTGCGGGCTGGCGAACGCGAAGCCGCCGTTGACATTGGCGTTGATGCCGTTGTTCTGAAAGATGCTCGTGCCGCCGACGATGGCGCCCATTTCAGCGCGGCCGAGTTCTTTGCTGACTGCGAGGTTTTCGATCTTCAACATGATGAGTCTCCTGAGTGTGGTTTGACTGGATGAATGAATCGGTGATCAGAGGGCCACGCCGCCGAGCAGGCTGCCGACCGAAGCGAGCGACTTCGTGATGTTCTTCACGTCGACATCGGTGTGCTGCGAGGCATCGACTTGCGTCACGGGAGCGATGTTGGTCTGCGGGCTGGCGAACGCGAAGCCGCCGTTGACGTTGGCGTTGATGCCGTTGTTTTGGAAGATGCTCGTGCCGCCGACGATGGCGCCCATTTCAGCGCGGCCGAGTTCTTTGCTAACTGCGAGGTTTTCGATCTTCAACATGATGTAGCTCCTTGGATACTTGGGTAGTGGGTTGGTCGAGGGCAGCAATCGTTGCGCTCGCAGCTACATATGCGAGGGGCGTGCCAAGTGGTGCTGGAAGGACCGTTCGGTACATCTAGTGCATTGATTGAAAATAGATATTTGTATGGAACGCGAAGTTTTCAGTGCAATTCACGATCACCATGCGCTGTCGAGATGTTGGTCGATAAAAAACAGAATGCCGGCCGTTGTCGGTACAGCGCGAACAGTCGAGCTGCGTGCGCGCTTATGAGCCGTGATGGGGAAGTTCGAAGACGACGCGCGCGCTTTGCATCCAGCGCGGCCGATTGGAAGGAGCAAAGACAAAAAGCCGAGACGCGGCGCGTCTCAGCCAAAAAAATCGCAGCAGTGAAAAAAGGCAGAAGGAACCGTCGCGGTTCCTTCTGCCTTCGGTGATGCAGCTTTACACCTTCGCGCCTTCGATCAGGCTGCCGACCGAAGCGAGCGTCTTCGTGACGTTCGTGAGATCGACGTTCGTGTGCGTCGAGGCATCGACTTGTGTCACCGGCGCGACGTTGATCTGCGGGCTGGCGAACGAGAAGCCGCTGTTGAGGTTGGCGTTGACGCCGTTGTTCTGGAAGATGCTCGTGCCGCCGACGATGGCGCCCATTTCAGCGCGGCCGAGTTCTTTGCTGACTGCGAGGTTTTCGATCTTCAACATGATGAGTCTCCTGAATGGTTTGACTGGATGAATGAATCGGTGATCAGAGGGCCACGCCGCCGAGCAGGCTGCCGACCGACGCGAGCGACTTGGTGATGTTCTTCACGTCGACGTCGGTGTGTTGCGAGGCATCGACTTGCGTCACGGGCGCGATGTTGGTTTGCGGGCTGGCGAACGAGAAGCCGCCGTTGACGTTGGCGTTGATGCCGTTGTTCTGGAAGATGCTCGTGCCGCCGACGATGGCGCCCATTTCAGCGCGGCCGAGTTCTTTGCTAACTGCGAGGTTTTCGATCTTCAGCATGATGTAGCTCCTTGGATACCTGGGTAGTGGGTTGGTCGAGGGCAGTAATCGTTGCGCTCGCAGCTACATATGCGAGGGGCGTGCCAGGCGATGCTGGAAGGACTGTTCGGTACATCTAGTGCATTGATTGCAAGCGGATATTTGTATGGAATGCCAAGTTGTCATTGCATTCGATCACGACCATACGCTGTCGAGATGTTGGTCGAAGAAAAACAGAGTGATGGCCGCTGTCGGTACCGCGCGAACAGTCGATCCGCGTGCGCAGTTATGAGCCGTGATGGGAAATTCGAAGACGACGCGCGTGCTTTGCATCCGGCGCGGCCGATTGGAAAGAAGCAAAGACAAAAAGCCGAGGCGCGGCGCGTCTCAGCCAAAAAAATGGATCGCAGCAGTGAAAAAAGGCAGAAGGAACCGTCGCGGTTCCTTCTGCCTTCGGTGATGCAGCTTTACACCTTCGCGCCTTCGATCAGGCTGCCGACCGAAGCGAGCGTCTTCGTGACGTTCGTGAGATCGACGTTCGTGTGCGTCGAGGCATCGACTTGCGTCACCGGCGCGATGTTGGTTTGCGGGCTCGCGAACGAGAAGCCGCCGTTGACATTGGCGTTGACGCCATTGTTCTGGAAGATGCTCGTGCCACCGACGATGGCGCCCATTTCCGCACGGTCGAGTTCTTTGCTAACGGCGAGGGTTTTGATCTTCAACATGATGTTTCTCCTGAATGGTCTGACTGGATGGATGAATCGGTGATCAGAGGGCCACGCCGCCGAGCAGGCTGCCGACCGCAGCCAGCGACTTGGTGATGTTCTTCACGTCGACGTCGGTGTGCTGCGAGGCATCGACTTGCGTCACCGGAGCGATGTTGGTCTGCGGGCTCGCGAACGAGAAGCCGCCGTTGACGTTGGCGTTGACGCCGTTGTTCTGGAAGATGCTCGTGCCGCCGACGATGGCGCCCATTTCAGCACGGCCAAGTTCTTTGCTGACTGCGAGGTTTTCGATCTTCAACATGATGAGTCTCCTGAGTGTGGTTTGACTGGATGAATGATTTGGTGATCAGACGGCCACGCCGCCGAGCAGGCTGCCGACCGAAGCCAGCGACTTGGTGATGTTCTTCACGTCGACGTCGAGGTGTTGCGAGGCATCGACTTGCGTCACGGGAGCGACGTTGGTCTGCGGGCTGGCGAACGAGAAGCCGCCGTTGACGTTGGCGTTGACGCCGTTGTTCTGGAAGATGCTCGCGCCGCCGACGATGGCGCCCATTTCGGCGCGGTCGAGTTCTTTGCTAACGGCGAGGTTTTCGATCTTCAGCATGATGTAGCTCCTGGCGTGTCTGGTCGGTTGGATGAGCACCAATCGTTGCGCTCGCAGCTACATATGCGAGGGCTGTGCCAGGAGAGGCTGGAAGATCTATTCGGTTAATCCAACTCGTTGAATTTGAAGGTGATTTTAGGATGCATGCGCAATGCCCGGGCGATTTCGCGGATCGCCGGGGGCATTGCTTCGTTGGCTGGCGAAAGACGGATTGCGGGAACGTGTCGGTGCGGGACAGACAGACGGCTACAGTACCGCCATCGACTCGGTCATGTTCTGGCGCATGTAGTCCAGGAAGCGCTTCTGGAACAGCATCGTGTGTTCATGGGCGAGCTGCTCGGCGGCGTCGGCATCCTTGCGCGCGATGGCGTCGATGATGTCGGCGTGGTCGCGTCCGAGCTTCGTCGCCGAGGGCGATGTCACCGTGTAGTCGAAATGCAGATGCAGCAGGCGCTGCCCTTCGCCGAGCAGCCGCTCGTAATAGCCGATGAAATACGGGTTGTTCGCCGCATGTGCGATCGCCATGTGCAAGCCCTTGTTGGTCTCGGACATCGCGTTGAAGTCGCCGCTGTCGATCGCCCTCATGTAGGTGTCGTCGGCCTTGCGGATGCGCGCGAGATCGCTTTCCGTCCGATACAGCGCCGCGAGGCGCGTGACGGCGCGCTGAATGAGGTCCAGCGCCGAAATGTACTTCGGGAATTCTTCGATCTCGAACGGCGTGACGAGCGTCGTGCGATTCGGGAGAATCGTCACGAGGCCTTCGCTGATGAGCCGCGCGAGCGCATCGCGCACGGGCGAGCGTGAGAGCCCGAACTGCGCCGCGAGCGAGACTTCGTCGAGCGGCGCGCCCGGCTTCAGCTGCAAGGTGAGAATCTGCTTGCGCAATTCCTCGTAGATGTATCGTCCGCCATGCCGGCGGCCACTGCCCTCGGTCTCCGTGGTCGCTTTGCTCATCGTTTCACCGCCGTCGTCGTGGGCCCGGAAGGATGGGCGCGAATTCGAGTTTATCATCGTGCGCACTCCGTCTCAGGCGGTGGGAAAGCCCGAACCCCACGTATCGCTCAGCATGAAACCCGCGGCCAGCGGATCGTCGGGATCGACGCCGATCTGCTGAAATCCATACACCCACGCGCGTCCGCTGATGCGCGGCAGCACCGCGGGCCGGCCGCCGATTTCCGTCTTGCCCAGCATCTCGACTGCGAACTCGCCGCCGATGACCGAACGCGATGTCAGCCGGCTGCCGGTATCGGCGAGTCCGCGCGCCGATAACGTCGCGAGATTCGCCGAGCTGCCCGTGCCGCACGGCGAGCGGTCGACGCGCCCTGGCGGCAGCGTCGTGCAGGTCTGATACAGCGCATCGCCGAGCCGGTTGCGGAACATCACGTAGGCGACTTCATCGATCTCCGGATAGAGCGGATGCCGCACGCGAATCTGCTCGTTGATGACGTTCTTCAGCGTGACGCCCGCTTCGGCAAGCTCCCGCGCATTCTCCGGTGCGATCGTGAGCCCGATCTGATCGACATCGACGAGCGCGTAATAGACGCCGCCGAACGCTATATCCGCCTTGATCGTGCCGAAGTGCGCGGTCTCGATCGCGGCGTCGAGATGCTCGACGAACGCCGGCACCATGTCGAGCGAGACGCCCGTACAGCGTCCGTCGCGGCAGGCGGCGCGCGCGGTGACAAGACCCGCGGGCGTGTCGAGCACGACGGTCGTTTCCGGCTCCCGCATCTCCACCATGCCGAGCTCGAGCAGGGCGGTGACGACGCAGATGGCGTTGCTGCCGGACATCGGATGCGCCTTGTCGGCCTGCAGAACGATGAAGCCGGCATGCGCTTCCGGTCGCGTCGGCGGCAGCAGCAGATTCACCGACATCTGCAGACAGCCGCGCGGTTCGAGTACCACGAGGCGGCGCAGGCTGTCATCGACTTCGTTGATGTGGTTCATCTTGTCGAGCATGGTCGCGCCCGGAATGCCGACGACGCCCGCCGTGATGACCTTGCCGATCTCGCCTTCGCAATGCACGTCGACGAGTTGAAGCGTTTTCTTCCAGCGCATGTCGTCCGGCCTTATTTGATGTACCAGCCCCACGGCTCGCCGCTTTCGTAGCGCGTGATCTGCTTGGTCTCGAGATAGTTGTTCAAGCCCCACTCGCCGAGTTCGCGGCCGATGCCGCTTTGCTTGTAGCCGCCCCACGGCGCTTCGGTGAAGGTCGGCTGACTGCAGTTGATCCAGACTATGCCCGCGCGCAACGCACGCGCAACACGCTCGCAACGTGCCGTATCGCGCGACATCACCGCGGCGGCGAGGCCGAAGCGCGAATCGTTCGCCGAACGCACGGCTTCGGCTTCGTCGTCGAACGGGCGAATGCACACGACCGGCCCGAAAATTTCCTCGTTCCAGATCCAGCTGTCGACCGGTACATCGGCGAAGATCGCGGGTTCCAGAAAGTAGCCCTTGTCCAGATGCGCGGGCCGCGTGCCGCCCGCAACGAGCCGCGCACCTTCGCTCACGCCGCGTTCGACGGCTTCGCGCACCTTGTCGAATTGTCCCTTGCTGGCGAGCGGCCCGAGCAGCACGCCGTCCTTCAATCCATTGCCAATGCTGATTTTGCGCGTTTCCTCTTCCAGCCGTTCGAGCAGGCGATCGTAAATGCCGCGCTGCACGAGCACGCGCGACGTGGCCGAACACACTTCGCCCTGATTCCAGAAGATGCCGAACATGATCCATTCGACGGCGGCGTCGATCTCGCTGTCGTCGAATACGATGAACGGCGACTTGCCGCCCAGTTCGAGGCTCACGTTCTTGATGTCGCGCGCGGCGGCCTGCATGATGCGGCTGCCGGTGGGCACGCTGCCCGTGAACGCGAGTTTGTCGATGCCCGGATGCTCGCTCAAGGGCGCGCCCGCGTCCTTGCCGAGACCCGTCACGACATTGAGCACGCCCGGCGGAAGGTCCGCGTTCGCGGCGATATCGGCGAGTTCGAGCGCCGTCAGCGGCGTGAGCTCCGAGGGCTTGAGGACCATCGTGCAGCCGGCCGCCAGTGCGGGCGCGACCTTCCAGGCGGCCATCAGCATCGGGAAATTCCACGGGATGACTGCGCCCGCGACGCCGACCGGTTCCTTGCGCGCCACCGAACTGAAGCGCGCGTCCGGCAGCGCGACGGGCGTCTCGGCGCTGTCGTCGAACTTCTCCGCGAGGCCCGCATAGAACTCGAAGCATCCGGCGGCGTCGCCGAGATCCCAGAGCGCTTCGGGAAGCGGCTTGCCGTTGTCGCGCACTTCGATTTCGGCGAGCGCCTGAAGCCGGTCGCGAATGCCCTTGCCGATGCGGCGCAGCACAGCCGCGCGCTCAGCCCCGCGCATGCGCGGCCACGGGCCTTCGTCGAAGGCTTTGCGTGCGGCCTTCACCGCGATGTCGATATCTTCGGCGGTCGCTGCGGCCACGCTCGCAATGACTTCCTCGCTCGCCGGATCGATGGTGTCGAAGCGGCCGTTGTGGATGGGCGCGACCCATCGGCCGCCGATGAAAAGTTGTCCGTATGATTTCATAAATTCGTCTCGTCAGGAGAAGCGATACGCGCTGAACGGTTCGAGGTTTTGCCGGGTGGCGCGGCCCGCGGCCATGTCCGCGATGAGCCTTCCGGTGGTCGCGCCGAGCGTGAGGCCGAGCTGGCCGTGACCGAACGCCATGTAGACATTGCTCAGTCTGCGCGAGCGGTCGATAACAGGCTTCGTATCCGGCAGAAAGGGCCGATAGCCGACGCCATACTCGACCTGCGATGTACGCATGTCGGGCAATACGCGCTTAGCCTTTTCCAGAATGATGTCCGCGCGCCTGAAGTCCGGCTTCGCGTTGCGACCTGCGAATTCGATCGTGCCGCCGATCTGCAGGCCGCGGGTCATCGGCGTGAAGCAGAAGCCGCCGTCGGCATAGATGATCGAATGGCGGATCTCGACGCCGGGGTCCGCAACCACGGCCTGATAGCCCGCGATGCCTTCGAGCGGCACGCGCACGCCGAGCGCATCGAAGAAGCGCCGAGCGCCGGTGCCCGCGGCCACGACGACATGCCGCGCTGCGATGCGCTCGCCGCTCGCGAGCGTGACGCCGGTGGCCTGTCCCGCCGATTCGTCGATACGGCGCGCTTCCGTCTGCACACGGCGCCCGCCTTGCGCGATGAAGCTGTCGGTGAGCGCGGCGAGAAAGCCCATCGTGTCCTTGACGGCCCGCCAGTCGTCGAACATCAGGCCGTGCGCGAACTTGCCCGCGAGCGCCGGTTCGAGATCGCCGATGTCCTTCGCGTTCAGCCGCTGCGCCCTGAAGCCGAGCGATTCGCGCAGCGCCAGATGCGGCGCTTCGTGAACCAGCGCGCTGGCATTATCGAATACTTCGAGGATGGGACTGTCGCCGAGCAGCGTCTTGTCGTCGCAAGCGTCGAGCAGCGGCGCGTAGTCGGCGTAGACATCGTGCGTGAGCGTGGCCAGCGACTGGGCGATCTCGACGATCTTCGCGTGCCGCGCGCTCATGAGAAAGCGCACGAACCACGGAACGATGCCCGGCAACGCGCCCGGACGCAGCGCGAGCGGGCCTTTCCGGTCCATCAGCCAGCCGGGGATTTTCAGCAGGATGCCGGGCTTCGACAGCGGAATGACCTCGCCCACCGCCATCTGTCCGCAGCTCCATTTGGCCGTGCTGTCGCCGGGCGCGGCGGGGTCGATCAGCGTGACGGCAAACCCGCCGCGTTGCAGATAGAGCGCGCAGCAAATGCCGACGATGCCGCCGCCGATCACCACGGCGGATTCCCGGCTGGCAGGGCGTGGCGCGTGCGCGGAGAGTTCGCGAGGGACGGCGTTCAATTCACACTCCCGTAAGCTGAACGATCGACAAGGCTGATACCCATTGCATCAAGCCTGCGCCGCTTCGAACACCGCGCGGAACGCGGCTTTTTCTTCATCGGTCAGCGGTTGCAGCGGCATGCGTGCGTTGCCCACCTTGAAGCCCGCGAGCTCGCAGCCGTACTTCACTTTCTGCACGAACTTGCCGGCTTCCATCGTCGCCATGACGGGGAACAGCGAGCGCATCACGTTCTGCGCGCCGCGAATGTCGCCGGCGGTGAACTTGTCGTAGAAATCGACGACCTGCTTCACGAAGCAGTTCGCCGGCCCGCAGATCCAGCTCGACGCGCCCCACAGGAAGAAGTCGAGCGCCTGGTCGTCGGAGCCGCACGAGAGCTGATAGTGGTCCTTGTACTTCTCGCCGATTTCGATCGCACGCAGCAGATTGCCGCTGCTTTCCTTGATGCCGACGACGCGCGGATTGTCCTTGAACGCTTCGAGCACTTCGAAGCCGACTTCGACGTTCGTACGCACGGGATAGTTGTACAGCACGATATCGACATCCGGCACGGCCGCGAGAATCGCTTCGTAATGGCCGATCAGTTCCTGTTGCGACGGCAGCGCGTAATACGGCGGCGCGATGAGAACCGTCTCGTATCCGGCGTCGCGCACCAGTTGCGTCTGTTCGATGACTTCGCGCGTGCACGATCCGTTCGCGCCGCCGATCAGCACGCCGCGCTTGCCGACGACTTCGCGCACCGTCTTCAGAATGGCGCGGCGCTCGTCGTGCGTGAGCGCGTAATACTCGCCCGTCGAGCCGAGCGGCACGAAGCCTTTGACGCCCGCTTTGAGCTGGAATTCGAGGATGTTCGCGAGCGTGTCGTGATCGACCGCGCCGGCTGCGTTGAACGGCGTGACGAGTGCGGGAAGAATGCCTTTCATCTGCATGAGTTGCTCCAATAGATGACGAATAATTAATAAGGATGACTAGGCGAAGCGCCTGAGGAATCGAGACTCGACCACGCCGACGAGACGTGTGAGCGGAAACGCGACGACGAAGTAAATGATGGCGACCGTCGTCAGGAACTCGACCGGCTTCGCCGTGCTGGTCGAGATGTTCTGGCCGACGAACATCAGATCCGCGACACCCACCGACGAGATCAGCGCGCTTTCCTTGAACAGGCTGACGAAGTTGGAGAGCAGCGGCGGAACCGAGCGCAAGAGCGCTTGCGGAAAGATCACGTAGAGAATCTTCGCGTACGGCGAAAGGCTCAGCGCGATGCACGCGTCGTGCTGCTCGGCAGAGATCGATTTGAGCGCGCCGCGAAACGTTTCGCTCGTGATGGCGGCCATATAGAGCGTCAGCGAAATCACGACGGATACATACGGCGGAACCGGAATGCGAAAGACCACGGGAAAACAGAAGAAGACCCAGAAAAGCTGGATGAGCAGCGGCGTGCCGCGAAAGAACTCCACGTAGAGCGTGGTTGCGGCTTTCATCCAGCGCGATGGCGACATGCGCAACAGGCTCAGCACGAAGCCGGCGAGACTGCCGATCACGGCGCAACTGCTCGTGAACGCGATGGTCAGCGCGAGTCCCTTGAGCAACACGAGCCAGTAGGGAAATACGGCGGAAAAGTCGAGATGCATGTCCGTCTCCTCAACGCTTGATCGCAAGGTCTTGCCGGCGCTCGATCGCGTGGACGAGCTTCGCGACCGGCAGCGACAGCGCGAAATAGATCAGCGCGACGACCGTATAGGTTTCGAGCGGCCGGTACGCTTCGGTCGCGAGACTCTTGCCGACGTACATCAGGTCAGCAACCGCGACGATGGCGACGAGCGCGCTCTGCTGCAGGCTGCCAATGCCGTTGGTCATGAGCACGGGCATCGCGCTGCGCAGCGCTTGCGGAAGCACCACGTAGACGGTGCGCTGCCAGGGCTTGAGGCCGAGCGCGACACACGCATCGAGATGTTCCTTCGGCACCGCCTGAACGCCCGCGCGATACGCTTCCGCATTGAAGGCGGTCAGATTGAGCCCGAGCGCGAGCACGCCCATCGTGATCGGATCGATGAAGACATCGACCATGATCGGGATGCAGTAGAAGAACCAGACGATCTGCAAGAGCGCCGGCGTGCAGCGGAAGAATTCGATGAAGAGCTGCGCCGGCCAGCGCACGAACGTCAGGCGGCTCATCGCGAGAAGACAGAGCAGAAAGCCGAGCACGAGACCCATGACGTTCGACAGCACGGCCAGTTCGATCGTGACCTTGAGGCCGTCGAGCAGGGCGCCGAAGCTGCCTTCGAGAAAGCGGAAATCGAAGTGATAGTTCATGTTCGGCCTTAGTCCAGATGCAGCACTTTCTCGAGGAAGTCGCGCGTGCGGGCCTGTTTCGGGCACTTGAACATGTCGGCGGGCGCGCCTTGCTCGACGATCTTGCCGCCCGCGCAAAACACCACACGCGTCGCGATATCGCGGGCGAAATGCATGTCGTGCGTGACGATGATCATCGCCATCTGCTGTTCGGCGAGCTGGAGCATCACGTTCTGCACTTCGATCACCATCTCGGGATCCAGCGCCGATGTGACTTCGTCGAAGAGCATCAGCTTCGGTTCGAGCATCAGCGCCCGCGCGATCGCGACGCGTTGTTTCTGGCCGCCGGAAAGCTGGCTCGGATAAGCGTGCAGCTTGCTTTCGAGCCCGAGGCGCGCGAGATACTTGCGCGCGCGCTCCGTCGCTTCGGCCTTCGAAAGTCCGCCCACTTTCATCGGCGCGAGGATCAGGTTGCCGAGCACGGACAGATGCGGGAACAGCGTGTAGTGCTGAAACACCATGCCGATCTGCTTTTGCAGCTTGACGTCGATGGGTTTCGCGCGTCCCGCGTCGGCGCCGAAGATATACGGCTTGCCCTGAAAGCCGATCTGCCCGGCCTGAATGCCCTCCAGACCCATCATCACGCGCAGGAGCGAGCTCTTTCCGCTGCCGCTCGGCCCGATGATGACGAGACGGTCGTCCTCGCGCATGTCGAGGTTCATATGATCCATGACGACCAGGTTCTCGCCATACGACTTGCACACGTCCCTGAGCTGCACGAACTCGCCGGATGTGGCGGGCGAGACATCGAAAATATCCGGCGCGGCGGCGTGTGCGTGTTCCTGTGACGCGATCATGGCTTGAGATGACAGCATGGTCTCTCCATCGGGTAATGTGATTAGGTATCCTGCATGACGATGGCGCTTCGCAGCGCCCGTCGGCGGGTCACATTACTTGTTCGCGACCAGCATGGCCTGCACGGATGTCTTGATGAGCTTGTCGACCGCGCCCGATTTGACCTGCGCACCGACGTAATCGTTGAGCAGCGCGATGTCGGCGGCGGGCGTTTCCTTGCGCACGGCGAACGCGACCTGCTGTTGCGCGAGCGGCGGCGTCGGCTGAACGGTCGCGGCCCAGTCGGGATGCGCTTCCGTCAGCAGCATGTTGGTGATGTTGGCATCGGCGAGCAGATCGGCGCGTTTTGACATGAGCGCGAGACGCGTTTCGTCGTTGCCCGGCAGGCGCATGATGCGCGCTTGCTTGAATGTCGCCGAAATCACCTTGTCCTGGGCCGTACCCGACATGACCGCGACGGTCACACCCGGCTTGTCGATGTCGGCGATGGCGTGCGCGCCTTGCGGGACCTTCGGGTTGTGCTTGTTATAGACGAAGGACACGTTGTAGTCCGTCGCGGGCGCCGAGAACGAGACCGCTTTCTCGCGCTCGGGCGTCTGGTTCAGCGCCATCGACACGTCCCACTTGTCCGACTGCAATCCGGCGACGATGTTGTCCCAGGTCGTATCGACGAATTCGACTTTCACCTTCAGCACGTTTTGGCCGAAGTTGCGACATAGATCCGAGAAGAAGCCGCTGTACTCGCCGGTTTTAGGATCGCGCATCACATACGGCGGCGCGACCGCGGCGCCGCAACGGAGCACGCCTGCCTTTTTCACGCTTTGCCACGCGCCGGTGTCTTCGGCGCGAGCCGGAGTCTGGGCGACGGCGAGTCCGGCAAAGGCGAGACAAGCAAGAGCACGACGAATCGAACGGGACGACTGAGCCATGTGAACTCCCAAAAAGGATAAATCTGTACCACACAAATCTGCGTACTTTGTTGTGTGCAGCGATGTATGCAGTGTAGAGGTTCAAAAAAGCGGCTGTCAACTAAGCGATTGCCCTTAGATGCGTTGCGTGGGAATTGAACTGGCCGAACTTCGATCCGCGCGTTGCACGCGATGGCCGACGGAGCGATAAGCCGTCAGAAGAGAAGGGGAGAAGGCAGCACCGTTGTGCCCTCTCCCTTCGCGGGCGCTGCTTACAGCTTCACACCACCGAGCAGGCTGCCGACGGCGTCGAGCGACTTCGTGATGTTCTTCACGTCGACGTCCGTGTGCGTCGAAGCGTCGACTTGCGTCACCGGAGCGATGTTGGTCTGCGGGCTGGCGAACGAGAAGCCGCCGTTGTAGTTGGCGTTGACGCCGTTGTTCTGGAAGATGCTCGAGCCGCCGACGATGGCGCCCATTTCTTCACGGTCGAGTTCTTTGGCAACGGCCAGGTTGTCGATTTTCAACATGATGAATCTCCTAAGTGGTTGGGTTGGGGTGAGCACCAATCGTTGCGCTCGCAGCTACATATGCGAGGGCCGTGCCAAGCACCTATAGAAGATCCGTTCGGTTAATCCAGTGTGTTGATCGAAAAGCGATATTCGCGGGATGCGCGCATATCGCGGTCGATTTGAATGACGCTGCGCCGAGTTAGTGTGTCGGCTCTCGAATGACAGCAGGCGGAAGATAGTCGGGTGATGAAAGACAGGCCGGCCCAAAGTAATCGCGGACTGCATCGCGCTGTTACGCACGAGCAGTCCGCGATCGCTTCTTCTTATCGGACTTCGCCGGTCTCCTCACATCTGCTGCGACATTCCCAGAGGCGAAACCGTCTCCATGACGGGCACGCTTCCCGGATGCAGATCCCTGATGAACGTCTCGGACAGCGCCATGACGCTCGTGAATGCTCGCGTGTCGTAGACCGCGTGATCGACATCCGTGCAAACGGCGGCCTTCACTCTCGTCAGACGCGACAGCTTTTTGCCGTGCCTGCCGAAATGCGCGTTGAGCAGTTCGAGACCTTCGTCGCCCGCGCCGTACACGAGCAGCGTGCGCACGCCTTTGCGTTCGAGCGCGTGAACGACTTCGTGCGGATGCGTGGGCGATTTCTCGTCGGTGTTGCCGGGCTTGCCGCGCGACACGCCCGCCACTTGCGAATGCAGACGCGCTGCGGCATGAGACACGAAGGCCTTGATGATGGGCTTCAGACCGCGTTTGCCGCTCAGCACCAGCCACCACTTCCCCGGCTTGAGGATGGCCGGACCGAGACGCGCCATAGTATTGCGTCTGCGGGCCCTGAGCTCCTGCAAGGTCAGTCTTTCCGGAATGTGGAAGCCTTGAAGGTTCACCGCGATGACGGCCCCGATCGCCGGCTCGACGAGCGATGCACGCACCGCGCTATACGCGCCCGAGCAAATGCCGAACATGACGACCGTGTCGTAGCCCTTGCGCTTGAGCCATGCGGCCGCGGTCGCGACATCCTCGACCGTAGTCTGCGCATGGATCGACGCCGTCGCTTCGAACGTGCCGTCCGGTGCGCGTGCGGGGCTGTCGCCGATGCCGCGTGCATCGAGGCGCAACGACGCAATGCCGCGCCGCGCCATGTCGCGCGCGATCCGCACGGAAAGACGGCTGTCGCCGTGATGCACGCTGCCCGCGGTATTCGTGATCACGATGACCGGACCGCCCGCGAGCCGGCCGCGCGGCTCGCACAAGATGCCGAAGAGACCCGCCGCGCCGAAGATCACCGGCCGCTCGATGGCCTCCGGTGTTTCGATGATCGCGTCGTCGCTCATGTTCGGCCGCGTGGCCTTTCTGGTCCGAACGTGCGTGAGGTCGCCGCAGTGGCTTTCGCTCGCGCTTTCCGCGATCCATTCCGCGGTTCGCTCGAGCGTCTTCCGCGGCAATGTCGACGACGCCGTCTCCTGCATGAAGTCGAAATAGTCGTCGAAGCTATCCGCATGGACTTCGACATTGCGATCGTGCAGCGCAGTGAATAGCGCCTGGCTCGCGCCCGGCAACGGATCGGCGACGAACACGCGTCGCGGCATCGCGGACTGACGGCTCATGGCCTTGCTGAGATCGAGGCTGTTCAGGCGATTACGGAACGCATCGCTATAAACCTGCCCGAGCACGTGATAAGGCGAATCGATCTGCGCGGCGCGCACGACGACGGGCACATTCTCCACCCACGTCTTGCGCAATGCCGTGAGTTCTCGCAGATAGCGGCGTCCATTCATCACCGGCGCCAGCAAGGCGAGCGAATCCACCAGCGGATGATTCGATGCGAGCGTTGCGAGCGTCGCGCCGAGACGCACGCCGCATAGCGTCACCGTGAATACATCCGTTCGTTTGCGCAGGCATTCGATGGCCGCGCCGATATCCGCGACGAAGCCGTCGAGCCGCTCGCCTTCGTGATCGACGCCGACAGAATCGCCGGTCGCGAGATAGTCGAAACGCAAGGCTGGGATATTGCGCCGGGACAATTCTTCGGCCAGATAACGCATGGCCTTGTGGCCCCACGCCTCTTCATGTCCGAAAGGATTGCACAGTACGACGCCGTGTTTTCCTTCGCCGGCATGAAGCCATCCGAAGCGCCCACCGAAGACGATCGGCGTCATGAGTTGCCTCCGCGCTCCCAGTCACCGAGAGGCGCAGCGACGCTTGCGCAATAAGCGTTCCTGGCAACCTCGTCTTTCCCTGAGCGGCTGATCTTGATTTTTGTGTCGCGCATTTTCTTGAGCTTCTGGTTGCACGTTTCGCCAGATTAGACCTTTATCCATTTTCCTTATCGGTGCGCTGGCGAACAAAATACGGAGCGGCTGTTGTTTCGGGGGAACAGCCATCGATTCTTTATGGTTCGCCTGAATGCGATTTAATCGCATGTTCGTTTTATTTCGACATCCGAAATAAATTGCAATTGTGGCGTGCTTTTCATTATGCGTTGCATCCATCCGCGATCTTTATCGTGTGGACATCGCGACGCAAACGTTTGCGCGCCGGTGCCAAATTGGACGTTGAACCAATTCATTGGTGTAATGTCTTTGAAAGGCATAACATGGAGCGGCCTTGATCGCTCCGACAACGATCGATCAACAAGAAAGGAAAAAGGAGCCTCCATGACAGCACCCGTTTTCGAGTCAGTCCGTCTGGACGATGTCTTGCTCGAGCCAGATCCGATCGATCCGGCATGGATTCTCGAAGGCAATCCTGTCGCACGCAGCGGCCGTTGGTCACAAAGCCTCGACACCACGACGACGTCATGGGTCTGGGATTGCACGGCCGGCCGCTTCAACTGGTATTTCCACGAAGACGAAACGATCTACGTGATCGAAGGCGAAGTGATCATCACGGCCGAAGGCCAGGAACCGCGCACGCTGCGCGCAGGGCACGCCGCGCTCTTCTACGCCGGCACGCGCTCGGAATGGTGCGTCCCGCGCTATGTGCGCAAGCACGCCATCCTGCGTCCGCACATGTCGAAGCCGGTGCTGTTTGCGTTGAAAGTGAGCCGCAAATTCAGCAGCAAGCCGGCGGGCCATCTTTCGCGCTCGTCGCTCTGACTCGCCGAAGCGATATCGGCATGCGCTCATGATCGCGGCGGAATGCGCCGCCACGTGATGGCCACCGCGATAAAGAAGGCCACGTAGGCGAGCGTGAACACCCAGACCGGAAAGTCGAAATAAAGGAACGCGCTGACCCAGCGCTGTACGAAGCCTTGCGCGCCGGACGCTCCGGCGCGCAGCCGATCTTCCATGACGGTGAGCGGGCAGGGAATGTCGACGACCGCGAGCATCGCGACGATACCGATCGCCGCGATATGCATTGTCCGAAACGCGCGGTTTCGAACCCACGTTCGCCGCAATGCCGCGCCGATCCATATGGCGATCAAACCGCCGACGATGAAAAGCACGATCAGCGCGTGCAATACGAGAATCGTATTCGCGAGCCAGATCATGTGCCGTTCACTTCGTTTCGGCGCGCCTTCGCATGCATTTCCCGATCATGAAGCCGACAGTGCCTGTCCATCGCATGGCCTCCTTCGAACTTCGCGACTCCTGACGCTATGATCGGTCGAAGCTCACAACCGTTCCGATCGACCTTCAATGCCAAAAAGAAAGCATGCCAATCCCGCCCTGCATGATCTGCGCGTGATGCGAATCGGCTTTCTGCTTCTGGAGAACTTCTCGCTGATCGCACTCGGCGCTGCGGTCGATCCGCTTCGCACCGCGAATATGCTCGTCGAGCGCACGGTCTACGAATACACGCTGATCGGCGCCAATGGCGATGTCGTGCGCTCCAGCGACGGTATCCGCGTGCTGCCCGATATCGCGATGCCCGAGGCCAGCGGCTTCGACGCGGTTTTCGTCGTCGGACCGAACCCGATTCCGCGCAAGGGCATCGGCGCGATTATGGACTGGCTGCGCTTGCAGGCGCGTCGCGGCAGCGCGCTCGGCGGCCTCGATACGGGCAGCTATTTCCTCGCGCGCGCGGGTCTGCTCAATGGCTATCGCTGCACGATTCACTGGGAAGATCAGGACACGCTACTCGAACAGTTTCCGAAGCTCACCGTGTCTAACCGGCTCTACGAAGTGGATCGCGACCGCTACACATGCAGTGGCGGCGTGGCGCCGCTCGATCTGATGGTGCATCTGCTCGCGCTGCCGCCCGGCAGCGCCGCGCTCGCCGCGCGCGTGCTCGAATTGCTCGTCGCGGAGCGGCGTGGTCATGAAGAGCGGCAAGTGACGTCGCTCAGGCAATACATCGGCGATGCCCACGCCCAGCTCGATGAAGCGTTGCAAGTCATGGAAAGCAATATCGAGGAGACGCTCAGCATCGCGGAGATCGCGGCATTCGTGAAGGTGTCGCAACGCCAGCTCGAACGATGGTTCCACGAGCGCCTCGGCAAGACGCCCGCGCAGGCCTACCTCGAAATACGGCTGCTGCGTGCGCGGCAGTTGCTGTACCGCACCGCGCGCTCGCTCGAAGACGTCTGCACACGGACCGGCTTCACGTCGCTCACTCACTTTTCGACGCGCTACAAGGCGCAATTCCATATCTCGCCGATAGCCGATCGCCGACGCTATCAAAAGGCGCTTTAAAGAACACGAAGAAGCGCCTGTTCGTGGTTAACCCTCGATGTCGAAAACGGGAATTTTGGCGTCGATTCGGGAAATGTTCGAACACGCGAGGCTCCTACCATTCACTTCATCGCGGCTTGAACGCGCGATGCCCGAACCGGCGGCGCGGCCGTTGGACGGTACGAAATCGCATCATCATGTCGGGAGACAGTGGATGAACACGGAAAGAGCGGTAGGTGCACAGGTTGCGATGCCTCGCGCATCGCATGAGGAGAGCACGCAAGTCGACCCGAAGCTATTGAAGCGTGCCGCTTGCGCGAGCTTCATCGGCAATTTCGTCGAGTGGTTCGACTATGCGTCGTATGGCTATCTGGCGACGATCATCGCCGTCGTGTTCTTTCCGAAGACCGATGGCGCAACGAGCCTGCTCGCCACTTACGGCGTGTTCGCGATCTCGTTCATCGTGCGGCCGATAGGCGGCATCGTGTGGGGTCACGTGGGCGACAGGATCGGCAGGCGCACGTCGCTGTCGCTTTCGATTCTCATCATGTCGTGCTCGACGTTTCTGATTGCCTTGCTGCCGACGTATGCGCAAGTAGGCGTACTCGCGCCGGCGCTTCTGCTGCTCGTGCGCGTGGTGCAGGGCTTCTCCGCTTCGGGCGAATATGCGGGCGCGGCTGCATTTCTCGCCGAATACGCGCCGGACAAGCGGCGCGGCATCTATACGAGCATCGTGCCTGCGAGCACGGCGGCGGGGCTGCTGTTCGGCTCCATCCTGGTCGCGCTGATGCATGCCGCGCTCACGAGCGAGCAGTTGCAGTCGTTCGGCTGGCGTCTGCCGTTCCTGCTTGCCGCGCCGTTCGGGCTCATCGGACGATATATCCGCGTGAAGCTGGAGGACACGCCGCGCTTCAAGGCGATGGAGCGCAGCCATCATGCCGCGCAAGCACCGATCGCCGAATTGCTGTCGAAGCATCGCGGGCGCATGTTGATCGCCTTCGGTGCGACGTGCCTGAATGCGGTGGCGTTCTATCTCGTGCTGAGCTATATGCCGACCTATCTCTCCACGGAAATGGGCATGAGCGAGACGGCCTCGTTCATTGCGGCGACCATATCGCTTGCGGCGTACATCGGCCTGATCTTCGTGATGGGCGCGTTGTCGGACCGCGTGGGACGCAAGTCGATGCTGATCGGCGCATCGATTCTCTTCGCGGTGCTGACGGTGCCGCTTTTCAAGGGACTCGTGGGCGCGAGCTTCGCGATGATCGTCGCGATCCAGGTCGCCTTCGGCGTGCTGCTCACGATGAACGACGGCACGCTGCCATGCTTTCTTTCGGAGATATTTCCGACGCGCGTGCGCTATAGCGGCTTCGCGTTCTGCTTCAACGCGGCGAACGCGCTGTTCGGCGGGACCGCGCCGCTCGTCGCGACATGGCTCATCGGTGCGACGGGCAGCAAGCTCGCGCCGGCATGGTATCTGGTCGGGGCGTCGGGCGTTGCGCTCGTCGCGATGCTTGCAAGCCGCGAGACCTCACACGCGCCGTTAGCCGATGAGTGATTCTGGCATCGAATAAGACAGGAGAATAGAGAGAAGGCGCGTGCATGAGCATGCGCCTTCTTTTTTTTCCGTCGCGCAAACGATGACGATGTATGGCTTCATGCAATCAAGAGAACCATACGTCCCGAATGCCATCTATAGTGGATGTTCGCGCCTGTGCTGCGGGTCGAGATGTCAATCGACTGAACTATGCGCCGGGCATCGTCTGCTTCACGTCACCGTCATTCCTTTCGCCGATGATGAGCCGCGCAAGCGGCGTCACGTGAAGCACGCGTTTCAGAAAGCACTTGATCGGCCTGATCGGGCGCGACTCGCCATTGCAGGCAACCATCACACGAATAGCAGGTTTGACCGCACTTACGGCGCTCTCGAATCGAGGTGGACATGCGCGATATTCACGGATTGCTGGCACGGCTTTTCGATGTCGTCATGGTGGTGTGGGGTGCGGCCATCGCGTCGGGGATCCGATTCGAGCACATTGCCGAGCCAGGCTATTACATGCCGTTCGCCGCTTTTGCTGCGGCGTTTTCGCTGCTGCTGTTTCCGGAGTTCGGTGTCTACGAGTCATGGCGCGGACGCAGCAAGCTCGTGCTGGCGAGCCGCGTGTCGTTCGTCTGGCTGATCGTGCAGGCCTGCGTGCTCGTGCTGATGTTTTCGCTGCATCGGCTCGATCATGTTTCGCGCTTGTGGTTCGCGTACTGGACCGCGATCTCGGTAGTGCTCATGATCGGCGGGCGCCTTGCCACGCATGCGGTGCTCGGGCGCATGCGCCACGCCGGCATGAACTTTCATCAGGTGGCGATCGTCGGCAGCGGCAGGCATTGCGAATCGATCATGAGACGAATCGAGCGCGCGAGTCATTCGGGCTTTCGCACGATCGCCGTATTCAACGCCTCGCCCGATGTACCGATGACCGCGCGCGTGCCCGTCTTCGATGATTTCGACGCCTTCGTCAGTCATGTCCGCGAGCAGCGTGTGCCCGAAGTGTGGCTCGGGTTGCCCTTGTCGCAGGACCGGACCATCCTGCGCTTCGTGAACGAGTTCCGTGAAGACCTCATCAACGTGCGCTTCATCCCCGACGTGCGCAGTCTCGCGCTTTTCGAAAGCAACGTAAGCGAGCTGCTGGGCGTCGCCGCGATCAATCTCGTGGCTTCTCCGCTTTCGCAACGTGCGCTGCTGCAAAAGGAAGTCTTCGACCGGCTCTTCGCACTCGCCGCGATTTGCGCCGTCGCGCCGCTTTTGATCGTTATCGCCATCGCGGTGAAACTCAGTTCGCCCGGCCCCGTCCTGTTCAGGCAGCGGCGCAAAGGCGCGGATGGGCGCGTCTTCACCATCTACAAGTTTCGCTCGATGCGCATGCATACCGAAGAGGCCGGCGTGCTCAGTCAGGCCACGCGCAACGATGCGCGCGTGACGCGTGTCGGTGCGTTCCTGCGCCGCACGAGTCTCGACGAACTGCCGCAATTCTTCAACGTGCTGCGCGGCGACATGTCCGTGGTAGGGCCGCGTCCTCACGCGCTGGAACATGACGATCTCTATCGAAAGGTCGTATCGGGCTATATCCATCGATATCGCATCAAGCCGGGCATCACCGGCTGGGCGCAGGTCAACGGCTTTCGCGGCGAGACGGACAGAATAGAAAAGATGGAAGCGCGCGTGGCTCACGATTTGTACTATCTGGGGAACTGGTCGTTCGCGCTGGATATGCGGATCATCGCCGCGACGATCTTCAAGGGACTGCGCAGCATCAACGCGTATTGATTCGCTCATCGAAAATCTGCATCGCTAAGTAAATCGACCGTTCGTTCCATTCGACCACGAACGCGGCGCTCGAAATCCTCCTTTTCAAAATCGAAGAAGCGTCTAATCTTTGGTGGCAAACATTTGCCATCGATCCGGCGCGCGCGCGAGCGAATCGTCCGGAGTGCAAAGGAGAGAGCATGAAACGGACGAGTGAGCTTGTTGCCGCGCCGTGGGTTCTGCAGGCATCGCGCGGCGTGTTGATCGCCTGTCTCGCCGCGATGTCGGGCGCATGCGGCACATCGCAGCAAGCCGTAGAGCCGGCTCCCGCACCGCCGCCTGTCGCTGCTTCCGCGCCCGCCGCGCTGCCGCCCGCCGTGCCGCCCGCGCCCGAAGTGTCGTCCGGCTACCGGCGCGGCTTGTCGACGAACTATGCGCGGCGTCACATGGCGGCCGCGGCAAATCCGCTCGCGACCGAAGCCGGCCGCCGGATGCTGCGCAAGGGCGGCTCGGCTATCGATGCCGCTATCGCCATGCAGGCCGTGCTGACGCTCGTCGAGCCGCAAGCGACGGGCATCGGCGGCGGGGCGTTCATCATGTACTGGGACGGCAAGCGCGTGCAGGCCTACGATGGCCGCGAGACCGCGCCCGAAGGCGCAAACGGGCGTCTCTTCCTCAGGCCCGATGGCACGCCGATGGACTTCAGCGAAGCGCAGATCGGCGGCCGTTCGGTGGGCACGCCGGGCGCGCTGCGCGTGCTCGAACTCGCGTGGCGTAAGCACGGCCGCTTGCCGTGGGCGACGCTCTTCGAGCCGGCGATTCAACTGTCGGAGAAGGGCTTCCCCGTCTCCGAGCGTCTCTACACCCAGGTTGCGGCGGACAAGTTCCTGCCGAAATCGCCGGAGATGGCACGCTATTTTCTCGATGAGCAAGGCAGCGCGAAGCCGGTCGGCACCGTGATCCGCAACCCCGAACTCGCGAAGACGTTGCGGCGCATCGCGCACGAGGGCCCGGGCGCGTTGTACACGGGGACCATCGCCCGCGATGTCGTGGCCGCCGTGAACGGAAGCGCCAATCCCGGCAGCCTGTCCGAAGCCGATCTCACGCGATACAAGGCGAAGGAACGTCCGCCCGTCTGCACCGATTATCAGCGCTGGAAAATCTGCGGCATGCCGCCGCCATCGTCGGGCGGCATCGCGATCGCGCAGATTCTCGGCATTGCGCAGGCGCTCGGCACGAAAGACCCGCGCTACGCGCTGGCGACGCTCGGGCCGAATCCGGTCACCACGCCCGCGCTTTTCGAAGCGAGTCCCGACGCGGTGCACGTGATCGCAGAGGCCGACCGGCTCGCGTATGCCGACCGCGGTCTCTATGTCGCCGATTCCGACTTCGTGGAGGTCGATGTCGCGGGGCTGATCAGTCCGCGCTATCTGAGCGAGCGGGCCGCGTTGATCGGCGGGAACAGCATGGGCAAGGCACAGCCCGGCGTGCCCGAGGGCACGAAGGTGATGTTCGCGCCGGACACATCGCCGATGCGCGTCTCGACATCGCAGATCGTGGCGGTCGACGATCGCGGCGGCGCGATCTCGATGACGACGACCATCGAGTCGTATTTCGGCTCGCATCTGATGGTGCACGGCTTCATGCTCAACAATCAGCTCACCGACTTCTCCTTCACGCCGGAGGAGAACGGCAAGCCGATAGCGAATCGTGTCGAGCCTGGCAAACGTCCGCGCTCCTCAATGGCGCCGACGCTCGTGTTCGACCGCGAGAGCGGCGCGCTCGTCGCCGCGCTCGGCTCGCCGGGCGGATCGCAGATCATCGAATACGTGTCGAAAGCGCTCGTCGCGCTGCTCGACTGGAACATGGACGTGCAGACGGCCATCGGCATGGCCAACTTCGGCAGCCGCAACGGACCGACGGAACTGGAGCGCGGACTCGTCACGCCGGCGCTCGCCGAGGCGCTGAAAGCGCGCGGGCATCAGATCGCCGAAGTCGAGATGACGAGCGGCGTGCAGGCGATCGTGCGCAGGCCGCGCGAGAATGGACGGAAGGTGTGGGCAGGCGGCGCGGACCCGCGGCGCGAAGGCGTGGCGTTGGGTGATTGAGCGGCGCGCGAACTGCGCTCAATCGAGCCGCGTGCGCGTCGTCAGGCCGCTCGCCGCGTCCCATTGCTCGGGCGTCATCTTCTGCACGGTGACGCCGAAGGTCCAGATATGCCCTTCGGGATCTTTCGCGCGATACGTCCGGTCGCCGTAGAACTGCGTCTGCGGCTCCGCGAGAATCGATGCGCCCGCCGCGCGTGCATGCTCGCAATGCGCGTCGATGTCGTCGCCCTCGGCGAGCTGCACGTGAACCGACTGCGTGTTCCTGCCGTCCACCGAGCGAGGGCTCTTGTGATCCGCGCTCCATTCGCTGCCGATCATGACGACGGAATCGCCGTACGACATCTCGGAGTGCGCGAGATTGCCGTCGGCATCGAGGATGACGAACATCGGCTCGAAACCGAAAGCGGCTTCGAGCCAGCGGAACGCGGCCTTCGGATCCTGATACGAAAGCGCGCTGGAAAGTCCTTTGCTGCGATACGCATCAGGCATGTCGATGTCTCCGGTTTCAGGCAGCCAGCACTTCGGTCACGGCTTCCACTTTCGCGACAGCCGCGGCATGTTCCTCGATCAGACGATAGACCGTCTCGCCCGGCACCGTTTCCGATTCGAGCAACTCGTTGGCGATCGCGCGCAGCACCGGCTTATTCGCCTGCAACAGCGCGTAGCATGCGCCGCTCAGATCGTGCAGCAGCGTGTTCGCGTGCTCGATCGAGTTCTTCAACTGCAAGCCCGCGTACTGCTGCGGCAGCGACGCGAGGCTGAAAAGATTGCCGTCGGCGTTGAAGCCGAACTTCGACACCATGTCGAGACTGATCCGCGACGCTTCCTGTAGATCGCTTGCCGCGCCGCTCGACGCTTCGTCGAACATCAGGAGTTCCGCGTTGCGGCCGCCGAGCAACACCTGAATCTCGTTGCGCAATTCCGTTTCGCGATAGAGATGCTTGTCCTGCATCTTCGTGATGAGCGCGACACCCAGCGCGCCGCCGCGCGGGAGAATGGTCACTTCTTCGAGCACGCCCGTACCGAGCAGCGCCGCAACGAGACCATGACCCGCTTCATGCACGGCGATGCGCGTGCGTTCGTCGTCGGACAAGGCGCGCTCCGCGCCGTTGATATCGCCGATGCGCGCAATCTTGATCGCTTCCATGAAATGTTTCGCCGCGACCTGGCGCTCGCCCGCCTTGCGCGCGACGAGACCCGCCTGATTGCAGATCATCGATAGCGTGGCCGGCGAGAGGCCCGTCGTCAGGCGCGCGAGTTGATCGAAATCGATGTCGTCGCTTTTCGTCTTCAGATTGGCCGCATAGAAGCGCAGGATTTCCGCGCGGTCGTCGAGGCTCGGCAGACGCACCTGCACCGTGCGGTCGAAACGGCCCGGACGACGCAGCGCTTCGTCGAGATTGTCCGGATGATTCGTCGCCGCGACGATGATCACGCCTTCGTTCGACGCGAAGCCGTCCATCTCCGCGAGCAGTTGATTGATGATGCGGTTGCTTTCCGCTTCGACCGGGCCGCCGCCGGTATCGGTGCGCTTGCCGAGGCCGTCGGCTTCGTCGATGAAGATGACCGTCGGCGCGTTCTTGCGCGCGAGCTCGAACAGATGCTTCACCTTCTGAATGCCGACGCCGTAATACTTCGCGCTGAAATAACTGCCCGTAATCGCGATGAAGTTCGCGCCGCATTCGCCCGCGAGCGCCTGCGCGAGCCGCGTCTTGCCGACGCCCGGCCCGCCCGTCATCAGAATGCCGCACGGCGCGCGCACGCCCATGCCGGTAAATTGTGCAGGCTCGGTGAGCCAGGCGCGGACGTCGTTGAGCGCGGCCTTCGCTTCGCCGGCGCCGATGACGTCATCGAAACGCAGCGTCGGCGACGTGCCGAGCAGTTGCGCGCCGCCACGCATTTCACGGCGCATGAACCAAAGCAGGCCGCCGACCATCAGCAAGGGCAGCAAGAGGCTCAGCGCATCGCGCGAACGGTCGAACATTTCGCTCCAGCGCGCGTAGCCCGTGCGCACGTTGGCGTCGGGCAGCCAGACCAGTTGATACGGCGTCGCCGCGTCGGGCTTCAGTTCGCCGAGCAATAGCGCATTCGAGAACGCGCCGTTGTGGTCGGCGACGTAATACTTCTCGCCTTTGATCGTGGAGACGAGGATCGCGTCGGGGCTGACGCCGATCGTCGCGACATTGCGCTCGCGAATATCGGTCAACATTTCCGATGCATCTTTTTCCCGATGCGCCCACGCCGACGCGTCGTGACGCATCTGACTCGCGACGCCCGACAGCGCCGCGGATTGCGACGCCGCCTGATGCGACGTCTGACGCCAGTGAAGGAAGCTCGCACCCGCCACGAGTGCAGCCAACAACACAACCAACGCGATATGACGGCCAAAGCGTGACCGCAGCGAATTCCTTGCCGGTTTCATCAATTTTTTCCCGATGGGGCCGCGCGCGCGGCACCGTTCAATCTTTCGTCGGAAGAAAAGCATCCGAACGTGTCTCTTGGTGCTTCGGTGTGCTTCGGTGGTGGGATGCCCGCGCATGTGGCTTGAATGCTCAAGACGGCGAAGCGATCGACCTTGAACCGCAGATCGTCAACCATGCGAGCATGGCCCTTTTATGGGAAGTGCTCCGCTGGAATGGTGCCCTTGATGCATGACCATTCGATAACGCGGAACAGCGCGCGAACGAGCGTCACCGCGCCCTTTCAGACTTGCGTCCCTCTTTTAATTAACGGCAGACGACGGGTCTTCTTGACGGCAGTGAAAGGCGGGTGATCCGCGCTCGCGCTTGAATAGCAGAGCGATGGCGTATGCAGGACGAGGCCAAGAATATCACGGCAGAAAACATTGCTCCATCCGGTAAGGAATACTGCTTGCTTCCGGCAGGTTACGGTCCGCGCACATGGGGCGCGCGGGCCCAATCCACAGGGAGGGAAATCATCATGTTGTATTACGCATTGGTCTTTTTCATCATCGCGATCATTGCAGCCGCGCTCGGATTCGGCGGCATTGCGGCAGGGGCCGCGGGCATCGCGAAAATCCTGTTCTTCATCTTCCTCGTGATCTTCCTCGTGACGCTGGTGATGGGCCTCATGCGACGCTGACGCCGACGTTGTCAGCGGTCATATCGGGCGCCGTGCGATTCGGGTCGCGCGGCGCTTTGTCGTGCGATGACGTTATCGCGCGACGGCCGAGTGCGGCGCGGACTGGCGGCGCACGATCCAGTTGAAGAGCGGCGTGGCCATCAGCGTGCTGAGCACGGCCATCAGCACGAGGATCGAGAAGAGTCCCGGCAGGATCACGCCTGCCGCGAGACCGATATTGATGATGATGAGCTCCATCAGGCCGCGCGCGTTCATCAGCGCGCCGATCGCCATTGCGTCGCCGGAATTCTCGCCGTTCATGCGCGCGGCTGCCCAGCACGCGATGCCCTTGCCGCCGAACGACGCGATCAGGATCGCGGCGGCGGCGACGAGGATGGCCGGGTCCATCAGCATGTCGAGCCGCGTGTTGAGACCGGAGTAGGCGAAGAACATCGGCAGCAGAAACACGACGACGAAGGGTTGCAGCATGTCGCGCAGCTTCGTCGTCAGCGGGCCGCGCGGAAGCGCGACGCCGAGCAGAAAGCCGCCGAAGACCGCGTGAATGCCGATTGCGTCCATCGCGAACGCGCAGAGCGAGAACAGCGCCAGTACCGTGGCGAGCACGCTGGTCGGCAGCGGCGCGTTCGGATTCAGTCCGACGGCGAGCCGGCGCAATAGCTTGCCGCCCGCGAAGATCATGAAGAGCGCGAACGCCGCGCCGCCGCCGATCGCGGCATACGCGCCCGTCCACGATCCGCCGAAGCTCGCGAGCACGATGGCGAGGATGCACCAGGCGGCGGCGTCGTCGCATGCGCCCGCGGTCAGTGCGAGCGTGCCGAGCGGCGTGCCGGTGAGCCCGCGCTCGTGGATGATGCGCGCGAGCATCGGAAACGCGGTGATGGCGATGGCGGCGCCGAGGAACAGCGACGCCTCGTAGAGCCGCACCTTCTCACCGAACAGGCCGGGGATAGAGAGCAGCCAGGGCGTGAGCGCGAACGCCAGAGCGAACGGCGCGACGATGCCGGCGAGCGACACGCTCATCGCACTTTTCGCGCGTGCGCGAAAGTGATCCGCGCGGAATTCCGTGCCGACGAGAAACATGTACAGCCCGATGCCGAGCTGCGCGGCGACGTAGAGCATGCCCATCGTCGGTTTGGGGAAAAGCGCCTGCTGCCACTGCGGCAGCAGGAGTCCGAAGAGCGACGGGCCGAGCAGCACGCCCGCGATCATTTCGCCGACCACTTGCGGCTGACCGACGCGTTGCGCGAGCCGGCCGACGAGCTGGCTCGCGAGCACGATCACGGCGGCCTGGGCGAAGAAGTAGACGGAGAGCTGGGAGGTTGGCATCGGTCGGGCGTCGAAAAATTAACGACGGGAGTCTGATGCCGGGGAAGAGGGATGTCAATGCGCAACAGAAATCCATTTACGCGCCGAGATTAAATCGGAAACGGAAGACTTTCGTGCGCGCCCCTCGATCCGACCAATCTGTAGAACCCCTCAAAACAAAAAAAGCCCACTGGAAAAGCGGGCTTCGAAGTAATTTGCCTTGCATTAATTTTGCAAATGCTTCGGATCACTGTATTGACGAAACTACACTCACCCCAACGCCACCACCGCAATCTCCACCAGCAACGCCGGCGACGCGAGTTTCGCCTGCACCGTCGCCCGCGTGGGCGCGCACCCTTGCGGCACCCACGCATCCCACACTTCATTCATCCCCGCAAAATCCCGATCGATATCCGCAAGCCACACTTGCGCCGACACCAGCTGCGTTTTATCGATGCCCGCCTTGTCGAGAAAGCCGTCGATTTTCTCGAGCACTTTCGCTGTTTGCAGTTTCACATCGGGCGTCTGATCGGCCGATGTTTGCCCGCCGATGAACACGAGCCCTGCCGCCTTCACGACGCGGCTCATACGTTGATTAGTGTCGATGCGAACGATATCGCTCATAAAATTCCCTCCGGAAAAAGTGTGTTCAATGCGTAATCAACTGCGATGCGTCCGCAACAGAAACCGCATCGCGCGAAAAGCGATCGACGGCGAACGCATCGAGTGAAATCGACGGCGCGCCATCGAGCATCAGTTCCGACACGAGCTTGCCGCAACCCGGCCCGAGCTGAAAGCCGCTGCCGCAATAGCCGAACGAGTAATACAGATCCGATGCCTTGCGGCTCGCCGATATCACCGGCAATTCATCTTCGGTAAAAGCTTCGACGCCCGCCCATGCGCGATTCACGCCGAGGTGGCGCAAATGCGGAAACAGATCGGTGACGGTGCGCGCGCTCTTCACGAGACGCACGAAATCCACTTCGCCGTGACGATTCGCGAGATCCGCAATGCCGATCAGCTTTCCGCCGATCACCACCGTGCCGTTATCGAACTGCTTGAACGAGAGCGGGCGGCCCGTCGCGCCGAGCGTCGCACGGCAGAACGGCGCGACGCGATGCGTGACCATCAGCATCAGGCCTTCGGGATGAACCGGCACCGGCTCGCCCACCTGTTTCGCCAACTCGCCCGACCACGCGCCCGCCGTGACGAGCAACTGCTTCGCGCTGAACGTGCCGCGCGGCGTCGTCGCGAACCAGCGCGTGCCGCGCTGTTCGATGCGTTGCACCGGCGTGCCTTCCTGAAAGCGCGCGCCGAGTCTTTGCGCGGCGAGCCGAAAGGCGGTCGTCGTGCGATACGGCAGCGCGTAGCCATCGCGCTCGACCCAGATGCCGCCCGTCACATGCCGCGCGAGCGCCGGCTCCAGTTCGAGCACGGTCTCGCGGTCGATCACTTTCTCGTGCGTGAAGCCGTGCGCTTCGAGCAGCGCGACGCGCTTGCGGCAGGCGTCGAGTTCGTCGTCGGTTTCGGCGATCTTCAACTGACCTGAAGGCACGAAGCCGCCATCTTCGCCGATGAGATCGCTCATGCCGTGCCATATTTCGCGCGACATCAGCGCGAGCGGAATCTCCGGCAGAGGACGACCGAGCGTGCGCACGCCGCCCGCGTTCACGCCCGATGAATGACGCGCGACGTAATCGGCTTCGAGCACGATGACTTTCGCGCCGCGCCGCGCGAGATGGAACGCGCTGCTCGTGCCGTGCAGCCCGCCGCCGACCACGAGCACATCCGCTTCCCGCACGTCAGTCGCGTCATTCACCGGCGAGTTCTCCGAGCGTGAGCGGCTTGATCGGCGGACGGATGCGGTAATAGCCGACTTCGGCGGGCGAGACCCGCCGCGCATCCGCGATGACTTCCGTCACCGTGAGACCGCACATGCGTCCCTGGCACGGACCCATGCCGCAGCGTCCGAACGATTTCGCCTGATTCGGCCCGACGCAGCCCAGTTCGACGAACTTGCGCAGCTCGCCCGCCGTGACTTCCTCGCAGCGGCACACGATGGTCTCGTCGCCCGGAATGCGATTGGTCGCGCGCGGACGATAGAGGCTGTCGAGAAACGGCCGGATGCGCATGACGTTCGCGAGCGCGCGTCGCAGCGGCGTGGCTTCGGCATCGCGAGCCGACTGATCGATGGCGCCGAGCTGCGCCGCCGCAGCCAGTCCCGCGAGCGTGCCTTGCAACGCCGCGGCCTGCGCGCCGCCGATGCCCGCGCCATCGCCCGCGACGAAAATACCGGGCACGTCGAGCTCGCCCCACGCATCGACTTTGGGGGTGAAGCACAGTTGCGCATCGTCCCAGCGATGCGACGCCCGCAGCGCATGCGTGAACTGCGTGTTCGGCACGACGCCCTGATGCAGCAGAATCACGTCGGCTTCGATGCGATGCGCGACGCCTTGCGTCGTGAACCTGAGCGCCGCCGCGCGCTCGACCTGATCCGAGCCGACGCGCGATTCCACGCGCAGATCGTCGGCAGCTTCGAAGATCGGTACGCCCGCCTCGCGCAGCGTGCGGATCAGTTGCAAACCCTTCGACAAAAACGGCCACGCGCGCAGCGCCGACAGCAGATGACGCTTCGCGCGCCAGCGGTCTTCGTGACGCGTCGTATCGACGAGCGCGCGGATCGGCACGCCAGCGCGCACGTATTGCCAGCCGAGCAGATAGAGCAGCGGCCCGCAGCCCGCGAGAATCGGCGGCGCGGCGGGCACTTCGCCCGCGCTCTTCAAAAGGATCTGCGCCGCGCCCGCCGTCAGTACGCCGGGCAGCGTCCAGCCGGGAATCGGAAACGGCCGCTCCAGCGCGCCACTCGCGAGAATCACGCGCTTGGCATCGAACGCGCCGATCTTGCCGTCCTTCAGATAGTTGACGCCGCGCTCGCGCGTGACCTGCCATACGCTCGCATTCGTGATGTGACGCGCGCCCGATGCGGCGAACGCCTTCGCGACATCTGCGCCCGCCGCGTAGTCCGGACCGAGAATCTCACGGCGACGCGCGTCTGCCTTGCCGATCGCGCGATAAATCTGCCCGCCCACGGCGTCCTGTTCGTCGATGAGCACGGTCGAAAGGCCCGCGCGCGCCGCGCGTGTGGCCGCACTCATGCCGGCGGGACCGGCGCCAACCACGACCACATCGACTGCGACGGAATCGAAATCAGCGGCCATGTGCGTTCTCCAGCGATGCATCGACGGCATTCGACGGCGGCAGATCGCGCGCGCCTTCCTGCGAGCGCACGCGCATGCCGGCTTTCACTTCGACCATGCAGCTCTGGCGGCTCGGCACGCCGTCGATCTCGACGAGGCATTCGAAGCACGCGCCCATCATGCAGTAGGGCGCACGCGGCGCGCCGGAGACGGGCGTCGCACGAAAGCGCGATACGCCCGCCGCGAAGAGCGCCGCAGCCACCGAACGGCCGGCGGGCACGCTGAGCGCTTCGTCGTTGAAAAAGATGTCGACATGGCCGGCTTCGGCACCATTCAACGGCCTGAAAAGCGTGTGGTTCGATTGGACTGTCATGGCAAGCTCAATGTGCGGGAGTCAGTTCTCGTGCGTTCTCGAAGCGGCGCGCGGAGAAGTTCGGCAGTTCGCCGGGCATCGGCGCGCCCATGATCCACGGCGCGACGCGCAGCGCATGCGCGGCGGCGAGCGTCACGCCGCTGTGGCAGGTGACGACGAACGCGCCCGGATGCTTGTCCGACTGGTCGTAGATCGGAAAGCCGTCGGGGCTGTAGACGCGCAACGCGGCCCACATGCGCACGAGCCGCACGTGCTTCAGCATCGGAAAGGCGCGCACGCCGCGACGCGCGATATCGGCGAGCACGTGCGTCGTGGTGAAATCGTCGAAGCCGACTTCCTCCATCGAATCGCCGAACTGCACGGTGCCTTCGTCGGTCTGCCGCACGTTGAGCGTCGGATAGTGCAGAAACGGCGCGACGCGCTCGCTCACCAGCACTTGCCCGCGATTCGGCGCGACAGGCGCATTCAGGCCGACGAACGGCGCGAGCGCGCGATTGCCGAGGCCCGCCGCGAGCACGACGCGCGCCGCGCGATATGTTCCGCGTTTGCCATGCACCGTGAAGCCATTCGCTTCCGGCACGATGCGTTCCGCGCGCTCGGCCGATACGAGCTTCACGCCACGCGCCTGCATCGCGACATGCAGGCCGCGCAGCAGCTTCAGCGGATTGACGTGGCCGTCCATCGGCGTATAGCTCGCGCCGAGAACCGCAGGCCCGGCTTGCGGAATGCGCTCGCGAACTTCCTTTGCATCGAGCATTTGAAACGGGTAGTCGCCGAGCTCGGCTTGCAGTGTCGAGAGGCGCTTGTTGCGCTCGGCGAGCTCGTCGTCGTTGAAGCAGAACTGGAAGCCGCCCGGCTGACGCAAGGCCACGTCGATGCCCGTTTCGCTCAGCAACGCATCGGCGAAAGCGGGCCAGCGCGTCGACGACGAGCGCGACCAGGTCGCATACGGCGACAATCCATAGCCCTTGCCCTGTATCCAAACGAGGCCGAAGTTGCCGCGCGAGGCGCGAAAGCCGCCGTCGTCCTCGTCGAGCACGGTCACGCGCGCGCCTTCGCGTGCGAGCCCGTAAGCGACTGCCGAACCGACGAGGCCGCCGCCCAGAACCAGCACGTCGGGACTTAAAGATGTCATCGGGCTTCTCCGATCAGAATGCGATCCAGTCCGACCATGCGGTCGAGCAGAATCATCAGCAACACCGTACCGACGATCAGCACCGCCGAGACGGAGGCGACCAGCGGATCGATCGTCTGCGCGATCTGGTTGTACATGGCGACGGGCAGCGTCGTGGTGCCAGGCGTCGCGACGAAGATGGTCATCGTCAGCTCGTCGAAGCTTTGAATGAACGACAAGACCCAGCCGCCCGCGACGCCCGTGCGGATCATCGGCAGCACGACGCGGCGAAACGCGGTGAAGCGGCTCGCGCCACACGACAGCGCTGCGCGCTCTGCATCGCGATCCAGCCCGATGGCCGATGACAGCGCGAGCCGCAATGCATACGGCAACACGATGATCACGTGCGCGGCGACGAGCGACCAGAATGATCCCGACAGATGCAGCAGCGACAGAAAGCGCAGGAACGCGATGCCGAGCACGACGGCGGGAATCATCATCGGCGAGAGAAAGAAGCTCGTGAGCGCCGCGCGACCCGGAAAGCGATAGCGCGCGATGGCAAGCGCGGCGGGCACCGCGAGCAGCACGCCGATGGTCGCCGCCGCGAAGGCGAGGCGGATCGACAGCCAGAACGCAGAGACGATGTCGCCGTTCTCGATGATCGCGTGGAACCAGCGCAGCGATGCGCCATCGAAGGGCATCGAAATGAAGCCTTTGTCGGTGAACGCGACGAGCATCACGACGACCAGCGGCGCGAGGATGAAGCTCAGAAAGCACGCGTTGAACGTGAGACCGAGCCAGCCGTTTTCTTTCATGATGTTGGTCCTCCGCTCAATCGAAGATATGCCGGAAGCGGCGTTCGGCGAGACGGCTGCAACCCATCACGATCGCGACGTTGGCGATCAGCAGCAGCACCGCGATGCTCGCGCCGAGCGGCCAGTTGAGTGTGCCGAGGAACTCGTCGTAGGCGGCGGTCGCGACGACCTTGAGACGCCGTCCGCCGATCAGCGCGGGCGTCGCAAACGCGGACGCCGACAGCGCGAACACGATGATCGACCCCGACAGCACGCCCGGCATGATCTGCGGCAGCACTACACGCCTGAACACCGCGAACGGCGAGCCGCCGAGCGAGCGGCCGGCCCATTCCACTTGCGGGTCGAGCTTTTGCATCGTCGCCCAGACGGACATCACCATGAACGGCACCAGAACGTGTGTCAGCGCGATGATCACGCCGGTCATCGTGAAGACGAGGCGCACCGGTTCGTCGGTGATGTGCAGCGCCTGCAACACGTTGTTGAGCACGCCGTTGTTGCCGAGCAGGATCTGCCAGCCGAGCGTGCGCACGACCACGGAAATGAGCAGCGGCCCGAGCACGATCAGAAGACACAGCGATTGCCAGGGCTTTTTCATGCGCGCGAGCACGATGGTCTCCGGCACGCCGAGCACGATCGACAGCAGCGTGACGGCGAAGGCGAGTCCGGCAGTGCGCAGGAAGATCGTGCCGTAGTACGGGTCGCTCACCACTTCCCAGTAATTGCCGAGCGTATAGGCCGCCGTGACGCCGGCCGTGTCGCTGAACACGCGGAACGACAGCATCAGCGTGAGCAGAAGCGGCACCAGCAACAGGCCGATGAACAGCAGCAGCGCCGGTCCCGACAGCAGCCACGGCGCGGCGCCGGGACGGGCGTCGTCAAGCGTGGCCATGGATCGTCTCCTTGCCGTCTTGCGTCAGCACGCGCAGGTCGTCGTCGGTCCAGTCGAGGCCCACTTCGTCGCCTTCCTCGGGCGGCGGCGCGCCGTGATTCGGCTGCGCGACGCGCAGCTTGCCGAGCGCGGTTTCCACTTCGAGCAGCCATTGATTGCCGACGAACACGCGCGTCGCGATGCGGCCTTTGATGCGCGCATCGCCCGCATTCCCATTCGCCAGGTGCACTTTTTCCGGACGGATATAGACGTTCACTGCGCCATCGACGTGACGGCCTTCGTGCGGCACATGCAGCGTCGTGCCCGCGACATCGACGATCGCGCAGCGCGGATTGCGTTGCCGCACTTCGCCCGCGAACGTGTTGGTGCGCCCGAGAAACGTCGAGGCGAACGGCGTCGCGGGGCGCTCGTAGGCGTCGTAAGGCGTGGACAGTTGCGAGATCGCGCCGCGATGCATCACCGCGATGCGGTCGCTCATCGTCATCGCTTCGACCTGATCGTGCGTGACGAGGATCGTCGTGATGCCCAGACGTTTCTGGATTGCGCGCAACTCGATGTGCATTTCCTCGCGCAGCTTGGCGTCGAGATTGGACATCGGTTCGTCGAGCAGCAGCAGTTCGGGCTGCATCGCGATGGCGCGTGCGACCGCCACGCGCTGCCGCTGGCCGCCCGACAGTTCCTTCGGATAGCGATGCCCGAGGCCCTTCAGACGCACGAGCGCGAGCGCCTCTTCGACGCGCGCCTCGCGCTCCTTGCGCTTCACCTTGCGCATCTCCAGCCCGAAGCCGACGTTGCCCGCCACCGTCATGTGCGGAAAGAGCGCATAGCTTTGAAACACCACGCCGATGCCGCGTTTCTCCGGGCGCTCGTTCGTGATGTCGCGGCCATCGAGCAGGATGCGGCCGGTCGTCGGCGTGACGAAGCCGGCGACCATTTGCAGCGTCGTCGTCTTGCCGCAGCCCGACGGACCGAGCAGCGACAACAACTCGCCGCGCTCGACCGAAAGATCGAGCATCTCGATCGCCGTGAAATCGCCGTAGCGTTTCGATATGCCTTGCAGAGTCAGGAAAGCCATGCGCTTTGCTCCTTCGTCAGACCGACTTAGCGCTCGACCGAGCGGTTCCAGCGTTCCGTCCATTCGGTGCGATGCTGGTTGATCGTGGTCCAGTCCATCGCGGTGAGCTTGCCGATCTGCTCCGGACCGTAGGGCACGCGCGCGGCGACTTCGGGCGTGAGCTTGACCGTCTTGTTGACCGGGCCGAGACCGATGTTCTGCGCCTGCAACGTCTGCACTTCAGGCGTCAGCAAGTACTGCACGAACTGCTGCGACAAGGCGGGCTGCGCATTCTCCGCGATGGCGCACGCCGCGACTTGCAGCGCGACCGCGCCTTCCTTCGGGTAGATGAACTTGAGCGGAAAGCCGGTGTTTTGCAGCGCCACCGCGCGGCCGCTGCCGTAGGGCGCGAGGATCACGTCGCCGGACTGCATCTGGCCGTCCATTTCGCCGGGCGTCGGCGCCCACGAGAGCACGTTGGGCGCGACGTCCTTCGTCATTTCCTTGAAGCCCGGATCGATGTTCTTCTCGCCGCCGCCCGAAAGTCGCGCGAGCATCACGAGCGTGTGCAGGCCGTAGGTATTGGTGATCGGCGGCACGCCGAGCTTGCCCTTGATGCGCTTGTCGGTGAGCACCTTCCACGAATCGGGCGGCGGCAGGCCGGCCTTCTTGAACGCTTCCTCGTTGTAGCCGATGCCCGTCGCGACCATGCCGACGCCGACCGCAGTCGGCCCGAGCTTCGCGAGCGGATACACGTCTTTCATGATGGGCGCGTCGTCGAGTTTCGCGCACAGGTTCATCTGCATCGCCTGATACATGGGGCCGTCGTCCATCACGGCGACGTTGATCTGCTGATGACCCTTTTGCGCCTGGAGTTTTGCGAGCGTGTCGCTGGAATTGCCCGCGACGTAGACGATCTTCACGTCATGCGCCTTCTCGAACGGCGGAATGATCTTCTGCCGATAGAGCTGCTCGTTCGAGCCGCCGACGTTCGCGACATAGAGCGTCGTTTCGGCGTGAGCGGCGAGCGCGCCGGTGATGACGAAACCTGCCAGAGCGGTGCGGGACAGGACAAACAGACGGCGATGCAGCGCGCTTCTCATGACGATGATCTCCAGTTCCGGGACGTGGGGCGCGGGCTCGTCTGCCCGTCGATGAGAGGCAGTGTCGCGCCACCGATACATATCGTCCAATACGAATAAAATACCTATCCATGCAGGGATGATATGGATCGGGCGCAACCAGAATAGGGAAAACACGAGGATGAGCACGCAATGAACCTGAAGCACATCGAGGCGTTCCGCGCGGTCATGGTGTCCGGTTCGATGACCGCGGCGGCCAAGGCGCTCTTCACGTCGCAGCCCAATGTGAGCCGTCTGATTTCACAACTGGAGCGCGACACGGGCCTGCAGCTCTTTCAGCGCAGCGGCGTGCGCCTGATCCCGACGAGCGAGGGCACCGCGTTCTTCCGCGAGGTCGAGCGCGCGTTCGTCGGCTTGCAGGGACTGGCGAACGCGGCGGCGCAGATCCGCAATCTCGGCAGCGGCCGTCTGCGCATCGCGGCGATGCCGTCGGCGGGCATGACGCTCGTGCCGCACGCGATCAAGCACTTCGTCGAGCTGTTTCCGGAGGTCACCGTGTCGCTGCATGTGAACACGTCGGGCACGGTGAATCACTGGACGGCGTCGCAGTTCTGCGATCTGGGCGTCGCGGTGTATGTGAGCGAGGCGTCAGAATGCGAAGTCGAGGAGTTGTCGACCGTGGCCGCCGTGTGCGTGCTGCCGGCGAAGCACCGGCTCGCGGCGAAGCGCGTCATCCGCCCGGAAGACATGGAGGGCGAATCGTTCATCTCGCTGTGTCACGGCGACGGCACGCGCGCGGTGATGGACGAAGTGTTCCAGCGCGCGGGCGTCAAGCGCGTGCTCGCCATCGAAGCGCAATACACCGCGATGTGCTGCGAGATGGTGCGGCATGGCATGGGCGTGACGCTCGCGCATCCGATCGTCGCGCGGGATTTTCGCGGGCCGGAGATCGCCATTCGCCCGTTCGTGCCCGCGCCGCGCTTTCCGATGTATCTGCTGTTTCCGCCGCATCGGCCGCGCGAGCGTCTCGCTTCGGCGTTCGTCGATGTGCTGCGCGACTCGCATGAGGCATTGCTGGCGCAAGTCGTCCCGCCTGTGCGCGGACGTGCGCGCGCGTGATATCGTCGGCGCACTGTTCACGGTCCCGAAGGAGTGTGCGATGGCGGAGCTCGTCACCTGCCTGTGGTTCGATGGCAATGCGCGTGAAGCAGCGGAGTTTTACGCCGCCACGTTTCCCGACAGCCATGTCGGCGCGGGCCATGCATCCGCGAAGCCGGGCGTCGGGCAAGGGCCGGAACTGACGGTCGAGTTCACCGTGCTCGGCCAGCGCTTTCTCGGGCTGAACGGCGGCCCGAACTTCAGGCCGAACGAGGCGGTGAGCTTCATGATCCACACCGGCAGCGCGGAAGAGACGGATCGCTACTGGAACGCGATCGTCGGCAATGGCGGCGAGGAAGGGCCGTGCGGCTGGTGCAAGGACCGCTGGGGCTTCTCGTGGCAGATCACGCCGAAGCGCATGCTCGAAATCCTCAACGGCCCGGATCGCGACGCCGCACGACGCGCGATGGACGCGATGATGCGGATGAAGAAGATCGACATCGCCGAAATCGAGCGCGCGGCGGCGGGCGGGTGACAGCGCTCATCGATCGAACTCCTTCGTCTGCTCGGCTTCTTCGAACATCTTGCCGAAGCCGGTCGGCACGAGCACGACGGAGCGATCGGCGGGATCGTAGTGATCCGCCAGTGCGAACGCTTCCGAGATGATCGTCTGCACATCCTGGCGCAGCATCGTCACGTCGAAGGACAGGTGGGCCGCGAACGGGTCCCAGTCGAAGCAGCCGACGACCGTCGATTGCCACGCCTCGGGCGACAGGCTCGACGTGAACTGCACGAAGCCTTCGAACGCGGTGATCGAGTTCATCAGCAGGCCGGACGGCAGCCGGCCCAATTTCTCGTGTCGAAGCGCGAGCGCGCTTCGCGCGGACGCGGCGTTGTAGCCGCAGCTATCGATGGCGTCGGCTTTCAACGCAATGCCGCGCGCATCGAACGCATCGCGAAAGCCCGCGATGCGCATTTCCGTCGCGTATTCACCCGGTATTCCGCCGAGCAGGATCAGTTCGTCCGGCGATTCGCCGCGCGCGATCAGCTTGTCGATGAGCACGTCGGTGATCGCGCGCGCGCCGCCGCGATTGTCCGACACGACCGATGGCGCGCCGTCGCCCGGCAGATCGACGTTGATCGAAGGCACGCCCGCTGCAGCGCATAGCGCGTTGAGCGGCGCCGGATTGCGCACGCCGGCGATGAACAGCAGCTCGACGCGCTGCGACAGCAGCGTCTGCGTGACGCTCGCTTCCACGGCAGGATCGCGCTGCGTGCCGACGACGATCGGACACAGGCCGCGGCTGCGCGCCTGATCCTCGAAGGTCTGCGCAAGCCCCGCGAAAAAGCGGTTGCGGTAATGCGGCAGCACCATGCCGGCGAGACCCGAGCGCGACAGCCGCAGCCCGCGCGCCTTCATGTTGACGTGGTAGCCGAGCTTGCGCGCGCTTTCGAGCACGCGGTTGGCCGTTTCCTCCTTGATCCGGTAGCGCCGCCAGGTGCCGTTCAGCACCATGCTCACCGTGGACGTCGATGATCCCGTCGCCTTCGCGATGTCGTAGATCGTCGACTTCCTTCCTGAAGTTTTGCCGGCCATCGAAACTGCTCCACGCTGCGTTTGTTTTCCCGAGACGGTAGCCCTTCCCAAAGCGCGAACCGAGCTAGGGTTTGTCCGGGTCGACCCTCATGCTGAATAGTTTCAGCATAGCCCAACCCGGTTGCTGAATGGATTCAGCAAAGTGTCAGCACGACACGGGCGCATCTGGAATTCAATCACTCAACTGGGCGTCTGCTCGGATTGCGCTGACGTCCTCCGGAGGAGACATGTCCAAGAAAATGATTCGCTCGTTGTGCGCCGGCATGGCCGCGCTGGCACTGGCCATCGGCGCGATCGGCATGGCCGGCGTGGCCTCGGCGTCGCCGGACAAGCCGGTCATCGGCGTCGTCGTGAAGATCGGCGGCATTCCGTGGTTCAACGCGATGGACGCCGGCATCAAGAAACGCGCCGAGCAGCTCGGCGTGAAGGCGTTCATGGTCGGGCCGACGAGCGCCGATCCCGCGCTGCAGGTCCGCGCGATCGAGGATCTCATCGCGCAGAAAGTCGATGTGATCGGCGTCGTGCCGAACGATGCCGAAGTGCTCGAGCCCGTGTTGCAGCGCGCCCGCGCGGCGGGCATCAAGGTCATCACGCACGAGTCGCCGAAGCAGAAGAACGCCGACTGGGACTTCGAGCTCGCCTCGGTGAAGGGCTTCGGAGAGGCGTATGCGAAGCGTCTGGGCGAAGCGCTCGGCGGCAAGGGTGAATACGCGGTGTTCGTCGGCTCGCTCACGGTGCCGCTGCATAACGCATGGGCCGATGCGGCCATCGCGTACATCAAGGCGAACTATCCGGGCATGACGCTCGTCGGCGATCGTTATGGTGTCGCGGAAGACGTCGATGCATCGCGCAAGACGGCGCTCGATCTGATGCGCGCGCATCCGAACCTGAGAGCGATTCTCGCGTTCGGCAGCCAGGGGCCGATCGGCGCGGCGCGCGCGGTGCAGGAAAAGCAGATGAAGGGCAAGGTGCTGGTGCTCGGCCCGTTCTCGCCGGGACAGGGACGGCGCCTCGTTCACGATGGCTACCTGACCGGCGGCTACATGTGGAACCCGGCGCAGGCGGGCGAAGTCTTCGTGACGCTCGGCACGATGGTCGCGAAGGGTCAGCCGATCAAGGACGGCACGAACATTCCGGGTCTCGGCGTCGTGCATCCGGACGGGCATAACCTGATCGTCGATCAACTGGTCGATCTCAACGAGAAGACCGTCGACGAGCTCGCGAAATCGGGGCTTTGAGCGCTTTCGTTCCATGAGCCACGAAGCGTCCATCGCCGTCGACACGCCCGCCGCGCAAGGCACGCCCTTGCTTCAGCTCGATAACGTCTCGAAGGTCTTCGGCGGCGTCAAGGCGCTGAAGGCCGTGAAGTTCGACGTAATGCCCGGCGAAGTGCTGTGCCTCGCGGGCGAGAACGGCTGCGGCAAGAGCACGATCATCAAGATCATCAACGGCGTGTATCAGCCGGAGCCGGGTGCGGTGATGCTGATGGACGGCAAGTCGATCGAAGGCCTCGATCCGGCCCGCGCGCGCGAGCTCGGCATCCAGGTGATCTGGCAGGATCTCGCGCTCTTTCCCGAGATGACGGTCGCGGAAAACATCGCGTTCGAGCAGAACCTCGGCGCGCGTCCGCGCTTCGTCGACTACGGAAAGATGAAAGACGCGGCGCGGCGGATTCTCGCTCGGCTCGGCGTCGTCATCGATCTGAATCGTTCGGTGCGCTCGCTGTCGATTGCGCAGCGGCAGATCGTCGCCATCGCGCGGGCGCTCGTGCGCGATGCGCGCCTCGTGTTCATGGACGAACCGACGGCGTCGCTGAGCCACGCCGAAACCGAAGCGTTGCTGGAGATCGTGCGCCGCTTGTCGGCGGACGGCATCGCCGTGGTGTTCGTCAGTCACCGGCTCGCCGAAGTGCTCGAAGTCTGCACGCGCGTGACCGTGCTGCGCGATGGGCAATACGTCGGCACGTTTCCGACCGAAGGCATGACGCAGACGCGTCTCACCGAATTGATGACAGGCCGCACGTTCGATTACGAAGTGCGCAAGACGGATCTTTCGAAAGCGCCGGTCGTGCTGGAAGTGAAGGGCTTGTCGCGCGGGCGCGAATACGCCGATATTTCGTTAAGCATAAGAAAGGGTGAAATCCTCGGCGTGACCGGACGCCTCGGCGCGGGTCGCACGGAGCTTGCGCTGTCGCTGTTCGGCATGACGCGGCCACGCGCGGGATCGATACGCATCGAAGGCCGCGAGATCGCGCTGCGTTCCAATCGCGATGCGATCCGCAAGGGCATCGCGTATGTGTCGGAAGACCGGCTTTCGCTCGGGCTCGTGCAGCCGCAGTCGATCGGCGACAACACGGTCGCCGCCGTGCTCGACCGTCTGCTCGATGCCACGCATCTGGTTTCATCGAAGAAACGCAACGAGCTGATCCGCGACTGGATCGCGCAGCTCGCTGTCAAAATCGGCAAGCCGGACGATGCCGTATCGACGCTTTCGGGCGGCAATCAGCAACGCATCGTGCTGGCGAAATGGCTCGCGACGAATCCGAAGCTGCTGATTCTCGATTCACCGACTGTCGGTGTCGACGTGGGCGCGCGCGCCGGCATCTTCGCGATCATCCACAAGCTCGCGGCGCAAGGCATGGCGATTCTCCTGATCTCCGACGAAATCCCCGAGGTCTACTTCAACGCCGACCGCATCGTGCATATGCGCAATGGCCGCATCGTCGGGGAATACGTGCCGGGCGCGACGACGATGGAACATATCGAGCGAGACGTCCATGCCTGATCTGCGCAGATTCGGAATCGGTTCGATTGAGGCGCTGCTGATGCTCGTCATCGTCGTGATGATGGTGGGCCTTAGCGTATCGACATCGACGTTCTTCACGTTGTCCAATCTCTTCGATCTGGTCAATCAAAGCTCTGTCAACATCATTTTCGCGGTCGGTCTGCTCGTGGTGCTGATCGCGGGCGGAATCGACATCTCGTTCGCGGTCGGCGCATCGGTCGTGCAGTATCTGACCGCGCTCACCGTCATCCGGCTCGGCGGCGGCAACTGGGCGCTCGGCTTCATCGTCGCGGCGTGCTTCGGGTTTCTGCTCGGCGCGGTCAACGCGACGATCATCTATCGCTTTCGCATCGTCTCGATCGTCGTCACGATCGCGACGTTCAACGTATTCTTCGGAGGACTGATGTTTGTGACGGGCGGCGTGTCGATCTACGACTTGCCGGACTGGTGGGTGAATCGCGTGTCGATCGTGCATTTCGATACCGCCAGCGGCGCGGCGAATCTTGCGCTGCCGGTGGCGGTGATGATCGCGATGGTCGCGGCGACGTGGTTCCTGCTGCGCCGCACGACCACGGGCCGTCAGCTCTACGCGATGGGCGACAACCCCGAGGCGGCGCGGCGCGTGGGTGTGAACATCGGCGCGATGCATTACGTCGCGTTCGGCTGGCTCGGCATGATGGCCGGCATCGCGGGACTCATGCAGGCGCACTACGTGCAGGAAGTCGTGCCGAACGCGTTGTACGGCCGCGAGCTCGATGTACTCGCCGCGGTCGTTCTGGGCGGCGCGCGGCTCGGCGGCGGGCGCGGCACGATCCTCGGCGCGATTCTCGGCATCCTGCTCACCGCGATCACCGCAAACGGGCTGAACCTGCTCGGCATCTCGCCTTACGCGTTCAAGATGATCATCGGCGCGATCATTCTGGTCGCCATCACGTTGTCGAGCGGCGGCTTCGCGAAGCTCGTCGGTTCGCGCTTCTCGCCCAAGGCTTCGTCATGAAAGACCGCTCACTCGTTCCAGCGGATGTCGCCGGTTTGCTGGGCTTTCTCGTCGTCGTGATCGTCGGCATGAGTCTCGCGTCGGATCGCTTCTTCACGGCGAGCACGTTCGTATCGGTGGCGTTCCAGTTGCCCGAGCTCGGCTTCTTCACGCTCGCGATGCTGATGCCGCTCATTTCAGGCGGCTTCAATCTCGCGGTGACGTTCACGGCCAACATCTCCGGCCTCGCGATGGCCTATGTGCTGCACACGCACGGCGGCGCGGACGCGGGCGCGCTCGCGGTATTGCTCGGCATTCTCGCGGCATTGGCGACGGGCGCTGCATCGGGCTGGGTAATGGGCGCGGTCATCGCGCGAACCGGCGCGAGCCCGATTCTCGTGTCGCTTTCGATGATGATCTTCCTGCGCGGCCTCGGCGAATTCCTCACGCACGGCGGCGATATCTCGGGCTTTCCGCCCTTCGTGCGCGAGATGGGCAACGGCGTGTTCATCGGCGTGCCGATACCGCTGTGGATTTTCATCGGCTGCGCGCTGCTGTGGCATGTCGTGATGACGCGCTCGCGGCTCGGCTTCGCCACGCGCATGATCGGCTCGAATCTCGAAGCGACGCGCTACTCGGGTATCGCGACGACGCGCGCCGTCACGCGCATCTACATGTTGTCGGGGCTGATGTGCGGCGTCGCGGGCGTCGTGATGGCGGCGCAGTTCAACTCGGTGCGCGTCGGTCACGGCGAGGCGTTTCTGTTGATCTCCGTGCTGGCGTGCTTTCTCGGGCGTGTCGATCCGTTCGGCGGCTTCGGGCGTGTCGTGCCCGTCGTGATCGCGCTCGTGATTCTTCAGGTCATCGCGTCGGGGCTGAATCTGCTCGGCGCGAATCAACATCTCGCCACTGCGCTCTGGGGCGTGTTCCTGCTGGCGGTGATGCTCATCCGTTGGGCGTGGGCCAACGGCATTTCGAAAACGCTGGTCCGCAGGCGCGTGACCGCATCGGAGGGAGTCGCACGATGAACAAGCTTGGCGTACATGCACTGGTCTGGGCGGGCGATCTGACGCCGGAATCGACGCGCAAGGTCATCAGCCAGACGAGGGCCGCCGGTTTCGATCTGGTCGAGCTTTCATTGCACGGCCCGAAGGTGATGGACCTCGCGCTTACGCGTGATTTGCTGCAAGAGCACGGCCTGGATATCGGCTGCTCGCGCGGCCTGACTTTCGATGCGGACGTATCCAGCGAAGACAGCGCGACGGTCGCGCGCGGCGTCGCGTTGTTGGAAGAGGGCATCACGATTACTGCGGGGCTGGGCGGCCATTATTTCGGCGGCATTCTCTATGGCGCGATGGCGAAATATTCCGCGCCGGTCTCGAAGCAAGGGCGTCGCAATTCGGTGGATTCACTGAAGCGCATCGCCGAATTCGCGCAAAAGAAGAACGTGACGCTGGGGCTCGAAGTCGTGAATCGCTATGAAAGCAATTTGCTGAATACCGCTTCGCAGGCACTCGCATTGATCGATGAAGTGAACGCGCCGAATGTCGTCGTGCATCTCGATACGTATCACATGAACATCGAGGAATCGGACTTCATGCAGCCGGTGCTGGAGTGCGGCAAGCGGCTAGGTTATGTGCATATCGGCGAGAGCAATCGCGGTTATCTCGGCTCGGGCACCATCGACTTTTCGCAGTTCTTTCACGCGCTCGCGATGATCGGCTATGAGGGCGTCGTCACGTTCGAGAGCTTTTCATCGACGGTCGTGAACGAGCAGTTGTCGAACACGCTGGCGATCTGGCGCAACCTGTGGGACGACGGCATGGACCTCGCCACGCATGCGCGCGAGTTCATCGCGGGCGGAATCAATGCGGCGGCGAAGGCGCGGGCGCATCATTGATTTTTTGGCGCCGCTTCATCAGCGGCGCCGTCTTGCTTTACTTCTGCAAGAGCAGACCCAGCGGCGCGAGCGGACCGACGTGCATCAGCGTGTATTTCGCATAACCGCCTGCCGCGAGCGGTAATCCTTCCACGGTCGCGCGGGCCTCGTCGAGCGAATCGACGTTCATCAGAAACACGACGCCCGGCGCGTCCTGCCGATACCAGAACTGCTCGATCTTGCCATCGAGATAGAGCTTCAACGTCGATGGCACTTCCTTCGGCATGATCTGCTGGCGTTCTTCCGGCGTGAGCGGTTTGTCGACCGAAGCGATAGCGATGACTTTCATGGCGATCTCCTTTGAGAAGGGTTCATTGCGGTGCGCAACGGAGATCAATGTAGCTGCCCGGCCTGAAAACCTGTATTGTCACAAATGACAACTTTAGGGTCGTTTACGCCATGCGCATCGTAATCCTCGCTCTCGACGGTGTCTTCGATACCGGCCTCGCCGTCACGCTCGACGCGCTCTCGGCCGCGAACGGACTCGCCGCCCGCATGACGGGCGGCACACCGCGTTTCCAGGTGTCGACGGTCGGTGTGCGCAAGCGGGTGCGCTCGGGGCAGGGCTTCGCGATTCCGGTGCAGGCCATCGACCCCGATGTGAAACCCGACTGGGTGATCGTTCCGGCCATCGGCGCGACGACGCCGGAGAAGCTCTTGCCCGCGCTCGAACGCACGGACGTGAAGCAGGCGCTTCGTCAGTTGCAACAATGGCATGCCGAAGGCGTCATGATCGCCGCATCGTGCATCGGGACGTTTCTGCTCGCGGAAGCAGGCCTGCTCGATCATCGGCAGGCGACGACGACCTGGTCGCTCGCGCCGCTCTTCAGGCAACGCTATCCGCTCGTCGCGCTCGACGAGACGCGTATGCTCGTGCCGACCGATATCGGCGTGACGGCGGGCGCCGCGTTGGGCCATCTCGATCTGGCGCTATGGCTCATCCGCAAGGCGAGCCCGGAGCTTGCCGCGCTGGTCTCGCGCTACCTGCTCGCCGATATCCGCACGCTGCAGGCGCCTTACATCATTCCGAATCATCTGGCGCAGGCCGATCCGCTCATTCAGCGTTTCGAACGCTGGGCGCGCGATCATTTGAAAGAAGGCTTCTCGCTGCAAGAAGCCGCGAACGCGCTCGCGACCAGCGCGCGTTCATTGCAGCGCCGCTGCAACGAAGTGCTCGGCAAATCGCCGCTCGCGTACTTTCAGGACTTGCGCGTCGAACGCGCGCAATCCCTTCTGCACGGCAGCGGCCTCGGCATCGAAGCGATCGCCGCCGAAGTCGGCTACGACGATGGCGCGACACTGCGAACGTTGCTACGTCAGCGCCTCGGTCGCGGCGTGCGCGATCTGCGCGCCGAGTTGCGCTGACGTCTACGTCTACGTCTACAGCGATCGCTCGATCGCCTTGCCGAGCAAGTCGAGCCCGAGATCGATCTCTTCCTCGCTCACGGTCAGCGGCGGCGCGATGCGGAACACGCCGCCCATGCCCGGCAATTGCACGATGTTCATGCTCAGGCCCAGATTCATGCACTCGCGCGTGATCTTGGCGCCGAGACCGTCGGCGGGTTCTTTCGTGCGGCGATCCCTGACGATTTCCACGCCCAGCAGCAAGCCGCGTCCGCGTATGTCGCCGATGCAGTCGAAGCGCTCCATCAGATCGAGCAGGCCGCGTCTCAGGCGCGCGCTCATCACGTTCGCGCGTGCGACGAGTCCGTCGCGCTCGACCACATCCAGCACGCGCAAGCCCACGGCGGCGGGCAGCGGATCGGAGACGTGCGTCGTATAGAACAGATAGCCGAGTTCGTGCGCTTTCTCTTCGATCTCCGCCGACGTGACGACCGCCGCGAGCGGCAAGCCCGCGCCGAGCGTCTTGGACAGCGTGAGGATGTCGGGCGTGACGTTATCGCGCTGGCACGCGAACATCGTTCCCGTGCGGCCGATGCCGGTCTGCGCTTCGTCGAGAATCAGCAGCATGCCGCGCTCTTCGCACTTGCGCTTCAACGCCGCCATGTAGCCTTCCGGCAGTTCGATGATGCCGCCCGAGCTCAGGATCGGCTCCGCGATGAACGCGGCGAGATTGCCGCTCGACTGGCGATCGATGAGATCGAACGCGTAATCCAGTTCCGCGAGCCAGTCGTACTGCCCGTTGCGCTCGAAGCGCGCGCGATACGCGAACGGCGCGGGAATCGCGAACGATCCGACCGCCGCGGGGCCCACGCCCTTGCGCCCGGCGCTGTACGTCGCGGACGCGGCGTGGCCCGTCATGCCGTGCCACGACTGCGCGAAGCCGACCACTTCGTAACGCCCGGTGACGAGCTTCGCCATGCGGATCGCGGCCTCGTTCGACTCCGCGCCGGTGCTGAGCAAAAGCGCGCGATCGAGTCCGGCGGGCGTGATATCGGCGAGACGCGTGGCGAGATCGACCACGGGACGCGACAGCATGCCGCTGAAGAGATGGTCCAGCTTGCCGGCATATTCGCTGATGACCGAGACGATGTCCGGATGGCTGTGGCCGAGCACGGCGCTCATTTGCCCCGACGTGAAATCGAGGATCGCGCGGCCGTCGGCGTCATAGACGAAGCTGCCCTGCGCGCGCTCGATGATCATCGGCTCGAACGTGCCGCCGTAGCGGATGAGATGCTGTCTGGCGTTGCGCCAGAAAGTTGCGTCGTTGTTCAGGGACACCGTGCTTCTCCTGGCGATGATGAGGAATTTGCAGTGTAGACGGCGCTCCGGTTTAATAGAATCGAATAGTTCTAATGCGAGCCAGAAGCGGAGCTAATACCTTGAGCCTTTCGCTTGAAATCGAACTGTTGCGTTCGTTCGCCGTGATCGCGGAAGCGCGGGCGTTGAGCCGCGCCGCCGAGCGCATCGGCCGCACGCAATCTGCGCTCAGCCAGCAGATGAAGCGGCTGGAAGACATCGTCGATCAGCCGCTCTTTCAGCGCACCGGCCGCGGCGTCGTGCTGACGAATCCCGGCGAGCGCCTGCTGATCCACGCGCAGCGCATCCTGCGTCTGCACGACGAGGCGATGGCCGATCTGTGCGGCAAAGGATTGTCCGGCAGCATCCGCTTCGGCTGTCCCGATGACTACGCCGCCGTCTTTCTTCCGGCTCTGCTGCGGCAGTTTTCGAGCCAGCATCCGCATGCGTTGGTGGAAGTCGTGTGCGGCCCGACGCCGCGGCTCGCCGAGCAACTGAAGAAACGCGCGCTCGATCTCGCGATGATCTCGCTCCCCGAAGGCACCGCCGATGACATCATCCGGCGCGAGCAGCTCGTCTGGGTCGGCGGTCCGGGCATGGATTCCGCGCATTACGATCCGCTGCCGCTCGCGCTCTCCGATCCCGACACGCTCGACCACATCGCCGCGTGCGACGCGTTGCAGCTCGCGGGCAGGGCGTACCGCATCGCGTATGCGAGCAGCAGTCTCGCCGGTCTCACGGCGCTGGTCCGGTCGGGGCAGGCGTTCGCGGTGATTACGCAGACGGCCGTGCCCGCCGATCTCTGCGTGCTGAACGCCGATGCCGCACTGCCCGCGTTGCCGCGCGTCGGGATATCGCTGAAATTTTCGCGGGAGCGTCCGTCGCTGTTGACGACGGCGTTCGCCGAGCACATCCGGCTGACGCTGCCTTTGCTCTGATTACGCCAATGAACGACGTCCTCGAAGATCCCGCCTTGCTGCGCCGGCTTTTGCGCGCGAAAGACCGCATGGACGCGTCATCGCACGAAGACTGGCCCGTCAAGCGCCTGGCAGAGGTCAGCGGCGTTTCCGAAGCCCATTTCGCGCGCTCGTTCAAACGCGCGTTCGGCCTTCCGCCGCATCGCTATTTGCTGACGCGGCGCATCGAGCAGGCCGTCACGCTCTTGCGCGACACCGATCTCGCCATCACGGATATCGCTTTCGTCACCGGCTGGGAAAGCCTCGGCACCTTCGGCCGCATCTTTCGCGACATCACGGGCCGCAGTCCGAGTGCGATGCGCGCCGAATCGCGCGCCGCCGTGCCCGCGCTCGATCGCGTGCCCGCGTGCGTGCTGAAGGCCGCGCAGCGCCCCGATCTCACGATCGCAGTTTTGGAGAAGCGGCGGCGCGTCGCAAAAGCTAAAGTGCGGCCATCATCAACCAAGGAGGTCACATGAACCAGGGCATCAATGTGGTGGGCGTGTATGTCGACGATCAGGACGAAGCGCTCGCGTTTTATGTCGACAAGCTCGGATTTCGCGTCCACACGGACGTGCGCAACGGCACGTATCGATGGCTCACCGTGCAGCATCCGGATCAGCCGTCGTTCCAGCTCGGGCTGTTCGCGCCCGGCGCGCCGATTCACGACGACGCCACCGCGCAAACGCTGCGCGCGATGGTCGCGAAGGGCGCGATGCCGCCGCTCGTGCTGTCGGTCGCGGACTGCCGCGCGGATTATGAGCGGCTGAAAGCGCGCGGCGTCGAATTCACGCAGGAGCCGGTCGAGCGCTACGGCAGCGTGGATGCGGGGTTTCGCGACCCCGCCGGCAATGGCTGGAAAATGATTCAGGCGGCGCGGTGACCGGGACATGAACTGTCCGTTTTCGTAAGCATCATAAGGTCTGTTCTTAAAATGCTTAAGACATGACCGCTACACCCACTACCTTCGAACCGTCTCGCGACATGCAATCGCTCGTGCTGGAGTGGATCCGGCGCGCGCGCGAATCGCAGATCCGCCACTACACGATGGCGGACCGCCTCACGGCCTGCGGCAGACGGCTCGGGCTTGCCGTCATCGGCATCACGGCGGCCACGGGCACGTCGGCGTTTCTGTCGCTCGTCGCGACGGCGGTGTCGCCCGATGTGCGCGTCGTCATCGGCATGACGAGCATGAGCGCCGCCGTGCTCGCCTCGTTGCAGACGTTCCTGCGCTACAGCGAGCGCGCCGAGCTGCATCGCCGGGCGGGCGCGCAGTATGGCGCCGTGCGGCGGCGGCTCGAAGCGATCCACGCCGCCGATCCCTGCGTGCACGACCCGCGCGTGATCGACGCCGTGCGCGACGAGCTGGATCACATCGCGCAGAACGCGCCGCATCTGCCGCGCAGGGTGGCGCGTGCGTGACGGTTCATGCCGTTGGCGCTTCGGCGCAGCGGATCGCATTGCGCATCGCGCCGAAGCGCCGCCGATACTGCGCCGGCGTAAGGCTCACGTTGCGCCGGAACAGGCGGCTGAAGAATCCCGCGTCTTCGTAGCCGACTTCATTTGCGATGGCCTCGATCGGCTGACTGTCGGTTTCGAGCATCTGCTTGGCTTCTTCCAGCCGCAGCGTATGCACGTAGGCGAGCGGCGACATGCCCGTCGCCTGCTGGAAGCGCCGCTTGAACGAGCGCTCGGGCAGGCCGCTCAGCTGCATCATCGCGCTGACGGGCGAGGACTGCGCATAGTGCTCGGCGATCCACGACTGACAGCGCGCGATGACCGCGTCTTCCGCCTGCCGCGTGCGGGCGAGGCGCGCGAACGGCTGCTGGCCGACGTCGTGCCAGTCGATCAGATTGATGCGCGCCGTCTGCATCGCCGTCTCGATGCCCGCGAGCCGCGCGATCAGATACAGCGCGAGGTCGAGCCACGACGTGCCGCCGCCCGCCATGATGAGCCGCTCGCCGTCGCCCGATGCGACCAGCGCCCGATGCGCGCGCACTTTAACCGAAGGATAGCGCCGCGCCATGAAATCGCAGTAGGCCCAGTGCGTGGTCGCGTCGAGGCCGTCGAGCAAGCCCGCCTCCGCGAGCAGGATCGCGCCCGAGCACGCCGTCGCGACGATCTTGCCTTGCGCATGGCAGCGCCTGAGGCAGGCGATTTCATCGTCGAAGCGGCCCGCGAGCGGCTCGCCGGGCGGCACCAGCAGCTCGGGCACGCAGATGACCTCGGCGTCGGCGCAGGCATCGAGCGCCGCATCCGCCGTGATCCGCACGTTGTTGCCCGCGACGAACGAGCCGCCATGACGCGACACGACGACCGGCGCGATCGGCGCGCGCCCCGGCGTGCCTTCGACGATGAGACCCCAGTCGCGTCCCGCCGACATGAACATGTCGTACATGCCATACACCACCGACGCCGACGTCTCCGGCAGCGCGAGGATGCAGATCCGCACGGGTGATCGGTCGTTCATGGCCGTTTTGTCCGGTAAGTTGCCGAAATGGCTTTGGCGCGCGACGGGCGCCGGCCGTATCGTGGCTCCGTCGCAATGTTATTAAAGTGTAAGGAAGGCGTTCGCGCCAGCGCGCATAGCAGGAACGGGCCTGTGGGCGCGCGTGTAGTAGCGCCTCCTTTCATTGGACATTGCCGACTCGATTCCCTGATGTGGACTTCGTTGACGGAGCATGACCATGAGCCAGTACCGCACTCACCTTCCCCAGCTCGATGACGCGCTTTTCATTTCGGACGGCGGCATCGAGACCACGCTGATTTTTCATGAAGGCATCGAGCTGCCTTGCTTCGCCGCGTTCGATCTGCTGAAGGACGACGCGGGCGCCGCGCGTCTCGAAGCGTATTTCCGGCGCTACGCGAGTCTCGCGCGAAGCGAGGGCGTCGGTCTCGTGCTCGAAGCGCCGACCTGGCGCGCGAGTGCGGACTGGGGCCGCAAGCTCGGTTATTCCGATGCCGCGCTCGCCCGTGCCAACCGCCAGGCGATCGATCTGCTCGTGCGGGTGCGCGACGAATTCGAAACGCCTGAGACGAAGATCGTGATCAGCGGGTGCCTGGGGCCGCGCGGCGACGGTTATCGGATCGACTCACGCATGACGCGCGACGAGGCGCGCGCGTATCACCAGCCGCAGATCGACACGCTCGCATCGACCGAGGCCGATATGATCGCCGCCTTCACGATGACGTATCCGGAGGAAGGCATCGGCGTGATCGATGCGGCGCGGGCGCGCGGCATGCCCGTCGCGATTTCGTACACGCTGGAGACGGACGGACGCCTGCCTTCCGGCGATGCGCTGCGCGACGTCATCGAGCGCGCCGATGCGCAAACCGGCGCGTATGCCGCGTACTACATGATCAATTGCGCGCATCCATCGCATTTCGAAAGCGTGCTCGGCGACGGCGGCGCGTGGCGCGAGCGCATTCGCGGCATCCGCGCGAACGCATCGCGGCGCAGTCATGCCGAACTCGACGATTCCCCCGATCTCGACGACGGCAATCCCGACGAACTCGGCGCGCAATATCGGGCGTTGAACGCATTCCTGCCGCGCATGAACGTGGTGGGCGGATGCTGCGGCACGGATCATCGGCATGTCGGCGCGATCTGCAACGCGATGAAGGGCGCGCGAGGGCAGTACGCGCGCGCGTGAAGCGACACGTCAGGCGGCGGGCGCGACGGCTGCGCTGCGCCGCCGCCAGCTTAGATAGACGCTCGAAACGAAGAACGCGGTGACGAAGTAGGCGACCACGAGCACCAGTGTTCTCACCCCGACGAACTCGCCCGCGACGATCAACGCAATGCCGACATGCCGCATCGCGCTGGCGATCGCCAGCGCCGTGCGGTTGTCCGGGTCGGGTCCGCCAAGAAGATGACCAATGAACATGGCGATGACCATCAGCATCGCAAGCGAAAGCACGCCTTGCCAGCTCAGCCCCACGAGGTGCTCTCTGTGAACGACCAGCAGGACGATGCCGGCGACCGCGAGCACGATCCAGGCGATCTTCATGATCCGGCCCGACAGCCGTTCGGACGCGACCGGAAAAAAGAAACGAAGCGCCATGCCGAGCATGATCGGCAGAAGAATGGTCTTGGCAATGTCCAGCACGACAGTGCGTATCGATAGTTTCACTTCGACGTCGAAGTACGCGCTCAGTAACGCTGTCCACACAGGCACGGCGACGATCGCGACGAGCGAAGACGTGATCAGCAAACTGAAAATGAAGTGCTCGCCATGCCGCTTCTTCAGCCTGTTTGGAAGCAACGGAGCGCCCGCGGACACTGCGAGCGTCAGCATCGCCGCCTTCACGCCTCGCTCGATGGGCATGATCAGCGCGAGGCCGAACGCGACCAGCGGAACGAGCACATACATTGCGGCAAGCGAGCGAAGCAACAGCCCGGGCCGTCGCCATATATAGGTCAGTTCGGAAAACGAAGTGCCCGCGCCGACGCATGCGATCAGCACGGCAATGGAGAGCTTGAGGAGGATCAACAGGATTTCAGTCACGATCTCAGAGCAACCGTATGACGATGCTCAGAAAGAGGAAGCTACCGGAAAGGGCCATGACCAATGCGACGAAGAAGGTCGGCCGGCGCACGCTGACGGACTGATACGCGCGCAGGCTGACGATGAATCGCCAGTACTCGATCGTTCCCATGACCATCGCGACCGTGCCCATTCCGGTCAGAAACAGGCCGATGGTTCGAGGACTGTGCGGATGCGCCAGATGAACGCCCGCTTCCCTGAATCCTTCGAGCAGCTTGTAGATCGTGAAGCCGAAGCTGATCATCGAGAGCGCGGTGCGCGTCCATGCCATCAGGGTGCGATCGGCCGCCATCAGCGTGCGTGTCGTGGCGAGGTCGGTTCGGTCCTCGGCGAGCTGGTTCGCCGTGCGCGCTTCCACGTTAGCCACACCAACCTCCGTGTGATTTGCCGGGCCGGGGATAAAGGCGCTCGCATGCGTCAAAGCTAATCTAGTTCATGCGACGCACGATTGCGAGCAGCGCGCATGTCGAAAACGCGGTCATCTCACGTATCGGGATTCATCGACGCGATACTTATGTACGTGCTTCCGTGGACGTCGCCGACTGCAAGTTTCGCGCGATGCGTTCGATTCAAAACCGCTAAATTGCGTTTGCTTTCCGCACACAAGCTGCCTTAAATACGAATCACGCCTGTTCTGCGACTTCTGCTTCCGAATTCCTTCCGGCACGCTGACAATCAAGGGGTGTTATGGCGATGGAAGCCACGCTGCGGTCATGTGCTTCGCCATCGAGTCATGACGATCCCAGGCTGGCCGAAAGCCGGCCGCCGGACGCGCCGCCGCGCTTCCATTTGCTCGCCAAGCCTAGCGGCTCGACCTGCAACATCGACTGCAAGTATTGCTTTTTCCTGTCGAAAGAGGCGCTGTATCCGAACGAAAAGCATCGGATGTCTCCGGCGACGCTCGAAACCTACATTCGCCAGTTGCTGGAATCGCATCGCACGCCCGAGGTCACCGTGGCGTGGCAAGGCGGCGAGCCCACGCTCATGAAGGTCGAGTTCTTCAGGCACGCGGTCGAATTCGTCGACAAGCACCGCAGGCCCGGACAGGTCGTGAAACATACCTTTCAGACCAACGGCATTCTTCTCGACGACGAATGGTGCGAATTCTTTAAAGCACATGACTTTCTCGTGGGCCTGAGTGTCGATGGCCCGCGTGAGCTTCACGACACCTTTCGCGTCGATCGCCGTGCGCAGGGCACTTTCGATCTCGTCATGAACGGTTGGAAGCAATTGCGCAAGCATGGCGTCGAGTTCAACATCCTGTGCACGGTCAATTCCGCGAATCAGCAGCATGGCCGCTCGGTGTATCGCTTCTTTCGCGATGAACTCGGCGCGAAGTGGATTCAATTCATTCCCATCATCGAGCGCGCAACGCAACAGACGATTCAACTGGCGAATCGCGGCTGGAGCGAGCAGGCGGGCCACAAGCGCGTGCTGTATACGCAGACCGGCAATCTCGTCACCGATCGTTCGGTCGGCGCGAAGCAGTATGGTCTCTTTCTCATGGATGTCTTCGAGGAATGGCTGCGCCACGACGTCGGCCGCGTCTTCGTGCAATTGTTCGATGTGACGCTGGAGGCTTTGTTCGGCCGCCATTTGTTATGCATTCACGCGCCGACCTGCGGCCTCGGGCCCGCGCTCGAATACAACGGAGATCTTTATTCGTGCGATCACTTCGTCGAGCCGGGATATCGCCTCGGCAATATCCACGAAACGCACATGCTGAAACTCTTGGCGTCGCCCGAACAACGCAAGTTCGGACTCGACAAGCGCGATTCGCTGACAGCCCAGTGCAGAAGCTGCGAAGTGAAGATGCTGTGCAACGGCGGATGCCCGAAGGATCGTTTCGCGCTTTCACGGGACGGCGAAGCAGGGCATAACTATCTATGCGCCGGTCTCGAGTTGTTCTTTACGCAGTCGCGCCACGCGATGGAAACGATGGCAAAACTCTATCGCGATGGCCGGCCGCCATCTGACGTCATGGCGATAACAGCCAGCGAAGATAAACGGCGCGGTCCCTATGCGCCTTGTCCGTGCGGCAGTGGCAGGAAGTTCAAATTCTGCCACGGCGATAACGCGCCGCGTCGTTCGTTCCACCCAGGGAGCAGTGAAGAGCGGCGCACCTCGTGACGGGGCGTGACGCCCAATGACGTCGATGGCCGTTACAGCTCACAGAGCAGGAACCGGCGAGCGACATTCTGGCTCGGTTCGGTGATTGATGCACCTTCTTCGCCCGGTCTGGCG
>NZ_FCOM02000141.1 GCF_001544695.2 Caballeronia arvi
ACTCAAGCTATATTTCGCACGCCCCTACGCACACTGTTCGCAGACGACCGTTTCCGCACACCATCAGGCCAAAAAAAAGCCCACTTGTTCAGCGGGCCGGTAACAGGGGAACTTCCAACGTTACGCCGCGAAGGGCGCAAACAAAGCTTATGCCACTCTGAGCAAAAGCGAGAGTTCGTATTGGGTGCGCAATGGACCCGCCGGGTTCCGCAGGGGGCCAATACCTTAGACATCCACCACCGATCAACAACTAATGTTTGCTAACAAGTAACGCAGGACTGGCGGCGCGTTGGTATCGCTGCAGCTGGAGCTTCGTTTTCTTTCGAATGCTGGCAGGGAAAAGACCGGTACTTGCAACCCCCGGGGGCCTGCCTTCAAAAACCGAACATTTGGGCCAAGCTCACGGTTGTTGTTGAGCCGCTGACGAGAGAGGACCACCCCCCAGAAATTTTCATTCGACCAGGCAAAAGACCCCTACCCACCCCGGGGGCCTTCCAGCCGATCAGGGGGCCTCAAATTGGGCCGTAGACGCCCACAGGGGGGCCGGCTGGGGTCCGGAAGTCAACCCGGGCAGGCAGGGTGCTGCAGGGCCGTATAGCTATACAGCTAGCTTTCTGTACATACGGCTGTACGTACATACATCCATACGTACGCCCATACAGCCATACGCCCATACGTCCATACGCCTACCTAGCTATCAACCTAGCTAGGAACCTAGATGAACCGGAGGGTTTGGGGCTGTAGGGCTCTTTCTCTACGGGTTTCCGGGTTTGTAAACCTGTTTGTATACGTTTGTAGAGGGCTGAATCCCTTGCTGGCATTGGGTTAGCGGGGAGCTATTCTGAGAAAAACCCGGTGAACTCTGAGAGAAACCCGGTGAGTCTGAGAGAAACCCGGTGTTATCCACAGACCGCCAGAGACCGCCAACTACGAGAAACCGGGTGCCTCAGGATATCTGAGGGGTGGAGACAATCTCAGTTACAGCTTATTCTGATGGGAAATATTCATCTGTGAGAAACCGGAAAAACCTCAGAATATGGCCCGTAAAGCTCCCCTCAAGCTGCTGACCAAAGAAGCAGACGACCGCCACCTATCCGAGAAACACGTAACCCTTCGCAATGACCTCGTAGCGGCATCGCATGGGCTGAAGACACTGGCTGAACAGAGGGTAGTGAAGTCATGTGCTGCCAAGCTCGACTCAGTGAGGCTCGATCAGGGCCGCTACAAGGTGACGCTATCGGCTGCTGAGTATGCAGAGACCTTCGGACTGGATTCGGACACCGCATACGACCAACTCAAGACCGTATCCAAGACCCTGATGGACCGGGTTATCCGAAGGGAGGAAGAGACACGCCGAGGGCTGAAGGTATACGTTGACCATTGGGTAACGGGTATCACGTATCACGAAGGGGAAGCATGGGTGGAGCTGCGGTTTAGCCACGAAGCAACGCCTTACCTCGTAGCCCTACGTGGCAACCACACCACCTATCTACTGAAGCAGGCTGCTGGCCTCCGCTCGATCTACTCATGGCGCCTTCTCGAAATGCTCATGCAGTTCAAAGACACGGGCTGGCGACAGATGGACGTACCGGACTTCATCAAAGCGATGGACGCCAAAGAGAGCCATGCAAAGGACTTCGGCCAGCTACGCCGATGGGTGATAGACCCCGCAGTGAGGGAGCTAACGGAAAAGGATGGCTGGCTCATCGACTGGCACCCGATCAAGGCAGGAAGGAAGGTCACCGCCCTACGCTTCACCTTCGAGAGGGACCCTCAGGGAAGGCTCCTGTAGCTACCCCGCGCCCATCCGCACAAAGGCATAATTCCCGCACACAAAACAAGATCAGCCTTACGGGGGCCATGCTGATGGACGTTACAGAGACTCGCTACCGCAACTTCAAACACCTCTTCGAGCAATTCAAGGAGGTAGTACGGAGGGATGACCCAAAGGCACCAGAGAAGGGAATGCTGAAGCTCTTCGGCGATAGATTGGGGGTGCGTGAGGCGTACATGTCGCACATCAACACCAAATTCAAGAACATCGGCCCAACGACCGCACGCAAGATGGAACAGGCGCTGAAGCTCCCGCACGGCTGGATGGATCAGGTTCATGGACAGCCCAAGGCGAAACAAGAGCCCAAGCAGCAGGACCAGCCCAAAGCTACGCAACAAGAGCCCACTTCAGGCAAGGATCATTTGCAGGTGGTATTTGAAATGTGCCGCCGGAAGGATGCAGACAAAACGATGACGAGGCTTCTTTCGCTGTTGGACGAATTGGGTTGACGCAACAGGGGTGAGCTTCAGTCTCCCTCAGGGACCGACGCTGGATCATCCCCGTACATCACCTTCCTCAGACCCGGGAAGTACACATCACATCGCTCGTTATGGGCTGAGGCATTCCTACGGGGGCAGCTCGCCAGCTCGGCACCAAGGTCAGTCATGGGGAACTCAGGGCCAAGGGACTCCACCAGCCGCGCCACCTGATACCGGCCCCTACGCTCACACCGCGAACATGCCACCTCGATATGGCTGGCTCGTGCTGCTACATCACCGAGGGCAATGGCTCCGTTCGTCATCTTGGTTCCTTGGTTCCTTCCTTCCTTGGTTCCTTGGTTGCCTCCTTCCCTCCTTCCTTGGTTCCCGGGGAAAGTGCAACCTTGCACCTGGCTGCAACCTGGCGGCGCGTTCCCCAAATGATCAAGCTTGATCATCCCCCCGTGGAAGCCCCAAGATCAACGTTGATCTTCCTTCTAAGACCGTGACCATCTAGGACCCATCTAATAGCCTTGGAAGGGCTGGGAGGCCTCAGGAAGGTACGGGACTCGAAGACCGCGGAACCGCTCAGAAGGGCTGTATGAGGGTCCTACAGGGGGCTTCAGAATTCGAGCTCTTCAGGATTAACCCAGTCCACTCCCAACCACTTGGATATGCGCTCGACCAAGTTAGGGCTGTACATATCAAGCGCCCTCCACGTTACTTCTGGGTTGCGCTCAAGCTCCTTACCGAACGTCTTTCGCAACCGCTCCGCCAGCTTCTGAGCTTCACGCTCAACCCAGTCATCGGACCCAACATCATCATCCTTATGGGCTCCCTTCCAAAGGCTCCACGCTTCTCGCCATCTTAGATCTGCTGCGTACTCCTTACCGTGATTATCGATGATGAAGTCACGCACCTTCCGCATATCGCTGATACGGGATTTGGCTACCGTCGTTGCCTTGTGAACATCGTTGATGGAAACGTCAGGGGTGAGAACAGTCAGCCGCCATGCCGCATGGGTTTTCTCTTCGGGCTTCATCGGCAGCTTGTCACGGCTGTTCGTCATCGCTGCATGAGTAATGGCCTCATCTAATGACCCGTCGAACACCGTTACCGGAATCCTGCCCTTGAAGTCAGCCGCTTCATACGCATCAGCTCGGTGGTGACCATCAATGCAGGTCCATCCGGTACCGGTCCAAAACACGGTCAGCGGCTCAAGGGTATCGCCACCCTTCACCACCCGTTTCAACGTTGCTATGTGCTTATCGCTCTCCCAGCCCTTCTCCAACCGATGCTGGAACAGTTCCGTCATGAACAGAATCTGGGATGGGGGTAGCTTGGTGGGCTTCTTCGGGGTCGGGATGGGGTTGGCCGCAATGCTGGCCTCGACCGCTTGCTTAGTCGCGTAAAAACCGTCAGTCATGAATTAGGGGCAGATTGTAGGCTCATCCTAAAAGGAGAGGCGGGGACAGGGGCCGCAATCGTACTTCGTTTATTGAAGTAAGCATAGGAGACCCTTAGAATCCCCTGAGAATCCCTCACAGGCCCGTCAGATAAGGCTGTGGAGCATCACCGCAAGGTCTCCAAGACCACAGGAAAGACTCAGGGGTGACCTAAGGGAGCCTATGGCATCCCGTAGGGAGACGAACAAGGGGAAACACATCACAGACCATCCAAGGAAACCAAGGGCTCCCAGAGGCTCTACCGGGGCTTCCCTGAGGGAATCCAAGGGGTTGCAAAGAGGCCCCGTGGGAGACTCACCGAAGGTCTCCAAAGCCCACGGATGACCCTCAGGAGACCCCCGGGAAAGCCCCTCTGCCTATCGAAAAGGGACTTCTGCACATCGCTTTTGTAATTCTTGACTAAGCAACCATTTATTCCGCTGCCTTAGCCCTCAGGATGGTTGCACGGCTGGTGCTGTAATCCCGGGCAAGCTGCGACACCGATACCCCCTCAGCAAGGGCTTCACGGACCTTCTGTTGCTCCTGAGGACTCAGAGCAGACTTCCGCCCCAGCTTGACCCCCTCCGCCCTTGCACGGGCCAATCCTGCCTGTGTGCGTTCGATGATCAAGTCCCTTTCGAACTCTGCTATCGAAGAAATGATCCCCATGATCAGCTTCCCTGCCGAACTCGTGAGATCAGCGCCACCGAGCTGGAGGCAATGCACCCGCACACCCATCCCTGCCAGCCTATCGACCGTGGCCCGCACATCAAGGGCAGACCGGCCCAGCCTATCGAGCTTGGTAACGATCAGCACATCCCCTGCTTCCAGACGATCAACGAGCTTGGCAAACAGAGGGCGCTTGAATGCCTCCGTGCTGCCGCTGATGGTTTCCTCAACGATCCGCTTGGCATCGACCGTGAAGCCGGCCGCTTTGACTTCCTCAAGCTGGTTGCTCGTGATGAGTTCGGTACGGCTAACGCGGGCATAGATGAAGGTGCGGGACATTGGGGCCTCAGGGGTGAACGAAAACGGTGTACGAATTATGAGACCTGTACGAAATTAACTCAAGCTATATTTCGCACGCCCCTACGCACACTGTTCGCAGACGACCGTTTCCGCACACCATCAGGCCAAAAAAA
>NZ_FCOM02000213.1 GCF_001544695.2 Caballeronia arvi
ACATAAAGCCGGGTGACCGGCCTCTCACTGACCACCAGCGTCGGACCGTAGCCCCTACCGCGCGAGCGGTTTAGTCCGCCGGCCAGAACCGGCCCCTCACTGACCTCAAGCGTTGCTGGTACAGTGCCTTTATCGATTTGCGCAGCCGCAACTGGCCCGGCGCTAGTATCGCGTTTGCGACGTCGTGAACTCAATTCATGACGTTTCGGATGTCTCTTTCGAAAATTATCTAGCGACATGGCCTCACGATGAGTCAGATACCGCCCCCCACCCGTCCGAGGAAAAAACGTGCGGTTCGCGAACTATTGGTCGAAGCTGGTCACGACGTCTCTGCTTGGGACGTAACGAACGACGGCAAAATCATCGCTAATCCAAACGACAATATCTCGCGGAATACGGCTTGGGCTTTTCCTGGAAGCGATAGCGAAGCGCTCGTCGCCTGCATATGGTTTGACGGCTTGACGATCAAAGATGACGAGGTCTTTTATATCGGTAACGATAGAGCCTATCGTCAGCGACTTCTGGATCTCGACAAAGGCGAGCGCCGTAGCGAGGTGCGCAATCGTCTGCGTACGTGGACCAAGCGCTCGCGCGATCTCGACTTCGCAGTTCAAGCGGCGTACAAGCTCAATCGACCGGTGCGACTGATCCTTGTGGACGGAGACGACGTTGATGAGTCAAATGCTGACCGCGCGTCGACCGTTTCGGCGCGAGAACTAGACCCCGAAACTTGGTGGATTCACGACTACGACTTCTCGATCGTTGGAGGCGGAGAATATCGAATTGTCCGAGGCGAAGACCCTCCCGCCCGCGAAGTAGACGACACGACCCCAAAGATTCCCGACCTTGGGGATGATCCGCTGCTCCAGGAATTAGTCCAAAACCTAAGCGAGACCGAACGTGATGCGGTCATCAAAGCGCGCGTTGGCCAAGGACCCTTTCGGGACGCCCTTTTTGAGCGCTGGGGTGGCTGTTCCGTCACGCAGGTCTCAATGAAAGATATGCTCACTGCGAGTCACATCAAGCCGTGGAGCAGGTGCGATACGGCTGATGAACGGATCAGCGTGTCAAATGGCTTATTGCTCGTTCCTACCCTCGACCGTCTCTTTGATCGCGGGCTCATCACGTTCGATGAAGACTTCAAGATTCGCATCAGCTCACGGATATCAATCGCGCACCAGCGACATTTTGGCATTGATCCAAGTACACGGCTGCGGTTACGAGATTTTGATGACCTAAAGCCATATCTAAAATGGCACGAGGAACTGGTATTTAAGCCTTAATCGGGCGTTCGTCGTCGATTGGTTCGATATCAGAGTGAGCAGCCACACTGCTGACACGAACTGTGCCCATAAAATCCGTGAGATGCACTAGCGGGGAAGCGGCCGATCGTTGGTCGCGAATCCCGTCAGCCAGTCGCGCGGTAGAGCTAGCTGATGATTGCGCCACAAACCTTGCACGAGAAAGACCACTTTGAAGCAAGAGCGGCAGATCAAGCTAACGCGTCGAAGGGCTGATTTGTAGTGGACTAGACTAAATCTGACAGTGGTCGGTTTTCTCGTGCGGGCGCGCGTTGACGCGGAGGGCGTTTAGCCC
>NZ_FCOM02000030.1 GCF_001544695.2 Caballeronia arvi
GCCCAGCTTCTAGGATCACGATGAGTGTCCTGACTGGAAGCTTCATCCGCCTTGCACACAAAAATTTGGACAGTCCCGTGCCGCGGCCGGCATGAAGTGCTCAGGCTAGGAAAAGCTGCTTTCTTTGGTGACTTTCTTTGCAGCAGCAAAGAAAGTTACCCCCGCCCCGGGGAGGGGCAGTGCTAATAAACCGATACGAAATCAGGATTTCACGGCAGCCAAAACCAAAACAAACCTCACCTGGCGGCAACCGCCTGCCTCACCGGCCCCCCCAACGCCCGCAGCGTCTCCTTAACAGTAGAAATCCTCACCGCAAGATCCAGACTCCGCGCTTCGATCCGCAACTTGTCCTGACCAGCCAGCTTGATGTGCTTATGCTTCTGCACCATCTCGATGATCTTCATCCCATCGACAGGCGGATTCGGAATGAACTGCAGCGAGATGGACTGCTCTCCCGCATCGATCTTGGAAATGCCGAGCGGCTTCGCCGCCAGCCTCAACCGATGCGTCTCGACCAACGCATGCGCCTGCGGCGGCAGCTTGCCAAACCTGTCGACGAGCTCTTCGAGAATGCCATCGATCGCATCGCTCGATTCGCAGTTCGCAAGACGCTTGTACAGCGACAGACGTTCCTGCACATCGCCGCAGTAATCGGCGGGCAGGATCGCGGGCGCGTGCAGGTTGATCTCCGTCGTCGCCGCGAGCGGCGCGTTCAGATCCGGCTCGCGTCCTTCCTTCAACGCGCGCACGGCATCGTTCAGCATGTCGGTGTAAAGCTGGAAGCCGATCTCCTGAATTTCGCCCGACTGCTTGTCGCCGAGCACTTCGCCCGTGCCGCGAATTTCGAGGTCGTGCATCGCGAGATAGAAGCCCGAGCCGAGTTCCTCCATCTGCTGGATCGCCTCAAGCCGGCGCTGCGCCTGCTTCGTCAGCGACTGCGGATCGTGCACGAGCAAATACGCGTACGCCTGGTGATGCGAGCGCCCGACACGCCCGCGCAACTGATGCAGCTGCGCGAGCCCGAACTTGTCCGAGCGATGCATGAGGATCGTGTTCGCGCTCGGCACGTCGATGCCGGTCTCGATGATCGTCGTGCACAACAGCACGTTCGCGCGCTGCCCGACGAAATCGCGCATCACGCGTTCGAGTTCGCGCTCGTGCATCTGTCCATGCGCCACCGCGATGCGCGCCTCGGGCACGAGCGCTTCGAGCATCGTGCGACGGTTCTCGATCGTCTCGACTTCGTTGTGCAGGAAGTACACCTGGCCGCCGCGCTTGAGCTCACGTAGCATCGCCTCGCGGATCACGCCGTCTTCCTCGCGGCGCACGAAGGTCTTGATCGCGAGGCGCTTCTGCGGCGCGGTCGCGATCACCGAGAAGTCGCGCAGGCCTTCGAGCGCCATGCCGAGCGTGCGCGGAATCGGCGTCGCGGTGAGCGTGAGCACGTCGACCTCGGCGCGCAACGCCTTGAGCGCCTCCTTCTGCCGCACGCCGAAGCGATGCTCCTCGTCGATGATCACGAGCCCGAGCCGCTTGAACTTCACATCGCTCGACAAGAGCTTGTGCGTGCCGATGACGATATCGATACTGCCTTCGTTGATTTGCTGTATCGCGGTCGATACTTCCTTGCCGGTCTTGAAGCGCGACAGCTCCGCGATGCGCACGGGCCAGTCGGCGAAGCGGTCGGTGAAGGTCTGCGTGTGCTGCTCGGCGAGCAGCGTCGTAGGCGAAAGAATCGCGACCTGTTTGCCCGCCATCACCGCGATGAACGCGGCGCGCAACGCGACTTCCGTCTTGCCGAAACCGACGTCGCCGCACACGAGGCGGTCCATCGGCTTGCCGCTCGTCATGTCGCCGATGACCGATGCGATCGCCGCGGCCTGATCGGGCGTCTCTTCGAAGCCGAAGCTCTCCGCGAACTTCGTGTAGTCGCGCGGTTCGAGCTTGAACGCATAACCTTCGCGCGATGCGCGGCGTGCATACAGGTTCAGCAGTTCGGCGGCGGTATCGCGGATCTGCTGCGCGGCCTTGCGCTTCGCCTTCTCCCACTGGCCGGAGCCGAGCTGATGCAAGGGCGCGCTGTCCGGGTCCGCGCCGCTATAGCGCGAGATGACGTGCAACTGCGCGACCGGCACGTACAGCTTCGCCTCGTTCTGATATTCGAGGTGCAGGAATTCGGTTTCGCCTTCGCCGAGATCCATCGACACGAGGCCCATGTATCGGCCGATGCCATGCTGCGCATGCACGACTGGATCGCCGATTTTCAGCTCGGCTAAGTCGCGCACCATCGAATCGACGTTGCTCGCCTGTTCCTGCCGGCGTCGTCCGGCGCGGCGCGCGAGCGGCCCGTACAACTCGGTTTCGGTGACGATCGCGAGCTTCTCCGACGTCAACACGAAGCCGGTCGAAAGCGGCGCGATGCCGAGCGTGAACTTGCCGTCGCTCGTGAGCCATTCCTGGAACGTGTCGTGTGACTCGCCGCGCAGGCCGTTTTCGGCGAGCAATTGCTGAATCGTCTCGCGCCGTCCCGCAGATTCCGCGACGAGCATCACGCGGTTCTCCGTCTGCTCCAGATAATGGCGCAGCGCGAGCAGCGGTTCGTCGGCGTGACGGTCGATCGCGAGTCCGGGCAGCGGCAAAGCCCAGCCGCCTTCGGGCGTCGCCGGGAATTTGAGCTGCGCGAAAGGCTTTGCGAACGTGAAGAAATCGTCGTCGGACAGGAAAAGCCGGCGCGGTTCGAGCAGCGGGCGCTCGCGATCGTGCGAAAGGAAGTCGAAGCGCTGCTTCGTGTCGTGCGTGAAGCGCTTGATCGCAGCGTCCATGTCGCCGATGAACGCAAGCTGCGAGCCTTCGGGCAGATAGTGGAAGAGCGTCGCGGTTTCATCGAAGAAAAGGGGCAAATAATATTCGATGCCCGCCGACGGCACGCCGTTGCCCATGTCCTTGTAAATCTGCGAGCGGCTCGGATCGCCTTCGAACGTTTCGCGCCAGCGGCTGCGAAAGGCCGTGCGTGCGGCTTCGTCGAACGGGAACTCTCGGCCCGGCAGCAGGCGCACGTCGCGCACCGGGTAGAGGCTGCGCTGCGTGTCGGGATCGAAGGCGCGGATCGAATCGACCTGATCGTCGAACAAGTCGATGCGATAGGGCAGCGGCGAGCCCATCGGATAAAGATCGATCAGCGAGCCGCGTACGCAATACTCGCCCGGCCGCACGACCTGGCTCACGTGCTCGTAGCCCGCCAGCGTCAGTTGCGCCTTGAGCTTCGCTTCGTCGAGGCGTTCGCCTTGCGTGAACGAAAACGTGTAGGCCGCGAGAAACGATGCCGGCGGCATACGGTAAAGCGCCGTCGTTGCGGGCACGATGAGAATGTCGCAGCGTCCTTCGCCGAGATCGTGCAGGGTCGCGAGACGCTCGGACACGAGATCCTGATGCGGCGAGAACGTGTCGTAAGGCAGCGTCTCCCAGTCGGGCAGGAGGCGCACGCGCGCGTCCGGCGCGAAGTAGGGGATTTCGGCGGCGAGGCGCTGCGCATCGACGGCGCTCGCGGTGACGACCGTCAGGAGCGGCACGCTTTCCCGATGGGCGGCGTGATAGCGCGCGATGGCGAGCGCATCGGAGGAGCCCGACGCGCCGTCGAAGGCGAAGCGCTGGCCCGCCTTCACGAGCGCGATGGGAGAACTGGACTGCGCTTTGACGGCTTTGGAGGACATAGGGTGTGCAGTGAACCGTCCGTGCGCGACACCGGAAACGGTGCGCCGGACGTGGTCGCGAAAGACGTATTATAAAATCCGGGCTTCAACTTTGACTTGTCACCTCATTTACCCGCTCATTTGCCCGTGACCTCCCGCCTGTTTTCACTGATTCCCTGCGCCGGAACCGGCAGCCGGTCCGGCGCGCCGATGCCCAAGCAATACCAGACGGTCGCGGGCCGCCCGATGCTCGCGTACACGCTCGCGGCGTTCGACGCGTGCTCCGAATTCTCGCAGACGCTCGTCGTGCTCGCACCGGACGACCATCATTTCGACGCCCGCCGCTTCGCCGGGCTGCGCTTCGCGGTGGAGCGCTGCGGCGGCGCCTCGCGGCAGGCGTCGGTGTACAACGGGCTCGTCGCGCTCACGAACTTCGGCGCGCGCGACGACGACTGGGTGCTCGTGCACGACGCCGCGCGCCCCGGCATCACGCCGGCGCTGATCCGCAAGCTTGTCGCGGAACTGCGCGATGATGCGGTCGGCGGCATTCTCGCGCTGCCGGTCGCGGATACCTTGAAACGCGTCGCACCGAACATGCCCGATGCGCCGGGCAGCCACACGCGCATCGCCCGGACGGAATCGCGCGACGGTCTCTGGCAGGCGCAGACGCCGCAGATGTTCCGGCTCGGCATGCTGCGCGAAGCGATCGAGCGTGCGCGTCACGACGGCCACGACCTGACGGACGAAGCGAGCGCCATCGAATGGCTCGGGCACTCGCCGAAGCTGGTTCAGGGCAGCTTGCGCAACTTCAAGGTGACTTATCCGGAAGATTTCGCGCTGGCGGGCGCGATTCTTTCCGTGAAGCCCTAAACGCTTACTTTTACTGCAAGGTTTCGATCGATGGATTTCAGAATCGGACAAGGGTACGACGTCCACCAACTCGTGGAAGGCCGCCCGCTCATCATCGGCGGCGTGACGATCCCTTATGAACGCGGGCTGCTCGGCCATTCCGACGCCGACGTGCTGCTGCACGCAATCACCGACGCGCTCTTCGGCGCGGCATCGCTCGGCGACATCGGGCGGCACTTTCCGGACACGGCGACCGAATTTGCGGGCGCGGACAGCCGCGTGTTGCTGCGCGAAGCCGTGAAGCGCGTGACGGAAGCGGGTTTTGCGATCGCGAACGTGGACAGCACGATCATCGCGCAGGCGCCGAAACTCGCGCCGCACATCGACGCGATGCGCGCGAACATCGCCGCCGATCTCGATCTTTCGATCGATCGCGTGAACGTGAAGGCCAAGACCAACGAGAAACTCGGTTATCTCGGCCGGAAAGAGGGCATCGAGGCGCAAGCCGCGGTGCTCTTGCGCCGCACGTCGATCGACCATTGAGCGCGGCGTCTGCGGCGTCTGCGGCGTTTCGAAGCGCTTATTTCCCTTCCGCTTCGATCGTCAGCGCGACCGCATTGATCACCGCCGCGATGCGGCCGACGTCGCGCAGTTGCGTCGTCGACATGCCTTCGGTCACGAGATTTTCGTAGTGCGATTTCACGCAGAAATGGCACTTGCCGATGATCGATGCCGCCAGCGCGTACATCTCGAAGCGCCGCTTGTCGACGCCGCCGTGCGACGCGTACGCGTTCATGCGCAGGCCCGCGGGCTGGGTCTTGAGATCGGCGTTGTCGGCCATCTCCAGATACGGATACCAGACGTTGTTCATGCCCATCAGGGCGGCTGCGGTGAGCGCGGCATTCGTCTCTTCCGGCGAGAGCACGCCCGCATTGCGAATGATGCCGACGAGCTTCGTCGCCTTCGCGGCGAACGCGGCGGCCAGCGCGACGCCGACTGCGTCATCGCCTTCGAGCGACGAGCGGGCGATCGTGCCGTCGACGTTCAGGCGAATGTCCTTCGCGTAGTCGGGCACGAGTTCCTTGATCGCAGACAGGAATTCCATTGTTCTTCTCCTATTCGATGGCGTTAAAAAGCCCGCCAGCGCCGAGCATGGCTCGGCCGGATGGCGGGCTTTACGGCACTAGGAACGCTTAGAGCGTCGCGCCGCCGACCGCGCGGTTGCACGGGCACAGTTCGTCCGTCTGCAAGCCGTCGAGAATACGCAGGACTTCCTCCGGGCTGCGGCCCACGTTCAGGTTGTTGACCGACACGTGCTGAATCACGTTGTCCGGATCGATGATGAACGTCGCGCGCAGCGCCACGCCGGCTTCCTTGTCGCGCACGCCGAGCTGGTCGATGAGTTCGCCTTTCACGTCGCCGAACGCGTAGTGGTTCAGCTTGTTCAGATCCTTGTGCTCGCGGCGCCAGGCCAGCTTGACGAACTCGTTGTCGACGCTGCCGCCGAGCAGAACCGCGTCGCGGTCCTCGAAATCCTTCGCCAGCTTCGCGAACTCGACGATTTCCGTCGGGCACACGAACGTGAAGTCCTTCGGATAGAAGTAGATGATCTTCCACTTGCCGGGAAAGGACTGCTCGGTGACTTCCTCGAAAGCGGACTGGCCGTTCTCTTCGTGATGGTTGAAACCCGGCTTCGCAGCGGTGACGGTGAATGCTTCGACTTTATCGCCAACGGTCTTCATTCAGGAACTCCTGGAATCGTTGAAAGGACGCGCTCCAATCAAACTACCGGATCGCCGTAACGCGCGCGTGACACTTTCGTGCCGAGGCCTGCTGCACGTGAGCCCGACTCATCTTAAACCGATTTAAGCGATCGCCTCAAACGGCGTTCTAGCCTTCGAAGCGCGCGCCGCCTTTCATCGGCGGGAAATCGATCGTGACCTCGAAACCGGGCAGGGGCGTGCGATTGCGCAGCCGCAGCGTGCCGCGTTGCCGCGTGACGAGCCGCTGCACGATCGCCATGCCAAGACCCGTGCCGTTCGCCTGCGTGCGCGCCGTATCGACGCGATAGAACGGGCGCGTGATGAGCGCCACCTGATCGTCGGGGATGCCGCGGCCTTCGTCCATCACCGAGAGCTCGACCTTGCCGTGCGCCACGCGCGTCTGCAGCGTGATGCGCGCGATGTCGTCGTGTTCGCTGCGCCCGTACTTGCGCGCGTTTTCCAGCAAGTTGCCGACGACGCGGCGCGCGTCCGTCGGATCGCCTTCGATCACGGCGCCCTGCGCGAGATCGGTGCGCATCACGACGCCGTCGTCGGCCTGGAAGCGCACGGCGAGCTCGCTCGCGATCATCGAAAGATCGACGGCTTCGGGCATGCGCTGCATCGGCCGCGCGTAATCCAGAAAGCGTCCGATGATCATGTCCATCTGCTCGATGTCGTCGATCATCGCGAGCTTGGTCGCTTCGTCCGACGGGCTCATTTCGGTTTCGAGACGCAGGCGCGCGAGCGGCGTGCGCAGATCGTGCGAAATGCCCGCGAGCATCAGCGCGCGATCCGCTTCGAGCTGTTCGAGATCCTGCACCATCTGGTTGAAGCTTCGATTGGTTTCCGCCGCAACGCCCATGCCGCGCTCGGGCAGACGCTCGGGCGATTGTCCCGAACCAAGCTTGCGCGCCGCGAGCGCCAGCCGCGCGAACGGCCGGTTCACGAGACTCGTGATGAACGCCGCGCCGAACAGCGAGAGCGCCAGCGCGAAGACGCCCCAGCCGGCCCATTGCAGGCCGGTGACGGTGTCGAGCTGATCGCGGTCGAGGGCGACCCAGTAATCGTCGTCGTCGATCTTGAAGCTGATCCACACGCCGGGAATCTCGTTCACCGACTGCGCGATGATCGTCTCGTTGCCGAGCCGCCCGCGCACGTCGCGTTCGATGAGCCGGTTGAGCGATTCGTCGGGCTGCAGCTTGTATTTGTCGCTGGTTTCGCGCGGATACACGCGCACGCCCTCGTTGCTCTCCAGATCCTGAAGCAGCGCGCGGCGCAGATCGGGATCGGAATAGAGCAGGGCGGTGCGCGTGAGCTTGACCACGGCGACGAGCTGCAGCGCCACGCGTTGCGCGCGGGGCTCGCGCTCGATCACGCGAAAGCTCTGAAACCACGCCGTCAGACTGACGGCGATGAGCAGCGCGATCAGCGCGAAGGTTCGCCAGAACAGGCCGCCGAACGCGAGCGCCAGTAGCCGCCTGTCGATGCGCATGGGTCTGTCGGGCTCAGCTCTGTGAAGGGGATAAAGCGTGGTGAGACTCGCTCAAGTGAATCAGGCAGCGCCGTCGGGAATGAAGACGTAGCCCAGGCCCCAGACGGTCTGGATGAAGCGCGGACTGCTGGGATCGGGCTCGATCAGCTTGCGCAGACGCGAAATCTGCACGTCGAGACTGCGATCGAAAACTTCGTACTCACGGCCGCGTGCCAGCTCCATCAGCTTTTCGCGCGAGAGCGGCTGACGCGGATGGCGCGCGAACACCTTCAGCACCGAAAACTCGCCGGTCGTCAGCGGAATTTCCTGGCCGTTCTTCGTGAGCGTGCGCGTCGCGAGATTCAATGCGAACTCGCCGAACTCGAACACTTCGGTGGTCTCGGACGGCGCGCCCGGCAATTCGGACGGCGTCTGACGACGCAGCACCGCGTGAATGCGCGCGACGAGCTCGCGCGGATTGAACGGCTTCGGCAGATAGTCGTCGGCGCCCATTTCGAGACCGACGATGCGGTCGACATCTTCGCCCTTCGCGGTGAGCATGATGATCGGCGTGCGATCGTTGCTGCCGCGCAGACGCCGGCAGATGGAAAGACCATCTTCGCCGGGCAGCATCAGATCGAGCACGAGCAGATCGAAACGCTCGCGCACCCAGAGCTTGTTCATCGACGGCGCGTTTTCCGCGACGTACACGTTGAAGCCCTGTTCACCGAGGTAGCGCCGCAGCAGATCGCGCAGGCGCGGATCGTCGTCGACTACGAGAATTTTTGAGGGGTTCTTGGTTTCCATGAGGGCATCTTAGCGCGTTTGATCAAACGCCGAGTTTGTAACAAAAGCGAGTGTAACAGTTGGTTACAAAATTTACGGAGGCTGTGGCACGGCCTAAGGGTTTGCTGCGTACACTGCTTTACCTGAGCCCGCCATTCGGTAGATACTCCATTAGACCAGCGCGTCTTGCGGCCCGACCAAGCCCTTCTGAAGACGTGCATGAAAAGAATGAGGCTGTCCGGTTGTCGAGCAACGAAGGGAACAACATGAAGGGAGCGCGACAGCGCGGACCCGTGCGCACCGAGCGCATTCTCAGGAAAACTCTCATCGCCAGTGCGCTATATGCAGTACTGAGCACCCCTCATGCCTATGCGCAATCCACCGGTTTCACGCGCGACGGCAATACCTTCGATCGCAGCATCACGAACCCGCCGAATCGCTTCGATGGCCGGATGATTCGCGCGCAGCAGCGCGTGAGCAAGAGCGCGGTTTCTTCCACCCGCGATCGCGACCCCCGGACCTCCGCGATGCAGCCCGTGCAGCAGGCCGATCAGACACCGCCCGCACGGCCGCCGCGCCACACCGTGATGACCGCCGATGAGCGGCGTCTCTTGCGTCAGCACATCGAAGAAGCGGTGCGCGATCTCTACAAGCGGTAAGCGGCGCGAACCGCGATGAACCGACGTCAATTCCTCTCGATTGCCGGCGCGTTCGCGGGATGGGCGGGCGGCATCGGCGAGACGTGCGCCTTCGATCGTTCCTATTCCGTCGATACGCTCGTGCTCGTCGATCTCGACGGTGGCAACGACGGCCTCAACACGGTCATCCCTTATGCCGATCCTCGTTATCGCGCGTTGCGCCCAAACCTCGCGCTGTCTCGCGAGCAAGTCATTCCGCTGAATGAACGCACGGCCTTGCATCCGTCGCTGCTGCCGTTGATGAGCGCGTGGCGCGCGAACGAACTGGCGATCGTGCAGGGCGTCGGCTACGACGCGCCGAACCGCTCGCACTTTCGCTCATGGCAGATCTGGGACACGGCGTCGCATGCGGATGAGTATCGTCACGACGATTGGCTTGCGCGTACGAGCGTCGCTTCTTTCGACGCCGCCGCGCGCTGCCTCGCGACGCATCGCACGCAAGGCGGCCTTAACGCGATCCATGTCAAGCTGCACGGCTTCGACACACACGAGAATCAGGCGCATCGGCATGCGATGCTCCTCTCACGATTCGCGGAAGGACTGGCATCGCTGCGCGCGACGTTGATCGCGTCCGGCGCATGGCATCGCACGCTCGTGATGACGCGTTCGGAATTCGGACGCGCCGCGCGTGAAAACGCCGCGGGCGGCACGGACCACGGGGCGGCGGCGCCGCATTTTCTGATGGGCGGAAACGTGCGCGGCGGACTCTTCGGCATGCCGCCGCGGCTCGATCGGCTCGATGCGGACGGCGGCGTGCCCGTCGACATCGACTTCAGAAGACTCTATGCAACCGTGCTCGGCGCTGCGGGCATCGAACCGCTGCCGCTGCTGCGTGCCTAGCGCGTCTTCCACGTGATCCACAGCTTGCGAATCGGCGTGAGCGAGATGCGCTGATGCAGCACCTGAAAGTGCTCCCGCTCGATTTCGTCGAATAACGCAAGCGACAGCGCGGCCTGGGCGCGCAGCACGCGTTGCGTCGCGCGTTCGGAATGGGGAATCGCCGTGAGCGCATCGTCGAGCGAGCGCCGGGCGCGCTCGGTCTGAAAGCGCATGAGATCCGAAAACGCATCGCTGTACTTGCGATTGATGATGTCCGCCGCGGTCACGCCGAAGCGCTGCAACTCGTCGATGGGAATGTAGATGCGGCCGTTCCTGGCATCGTCGCCGATCGCCTGAACGCGCTCGGCGAGCAGCAGCGCCGAGCCGAGCGGCGCGGCCCATTCCGCGGCGCGCTGCGGATCGCGCGCGCTCCCGCGTGCGACGGCCGTCGCGAATGCGCCGCCCGTCTGCTCGAGATAGCGCCTGAAGCCGGGCCAGTCGAGATAGCGCGCCTGATCCAGATCCATGCCGAAGCCGTCGACGACTTCAGCAAGCGACGCGCGCCCGGCATCGTCGAGAACGGGATGCGCGGCGTCGCCCGCATGCGCCTTCAACGCTTTGGTGACCGGATGCGTCGGCTCGCCGCCGTCGAGCCGGGCGAGCTCGTTTTGCCACCACGCATGCTTGGTGCGGCCGATGGTCGGATCGCTGGTCTCCTTCACGGTCTCTTCGATCTCGCGATAGAGCGCGTACAGCGCGGTCAGGAGCGGCTGGCTCGACGCCGCCGCGCGGCGCAGCGCGTAGTACGTGCCGGAGCCTTCGGGCGCGGCCTTTTGCTGGCAATAGTCGTCGAAATTCACGAACGGGGCTTGTGGGGAGTTCGAAGGATGAGCGTCGCGGCCGGCTGGTGGCGGTTGTTCTCGTCTCGCGCCGCGCGCAAGGCGCCGGGTGACGCACGGCCGCTCATTTTATCCGGCGGGGCGCGGCTTCGCTGACCATCGCGGAAAATGCTGCGCGCGATTGTGCGCCGAACCACCGACGCCCGATGCTCACGTGCGCCACATTGGCAGAATCGACGGGAGGCACGCATGGGCTTGAGCAAATCCGAGAACAAGCAATTCGGCGACAAATGCCTGCCGTACCTCGTGAGAAGCGTGGCAACGAATTTCGGCTTCGATTTTCGCGTGTGTCCGCGTCAGATGCACGTCTCGCCGACGATCGGGCTGCATATCACCGCGCATCGCCGCGCCGACGCGAAGCTCTCGTTTCCGCTCAATGTCTTCGTGTACTGGCAGCCGTCATGCGCGCGACGGTTTCTGTCGCACGTCGACCGGCCGGTGGCTGCCGCGCGCGCAAGCGAGCGCATGCCCGAGGAGATCAGGCGCCTGATGGATCAGTCGGGTGTGGACTTCGCGGGTCGCTCGCAGGCGAAGGGCGAAGTGATGATGGTCGAAATGGGCGAAATCGACGTCTGACGCAAACAAAAAACCCCTTTGCCGATGAAAGGGGTTTCGTGTTTCGTGTGGTGCGAGGAGGGGGACTCGAACCCCCACACCCTTGCGGGCGTCAGGACCTAAACCTGGTGCGTCTACCAATTTCGCCATCCTCGCAGCAAGGCACCGGTCCGCTGTGCCAAGCCCGAAATTCTAACCGATTCGTCTGTCGATGTCTGCGAAATTGCGTCGCGGCACTTCGCGCCCGGAACGGTTGGGCACGGCGTGAATGGCTTTCGATGCCGACCATACGCATCGCAAGATTGCGGCTTGTCCGATGCCTGCCTACAATCTCGTTCAATCCTCCCGCTTCGGCACGCACACCTTCCCTTATGACTCGCAACGCGCGCAATCGCTTCGTCGCATGGCTCGGCATCGCCGCCATGTGGCTCGCCATTGTCGCGCCGGTCATCAGTCAGACGCTCGCCGCACGCGCTGCCGCGAGCGATCCGGAAACGGTCCTCTGCGCCGTCGACGCGACCGAAGCGTATGAGCACGAAGGGCACGAAGGTCATCACGCCGTCGCGCAGGACGATACCGCGCACGCGGGTCATCACGACGCCGCCAGTCATTTCGACGCCTGCTCGTACTGCGGACTGCTCGCGCACAATCTGCCGCTCGCTATCGGGCTTACGCATGACATCGTGCGTATCGAACGCGTCACGCGCGCGTCGACATTCGCCGATATCGACACTGTCGTTTCGAAGTCCTTCAACGCCGCGAGTCCGCGCGCGCCTCCCGCTCTTTCCTGAAATCGTCCTCCGTCCGATCGCTTCAACGTTCGCTGCGCGCATGAGTGCGGCGAACGGGCGCGATCGCTCGTCAGTTCTTTTCAGGATTTCACGATGTTCACGCTCTCAACGCGAGCGCGACGGCGTTCGCGCCATCGCGCCGTCGCGCGTTCCCGCGCCTGGCTGCCGCTGTCGCTGATGGCGCATGCGGCTTTGTCCGCGGCGGCCAATGCAGAAGTCGATAACAACGCGCCCACCAATCAGAACGATGCGGCGCTCGCTCCGGTCGTCGTCACCGCGCAGGCGGCACCGCGCGCGTCGTCGCTCGATCCGAATCTGCCCGCGAGCGTCGATACCGTCACCGCGGATCAGTTCCAGTACTGGAACGTGACGACGCCCGAAGACGTGCTCAAGTACGCGCCGAACATGGCGGTGCGCAAGCGCTTCATCGGCGACCCGAACGCGACCATCGCCGTGCGCGGCACGAGCAACGCGCAGACCGCGCGCGGCCTCGTCTATGCCGATGGTCTTCTGCTGAGCAACTTCCTCGGCAACACGTTCACCTTCGCGCCGCGCTGGTCGATGGTATTCGCCGACGACATCGAACGCACCGACGTCATCTACGGCCCGTATTCCGCGCTTTATCCGGGCAATTCGATCGGCGCGACGGTCGCGATCACGACGCGCATGCCGACGCAGTTCGAGGCCGACGCGAAAGTGCAGGGCTTCACGCAGCACTTCGATCTCTTCGGCGTGAACCGCAATTTCAACGGCACGAACACGACGGCGACCATCGGCGACAAGATCGGCAAGTTTTCGTTTTTGATCGGCGTCGATCATCTCGAGAACACGGGGCAGCCGCTGCAGTTCGCGACGTTCGCGCAATCGACGACGCCCGCGACCGCCGCAGACAGGCCCGTTACCGGCGCGTACTTCTACAACGACCAGTTCAACGCGCGCACCGCGGTGCTCGGCACGTCGAGCGAGGCGATCGAGCGCACGTTTCAGGATCAGTTGCGCGTGAAGCTCGCCTACGATCTGACGAGCACGCTGCAGGCGGGTTTCACGCTCGGCTACTGGCATCAGAAGTACAACAGCGATACGCAGACCTTCCTGCGCGATGCAGCCGGCAATCCGGTGTATAGCGGCCGCGTGAACATCGGCGGGCTCGAATACAACATTCCCGCGGCGACGTTCGCGCCGAGCATGGGATCGAGCGAAAACTTCCTCTACGGCCTGTCGCTGCGCACGCACAACGACACGGGCTGGAACGCCGAGGCGATCGCGTCGTACTTCGACATCACGCAGAGCATCGCGCGCACGGCGAGCTCCGGTGTGCCCGGCGATGGTCCCGGCACCCTCACCGATGGCAGCGGCTCGGGCTGGAAATCGCTCGATCTGCGCACGAGCTGGACGCCCACCGCGCGCTCGGGTCTCACCGCGCACGCGTTGTCGTTCGGCTATCACTACGACAACTACTTTCTCGACAACGTGACTTCGAACACGGCCGCCTGGCGCGATGGCGGCGGCGTGTCCTTTGCCAATTCGTTCGGCGGACGCACGCGCACGCAGGCGGTCTATGCGCAGGACGCCTGGCGCTTCCTGCCACGCTGGGCGTTCGTCTACGGCGTGCGCTACGAGAACTGGAACGCATACGACGGCACGCGCGCCGTCGGTGTGACCGCGCTGGGCTATCCGGAGGCGAGCGAAAGCCACTGGTCGCCGAAAGCGTCGCTGTCGTTCGATGTCACGCAGGATCTGACCTTGCGTGCATCGATCGGGCGCGCATACCGGTTTCCGACCGTCGGTGAGCTGTTTCAAGGGCAGATCAACGGCATCTCCATCGTCAACAGCAATCCGAATCTGAAACCCGAAGACGATCTGTCGAAGGAACTGACGGCGGAATGGGTGCGCGGCAATGGCTTGTATCGATTCACGCTGTTTCAGGACGACGTGAAGAACACGATCCTGAGTCAGACCAACACGACCGTCATTCCGAACGTCACGAACTTCCAGAACATCGACAAGGTGCGTTCGCGCGGCGTCGAATTCGCCTATGAAGGGCAGGACGTGCTGTTGCGCGGGCTCGATCTCATCGCGAACGCGGCGTACACGCAGTCGAAGATTCTCGCGAACGCCAACAATCCGGCGTCGGTGGGGAAGTACTTCTATCGCATTCCATTGTGGCGCGCGAACGTGGCGGCGACGTATCACACGCCCGGGAATACCGCGACGACGCTCGCGGTACGTTACTCGGGGCGGCAGTACAACACGCTGACGAACACGGACGTCAATCCCGACACCTACGGCGGCACGAGCACGTACGCGGTCGTCGACGCCAAGTTCACCTGGAAGCCGACGAAGCGCACGGAACTGGGCGTCGGCGTCGACAACCTGTTCGACAAGCGCTACTACGTGTTCCATCCGTATGCGGGGCGCACGTTCTATCTCGAAGGGCGCATCGGCATCTGATGCGCTTCGACTCAACACTTCTTGAACGGGAATTGCCATGCTCGCACCCAATCTGAACACGGCAGCCGCCACGCCGGATGCGGAAAACATCGCGCATCGCCGCACGCTCTGGCGCTGGCACTTCTATGCGGGGCTCTTCGTGATGCCGCTGCTCATCGTGCTCGCGATCACCGGCACGATCTATTGCTTTCAGCCGCAGATCGAGCCGCTTTTGTATCGCGACAGAATGGTCGTCGCGGATACGCACGGCCCGCAGCTTTCGCGCGATGTGCTGCTCGCGAAAGCTCTCGCGAGCGAGCCGCGCGGTGCGGTGCCGACGCTCGTGCAGATCGAAGCCGACCGCACGCGCAGTGCCGAATTCGTGTTTCGTCTGCCGTCGGGCGAAAGCGAAAGCGTGTACGTGAATCCCTACGATGGCGCGGTGCTCGGCACGCTCTCCGTCGAGCATCGGCTGATGAAGCAGGTGCGCAATCTGCATCGCGGTCTGATGCTCGGCAAGACCGGCGAACTCGTGATGGAGCTCGCCGGCTGCTGGACGCTCGTGATGATCGGCACGGGCATCGCACTCTGGTGGCCGAGCCGTTCGAACGGGGCAAAGGGCGGCGTGTGGTTGCCGCGACTGTCGCTGCAAGGGCGCGCGTGGTGGCGCGATCTGCATGCGGTCGGCGGCGTCTGGCTCGCGATCGGCGCGCTGTTCTTCGTGCTCTCCGGGCTGCCGTGGTCGGGATCGTGGGGCAAGGAGTTCAAGGCGCTGGCGACATCGGCGTCGCTCGGTTATCCAGAGGGCGCGTGGGGCGAAGCGCATGTGCATTCGACCGCACCGGCGGCATCGGCATCGAAAGACGCGGATGAACACGCGATGCACGGCATGCACATGAAGATGGACGATCTGCCGCTGCATCAGACGCCGTGGGCCGTCGGTGCGACGGATGTGCCGGACAGCGCATCGAAGCAGGCAGCGCGCGTATCGATCGATGACGTGGCCGCGCTCGCCGCAAAAAACGGCGTCACCGACGACTACGGCATCGCGCTGCCGACCAAGCCGACGGGCGTCTACACCGTGTCGTATTTCCCCGCCGATCCGCGCGCGGAACGCACGCTGCACATCGATCAATACAGCGGGCGCGTGCTGTCGGACATCGGCTACCAGAGCTATGGACGCGTCGCGCAATGGATCTCTTACGGCACGTCGCTGCACATGGGACGCTACTTCGGGCTCGCGAACCAGATCGCGTGCTCGGCGATCTCGCTCGGGCTCGCCGCACTCGCCGTGACGGGCTTCATCATGTGGATGAAGCGTCGGCCCGCACGCGAGCTCGGCGCACCGGCGCGGCCGGTCAGGCGAGCGCCGATGCGCGCATGGCGCGGCGGCCTGACCGTGCTCGGCATGATTTTCCCGCTGATGGGCGCGACGATGCTCGCGGTCTGGTGCGTCGACCGCCTCGCGTTCGGAGCGAAGCGGGCGGCCGCGTGATCATCGCTTGATCAGACCGACCCGAAGCGCAGTCGCGTGAGCTGCTCGGCTTCATTCGCGAGCAGCCGCGCGGCGTCGCGAATAGCCGTCTCGAGCGTGATCGGGCCGGGCGCGGGCGAGAAGCAGCCGCTGAAGAATTCGGAAAGACGCGGCAGCGCCGCCGAATCGACCGCGCCCGAGAGCAGCGAGGCCGGCACGCCGTGATCGCGCGCGTGCTTGCAGGCGATGAACGGCGCCTTGCCGTGCAGCGTCTGCACATCCGAGCGACCTTCGCCCGTGATGAGCCAGTTGGCGCCTTCGAGCGCGGCATCGAGCCCGATTTCGCGCGCGACGACTTCCGCGCCCGTCTCGAAGCGCGCGCCGAGCATGTGCAGCGCGAAACCGAGCCCGCCCGCCGCACCCGCGCCGGGTTCGTTGCGTTTTTTGACGCCCATCGCGGGTTCGAGCAGATCGGCGAAATGGGTCAGCGCGGCGTCGATCGTCGCGACTTGCTCCAGAGTCACGCCTTTTTGCGGGCCGAAGATCGCGGTCGCGCCGTGATCGCCCGTCAGCGGATTGTCGACGTCGGACATGCCGACGAATTCCGCATCCTTCACACGCGGATCGAGCCCCGATGCATCGATGCGCGCAATCCGCGCGAGCGCCGACGGCACCGGCTCCAGTTCGTTGCCGCTCGCGTCGAAGAGCTTGAGCCCGAGGCCGACGAGCAAGCCCGCGCCGCCGTCGTTCGTGCTGCTGCCGCCGAGCGCGACGTAAAACGTGCGTGCGCCGGAATCGAGCAGCGCGCGGATCGCTTCGCCCATGCCGAGCGTGCTGCGCTCGGTAACGGGTACGGCCATGCCGTCCGGATCGGTGATGCCGACGACTTCCGCCGTTTCGACGATCGCGCCGCCATCGGCGAGCAGGCCCGTCGCGGCGTCGCGGCGCGCGGCTGCTGCGCCGCGCACATTGAGCATGCGGCGCTCGCCGCCCGCCGACAACATCGCGTCGAGCGTGCCTTCGCCGCCGTCGGCCATCGGACGGATACGGATGTCGGCGTCCGGCCGCGCGCGCCTGATGCCTTCCGCGATGGCGTTCGCGACGCCTTCGGCGGAAAGCGAGCCCTTGAAGGAATCGGGAGCGATGACGACGATGGGAGCAGCAGGCGTGGCAGACGTGGCGTTAGGCATGGTGTCTCGAATGTTCTGTTGTGGAAGGAACGATTGAAAAGCCGCGGCGAGGCGCTATCTATGCCGTCGATGCATGCGCTTCATGCGTTGCGGCAATGCATCGCGCGGCAGGCGGCTTCGTCGCGTGAATCATGCGCCGGCAAGCTTATCAGCGCGGCCCGCGCCGCAAAATAGCGGCGTGCCGATAACGGGAATTGTGCGCGCGCAGGCTTGCCGGTAAAACGCGGATTTACGCCGAAATCCGACGGAAAAAAGGCACTTTTTTGGCGAAATCGTGCCAAAACGGCTTGTTCGCGTTTCCGTGTCCGGGCCGCGCCGGATTTGTTTGCTAGAATACTTGGCTCTGTTGACTGACACCGTGTCGGACGACGATCCGGCACTCCCGGCAGGCGCGTTTTACGTGCGTCTCCCGGCGCCAGGCGTCGATTTCGGCGCGGCTCGTGCAGAGCCCGCATCCGGACCCGCGCCTTAAGAACCGCGGAAGAACCGAACACCGAATTTACGATTTACTCTAGGACGATTTCAGCCATGGCTAACGTTGTTGAAAACCTCGGCAAGCTCGAACGCCGCGTGACCATTTCCCTGCCGAAGGATTCGGTGCAGAAGGAAGTCGATTCGCGTATCCGCCAGTTGGCCAAGAACGTGCGCATGCCGGGTTTCCGCCCGGGCAAGGTGCCGCTCAAGATGGTGACGCAGCAGTACGCCGGCCAGGTCGAAGCCGAAGTGCTGAGCGACAAGGTGGGCAAGGAATTCTTCGACGTCACGCGCGCCGAAAACCTGCGCGTTGCGGGTCAGCCGAGCTTCGCGCCGAAGTCGGAAGCCGTCGCTGACGCCTATGCGTTCGACGCGACCTTCGAGGTCTATCCCGAAGTGCAACTGGGCGATGTGGCGACCGCTGAAATCGAACGCACGGTCACGACCATCTCCGAAGCCGAAGTCGACCGCACGCTGGACATCCTGCGCAAGCAGCGCGTGCACTTCCACGCCCGCGGCGAAGCCGGCGAGCACGGCGACGGCGGCGCGGATCTCGCGGCCAAGGACGGCGACCGCGTGACGCTCGACTTTGTCGGCAAGATCGACGGCGTCGCGTTCGAAGGCGGCAGCGCCGACGATTTCGCGTTCGTGCTGGGCGAAGGCCGCATGCTGCCCGAATTCGAGCAGGCTGCAACCGGCCTGAAGGTCGGCGAAACGCGCGAGTTCGACCTCAAGTTTCCCGAGGACTATCACGGCAAGGATGTCGCGGGCAAGACGGCGCAATTCACGATCACCATCAAGAAGATCGAATGGCCGCACCTGCCGGAAATCGACGCGGATTTCGCGAAGTCGCTCGGCATCGAAGACGGCGATCTCACGAAGATGCGCACCGAGATCAAGGACAATCTGGAGCGCGAAGCCAAGCGCCGCACGCAGCAGATCGTGAAGAACCAGGTCATGGACGCGCTGCTCAAGATTTCCGAACTGGACGTGCCGAAGGCGCTGATCGAGCAGGATCAGCAGCGCCTCGTCGAAATGGCGCGTCAGGATCTGCAGCAGCGCGGCGTGCCGAACGCAGCCGACGCGCCGATCCCGGCCGAAATGTTCGCCGAGCAGGCCGAGCGTCGCGTGAAGCTGGGCCTCGTGCTGGCCGAGCTGGTGAAGGCGAACGAACTGCAGGCGAAGCCCGAGCAGATCCGCGCTGAAGTGGACGAATTCGCCAAGAGCTACGAAGACCCGAAGGAAGTCGTCCGCTGGTATTATTCGAACCAGCAGCGCCTCGCCGAGATGGAAGCGTACGTCGTGGAAAGCAACGTCGTCGATTTCGTCCTGGGCAAGGCCAAGGTGACCGACAAGGAAGTCAGCTTCGAGGAACTGGCCAGCGCAACGGCGCAAGCCTGACGCGTTAGGCAGGGGGCGTGCGGAGTCGTCGGACTGACGGCTCGCACGCCTTTTTTGCATTAAAGTTTGGGCGTTCGCATGCCGTTCTAGTCGATGTTCCTTTGTCGTTCAGTACCCTTATTCCGAACAAGGAAATTGCATGACCTTTCGCGCTGAATTGCTCGACACGTTGGCGTCCCACGCATCGCGGGACTTCGAAGCCCAGGCGCTCGGCCTCGTTCCGATGGTCGTGGAAACGAGCGGCCGCGGCGAGCGTGCCTATGACATCTACTCGCGTCTCCTCAAGGAGCGCGTGGTGTTTCTCGTCGGTGAAGTGAACGACCAGTCGGCGAATCTGGTCGTCGCGCAGTTGTTGTTCCTCGAAAGCGAGAATCCCGACAAGGACATCAGCCTGTACATCAACAGCCCGGGCGGGTCGGTTTCCGCCGGCATGGCGATTTACGACACCATGCAGTTCGTGAAGCCGGACGTGTCCACGCTGTGCATGGGCCTCGCCGCGAGCATGGGCGCGTTCCTGCTCGCAGCGGGCGCGAAGGGCAAGCGCGTCGCGCTGCCCAACGCACGCGTGATGATTCACCAGCCGCTCGGCGGCGCGCGCGGCCAGGCGTCGGACATCGAAATTCAGGCGCGGGAAATCCTGTACCTGAAGGAGCGTCTGAATCAGTTGCTGTCGCATCACACGGGTCAGCCCGTCGAGCGCATTGCGCGCGACACGGATCGCGACAACTTCATGTCGGGCGACGACGCGCAGGCTTACGGCCTCGTCGACCAGGTGCTTCACAAGCGTCCCTGAAGGCGTCCGGAGCGGCGCCGCGCCGGCGTTCGGAGACGAGCCGGCACAATAACGAAGTCGCGCGTGTGGCGCAACGCCAGACGCGCTTCGTTCACCCTCGCAGGTGTGATTCTGCGTACGGATATCGAAGCGCGTATCATGTAACAAGAGTGTCCGGAGGCTTACACATTTATGGCGGACAAAAAAGGTTCCAGCAGCGAAAAGCTGCTGTATTGCTCGTTCTGCGGAAAAAGCCAGCATGAGGTGAAGAAGCTCATCGCTGGGCCGTCGGTATTCATCTGCGATGAATGTATCGACTTGTGCAACGAGATCATTCGCGACGAGGCGGCCGGTGCAGCAGAGGAGGCCGGGCTGAGCAAGTCCGACCTGCCGAGCCCGCAGGAAATCAGCGATATCCTCAATCAGTACGTGATCGGCCAGGAACGCGCGAAGAAAATTCTCGCGGTGGCCGTGTACAACCATTACAAGCGGCTCAAGCACCTCGACAAGAAGGACGAAATCGAGCTGTCGAAGAGCAACATTCTCTTGATCGGGCCGACCGGCTCGGGCAAGACGCTGCTCGCGCAGACGCTTGCGCGCATGCTCAATGTGCCGTTCGTGATCGCCGATGCCACGACGCTGACCGAAGCCGGCTATGTCGGCGAGGACGTCGAGAACATCATTCAGAAGCTGCTGCAGAACTGCAATTACGAAGTCGACAAGGCGCAGCGCGGAATCGTTTACATCGACGAAATCGACAAGATCAGCCGCAAGTCGGACAACCCGTCCATCACGCGCGACGTGTCGGGCGAGGGCGTGCAGCAGGCGCTGCTGAAGCTGATCGAAGGCACGATGGCGTCGGTGCCGCCGCAAGGTGGACGCAAGCACCCGAATCAGGACTTCATCCAGGTCGATACGACCAACATCCTGTTCGTCTGTGGCGGTGCGTTCGACGGGCTCGAAAAAGTCATCACCGATCGCACCGAGAAAACCGGAATCGGTTTCGGCGCGAGCGTGAAGAGCAAGCAGGACCGCGACGCGGGCGAAGTGCTTCGTGAAGTCGAACCGGAAGATCTGATCAAGTTCGGTCTGATTCCCGAGCTGATCGGCCGTCTGCCCGTCGTGGCGACGCTCGGCAAGCTCGACGAAGCTGCGCTCGTGAAAATCCTGATCGAGCCGAAGAACGCGCTCGTGAAGCAGTATCACAAGCTCTTCGCGATGGAGCGCGTCGAACTGGAGATCCGTCCGGCGGCGTTGCAGGCCATCGCGCAGAAAGCGATTCGCCGCAAAACCGGCGCGCGCGGGCTGCGTTCGATTCTGGAACAAGCGTTGCTCGACGTGATGTACGAACTGCCGACCATGAAGGGCGTTTCGAAGGTGATCGTCGACGACAACACCATCGACGGCGACGGCAAGCCGCTGCTCATCTACGAAGACGCACCGAAAGTAGCGGGTTCGAACTGAAGCAGGCTGTGTGTCGGCGAAAGGCCGTTCATGGCAACGTGAACGGCCTTTTATTTTTTCCGGTTATCTTGTGGATGTTACTGACGCGATCTTTGACTAACGACTTTTCCCTTCCGATAAAGGCTTGCAATAGCTCTGAACGGCCTTACTTACGACTGAACTGATTCCATTAATGGGGAAATGAAATGTCAGGAACCCAACTCCTCCCGCAGGAACGCATTACGCTGCCGCTGCTCCCGCTGCGCGACGTAGTCGTTTTCCCGCATATGGTGATTCCGCTCTTCGTGGGGCGGCCCAAGTCGATCAAGGCCCTCGAAGCCGCGATGGAAGGCGGCAAGCACATCATGCTCGTCGCCCAGAAAACGGCGGCGAAGGACGAGCCGACCGAAAAGGACATGTACGAAGTAGGATGTGTCGCCAACATCCTGCAAATGCTGAAGCTGCCCGACGGCACGGTGAAAGTGCTCGTCGAAGGCTTGCAGCGCGCGAAAACGCTTTCGATCGAAGAGCAGGAAACGCAATTCTCGTGCGACGTGATGCCGCTCGAGCCCGATCACGCCGACAGCGCTGAAACCGAAGCGCTGCGCCGCGCGATCGTCTCGCAGTTCGATCAGTACGTGAAGCTCAACAAGAAGATTCCGCCGGAGATCCTGACGTCGCTGTCGGGCATCGATGAAGCGGGTCGTCTTGCCGACACCATTGCCGCGCATCTGCCGCTCAAGCTCGATCAGAAACAGCACATCCTCGAGATGTTCCCTGTGATCGAGCGTCTCGAACATCTGCTCGCCCAACTCGAAGCCGAAATCGACATTCTTCAGGTCGAGAAGCGCATTCGCGGCCGCGTGAAGCGTCAGATGGAAAAGAGCCAGCGCGAGTACTACCTGAACGAGCAGGTCAAGGCGATCCAGAAGGAACTGGGCGAAGGCGAAGAGGGCGCGGATCTCGAAGAACTCGAGAAGCGCATCACCGCTGCGCGCATGCCGAAGGAAGCCAAGAAGAAGGCCGACGCCGAGCTCAAGAAGCTCAAGCTGATGTCGCCGATGTCGGCTGAAGCGACGGTCGTGCGCAACTACATCGATACGCTGATCGGCTTGCCGTGGCGCAAGAAGAGCAAGGTCAACAACGACCTCTCGAACGCCGAGCGCGTGCTCGATGAAGACCACTTCGGCCTCGAAAAGGTCAAGGAACGCATTCTCGAGTATCTCGCGGTTCAGCAACGCGTCGAGAAGGTGAAGGCGCCGATTCTCTGCCTCGTCGGGCCTCCCGGCGTCGGCAAGACGTCGCTCGGTCAGTCGATCGCGCGTGCGACGAATCGCAAGTTCGTGCGCATGGCGCTCGGCGGCGTGCACGATGAATCCGAGATTCGCGGTCACCGTCGCACGTATATCGGTTCGATGCCCGGCAAGATTCTGCAAAGCCTCGCGAAAGTCGCTGTGCGCAATCCGCTCTTCCTGCTCGACGAAGTCGACAAGATGGGCATGGATTTCCGCGGCGATCCGGCTTCCGCGCTGCTCGAAGTGCTCGATCCGGAACAGAATCACACGTTCGCGGACCACTACATCGAAGTGGACTTCGACCTGTCGGACGTGATGTTCGTCGCGACGTCGAACTCGCTGAACATTCCGCCGCCGCTGCTCGACCGGATGGAAGTCATCCGCTTGTCGGGTTACACCGAAGACGAAAAGGTCAGCATCGCGCAACGTTATTTGTTGCCGAAGCAGAAGCGCAATAACGGCCTGAAGGACGGCGAGATCGAAGTCACGGAGCAGGCGATCCGCGACATCATTCGCTACTACACGCGTGAAGCGGGCGTGCGTTCGCTCGAGCGTGAGATCTCGAAGATCTGCCGCAAGGTCGTGAAGATGCTTCTGTTGAAGAAGGCCGAAGGCGCCGTCACGGTCGACGGCTCCAACCTCGATACCTTCCTCGGCGTGCGCAAGTACGACTTCGGTCTGGCAGCGAAGGACAACCAGATCGGTCAGGTCACGGGTCTTGCGTGGACGGAAGTCGGCGGCGATCTGCTGACGATCGAAGCGGCGGTGATGCCCGGCAAGGGCAGCGTCATCCGCACGGGTTCGCTCGGCGACGTGATGAAGGAATCCGTCGAAGCGGCGCGTTCGGTCGTGCGCTCGCGTTCGCGTCGACTCGGCATCACGGATGAGTCGTTCGAGAAGAAGGACATCCACATCCACGTGCCGGAAGGCGCGACGCCGAAGGACGGTCCGTCTGCCGGTATCGCGATGACCACGGCGCTGGTGTCGGTGCTGACCGGTATTCCGGTTCGCGCGGATGTCGCGATGACGGGCGAAATCACGCTGCGCGGCGAAGTGCTGCCGATCGGCGGGTTGAAGGAGAAGCTGCTGGCGGCGCATCGCGGCGGCATCAAGCTCGTGCTGATCCCCGAGGAAAACACGAAGGATCTGGCCGACATCCCCGACAACGTGAAGAACGCCATCGAGATCGTGCCGGTTCGCTGGATCGATCGCGTGCTGGAACTGGCGCTGGAGCGCACGCCGGAGTCGCTGCCTGAAGACGAGGCGAAAACGACGCCGGTCGCTGCCGAAACGCAGAAAGACGCGCCGGCTTCGGGTGAAGTCGTGAAGCACTAAACGTTTCGGGCAGCACGGTTTCATCGCCGTGTTGTGTGATCGTTGCTAAAAGCCCGCGGATTCATTCCGCGGGCTTTTCTATTTCTGCGCGGCATTTCGAAGAGGTCGTCTAATCTGCCCGCAAAGCGAGTCCGATCAGGCTCAACCCTCGTTGACACGGTTCTTTCGGCTAAGTTAAATGAGCGCCGCATCCAGACTTATCGAGATGCTTGTCGTATCGACGCAGGCATCGATGTTGGCGTCGATGCTCGACCAGATCGATTACAACGTGCCAATACTGATTCGGGGATCACAATGAACAAGACGGAACTGATCGACCATATCGCGCAGCAAGCCGATATCTCCAAGGCCGCGGCCGGCCGTGCGCTCGAAGCGGCGATCGACGGCGTGCGCGCGACGCTGAAGAAGGGCGGCACGGTGACGCTCGTCGGCTTCGGCACGTTCGCTGTAGGCAAGCGCACCGCGCGCACCGGACGCAATCCGCGCACAGGCGACGCGATCAAGATCAAGGCCGCGAAGGTCCCGAAATTTCGCCCTGGCAAAGCGCTGAAGGATGCGCTAAACTAGCGGACTCGCTGGATGCGGTGCCCTCAAAACAGGACGCGGAATTCGGCGCAGCGCAAACCAGATGAATTTGCGGACCGGGTGCTTAGCTCAGTTGGTAGAGCGGCGCCCTTACAAGGCGTAGGTCGGGAGTTCGAGCCTCTCAGCACCCACCAGGTCTCGGTTCATTGCGCGCTACCCAGGAGCGGTAGTTCAGTTGGTTAGAATACCGGCCTGTCACGCCGGGGGTCGCGGGTTCGAGTCCCGTCCGCTCCGCCAGAATCACTCAGAGAATCCCGCACGCTGTGAAGCGTGCGGGATTTTTTGTTTTGGATCGCGCAGCCGCGCCGTCGCTCAAGAGTGCTAATCATCGATATGCTACGTGAAATGCGGATTGCTCAAATTGATTCGATCGCGCCTTAAACGGTTGATAAATAAAACAATCTCCCTTCCGCGACAGATCGCGCCCTGTACGTGCAGTCGCTCGGCGAACTCGATCAACGGCCACCTTTCGCCTTTTCCCCCGCCACTGTTGTAATATCGAGCGTTTTGTTCTGACAACGCAGCGCTACGCATGCTCGACTTCTTCCGAAATCACCAGCGCCTGATGATGGCCTTGCTGATCCTCATCATCGTGCCCGGCTTGGGCATGGTCGGGATTCAGGGTTTCAGCAATTACTTCGACGAGAGTTCTTACGTCGCCAGCGTCAACGGTCACAAGATCACGCGCGCCGAATTCGACAGCGCCTTCCGGCAGCAAGTGGACCGCGCGCGTTCCATGCTCGGCGCCCAGTTCGACGCCAAGATGTTCGACACGCCCGAGACGCGCGCCGCGATGGTCGACAGCCTCGTGCAGCAGCGCGCGATGGCCGACGAAACGCAGCGCCTGCACCTGACAGCATCGGATGACGCGGTGCGTCGCGCGCTGATGTCCGACCCGGTGATCTCGTCGCTGAAAAACGCCGACGGCAGCATCGACCTCGAACGCTACAAGCAACTGCTCGCCATGCAGGGCATGACGCCCGCGCAATACGACGAGCGCATGCGCTACACGCTTGCGACCGAGCAGATTCCCGGCAGCATTCAAGGATCGTCGTTCACGTCGAAGTCGCTCGCGCAGAGCCTGACGGAGCTCGCCGAGCAGAAGCGCTCCGTGCAGGGCCTGTCGCTGCGCACGGCCGACTACGCCGCGAAGGTCCAGCCGACCGACGCGCAACTCACGGCTTACTACGAAGCGCATCGCAATGACTTCGCGACGCCCGAAACCGCGACGATTCAGTATCTCGTGCTGTCGCCGTCGACGATCGCGGGGGCATCGAAACCGAGCGACGCCGATCTGAAGAAGTATTACGACGACAACATCCAGCGCTATCGCACGGAAGCGGAAGTGCGCGCGAGCCACATTCTCGTGAACGCGCCGAAGGACGCGAGCGCGGCCGACAAGGCGAAGGCGAAGCAGAAAGCCGAAGAACTGCTCGCGCAAGTCAAGGCGCATCCGGACCAGTTCGCGCAAATCGCGCAGAAGAACTCGGACGATCCGGGCTCCGCGAGCAAGGGCGGCGACCTCGGCTACTTCGCACACGGTCAGATCGCGGGCGGCAAGGCCTTCGACGACGCCGCATTCAGCCTGAAGAAGGGCGAAGTGAGCAATATCGTCGAGTCGGACTTCGGCTATCACATCATCGAGGCGACCGACGTGAAACCTTCCGTCACGAAGCCGTTCGATGAAGTGAAGGATTCGATCGCAAAGGACTACGCGGCGCAGCAAGGCACGAAGGGTTTCGCCGACGACGCGCAAGGCTTCACCGATCTCGTCTACGAGAAGGCGAAGTCGCTTCAACCGGCGGCCGACAAATACAAGCTGACGATCCAGGCTGCGACGGTCGGCCCGAAGCCGAATCCGCAGTTGCCGCAGGACAACCCGCTCAACAATCCGAAGTTCCTCGCAGCCGTCTTCGCACCCGATGCCGCGAAGGACCGCAATAACACGCAGGCGATCGATGTCGGCAACAACACGCTCATCGCCGCACGCGTGACGGATTACAAGGCGTCGAGCGTTCCCGCGTTCGACGTGGTGAAGGACGACGTGCGCAAGAAGGTCGTCGCCGAAATGGCCGCTGCGATGGCGAAGAAGGAAGGCGAGACGAAGCTCGCGGAACTGCAAAAGTCGAAGTCGACTGATGGCTTCACGTCGCCCGTCACGGTTTCGCGCAACGACGCGCAAGGCTTGCCGCCCGCCGCGCTATCCGCGGTCTTCAAGGCGGACGCGTCGAAGCTGCCGGCGTATGTCGGCGTGGACCTCGGTGCGGACGGCTACGCGATCTATCGCGTGAACGGAATCGACAAGGCCGCGCCGGTCGCGGCCGATCGTCTCGCGGGCGCGCAACAGCAGGTTGCGCAGGTCTATGCGCAAGCCGAAATGGAAGCGTATATCGACTCGTTGAAGGCGCGTTCGAAGGTCAAGCTGAGCCAGTCGCCGCCGCCGACATCGAACTGATCCGTCCGCAATACCGCAACGAAAAAGCCCCGCGTCCGAAAAGTCGCGGGGCTTTTGTCTGAAATGCAGGCGAGCTTCGCTTACAGGCACGCCTGAATGTCGCCGGTCGCCTGACTGCCTGCCGCGCCCGACGCGCGGAAGCCGACCCACGTTCCAGGACCGGACCACGCCGGACGCACGACCGCCGCCGCGCCGTTGGGCGGCTGCTGGCCGGGCACGTACACGTCGACGGCCTTGTCGCCCGCAAGCGTGTCCTGCGACACCACTTGCTGCTGCGATTTATCGGCCCACTTCTGGGCGACGCATTGCGCAACCACGTTCGGGGCCTTCTGGCTCGTGCCGACTTGCTGCACGCCGGCAGGCGGCTGCGCGGCGCAGGCCGAAATCGCAACGGTCAGGGCGAGAAGAGGGAAGTATTTCACGTGACCTCCTTGTAGAGTCGCTCAAAGGACGAGCGGGGTTATAAGAGTTACGCGAAAGTCTCAGATGTCTGAATCGTGGCCGTGTTCCGCGTCGATATGAAAGCTGTCGCGGCCGGCGTCGCTGTCAATGCACCGCGGCGGCTCCCAGCAAAGGTTTCAAGGTTGGCCAGACGTTATCGAGCAGCAAAGGCTGGGCCTGCACCGTCGGATGGATCTGATCGGCCTGGAACATGGCAGGCTTGTCAGCAATGCCAGCGAGCAGGAAAGGCACGAGCGGGACGTTCTTGTCCTTCGCGATGCGCTCGTAGACCGCATGGAACTTTTGCGTATAGTCGGGGCCGTAATTGGGTGGAACGTACATGCCGACGAGTAAAACCTTCGCATGCGCGGCCTGCGATGCATCGACGATGCCACGCAGATTGGTCTCCGTCGTCGCGAGCGGCACGCCACGCAGCGCATCGTTTGCGCCGAGCTCGACGATCACCACGGCGGGCTTGATACGTGAGAGGACCGCGGTCAGCCGCGCGCGCCCGCCGCTCGTGGTGTCGCCGCTGATGCTCGAATTGGCGACGCTATAATCGAAGCGCTCCTTCACCAGCCGCTCGCGCAACAGATTCACCCAGCCGGTATCGCGCGGCAGACCGTATTCGGCCGAGAGGCTGTCGCCCAGCACGACGATCGCGGGCTTCGTCTGGGTTGCCGCCTGGGCCTCCGCAGCATGTGCGGTCGTGATGCCCGCCGCCGTCAATGCGATGGCGGGCACGAAGCCGCGCAAGTTCTTTTTCAAAGTGTCCATGCAAAACAATATCGAACCGGTCATTGAAGTACGGGGATTAAGCAAGCGGGTGAAGGACGCAACAGGCGAGCTCACGATTCTCGATCAGATCGATCTGTCGATCGCGAAGGGCAGCAGCGTGGCGATCGTCGGCGCGTCGGGCTCGGGCAAGTCGACTTTGCTCGGCCTGCTTGCCGGATTGGACAGCGCGAGCGAGGGCTCGGTTCGTCTGTTGGGCAAGGAACTGTCGAGCCTGAACGAAGACGAGCGCGCCGCGTTGCGCAGCGGCGCCGTCGGCTTCGTGTTTCAGTCGTTCCAGTTGATGCCGCATCTCACCGCGCTCGAGAACGTGATGCTGCCGCTCGAGCTGCGCGCCGAGATGCCGCATGGCGAGATCGCCGCGCGTGCGCGCTCGCTGCTCGTTCAGGTCGGTCTTTCGCAGCGCACGAGCCACTATCCGAAGCTGCTGTCCGGCGGCGAGCAGCAACGCGTCGCGCTCGCGCGTGCTTTCGTCACGCATCCGGCCGTGCTCTTCGCCGACGAACCCACCGGCAGCCTCGATGCCGCAACGGGCTACGCGATCATCGACCTGATGTTCGAGATGAACCGCCGCAATGGCGCGACGCTCGTGCTCGTCACGCATGATGCCGAACTCGCCGAGCGTTGCGACGCCACCGTGACCATCGAAGCCGGGCGGCTCGTCAACGGTCTGAGCGTGTAAAAAGCCCGCAACGTGCAACACGTTGCGGGCCTTGCATGACGCAACCGCGTCAGCGCTTCAACGCCTTGCGCGCACGCGCGATCAACGTCGACGTCGACGAATCGTGCTTCTTCGGATCGGCGGTTGCGGCGGTGATATCGGCCTCGACGACCTTGCCGAGAATCTTGCCGAGCTCCACGCCCCACTGATCGAACGAGTTGATGTCCCACACCGTGCCTTGAACCAGCACCTTGTGCTCGTAGAGCGCGATGAGCGCGCCGAGGGTCTGCGGCGTGAGCGCATCGAGCATGATCGTCGTGGTCGGGCGATTGCCAGGGAAGCTCAGATGCGTCGCGAGTTCTTCCTTGCCCGGACCCGCGACCTTCTTCGCTTCTTCGAGCGTGCGGCCGAGCATCAGCGCCTCGCTCTGCGCGAAGCAGTTGGCGAGCAGCTTCGCATGATGATCGACGAGCGGATGTTCCGGCGTCAGCACGGCGATGAAGTCGATCGGAATGATCGTCGGGCCCTGATGCAGCATCTGGAAGAACGCGTGCTGGCCGTTCGTGCCCGGCTCGCCCCAGATCACCGCGGCGGTCGGATAATCGACCATCTTGCCGTCGAGGCGCGCGGACTTGCCGTTGCTTTCCATCTCCAGTTGCTGGAGATACGAAGACAGGAGACTGAGCGCCTGCGAATACGGCGCGACCAGGTCGCTCTGCGAGCCGAAGAAATTGCGATACCAGATGCCGATCATGCCCATCAGCACCGGCAGGTTCTTGTCGAGCGGCGCGGTGCGGAAATGCTCGTCCATCGCGGCGGCGCCTTGCAACAGCGCGTCGAAATTCTTCGGACCGACCGACAGCATGATCGACAGACCGACCGCCGACCACAGCGAGTAGCGGCCACCGACCCAGTCCCACATTTCGAACACGTTTTCTTTCGCGATGCCGAACTTGACGACTTCGGCCGGATTCGCCGACACGCCGACGAAATGCTTCGCCAGTTGATCTTCGGGACAGCCCGATTTGAGGAACCAGTCGCGCATCGAGTGCGCGTTGGTCATCGTCTCGAGCGTCGTGAAGGTCTTGGAGACGACGATCGCGAGCGTCTCTTCGGCGTCGACCTGCTGCAGCACGTTCCAGAGATCCGCGCCGTCGACGTTCGATACGAAGTGCGTATCGAGTTCCTTCGATGCGAGATGATGCAGCGCGTGAACGACCATCTTCGGCCCGAGATCCGACCCGCCGATGCCGATATTCACCACATGACGAATGCGCTTGCCGGTGTAACCGGTCCACGCGCCGTCGCGGACCTTATCGGAGAAAGCGGCCATCCTGGCTTTTTCTTTCTGCACCTGCTCGTAGAACGGCGCGTCGGGCGATTGCGCGCGCAGCGCGGTATGGAGCACCGCGCGATGCTCCGTGATATTGACGATGTCGCCGCGGAACATCGCGTCGCGGCGCTCGGTGACTTTGGCCTGCTGCGCGACCTCGATGAGCAGCTTGAGCGTTTCGTCCTTGACGCGGTTCTTGGAGAAGTCGATTGCGAGGCCGCCGCCTTCGAAGGTCAGGCGCTCGGCGCGCGTGGGCGCGGTGTCGTTTTCCGGCGCGAACCAGTCGCGGAGGCGCTCGCCGGAGATGGCATCGTAATGCGACTGGAGCGCCGACCAGGCAGGAAGCGAGTTGAGCATCGAGTGTTGGGTCATGAGCGGTCCGATAGTCTGAAAGTGACAGAGGAATACGTTCGTGCGATTGCAGCTCGCTTGCCTGTGCGTGTCGTGTCTGGTGAACGCGACTAAACAACAACTGAGCGGCCGCGGTTGCCCGAATCAAAAAGAGTATAGCGACGATGCGTGAACGGATGCTTGCAAAGCGTCACGAAGGATTCGTGACGCGCCGCGCGCGGAGAATGCGTCAGCTTCGCGCGTGCTCCGCGTAAAAGCGGCGGTTGATGAGACCGCGCACCGCGGGCGCGAGCTCGCCCGCCGTCAGTCCCGCGGGGCCGATGCCGGCGTCGGTGAGGGTTTGCGCGGCGAGCCCGTGCAGCCAGACGCCTGCGAGCGCGGCCTCGTAAGCTGGCAGCTTCTGCGCGAGCAATGCTCCGATCAATCCGCCGAGCACGTCGCCGGTGCCGCCTGTCGCGAGTCCGGCATTGCCGGTCGGATTCACCGCGACGCGGCCATCGGGCGAGGCGATCACCGTGCCCGATCCCTTTAGCACGGCGACGGCGGCATAGCGCGCGGCCAGCTGGCGGGCGGCGGCGATGCGATCGGCCTGGACCGCTTTCGCATCGGTTTGCAATAGCCGCGCCGCTTCGAGCGGATGCGGCGTCAGGATGCACGGATCGCCCTGCGTGCCGCGCGCCGCGACTTCAGCGGCGAGCGCGTCGTCCTGTGCGACGAGATTGAGCGCATCGGCATCGAGCAACTTCGGGATATCGAGCTTCAGCATGCCGGCGAGCACCTGTTTCGCGTGGTCGCTCGTGCCCATGCCGCAGCCGATCGACAGCGCGTCCATCTTGTCGGGCGCGAAGCCGTCGGCACGATGCAGCATCAGCTCCGGATGCGGGGAATCGTAAGGCGGAAAACCCTCGCCGACGAATGCGACATGCACCTTGCCCGCACCGCCGAAGAGCGCCATGCGCGCGGCGAGGATCGGCGCGCCGCACATGCCCGTATCGCCGCCGATGACCGCGATCGAGCCGAACGTGCCCTTGTTGGTCGCGTTGTCGCGCGGCGGCATGCACGCGCCGAACAGCGCTGGCACGTTGAGGACGATCGACGGCGCCGTGCTCCCGTCGACATCGAGCGTCGCGACGAACAGCCGGCCAGTCAGATCGCGGCCGAGCGACGTGAAGTGACCCGGTTTCGCACCGATGAACGTGATGGTGTCCGTCGCGCGCACGGCCTCGCCGCCATTCACGGGCGTACCGGTGTCGCTATTCAGACCGCTTGGCACATCGAGCGCGAGGACGCGGCCCGACGCCTGTGAGCGGCGCGTCATGCGTGCGGCCATATCCGCGAACACGCCTTCGAGCGGCCGCGTGAGGCCGATGCCGAACATGCCGTCGACGAGCCAGCCGAAATCATCGAAGGAGGCGGGCGGCTCGCCGTCGATCGGCACGCCCGCCGCGCGCGCCCCGTCGAGCGCCCAGCGCGCATCGTCGGGCTTCACTTCGACCGGCATGCACACCCGCACCGCGACGCCCGCGCGATGCAGGCGCTCGGCCATCACGAGCGCATCGCCGCCGTTATTGCCGGGGCCCGCGGCGAGCAAGACCGGCAGCGCACGCGAATCGGGATCGTGCTCCAAGGCGTCGATCAGACACTGCGCGGCGGCGGCGCCCGCGCGCGCCATCAACGTGTGCGGCGGCAGCGCGGCGGCCGCGCGCGCTTCGAGCGTGCGCAGCTCGGCGAGCGTCAGGAGCGCGAGGTGATCGTCTTTGGGCGTGAAGTAGGGGGAGCGGGCAGCGGTCATGGCGGCGGCAGGCGTTTCGAAAGGCGATTCGTTCGAAAAACCGGCGCCCGCATATCGTGCCCGTCGCCGCGATCCGCTAGAAGCGTTCGGGGCTCAGCGCGGAGAGGGTATTGGCGGGAAGATCGGGCGTGACGCCGGAGATGAGGTCCGCGATCACTTTAGCAGACCCGCACGCGAGGCCCCAGCCCGCCGGGCCGTGCGCCGCGTTCACGAAAAGCCGTGGATGCTGCGTCGCGCCGACGATCGGCAATCCGTCGGCGGTCATGAGCCGCACGCCGTCCCACGCGCGCGCAGCCGAGACGCGCGCCGCGCCTGGAATCCAGTCGTGCGTGCCCTGACCGAGCAGGTCCAGCGCGCGGCGCGAGAGCGTGGCGTCGAGCGGCTTGTCGGCCTTGGCGGCGCTCTGAAACACGCCCGCGCCGCCGACGCGCAGCCGCTGCCCCACGCGCGTCATCGTGATGCGCTTGATCGAATCGACAACGGTGAGATGCGGCGCGCGCTCCTCATAGGCAACGGGCGCGGTGAGCGTGTGCACGCGCAACGGGAACAGCGACGCCGCCGCCTTGTTCCCACCGACGAGCGCCGGCGTGCCGCTGCCCGCGGCGACGACGATCGCATCGGCGGCGATCAGCTCGACATCGGCGCTGCGCTTCTTGCCTTCGTTCGCAACGGCGAGTTCGACCGCCGCGCGCGCGCCGTCGAGACGCAGCGCCGCGACCTCGCGATGCATGCGGAACTGCACGCCGTCGTCTTCGAGCGCCTGCTTGAGTTGCTTGGTGAAAAGCGGACAGTTCGCGGTGCGTTCCTCGGGCAGCAGCACGGCGCCTGCGAATTCGGGATAGTCCGGCACCGACGGCTCGACCTCGACGCATTCCTCGGGGGTGAGCACACGATGCGGCACGCCGCAGGCCTTGAGCAAGCCGATGGCCGGCTGCGCTTCATCGAGCTCGCGCGGCAGGCGGAACACGTGCAGCACGCCGCGGCGCTGCTCGAAATCGAGTTCGAGACGGCTTTCGATCCCGGCGAGCACGCCGCGCGACAGGTCGACGAGCGGCTGCAGGCGCGCGTACTGCGCGGTGAACGCTTCGGGATCGCGCAGCGTCGCGTGTTGCTTGAGGAAGTCCCGCGCGGCGGAGTCGAAGCCGGTCTTCGACACCATGCCGCTTTGCTTCGCGCGGCTCGACGCCATGAAGGTCGGACCGAACCAGACATCGAGCGGCGAGGGCAGCAGCGCGCCGCCTTGCCCATAGGTGGCGCCTTGCGCGACGGTCGCGTGGCGCTCGACCACGCAAACACGGTGGCCTGCCGCATGCAGCTGATAGGCGGTGGCGATGCCGGCGATTCCTCCGCCGATGACGATGACATCCATGACTTTTTGTGCCCGAAGGCGCGAGATTGCAGTGCTGCGCGGCGTGACGCGCGGGTGGAAGCGCCCGGTGCCGCGCGCCAATACGATGAAACGACGGGTATGCCGGCCCCACGGCCAGGCGCCTTACCCGAAGAAAGCGCGCCATGATAGCGCCAAAATCGTTTGCGGGGGACCGCAGACCGCGCGGCGCGCGCGGCCCGCCACCCGCCCAGGTCCGCACGGCCGGCCTTGCCCGGCGCTATTTCGGGATGCGCGACGGCGTGTCGCGCGGCGCACGGCTGCCGCCGCGCCGCGCCCGGGCGGAGCGCCCGGCCCGATTTCGAGACGCGCATCCGGGTTATAATCGCGGTCTTCCTTTCGCCTCACGCCGCATTGCGTGCTCGAATCCGAATTTGCGAATTTTGGATTTGCAAAGCGACCGAGCGTCGCGCGAGCGGCACACAGACGTCATCGACGCACCGTCACAATGGCCCACTTCTCGTGTTTCCCCGGCGCTTCGGCCCTCTCCGATTTCCGTCAGACCCGCCTTCTCGAAAAGCTCGCCCGCATCGACGCGAATATCGTCGGCGTGCGCGGCCAGTTCCTGCATTTCGTCAACGCGACCGAACCGCTCACGGACGACGACACGAGCCGCATCGACGCGCTGATGCACTACGGCGCGCCGTTCGAGGAATCGAAAGAGCGCGGTCATGTCGAGACCTTCATGGTCGTGCCGCGCTTCGGCACCATCTCGCCGTGGGCGAGCAAGGCGACCGATATCGCGCATCACTGCGGGCTCGGGAAAGTGCGGCGCATCGAGCGCGGCGTCGAGTATTCGGTCGTCATGAAAAGCGGTTTTCTGGGCGGCAAGAAGGCGCTGTCGGACGAAGCGCGCGCGGCCGTCGCGGAGGCCTTGCACGACCGCATGACCGAAAGCGTCGCGGCATCGCGCGATTCTGCGCTGCATCTCTTCGATGAACTGCCCGCGAAACCCTTGCAGACCGTCGATATCATCGGCGTGGGCCGCAAGGCGCTCGAAGCGGCGAACACGGAGCTCGGCCTCGCGCTCGCGGATGACGAGATCGACTATCTGGTGAACGCGTTCGAAAGCCTGAAGCGCAACCCGACCGACGTCGAATTGATGATGTTCGCGCAGGCGAACAGCGAGCACTGCCGCCACAAGATTTTCAACGGCGAATGGACCATCGACGGCGAAAAGCAGGACATGTCGCTGTTTGCAATGATCCGCAATACGGAAAAGCTGAATCACGCGGGCACGATCGTCGCGTATTCGGATAATTCGGCGATCATGCAGGGCGGCGTCGCCGAGCGCTGGTTCCCGCGCGGCACGGACGAGCAGTATCAGCGTCGGGTGGAACTCACGCACACGCTGATGAAGGTCGAAACGCACAATCACCCGACCGCGATTGCGCCGTTTGCGGGCGCGGCGACCGGCTCCGGCGGCGAAATCCGCGACGAAGGCGCGACGGGCCGCGGCGCGCGTCCGAAGGCCGGTCTCGCGGGCTTCACGGTGTCGAACCTCGATCTGCCGGATGCGCGCGAGAAATGGGAAAACGCACGCGATTCCGCCGTGCCGCTCGCGTCGCGCAATCCGGCCGACAAGCACGAGCCGTACGGACGCCCGGAGCGCATCGCATCGCCGCTGCAGATCATGATCGACGGGCCGATCGGCGCGGCAGCCTTCAACAACGAATTCGGCCGCCCGAACCTCGGCGGCTATTTCCGCACCTTCGAGCAGAACGTCGCGGGGCGCGTGCGCGGCTATCACAAGCCGATCATGATCGCGGGCGGTATCGGCAATATTTCGGATCAGCACACGCACAAGCTCGATCTGCCCGCGGGCACGCTGCTGATCCAGATCGGCGGGCCGGGCATGCGCATCGGCATGGGCGGTGGCGCGGCGTCGTCGATGGCGACCGGCGCGAACACCGCCGAACTCGACTTCGATTCGGTTCAGCGCGGCAATCCGGAAATCCAGCGCCGCGCGCAGGAAGTCATCAATACGTGCTGGCAGATGGGCGAGGACAATCCGATCCTGTCGATTCACGACGTCGGCGCGGGCGGCATTTCGAACGCGTTCCCGGAACTCGTCGACGGTGCGGGCAAGGGCGCGCGCTTCGAACTACGCAAGGTGCAGCTCGAAGAGAGCGGTCTGTCGCCGCGCGAGATCTGGTCGAACGAAGCGCAAGAGCGTTACGTGCTGGCGATTTCGCCCGCTGATCTGCCCGCGTTCCAGGCGATCTGCGAGCGCGAGCGCTGCCCGGTCGCCGTGGTTGGCGTCGCGACCGAAGAACGCCAGCTGAAGCTGATCGACGAAGCCAACGAAGGCCAGGAACCTGTCGACATGCCGATGGACGTGCTGCTCGGCAAGCCGCCCAAGATGCATCGCGACGTGAAGCGCGAAGCAGCGCGCTTCGAAGCCGTCGACGTGACGGGCCTGGCGCTGTCCGAAGTCGCCGTCGATGTGCTGAAGCATCCGACGGTCGCGAGCAAGTCCTTCCTCATCACGATCGGCGACCGTTCGGTCGGCGGCACGACTGCGCGCGACCAGTTCGTCGGGCCGTGGCAAGTGCCCGTCGCGGATTGCGCGGTGACGACGATGGATTACGCCGGATTCCGCGGCGAAGCGATGACGATGGCCGAGCGCACGCCGCTCGCCGTCATCGATGCGCCGGCGTCCGGCCGCATGGCGGTGGGCGAAGCGGTGACGAACATCGCGTCCGCGCCGATCGAATCGTTGAACAAGCTGAAGCTCTCGGCGAACTGGATGGCCGCGTGCGGCAGCGCGGGCGAAGATGCCGCGCTGTATGACACGGTGCAGGCGATCGGCATGGAGCTGTGCCCGGCGCTCGGCATCAGCATTCCGGTCGGCAAGGATTCGCTGTCGATGCGCACCAAGTGGCAGGACGGTGTCGCGAAGGAAGTCGTGTCGCCGGTGTCGCTCATCATCAGCGCGTTCGCGCCGGTCGAGGACGTGCGCCGTCATCTGACGCCGCAACTGGCCCATGACACGAACACGGTGCTGATCGCGATCGATCTCGGCCGCGGACGCAATCGCATGGGCGGCAGCATCCTCGCGCAAGTGACGCAGCAGGTCGGCGACGCGGTGCCCGACGTCGACGATCCCGAAGACCTGAAGCGCTTCTTCGCCGCGATTCAATCGCTCAACGCCGATGGCAAGCTGCTCGCGTACCACGACCGCTCCGACGGCGGCCTCTGGGCGACCGTGTGCGAAATGGCGTTCGCGGGTCACGTGGGCGTGTCGCTGAACGTCGACATGCTGACGCTCGACGCCGAGCACGAATCCGATTACGGCGACGCGAAGGACTGGGCGAAGCAGACCAGCGGCCGTCGCGAGGACCGCACGATGCGCGCGCTGTTCTCCGAAGAACTCGGCGCGGTGGTTCAGGTGCGCGCCGCGGACCGCGATGCGGTGCTGGGCGCGCTGCGCGAACACGGCCTGTCGGCGTGCTCGCATGTGATCGGCAAGACGAACGAGAGCGGCGCGATCGAGATTTATCGCGACGCGAAGAAGATTTTCGATGCGCCGCGCGTCGATCTGCATCGCGCCTGGAGCGAGGTGAGCTGGCGCATCGCGCGTCTGCGCGACAACCCCGCATGCGCGGATGCCGAATACGACGCGCTGCTCGACGCGGCCGATCCCGGCATTTCGCCCGTGCTGACGTTCGATCCAGCCGAAGACGTCGCCGCGCCGTTCATTGCGACGAACCAGCGTCCGCGCGTCGCGATCCTGCGTGAACAGGGCGTGAATTCGCATCTGGAAACGGCTTACGCGTTCGACCGCGCCGGCTTCGACGCGCACGATGTCCACATGAGCGACCTGCTCGAAGGCCGCGCGACGCTCGCCGATTTCGCGGGTGCGGTCGCGTGCGGCGGCTTCTCGTATGGCGACGTGCTGGGCGCGGGCGAAGGCTGGGCCAAGACCATCCGCTTCAACGCGCAACTCGCCGACATGTTCGCCGCCTTCTTCGGACGCGCCGACACCTTCGCGCTCGGCATCTGCAACGGCTGCCAGATGCTGTCGAGCCTGGCGTCGATCATTCCCGGCGCGGAAAACTGGCCGAAGTTCACGCGCAACAAGTCCGAGCAGTTCGAGGCGCGCTTCTCGCTCGTCGAGGTGCAGAGCTCGCCGTCGATCTTCTTCGCCGGCATGGAAGGCTCGCGCATTCCGGTCGCGGTCGCGCACGGCGAAGGCTTCGCGGACTTCTCGCAACAGGGCGATCAGGCGAAGGCGCTCGTTGCGATGCGCTACGTCGATCATCGCGGCAATGCGACGGAGCAGTATCCGTTCAATCCGAACGGCTCGCCGCAAGGCATCACGTCGGTGACCACGCCCGATGGCCGCTTCACGGTGCTGATGCCGCACATGGAGCGCGTGCATCGCAACGTGCAGATGAGTTGGACGCCCGACGACTGGACCACAGACGGCAGCCCGTGGCTGCGCGTATTCCAGAACGCGCGACGTTTCCTCGGCTGATCGCGCTCATCGCGGTTGATCGCGCCATGCGGACGCCCCGAAGTGAAAACTTCGGGGCGTCTTGTTTTGCGCAGGCCATTTCGATGTTGTTGAATGGCAAGTATCCCAAAATAATGCAGCTGTAAGTTGCGGGTATAGTCGACGGCACGCCGCGATCCGCGGCAGTATCCGGAGGAGACATGAAGCAACTGTTGTCAAATTACTTAGTCAAGCTAACTTTATCGACGATGATTGTCGCGACGTCGAGTTTTCTGGTGGCGTGCGGCGATAGCTCGGATTCGGGCTCGGCCAATCTGTCGCCAGCGGCGCGTGCGGCCGCGCTCGGCGATAACCTGATGGTGCGCGTCGTGATCGACGCCAACGATGCCGCGAAATCCGGCACGAACTGCGCGGACCTCGGTGCAGACTGGGCCAGTTGCGCACGCGGCAAGCTGATTCTGGAGAACGCCGGCTCACGCGCGCTCGCCGCCGGCGGCTGGACGCTGTATGTGCACAGCATCCGGCGCATCCTGATGGTCGAGCATCCGGCGTTCGCGTGGAAACACATCACGGGCGATCTTTATGCGCTCACACCGCGCGCTGGCGCGTTCACGCTGGGAGCAGGCGAGCGCGTCGAGGTGCCGTTCGTCGGCGAGTACTGGTATCAGCGCTACAGCGATCTGTTACCGCGTTCCTATGTCGTCGCCGATGGCAACGCGACACCCGCGATTCTCAAACACAACGACACCGACGACGAAACCCGCTACGTCGACCGTATTCCGCCGATCGCGGACGACGCAGCCGCATTCGCCGCGACGCCCGCGCAAGTGCAGCGCGCCCGCGCGGAGGCCGCGTTGCCGTCGGCGCAACAGACTGCGGCACGCGCGTTGCCAGCCGTGCTGCGCTCGTCGGCGGGCGAGGGCGCGGTGCAGGTCGGGGGCATCGACCTGTCGTTGTCCGGATTGACGTCGTCGCAGATCGCGGCGCTGGCATCGCGCGCGGCGACGCTCGGGCTCGGCGGCGCGGCCGTGCGCGTGAACGGGCGGATCACAGGAGGAGCGCTGCCGGCGGATATCGCGCGCTCCGGTGGCTATCGGCTGACGATCGCGCAAGACGGCGTCAACATCGACGCCTTCGATGCCGCAGGGCTTTTCTACGGCGTGCAGACGCTCCTGTCGCTCGCGCCAGCAGGCGGCGGCAGCGTGCCCGCGATGACCATCGAAGACGCGCCGCGCTATACGCATCGCGGCATGCACGTCGATGTCGCGCGCAACTTCCGCCAGCCCGCGACGCTGCGCAGTCTGATCGACCAGATGGGCGCGTACAAGCTGAACCGCTTGCATCTGCATCTTTCGGACGACGAAGGCTGGCGTATCGAGATTCCCGGCTTGCCGGAGCTCACCGATATCGGCGCGAAACGTTGCCACGATCTCACCGAAACGCGGTGCCTCGTGCCGCAGCTCGGCTCGGGGCCGGACAATCGCTCGGGAGGCGGCTATCTGAGCCGCGCCGATTATGTCGCGCTGGCGCGCTATGCGGCGGATCGCTTCGTTGAGATCGTTCCGGAGATCGACATGCCCGGACATGCGCGCGCCGCGGTCGTATCGATGGAAGCGCGTTATCAACGTCTGATTGCGCAGGGCGACAAGGCGGCCGCGAACGCGTACCGTCTGCTCGATCCGGCCGATACGTCGAATGCGACCACGGTTCAGTTCTACGATCGCCGCAGCTTCATCAATCCGTGCGCGGACGGCGCGCAGCGCTTCGCGTCGAAGGTCATCGGCGAGATCGCGGCGATGCATCGCGACGCCGGCGCACCGCTCTCCGTGTGGCACTTCGGCGGCGACGAAGCGAAGAACATCCTGCTCGGCGCGGGCTTTCAGCCGCTCGACGGCACGGACGCCGGCAAGGGTCACGTCAATCTCGCGGCGCAGGACAAGCCGTGGGGCCGCTCGCCGCAATGCGCGGCGCTGATTGCATCGGGCAAGGCGGCTTCCGTCGACGAATTGCCGTCGATGTTCGCGCGCCAGGTGAGTCAGATCGTGCGCAACAACGGCATCGGCACGATGGCCGCGTGGCAGGACGGCATCAAGCACGCGAGCGGGCCGCAGGATTTCGCGACGTCGAGCACGATGGTGACGATGTGGGACACGATTTTCTGGGGCGCGTCGGACACCGTGCAGACGTTGAGCAGTCAGGGCTACAAGACGGTGCTCGCGCTGCCGGACTATCTGTACTTCGACTTCCCGTATTCGTTCGATCAGCACGAACGTGGCTATTACTGGGGCTCGCATGGCACGGACAGCTTCAAGACCTTCTCGCTCGCACCGGACAACCTGCCGCAGAACGCGGAGATCATGGCCGATCGCGACGGCAAGCCGTTCGAGGTGACGAGCGCGGGTCCGGCGCCGCATATCGAAGGCATTCAGGGACAGGCCTGGGCGGAGGTCATGCGCACGGACCAGCAGTTCGAATACATGGTGTATCCGCGTCTTTTGGCGCTCGCGGAACGCGCATGGCATAGGGCGGCGTGGGAGCGGCCTTATCGGGAAGGCGAGCGCTACAAGCTCGGCGATACCGATAAGGTCGATAAAGCCGCGCTCGCGCAGGACTGGGCGCAGTTCACGAGCGTCGTGCAGAACCGCGAGTCGGCGAAGCTCAAGCGCGCGGGAGCCGTGATGCGTGAGGGCGCGGGCAGTTGAGCGCGCATTAAAAGGCAAAGCCGCCCGAGGGCGGCTTTGCCTGAACTCCGGTAGCAGCGAAAAGTTACTTGATCACTGCCTTGCTGCGCAACCCTTCCTCGAACGTCTGCAGCTTCTCCTGCTGAATCTGCTGCGCGATCTGCGCCTTCACCTGATCGAACGGCGGCGGGGCGATCTCGCGCGAATCGTCCATGCGGATGACGTGATAGCCGAACTGCGTCTTCACCGGCTCGGGCGTCACTTCACCCTTCTTGAGCTTCTCGGCGGCCGCGCCGAACTCCGGCACATAAGCCGAAGGCGACGACCAGTCCAGATCGCCGCCGTTCTTGCCCGATCCCGGGTCCTTCGAATATTGCTTGGCGAGATCTTCGAAGCTCGCGCCGCCCTTGATCTTCGCGATCAGATCCTTCGCCTGCGCTTCGTTGTCGACGAGGATGTGATGCAGATGCAGTTCCTTGCCGCCGCCGTTCTGCTTCACGAGCTGGTCATAGCGCGCCTTGATTTCGGCGTCGGTCGGCGTGTTCTTCTTCACGAAGTCTTCGATCAGCGCGCGCAGCACGACGGTCTGCTGCGCCACCGCGATCTGCGCCTTCACGTCGGGACGCGTCGCGATGCCTTCACGCGCGGCTTCCTGCATCAGGATTTCGCGGTTGATGAGTTCCTCGCGCACCGCTTGCTGAAGCTGCGGCGAATCCTGCTGACCTTGCGCCACGAGCTGCTTCACGAGCGCATCGGCGCGTGACGTCGGAATCGGCGTGCCGTTCACGACGGCGATGTTTTGCGCAAATGCGGGCGCAGCCGCGAATGCAGCCAGCAACACCCAGACGCGGGTTTTTTTCAAAGTCATCGGAGGTTCCTAACTGAGCAAACTGACGCCTTCTCAGGCGAGATTCAAGAGGCAAGATAATGGACGAAAACGCGGGACTTAACACGGGATGAAACACGAGCCGCGCGTTTATTCGAATTGTTCTGCGAACTCCTGCGGCGTGTAAGCCCGGATCGCGAGCGCGTGCACGCCGCGCTGCATTTCCTCGGCCAGCGCATCATACACCAGTCGATGCCGCCCTACGCGCGCCTTGCCGGCAAAGCAATCGGCGACGATCGTCACCGTGTAATGGCTGCCCGATGCCGCGCCCGCATGGCCCGCGTGCGCGGCGCTGTCGTCGTCGATATGCACGGAATGGGGTTTGAGCGCCGCGTTCAGTCGCGCCTCGAGATGCGCGATCTTGTCCGCCGCCGATGCGCTCATGAAATCGAAGGATGATCCGCTCATTGCCCGTCCTCCTTCATGTATTTTGCAAGCCAGAAGCTCTGCGCGACAATGAACAGGACGAGACAGCCCGTCGCGCCGAACAGCTTGAAGTTGACCCACTGATCCGTCGTGAAGTTATACGCGACGAAAAGATTCACGATGCCGAGCAGCGCGAAGAACACCGCCCACGCAACGTTCAGTTGTCCCCACACGCGATGCGGCAGCACGATCTGCTTGCCCATCATCGCTTCGATCAGATTCTTTCTGAAGCCGAGATGCGCGACGATCAGCGCGAACGCGAAGAGCCAGTAGAGCGCGGTCGGCTTCCATTTGATGAAGGTGTCGTTGTGCAGCACGAGCGTCGCGCCGCCGAACACGACGACCACGCCGAGACTCACCCACAGCATCGGATCGACCTTGCGATGCCGGAACGCGACCCAGGCGATCTGCACGAGCGTCGCCGCGATCGCGACGGCCGTCGCGGTGTAAATGCCCCAGACCTTGAATGCGACGAAAAAGAGAATGATCGGAAACAGATCGAACAGAAATTTCATTGGCGTCCGGACGAGATGGGCATCGGATGAAGGCGAGGCGCGCGAAGAAAAGCGCCCGCGAGAAGCGGCGGGCGCCGGTACGACGAAATGCACGGCTCGCGCTTACTTGGATTCGAATTGTAGCGCAGCCGAGTTGATGCAATACCGCAACCCGGTCGGGGCGGGGCCGTCCTCGAAAACGTGGCCGAGGTGCGCGCCGCAGTTGTTGCACAGCACTTCGATGCGCAACATGCCGTGCGACCGGTCGGTCTTTTCCTGGATCACTTCGCCGTTGATCGGCTTGAAATAGCTCGGCCAGCCGCAGCCGGCGTCGAATTTGGTGTCCGACTCGAAAAGCGGCGTGCCGCAACACACGCACTCGTAGACGCCGAGCTCCTTGTGATCCCAGTATTTGCCGGTGAACGGGCGCTCGGTCACGGCGTGGCGCGTGACCTGATACTGCATGTCGTCGAGCTCACGGCGATACGAAGCGTCGTCTTTTTGCAGCGGGTAGCTCTTCGGGGTGTCGTCTGTGCTCATCAGTCGTTCCTTGGGTCTGGCCGGGAAGGCCTTGTATATGAGGGCGATGCTACGAAGAACAACTCACTTCGAGTTCGCCCGCCCAGTCGGGCGGCAGACCGGCATACGCCTCGTTTTCCGGCTGCTCGTCATAAGGGCGGCGCAGCACGTCGAGAAGACGCGCCACTTCCGAAAAATCCTTCTCGTTCGCCCGGCGGATCGCCTGTTCCGCCAGATGATTGCGCAGCACGTATTTCGGATTCACGCGATTCATCGCCGCGGCGCGTGCGGCGTCGTCGCGCGGTTCGTGCGCGAGACGTTCGCGATACTGCACGGCCCACGCATCGAATGCGGCGCGGTCGAGGAAGAGATCGCGCACGGGCGCATCGCGGCTCGCGTCGGATTTCGAGAGCTTCGACAGCTTCCGGAACGTGAGCGTGAAGTCCGCGCGATTCGCGTGCATGATTTCGAAGAGCCCGTTGGCGAGCTTGTCGTCGCCTTCGCGCTCGATATCCAGGCCGAGCTTCGCGCGCATCGTCGCGACGAGCGCGGGGCCGAACCGGTCCTTATAGCGTTCGAGGACCTTCTGCGCTTCTTCGACAATGCGCTCGGCGCGGCCTTCTTCCGGGAGATTGCCGCCGAAGAGCGGCACGAGCGCCTGCGCGAGACAGAAGAGGTTCCAGTAGGCGACCTGCGGCTGGCGGCCGTAGGAATACCGTCCCTGCGTATCCGAGTGATTGCAGACGTGATGGGCGTTGAACGCGTCCATGAAGCCGAACGGGCCGTAGTCGATCGTGAGACCGAGGATCGACATGTTGTCGGTGTTCATCACGCCGTGGCAAAAGCCGACGCCTTGCCACTGCGCCATCAGGTCGGCAGTCGAGCGCACGGCTTCATCGAGCAGCGCCAGATACGGATCGTCGGCCTCTTTGCAATGCGGATAAAAGCGGTCGATCACGTGATCGGCGAGCTTCCGCAAATCGTCGACGCGATCGTTCGAATAGAAATGCTCGAAGTGCCCGAAGCGCACGAAGCTCGGCGCGACCCGCGTGACGATCGCGGCCGTTTCGATGGTCTCGCGACGCACCGGCATATCCGCGCCGATGACGGCGAGCGCGCGCGTCGTCGGGATGCCCAGATGGTGCATCGCCTCCGAGCAGAGAAACTCGCGAATCGACGAACGCAACACCGCGCGGCCGTCGCCCATGCGCGAATAGGGCGTGCGTCCCGCGCCCTTCAGTTGCACTTCGAGGCGCGCGCCATCGCGCTCTGCCTCGCCGAGCGTGAGCGCGCGGCCGTCGCCCAGTTGGCCCGCCCATACGCCGAACTGGTGCCCCGAATACACGGCGGCATAGGGCAGCGCATCGCTCGGCCAGTCGCGCGTCGGATTGCCCGCGAAGTACGCGGCGAATGCGTTCTTTTCGGGGCCCGTGGCGATGTCGGGATCGAAGCCGAGCGATTCGGCCATCTCGCGCGAAAGCCCGACGAGATAGGGATCGGCGACGGGCGCGGCGGGCAGACGGGTCAGGAAAGCGGTGCCGAGCGCGGCGAACGAACCGGGCAGACCGACGCGGATCGCGCTGGCGATTTCGTTGACGGAACGCGCGTCGGCGGGCGTCTCGTCGCGCGCCGCGCGCACGGCATTGCTTGGGGAAAACGACATGTTGAGCGCCTCTGAGTTAAACGATATTGTAATTCCGCGTCCGCGGGCCTGCAGAGCCCGGCTCGCATCGATTGCAAGCTACAGACCCATCCGAGGACATTGCCTATGACGTCGCCGCTCTACGGCCAGATGATGGAAGTACCGCTGCTCGCGTCGTCCCTGCTGTCCCATGCTTCGCGCCACTTCGGCGACAACGAAATCGTTTCGCGCCGTATCGAAGGCGATATCCACCGTTATACCTATCGCGATTGCGAGAAGCGCGCGAAGCAGCTTGCGCAGGCTTTGAGCGCGCTCGGCGTGGAACAGGGCGAGCGCATCGCCACGCTCGCGTGGAACGGCTACCGGCATCTGGAGTGCTATTACGGCATCTCCGGCATGGGCGCCGTGTGCCACACGATCAACCCACGGCTCTTTCCCGATCAGATCGCGTTCATCATCGATCACGCCGACGACGCCTACGTCTTCTTCGACATGACTTTCGGTCCGCTCGTCGAGATCGTCGCGCCGCAATGCCCGAACGTGAAAGGCTGGATCGCGCTCGGCGATGCCGCGTGCATCGAAGAGCAGTTGTCGTCCAACACGAGCGTGCCGATGATGAGCTACGAGACGCTCATCGGCGCGCACGACGGCGATTATGAATGGCCGATGCTCGACGAGCGTCAGGCCTCGTTTCTCTGTTACACGTCCGGGACGACGGGCAATCCGAAGGGCGCGCTGTACTCGCATCGCTCGACGGTGCTGCACGCGTACGGTGCGGCGCTGCCCGATGCGATGGGCGCGTCATCGAGCGATGCGATCCTGCCCGTCGTGCCGATGTTCCATGTCAATGCGTGGGGCATTCCGCACGCGGCGCCGCTCGTCGGCGCGAAGCTCGTGTTTCCGGGCAAGGACCTCGACGGCAAGTCGCTCTACGAGTTGATGGAAACTGAGGGCGTCACGTATTCGGCGGGCGTGCCGACCGTCTGGATGGGCCTGCTCAACCACATGAAGCAGCACGACGCGCGCTTTTCGACGTTGAAGCGCACGGTGATCGGCGGCTCCGCGTGCCCGCCCGCGATGCTGCGCATTTTCGAGGAAGACTACGGCGTGCAGGTGATCCACGCGTGGGGCATGACGGAGATGTCGCCGCTCGGCACGCTGTCGCGTCTCTCTTTCAGGCAGAAGCAGCGTCCGCTCGACGCGCAGCGTCACTCGCTCGAAAAGCAGGGCCATGCGATCTTCGGCGTCGACATGAAAGTGGTCGGCGACGACGGCCGCGAGCTGCCCTGGGACGGCAAGTCTTTCGGCGATCTGTATGTGCGCGGCCCGTGGGTCATCGACCGCTATTTCCGTCGCGACGACTCGCCGCTCGTCGACGGCTGGTTCCCGACGGGCGATGTCGCGACCATCGATCAGGACGGCTTCATGCAGATCACCGATCGCAGCAAGGACGTGATCAAGTCCGGCGGCGAATGGATCAGCTCGATCGATCTGGAGAACATCGCGGTGTCGCATCCGCAAGTGGCGGAAGCGGCGTGCATCGCGTGCGCGCATCCGAAGTGGACGGAGCGGCCGTTGATCGTCGCGGTTCTGAAGCCGGACGCGACGCTCACGCGCGAGGAACTGCTTGCGCATTTCGAAGGCAAGGTCGCGAAGTGGTGGATTCCCGACGATGTCGTGTTCGCCGACGAGTTGCCGCATACCGCGACGGGCAAGCTGCAGAAAGTGCGGCTGCGCGAGCAATATAGGGAGTATGTGCTGCCGGGCGCGGCCGAAAATTCCGTTTAGGCTGGTTCTGCCGCCTCAGAAAAGCCCCGGTCCGCGCGCGCGGAGCCGGGGCTTTCGCGCTCTTTTGGCCATTCTCGCCGCGCAATCATCTTAATTGAACGATCGTTCTTTTTTGTGTATTCTGGACCGATCGCCCACAATCGATCCGTTATCCGGTCGACAGGAGACACGTTCATGGCAGTGGACTACACGATCCGCGGCGGCGTCGCCGTCATCACGCTCGACAATCCGCCCGTCAACGGGCTCGGGTATTCGACGCGCCTCGGCATCGTCGAAGGCATCGAGCGCGCGAACGACGATGCGAGCGTGCGCGCCATCGTCATCATCGGCGCGGGCAAGGCATTTTCGGGCGGCGCGGACATCACCGAATTCAACACGCCGAAGGCCACGCAGGAGCCCACGCTCACCACCGTGATCAAGACGCTCGAAGCCAGCGCGAAGCCGATCGTCGCGGCGATCCACGCCGTCGCGATGGGCGGCGGTCTGGAGCTCGCGCTCGGCGCGCATTACCGGATCGCCGCGCCCGGCGCGCAGATCGCGCTGCCGGAAGTGAAGCTCGGTCTTTTGCCCGGCGCGGGCGGCACGCAACGCCTGCCACGCGTGGTCGGACTGGAAGCGGCGCTGAACATGATCGTGTCGGGCACGCCCGTGCCGTCGGAGAAGCTCGCGCATACCGGGCTTTTCGACGAACTCGCGCAAGGCGATCTGCTCGAAGCCGCGCTGTCGCTCGCCAGCCAGGCCGCCGACCGCGGCGGCGCGCATCCGAAGGTCCGCGATCGCGCCATCGAACATCCGAACCCCGAAGGCTTCATTCAGTTCGCGAGGAACGGCGTCGCGGCTGTGGCGAAGCATTTTCCGGCGCCGCATAAATGTATCGATGCGATCGAAAAGGGCGTGAAGGAAGGTTTCGAGCGCGGCCTCGCGTTCGAGCGCGAATGCTTTCTCTCGCTCGTGCAGACACCGGAAAGCCGCGCGCTGCGTCATGCGTTTTTCGGCGAACGCGCGGCGGGCAAGATCGCCGATGTGCCGTCCGGCACGCCGGTCAGAAAGATCGAGCGCGTGGGCGTCGTCGGCGCGGGCACGATGGGCGGCGGCATCGCGATGAACTTCCTCAACGCGGGCCTGCCCGTCACGCTGCTCGAAACGAAGCAGGAGGCGCTTGACCGCGGCCTCGCCACGATGCGCGCCAACTACGAAGCACAGGTCAGAAAGGGCAAGCTCACGCAGGAGAAAGTGGAAGAGCGCATGGCGCTGATTCAGCCCACGCTCAGCTACGATGCGCTCGCACAAGCCGACCTCATCATCGAAGCCGTGTTCGAGGATCTGAGCGTAAAGGAACAGGTGTTCCGCCGTCTCGATGAAATCGCCAAACCCGGCGCGATCCTCGCATCCAATACATCGACGCTCGACTTGAACAAAATCGCGTCGTACACGTTGCGCCCGGGCGACGTCATCGGCATGCACTTCTTCAGTCCCGCCAACGTGATGAAGCTGCTCGAAGTCGTGCGCGGCGAGAAGACCGAAAAGGACGTCCTCGCGACCGTCATGCAGCTCGCGAAAAAGATCCGCAAGACAGCCGTGGTGTCGGGCGTGTGCGACGGCTTCATCGGCAACCGGATGATCGAGCAGTACATTCGCCAGGCGCTTTTCATGCTCGAAGAAGGTGCGCTGCCCGCGCAGATCGATCGCGCGATCGAAAAATTCGGCTTCGCGATGGGCCCGTTCCGCATGAGCGATCTCGCGGGCAACGATATCGGCTGGGCGATTCGCAAGCGCCGTTATCGCGAGCAGCCCGAGCTGCACTATTCGCGCATCGCGGATCGTCTGTGCGAGACGGGCCGCTTCGGGCAGAAGACCGGTGCGGGCTGGTACGACTATCAGACAGGCAAGCGCGACGCGCTGCCATCGCAAAGCGTCGACGCGATGATCGTCGCGTATTCGAAGGAGAGTGGCATCGAGCGGCGCAGGATCGACGATGACGAAATCGTCGCGCGTCTCGTGCTGTCGCTCGTAAACGAAGGCGCGAAGATTCTCGATGAAGGCATCGCCGCGAAGGCGTCGGATATCGACATGGTCTATCTGACGGGCTACGGCTTTCCGCTCTGGCGCGGCGGGCCGATGCTCTATGCGGACAGCATCGGCCTCTACAACGTCGAACGCGCGATCCGCAAGTACGCGAAGCAGGCCAACGGCGACGCGTGGCAGTTGTCCGCGCGCGTGACCGAACTGGCGAAATCGAATGGGCGCTTCAATGACTGAGATGAAACCTGTCGAAGATGTACTCCTCGTCGTCGATGTGCAGAACGACTTCATGCCGGGCGGGGCGCTCGCCGTCGCGCGTGGCAATGAGATCGTGCCCGTCATCAATCGCCTGGCGCGGGCGTTCTCGCATGTCGTGTTGACGCAGGACTGGCATCCGCGCTCGCATGTGTCGTTCGCCGCGAATCACGCAGGCCGCAAGCCGTTCGAGACGATGACGCTGCCTTACGGCGAACAGGTGTTGTGGCCGGTGCATTGCGTGCAGGACACCGAAGGCTCGGCGCTGCATCGCAAGCTGCATGTGCCGCATGCGCGGCTCGTCGTGCGCAAGGGCCATCACGAGCGCGTCGACAGTTATTCGGCGTTTCTCGAAGCCGATCGCGCGACGCCGACCGGCCTCGGAGGTTATCTGCGCGATGTCGGCGCAACGCGTGTATGGCTCGCGGGACTCGCGACCGATTATTGCGTCGCCTGGTCCGCGCTCGATGCGCGCGCCGCGGGCTTCGAAGTCAACGTGATCGAAGACGCGTGCCGCGCGATCGACCTGAACGGCTCGCTCGATCAGGCCTGGCGAGACATGCAGGCCGCGGGCGTGAAGCGCGTGAAGTCGGAAGACATACTGAAGGAAAGGGAGACGACATGACCGATGCAGTCATCGTATCGACGGCGCGCACCGCGCTCGCCAAGTCCTGGCGCGGCGCGCTGAACATGACGCACGGCGCGACGCTCGGCGGCCATGTGACGAAAGCCGTCGTCGAGCGCGCGGGACTCGATCCGGCGCGCGTCGAGGACGTCATCATGGGCTGCGCGAATCCTGAAGGCGCGACGGGCATGAACATCGCGCGGCAGATCGCCTTGCGCGCCGGCTTGCCGGTCTCCGTGCCCGGCATGACGGTGAACCGCTTCTGCTCGTCGGGTCTGCAGACGATCGCGCTTGCCGCGCAGCGCGTGATGACGGGCGAGGGCGATGTGTTCGTCGCGGGCGGCGTCGAATCGATCTCGTGCGTGCAGAACGAGATGAATCGCCATATGCTCACCGAGGGCTGGCTGAAGCAGCACAAGCCTTCGATCTACTGGTCGATGCTGCAGACGGCGGAGAACGTCGCGCGGCGCTACGAGATATCGAAGGAACGGCAGGACGCCTACGGCGTGCGCTCGCAACAGCGCGCGGCGGCAGCACAGGCCGCGGGCAAGTTCGACGATGAAATCGTGCCGATCACCGTGCTGGCCGGTCTCGCCGACAAGTCGACGGGACGCATGTTCACGCAGGAAGTCACGCTCGCCGCCGACGAAGGCATCCGCGCCGACACGACGCTCGAAGGCGTGTCGAAGATTCGCACCGCGCCGCCGGGCGGCGTCGTCACGGCGGGCAACGCGAGCCAGTTCTCCGATGGCGCGTCGGCGTGCGTCGTGATGAACGCGACGCTCGCCGAGAAGGAAGGCCTGCAGCCGCTCGGCATCTTCCGCGGCTTCGCGGTCGCGGGCTGCCAGCCGGACGAGATGGGCATCGGTCCGGTGTTCGCTGTGCCGAAGCTGTTGCGGCGCGCAGGCCTGCGCGTCGACGATATCGACCTGTGGGAACTGAACGAGGCTTTCGCCGTGCAGGTGCTCTATTGCCGCGACAAGCTGGGCATTCCCGACGACAAGCTCAACGTGAACGGCGGCGCGATCGCGGTCGGGCATCCGTACGGGGTGTCGGGCGCGCGTCTGACGGGACATGCGCTCATCGAAGGCAAGCGGCGCGGCGCGAAGTTCGTCGTGGTCACGATGTGCATCGGCGGCGGGCAGGGCGCGGCGGGACTGTTCGAAATCGTGTGAGCATTTGCTGCCCGATGATTTTTGCTAACCTTCGGGATTCATCGCAATGAAGGAGTCGCTGTGCTACGTCACATCGTCATGTGGAAGCTGAAGGACAACGCCGAGGGCGCGAGCCGTGCGGAAAACGCGCAGAAGCTCAAGGCGAAGCTCGAAACCTGCCGCAGCATCGTGAAGGGTCAGGGGCATTTCGAAGTCGGCACCGCGCAACCGGGTTTCGACTGCACGTATGACGTCGTGCTCGTCTCCGATTTCGATGACAAAGCCGCGCTCGACGCGTATCAGGTCCATCCGAAACATCAGGCGCTGAAGGACTTCGTCGCGGCGATCCGCGAAGAACGTCAGTGCGTCGATTACGAAGTGTGAGCGCGATGTCCTCTTCCGAATCGTCGGCAGGCGGCGTGTCCATCGAAAGCCCGTTCATCGATGCGCTCGGCGTCGAGCTCGTCAAGGCGAAAGACGGCGAAAGCGAAGTGCGCATGCCGCTTCGCGACGAGCACATGAACACGTGGGGCATCGCGCACGGCGGCGTCACGATGACACTGCTCGACAGCGCGCTCGCGCTCGCCGCGCGCAGTATCGCGGGCGATGGCATCGGCGTCGTCACCGTCGAAATGAAAGTGAACTTCATGCAGCCGGGGCGCGGCGAGCTGCGCGGTTTAGGCCGCGTGCTGCATCGCTCGACGACGATGGCCTATTGCGAAGGCGAGATTCGCGACAGCGAAGGCCATTTCGTCGCGAAGGCGCTCGGCACGTTCAAGTACATGAAGCGCCTCGCGGTTGGGCGCGACATCGTCAAACAGAAGATGCGTTCCGATCCGAAGGCGACGCCCGGACCGAGCGACGCCTGATTCCGCATTGTCTCCAAGGAGAATCCGCATGGCAGACGCACAGATCAACCGTCAGATTTTGCTCGTCTCGCGACCGCAAGGCGAGGCGTCGGTATCTAATTTCAAGCTCGTCGAGACGCCGCTCGCGCCGCTTCAGGATGGCGAAGTGCGCGTGCGCAATCACTATCTGTCGCTCGATCCGTACATGCGCGGCCGCATGGACGACGCCAAGTCGTACGCCGCGCCGCAGCCGCTCGATGAAGTGATGATTGGCGGCACCGCGGGCGTCGTGAGCGAGTCGCGCAATGCGGCGTTCAAGGCGGGCGATAACGTCGTCGGGATGTCCGGCTGGCAGGAGTTCGGCACCTCCGATGGCAAAGGGCTGAACAAGGTCGACACGTCGCGCGCGCCGCTTTCCGCGTATCTCGGCGCGGTCGGCATGCCGGGCGTCACGGCGTGGTACGGGCTCAACGGCATCATCGAGCCTAAGGCGGGCGAGACGGTCGTCGTGTCGGCGGCGAGCGGTGCGGTGGGCAGCGTCGTCGGGCAACTGGCGAAGGCGGCGGGCTGCCGTGCGGTGGGCATCGCGGGCGGCGCGGAGAAGTGCCGCTATGTCGTCGAGACGCTCGGCTTCGATGCGTGCGTCGACTACAAGGCGGGCAAGCTCTACGAAGACTTGAAAGCCGCGACACCCGATGGCGTCGACGGTTATTTCGAGAACGTCGGCGGCGAAGTGCTGAATGCCGTGCTCGCGCGCATGAACGCGTTCGGGCGCGTCGCGGTGTGCGGGATGATCTCCGGCTACGACGGCAAGCCCTTGCCGATGGACGCGCCCCGGCTCATCCTGACGCAGCGGCTCAAGCTGCAGGGCTTCATCGTCTACGAGCATCTCGATATATGGCCGCGGGCGCTGAAGGAACTCGGCGAGCGCATCGCGACGAAGAAGCTTCATTTTCGCGAGAGCATCACGGAAGGGCTCGAAAACGCGCCCGAAGCATTTCTCGGCCTGTTGCGCGGGAAGAACTTCGGCAAGCAGCTAGTGAAGCTCGTTTAATTCGCAAGGGACCGAACGTGGATCGCTTTGAAGACAAGGTCGCCGTCATCACGGGCGCGGGCAGCGGGTTCGGGCGCGAGTTCGCGAAAGAGGGCGCGGCGCTCGGCATGAAGCTCGTGCTCGCCGATCTCGATACCGCCGCGCTCGCCGCGACCGTCGGCGCGGTGCGCGCGGCGGGCGGCGATGCAATCGGCGTCACGACCGACGTGTCCGATAGCGCACAAGTCGACGCGCTCGCTCGCGCCACGCTCGATACGTTCGGCGGCGTGCATCTGCTCTTCAACAACGCGGGCGTCGGCGCGGGCGGCTTCGTCTGGGAAAACAGCGCGAACGACTGGCAATGGGTGTTCGGCGTAAACGTGATGGGCGTCGCGAACGGTTTGCGCGCATTCGTGCCGATCATGCTCGATCAGAAGGAGCCGGCGCATATCGTCAATACGGCGTCGGTGGCGGGCCTGCTCGCGGCGCCCGCGATGGGCGTCTACAACGCGTCGAAACACGCGGTCGTCGCGATGACCGAAACGCTTCATCACGACTTGCGGCTCGCGGGCGCGTCGTTCATCGGGGTATCGCTGCTGTGCCCCGCGTTCGTGCCGACGGGCATTGCGGATGCCGAACGCTCGCGGCCCGAGGCGCTCGCCAACGATACGCCTTACACCGCGTCGCAAAAGCTCGCGGCGCGGCAGCTGACGCGAGCGGTGGAGGGCGGCAAGCTCGCGGCGCGCGACATCGCCGAAGCCACATTCGATGCGGTGCGCGAAGGGCGTTTCTACGTCATCACGCATCCGCACATCATGTCATCGGTGCAACTGCGGCTCGACGACATCGCGCAACTGCGCACGCCCACCGATCCGATGTCGCTAAAACGTCCGGGCTGAAGGACTGACGTGGCGCCGTTCATGGCATCATCGTGACCCTTTTGACGCTTTTTCCGCCGATGCCGCTCAATCCCAAGATCGCGCAAATTCTGGAGATGGTCGCGCGCGCCAATCGCCCGCCGTATCACACGCTCACGCCACAGCAGGCGCGCGCCGCGTATGCGATGAGCGCGCAGATTCTCGATATCGCGCCGCTGCCGATGTTCAGCGTCGAAGACCTGCGCATCCCCGCGCGCGATGGCGAAACGATCGGCGTTCGTATTTATCATCCGGTCGAGCCGGGCTGGGCCGAGCCTTCCGCGGGACTGCTCTATTTTCACGGTGGCGGCTTTACGGTAGGCAGCGTCTCGACGCATGACGCGCTGTGCCGCAAGCTCGCGCACGATGCGGGCTGCGCGGTCGTATCGGTCGATTACCGGCTGGCGCCGGAACACAAGTTTCCCGTCGCGGTCCACGACGCGTTCGACGCGCTCGTCTGGCTCACGCGCGAAGCGCCGACGTTCGGCATCGATCCGGCGCGGTTGGCCATCGGCGGCGACAGTGCGGGCGGCACGCTCGCGATCGTGTGCGCGGTGCTCGCGCGCGACGCGGGTATCGGCTTGCGGCTGCAGCTGCTGATCTATCCGGGCACGAGCGCATGGCAGAAGAGCGCGTCGCACGCGCGGCTCGCGGACGGATATCTGCTGTCCGGCGAGACGATTCAATGGTTCTTCGAACAATATCTGCGCGATGATCGCGACCGCGACGACTGGCGCTTCGCACCGCTCGATGCGGCGGGCGGAGTGCCCGACTTCGCGAACATCGCACCCGCGTGGATCGCGGCGGCGGACCACGATCCGCTTTTCGACGAGGACATCGCGTTTGCTTCAGTGCTCGAGAAGGCGGGCGTGCCGGTCACGCTCATGCGCTATGAAGGCATGATTCACGAGTTCTTCAAGATGGGCGGGTTCGTGCCGGAAGTCGCGCAGGCGCATGAGGATGCGGTGAGGACACTGCGGAAGGCACTAGGGACGGCGTAGCGAATCAGCAGATCTCAAACCCAAACGCCCGCTCGAACGCCCCCGGCCGCACGATGCGATGCGAACCATCGTCGTCGCTGCGTTCCTTGATCTCCAGCGACAAGCCGCCCGCCACCGGCATCACGCGCAAAGCCGTGGTACTGCGCGTTCCGTATTCGGTGGTTTCGATGAACGCCGCCGACAGCACGCGTTCCCGCTCAATCGAGATGCCCGTCGAAGGAAGATGCTCGTCGTTCGCGATGCTCGGATCGCGCAACGTTTCGATGAGCGCATCGAGCGACGGCCGTTCATCGGCGTGAATCAGATCGCATAAGGCCTCGCGCTGCGCGACGAGCTTCGGCCACGGCGTATTCAGCAAACTGTTGGACAAGCCGTGCACGCCCGCATCGAGCAAAACGGGCGGCGTATCGGCGCGATTGCCGTACCACCCGAGTTCGCGCCGCGTGAAATCGCCGCACAGCAGGTTGAACCCGTTATAACGATGACCTTCGCGCGCTACGCCGCGCAGATAGTCCATCGGCGCAACGCGTGCGTCCGCGAGAAACGCGCTCACGAGCGTGCCGCGCGTCGGCGCGTTCGGACGCATCTCGCTCGGTGCGCGATAGTTCGTCAACGCCGCAAAGCGGCCATCGCGCGAGACGCCGAGCCACGTCCCGCCGCCCGTCAGATCGCGGCCCGCGAGGACGCCGGGCGCATCGGTCCACCAGTGCATCGGCTCGGCATCGCGGCGAAAGAATTCATCGCGATTGGCCGACAGGGTCAGCAACGCGCGGCCGTTCTCTTGCGAAGCCGCGGGCTGCCAGTCGAAGACGATCAGGCACATGCGCGCAAATCCTCAAGCGTCCGCGGGAAAAGCGTAGGGCAGCGGCACGAAAGTGAGCGCAGGCCCCTCGGCGGAACCGACGTGCACCGTGCCGTTGTCGAGCGCCGCGAGCTTGACCTCCACGAGACAGTCAACGCCGCCGCCTTCGCCCGGCGCCACGTTGACGACGAGCCCGCACGGCTGGCCGGGGTCGTCGGAATGGAAGAGCTCGGCGCCGGCCGTCGCGGAATCGGCATGCGCGAGCGCCGTGCGCCGCTTGATCGTGCCGCGATACTGGCTGCGCGCGACGATCTCCTGACCCGGATAGCAGCCCTTCTTGAAGTTCACGGCGCCGAGCACGTCGAAGTTCACCATTTGCGGAACGAACTGCTCGACCGTTGCTTGCGTGATGCGAGGCTCGCCGGCGTGAATGTCGAGCCAGTCCCACATCGCCTCGGGCACGCGCGCGAGCTTGCCTTCGAGCTTCGCGAGCTGCGTTTCGACATCGGCTTTCGGGCCGACCCACAGGAAGCGCGGCCGATGCGCCGCGTCCGGCACGCGAATCAGCGCGCCGTGCGGGCCTTCGACTTTCACGTGCACGCCGTCGGGCAGCGCATCGAAAATGCCGGACAGCGCCGCGCGCACGTCGCCCGCGAAGCCGACCGCAGCGATCTCGGGCGTCGCGTCGCTGAGCTTCGCCTTCGAGCGCAGCACGAACATCGACAGACGCTTTTGCACGGCCGCCTGCACGTCCTGCGCGATCAGAAGACGCACGGTGTCGGCGGTGCGCCACATGAGGAACGAGCCGAGCAGCCGGCCCTTCGGCGAGCAGTAGCCTGCGAGACGCGCCGTCGACGCATCCAGGTGCTGGACATCGTTCGTGATTTGCGTGTGCAGGAAGGCGGCGGCGTCCTCGCCCTTCACGTCGATCACGCCGAACTGCGTGAGCGGCATGTACGCGCCGGCGGTCTTGACGGATTCGAAGTCTGAGGCGGCGAGGGCGGTAGTCTGGGAATTCATGAGGTGGGCTGTTGTCAATCCGGCTGTCATCCGGCTGTCGATGCTGGCGTGTGGGCCCCGGCCGGGGAATGCGGCTCTGGCGCGGGCGGCAAGTTATTATATTGGTCTTATCTCAAGCGTGTTTCGCATGTCCTTTCTGAAGAAATGCGTCGTGGCGGCGGTGTTCGTCGCGATGCTCGCGGCGGCCGTCGCGGGCGGCGTCTGGTGGTGGGCCAACCGCCCGATGCAACTGCCGGCGCCCGAACTCGACGTCACCATCAAGCCTCACAGCAGCCTGCGCAGCGTGAGCGCCCAGTTGAACCGCGGCGGCGTGCCCGTCGAGCCGGAGCTTTTCGTGCTGATGACGCGCGTGCTCGGCCTCTCCGCCCAGTTGAAGTCGGGCAACTACGCTTTCAAGAGCGGCGTCACACCTTACGAAGTGCTGCAAAAAATCGCGCGCGGCGACGTGAACGAGTACGTCGCGACCGTCATCGAAGGCTGGACGCTGCAGAAAATGCGCAGCGAGCTCGACAGCAATCCCGCGCTCAAACACGACACCGTGGGCATGACCGACATCGACCTGCTGCGCGCAATCGGCGCGGCGGAAGTGGAGAAGGCATCGGCCGAGGGCCTGTTTTTCCCCGACACTTATCTCTTCGACAAAGGCACGAGCGATCTCACCGTCTACAAGCGTGCGTACCGGCTGATGCAGGCGCGGCTCACCGAAGCGTGGAACACGCGCGCGCAAAATCTGCCTTACAAGACGCCTTATGAGGCGCTCATCATGGCGTCGATCGTCGAGAAGGAGACCGGGCGTCCGCAGGACCGGCCGCTCGTCGCGGCGGTGTTCGCGAACCGGCTGCGCATCGGCATGCCGCTTCAGACCGACCCGACCGTGATCTACGGGCTCGGCCCGGCCTATGGCGGTCGCCTGAAGAAAAAGGACCTGCAGACGGACACTCCGTACAATACCTACACGCGCATGGGCCTGCCGCCGACGCCGATCGCGCTGCCCGGCGTGGCCGCATTGAACGCCACGCTCAATCCTGCCGCGAGCAACGCGCTGTATTTCGTGTCGCGCGGCGACGGCAGCAGCATCTTTTCCGACAATCTGGGCGACCACAACAAGGCCGTCGACAAATACATCCGGGGTCAATGAATGGCGCGCGGCAAGTTCATCACGTTCGAAGGCATCGACGGCGCGGGCAAGACCACGCATCTCGACTGGTTCCGCCAGCAACTCGCGGCAAAGCTCGAACCGGCCGGACACGACGTCGTGACGACGCGCGAACCGGGCGGCACGCCGCTCGGCGAAACGCTGCGCGGCATCCTGCTGAATCAGCCGATGGATCTCGAAACCGAAGCGCTGCTGATGTTCGCCGCGCGCCGCGAGCATCTGGCGCAGGTGATCGAACCGGCGCTTTCGCGCGGCGACTGGGTGCTGTCGGACCGTTTCACGGACGCGACTTTCGCGTATCAGGGCGGCGGCCGCGGTCTGCCGCGCGACAAGCTGGAAGCGCTGGAACGCTGGGTGCAGGGCGGTTTTCAGCCGGATCTCACCGTGCTTTTCGACGTGCCGACCGACACCGCGAGCGAACGCCGCTCGGCGGCGCGCGCGCCGGACAAGTTCGAAAGCGAATCGGAAGCGTTTTTCGAGCGCACGCGCAGCGAATATTTGCGCCGCGCCGAGGAATCGCCGCAGCGCTTTTTCATCGTCGATTCGACACGGCCCATCGACGATATCCGCAAAAAGCTCGCGGAACTGGTTGCAAGCCTCTGATTTCATTTAGAAACTAACCGATGATCTATTCCTGGCAAACCGACGACTGGCAGCGTCTCCAGCAATTGCGCGCGCACTGGCCGCATGCGCTGTTGCTGCACGGAGAAGCCGGCATCGGCAAGCTCCAGTTCGCCCAGCATCTGGCGCAGGGACTGCTGTGCGAGACGCCCGCTGCCAACGGCGAGCCGTGCGGCGCCTGTGCGGCGTGCCTATGGTTTTCGCAGGGCAATCATCCCGATTACCGCGCCGTGCTGCCCGAAGCGCTCGCCGGCCTCGCCGCCGCCAGCGCTGACGCCGATTCATCCGCCGAAAAAGCCGACGGCGACGAAAGCAAGAAGACCCGCACGCCCAGCAAGGAAATCAAGATCGAGCAGGTGCGCGGGCTGCTGGATTTTTGCGGCGTCGGCTCGCATCGTGGTGGGATGCGCGTCGTGCTGCTGTATCCGGCCGAGGCGCTGAATATCGCGGCGGCCAATGCGCTTCTGAAGACGCTGGAGGAGCCGCCCGCGGGCGTCGTGTTCCTGCTGGTGTCGGCGCGCATCGACCGGTTATTGCCGACGATCATCAGCCGCTGCCGTCAATGGCCGATGAGCGTGCCGCAGACAGAAGACGCGAGCGCGTGGCTGGCGTCGCAAGGTGTCGACGATCCGGCGGGGCTGCTCGCGCAGGCGGGCGGTGCGCCGCTTGCTGCACTCGCGCTGGCGAACGACGAGAACCGGGCGCTGCGCGATTTCACGCTCGCGCAGCTCGCCGCCGGCCCGAACTGCGACGCCTTCGCGTGCGGCGAGAATCTCCAGAAACTGCCGGTGCCGCTCGTGCTCGGCTGGCTGCAGCGCTGGCTCTACGATGTGCTCGCGCAGCGAACGGCGGGCCGTCCGCGGTATTTTCCCGGCGCGGCGAAGTCGCTGGCCCGGTGCGCGCAGAGCGCGGACCCCGCGGCGCTCGCGCGCTACATGAAAACGGTCACGCGGCAGCGCGCGGTGGAGAACCATCCGCTGAATGCGCGCCTCGTGTTCGAGGAACTGTTCATCGGCTATCGCGGGATTTATTCCGCCTAACCGCCGCGAACCGCGCCGCAAGACATGCATTAAGGAGCACCGGATGTTCGTCGATTCACACTGTCATATCAACTTCGAAGGGCTCGCCGACCGTCTGCCCGACGTGCTCGAGAACATGCGCGCGCACGCGGTCACGCATGCGCTGTGCGTGTCCGTCGATCTGGAAACGCTGCCCTCGGTGCTCGAAATCGCAGAAAAGCACGAGAACGTGTATGCGTCGGTCGGCGTGCATCCGGATCACGAGGACATGCGTGAGCCGAGCGTCGCGGAACTCGTCGAGCTGGCGAAGCATCCGAAGGTGTGCGCGATCGGTGAAACCGGGCTCGACTACTATCGTCTGGAAGGGCGCAGCATCGCCGACATGGAATGGCAACGCGAACGCTTTCGCACGCACATCCGCGCCGCGCACATCGCTGGCAAACCGCTCATCGTCCACACGCGCTCTTCGTCGGAAGACACGCTGCGCATCATGGAGGAGGAGCGCGCGGGCGTGCCGGGCGGCGTGATGCACTGCTTCACGGAGCCGTGGGACGTCGCGGAGAAGGCGCTGGCGCAGAACTTTCATATCTCGCTGTCGGGTATCGTCACGTTCAAGAATGCGAAGGATGTGCACGAGGTCGCGCGCCGCGTGCCGATCGGGCGGCTGCTCATCGAAACCGATTCGCCGTATCTCGCGCCGGTGCCGTATCGCGGCAAGCCGAATGAACCTGCTTACGTCAGCTATGTCGGACGTTTCATCGCGCAGTTGCGCGAAGAGCCGGAGGAGGCCGTCGCCGAGGCGACCACCGAGAATTTTTTCCGGCTTTTCAAGATCGCGCGGCCGGCGTGATGTTCGTCCCGGGCGGCCGGCCCGCTCACGAGAAAACTGTTTCAAGGCAATCCGAAGGTCACTTATGAACAATTCCCCGATGGTTTCCACTCTGTCCGTGGCGAGCGCGCCAAACGTTTCACGTGCGCATGATGCACATCCTGCAAGAAAGGCCGTGCGCGGCTTCGTCGCCGGCGCGCTGCTCGCGGCGTGCGCGATCGCGCAGCCGGTCTGGGCGGCGTCGGTGGACTCGCTCATCAAGGCGGTCAAGTTCGACGACATATCGGCAGTCAAGAAGCAGCTCGCGCAGGGCGCGGACCCGAATACCGTCGATAACACCGGCACGCCGATCATCGTGATCGCGGCGCGCGAGAAGTCCGACAAGGTCGGCCAGCTGCTCGCCGACAATCCGAAGACCGATCTCGAAAAGACCGATGCCGCCGGCGAAAACGCGATGATGCTCGCCGCGCTCAATGGCGACGCCACGTTCGTGAATCTGTTGATCGCGAAGGATGCCGAAGTGAACAAGAAGGGCTGGACGCCGCTGCACTACGCGGCGACCAACGGCCATGACGATATCGTGAAGATTCTGGTCGACCATTCGGCCTATATCGACGCGGGCTCGCCGAACGGCACCACGCCGCTGATGATGGCCGCGCGCGGCAATCATCTTTCGACCTGCAAGCTGCTGCTCGACGAAGGCGCGGATCTGCGCGTGAAGAACCAGCTCGGCATGACGGCGGTGGATTTCGCCCGCAAGTACGAAGCGAGAGATGTCGCCGAAGGTCTCCAGGCGCGTCTGGATTCGATGCCAAGCGGCGGCAGCGCACCGCAAAGCGGCTCAAACGGTGCAAAATAGCGCAGCGCGATTTTGAGGCGCGGGACGAGGGCGGTCAGGCGCGACCGCTGCTCGACCCGCACGCGTGCGCTCAAATTAAGCCGCCGCTCAACATAAAAGGAAGATCATGCTGCGGGAAATCGTCATCGCCTGTGCTCTCGCGACGCCCGTGTGCGCGTTCGCGTTTACCGGCAACGACCTGAACAAGCTCTGCACCAAAACGGACCCGAACTCACGGACCGCCTGCGCGGCCTATATCGAAGGCGCGGCGGACGGCATCTACAACACGATCGAGGCGATCGGCGGAACCTCCGGGCCGCAGATCGGCCAGTACTTCTGCCTGCCCGCGGATGTGAAGCCGCAGCAGCTCACGGACGCGGTGCGCAAGTACATCGCCAATAATCCCGACAAGGCCGATTTCAACGCGACCACGATGGTCTCGCTCGGCCTCGGCAAGGCGTTTCCCTGCAAGGCGGAACGCTGAACGCGCGCTGAGCGCGTCATTGCCTCGGGGCGCCGCCGCGCCCTGGCGTCACGCCTGGCTGACACAAAGATGACGATGACCGCGCCCGGACGGCCATTGCCGCAGCGCTGGCTGCATCCGCATCCGTGCGATGCGACCGCCGTATCCACCTCGACGCTTCATTCCTTCACGAGGCCGATCCCGCGACGCTCATGCTTTCACTCGATCATTTCCTGACCCTGGCAGAACGGCCGCTCGGCACCTGGCCCGGCGCGTTCGTCGTCGCGATCATCGCGGTGGCGTTCGCGCTCGGCGTGCATCGCATCGGCGCGCGCATCCTGACGCGCATCGCGCGGCCGTATCCGCTGATGAGCGTCGTTCTGCGCTACATCGACACGCCCGCGCTCATCCTGCTCGTCATCCTCGGGATCGGCTTCATGATTTTCGAGGCGCCCGATGCGCTGCCGTTCATCGGCGTGCTGCGCGATGTCGAAACCGTCGCGCTGATCGGCGCGCTCACGTTCCTCGCGGTGCGCTCGGCGGGCGCGGTGGGCGAGGCGATCGTGCAGGCGCATCCGCTCGACACCGACGACAATCTCAACGCGCGCCGCATCCACACGCAGGCGCGCGTGCTCGCGCGCTCGGTGATGGTGGTGATCGTCATCATCGGCTTGGGCGGAATGCTCATGGCGTTTCCGAGCGTGCGGCAGATTGGCGCGAGCCTGCTGGCTTCGGCGGGCGTCGCGGGACTGGTCGCCGGTATCGCGGCGCGGCCGGTGCTCGGCAATCTCATCGCTGGCCTGCAGATCGCGCTGTCGCAGCCGATTCGCTTGGATGATGTCGTCGTCATTCAGGGCGAATGGGGGCGCGTCGAGGAAATCACCGGCACGTATGTGTCGATCCGCATCTGGGATCAGCGGCGGCTCATCGTGCCGTTGCAGTGGTTCATCGAGAATCCGTTCACCAACTGGACGCGCAACAGCTCGCAGATCATCGGCACGGTGTTTCTGTATGTCGATTACCGTATGCCGATCGCGCCGCTGCGCGAAGAACTGGAGCGCATTCTCGAACACGCGCCCGAATGGGACGGCCGCGTGCAGGTGCTGCAAGTCACCGACGCCACCGATCGCGCCGTGCAGCTTCGGGTGCTCGTCAGTTCCTTCGATTCGGCGCTCAACTGGGATTTGCGCTGCCGTGTGCGCGAAGGGCTCGTGAACTTCGTGCAGGCCGCGTATCCGCATTACCTGCCGCGTGCGCGCGCGGATTTGTCCACCGAAGAGAACCGCCACGTCGATTTCGCGCCGCCGCTCGAACGAGCGGGCACATCGCAACCCGCGAGCACGGCGAACACGCCCGCCGACCCCGTCGCGAGCCGCGGCGAGCCGGGCGGGCCGGACCCGCGCGCGCATGCGGCGGCATCGACCGGAAGAACGTGAAACCCGCGCAATGGTTTCAGGTCGAAACTTTCCGGATTATTCTTAAAACTTAATGTTCGAAGAGGAAAAGGAAAGCCCATGAGCCGTCTCGTCGTCGTATCCAACCGGGTCGCCACGCCGACCGAAACCAAGGGCTCCGCGGGCGGGCTTGCCGTCGGCGTCTTCGGCGCGCTGAAGGACAGCGGCGGCGTCTGGTTCGGCTGGAGCGGGGACGTCGTCAGCGAGACCGTCGCGAATCAGGGGCCGAAGCTCGAACAGGATGGCGCGGTGACCTTCGCGACCGTCGGCCTGCCGAAGAAGGATTACGACCAGTATTACCGCGGCTTCTCCAACGCGATGCTGTGGCCGGTCTTCCACTATCGCAACGATCTCGCCGTCTACGATCGCGACGAATACGCCGGCTACCGGCGCGTCAACGCGTGGCTCGCCCACAAGCTCATCAAGCTGCTCGAACCGGGCGACATCATCTGGGTGCACGACTATCACATGATTCCGTTCGCCGAGGCCTTGCGCAGCGCGGGCATCGGCAATCGCATCGGTTTTTTTCTGCATATTCCGTTTCCGTCGCCGCAGATTCTCTTGAACATTCCGCCGCACGAAGAACTGGTCAAGTCGCTGTGCTGTTACGACGTCGTGGGATTTCAGACGGAAAGAGACCGCGTCGCGTTTCACGATTACATCATTCGTCACGCGCACGGCACGGCCACGCCCGACGGGCATGTCGAAGCGTTCGGCAGAAAGCTCAGGACGAACGTGTACCGGATCGGCGTGTTTCCGGATGAGATCGCCGAACAGGCCGAGCGCGGCGAAGCGCGTCAGGACGTGATGGACCTGAAGCAGAGCTTGGAGGGCCGCAAGCTCATCATGAGCGTGGACCGGCTCGATTATTCGAAGGGGCTCGTCGAGCGCTTTCGCGCGTTCGAGCATTTCCTGGAGAAGTCGCCGGAGTGGCGCGGCAACGTCACGCTCGTGCAGATCGCGCCGCCGACGCGCTCGGATGTCGAAACCTATCAGCAGATCCGCCAGAACCTGGAATACGAAGCGGGGCGCATCAACGGGCGTTATTCGGGCCTCGACTACACGCCGATCCGCTATCTCAACCAGCGCTACGACCGATGGAAGCTGATGTCGCTCTTTCGCGAATCGCAGATCGGTCTCGTCACGCCGCTGCGCGACGGCATGAATCTCGTCGCGAAGGAATATGTCGCTGCGCAGAATCCGGGCGATCCCGGTGTGCTCGTGCTCTCGCAGTTCGCGGGCGCCGCCGACGAAATGACCGGCGCGGTGATGGTCAATCCTCACGATATCGTTGGCACCAGCGAGGCGATCGGACGCGCGCTCGCGATGCCGCTCGCCGAGCGCAAGGAGCGCTACGAGACCAACATGATTGCGCTGCGCAAGCACGATCTGGGCGTGTGGCGCGATGATTTCCTCGCCGATCTGCGCGGCGATTCCAAAGCGTAACCGTGTCGCGAAACGAATGTTTCGCCTTTGTAACAGAGCGATGGAAGTGCAAAAGCCGCTGTATCGGCTGCGTGGGCACTCGATAATGCGCTGACCGCGCTGACGATTTCGCGGCGCACGGCAGTCATTGGCGGTGAGCGCGAGAGGGAATAACGCGTAAGGGCAAACCTCGTTGGCCGACCTTACGGCCCGCTGTCATACTCGGATGCTGCGCCGCGGCGCGGACGCCAGGTCCGCGCCGCCCGTCGATATACGCATGGAGACGAGACCGATGAGAATTGCCCAGATTGCTCCGCTGACGGAATCCGTACCGCCGAAGCTCTATGGCGGCACCGAACGCGTCGTGTCGTACCTCACCGAAGCGCTCGTCGAGCTCGGCCATGAGGTCACGCTCTTCGCAACCGGCGATTCGCAAACCAGCGCCAACCTGGAAGCCGTCTGGCCGCGCGCGCTGCGCCTCGACCCGGCCATCCGCGACCGCATCGCCCCGCACATGCTGCTGATGGAACTCGTGCGGCGCCGCGCGGAGGAGTTCGACGTCCTGCATTTTCACATGGACTACTACTCGTTCTCGCTCTTCAAGCGCCAGGACACGCCGTTCATCACGACGATGCACGGACGCCTCGATCTTCCCGAACAGCAGCCTGTCTTCGATACCTTCAACACTGCACCCGTCGTTTCGATTTCGGATTCGCAACGGCATCCGCTGCCGCAGGCGAAGTGGGTCAGCACGGTGTATCACGGGCTGCCGGAAGCGCTCTACACGCCGCAGCCCGTGGAGCAGAAGTATCTCGCGTTCCTCGGGCGCATCTCGCCGGAAAAACGTGTGGATACGGCGATTCGCATCGCGGGCCGCTGCGGTCTGCCGATCAAGATCGCAGCCAAGGTCGATTTCGCCGATCACGAATACTTCGAGCGCGAAATCGCGCCGCTGCTCGAACTGCCGTATGTCGAGTATGTCGGCGAAATCAACGACAGTCAGAAGGCCGAATTTCTGTCGGGCGCGCATGCGCTCATTTTCCCGATCGACTGGCCGGAGCCCTTCGGCCTCGTGATGATCGAAGCGATGGCGTGCGGCACGCCCGTGATCGCGTTCAATCGCGGCTCGGTGCCGGAAGTGGTGGACGAGGGCGTGTCGGGCTTCATCGTCGAGGATGAGATCGGCGCGGTGGCCGCCGTGAATCGTCTGCACACGCTGTCTCGCGAGCGCGTGAGGAAGCGCTTCGAGGAACGCTTCACGTCGCATCGCATGGCGCGGCAGTATCTCGAGGCCTATCAGGCCGTGGTGCGCGCGCAAAAGCGTGCGCGCTTCAAGCTGATCGATCGAGCGTCGTCGACCTGAGCTCGCGAAAAACCAGAAAAAAACCGCCGTGTGACGCGGCCCGAAGGTCGCGTCACACGGCGGTCATGCGTTGCTGCCGCGTTGCCGTGGAATCGAAAGACGCGCGCTCAGTACTTGATGCGCGACACCTTCGTGCCTTGCAGCGAGACGTCGGCCATCAGGCCGGCGTTGGTCAGCACGATGGCTTCGACCGGCTTCGTCGCCGTGGTCGTGTCGATCACGCCGTTCGCGCCCATCTTCACGAGCGCCACCGATGCGTCGGCGCCTGCCGACCAGCCGTCGGAGTTGCGGAATTTGTCGAGTGCGTCCTGCGTCATGAACAGGAAGATCAGCGACTTCGACTGCGCGCCCGCCTGCAGTCCGAACGAGCCGGAGGTGGTGCTGTAATAGCCGACGGAGCTGCCGCCGACGCGCAGCGCGCCCTTGCCGTATTGCGCACCGACGATGAACCCTGCCTGAATGACCGACGGGAACACCAGCACGCCGCGCGATTTCGCGACCAGCTCGCGCGAGCCGCCCACGGTGGCGTAGAGACGCTGGATGGTGCTGTCGACGTCGGCGTCGATGGCGCGGCGGTCATCTGCCGCGCCGGCCGCTGCTTCGGCGCCGGTGTTCTTGTTTGCCGTGCAGCCGGCAAGCGCGAGGCCTCCCAGCGCCAGAACGGCGGTCGACTTGAGCATGAAGTTTCGTCTTTGCATCATTGTTCTCCATCGTGGAATTTAGGAAACCCCATAGAGCGGGAGGGTGAGGCACGCAAAGTTATAGCACAGCAACATGAAATGCGAGCCCCGCCCTGACGCCCGAAGCCTTGTCACGCTTGAGTTTTCAGGCTCTGCAACATTTCGGGTGCGATCAAAGTCCGTTCAGCTTACTCCGAATCCGGCCCCATCACTCCGGGTGAGACGGTAAATTACACAAAACTTTCGACCGAGGCCTCGACTCCCTATCAGGGTAGACGAAGCTTCGCCAAACCGAAACGGAATCGGCGTTTTCGTCCGAAGCGTAATCCGAAGGTAAGCACAATTTTCGTAACGTCGATGTCGAACGATCGCGAAAACCGCAACAGGAAGTAGCAACGACCGTACCCGGCCATCGCTCATGGATGAGTCGTCGTTTTTACTTTCGTGGGAGGAGAGGACGGCGCCGGCGACGACGCGGTGGACGCCCCGGCCGGCGAGCGCCGCAGCGCGCGCCTGACGCCGCCGATCAGCATGCCGAGCACGAGCAGGAACGCGGCGGGCACGATCCAGTAACCGACGAACGCATGCCACAGATAATCCGCGAGCGTCGCCTTGCGATGCGCGTATTCGTTCTGCGCTTCCTGGTGCTTGATCTCAGTGGCGGCCAGGACGTCCTCGGGGCAACCCGCTGCACGGGCTTCGTCGGGCGTGCCGTGGCAACGCGCGACGGCGCCGGCCTCGCGCTGTGCGTCGGTCATCTCCCAGTTCGAGAGCGACTTCTGCAGATCGGCCTTGTTGTACGCCATCTCCACGCGCACTTCGTTCACCGCGATAATCAGCACCGGCACGAACCAGAACGTGATTACCATGAGCCACCGCCTGAACCAGCGGTTCTTATGTCTCCATGCCATCCACTGCCTCCATGCGTGGCGTATGGCCTCGCTCGAAACAACGGCGGCCGATGGCGAATTGACTTGTATTGATGAGGGGCCGCCTTCGCGCCATCTTATGAGAAAAAGACGACGGTGCGAATCAATTGCTTGGGTGCAGTGCAATAAACGCCGGCAGACCGCGTAAATACGACAGGGACGCCGCGCGCGAACGGCGCGGCGTGACAGCTGGAACGCGCCAGTGCGATGCGCAATCAGCCCTTGTTGCTGAGACAGCTCTTCATGAACGCCTTGCGGTCGTCGCCTTTCTTGTCGGTTGCCTGCTGGTTGCACGCGGTCATCTTCTGCTGCTGCGTCATCGGCGCGGACGCGGCTGCGGGCGAGGCGGAGAGACAGCTTTTCATGAACGCCTTGCGGTCGTCGCCTTTCTTGTCGCCCGCCTGCTTGTTGCAGTCGGTCATCTTGCTTTGCTGGCTGTTGGCGGCGAAGGCTGCGTTCGCGCCGAGCGACAGGCTCAGCACGGCGATGAGGGCGGTGGCTCGAATGGTCATGTGACGCTCCCTGATTTCAATGGCGGTTGTTTTTTCGACGGCGCGTGTCCGCTGCGGCATGCCGCCCGCGCATTATGGCAAACCCAATATGAACGGTGTGCCGCATAGGGTGAAATCGGGAGGCGGCGGGAACGATGCTTGCAGTAAGCTTTCATCGCCCGGCGATCCGCACGATGCAGGCCGCCGACGTATGATCGTGCGATGCACGTCCAACGCAAAGGAGACGGTTCATGTCCACGCCGCTGTCCGACCATTACAAAGGCTTCGAAATCAAGGTGCAGGCGTTGCGGCGCGCGAAGGAACGCGACAAGCCGGAAGACGGTCCGCGTCACTTCGACATCGTTGTGACGATCGTGAGAAGCGCGCATGGCGAGAGCGGCCGCCCGGTCATGTTCGGCGTGCCCGATCAGGAACCCTTTGAAAGCCCGATCGATGCGACGCGCGCGGGCATCGACTACGCGCGCGACATCATCGACAACAAGGTGGAAGGGCAGTCGGTCGAAGACCTCTGATTCAGCAGACACTTTGCCTGCGCCTTCGCAGGTGACCGGCGCCTGACCTACACGTTAGCCCGATTGACCTTGCGCGCCGCTCCATTGAGAATCGACGGCGGGCAAACGTTCAAATCGCGCCCGAACGGGCGATCGAAGGCTTATGGCGCGTGACCCAGGCGAAGCGTGCGGGCGTGACAGGCGTTCCGCTTTTCGCTTCCCTCGGGCGCCCGGCGCGACTCGATACGTTGCTCGCGTTCGCTGCATCTCGCATGACCACACAAACCAGAACAAAGCATCGGAGATCCGCATGAATCGAACCATTCGCCGACGCGTCCTTTCGGCCGCCGTCGCGCTCGCCGTTTGCGCCGCACTGCCGCTCGCCTCGTCATCCGCTTTCGCGCAGACGCCGGCCAAGCCGAAAGTCGCGCTCGTCATGAAGTCGCTCGCCAACGAGTTCTTCCTGACGATGGAAAACGGCGCGAAGGATTATCAAAAACACAATCCCGGTCAGTTCGACCTGATCACCAACGGCATCAAGGACGAGACCGATACGGCCGCGCAGATCCGCATCGTCGAGCAGATGATCGTCTCGAAGGTCGACGCGCTCATCATCGCGCCGGCCGATTCGAAGGCGCTCGTGCCGGTGATCAAGAAGGCGGCGGACGCGGGCATCATCGTCGTGAACATCGACAACCGGCTCGACACCGACGTGCTCAAGTCCAAGGATCTGAACGTGCCGTTCGTCGGGCCGGACAACAAGAAGGGCGCGCGCAAGGTGGGCGACTATCTCGCGCCGCGTCTGAAGAAAGGCGATGAAGTCGCGATCATCGAAGGTGTGACGACCACGACGAACTCGCAGGCTCGCAGCGCGGGCTTCAAGGAAGCGATGGACGCCGCCGGCATGAAGGTCGTGGCGCTGCAGTCGGGCGAATGGGAAATCGACAAGGGCAACGCGGTCGCGTCGCAGATCCTGAACGCGAATCCGAACGTGAAGGCGCTTCTGTGCGACAACGACAACATGGCGATCGGCGCCGTGTCGGCGATTCGCGCGGCGGGCAAGGCGGGCAAGGTGCAGGTCGTCGGCTTCGACAACATCGGCGCGATCAAGCCGATGCTGAAGGACGGCCGCGTGCTCGCGACCGCCGACCAGTACGCGGCGAAGCAGGCGGTGTTCGGCATCGACGTGGCGCTGAAGGCGATCGCGGCCCACAAGAAGCAGTCGGAGCTGTCGCAGGTGGTCGAAACACCTGTCGATCTCGTGACGAAGTAAAGCGCGGTGCGAGACGGCGACTTCGGGAGCCGTCTCGCGCAAACCAACCCTCAAGTTCGCCTCCGACGTGCCGATAAGATGCTGACGAGCGCGAAAGACAGACCTTGGGAAAACGTTCGCGCGATGGCTTCGAAGCCGCATGACGAAGCCACGCGGGACCACCAGCGGGGACACCGAGCGAGGATGCACAGCGAAAGCGTGAAGCGCCCCATGACCGGATCGAATGAAGCGAACGTGCTGACGGTGACGGGCATCGGCAAGACCTATGTCGAACCGGTGCTGGCGGACGTGTCGCTCGAACTCGCGCCGGGCCAGGTGCTCGCGCTGACTGGCGAAAACGGCGCGGGCAAGAGCACGCTGTCGAAGATCATCGGCGGGCTCACGGACCCGACCACGGGCACGATGACGCTCGCGGGCCAGCCCTACGCGCCGAAAAGCCGTTCGGATGCCGAGGCGCTCGGCGTGCGCATGGTGATGCAGGAGCTGAACCTGCTGCCGACCTTGTCGGTGGCGGAGAATCTGTTTCTGAACCGCTTGCCGAGGAAAGGCCTCGGATGGATCGATCAAAAACGGCTCGCGCAGGACGCGCGCCACGCGATGGCGCAAGTCGGCCTCGACGCGATCGATCCGGAAACGCTCGTCGGCGGTCTGGGCATCGGGCATCAGCAGATGGTGGAAATCGCGCGCAATCTGATCGGCGACTGCCGTGTGCTGATCCTCGACGAGCCCACCGCGATGCTCACCGCCCGCGAAGTCGACTTGCTGTTCGAACAGGTCGAACGGTTGAAGGCGCGCGGCGTCGCGCTCGTGTACATCTCGCACCGGCTGGAAGAATTGCGGCGCATCGCCGAGCGCGCGGCCGTGCTGCGCGACGGGCGCCTCGTGCATATCGGCCCGATGGACGAGTTGACGAGCGACCGGCTTGTCACGCTGATGGTCGGACGCGAGATCGGCGAGCGCATCGATCTGGGCGAACGCAGGATCGGCGGCGTCGCGCTGAAAGTGGAAGGCATGACGCGGCTGCCCGCGGTGCGCGACGTGTCGTTCGAGGTGCGCGCGGGCGAAATTTTCGGCGTGAGCGGGCTGATCGGCGCGGGCCGCACCGAGCTCATGCGGCTCATTTACGGCGCGGATCGCGCGGACGCGGGCAGCGTGTCGGTCGCGCGTATTGGACAGGCGCTGCGGCGCGTGAAGGTGCAATCGCCTTCGGATGCCGTCGATGAAGGCATCGCGCTCATCACGGAGGATCGCAAGGGCGAAGGCCTGCTGCTCAGCCTGCCCATCGCCGCGAACGTTTCACTCGGCAATCTGAACGCGGTGGCGCGGCATGGCGTCGTCGATGCGCGCCGCGAAGCCGCGCTCGCGCAACGCCAGATCGACGCGATGCGCATCCGCACGTCGGGGCCGGCGCAGGCAGTGTCGGAGTTGTCGGGCGGCAATCAGCAAAAGGTCGTGATCGGCCGCTGGCTCGCGCGCGACTGCGCCGTGCTGCTGTTCGACGAACCGACGCGCGGCATCGACGTGGGCGCGAAATTCGACATCTACGGGCTGATGGGCGCACTGGCCCGCGAAGGACGCGCGCTTGTCGTCGTATCGAGCGATCTGCGCGAATTGATGCTGATCTGCGATCGTATCGGTGTGATGTCGGCCGGACGCATGACGGGCGTGTTCGAACGCGCGGGCTGGACGCAGGACGCGCTGCTCGCGGCGGCGTTCTCGGGTTACGCGAAGCGCGACGCGATCCTGCACGAGCCGATCGTGCCCGATGCGAAGGCGCCCGAAGACAACGTGGAGCATTGAATGAGCGAAGCGAACCTGCCCGCCGATGCGCCGAAGAGCACCAAAGGCGTCGGCACGCGGCTCGGCATTTCGAATTACCTGGGTCTCGCGGGCGCGCTCGCCGCGATGATCGCGCTGTTTTCCGTGCTGAGCTCGCACTTTCTGACGTACGACACGTTCAGCACGATCGCGAACCAGATTCCGGATCTCGTCGTGATGTCGGTCGGCATGACGTTCGTGCTGATCATCGCGAGCATCGACTTGTCGGTCGGATCGGTGCTGGCGCTCGGCGCGTCGGTGGTGAGCGTGGCTGCGCTCCAGTGGCACTGGCCGGCGTTTCCCGCCGCGCTGATCGGCCTCGCGGCCGCCGCGCTGACGGGCACCGTGACCGGTCTCGTGACGGTGGCGTGGCGGATTCCGTCGTTCATCGTGTCGCTCGGCGTGCTGGAAGGCGCGCGCGGGCTCGCGTATCAGATGACGAACTCGCGCACGGCGTATATCGGCGACGCGTTCGATTTCCTGTCGAATCCGATCGCGTTCGGCATCTCGCCCGCGTTCCTGATCGCGGTCGCGGTGATGATAGTTGCGCATCTGGTCTTGACTCGGACGGTTTTCGGCCGATATCTGGTAGGAATAGGCACGAACGAGGAAGCCGTGCGGCTCGCGGGCGTGAATCCGCGGCCCTACAAGGTAATCGTTTTCGCGCTGATGGGCGCGCTGTCCGGACTCGCCGCGCTGTTTCAGATTTCCCGTCTGGAAGCGGCCGATCCCAACGCGGGCGCGGGGCTGGAGCTGCAGGTGATCGCGGCGGTGGTGATCGGCGGCACGAGCCTGATGGGCGGGCGCGGCTCGGTCATCAGCACGTTTTTCGGCGTGTTGATCATCTCCGTGCTGGCGGCGGGACTGGCGCAGATCGGCGCGAACGAGCCGACCAAGCGCATCATTACCGGCGCGGTGATCGTGGTGGCCGTGGTATTGGATACATACCGCAGCAGAAGAAAACGTGTCTGATCGAGGGACGTCGCAAGGCGCAAAAACGCGGCCGGCGACGATGAACGAAGCAGCGAAAGCAGCAAGCAGGGCGCGGGGAAAGCAACATAACGGCGCGTGGCAGCGAGGCGCCGGACGCCTTACGACCAATAAGAGCAGTTGGACCAAAGATAGCGAAGGACGATGTATGGCGACGATCAAAGACGTGGCAGCCATTGCCGGGGTGTCGTTTACGACGGTATCCCACGTAGTGAACAATTCGCGGCCGGTGTCGGCCGACGTGCGGGCGAAAGTCGAGCGGGCGATCCGCGAGCTCGACTACGTGCCGTCGGCGGTGGCGCGCTCGCTGAAGGCGCGCTCCACCGCGACGATCGGCCTGCTGGTGCCGAACGCGACGAATCCGTATTTCGCGGAGCTCGCACGCGGCGTCGAGGACGGCTGCGCGAAGAACGGCTATTGCGTGTTCTTCTGCAACTCCGACGACGATCCCGCGAAGCAGCGCAGCTATCTGCGCGTGCTGCAGGAAAAGCGCATCGACGGGCTCGTGATCGCGTCGGCGGGCGAGGATTCGGTGCTCGCGCAATGTCTCGCGGGCGCGCGCGAGCCGCTCATGATCGTCGACCGGAATATCGAGGGGCTGCAATCGGACCTCGTGCAGATCGATCACGAGAAGGGCGCGTATCTCGCGACGCGGCATCTGTTGCAACTCGGGCATTCGCAGATCGGCTGCATCACCGGGCCGGTCGCGACGGCGGTTTCCGCGATGCGCCTGCACGGCTTCATCCGCGCGATGGCCGAGCGCGGCATCGAGATTGCGCCGAACGCGATTCAGCAGAGCGATTTCTCCGCGACGGGCGGTTATGCCGCGGCCTCGCAATTGCTCGACAACATGAAGCCGACCGCGATCTTCGCGTGTAACGACATGATGGGCATCGGCGCGCTGCGGGCAGCGGCCGAGCGTCACATCGACGTGCCGACCGATTGCTCGATCATCGGTTTCGACGATGTCGAGCTGTCGCGCTACACGTATCCGGCGCTGTCGACGGTCGGGCAGTCGGTGCGCGCGCTGGGCGAAATGGCCGCGCAGACGCTGATCGACCGCATCACCGGCAAGCTCACGGGGACGACGCGCCGCCGCGTGGTGGCGCCGCGCCTGGTGCTGCGTGAATCGACCGCGGTGGTGCACCAAGCGCGTCGCGTCGAACGGGCCTAACGAAGAAGACAGCAACGAAGAAGACAGCAACGAAGAAGGAAACCAACGAGGATGGACGAGAACGCAGCGATCGGCCGCGTCACCGTGGTCGGCAGCCTCAATATGGATCTCGTCGCGCGCGCGCCGCGCTTGCCGCGGCCGGGCGAGACGCTCGCCGGACACGCGTTCGCGCAGGTGCCGGGCGGCAAGGGCGGCAATCAGGCGGTCGCCGCGGCGCGCCTGGGCGCGCAGGTCGCGATGATCGGCTGCGTCGGCAACGACTCTAACGGCGCGACGCTCAAGGGCAGTCTCGAAGCCGAAGGCATCGACTGCAGCGCGCTCGCGACGAGCACGAGCGCGCCCACCGGCGTGGCGCTGATCGTCGTCGATGACGCGAGCCAGAACGCGATCGTCATCGTCGCGGGCAGCAACGCCGAAGTGACACCCGCGCGCATCGAGGAACAGCAGGCGCTCATCGCGCAAGCCGACGTCATCGTGTGCCAGCTCGAAACGCCGGTGGAAACCGTGCGCGCCGCGCTCGCCGCCGGCCGGCGCCTGCAACGCACGACGATCCTTAATCCCGCGCCCGCCGCGCGCAAGCTGCCGCCGGACTGGTTTCCGCTCGTCGATTATCTGATCCCGAACGAGATCGAAGCCGCGACGCTGTCGGGCGTCGCGATCGAGACGCCCGACGACGCGCGCCGCGCCGCGCAGGCGCTGAAGGCGAAGGGCGCGCGCAATGTCATCGTGACGCTCGGCGCGCAGGGCGTGCTCGCGCTCCTCGACGGCGCCGGTGAAGAAGGCGTGCATGTGCCGTCGCCGCAAGTCGAAGCCGTCGATACGACCGCCGCCGGCGATACGTTCATCGGCGGTTTTGCGGCCGAGCTCGCGCGCGGCGCCGCCGCGCTCGACGCGATCGCCTTCGGCCAGCGCGCGGCCGCGGTCGCGGTGACACGCGAAGGCGCACAGCCGTCGATTCCGCACCGCAGCGAAATATCCGCATAACTTTTCAATGCTCGTTGAAAACGGCGCGTTTCGACGCGCCGTTTTCTCTTCATACGAAATATTTCCCTCAAGTGTCGAGCCTTGCACGCCGTTTACGTCGATAGCGGACGCGCGAAATTTCGCTTGTCCGCGCTTCGACGGAAAGGACGGCGCGCATCGGCCGCGCGGACGTCATCGGTGCGCCGGCCCGGCGCGCTGGCCGTCAACCGGCCGGGAGACCCGCTTGCAAAGCGGCATCAGGGAAAACTTCATGAAAAAGGCTTTGACGATCAAGGCGCGCCTCGGTATCTCGATGGCGTTTCTGGGTGCGCTGCTCATCGCGATCGGCGCGCTGGGGCTCACCGGCATGAGCCACTCGAACGGCGCGTTCCTCAACACGTATTCGGTGCAGATGCCCGCCGCGATCGCGGTCGGCAACGCGGAAATGTACGCGGCGCGCGAGCGGCTCGTGTTCGACCGCGCGGCGCTGCTCGCCGGCACACCGGAAGTGGCCGCGACCGTCGAGCGCTCGCGCCTGATGCGCGATCGCGCCGATGGCTACTGGAAGGAATACATGGCGCTGGCGCAATCGCCGGAAGAGAAGCGTCTCGCCGACGCCGCGCAGGCGAAGCGCGTCGCGCTGCAGGGCATCGTCGACAAGGGCATCGCTTCGATCCTGGCGAACGATCACGACGCGATCATCGCGAACGCGAAGGCGATGCAGGTCACCTACAACGATCTCGCCAACGCCAACGACGCGCTGCGCAAGTTTCTGACCGAAGCGGCGAAGCAGAGCTACGAGGCGACGCAAAGCCGCTTCCTGTGGTTCCGCGCGCTGAGCCTGTGCGCGATCGCCCTCGGGCTCGCGGCGGCCGCGTTCGCGTGGGGATCGCTCCGTCGCGCGATCGCGCGGCCGCTCGAAGCCGCGCTCGGCCATTTCGATGCGATCGCCGCCGGCGATCTGCGCCGCGAGGTCGTCGTCACGTCCCGCGACGAAATGGGGCAATTGCTGCACGGTCTCGCCAACATGCGCGCCAGCCTGTTGACGACGGTTCGAACTGTGCGCTCGGGCAGCGAATCGATCGCGTCGGCGACGCAGCAGATCGCGGCCGGCAATACCGATCTGTCGTCGCGCACCGAGGAGCAGGCGTCCGCGCTGCAGGAAACCGCGTCGAGCATGGAAGAGCTGACCGGCACCGTGAAGCAGAACGCCGACAACGCGCGGCAGGCGAGCGCGCTCGCGGCGAACGCGTCGGAGATCGCGGGCAAGGGCAGCGCGGTCGTCACGCAGGTCGTGACGACGATGGGCGAGATCAATCAGAGCTCGTCGAAGATCGCCGACATCATCACGATCATCGAGGGCATCGCGTTCCAGACCAATATCCTTGCGCTCAACGCAGCCGTCGAAGCGGCCCGCGCGGGCGAAGAGGGGCGCGGCTTCGCGGTCGTCGCGGGCGAAGTGCGCAGCCTCGCGCAGCGCTCGTCGGCGGCGGCGAAGGAAATCAAGGAGCTGATCGACACGTCCGTGGCGCGCGTGCAGACGGGCACGACGCTCGTCGACGAAGCCGGCCGCACGATGAACGACATCATCGGCGCGGTGCAGCGCGTGACGGACATCATGGGCGAGATCGCGGCGGCGTCGGAGGAACAGTCGAGCGGTATCGAGCAGGTGTCGCGCGCCGTCACGCAGATGGACGAGGTGACGCAGCAAAACGCGGCGCTCGTCGAGGAAGCGGCGGCGGCCGCGCAGTCGCTCGAAGATCAGGCGGGGCGCCTGCGGCAGGCGGTCGCGGTGTTCCAGGTCGCGGACGGCTCGCCGCTTGCTGCTGTCAAGGCCGGAGCGGCGACGACCATTGCAGCGCGTGCAACGGTTGCCATGCGTGTCGCACCAAAAACGGCTCCGGCCGCGACGGCGAAACGCGCCGCCCCGATTGCTGCGCCCAAGGCATCCGCAAGCAGGGCGACTGCCGACGCAGGCGGCGACTGGGAGACGTTCTGAGCTCGGCAGGCGGCGCGTAGCGCCAACGGGGCTTGATCGCGCGCGAAATCATGCGCGGCGATCAGCGCCGATCCGGTCACGTAACCCGTACACTGAGAGGTGTGCGTCATCGTTCACACGAGGATATCGATATGACCGGATCGACACTCGCCGCGAAACTCGCGGACGCCCGCCGCCGGCATCAGCTGATCGAAGCGCTCGAGCCCGCCGACATTCCGGCCGACGCGCCGACCGCCTACGCGATCCAGCACGAGATGCTGAAAGCGTCGGAGGGGCGCATCGGCGCCTGGAAGATCGGCGCGCGCGCGCCCGACGCGCTCGCCGCGGGCGCGCCCATCGACGACGGGCTCGTCTATGTTTCGCCCGCGCGCCTGCCTTTTCAATCCTTCTTTCGCGTGCTGGTGGAGCTGGAGATCGCGTTCCGCTTCGCCTATGCGCTGCCCGCGCGCAGCGATCCTTACACGCGCGAGGAAGTATTCGATGCGATCGGCGGCATCGCGGTCGCGCTCGAAGTGGTCGACAGCCGTTTCGCGCAATGGCCCAATCTCGACCCGCTCGCACAGCTCGCGGATTCACAGAACAACGGCGCGCTCGTCGTGTCGGGCATGGAGCCTTACGACGTCGTCGCGCCGGGCTTCGACTTTCTCACGCCGCGCCTCGAATTCACTTTGGATGGCGAGTCGATCGCGCCGGCCGCGCTCGGCAATCCGGCGGGCGATCCGCGCGAGCTGCTGCCGTGGCTCGTCAACCATTGTTCCCGCATGGGTTTGACGGTCGAGCCGTTCTGGACGATCACCACGGGCTCTTATACAGGAGCTGTCCGTATCGATGGACCGGCGATGCTGCATGGCGCGATCGATCGCATCGGCGAACTCGAACTGGTGCTCGCATGAGGACGAAAACACCATACGTCGGGAACGGTTATTGATAACGTTGCACGGACATCGCGGTATTGCATGTAACGGACACGAAGCGGACGCGAGCGTGAGCCACGCCGCATTGGCGGACAAGAGCAGTAGATAAGTAGCGGCGAGCGCGGGGAAACGAACAGGCAGGACCGAGGTCGAGCAAGACGATACAGTCATCAGGACATCGGGATGCATATTGTAGGTGAACGAAAATAACGCACCAAGCTAGTAATTCTGCGAAGCAAATGAACAACGCAAGTGCGTGAAAAAAAATTCGAAAGGGTTTAGGATGATTTCAAGCGATGTCGTTTCGATTACGCGCGTTGCGCACGGCATAGCTTTCTGACTTCGGCGAGGAGGTAGCATGGATATCTACAGCAGTTTCGCGACCCGCTTCGAAAAAACTCGAGAGGAGGAATTCTCGCTCGAAGAGTACCTCGCGCTCTGCAAAGAAGATCCTGCCACATATGCAACAGCGGGCGAACGCATGTTGACGGCCATCGGGGAGCCGGAGCATGTCGATACGCGACTCGACCCGCGGCTTTCGCGTGTGTTTGCAAACAAGGTCATCAAGGTGTATCCCGCATTCCGCGAGTTCTACGGAATGGAGGAAGTGATCGAGAACGTGGTGTCGTATTTCCGGCACGCGGCACAGGGTCTGGAAGAGAAGAAGCAGATCCTGTATCTGCTGGGTCCGGTGGGCGGCGGCAAGTCGTCAATCGCCGAACGACTGAAGCAGCTCATGGAGCGCGTTCCGTTCTATTCGCTGAAGGGCTCGCCCGTCAACGAATCGCCGCTCGGCCTCTTCGATTACGACGAAGACGGTCCGGTGCTCGAAGAGCAATACGGCATTCCGCGCCGCTATCTGCGGAACATTCTTTCGCCGTGGGCCGTGAAGCGCCTGCACGAGTACAACGGCGACATCCGCAAGTTCCGCGTCGTGCGTCGCTATCCGTCCATCCTTCGCCAGATCGGCATCGCGAAGACGGAACCGGGCGACGAGAATAATCAGGACATCTCGTCGCTCGTCGGCAAGGTGGATATCCGCAAGCTCGAAACCTATTCGCAGGACGACGCCGACGCGTACAGCTATTCCGGCGGCCTGTGTCTCGCGAATCAGGGCTTGCTCGAATTCGTCGAAATGTTCAAGGCGCCGATCAAGGTGCTGCATCCGCTGCTCACCGCGACCCAGGAAGGCAACTTCAAGGGCACGGAAGGCTTCGGCGCGATTCCGTTCGACGGCGTCATCCTCGCGCACTCGAACGAGTCGGAGTGGAAGGCGTTCCGCAACAACAAGAACAATGAAGCACTGCTCGATCGTATCTTCGTCGTGAAGGTGCCGTACTGCCTGCGCTATGGCGAAGAGATCAAGATCTACGAGAAGCTCTTGCGCAACTCGTCGCTCGCCGAGGCGGTGTGCGCGCCCGGCACGCTCAAGATGATGGCGCAGATGGCGGTGCTCACGCGTCTGCACGAGCCGGAGAACTCGAGCCTCTTCTCGAAGATGCAGGTCTACGACGGCGAGAACCTGAAGGACACCGACCCGAAGGCGAAGTCATATCAGGAGTATCGCGATTACGCGGGTGTCGACGAAGGCATGACGGGTGTCTCCACGCGCTTCGCGTTCAAGATCCTGTCGCGCGTGTTCAACTTCGATTCGAGCGAGGTCGCCGCGAACCCGGTGCATCTGATGTACGTGCTCGAACAGCAGATCGAGCGCGAGCAGTTCCCGCCGGAAACAGAGCAGAAGTACCTGTCGTTCATCAAGGACGTGCTGGCTTCGCGCTATGCCGAGTTCATCGGGAAGGAGATTCAGACTGCCTATCTGGAGTCGTATTCGGAGTATGGACAAAACATCTTCGACCGCTATGTGACCTACGCCGACTTCTGGATTCAGGATCAGGAGTTCCGCGATCACGACACGGGCGAGAGCTTCGACCGGGCGTCGCTCAACGCCGAGCTGGAGAAGATCGAGAAGCCCGCGGGCATCAGTAATCCGAAGGACTTCCGCAACGAGATCGTGAATTTCGTGTTGCGCGCGCGGGCGGCGAACGGCGGCAAGAATCCGGCGTGGATCAGCTATGAAAAGCTGCGCGTGGTGATCGAGAAGAAGATGTTCTCCAACACCGAAGAACTTCTGCCGGTGATTTCGTTCAATGCGAAAGGATCGGCCGAAGAGCAACGCAAGCACGAGGACTTCGTCAATCGCATGGTCGCGAAGGGCTATACGCCGAAGCAGGTGCGACTCCTTTGCGACTGGTATCTGCGCGTGCGCAAGTCGTCGTGATGGTGTGATCGGCCGGAACTGCGTTGCACGCGCGGTTCCGGTCCCGCGCAGCGCGGGAGTTTGGCTGTCCCTGGTCGTGCGGGCGCGTGGATTGCGCTCGCGGCACAGTGGGCAAATTGCGAGAGAGAGACGCTGCGACAGATGCACGACGCAGGCAGCGCCTCGCTTCCTCGCCAATAACGCGGGAGACTGGATGTGCTGCACCAAATCATCGACCGCAGGTTAGCCGGCAAGAACAAGAGCATCGCGAACCGCGAGCGCTTCCTGCGACGCGTCAAGAGTTATATTCGCCGCGCGGTGTCCGACGCGGTGCGCGATCGCAGCATCAAAGACATTCAAAGCACGCAGAGCATCACCATTCCGAAGAAGGACATCTCCGAGCCATCGTTCCGTCACGGGCCGGGCGGCAAGCGCGAGTTCGTCCATCCTGGCAACTCCGATTACATTCGCGGCGACAAGATTCCGCGTCCGCCGGGCGGCTCGGGCGGCGGCGGCAAGAGCGCCAGCAACGAAGGCGAAGGGCAGGACGATTTCGTCTTCGAACTGTCGCGCGAAGAATTCATGCAGTACTTCTTCGACGATCTCGAACTGCCGCGTCTCGTCAAGACCCAGTTGCTCGCCGTGCCGACATGGAAGAACGTGCGCGCGGGCTGGGCGGCGGAAGGCACGCCGAACAATATCGATGTGGTGAGATCGCTGCGCTCCGCGCTCGGACGACGCATCGCGCTCGGCTGGCCGCTCGCGTCGCAGTTGCGCGAGATGGAGCGGCAGCTCGAACAACTGAAGGACGAGAACGGCGACGCGGAAGAAATCGCGCGGCTGGAAGCGGATATCGTCATCATGCAGGGGCGCATCACGCGCATTCCGTTCATCGATCCGTTCGACCTGCGCTATATCAATCGCGTGAAGCAGCCCACTCCATCGAGCAAGGCCGTGATGTTCTGCCTGATGGACGTCTCCGGCTCGATGGACGAGCAGCGCAAGGATCTGTCCAAGCGCTTCTTCATCCTCCTGTACCTGTTCCTGCAACGGAACTACGAGAAGATCGAAGTCGTGTTCATCCGGCACCATACGCGCGCCGAGGAAGTGGACGAAGACACGTTCTTCCATTCGACCGAAAGCGGCGGCACGGTGGTGTCGAGCGCGCTCGAGCTCATGAAGAAGATCATGGACGAGCGTTATTCTCCGACTGAATGGAACATTTACGGCGCGCAGGCATCGGACGGCGACAACTGGACGGACGATTCGCCGAAGTGCCGCAAGCTGCTGTCGGACGACATCCTGCCGAAGGTCCGGTATTTTGCCTATATTCAAGTTGCGCCGGAGGAGCAAAATCTCTGGTTGGAGTATGCTCAGCTGGCGATGGGCGCGCCCGAACTGGCCATGAAAAAAGTCGATTCGGCCGCTGACATCTATCCGGTGTTCCGCGAACTTTTCGAAAAGCAACAGGCGGCCGCATGACGACGCGGCATGAGCAGAACGAGACGCGCGGGTATCAGCTGGAAGGCGCGCACGATCGGGTTTCCGATCGTGTCGCTACCGAGCTCGGGCCTGAAGCAGAGCAATGCAATGCGTCCGTGAAGACGACCGAGGCGCACGAGGAAGGCAGAATGAATGTTGCAGAGAGAAAGCGGCCACTGCCGTGCCCGTCGGACTGGAGCGTCGAGCTGATCGAGGAATACGACGCCGAGATTTCGCGCGTCGCGAACCGTTACGGGCTCGACACCTATCCCATTCAACTCGAAATCATCAGCTCCGAGCAGATGATGGATGCGTATGCGTCCGTCGGCATGCCGGTGAACTATCGGCACTGGTCGTTCGGCAAGCACTTTCTCTCGACCGAGAAAGGCTATCGGCGTGGGCAGATGGGCCTTGCGTACGAGATCGTCATCAACTCGAATCCCTGCATCGCGTATCTCATGGAAGAAAACACCATGACAATGCAGGCGCTCGTGATCGCCCATGCGGCGTACGGGCATAACTCGTTCTTCAAGGGCAACTATCTGTTCCGTCTGTGGACGGACGCGCACGCGATCATCGATTACCTCGTGTACGCGAAGAATTACATCGCGGAGTGCGAGGAGCGTTTCGGGCTCGATCGCGTCGAGGAACTGCTCGATTCATGCCACGCGCTGATGAATTACGGCGTCGACCGGTACAAGCGTCCGCAGAAGTTGTCGCTCGCGAAGGAAGCGGCGATGCGGCGCGAGCGCGAGGCTTATCTGCAGTCGCAGGTCAACGAATTGTGGCGCACGCTGCCGAAGGGAAAGGAGCATTCGCAGGAGGAAACTGAAAGCCGTTATCCGCCGGAACCGCAGGAAAATCTGCTGTATTTCGCGGAGAAAAATGCGCCGTTGCTGGAGCCGTGGGAACGGGAAGTCATCCGCATCGTGCGCAAGATCGGCCAGTATTTTTATCCGCAGCGGCAGACTCAGGTCATGAACGAAGGCTGGGCGACGTTCTGGCATTACACGCTGCTCAATACGCTCTACAACGAAGGCCGCCTGGAAGACGGCTTCATGATGGAGTTCCTGCACTCGCATTCGAACGTCGTGTATCAGCCGCCGGTGACGAAGCCGTATTACAGCGGCATCAATCCGTACGCGCTCGGTTTTTCGATGATGAGCGACATCCGCCGCATCTGCGAAAACCCGACGGACGAAGATCGCGAGTGGTTCCCGGAGCTTGCGGGCAGCGACTGGCTGGAATCGCTGCATTACGCGATGCGCAATTTCAAGGACGAGAGCTTCATCGCGCAATATTTGTCGCCGCAACTGATCCGGGATATGCGCCTGTTCTCGATTCTCGACGACGACATGCGCGACGCGCTCGAAGTCTCCGCAATTCATGACGACAGCGGGTATCGCTATGTGCGGCAGGCGTTGTCGCGGCAGTACGATATTCATCATCGCGAGCCGAATATTCAGGTTTATTCGGTGAACACGCGGGGCGATCGCAGTCTGACGCTGCGTCACTTCATGACGGACAACCGCCATCTCTCGAATGACAGCGACGAAGTGCTCAAGCACATGGCGCGCTTGTGGCAGTTCGATGTTTATCTCGAGAGCGTCGATGAGAACGGGACGGTGAGGAAGCGGTTCGAGTGCCGGTATACGGCGCCGACTTCGCGGTAGCTCTCGCTTCGAAGGCAGACAAAGCCGGCTCTTCGTGAGCCGGTTTTTTATTGGCCCGGCTCGATCACTCCCGCCGGTTCCACTCGCTATCCTGCGAAAACAAATCCCAGCTCGCCATGAACAGCGCCGCGACGAGCGGCCCGATCACGAACCCGTTGATCCCGAACAGCGCCATTCCGCCGAGCGTCGAAATGAGCACCACCCAGTCGGGCATCTTCGTGTCCTTGCCGACGAGAATCGGCCGCAGCACGTTATCGACGAGCCCGATCACCACCGCGCAGAACACGACGAGAATCACGCCCTTGAGAATCGCGCCCGTCATGAAGAAGTAGAGCGCCGCTGGCACCCAGACGATCGCCGCGCCGACCGCAGGTAACAGCGAAAGAAATGCCATCAGCACGCCCCACAGCAGCGATCCGCCGATGCCCAGAATCCAGAAGATCAGCCCGCCGAGCAATCCCTGCACCGCCGCGACCGCGATATTGCCCTTGACCGTCGCGCGCACCACCGTGGTGAACTTCGCGATCAGATGCTGCTTCGGCTCCGGATCGAGCGGAATCGCGCGCCGGATGCGCCGGCCGATTTCGCCGCCGTCGCGCAGCAAAAAGAACACGAGATAGAGCATCACGCCGAAGCTCACGACGAACTGGAACGTGTTCTGCCCGATCGACAGCGCCTGCGTCGCCGCGAACTGGCTGATCTGCGCGGCGCCTTCCATCAGCTTGCGCTGCACGCCGACGATATCGTCGAGACCGTAACGACCGAGCAGTTGTTGCACCGACGCAGGCAGCGCATGCAGCACATGCTGGAAGTACAGCCCGAAATTCAGCTCCCCGCTCTTGATGCGCGAATAGACGAGGGCGATTTCCTGCACGAGCGTCGCCGCGACGACCGCCAGCGGAATGATGACGATCAGAATCGCGGCGGCCAGCGTCGTCAGCGCGGCGAGATTGCGGCGCTTGCCGAAGCGCGCGGCGAGATATCGCTGCATCGGCTGGAACAGGATCGCGAGAATCGCGCCCCAGAAGATCGCGCCGAAGAAAGGCAGCAACACCCACCCGAGCGCGATCGTTACGACAAACAGCAAGATATGGAAGAAATTCTGATGGACGTTGGGATTATTCATGAGTGAACGAGAGGGCGAGCGGCCAGGGCGGCCGGCAGGGCTTATAGCAAGCGCGAGGCCGGGCCATGCTATCACGGCCCTTCGGACGGCTTTCGCGCTCGGTTTGCGCCTAGGTTCGAGCAGGAATTCGTCCAAGGGTTCGCACGCCGCTGGAGCCAGACCCCGCGCGTCGACTAAAATCCGGCTTCCAATCCTTGCGGATCGCTTGTCCGTCGGACGGCCAGGCAACGCGGGCGAGCGAGCCGATCGTTCGTGCGCGGTCACTTCCGCTCAACGCATCGAACAATGAATCCAGGCGTCGTCTACGCATTCTCGGCCTTTGCCATCTGGGGCCTTTTTCCGATTTACTTCAAGGCCTTGCATTCGATCGGTGCGGTCGAGATGCTCGCGCATCGCATGGCCTGGTCGATGGTCTTCCTGCTGATCGTGATGACCGCGCGCCGTCAGTGGGCGTGGCTCGGGCCGGTGCTGCGCGACAAACGCCTGCTCGCGCGCTTCGCGGCGAGCGCCGTGCTGCTGTCGGCGAACTGGGGGATTTATATCTGGGCGGTCAACGACGGGCGCATCGTCGAGGCGAGTCTCGGCTACTTCATCAATCCGCTCGTCAACGTGCTGTTCGGCATGGCGTTCCTGCACGAACGGCTGCGGCCCGTGCAGTGGATCGCGGTGACCATCGCCGCGCTCGGCGTCGTCTGGCTGACATGGGTGAACGGCGCGCCGCCGTGGATCAGCTTCGCGCTCGCGCTGACTTTCGGCGGCTACGGCCTGCTGCGCAAGACCGCGTCGCTCGGCGCGCTCGAAGGGCTCACGCTCGAAACCATGCTGCTGTGTCCTATCGCGCTGCTTTATCTGTTCTTCCTGAGCTCGCACGGCGGCAGCGGCTTCGCACACGCATCGGTCGGCGTGAAGCTGCTGCTCGCCGCAGCCGGACCGGTCACCGCCGTGCCGCTCCTGCTCTTCGCCGCGGGCGGCCGGCGCATTCCGCTTTCGATGCTCGGGCTGATCCAGTACATCACGCCGACGCTGCAATTGCTGATCGGCGTCGTCATCTATCAGGAATTCTTCGGCCACGATCAGCTGATCGGCTACGGCGCGATCTGGGCGGCGCTCGCCATCTATTCGCTCGAAGGGTTCTACCGGGCGCGCGCAGCCCGCGTCTGAGCGCGGGCCGTGTCGACGATCAGCGCGACGATCAGCGCAATGCGTCGCCGAAACGATACTCGACCGTCGCTTCGTCGAGCTTCGTCTTGATCTCCGGATCGATCGGCTGATCGACGGCGGCGAGCGTCTCGTTCAACTGATCGGGCCGGCTCGCGCCGATGATCGCCGATGTCACCACCGGATTCGCCAGCACCCACGCGAGCGCCGTGCTCGCGAGCGAGCGCCCGGTCGGCGCGACGATCCCGTTGATCGCCTCGATGGTGTGAAACTCGCGCTCGTGCCAGTAGCGCTGCGTGTACATCGCACCCGCCTTGCCAACGGCGCCGGTGAAGCGGCCTTCGCCCGGCGCGGCATCGAATTTGTGCTTGCCGGTCAGAAGCCCGCCCGCGAGCGGGTTGTACGGAATGACCGCGAGGCCTTCCTCGGTCGCGAGCGGCAGCAGTTCGCGCTCGATCTGCCTGAACAGCAGGTTGTAGCGCGGCTGCACCGAGACGAAGCGCGCGCTGCGCAAGACATCCGCGCGGCCGAGCGCACGCGCGAGCCGGTACGCCAGAAAATTCGACACGCCGATATAACGCGCCTTGCCTTGCCGCACGATGATGTCGAGCGCTTCGAGCGTCTCGTCGAGCGGGGTGTCGTGATCGTCGTTGTGGAGCTGGTACAGATCGACGTAATCGGTGTCGAGCCGCTTGAGCGAAGCGTCGATCGCGTCGAGCAGATGCTTGCGCGATGCGCCCTTGTGCCACGCGAGCGGCCCCATTTCATGCGCCGCCTTGGTCGCGAGGATGAAGTCATCGCGACGGCCCTTCAGCCAGCGCCCGACGATTTCTTCCGTGCGGCCCGTGAGATCGTGCCCGCTGCCGAGCGGGTAGACGTTCGCCGTATCGATGAAATTCACGCCTGCGTCCGCCGCGCGGTCCATGATGCTGCGCGACACGTCTTCGTCGGTCTGCAGGCCGAACGTCATCGTGCCGAGCGTGAGACGCGAAACGATGAGACCGGTATTGCCGAATTTGCGGTATTGCACGGTTGCGCTCCAGAAATCGGTTGGACCGACAGGATAATCGTTAAGCGACGCGCTTGCCGACGCTGGCAGGCGTCGCGTTTTGCGGCGCGGAATCGAGCCGGCGGAACACGGCGCCCGAGAAAAGCGTCACCACGCCCATGCAGACGAAGCTCAACCTGAAGCCCGTCGATGTCGAAAACGGTCCCTGGAACAACTGCACGAGCGAGCCGCCGATCGACACGCCCAGGCCGATCGCGAGCATCTGCACCATCGAAAAGAGGCTGTTGCCGCTCCCCGCGTCCTTGCTCGACAAGCCTTTCAACGTGACGCTGTTCATGGCGGCGAACTGCATCGAATTGCTCGCGCCGAACACGGCCAGGATCGCGATTTCGATGCCGAGCGGCAGCGTCGGCGAAAACAGCGCGAACGCGACGATCGACGCGCCGACGAGCGCCGTGTTCACGAGCAGGAACGTGTCGTAGCCGTAGCGCTTCACAAGTTGCGCGATCCAGCGCTTGCTGATGGTCCCGGCGATGGCGATCGGCAGCATCATCAGCCCCGAATGCAGCGGGCTGTAGCCGAGTTCGAGCTGCATCATGAGCGGCAGCAGGAACGGCACCGCGCTCGATCCGATCCGGCACAGCAGATTGCCGACGAGTCCGACGCTGAAGTTCGGCTCGTGAAACAGCGCGAGATGAAAGATGGGGTTGCGCTTGCGCCGCGCGTACGGGACATACGCGAACGCCGATACCGCCGCCAGCGCGAACAGCGCCGCCGACACCGCGCCGCGATGCGTCTCGACCGGTGAATCGAGCGCGAGCGAGAACGACACCATGCACATCGACAGCAATCCGCAGCCGACGAAATCGAAGGGCGGCGCATCGTGGAGCGTGTCGTTCGGGAGGAAGCGCTGCACCGCATAAAGCCCGACCGCGCCGATCGGCACGTTGATCAGGAAGATCCAGTGCCACGAAAACGATTCGACGAACCAGCCGCCGAGCGTCGGGCCGAGAATCGGGCCGACCTGACCGGCGACGGAAATCATCGCGAGCGCCGAGACATAGGCTTCGCCCGAGACGGCGCGCAGCACGGCGAGCCGGCCGATCGGCAGCAGCATCGAGCCGCCGATGCCCTGCAGCACGCGCGCGATCACGAGCTGGTTCAGCGAATGCGCGCCCGCGCAGGCGAGCGAGCCGATCACGAACAGCGAAATGGAAACGAGATAGACGCGGCGCGTGCCGAAGCGGTCGGCAAGCCAGCCGGACGCGGGCGTAAAGAGCGCCATCGTGAGCGTGTAGGCGACGACGATCGACTGCATCGCGAGCGGCGCGGCGTTCAGGCTGCGCGCAATCGATGGCAGCGCCGTGTTGACGATCGTCGTGTCGAGCGCCTGCATGAAAAAGCCCACGGCGACGATCCAGAGCAATGCCGTGTGCGAAGAACTTTTGGTCATGGGGAACGAGGGGTGCGGTGGTCGCGCCGACAGGAAAGCCGTTTGAAAACAAACGCATTGCGCGATTCATGAAATATTAATGACTTGCGGCGTCATCGGGAAGCCCGCTAACCGCATTGACTGTCATCGGTATTGCCGATGACAATGGCCTATGCTCAATCCAGTCTGGCTGAACACCTTCGCGACGGTGGCCGCGTCGCACAGCTTCACCGATGCCGGCCGCCAGCTCGGGCTGCGACAGTCGAGCGTCTCCGAGCATATCCGTCGGCTGGAGGAGAGCGTCGGGCGGCGGCTTTTCGTGCGCGACACGCATTCGCTCGCGCTCACCGCCGACGGCGAAGCCATGCTCGTCCACGCCCGCGTGATTCTCGAAGCGATGGCGCACGCGCAGTCGCAGTTCAGTTCGCCGCGCCTGCGCGGGCGCGTGCGGCTCGGTTCGTCGGACGATATCGCGCTCGGGCCGCTGCCGAGCGTGCTCGCCGCGTTTCGCGACACGCATCCGGATGTCGAGCTGGAAATCACCATCGGCATGACGGGAAGGCTTTACCAGATGGTCGATGCGGGCGAGCTCGACCTCGCGGTCGGCAAACGGCGTCTCGGCGATGCGCGCGGCACGCGGCTATTTTCCGGCCGGCTCGAATGGCTCGCGAAGCCCGGCACCGTCGTCGATACGGGCGAGCCGCTGCCGCTCATCCTCGTGTCGGAGCCGAGCGTCACGCGTGCCGTCGTGCTCGATTCGCTCGCGATGACGGGCGCAAGCTGGCAGATGGTCTGCACCAGCAGCAGCCACGCGGGCTGCATCGCCGCGGCGCGCGGCGGGCTCGGGCTGACGGTGCGCTCGCATTTCCTGGCCGCACGCGGATTGGCGCCGCCCGTGAATCGCGCGGATTTGCCGGAATTGCCGGAAGTCGAGTTCATCGCGTTCGGCGCGAAACATCTGAGCCGTCCGGCCGAAACCTTGCTACAGCTTCTCGAGAATAGCGACCTGCGCGGCGAATGGACGGGCGAATGAGCGCGGGCGAGGGCAGGGAAGCCGGTTGTGCCGCTGCAACGGCCGGGCGTTCCGAATGGCTATCTCAAAACTGTTCTTATATATTGTGCGGCGATTGAAGTAGCCACTTCCAAGACGTGTCCCGTTTCCTCCGCCATCTATCGTCCGATCTGTTCCGCTTTCCGGCGTTTTTCGTCGCGATGGCGCTCGTGGCGTGTTCGCACGCGCAGGCCGCCGCTTACGTGACGAAGCATTGCGACGACCTCGAAGGCAAGATCGTGCCCGCATCGATCATCGGCCTGCCGACGCGCGGCGCGACGATCGTCTCGGCGTGGGTCGTGAAAGCGGCCGCGCCGGGCAATCGCAACGGCGAGTATTGCCGCATCACCGGGTTCATCAAGGCGCTGCAGGACACGACGCCCGACATCCGCTTCGAAGTGAATCTGCCGAGCCGCTGGAACGGCCGCGCGCTGCAGATGGGCGGCGGCGGCTACAACGGCACGATCGTTTCCGGCACCGATCCGATGCCTTTCGCGCCCGATTCGACGCCGCTCGCGCGCGGCTATGCGACGTTCGGCTCGGATTCGGGCCACGTCGGCAATTCGGGGCGCGCGGATTTCGCGGGCAACGATGAAGCCATCGTCAACTTCGGCTTCGGGCATCTCAAGAAAACGCGCGATGTCGCGCTCGCGCTGATCCAGATGGGCTACGGGCGCGCGCCTGACAAGACCTATTTCGCGGGCGGCTCAACGGGCGGGCGCGAAGGCTTCACCGTGATCGAGCGTTTTCCGAACGACTACGACGGCGTGATCGCCAACGCGCCGGCGATCAACTTCTCGGGCGTCCGGCTGATGGGCGTAAAGATCGGGCAGGCGTCGTATGCGAAGCCTGGCGGCTTCGTCGGGATTGCGCAGCAGCGGCGCGTGTTCGAGACCGTCGTGCACGAATGCGACAAGCTCGACGGCGTGGCGGATGGCATCGTCGGCAATGTGGAAGCGTGCAGGAAACTGGAGCCGCAGATCATCGCGTCGCTGCGTTGCGCGAACGGCCAGCGTCCTTCCTTGCGCGACAGTTGTCTGTCCGATGCGCAGATCGACACGCTCGAGACCTTGCGCGACGGCGTGAGCCTGCCGTATCCGCTTGCATACGGCGTCGACACGTATCCCGGCTACAACGTGTTTCAGGGCGTGGACTTTTCCGGCGCGCTCGGTCTCGGCGACTCGCCGACGCTCCTGAACCCGCCGACCTTCGCCGCGAACGGCTATCTCTTCGCACAAGGCGACGCGTATATGCGGCACTTCGTTGCGCGCGATCCCGGCTTCAGCTCGCTCACGTTCGACCTCGACAATCCCGGCCGCTTCAAACAGCGGCTGACGACGCTCGCGTACACCGTCGGCGCGATGAACCCGGATTTCTCCGCGTTCATCGCGCGCGGTGGCAAGCTCATTGCGATGCACGGGCTCGCCGACGAAGTCATCAGCCCGAACCAGACGATCGCGTTCTATCGCGGACTCATCGACCGATACGGGCAGGACACCGTCGATTCGTTCATGCGGCTCTACATGGTGCCGGGTTTCCAGCACGGCAACGGCGTGTTCATTCCCGCGTGGGACGAGCTCGGCGCGCTCGACGACTGGGTGAGCAACGGCATGGCGCCGGAGACGCTCATCGGCAGCGACATCGCGCCCGCCACCAACGGACGCACGCGACCGATATGCCGTTATCCGAACTATCCGCGCTATGTCGGCAAGGGCAGCGTCAATGCTGCCGCGAGCTTTCGCTGCGTGGAGCCGTGACACGCCGAGCGCTACAGCGCGTTCGCATGCCCGTCGGCGATGCGCGGCCAATACCGCGCAACCCAACGCGCGATCACGCCGCGCCGCTCGACGCGATGAGACGTGAGCGACACCTCGATCGCCTCATCGCTTTCCGACGTGAGCCATACGCGCTCGCCGCGCGACAGACGCACGACATCACCGGGCTTCATCCAGTAGTCGTAGGAATCGCGATGGCGTGTGAGCCAAAGCGAGCCTGCGGACGCATCGCCGATGCGCAGTTCGGCATCGCGCGTGAGCCGCCACGACACCATCTGATGCGGATGCACATCGACATAGACCACGACGCGCGCTCCCGACGTGCGCAGACGCCCCGATGCGACGCCGTGGCCGACGCCATGACGCACGAAAACTTGCGATACCTCTTCCATCTCTGCTCTCCATGATGTGAGCCGAAGACGGAAACCTTGCACGCAAAAACAAGAAGGCCCCGTCTTGCGGCGGGGCCTTCGGAATCGATTTGCTTGCCTGTTTCGCTAGCGCACACGCTCTTCCGATGACCCGCCACACATGGCGTTCATACGGTTTTTAATCGCGGCGATGGAGAAAAGGATGGCTGCGTGCATGTGTCGCAGTATCGATGGGCGCATCTGTGTTTGTCAATATCGAGATAGACTTGAGCGCATCAAAAAAAAGTACGGAGGCTTGTCGTGGCTTATCTGCTGCTCGTCGTGGAACCGGTTGAACAACGTGGCCAGCGCACGGAGGAAGAGGGGCGCGAGGTGTATGACCAGATGGTGCGATTCGCCGATGGACTGAACGCGCGCGGGATCTTGCGCGCGGTCGAATCGCTGACGTCGCTGAAGGATGCGTCGCGCGTCACGGCCAGCAATGGCGATGCGCGGATCATCGACGGGCCGTTTGCCGAGGCCAAGGAGATGATCGGCGGCTTTTTTCTCATCGATTGCGAAACGCGTGCGGAAGCGGTCGAGATCGCGGCGCAATGTCCGGCGGCGAAGTGGTGCACGATCGAAGTCCGCAAAGTCGGGCCGTGTTACGCCTAGACGGGCGCGTGTCGATTTTTCTGTGAGTCGTTCGTCGTGGTATTGAAAACCCAGGAGACCACCGTCATGCACAAACAGATTTTCGTGAACCTGCCGGTTCGCGACCTCAAGCGCTCGATGACCTTTTTCAAGGAACTGGGACTGAGCTTCGACCCCGCGTTCACGAACGATGACGCCGCGTGCCTCGTCATCGGCGAAAACATTTACGCGATGCTGCTCGTCGAGCGGTTCTTCCAGACCTTCACCGAAAAGCCGATCGCCGATGCGCACGCGAGCACCGAAACGCTCGTGTGCCTGTCGTGCGAGAGCAGGGCGGAAGTGGACGATCTGGTCGCGAAGGCCGTCGCCGCGGGTGGACGCGCGCCGCGCGAGCCGCAGGATCATGGCTTCATGTATGGCCACGGTTTCGAGGATCTCGACGGTCATATCTGGGCACTCGTGCACATGAATCCGGAAGCGGCGTGAGCGGGCGATCGAAGCAGAGTGACGCTGACGATGCGGCACGGCGGGCCATCGACGCGGTCTGGCGCATCGAGTCGGCGAAGGTGATCGCGAGCGTGGCGCGCGTCGTGCGCGATGTCGCGCTCGCCGAGGAACTGGCGCAGGATGCGTTCGTCGCGGCGCTGGAACACTGGAGCCAACCGGGCGTGGGCGTGCCCGACAAGCCGGGAGCGTGGCTCATGACGACAGCGAAGAACAAGGCGCTCGACCGGCTGCGGCAGCACGCGCTGCATGCGAGGAAGCACGAGGAGTACGGACGCGATCTCGACGCGCAGGAGGCGCATATCACGCCCGATTTCGTCGATGCGCTCGACGCCGCGCGTGAGGACGACATCGGCGACGATCTGCTGCGTCTCATCTTCACGGCGTGTCATCCGGTGCTGTCCGTCGATGCGCGCGCCGCGCTGACGTTGCGCCTGATCGGCGGGCTCACTACCGACGAGATCGCGCGCGCGTTCCTCGTGCCAGAGCCGACGATCGCGCAGCGCATCGTGCGGGCAAAGCGCACGCTGTCGGCGGCGCACGTGCCGTTCGAGGTGCCGAAGGCCGACGCGCGCGCGGCGCGGCTCGGCTCGGTGCTGGAAGTGCTCTATCTGATTTTCAACGAGGGCTATTCGGCGACCGCCGGCGATGACTGGATGCGTCCGGCGCTGTGCGAGGACGCGCTGCGGCTCGGGCGCATCCTGGCCGAACTGACGCCGGATGAAAGCGAGGTTCACGGGCTCGTCGCGCTGATGGAGATTCAGGCGTCGCGGATGAAGGCGCGCGTCGACCGGGAAGGACGGCCGGTGCTGTTGCCGGATCAGGATCGCAGTCGATGGGACCCGCTGCTGATCCGGCGCGGGCTGGCAGCGCTGAAGCGCTCTGAAGACTTGGGCGGTGCGCGTGGCGTGTACGCGCTGCAGGCGGCGCTCGCGGCATGTCACGCGCGCGCGGCGCGTGCCGCCGACACCGACTGGCCGATGATCGTCGCGCTCTACGACGCGCTGATGCAGACGGCGCCGACGCCGGTCGTCGAGCTGAACCGCGCGGTCGCGGTGAGCATGGCGTATGGCGCGGAGACGGCGCTGCCGATCGTGGATGCGCTCGCCGACGCGGCAGCGCTCAGGAACTATCACTGGCTGCCGAGCGTGCGGGCGGATCTGCTTGCGAAGCTGGGGCGCAAGGATGAGGCGCGTGTAGAGTTCGAGCGCGCGGCGTCGCTGGCGAAGAATGCGCGGGAGCGGGAGTTTTTGATGAGGCGGGCTGGGGAGATGGGGTGAGGGGTTGGTGTCGTACGGTCGAATTCTTGACTTTACATAAGATAAATTAGCGCATTTCTGTGTGTAGGTCCCAGATAGAAATGTCGTGTTTCTGCCAGATAGAAATGTCGTGTTTTGACGTAGGTTCGTGGCCAGACGA
>NZ_FCOM02000042.1 GCF_001544695.2 Caballeronia arvi
CTGCTTTCTTTGCCTACTTTCTTTGCAGCAGCAAAGAAAGTAGGTGCCGCCCCGCACAGGGGCAGTGCTAATAAACCCACACGAATACGGGATCCGGCGAAAAAATCAAGCAAACGTATCGACCAAGCCCACCGTGCGCCGCACGGGCACACTCACGCTGGCAGAACCGACAGAATCACCCCCGCCAATACCACCAACGCCCCGCGAGCCGCCGCCCGCAGAACGGCCACTCTCGCCCTGTTGCTGCCCCGACTGCCGCCCAAACGCCGACCCATCCGAAACAGAAGCACTCCCAAGGCTAATGCCATTAGCCTCCATCGCCTCACGCAGTTTCGGCATCGCAGCCTCGACCGCCTCACGCACCTGCTGATGCTGCGACACGAACAACGCGTGCGCGTGATTCTCCGAAACCTGCAACGTCACCTGCAACGGCCCGAGATCCTTCGGATTCAAAGTCAGTTCAGCACTCTGCTGATCCGCCTTCGACAGAAACACGACCTTCTGACTGAACGCATCGTCCCAGCCGGACGAACCCACATGCGGCGCAATCGCCGCGCTCGTCGCCGATGCCATCGCGCCCTGCGGACTCGACACCGCCGCATTCGCTGATGCCGACTGAATCGCCACCGCATGCGCAGCCGCATCGGCGGCTTGTTTGTAAGCGGCGGTCGCGGCGTCCGCCGGCGTCGTCGCCACGGCCTGGGCGGCGGCGAGCGCGGCAGCGTCGGCAGTCTTGCCATCGACCTTCGTGTTCGCAGCAAGCGCGATCAGGCCCGCGCCCTTTCCGCCCTTGGCGAACAGACCGCCTTCTTCATCATCCTTCACGCCCTCGCGCGCCGTCGTCACCGCACCGTTCACAGGTGCCGGATTGGGCTGCGCGTTGTTCAGCGCCGCAAGCGCGGCCTGCAGTGCGTCCTGCGGCGATTTCGCTTCGCCGGACTTGTGCGTTTCGCCCGTCGATTTGACGTCATCGGTCGAAGCGCTCGTGGTTACCGCAGCGGCGGCGTCGGCAAGATCGTCGAGCGTAGTGTCGGGATCATCGACATTCGCCGCATTCGCCGCGTCCGCGCGCGCTTTCGCCTGCGCTGCGGCGGCGGCATCGGCGGACGAACCGGCCGATTGCGACGGCGAAGGCTTCGATGCGTCCGCCGTCTGCGTCTTGTCGGTATTCTTCGATGCCTCTTTCGGCGCGTCAGCCTGCCCGGACTTCGACGCGTCCTGCGTGTCATCGCTCGAAGACGCAACGGACGCGCTGTCATCCGGCTTCGGTGCGTCGTGGACGCTCGACTTGTCCGTCGATGAATCCGCCAGCGCCTGCGCGGCCTGTGCGTCGGCATTGGCCCTGTCGGTGATGCCTTGCAGCGTCATGCCGAACGATGCGCCCGCGCTCGCCGCACGTTTGCTTGCGGCCTGGGAAGACGACGCCGCGCCGGAAAGCGCGCCGAGAAGTGATACGGAGGACATGGACGGCCTCTAGACTCGATAAATAGATTGGATTACGACGACGCGCGCTCGGCGCGCATGCGCAGCACCTTCGCGGCGTGCTCGTCGGCGTCGCGCTGCTCGACACGCGCGGCCTTCTTCGCGAGCATCGCCTCGCCACGCGCAGCCAGCACTTCGTAGCTGCCGAGCTTCTGTTTCTTGAGACGCCAGTCGGGCTTGGCCGCCTCGATGCGTTGATCCGCCATGACCAGCGCCGTGCGCTGCTGCGCGATGGCGTTGTCGAGCGTGTCGACGAACGCCTGAAAGTTGCGCAGCGTCTGCGCAGTCGTGCCCTGTTGCGCCGATGCCGTGAACCGCGCGTGATACTCGTCGCGATACGTCACCAGCGAATTCAGCTGCGTTTCGATCTCGTTGCGTTCCTGCTGGAGCTTGCCGAGTTTTTTCGTAGCAGCGTCGAGCTCCTCTTCGGCAAGTTCGATGAGCGTGTTGATCGGCAGATTCTTGGACATGGCGTGGCGGTCCCGTATGGTCTTTGTGTTTTCTTGTGACGAATACTTCGGATACTAGTAGAAAATTATTCGAACAGCTGATCCAGCATCGCGATGCTCGGATCGAACGGCGCCTGCTCGCGAAACCCCTGCTGCAAAAACGCTTCCATGCGCGGATACAGCGCGATCGCACGATCGAGCAGCGCATCGCGGCCGCTCGAATACGCGCCCACGTTGATCAGATCCTTGTTGCGCTGATAGCGCGACAGCATCTGCTTGAAAAGACGCACGCGCTCCAGATGCTTGTCGTCGATGAGCGCGGTCATCGCGCGGCTGATCGACTGTTCGATGTCGATGGCCGGATAGTGCCCCGCCTCGGCCAGCGAGCGGTTCAGCACGATATGGCCGTCGAGAATCGCGCGCGCCGAGTCGGCGATCGGGTCCTGCTGATCGTCGCCTTCGGTCAGCACCGTGTAGAACGCGGTGATCGAACCGCCGCCTTCCGGGCCGTTGCCGGTGCGCTCGACGAGCGCCGGCAGCTTCGCGAACACCGACGGCGGATAACCCTTCGTCGCGGGCGGCTCGCCGATCGCGAGCGCGATCTCGCGCTGCGCCATCGCGTAACGCGTCAGCGAATCCATCAGCATCAGGACGTGCTTGCCCTGATCGCGGAAATATTCGGCGAGCGAGGTCGTGTACGCGGCGGCCTGCATCCGCAAGACCGGCGACACGTCCGCCGGGGCTGCTACGACCACCGAGCGCGCGAGACCGTCCTCGCCCAGAATCTGCTCAATGAATTCCTTCACTTCGCGGCCGCGTTCGCCGATCAGCCCGATCACGATCACTTCGGCGCTCGTGTAGCGCGCCATCGTTCCCAGCAGCACCGATTTGCCGACGCCCGAGCCCGCGAACAGACCCATGCGCTGGCCGCGTCCGACCGTCAGCAGCGAATTGATCGCGCGCACGCCGACATCGAGCACTTTGTGGATCGGCTCGCGGTTCAGCGGATTGATGACCGGCGCGGACAGCGGCGCATCGACTTTCGCGCCGAGCGGGCCGAGCCCGTCGAGCGGACGGCCGGACGCATCGACCACGCGGCCGAGCATTTCCCAGCCGACGGGCAAACGCTTCGCGCCCGCCATCGGATCGTTGATCGGCGCGCTTTCGAGCGGATAGACGCGCGCGCCGGGCAGCAGGCCGCCCATTTCCGTGGTCGGCATCAGAAAGAGCTTGTCGCCCGAGAAGCCGACGACTTCGGCTTCGGCGGTCGGAATCGCGCTGCCCGGTGGCAGCTCGATCATGCATTCGGAGCCGACGCCCAGCTTCAGGCCGACGGCCTCCAGCACGAGGCCCGCAGCGCGCGTCAGACGCCCGCACGGACGCAGCGGCTTCGCGATGGCGTTGCGCGAGCGCAGCGCGTCGAGCTTGTCGCGCCACATGTCGATGTGCGGATTGCCCGCGATATCGGCCAGTTCGGCGATGGTGCGCGCGGCATGTTCGTCGGCTTCGATGTCGAAGTCGTCGTCGACAGCGAGCGGACCGAACGATGCGCGCGCCAACTCCTGTTCGAGCGCGGAGAGGCCATCCTGCGTGATCCGTTGATTCACCACGGCTTGTTTCTCCCCAAAGCGGCCACGACGCGCTCCCAGCGCGACACATTGGTCGAGTCGATCTCGCCGGTCGCCGCGTGCGCCTTGCAGCCGCCGCGCTCCACGACCGGGTCCGGGCGCACGGTCCAGCCAGCGCCTTCGAGTTCGTCCTTCAGATACGCATCGACGATCGGCATGTCGGCGGGATTGACGACGAGCGTCGGTTCGCCCGCTAGCGCCGGCTCGGCGGCGATCACTTCACGCGCGACCGCGACGAGCGCGGTCGGATCGAGCGCGAGATGCTGGCGCACGACCTGCTGCGCGATATCGACGGCGAGTTCGGCAAGCGATTCCGCGATCGCGGCATCGGCCACCTGCAACGCAGTCTTGAACGCATCGGCGATTTCGGCGAGCCGCGCGGCCTGCGCGAGCGCTTCCTTGCGGCCATCGTCGAAACCCTTCGCCTGGCCTTGCTCGTAACCGGCCTGAAACCCAAGCGCCTGGCCCGCGACGTGACCCTTCGCGAGCCCTTGCTGATACGCGTCTTCCTCGACGCGGCGCAGGTGTGCTTCGAGCGCGGCCTGTTCCGCCGCGCCGTCGTCGGCCTTGACTTCGACGGGATCGAACGACGCCATCTCCCAGCGCTGATACGCCGAAAGCGGGGCCGCCTGTGCCTTGTGCGCGCGGGCGTCAGACATACGCGTCCTCCGCCTTGCCGCCTAGCTGGATCTGACCGTTTTCCGCGAGATTGCGGACGATCTGCAGAATCTTGCGCTGCTGCTGCTCGACTTCCGATACGCGCACCGGACCGCGCGAATCGAGGTCTTCGGCGAGCAGTTCGGCGGCGCGCTGCGACATGTTCGACAGGAACTTCTGGCGCAGCGCGGGCTGCGCGCCCTTCAGCGACACGATCAGCGTTTCCGACTCCACTTCCTTCAGCAGCAACTGGATCGCGCGGTCTTCCAGATCGAGCAGGTTCTCGAACACGAACATCTGGTCGATGATCTTCTGCGCAAGCTCGGCGTCGTATTCGCGGACGTTCGAGATGACGCCTTCCTCGTGATTGCTCGACATGAAGTTGAGAATTTCGGCCGCCGTGCGGATGCCGCCCATCGGCGCGCGCTTCAGGTTGTCGCTGCCGGAGAGGAGCGTCGTCAGCACGTCGTCGAGTTCGCGCAGCGCGGCGGGCTGGATGCCGTCGAGCGTCGCGATGCGCAGCAGCACGTCGTTGCGCAGGCGCTCAGCCAGCAGCGAGACGATTTCGGATGCCTGATCGCGGTCCAGGTGCACGAGAATCGTCGCGATGATCTGCGGATGCTCGTTCTTGATGAGTTCCGCGACCGCGCCCGAGTCCATCCACTTCAGGCCTTCGATACCGCTCGTGTCGCTGCCTTGCAGGATACGGTCGATCAGCGCGCCGGCCTTGGTTTCTCCGAGCGCCTTCGTCAGCACCGAGCGGATGTATTCGCTCGAATCGAGCGACAACGCAGTGTGCTTCTCGGCTTCATCGACGAATTCGGTCAGCACGTCGTCGAGTTGCTCGCGCGTCACGTTCTTCAGCGCCGCCATCGTCGCGCCGATCTTCTGCACCTCGCGCGGGGCGAGATACTTGAATACTTCGGCGGCTTCTTCCTCACCGATCGACATCAGGAGGAGAGCGGCTTTGTTCAGGCCTTCAGCGTTCATCGGACACCCAGTTCTTCACGACCGTCGCAACGATTCTCGCGTCCTGACGCGCCACCATGCGCGCGTAGTCGAGATTGCGATCGAATTTGGCTTTCTTGCTTTCATGACCGAGCAGACTCACCTCGGCATCCCTGTCTTCGTCATCCTTCTTCGCGCCGTCGGCCGCAGGGCCGTCGAGCATCGAGAGTTCGTCCGGTGCGCCGAGCGTCGGCGCGATTTCGGGCGGCGGCGGGAAGGCGCGCTTCATCGCCGGCTTCACCATGCTGAAGTACAGGAACAGCGCGACGATGCCGATGCCCACGTACTTCGCCGCCTGAATGCCCCACGCGATCATCTGCGGCGTGCGCCACCACGGCACTTCGGGCGTCACGGTCAGATCGGCGGAGAACGCGCTGTTCACGACGTTCACCGAGTCGCCGCGCTTCTCGTCGAAGCCCATCGCGTCCTTCACCAGTTGCTGGACCTGCGCGAGCTTGTCGGCGGCGAGCGGCGTCATCGTGACGTTGCCCTTCGCGTCGACCTTCTTCTCGTAGTTGACGACCACCGCCACCGACAGGCGCTTGATGCCGCCCGTCGCCTGCTCGTAGTGACGCACGGTGCGGTCGACTTCGTAGTTCGTCGTCGTGTCCTTGCGCTCGTTCTTCGGCGTCGACTTGACCGATGCGGCGGCGCCCGAGGCGGCTGCGTCGATCGGCGCCGATGCGGCTTGCGGCGGCTGGTTCGACAGCGCGCCCGGCACGCCCGATGCGCCGCCGCCCGTCGACTCGCTCGATTCGCTTGATTGCTGGCTGCGGATCGCCGTCGCCTGCGGATTGGCGTTCGGGCCATAGCTCTCTGCGGTCTGCTCCAGCTTCGAGAAGTCGATGTCCGCGCTCACTTGCGAATGCGCGTTGCCGGCGCCGAAGAGCGGCGAGAGGATCGCGTCGATGCGCTTTTGCGTGTTGTGCTCGATCTGCTGCACATACTTGAGCTGCGACGCGTCGAGGCCGTTCGCGGCGCTCTGGCTGGTCAACAGGTTGCCGTCCTGATCGACGATATTGACGTTCTTCACCGGCATGTCCGCCACGCCCGACGCGACCATGTGCGCGACCGCGACGACCTGGCCTTCGTCGAGCACGCGGCCCGGATACAGATTGACCATCACGGAGGCGGTCGGCAGTTCCTTGTCGCGCACGAAGACGGAAGGCTTCGGAATCGCCAGATGCACGCGCGCCGACTTCACCGACGAAATCGAGCCGATCGTGCGCTCCAGCTCGCCTTCGAGCGCGCGCTGATAGTTGATCTGCTCGGCGAACTGGCTGATGCCGAACTTCTGGTTGTCCATCAGCTCGAAGCCGACCGAACCGTTCTTCGGCAGACCCTGGCTCGCGAGCCGCAGGCGCGTTTCGTGGACCTGTTCCGACGGCACGAGGATGGCGCCGCCGCCGTCGGACAACTTATAGGGAATGTTGCCCTGCTGGAGCGCGGCAACGATTGCGCCGCCGTCCCGGTCGGAGAGATTCGAAAACAGCACGCGGTAGTCGGGCTGGCGCGACCACATGACGAGGCCGGCGACGACCATCACCAGAATCGCGGCCGCGATGATCAGCGGCACGCGCGGGTTCGAGCGGAACTGGTTGAGCACCGGCACGCGCTGGGCGAAACCGCCGAAGTCGGCGCCTGCGCCACCGAGGCTCGAGCCCGCGGCGGCCGCACCGGCTGCGCCGGGTTGTGCGCCCGCCAGGCCCATTCTGGCGTCGGGCGTGATCAGTGAGTTGTTGGGCGTTTCCATTTAGCGTCGAGGCTCCGAATCTTTGCGTCCTCTCTCGGCCGCCCGACTTTTAATAAGCGGCGGTAGAGGACTTTTCACGATGGGGATTATCCGCAGAAGATTGCAAGTCGATTCGGTGAATAGAGCGGGGTTTTCCCCGTTCTTCCGGTGCTTTGAAAAAGTCCCCGCTGCTAAGATTTTTCGTACTCGGAGAACCTCCGCCAACGCGGCCCGAGCATCAGGTCTCCGCCACGAGCGGCGCCGGCTTTTTCCTGTCACCCGGAGTCAACATGAACTTTCCGATCAATCCGCTTTCCTCCGCGCTCTCGGCAATCACTTCGATGGCGTCGCAAGCCGCCGGCGGCGCCGGTGCGGCCTCGACGGTCGCGTCGGGCGCCGTCGCGGGACAAAGCGGGACATCGGGCGCGGCGAGCGCCGGCAGCTTCGCCGATGCGCTGAAAACGTCGATCGACAAGATCAGCGACAACCAGACCAAGGCGCTCGGCGAGGCGCACGCGTTCGAAATCGGTGCGCCGAACGTGTCGCTCAACGACGTGATGGTGGACATGCAGAAGGCGAACGTCGGCCTGCAATTCGGGCTTCAGGTGCGCAACAAGCTCGTGTCGGCCTACAACGACATCATGCAGATCTCCGTCTGACGCGCGGCTCCTTTCGCGATCCAGCCCTTTATCGCCGGAACGGCCTCTAGAGCCTTGTGCCCTAAAGCTTTTCCGCGATTCTCCGATAACCCCGGTAACGGCACGGCGGACGATGGTTCGCCCGCACCGGTTTTACCGGGCCCACACGGATCAGGACGAGAGGCACGGCGTCGGCATGAAGCCCGCGGACGCTGCGGCATCGCACAAGGAGAACCGACAGATGTATTCCCCAGGACACGCTGGAGCCAGCGCCTACGCACGCGTCGGCGTCCAAACAGGGGTGATGGGAGCGAGCCCGCACCGGTTGATCGTGATGCTGTATCAGGGCGCGCGCCAGGCGATTGCGCAGGCGCGCATGCACATGCAGCAGAACAACATCGGCGCGCGCGGCACGGCGATCGGCAAGGCCATCAGCATCATCGAGAGCGGATTGCAGCAGGCGCTCAACAAGGATGCGGGCGGCGAGATCGCCGAGCGTCTGGATGCGCTCTACACGTATATGTCGCGCCGGCTGCTCGAGGCGAACCTGAAACAGGACGAGTCGATGCTCGTGGAGATCGACAACCTGCTCGCGACGCTCGAGGAAGCCTGGGTGGGAATTGGACCGGAAGTGGCGCAAATGACGACTGCGCCCGTTTGACGGGAATGCGCGTCGACTGCCTCGAAAGAATGAAGACGACACAAGAATATTTCGCCCATTACGAAGCCATCGCGGCGATTTCCGGCCGGATGCTGACGGCCGCGCGCGGCGGCGAATGGAGCGAGCTGAAGACGTTGCAAGGCACCTACCGCGAGTTGATCGAGCAGCTGAAGGAAGTGGATTCCGGCTCGGAACTCGACGAGAGCGCCCGGGCGCGCAAGCTGGACCTCGTGAAGAAAATTCTCGCCGACGACGCAGCGATCCGCGATCTGAGCTCGCCGAGCCTTGCGCGCCTGTCCGCGCTCTTCACGGTCAACAACCCGGCGCGCGTATTGAAAAAAATGATCGGACTGCGCTAGGCCGCCCGATCGCGCCCGGCCGCGGCCAGGCGCATTTGAGGATGTGGGCATGACTGGACTCGACACCGCGATCGCAACGCTGCTCGCCAGCCGCACCGAGCTCCTCATGTCCGCGATTCGCGCCCCGGACGGCGTGAGCGGCAGCGGCGTGACCGGCGCGAGCGTCGGACAGACGGCGACGCAAACGGACATGTTGCCGTCCGTGGGCACGCCACCGGGTGCTGCGGCGCCGGCTGCATCGGCGCAGACGGCGCTTTCGAGCGTCGCGCGCACGCTCGACGTGATTTCGCGCTTCGGCGGCGCGGCGCCCGCCTTGACCGGCGACGCCCCGCTCTGGCCGACGCCGCCGCGTCCCGCGAGCGCCTTCGCCGCGCTCACGACCGGCCTTTTCGATACCGCTTTCTCTTCCAACGCCGCCGCCGTCGCGGCCGCGCGCGCCGCGACGCAGAATCTGCCGCCGCTGCCCGCCGCAGTGCTGGCGAGCGCGCTGGCGAAGACCGTCGGCGAAAGCGGGCTTTTCTACGAAGCGCATCTGATGCAATGGCTCGCGGGCCAGCGCAGCGCGGCGTCGCTCGGCAACGAGCCGCAGGCGCGCGCCGACGCCCGTTCGATGAGCTTGCCGCTCGATTTCGCGCGCGGCGCGGCGGCGGGCGACACCGGGCTCGACGACGCCCGCGCGACGCCATTCACCCCCGATCCGCCCGATTTCCATGCAAACGCGCGCGCCATCGCGACGCCGCAAAATCCGCAGCAGGCGGCCGCGCTCGCGGCGTCGGTGCGCGATGCGCCGGCGTCGGCGCTGTCGAATTCGCAGAGCGGCAACGCGGCGGGTGGCGCGGGCACGCAAAGCGCGCAGCCGGGTCAGCACGAATCCGCGCTGCAGGCGTCGATCGCGGCGGGCATTCATCCGGCGACGCTCAATGTCGTGCGTCAGCAACTCGACGTGCTCGCCAACCAGCAATTTCGATGGCAAGGCGAGGCGTGGCCCGGCACGCGCTTCGAGTGGGAAATCGCGCGCGAACCGCGCGATCCGCGCGCCGCGGCCGACGAAGCTGCCGACGAACGCGCGTGGCGTACGCGCATCACGCTGTCGCTGCCAGCGCTCGGCACGGTGGACGCCGAACTGGTGCTGACGGGCGAGAAGCTCGTCGCGCGCATCAAGGCGGCCGACTCGGGCGCACGGCGTCTCGCCGCCGATGGCGAAGCGTTCGCGCGTCAGCTCGAAGCGGCGGGCATCGCGCTGGCGTCGCTTTCCGTGCGCTCGATGGACGGCGTCACCGATCTCGCGCGCACCGGCGACAAGCCCATCGCGAAGAAACCGCTGCGCTCGCCGCTCGAGCATTTGTTCCGCGCACCGAACGGCGACGGGAGCGACGCATGAGCGCCGATCAACCGCTCTACACGCGCAAGCAGGCGACCGCGCTCGCCTACGAGGCGGGCAACCGCGAGTCGACGCCGCGCGTCGTCGCGAAGGGCTACGGCATGGTCGCTGAAATGATCGTGCAGCGCGCGAAGGAAGCGGGGCTGTACGTGCACGAGTCGCCGGAGATGGTCTCGCTGCTGATGCAGGTGGATCTCGACGCGCATATTCCGCCCGCCTTGTATCAGGCGGTGGCGGAATTGCTGTCGTGGGTTTATCGGCTGGAGAACGAAGAGCCGTTGCGGGAAGCGGGGCGGCAGATTCGCTAAATCGCAAACGCCCGCGTCACGATCCCCGCATGATCGAAACGCGCCGGCAGCGTCCCGTACACACGCCCGCTTTCGCCGCGCGCATCGCCGAGACGCGTTTCGATGAACGCATCCGCGACTTCCTGCGGCGCATGCCGCGCCAGCAGCACGCCCTGCGCGCACGACGCCAGTTGCTGCGCGATGCGCCGCGCGGACGCTTCCCGCGCGGCCGGATCATCCGTCAGCATCTTCGTGAGCGATGACAACGCGCCCGCCAGCGCCGGATGCGCGGCGGCCGTCGTCTTCCAGTCGGCGAGCAGCGCGTGCGCCGCGTCCTGCTCGCGCTCGAATGCGCGCAGCACGTCGAGGCACATCACATTGCCCGAGCCTTCCCAGATCGAGTTCACCGGCGCCTCGCGATAGAAACGCGCCATCGGCCCGGTTTCGACATAGCCGTTGCCGCCCCAGACTTCCATCGCCTCGCCGGTGAACTCGAGCGCGCGCTTGCAGACCCAGAACTTCGCGGCGGGCGTCACGATGCGCCGCCACGCGCGTTCGGCCAGCGCTCCGTCCGGCGCGGCGCTCTGCTCGAACGCGCCCGCGAGCCGCATGAAAAGAACCGTCGCCGCTTCGGATTCGAGCGCCAGATCGGCGAGCACGTTGCGCATCAAGGGCTGATCGACGAGATGCGCGCCGAACGCGCTGCGATGCCGCGCGTGATGAATCGCCTGCACGAGCGCCGCGCGCATCAGCGCCGCGCTGCCGATCACGCAATCGAGCCGAGTGAAGTTCGCCATCTCGATGATGGTCGGCACGCCGCGCCCCTCGTCGCCGATCATCACGCCGTACGCATCGAGAAACTCCACTTCGCTGCTCGCGTTCGAGCGGTTGCCGAGCTTGTCCTTCAGCCGCTGGACCTGGACCGCGTTCTTGCGGCCGTCCGGCATGAAGCGCGGCACGTAGAAGCACGACAGGCCGCCTTCGTCGGCGGTGCGCGCGAGCACCAGATGCGCATCGCATTGCGGCGCGGAGAAGAACCACTTGTGACCGACGAGCCGATAGGCGCCGCCGCGCCCCGGCGCAGCGCCATCGATGGCATGCGCGCGCGTGCGGTTACTGCGCACGTCCGAGCCGCCCTGTTTTTCGGTCATGCCCATGCCGATCATCATCGAATGCTTGCCGGCTTCGAGCGGAATGTCGCGCGGGTCGTGCTCGCGCGATAGCAGCGGACGCGCGATCCGCGCGAACAAGTCCCGCTCGTTGCGCAGGACCGGAATGCTCGCGAAGGTCATCGTGATCGGACACAGCGAACCCGATTCGAGCTGCCCGTGCAGAAAGTAGCCGGCGCAGCGCGCGGCCATCGATCCGGCGCGCGCCGACGGCTCGAACGGCAACGCATGCAGCCCTTCGTGACGCAGACGCCGCACCAGTTCGTGCCACGCCGGATGAAACTCCAGCGCGTCCACGCGCGCGCCGCGCGGATCGTGTGTCGTGAGTTCAGGCTCGTGGCGATTGGCGAGATCCGCCAGCGCGACGACATCCGGCTGCGTGAGCGACATGCCGTCGCGCGAGAGCGCCTCCGCGTGCCATTGCGCGCCCTCGCGCCCGACCGCCGCGGCGAGCGCTGCATCGAACGCAAAGACGTCATAGCCGACCAGCGGCGGCGCCTGATTCGTGACTTCGTGTGTCTGCCCGAACGGGCGATCGGCAGGATCGGACATCGTCGGTCTCCTTTTGACGCGCGCGGACCGGCGGCGCGCTGATTTGTCACTGTCGGGCGGGCGCAACGGCCGGCTGGAGGCTGATCGGCCATTCGGGCGCCATCTCGAATTCAAGAATCATAGGCCGCGCATGCCTCCGGCGTGTAGAAGCAGCGTTCTTTTCGGAATCGCGCCTGTCTTTCTTATGCGCCGTCCTAAAGCGCTATTTGCTGAGACAAATCCGATTGTTATTCCCTCCCCAATGTCGTGCAGAAGGCCGAACCTATAATCGGCTCGCCTATTTACCGGCAGACGCAGAAACGCCTTACAGGGAAGCATTCGCAATGAGCATCAACCTCAACCAACTCGTACAGGGCGCTTTGACAGAAAGCGTGCTGCAGCATATCGCCGGGCGCATCGGCTGCGCGCCGGAATCCGCCAGGCGCGTAGTTTCGCTGTGCGGGCCGGCGCTCATCGGTGCGATGATGAACAAGGCGTCCTCGCTCGAAGGCACGCGCAACCTGTTCGCGGCCATCATGTCGCCGGCGACGAACGCGCAGATCGCGGACGAATTGCCGCATTTCGTCGTGCAGGACGATGGCTTCAGAACGCTCATCGACACCAGCGCGAAAACCGATCACGCGATAGCCTCGCACGACAGCCTGAACATGCTCGCCGAGCGCATCTCGGAATATACGGGCGTTGCGACGAGCGCCACGCGTACGCTGGGCGGCGTGGTCGGCGCGACGCTCTTCGGCATGCTCAAGCGCTATCTCACGCAGCACAACGGTCATGCGGCCCAGCTCCCGACGCTGCTCGGCCATCAGTTGCCGGTGGTGCGCGCGAACATGACCGACTCGTTCGCGCACGCGCTCGGGCTCGGCTCGGTCGGCGCGTTCCTCGCGGGCGTCGCATCGCGGCTGAAAGCGGTATCGGCGCATCTCGAGCATCCGTCGACGCACGAGGCCACAGCGTTCTCGCAGCCGGTCGAAACGCACGCCGCGCCGGAGCAACCGGTGAAGGAAAGCGCGGGCAGGAAGAAATGGTGGTGGGTTGCGCTCGCCGCCGCGCTCGCGCTGCTCGCGCTTCTGCTCGGACGCGGTTGCTCGACGGAGAAGCAGGAACAGGACGCGGCGCCCGCCGCGAAGCCGGACGTGGCTTCTGACGCGATTTCCATCGCGGCTGCGGATTCGAATGCGGCATCGGTCGCAACGGATCAGGCATCGGCTCCCGTCGCGCTGCCAGGCAAGGACTCGACGATGTCCTTCGTCGTCGACGCATCCGGCGTTCCGACCCTGACCGCCACGGTCAACAGTGAAGCGGAGCGGCGCCAGCTTATCGACACGCTGTCGGCGAAGCTCGGCGCCGACAAGTTCCACGCGAACATCACGGTCGATCCGGACACGAAGCCCGCCGCGTGGATCGCGAAGCTCGACGGCTTGCTGCCGGTCATGACGCTGCCGGGCGCGCAGGTGCGCGTCGCGGGCGAAACGATCGATCTCGCCGGCAGTGCCGCCGACGCGACGCTCGGCTGGCTGGACAAGCTGAAGGCATTCTTCGGTGACGGCTGGACGATCGGCGCAAGCGAAAGTACGCCGGCGGCGGCGAGGGCTCTGGCCGCTTCCGACGCGCAAGCCGGCGCGGCCTGCGCAACCGCCGACGTCGCGAAGCAACTGAATGCTCGCCCGATCAATTTTGGCTTTGCGTCGAACACCGTGCCGCGCGCCGCGCTGGCCGAACTCGCGGCCACGGCGAAGTCGCTGAAGGACTGCGGCGCGGCGGGCCAGCCGGTCAAGTTGCAGATCGGCGGTTTCACGGACAGCACCGGCAACGCGGCGGCGAATCTGCATATCTCGAAAAAGCGCGCGGAGGCCGTGCGCACGTATCTGATTCAACACGGCGTGCCGGCGAGCACGCTCTCGGTGGAAGGTTTCGGCGACGCGCACCCGATCGGCGACAACGCGACGCCCGCGGGCCGCGCGGCGAATCGCCGGATCGAGTTCAAGGAACTGAGCTGATTCGCGAATCGCCCGCAAATTGCGGTGAATGACGCGCCGGCCCGCATATCGCGGGCCGGCGCGTTTCGTTTTGGGCGTCAGCGGATCATGGTTCCGGCTCGCCGCGCCGTACGCGCGGGAATCCATCCGCCATGAAATCCTGATCGAGATTCGCGGGCAGCATTTCGCGCGCGACCTCGATCCACGCGCGCGCCGCATGCGACAGATACCCATTGCGCCGCCAGCCGAGCGCCATGTCCCAGTGAATCTCGGGCGCGACGACGCGACGGCACGTGAACGCGTCGGCGTCGAGGCGGCGGCAATAGGGCGCTGGCAACAACGCGATGCCGATGCCCGCCTGCACGAGCGCCGCCATGAAATCCCAATGCCCGCTGCGGCCGACGATCGTCGGCGCAAAGCCCGCCTCGCGGCATGCGTTCAACACGACGTCGTTCAGTGCGAGGCTCTCGCCGTAGAACACGAACGGCTCGCCGGCGAGATCGGTGAGCGCGACTTCGCGCGCTTCGTCCCAGCGCGAGCCCTTCGGCGCGACGAGCCACAGCACTTGCCGGCTGACGGGCAGCACGTCGAAGACTTCGGTGTTCACGGGCTGGAGTACGCCGCCTAGTTCGAGTTCGCCATCGATGAGCGCCGCCTCGATCGCCTTCGAGCCGCGCTCGAACAGCTTGAGCTCGACCTTCGGATAGCGTTGCCGGAACGCGGCGATGGCCGGCGTGAAGAGCGCACCGCCCATCGGTGGAATGCCGATCGTCAGCGTGCCGCGCCCGAAGGTACCGAGATCGTTCAGTTCAGCCTCTAGCCGCGCATGCGCCGCCAGCACCTCGACGCCCCGCTGATACACGATCTGCCCCGCATCGGTCAGCACCATCTGGCGCCCTTCGCGCAGGAGCAGCGGCGAGCCGACCTCGTCCTCCAGCGCCTTCACCATCTTGCTGATGGTCGGCTGCGTCACGAACATGTGTTCGGCGGCGGCGGTGAAACTCTTCTGCTTCACCACTTCGATGAAGTACCGCAAGGCGCGCAATTCCATCGTCGGCTCCGGAATTCCAGTTTGGAATGTTTCGAATAAGGTTAAGTCATTTTTATTATGCAAGGGGCGCCCATATACTCTGACTACGGGATAACCCTAATCAATCGTATTCAACGCAAGAGAGTCCGCCATGTCCGCCGCCCTTTCGACCACAACGCCCTCCGCCTTCGGCCGCTTCGTGCGCATCGCGCTGCAGTCCGCCGCGCTCGCGGGCATCTGGGCCGTGGCGGATTTCATCGCGCGCAAGCTGGCGTTGCCGGTGCCGGGCGGCGTGATCGGTCTCGTTGCTTTGCTCGCGCTGCTGTTTTGCGGCGGCGTCGCGCCGCGCTGGGTGAAGGCCGGCGCCGACTGGCTGCTGTCGGACATGCTGCTGTTTTTCATTCCGGCGGCCGTCGCGGCGGTGCAGTACGGCGGTCTCTTCATGGAAGACGGCTGGCGGCTCGCGCTGGTCGTCGTCGGCGGAACGCTGATGGTGATGGTGGCAGTCGCGTTCGCCGTCGACCGTGCGGCGCGCCTCGAACGCCATCTGGCGCTGCGCCGCGCGCTCGTGGCGCGGCATGCGGCGCGCGCCTGAGCACGCCGGCATGAACCATTTTTTCGACTCGCTTCTCGAAGACGACGCCGCGCGCCTCATCGCCGCGGGCTGCTTCGTGCTGACCGTTGCGCTGTATTTCGTCGCAAAGCATCTCTACGCGCGCTTCAGGCGGCCGTGGCTCACGCCGCTGCTCGCGGTGCCGGCGGTGCTCGCGCTGATCGTCGTCATGGCGCGCATTCCGTACTCCGTCTATTACGCTGACACGCGCTGGCTCATGTGGCTGCTCGGCCCGGCGACGGTCGCGTTCGCCGTGCCGATCTACGAATATCGCGCGCTCATCAAGCGGCACTGGATTTCGCTGACGGTCGGCGTGACGGTCGGCATTCTGGTCGCGGTCGGCGGCTCGCTGATTCTTGCGAAGCTGCTGCATCTGTCGCCGGAATTGCAGCGCAGCCTGGCGACGCGCTCCGTTTCGACGCCGTTCGCGCTCGCCGTCTCCGACAAGATCCACGCGCCGAAGGATCTCACCGCGCTCTTCGTGATCGCGACGGGCGTCTGCGGCATGCTGTTCGGCGAGATCGTTCTGGCGCTCGTGCCGCTGCGCACGCGCCTCGCGCGCGGCGCGCTGTTCGGCGCGGCTGCGCACGGCGTCGGCACGGCGAAGGCGCGCGAGCTTGGGAGCGAAGAAGGCGTCGTCGCCAGCCTGACGATGATGATCGCCGGCGTCGCAATGGTCCTGCTCGCGCCGGTGCTGTCGGCGTTGCCGTTCTGATCGCGGGCGGCGCTGCGAAAGCCCATTCGGGCGTCTCGGAATCGGTTCGTTCCGGCGAGACTTTGCTACAATCCACGTTCGCTTCCGAGGAGCGTTGCGACGGCCTTTCCGTACGACAGTACATGGCCGCCAGGCTCGGAGGCTTTCAATTCGGACGGTTCGAAAGCGCTTGAAAAGGCGCCCGCTGAGCCACCGCATTCGAACGGCGCTCACGTCAACATTTCTAGTCTTTTTTAGAAAGGAGGGCGTGATGAACGCCGCAGTTCTCGATTCCAAAGATTCCAAGGATTACGTCGTCGCCGACATGTCGCTGGCCGCATGGGGCCGCAAGGAACTCGACATCGCCGAAACGGAAATGCCGGGTCTCATCCAGACGCGCGAAGAGTACAAGACGCAGCAGCCGCTGAAGGGCGCGCGCGTCGCCGGTTCGCTGCACATGACCATTCAGACGGGCGTGCTGATCGAAACGCTCACGGCGCTGGGCGCGGACGTGCGCTGGGCATCGTGCAACATTTTCTCGACGCAGGATCACGCCGCCGCCGCCATCGCCGCGGGTGGCACGCCGGTGTTCGCGTTCAAGGGCGAATCGCTCGACGAATACTGGGAATTCTCGCACCGCATCTTCGAATGGCCGAACGGCGAGTTCGCCAACATGATCCTCGATGACGGCGGCGACGCAACGCTGCTGCTCATCCTCGGCGCGAAGGCGGAGAAGGACCGCTCGGTCATCGCCAAGCCGACGAACGAAGAAGAAGTCGCGCTGTACAAGTCCATCGCCAAGCATCTGGACAGCGATCCGACGTGGTACTCCACGCGCCTCTCGCACATCCAGGGCGTGACGGAAGAAACGACCACGGGCGTGCATCGCCTGTATCAGATGGAAAAGGAAGGCGGCCTGCCGTTCCCGGCCATCAACGTCAACGATTCGGTCACGAAGTCGAAGTTCGACAACCTGTATGGCTGCCGCGAATCGCTCGTCGACGGCATCAAGCGTGCGACCGACGTGATGATCGCGGGCAAGATCGCAGTCGTCGCGGGTTACGGTGACGTGGGCAAGGGCTGCGCGCAATCGCTGCGCGGTCTGGGCGCGACCGTGTGGGTCACGGAAATCGATCCGATCTGCGCGCTGCAGGCGGCGATGGAAGGCTACCGCGTCGTGACGATGGAATACGCCGCCAGCCGCGCCGACATCTTCGTGACCGCGACGGGCAACTACCACGTCATCAACCACGATCACATGAAGGCGATGCGCAACAACGCGATCGTCTGCAACATCGGCCACTTCGACTCCGAAATCGATATTGCTTCCACGCGCCAGTACACGTGGGACAACATCAAGCCGCAGGTCGATCACATTGTCTTCCCGGACGGCAAGAAGATCATCATCCTGGCTGAAGGCCGTCTCGTGAATCTGGGCTGCGCGACGGGCCATCCGTCGTTCGTGATGTCGAACTCGTTCACCAACCAGACGCTCGCGCAGATCGAACTGTTCTGCCACGGCAAGAAGTACGAGAACAAGGTCTACGTGCTGCCGAAGCATCTCGACGAAAAGGTCGCGCGCCTGCACCTCGGCCGCATCGGCGTTGAGCTGACCGTTTTGAGCGACGAGCAGGCCGGTTATATCGGCGTCGACAAGAACGGCCCGTTCAAGCCGAACCACTACCGCTATTAATCGACTGAGCGGCGGCGTTCGTCCGCACGGGTGTGATGATTTGAGATCGCACCCGCGCGGCGCACGCGAGCTAACGCATCAACCGGAGAACCTTCGATGACCGTGCTGCTGACATGGCTGATCAACGCGCTCGCGCTTCTGATCATCACGTATCTGGTGCCGTCGATTCACATTCGCAGTTTCGGCACGGCGCTCATCATCGCGGTGGTGCTCGGGCTCATCAACGCAGTGCTGAGGCCGCTTCTCATCATCCTCACGCTGCCGGTGACGATAGTCACGCTCGGGCTCTTCATCCTGGTCGTGAACGCGCTGTGCTTCTGGCTGTGCTCGTCGCTGCTGAAGGGCTTCGAAGTGTCGGGATTCTGGTCCGCGTTCTTCGGCTCGATTTTGTACAGCATCGTGTCCTGGCTGTTGTCGGCGCTCATTTTCGGGAACCGCAACTTCGGCTAGGCGGATGCCGCCGCCCGAGTCCCTCATCATCATGAAACCGATCGAACTCTCATTCGAGTTTTTCCCGCCGAAGACGCAGGAAGGCGTGGACAAGCTGCGCGCTTCCCGCGCCGAGCTCAAGAAGCTCTCGCCCAAGTTCGTCTCCGTGACGTTCGGCGCGGGCGGCTCCACGCAGCAAGGCACGCTCGACAACGTCCTCGACATGGCCGCGGAAGGTTTCGAAGCCGCGCCGCACCTGTCGTGCATCGGATCGTCGAAAGACAATCTGCGCGCGATCCTCGCGAACTACCGCGAGCACGGCATTCGCCATATCGTCGCGCTGCGCGGCGATCTGCCTTCGGGCATGGGCGAAGTCGGCGAGTTGCGCTATGCGTCCGAGCTCGTGGCGTTCATTCGCCAGGAGCACGGCGACTGGTTCAACATCGAAGTGGCCGCGTATCCGGAGTTTCATCCGCAATCGAAGTCGCCTCGCGCCGATCTCGAAAACTTCGCGCGCAAGGTGAAGGCGGGCGCAAACTCGGCGATCACGCAGTACTTCTTTAACGCGGACTCGTACTTCAAGTTTGTCGAGGAAGCGAGGAAGCTGGGCGTCGACGTGCCGATCGTGCCGGGCATCATGCCGATCACGAACTTCACGCAACTGATGCGCTTCTCCGACATGTGCGGCGCGGAAGTGCCGAAATGGATCGCGCGTCGGCTCGAAAGCTTCGGCGACGATCGCGAGTCGATCCGCGCATTCGGAGTGGACGTCGTGTCCGGATTGTGCCGCCGTCTCATCGACGAAGGCGCGCCGGGCCTGCACTTCTACACGCTCAACGGCGCGTGGGCTTCGAAGACGATTTGCGAGCGGCTCGGCTTCAAGAGCGCGTAATCGAATCACCCCGCGCATCACTGCTTCACCCGCGCGGCGCTCGCCGCGCGGTTCTGTCTCCTCTCTCCCGAATACCGCTTTTTTTGCGTTGCGCTGCGGCCTCGTGCGCAATATTTCGTCCTCCGGTCCATCACGTCTGCGCATGGCCGATAAACTGTCCTTATCGAAGCGCCATCGACGGCAAACTCTAGTGGGGAAAACCAACAACGCGCGTCACTTTTGTTCGTGCTAGGGTAGCGCCCGACTTCGCGCACACGCGCCGAAAAACGGCCGGTGTGATCAAGTACACTCGCGCTACGCCGGCCAGAAGCCGGTATTGACTTGGAGGAAACATGAACAAAAACAGCCTGTTGCGAGTCGTCCGCACGTCGGCGCTCGCGGGCGCCGTGACCGCGGTATCGCTCTTCGCAGCCACTGCGGCAAACGCCGCCATCCCGAACAAGACGCTCGTGTATTGCTCGGAAGGCAGCCCGGCCGGCTTCGATCCGGCGCAATACACCACCGGCACCGATTTCACCGCAAATACCTTCACCGTCTATAACCGTCTCGTCGAGTTCGAGCGCGGCGGCACGAAGGTCGAACCGGGTCTCGCCGAGAAGTGGGATGTATCGTCGGATGGTCTTACTTACACGTTCCATCTGCGCCACGGCGTGAAGTTCCAGACGACGTCGTACTTCAAGCCGACGCGCGAATTCAACGCGGACGACGTGGTCTTCACGTTCAACCGCATGCTCGATCCGAACAATCCGTTCCGCAAGGCGTACAACGTGCAGTTTCCGTACTTCACGGACCTCGGCATGGACAAGCTGATCTCGAAGGTCGAGAAGGTCGATCCGTACACCGTGAAGTTCACGCTGAAGGAAGTGAGCGCGCCGTTCATCCAGAACATGGCGATGGAATACGCGTCGATCCTCTCGGCCGAATATACGGACAAGCTGATGAAAGACGGCAAGGCCGCCGACATCAACCAGCAGCCGGTCGGCACGGGTCCGTTCATTTTCCGCAGCTACACGAAGGACGCGACCATCCGTTTCGACGGCAATCCTGATTACTGGAAGCCGAACGCGGTGCAGATTTCGAAGCTGATCTTCTCGATCACACCGGACGCCGCCGTGCGCGTGCAGAAGCTGAAGAGCAACGAGTGCCAGGTGATGAGCTATCCGCGTCCGGGCGACATCGCGGCGCTGAAGTCGGCGTCGAATGTCGATACGCCGTCGCAGGCGGGCTTCAACGAAGGTTACGTGGCTTACAACGTGACGAAGAAGGGCCTCGACAACACCGACGTGCGCCGCGCGCTCGACATGGCGATCAACAAGAAGGCGATCATCGATTCGGTGTATCAGGGCGCGGGTCAGCCGGCCACCGCGCCGATGCCGCCGACTCAGTGGTCCTACGACAAGAACTTGAAGGGCCAGACGTACGACACCGCGAAGGCGAAGGATCTGCTGAAGAAGGCGGGCTTCCCGGACGGCTTCGAGATCACGCTGTGGGCGATGCCGGTGCAACGCGCGTACAACCCGAACGCGCGCCTGATGGCGGAAATGATTCAGGCCGACTGGGCGAAGATCGGCGTGAAGGCGAAGATCGTGTCGTACGAGTGGGGCGAGTATCTGAAGCGCGCGCACGCGGGCGAACATGATGCGCTGCTGATCGGCTGGACCGGCGACAACGGCGATCCCGACAACTGGCTCGGCACGCTGCTCGGCTGCGATGCGGTGAAGGGCAGCAACTTCTCGAAGTGGTGCTACAAGCCGTTCGACGATCTCGTCGTGAAGGGCCGTTCGACCACCGATGTCGCTGCGCGCACGAAGGCGTATACCGATGCGCAGCAGATCTTCGCGCAGCAACTGCCGTTCTCGCCGATCGCGCACTCGACGGTCTATCAGCCCGTCAGCAAGAAGGTGACGAACATGAAGATCGAGCCGCTCGGCTACGTGCGCTTCGATGGCGTCGGCATGCAATAAAGTTTGTCTGCGGAACGCTTTTTGCACTAAACCATAACTAATCGAGAAAGGTCCGGCGGCGCGGGTCCACACGATCCGACGCCGCCGGACATTTTTCGGGTTCCCACAAGTACGAACCAAACGAACCAAAGGGCGATCATGTTCCGATTCGTTTTGCGACGCATAGGAATGGTGATACCGACGTTCATCGGCATTACGATTCTCGCGTTCGCGCTCATCCATCTGATTCCCGGCGACCCCATCGAAGTGATGATGGGCGAGCGCGGCGTCGACCCGGCGATGCACGCCGAAGCCATGAAGCGCCTGGGGCTGGATCAGCCGCTTCCGCTGCAATATCTGACGTACGTCGGGCACGCGCTCAAGGGCGATCTCGGCACGTCGATCATCACGAATACGAGCGTGATGGGCGAATTCCTCGCGCGCTTTCCCGCGACCGTCGAGCTGTCCATCTGCGCGATGATCTTCGCGCTCGTCGTCGGCCTTCCGGCGGGCGTCGCGGCTGCGCTCAGGCGCGGCACCGTCGTCGATCATGGCGTGATGGGCACCGCGCTCACCGGCTATTCAATGCCGATTTTCTGGTGGGGCTTGATCCTCATCATGTTCTTCTCCGCGAAGCTCGGCTGGACGCCGGTGTCGGGCCGCATCGCGGTGGAGTACGACATTCCGCACGTCACGGGCTTCATGCTGATCGATGCGCTCTTTTCCACCGATGAAGGCGCGTTCACGTCGGCGGTGAGTCACCTGATTCTGCCGACCATCGTGCTCGGCACGATTCCGCTGGCGGTCGTCGCGCGCATGACGCGCTCGTCGATGCTCGAAGTGCTGCGCGAGGACTACATCCGCACGGCGCGCGCGAAAGGTTTGTCGCCGTTGCGTGTGGTCGTCGTGCATGCGCTGCGCAACGCGCTGATTCCCGTGGTGACCGTCATCGGTTTGCAGGTCGGCACGCTGCTCGCGGGCGCGGTGCTGACCGAGACGCTGTTCTCGTGGCCGGGCGTCGGCAAGTGGCTCATCGATGCCATTTCGCGTCGCGATTATCCGGTCGTGCAAGGCGGCATTCTGATGATCGCGACGCTCGTGATCGTCGTGAATCTGGTCGTCGATCTGCTCTACGGCGTGTTGAATCCGCGCATTCGCCATACGAGGTAACTGGGATGGACTACCCCCACGCTCACATTTGTTCGCTGCCCCCCAAGGGGGCGCATGCCTCGCTTGAGGCGGCTCGGCGCGAGGCATGATATGGCTGACGTTCAAAACAATCTCCCGCCGGGCGCGCTGACGCCGCCGTCCGGCCGCATGGTCGCCGCGCGCGAGTTCTGGTTCAACTTCTCGCGCAATCGCGGCGCGGTGATCGCGGGCGCAATCGTGCTCGCGCTGATTTTCGTCGCGATCTTTGCGCCGTTGATCGCGCCGCATAGCCCGATCGAGCAATACCGCGATTACGTCAAGATCCCGCCCGCGTGGCTCGAAGGCGGCAACCGCATGTTCCTGCTCGGCACCGATGAAGCCGGCCGCGACATCCTCTCGCGTCTCATGTACGGCGCACGGCTGTCGTTCTGGATCGGCTTCGTGTCGGTGGTACTCGCGCTGATTCCGGGCGTCGTGCTCGGTCTCATGGCCGCGTTCTTCAACTGGCTCGATACGCCGATCATGCGCGTGATGGACGTGCTGCTCGCGCTGCCGTCGCTGTTGCTGGCGGTTGCGGTCGTCGCGATCATCGGTCCCGGTCTGGTCAACACGATGCTCGCGATCGCGATCGTCGCGCTGCCGGGTTATGTGCGTCTCACACGCGCGTCCGCGCTCGGCGAACTGCAGAAGGAATACGTGACGGCATCGCGCGTCGCGGGAGCGGGCACGGTGCGGCTGATGTTCTCGCAAGTGCTGCCGAACTGCGCCGCGCCGTTGATCGTGCAGGCGACGCTCGGCTTTTCGTCCGCGATTCTCGATGCCGCCGCGCTCGGCTTCCTCGGCCTCGGCGTGCAACCGCCGGCGGCGGAGTGGGGCGCGATGCTCGCATCGGCGCGCGATTACATCGAAAGCGCATGGTGGATCGTGACGATGCCGGGCCTGTCGATTCTGATTTCGGTGCTCGTCATCAACCTACTCGGCGACGGTCTGCGCGACGCGCTCGATCCGAAACTCAAGCGGATGGGCTAAGCGATGAACGATCTGTTGACTATCCGTAATTTGCAGGTGACGTTCGGCGGCACGCAGGCCGTCGATCGTATCGATCTGAGCGTGAAGCCGGGCGAAGTCGTCGGCGTGGTCGGCGAATCCGGCTCGGGCAAGAGCGTCACGATGATGGCGCTGATGGGCCTCATCGACGCACCCGGCAAAGTGACCGCCGACCAGGTCATGTTCGATGGCCGCGACTTGCTGAAGGCGTCGGCGCGCGAGCGTCGGAAGATCATCGGCAAGGACATTGCGATGGTGTTTCAGGACGCGCTGACGAGCCTGAACCCGAGCTATACCGTCGGCTATCAGATCAAGGAAGTGCTGAAGCTGCACGAAGGCTTGCGCGGCGATGCGCTCCACAAGCGCGCGGTCGAACTGCTCGATCAGGTCGGCATTCCGGATGCGAAGAGCCGCATCGAGTCGTTTCCGCATCAGATGTCGGGCGGCATGAACCAGCGCGTGATGATCGCGATGGCGGTGGCGTGCAATCCGAAGTTGCTGATCGCCGACGAGCCGACCACCGCGCTCGACGTCACGATTCAGGCGCAGATCATGGAACTGCTCGTGCGTCTGCAGAAGGAGCGCGGCATGGCGCTCGTGCTGATATCGCACGACCTCGCCGTGGTGTCGGAAGTGGCGCAGCGCGTCGCGGTGATGTACGCGGGCGAGATCATCGAAACGAATCATGTGCCGACAATCTTCAGCGAGCCGCATCATCCGTACACGGAAGCGCTGCTCGCCGCGATCCCGGAGCATAACCGCGACGCGGATCGTCTCGCGGCGCTGCCGGGCATGGTGCCGGGCAAGGACGACCGGCCGAGCGGATGCCTCTTTGCGCCGCGCTGCAAGTATGTCGTCGACGATTGCTGGAAGGCGCGGCCGAATCTGTTTCAGCTCGACAAGAACGACCCGGCCGTGCGCGCGCGTTGCATCAAGCCGTTGAATATCGATGTCGTTGTGGAGGGCGCGCGATGAACGCCGTACCGAAGGAAATCAGTCAGGACATCGTGCTCGCCGCCGACCAGCTCACGAAGCACTACGACGTGAAGCGCAGCGCGTTCAAGCACGGCACGGTGAAAGCGCTGAACGGCGTGTCGTTCGAACTGAAGCGCGGTCGCACGCTCGCGGTCGTCGGCGAATCGGGCTGCGGCAAGTCGACGCTCGCGCGTCAGCTCACGATGATCGAAGCGCCCACGTCGGGCCGCTTGCTGATCGAAGGCGACGACGTCGCCGGTGCGAGCAAGGCGAAGATCGCCGAGTTGCGTCAGCGTGTGCAGATGGTGTTTCAGAACCCGTTCGCGTCGTTGAATCCGCGCAAGACCGTCGAGCAGACGCTCGGCGAGCCGCTCGCGATCAACACGAAGCTGAGCGCGACCGAGCGCGCCGAGCGCATCGCGCACATGATGCGGACCGTTGGTTTGCGGCCCGAGCATGCGTCGCGCTATCCGCACATGTTTTCGGGCGGGCAACGTCAGCGCGTGGCGATCGCGCGCGCGATGATTCTGGACCCGCAGATCGTCGTCGCCGATGAACCCGTGTCCGCACTCGATGTATCGATTCAGGCGCAGATTCTGAATTTGTTCATGGATCTGCAGGCGCAGTTCGGCACGAGCTATGTATTCATCTCGCACAATTTGTCGGTGGTGGAGCATATCGCCGACGACGTGATGGTGATGTACTTCGGCGGCGTCGCCGAGGTTGGCGACAAGAAGACGATCTTCGCGAAGCCGCGTCATCCGTACACGCGCGCGCTGATGTCCGCGACGCCCGCGATCTTCGAGGAAGACCGCAGCATCAAGATCAAGCTGCAGGGCGAGATGCCGTCGCCGCTCAATCCGCCGTCGGGCTGCACGTTTCATCAGCGCTGCCCGTACGCGATCGAGCGATGCCGCGTGGAGGAGCCGAAGCTGCGCGTCGTCGATGGGCGTCAGGTGTCGTGTCATCGCGCCGAGGAAGTGGGGGACGGCGAAGTCTGAATCTCGGCGGACGCGTGCGCGGCGCGTGATGCGAATGTTTTAAGATGTCGGTCGTGCCGGATTCATACGTCAAGCCGCGTTTTTTGCGCGCGGCGCTCGCCCAGGCGACAGCCATCGTGCTGTCGTTCGTGCTGTTTACGGCGGGTGTCGCGGCGTGGTCGCCGAGCTTTGCGGTGGTCGGATCGCGCACGCCGCAGGCCGCGGGCGATGCCAGCTCCGCCGCGTTGCCGTCCAGCGCGGCGCCGGCGCCCGCTCCGCGCGTGGATCGCTCGACCGGCACGACCGCGAGCGGCCCGGTGCGCGCGCAGCCGCCGCGCATGCCGTTCTATGTCGCGACCAAGGGCGCGACGACCATCTACGTGCTCGGCACGCTCCATGTGGGATTCGCGAGCGACTATCCGCCCGAGCAACCGTTTCGCAAACCGATACTCGCGGCGCTCGATGCATCGCCGACACTCGCGCTCGAGATTTCTCCCGACGAACTGCTGCTTTCCCAGGACGATGTGAACCGCTACGGCGTGTGTCGCAGCGAGTGTCTGATCGACTATCTACCGGACTCGATGTGGAAGAAGGTCGAGACGCGCATGCGCAACAATCCGCAGGCGCTGAAGGAGTTGCGGCACACGCGGCCGTGGCTCGCGTCGATGCTGATCGAAACGTACGACACGCTGAAGGCGGGTTTTCAGAGCGAGTACGGGACCGAGGCGCAATTGCAGAATGTGTATCTGCGGGCGCGCGGGAAGATCGTCGGATTGGAGACGTTGAATGAACAGATCTCGACGTTCACGCGGCTCACGTCGGCGCAGCAGCGCGAGATGCTCGCGCAGGATCTGGTGCAGACGCCCGCGGAGAATGTCGCGGACGTGAAGGAGTTGCATCGGTTATGGCGGATCGGTGATGCGGATGCGTTGAAAGCTTGGGATGACGCTAAAGGCTCCAAGTTGGCGCGATCGAAGGTGCTCGCGGCGCAGGTCGATAACCGCGTGGTTTACGAGCGGAATCGACGGTTCGTGCAGAGGATGGTCGCATTGGCCGCGCCGGATAAGCCGGTGTTTGTCGCGATCGGAGCGCTGCATCTGGGCGGGCCCAGAGGCGTGTTGGAGTTGTTGAGGGCGAGGGGGTTTGTGGTGGGGGCGGGGTGAGCGCCTCAACTGCGAGGGTTTGAGCACTTCCATGCGGCAAAGTGATGAAATTCGTTAGAACTGCAAAGATGAGAACCTAGCATGCCGTAGCACGATGTTATTATCTCCCGATCCAAAATAGTCTTTTCAAACAAATAGATAGACGCTCGGCCGCTCTGCGCCAAACCTCATCTTCTTGCGGCCGTTACGCTCATTCGGCAACTTCCGCTTTTAAGCAATATGCTTCCGGTAAAAAATGATTATCTCGATTCAATACCTACGGGGAGTTGCAGCGGTTCTTGTCCTGCTTATCACGCCTTCTTCAAGCAAGTACAGATGTCTGGGACCGGCAGCGGCTGGCAGTTTGGGATGTCAGGTGTCGATCTCTTCTTCATTATCTCCGGCTTCATAATGTGTCACATCACGGCTGAGCGCGAAGCGTCAGCACGCGTGTTTCTGTGGGCTCGCGTCAAGCGAATTATTCCGCTTTACTGGACGTTGAGTCTCATAGCGCTTGTGGTGTTTCTAGTGAGCCCGAAGATGGTCAACAGTAGCGGCGGCGTCACGACTATCATCAATTCATTCACCCTTATTCCGGATGGAAAAAAATTCCTCATTCAGAACGGCTGGACGCTTAGCTACGAGTTCCTCTTCTATCTATTGTTCGCGGCCGTCTTGTGGTTACCGCGCAGCCTGAGGTTCGGCAGCGTAGTCATTGCGCTTTGCGGGCTAGTCGCAATCGGCGCTATATGGCAACCCGCCAATGCCACGCTCAAGTTTGCGACCGGACCGCTACTGCTGGAATTCGTGATGGGCATTGGCGCGTATGTGTATATCAGGCAACCTCGCCATTACCTCACTATAGATGCCGGGCTCGTCTTGGCCGGCGTCGCAATACTCACGGAGAGTTTCTGGGCGTTTAATGTACAGAATCGCGTTCTGTTCTACGGATTGCCATACGCGATGATTTTTGCCGGCTTCGTGAGTCTTGAGCCGATCATAAGGCGAGGGCGCAACTCGTGGGCCACGCGAGCATTGGAAACCATCGGCGAAGCTTCTTACTCAATCTATCTGTTCCATCCGTTTGCTCTGTCGGTACTAGGTATCGTCGTGAAAAAGCTGCATATTCAGAACATTCCGCCGTTCTCTGTCGCAGTGATGGTCTCAGGTTCTCTGGTCGCGGGGTACGCATGTTACATCTTTGTTGAACGAAACATTTCCCGCATCCTCATGAACCTGTCTGGACGGCGCTTGATCACCTCCGCAGATCTAACATAGATTCGGGAAGGACTTGCCAAACGTTATGACGCCTGTATCAGCTTCAAGATCGGTCCTGCTTTTCATCGCAATGACGGCAGCCTGTGTTCTCTCGGCATCAACCGCCTTTTCGCAAGGCGTACAAAGCGCGGCCGCTTCTGGGGCATCGCAAGCAGAGACACCTCGAATCGGTGTACAGGTGAAGATTGAGACCTTTGCGCCTGACGACGCCAGCGCCATCGCGCGCGCTGCTTTTGCGTTTGTGCGATTCGGCGTTTGGACCAATCACCTATCCGATGCAGATTACGCAGTTCGTGTTCAGTCTGCATTCGAGTTGGCGGCGCACGCAGGGCTGCCGGTTCTGCTGACGATACGCTCGACCGAACCGCTGTCCGCTGCAGAAATGGCTAGCGCATCTTCAATCGAAGCCGCCGGCAGAAGGTTCGGGCGAATCGTCAGAGAGACCATTGACAAGTACGCCCCACAAATCATCGGCATCGAACTCTGGAACGAACCCGACTTGAACCGATATTGGCCGACTGGAAACGTAAATGGAACGTTTCCTTTGTTCATGCGAGGCGCATGTGCTGTGCTCAGGGCACCGAATCTTGCGATTCCCGTCTTTGGCTTCGGCTTTGCGCGCGCGCCGATCGGTGACACCGTTTCAGCGCGCTTGCTCTCCGCGCTCCAGCCGAGCGCGGCTCAATGCGTGAACGTCGTCTCCTATCACGCCTACGGTATGACATCAGAGCAGATGCGGAATGTCACAAGCGAGATACGCTCCCGATACGGACTGCCGACCGCAATAACGGAGTGGGGAGTTCCGACGCGCGGGTCGGTCGTGACCAGTGCTGCCATGCAGGCAATGAAGGTCGCAACGTTTCTCGAATCGGTTGACTCGCTTGGTGTGTCACTCGCATCGATCTATGAATGGAAGGAAACACGAACGGCCCAAAGTGAGCGCGAACGAAGTTTCGGACTCACAGAACCGAGCGGTGTTCCGAAACCAGCGCTTGCCGTCGTTCAATCTTACTTGAAGAATCACGCGGCATCACGCTGATTCGCGTTGTCGATGCGGAGCGCATCAACACGCGCACTCAATGAAATCATGCAAAAGAGTGAAACACTGGAAAGGTGCCGCACATAGCTACCAAGATCGGGCTCGAACAGCATCGATACCGCCATGTGCCCCAACACCAAGGACGCCAGCAGGCGCTTGTCCCAGCACGTCTTTGCCGGACCAGGCAACGACCGCGTGGAAATCCAGGCCAGAATCACGAACGCTTGCATCGCCAGTCCGCGTGGATCGGGCGAAAAAAGGACCGGCAAATGCAATCGCACCATGGCGTAAATATAATCAACGCAAAACGCCGCGAACGATTCTGGCGGCAATAGGTTATAGAAGCCGGTGCGGGCCCCAAACGGCGACTGATAGACAAGATAGTCGACAGCCATATCACGCGGGTTCAGCAACGCGAAGTAAAACTCGGAAGGCATCAGCGCTAGCGCCAACACGCACGCAACGAGAAGCACAAAGCGCGAGCGTAAACCACGCTGCTTGAAGAATTCGGCGAAGAGTGCGATCGCGAGAATAACTAGAAAGTACTTTCGAACGAGCAACGCGTAAGTCAAATAGCAACCGATCGCCGCTAGAAGAGTGAATGCCGGTCGGTTGCGCCGGAACGTCCACACGATCAGAAGCGACATCGCAACGACCAGTGTGTCTTTCGATGAAACGAATAAATTGAAGAACACGCAAGGAGCCGCCAACAAAAGCGCGACCCCCAACGATCCGGCGCGTTTGACACGAGCGAGAATGGCCCAAATGAACGCGATGCCGATCGCCATGACGAAGACACTAAGCAGCGCCGGGCTAAACATCGCGTAGAACTTTCCGACTGCATCGAAGGAGGACCCGTCGTAAGTGCCGGCACCATCCATCTGCGCTTGAATCTTCTCGGCGTCGCGAAATAGAAACTCCGGCAGCAGCGACCTCCCGGCCAGGAATAGCCCTACGTACACACAGCTTGTTAACGTAGCGAGCGTTGCGATCAAGCCACGACTCAGGCGCGGGCCAGTCCGCATCATTCGGCTAAGCATCAGACACTCCAACTTTTTCCTCGGCTTGCCTTTGAGCCCACCATAGTGCGATCAATACGGACACACTCGCGAGCGCGTGAGCGATGGCCACGCCAGTGACGCCGAGTCGAGGAATAAGCCACCAGGCAAGTGGCGAGGCGAGCGCGGCTGCGGAGAACATCGTGATCACGATGTGACGACGCGCGCGACGGGCTATCGCGGCTGACCACAAAAGATCACCCACAGCACGCAAAAGAAAAGATGCGAGGAGTATTGCGAGCAGGAAGAGAATCGTCGGGTTCAGTGTTTCATTCGTCATCCGAAAAATAATCGGGGAAACGCAAGCAATTCCGACCGCCACTGAAACACCGATCACGATCGTGTCTCGCAACGACTTAAGGAACACGCCGGACCAGTCAGCCTTGGCGTCAACGGCGGCACGAGCTAAGCGCGGACCTGCAGTCACGTTGACGGTGGCATAGGCGATCGTCTGCACCGCATTGGCTATCGACCACACGAAGACGTATCGGCCTACTTCGGCCGCCGGCAGCGCGATTGACGCGACAAAGCGCTCGGCGTACTGCAATCCCGCGAGCAGAACACCGCCTACATAGAACGGTGCGCCAGCCATCCACGTTTCCTTCCACGAAAACATCGATCTTGTGGGCATTATCTCGTTCAACGCGGGCTGAGCAGGAATGCGCGATAGCAGAGCCCACGCGCCCACGATCACAAAAACGTTGGTAAGGAGCCACAAGACAAGAACGATGCCGATACTGCTAAAGACTCCACACATCAATCCGGCACTCGCGACAATCGCCCAGCCTCCTGTACGCGAAAAGAGCATCCCAGACGCTGCTCTCGAGAGGTGCAGGGAAAACAAGTAGGCATTGACCTCGAGCGCATAGTGCTCGCTGACGGCGACCAGGAAGATCAAGCCGTACAGCAACTTATTCGCTGGCAGGTCCAGGTGCCTGCCACAAACCAACGCAAGCAGAAGTCCGGTTCCGACAAGCAAGTAGAAGGCTACGTATAGTTTCCGAAGTGAGCGCGCCGTTCGAATCGCGTCCGCAGGGCGGTGGCCACTCATTTCGCGGTTCAATTCAGCGCTGAAGCCGAGGCCGCCGAGCTTCGAGGCGATGACCGAAGTTGCCACAGCCAACCCGTACTCGCCAACCGCGGCGAAGCCGAGTTCGCGAGCGATCGCGATGGTAAGGCCGAATTTGGCAGCAAGCGATGCGACGCGTAGAGCGAGACGCAGCAACATCGTCAGTTATCCTTGCGCTTCGGCCGATTGCATGTTTTCGGACTGCATGTCACGCCGAGTCGTGTCCATACCGGCGGCGCGTCGCAGTATCTCGATGAGCGATGCGCGCTGCGCGGCAATCCGTGAAAGTGCTCCTTCTGTTGCGTCCCAGAACGAAGGAAGCGCCTGCGGCGCGAACAGAAGCTGAGAGACGGCATCGGCGTCGAAGTCTGCTGCATTGGCGACCCAACCTGGAATGCCCAGGTCACCGTATGCCCCGAACCCCTTCCGTTCATAGCTGAGGTGGAACGCCGGCACGCCGTGCAGCAGCGACTCCAGAGCGCCGTGCAAACGAACGGACACGACTGCGTCCGGCGTGTCGTGTTGAAGCAGGTGTCGAAGACTCGGCAATTCGCCGGTTATGCCCAATCGACGATAATAGGCCGCGTCGTCGTTACCACGTCCCGTGCTCTGCACCGCGAAGCTCAGGCGGCATGAACCCTGCAATTGCGCGATGAGTTTTTGCGTCGAGCGGGCATAGCGCTCGCGTTGCTCCCGGCTCCAGCTCGGCGCATCGCGTAATACCAACGCGACATGACTCACATGGTGTCCGCGCAAAGCGGCGCGCGCCAAGACGGTTTCTCGTGCCCGTGCGAATTCGAGGACAGCCATATCCGGCATGCGAACCACGTTGATGTTGCCGGACAGGAATGCTTGCGATCGGTCGTCACGCACGCACACGGAATCGAAGGTGGAAAGCGCGTCCCGCAAACGCCTTTCCGCGTGGCTCGAGCACGCGGACGTACAGGCCATCGCAGGTCCAATACTTTGCGGCAGATAAACAGTTGGCTTACCCGCTGCGCGCGCGGCATCTACCTGTACGAGATGACCGAGTTCGAGCTTGACCGCTTCGAAACCGTCTCGTGCACGTAGGTATCCGCCGCCGACGCCGACGATAAGATCAGCTTGCGACAGACGTCGTCTCAACGCCTCGAGCGACGGAGTCACGAGCCGGCAAGCCGTACTTGCTGCGGCCGCGACGCGTCCAATGCCGCTTGACGCGATCACGGGCGCCGACAGCAGGTCTTCGTATTCTGGAAACGACGCCGGATCGGCGGCGACCACAGAAACGTGGATTTGCGGATCGAAAGCTTCGCGCAAAAGCGCTGTGGACAGGTCGACGAGTAGTCCGTCGCCCGAGTTGCGGCGACTATAAGCGTGCAGAAGCACGATGTTCTGAATCGATTTCATTTACTTTGTCGGGCGATGCACTGCCGATAGACGGCTAGGGTTTCGTCGACCATTCGCTCGGCGGTGAAACGCGTCGCGGCGGTCATACAGTTGAATTGGAGTTCGGCGAGATGCTGCGGATCTAGAGCGAGCTTGATGACCGCATCGGCGAATGGCTGTGTCTCGTCTTCGTTTGCGACGACAAGCCCTGTCCCGTGCGAAGCGACCAGCGCCTCCGCGCCCGCCACGCGCGTCGATACGATAGGTACGCCGGCCGCGACGGACTCGACGTAGACGTACGGGAAACCCTCATAACGACTCGGCAGCGCGAGGAGGTCGAACGCGTTGAAGTACCGGCGCGCATTGGGAACCGAGCCGACCACGTGAAGATTTGCGGGCAGCGCGTCATTTGCCACGCCAGCCGCGGCGGAAAAATCGCCACCGCCTATACAAACGAACTGAACTTGATGGTCGAGTTTTTTGGCGACTTTCTCTGCAATGGACACGAGACGGTCCACGCCTTTCTGGAACGCGAAGCGACCGACCATACCGACCAGGAACACGTCGTCTTTCATATCCAATTTCTTGCGGGCGTCAGATCGGCTGATTCGTTCGAATGCGGGCACGCCGTTCCAGACTGTCGCGATGCGCTCGTGTGGAATCTTTAGGTCGTCATGCAGATGGCGCGCTTCGTCATCCGAAACAGCAATCAGACGATCAGTAAGGCAGCGCCCGAAGAAGCTCTCGATTGCGCCGAAAACTCTTCGCAAAGCGGAACTGAGTGTGGGATTCAAGGTGTAGATCGCATGCGGCGTGTAAGTCTGGCGCCACGACCCCAGACACGCGCGCGCTAGCACTCCTGCCTTTGAACTGTGCGAATGCACCACGTCCGGTCGAATGTTCTTGAGCGTGCGATATACCCGAGCAAACGAAACGAAGTCGTGCGGGCCTATCGCGCGCCGCATCGGTATGCGCGTAACCGACTTGCATGAGGACAGGCAATCAGGTGTCAGCCAAAGCGAATCGAAGCGTTCCTCGTCTGCCGGTGCGATGAGGTGCACATCGACGCCACGCTTCGCAAGGCCAGGAATCAGATCGGCGAGATGGGTCGCCACACCGCCCGCGGCAGCCTCCACCACGAGTGCCACACTCATTCTTGTTTCCGAGGCGAGGTCCACATGGCCAACTTGCGTTTTGCGCGCGGGCCTCGTGATTCGCTCAAACTGGAAGCGGGTTTTCATTTGCGACTCAGCCACGCCAGCACGTTCGACAATACGGATGGCCGACGTGCGTCAGTAGACGCGCCGTACTCGTAGCTGCGATAGCCGTTGCGACCATACTGCGCCCGGATCGAACGCGGCCGCAGTCCATTGAGGATCACACCCGCCGGCTTCGGGCCGACGCGTTCCAGACGATTCGCCGTCTCGATCAAGTCGCCAACCCTTGTCTCGGCAGCCCTTGCAACCAGCAGTACCGAATCCGCATGCGATGTGAATGACGCAGCGTCTTCAACCGCAAGCATCGGCGGCGTGTCGACGATTACGTAGTCATACCTGGCGCGCACGGAATCGAGCAGCGAGACGGCGTGGGTTGATGCCAGCAACTCGGAGGGATTCGAAACCGGGGCACCGGCCGCAATGAAATCGAGGCGAGGCGTTTCGACGCAGTGCAGCGCGTTCTCCAACCTTGTCGTGCCCGCAATCAAGTCTGACCAACCGGGAATCCGGCCGACACCGAAGTGCGGATTGAGCGAGGGGCGTCGCAGATCGCCGTCGATGATGAGCACGCGCTGTCCCATCGCGGCAAGCACAGCGCCAAGATTTGCAGCAATGAAGGATTTGCCAACCGCAGGGGAAGCGCCGACCAAGACCACAACCCTGCCCGGCTTATCTGCCATCGTCATTCGCAATGCGGTCCGCAGACTGCGGAGACTCTCGATAGCTTGATCGTCCGGTGCTTCAGTTGCGAGCAGATGCGCGCGGCCATTGTTGGTCTTTACAGTCGATTTTCCGACCGATCGTTGCGCGGGCGACAAGGCGACCGTCGCCAGGACCGTCAAGCCGGTGCTGCGCTCGATCTCGTCCGCCGAATTCATAGCGCCAGTTAGAAACTCGCGCACAAATGCATAGGCAATGCCGAGCAATATTCCGCCGAGCACAGCAGCGACGATAACGAGCGGGCGCTTCGGCCAAGCCGGGTCGTCTTGAACCACCGGCGTGTCGATGAGCCGTACACTACTTACCTTCCCCGCCTTCACGAGTTGCAACTGTCTCGTGTTGTTGAGCGCCGCAGTGTAGAGGTCCGTGTTGACTTTCACGTCGAGCGCGAGCCGCGCCGCATCCTGTTCAACGTTTGGTAGCTTGTTTAGGGCGGCGTCGAACTCGGAGATCTGTTTGCGCAGCAGTGCGATCTGCTCATCGGCGGCAACGACGCCTGGATGCATCGACGTGTAGCGAGTGGCGAGTTCCGCGCGCTTTTGTTGCAGTACGACCAGCTGCGCCTGCGCCTCGGCTTGCTGCTGTAGCCCGGTCGTCGTTTCCGCCGGCAGATCGATCAGGCCCTTCTCGTTGCGTAGCTTGGTGTAGCGAGCTTGGGCGTCTTCGAGGTTCTGCCTCAACTCCGGCAATTGCGCGGTGAGGAACTTCAGCGATTGAGCGGCATCGGCATACTTCCGCTCGACGTTCTGGCGCACATACTGCTCGCCAACCTCCCGCAAAGCCTGACTCGTACGTTCGGCGTCGCGTCCAAGCAGCGTGGCGACGATCACGCCGGACTGCTTGACTTTCTCCTGTACATCGAGCTTTTTTTGCAAATCGCTGACCGTATCGTCGAACGAATGACGAATCACGGAGAAGTGAGTGCCGGGAAGGGCGTCGATTCGCGACACGTTGATGACGAGCGGCCCGTAGGGCGTAACAACTTTGCTCTCAGATCCGACTGTGCCACGCAGAGAAGCGTCGAGATGCGGACTGCTGAGGATATAGTGCCCTGCATGTTCCACGGCGAGTGTGAACTTCTCGTCCTGCAGCTTCTTCGGCACGTCAAAGCGCAATAACTCGGCGCGCTCCTGCCCCCACGCGAAGCCTCCAAAGCCGAGTACGCCGGGACGCATGGGACCGTCGTACACGCGTGAGACAAAGTCTCCGATCACCGGAAAGCGCTTGGGCAAGACATCGATGTACAGGCGCTGCTTTTCAACAGCGCGTGAAATCACTAGCCTTGACGTGATGATCTGGACTTCTGCCGCAGCCGATGATTTCACGTCGAACAAGGTCGACACTTCATTAAGCAGGTTGGCCGCCGCTCCGCCTTCCGGACCATTCTCGATCTGGATCAAGACGTCGGCCTGATATTTCGGTGGCAATAGAAAGGCTGTGGCCGTGCCTGTCAGCGCGACGAACGCCGCGATCAGGGCAATGCGCCAGGCGTTCTTTAATAGCGTGTCGATAACGGCGATGACATCGAGTTCGGCGATATCGCCCGGGCTGTGTCGGTCAGTGTGTGGCATTCGTTGGATGCATCAATGGAGGCGCACCGCAGCTAACCGGCGCCACTTGCGCGTCGAGCGATGCATTCCCGGGATTTCGTTCAGAAAGGGGTTAGGACTCGGTTGTGGGCGCCATGCTTCGGATCCTGCCCCGCCAGTCAAGGACGCCAACTTCGATCTGCTTGAGCGAAGCTTCGAAAGTGGCCTTGTCCTGACGATAGGGATCGCCTACATCGCCTTGAGCCTCATGCAGCAGGCGATAGACGCGACCGCGTGCGAAGGGAAATCTCGTGAGTACCTCACCGCGCAGCGCCAGTGTCATGGCGAGAATGAGATCGTGCGATCGCACCATTCGATGATCTACCGTGCGAGCCACGTGGCCACGCAAATCGATGCCTCGTTCTCGCATCAAGTCGACAGCGTATGGATCAGCCGGCCATCCCACGAGCGCATGCGTGCCCGCCGATGTCACGTCGAGATGCGGCAGCTCGCGCGCGAGCAACGCCGCCGCAAGCGGACTGCGGCAGATGTTGCCTTCGCAGATCACCAGCACTGAGCGGATCATTTCGCGATCACTCCCGCGGTGAGGCCGGTGCTGATCAACGGCATCAGCAGGCTGATCACGCGGTTGAAGCGCACGAGGCCGCTGCCGTCGACATAGACGATGTCCTTGGGCTGAAGCTCGAATTCGTTCGCGACGAGCATCGACACCGGCGAGCGGCTGTCGAGGTGAAACACTTGCGGCGCGTCGCCGCCGGGACGGATCACGAACATCTGCGCGGTATCCGCCGTATTCGAGTTGATGCTGCCCGCCTGCGCGAGCGCATCCGCGAGCGAAAGATGGCCGTCGCGGCGCGGCGCGGCCGAGCCCGGCTTGTTCACTTCGCCCATCACGTAGACGATGTTGTCGTCGCGCGACGTGACGCGCAGAAGGTCGCCCGCTTTCAAATAAAACTTCGACGGATCGAGCCCTTGCGCGAGCAGTTGCGGCAAGTCGATCCGATGCGAGGCGCCGCCGCGCACGAGCACGACATCGCTCTGATCGGCGTTGTCGCCGAAACCGCCGGCGCGCGAGATCGCGTCGTAGAAACTGAGCGGCACGTCGGTCAGCGAGAGCGCGCCGGGGCTGTGCACCTGGCCGTCGACATAAACCTGACGCGCGCGATACGACGCCATCCGCACAGTGACTTGCGGCTTCACGAGGTAGGTCGAAAGCGCCGCGGTCAGCTTCTGCTGAATCTCGTCGGTGCGCAGTCCGGCGACCGCCAGCGTACCCGCGTAAGGGAAGCGCAGATTGCCCTTCTGATCGACAACGAAACCTGCCGCCGGATCGCTCGTCTTCGCTGGCGCCTGACTCTGCCCGGAGCCGAGCGCCGCTGCGAACTCGGGGTGATCCCAGACGACGATTTGCAGCACGTCGCCCGCGCCGACGGTATAGATTCCGGGCGCGCCGAACAGCTGCTTCGCCTGCTGGTCCTGCCGCGACTTGCGTTGCTCGCCGTAGCGCTTGACGAGGGCGAGATCGAGTTCCGTGACGGGAATCGCGGGCGTCGCCGCGGTCGCTTCGATGTGCGCGCCGGCATCGCTCTGGTTCGATGCATCGCCGGAGCTGACCGGCATGCGGAAGCCCGGCGCGAACGCGCACGCGTTCAGCATTGCCGCGAGCGCGATGGCCATTGCGGTCCGTGGAAAGTGCTTCATGGGTAAATCCTGCGCATCAATAGGCGTTGCGATGAACGAGGCCCCGCGCAATGGTCGCCAGCACGATGCGCATGTCGAGCGCAAACGACCAGTTGCTGAGGTAGTAGAGATCGTGTTCGACGCGCCGCTGCATCTTGTCGACCGAATCGGTCTCGCCGCGCAGTCCGTTGATCTGCGCCCAGCCGGTGATGCCCGGCTTGATGCGATAGCGGTGGATGTAGTCGTCGATGACATGCTGATAGAGCGCGTCATGCTCGATCGCATGCGGGCGCGGACCGACGACCGACATCTCGCCGCGCAGGACGTTGAAGAACTGCGGCAGTTCGTCGAGACTCGTGCGACGCAGAAAGGCGCCGATGCGCGTGATGCGCGGATCGTCCCGCGTGGCCTGCACGAGCACGCCGTCGTCGGTCGAGTGCGTGCGCATCGTGCGGAACTTGTAGATATCGAAGGGCTTGCCTTTCGCGCCCTGGCGCCGTTGCTTGAAGAGCACGGGACCGGACGATGACAGCTTGACGGCGAGCGCGATCGCGCAGAAAAGCGGCGCGAGCCCGACCACGGCGCACGCGGAGAAGAGCCGGTCGAAGATTGCCTTGACGGCGAGCGCGTCGGCGGTGAGCGGGACGGCCACGAGATCGATCGCGAGCGCGCCTTCGAGACCGGCGCGATCGCCGTGAAAACGTGCGACGCGGCTCACGTCCGGCAAGAAGCGAATGTTCAGCAGGTCGTCGCGGAAAATGTCGAGCAACTGCAGCAGCGCGGCTTCGTCCGTGAGCGGGAGCGCGAGCCACAGTTCGTCGACACGTTGCGCGCGTACATGTGCGGCGAATGCGCCGATGTCGTGAAACAGCGGCACGCCGCTGGCCGCCGTGTCAGGACCGGCGTCCATGTCGAGGAGCGCGTCGATGCGGCACGGGAAATCGCGCGTCGACGCGATGCGACGCACGAACGCCGCGCAACGCGCGCCGCGCCCGGCTACGGCCACCGACGAGCCGCGAATCCGGCGCGCGCCAGCGATCCTGCCGGCGAGGCGGCAGACCGTCACGCCGATGGCCGTCGGCACGCAGAGCGCCGCGAGCCATGCGCCCGAAGGTTCATATCCGGGATGCATCCACCTGACGAGGCACACTGCGCCGGCCTCGCACAAGACCCAGCCGAGCGCGGGCAGGAGAATGGCGCGCGGCGCCGATGCGCGGCGCGCCGACGGCCTCATGTACGAGCCGGGGAACGCGGTCCACGCGAAGACGATCGCGAATGCCGCCACCGCGCTGTCACAGCCGGCGTTGACGCCGTCGCCGTAAATGCGTTGCGCCGCGAGCGCACTGGCCGCGACGAGGATGGATTCGAGCAGGCGAAGCAGCAGGTCGGGACCTGCGGGCAACGCGAGCAGATGGGAATAACTCGGCAAACGCATGACGGGATCGATGACGGAAGACTGGTTCGGCTTCGCCCACGCGACGAGGCGCGCGGACAGTGGGCCGAAGCCCTCGGTCAGCCCGGAAAACGGGGGGTCGAAACACCGCATCGCATTGAGCGCGATCGTACGGCGGCGACGTGCCAGCTATGTTTTCCTAAGCACTGACGAGAACGCGGAAGTCTCCGTCAACACCCCAGCAAGCAGAAATAGGCGAGGTCCGAATTGACGTTAGTCAGGGATATGCGGACAAATGTCTGCGAGATCGAAGAGATGCGTGCTGCAGCGAAGAACGCGGCAGGCGAGGGAGTGCTGCGGCCGCGCGCGCATGCGGCGGCATGCGCGCGCAAACGATGCGCTTTCGTTCAGATAAACATCAGCCAGTTCAACAAAAAAATATTCACGACCAGAAGCGTGAGAGCCGTCGGCACCTGCACCTTGATCACCGCGTTCTTGTCCGGCAGTTCCAGCAGCGCCGCCGGCACGATATTGAAGTTCGCGGCCATCGGCGTCATGAGCGTGCCGCAGTAGCCGGAGAACATGCCGATCGCGGCCATCGTCGCGGGATTGCCGTGGAACATGCCGACGAGAATCGGCACGCCGACGCCGCCCGTCATCACCGGAAACGCGGCGAAGCCGTTGCCCATCACCATCGTGAAGAGCGCCATGCCGACGACATACACCGCCACCGCTACGAACCGGTAATCCATGTTGACGTACGCCGTCGTCACGTGCGCAACGGCCTTTCCGACGCCCGCGTCCGAAAACACGAGCCCGAGCATGCCGAGCATCTGCGGCAGCACGGCCGCCCATGAAAGCGCGTCGATGAGGCGGCGCGTTTCGCGCATCGACTGGCCGACGGTATCGCGCGTCATCACGCAGGCGATCGCGAGCGCGATCACGCAGCCGATGCCGAAGCCGATCAGCGTCACGTTCTTCGGATCGATCAGCGGCTTGCCGCCGAACACGAGATGACTCACGGAAAGCGTGAGAATCACCGTGACGACGGGAATCGTCAGCGCCGGCACGAAGAGTTTGTTGCCGAGGCGCACGGCGCTCTGGCGGCGCGTTTCCTCGGAGAGCATCTTCGGCTTCGCGCCGGTGACGCCGCCGAGCCCCGCGATCAGCGCCATCGCCACGACGAGCACGCCCACCACCGTCACCGGAATCCAGTCGCCGACGAGGAAGATCAGCGCGTAGATCAGCCAGAACACGCCCGCGGACAGACGCCGCGGATGCGACTTGTCCGTGAGGATCATGCCCGCGACGACCACGAGCACGATGCCGACGAGATAGAAGAGATAGTTGATCGTGAGCGTCATGCCTTCTCTCCCGCGACGTTGCGCGTGAGCGCGTCGAGTTCGCGCGACAGCCTGCGATCGAGCAGCCACAGCCGGAAGCCGTGGATCAGGAACGCGCAGATCGCGGTGGGAATGCCCCACACGGCGACGTGCATCGGCTCGACGACGATGCCCGCTTCCTTCAGGAACGTGGTCATCAGCACGATCGCGCCGAACGCGACGAAGATGTCTTCGCCGAAGAACAGGCCGACGTTGTCGGTCGCCGCCGAGTATGCGCGCAGCTTGTAGCGCGTCGCGTCGGAGAGTTTGCCGTAGCGCGCTTCGGTGGCGCCTTCGGCCATCGGCGCGAGCAGCGGACGCACCATTTGCGGGTGGCCGCCCAGCCCCGTCAGACCGACCGCCGCCGTGATTTCACGCACGAACAGGTAGACGATCAGCAAGCGTCCCGCTGTCGCCGCCTTGATGCTCGAAATCCACATCTGCGCGCGCTCGCGCAGGCCGTGCCGTTCGAGCAGGCCGATCACCGCGAGCGGCAACAGGATGATGAGCGGAATATTGCGCGTCTTGAGAAAACCGCTGCCGATCGCGGTCAGAATGCGCTCGACGGGAAAATGGGCCGCGAAGCCGGTGATGATCGCCGCGGCCGCGACGATCAGCATCGGATTGAAGCGCAGCACGAAGCCCACGATGATGACGGCCACCCCGATGAGCGGCCATAGGTTGACAACATTTGTCATTTAGATCTCCACACTGACAGGAAAAGACGCGCCTCGAACCGGGCGCTTTCTTGCTAAAACGCCCCGGCATAGCGGGGCGTTGGAACTTGCTGAGCGAAGCGTCAGGCGTCGGCGTGCGCCGCGCGTACTTCGATGCCCGCATCGGCGAGCGCACCACGAATGCGGCGGGCGAAATCCAGCGCGTGCGCGCCGTCGCCATGCAGGCAGATCGTCTGCGCGTTGAGCGGCACCCATTCACCCGACACGGCCTGCACGCGCTGCTCGCGCACCATCGCGAGGGTGCGGTCGAGCACGATGTTTTCGTCGTCGAGCAGCGCGCCCGGCTCCTTGCGCGGCACGAGCGAGCCGTCCGCGCGATAGCCGCGGTCCGCGAACACTTCCTCGATCGCGATCAGTCCCGCACGCCGCGCCGCTTCGATGAGCCCGCTGTTCGCAAGCCCGAACACGAGCAGCGACGGGTCGAAATCGTGCACGGCGGAGACGATCGCATCGGCGATTTCGGGACTGCGCGCGGCCTGGTTGTAGAGCGCGCCGTGCGGCTTCACGTGCGCGATGCGCCCGCCTTCCGCCTGCGCGATCGCCGACAGCGCGCCTAGCTGATACAGCACGCCCGCGTAGATTTCCTCGGGCGGCAGATTCATTTCCTTGCGCCCGAAATTCTCGGGATCGTTGAAGCTCGGATGCGCGCCGATGGCGACGCCTTTTTCCACGGCCCAGCGCACGCAGTCGCGCATCGCGGTGGCGCCGCCCGCATGCCAGCCGCACGCGATGTTCGCGGAACTCACGAGATCGAGCAGCGCTTCGTCGGAGCCGCAGCCTTCGCCGAGATCGGCATTGAGATCGATTTCCATGATGTTTTGGTCGTCCCGTTGAATGTTGAGTGTGATGCGCCACGTCTGCCGCGCGGCTTTCGATTCAGGCGCCCGCGCGCGCGATGCGCTCCTCGTGCATCGCGATGGCCGTTTCCACCTGGCTCACGTATTGCCGCTCCTCGGCGAGCGCGCGGCGCGCCTCTTCCACCGACGTTTCGATGAAACGCACGCCGCCGTTCAGCTTCACCTGCGCGAGCTTCCACAGATCCGCCTTGATGACCGCGCCGATCTTCGGGTAGCCGCCCGTCGTCTGCGCATCGCCCATCAGGATGATCGGCTGGCCGTTCGGTGGCACCTGCACCGTGCCGGGCAAGACCGCGTGCGACAGCAGTTCGATCTTCTCCCTGCGCTCGAGCGCCGTGCCCGCGAGGCGAAAACCCATGCGGTTGCTGTTCGGCGTGATCGTCCACTCCTCGTTCCAGAAGCTCTTCTGCGCCGCGTCGCTGAAGTTGTCGTATTCCGGCCCTCGCAGCACGCGCACCGGCACGGCCCACGCGAGACTCGGCGAATGACGTCCGCGCCGCACGGGTTCGTCGACGACAACGAACTTGCACCACGCCGGCGCCTTCACGCCGAACGCGGGTTCTTCCGGCGAAAACGCAATGCCCTTGTGCGGCTGCGGCACGCCGACCGGCAAGCGGTCGCCGTCGCGCAGCGCGCGTCCGCCGAGGCCGCCGAAGCACGCGGCGAGATCGGTCGAGCGGGAGCCGAGCATCGGCAGGACGTCGATGCCGCCTGCGATCGCCACATAGCAGCGCATGCCGCGCTTCGCCGCGCGCAACGTCAGCTCCTGGCCCGCGCGCACCGGCAGGCTCCACCACGAATACACCGGCTTGTCGTCGAGCGTCGCACCGAAATCGGTGCCGGTGATCGCGACGCGCGTCGCGTGTTTGAAGCGCAGCACGGTCGGCCCGAACGTCACCTCGATGCCCGCCGCATCCGGTCTATTTCCGACGATGCGATTGCCGATTTCCAGCGACAGCGCATCGAGGGCGCCGCCCGCGCTCACGCCCAGATGCCGGTAGCCGCGCCGGCCCAAATCCTGCACGGACGTGAGCACGCCCGCGCGAATCACGTCGATCATGCGCGCACCTCCAGCGCCGTGAAGCGCACGCGGTCGCCGGGCTGCAAGAGCGTCGGCGGGTTTCTGGCCGGATCGAAGAGTTTCAGTTCCGTGCGCCCGAGCAACTGCCAGCCACCCGGCGACGCCGCCGGATAAATCCCCGTCTGCGCCCCGCCGATTCCGACCGATCCGGCGGCCACTTCGAGTCGCGGTTCGGCGCGGCGCGGCATCGCGAGCGCGGGATCGAGCCCGCCGAGATAGGCGAAGCCCGGCTGAAAGCCCAGAAAGAACACGACGTATTCGGCTTGCGTATGGCGTTTCACCACTTCATCGACGGACAAGCCCGTGTGTTTCGCGAGCGCCGCGAGATCGGGGCCGTCGGCGCCGCCGTAGCGCACCGGAATGTCGATTTCGGCGCTCTCCATATCGGTCGCCTGCGCGGCGTCCCAGCCGGTTTCCAGTTGCGCGGCGAGCGATTCGTAGTCCGCTTCGAGCGGGTCGAACACGATCGTCAGATTATTCATGCCCGGCACCACTTCGACGACGTGCGGCATCAGGCGCGCGTGCTCCGCCAGCGCCCAGACGCGCCGCTGGCAGTCGAGCGTGGCGGGCGGCGCGGCTGCGCACACGAGCGCGGTGTCGCCCAAGGGGTGGATTCGTGGTTTCGTCATGCCTTCGATTGCCTTTGCGAGACGCGAAAATCGTCGATTCGATCGACTTCGCATCGTCGCAGAATGTTACATTGTCAATAAATTATCAAGAAATTATCAATTAACGTTTTCGCCGAGGCGCTCTTTTCGCTCGCAAAAGACGTTGCGCTACACTCCAACGCACTTCACATCGGTCACCGTCATGCCGCGCCATCCCACCAAGATTGTTTCGTCCGAGCATCTCGTCTCCGAAGCCAGCGCGGAACTGTCCGAGTTCGAATACGGGCTCATCATGGCCGGCAACGCGTTCAATCGCTGGATGGTGCGCTGCATGTCCGCGGCGGGCGCGAAGGACATGACGGCGGTGGAAGTTTCGCTGCTGCATCACGTGAGCCATCGCGACCGCAAGAAGAAGCTCGCCGACATATGCTTCGTGCTGAACATCGAGGACACGCACGTTGCCACGTATGCATTGAAGAAACTCGTCGCCCGCGGCTATGTGCAAAGCGAGAAGTCGGGCAAGGAAGTGTTCTTTTCCGCGACCCCGGCGGGGCGCGAGCTCTGCGGCAAATATCGCGAAGTGCGCGAGGCGTGCCTCATCGAGACGCTGCGCGAAAGCGGCCTCACCAACGAGCAGATCGGCGAGGCCGCGCAATTGATGCGCAATGCGTCCGGTCTCTACGATACCGCCGCGCGCGCGGCGGCATCGCTCTAATAGACCGCGGATTCTGTAACGATCGCGTCGAGCGGCATGTCGTGCGTCTCGCGCGGCAACGCGCCGCATTTGCCCGATTCATACGCGATGCCGATCGTCACCGGCCGCTTCCCTTCCGGCCACGCAGCGAGCGTACGGTCGTAATAGCCGCCGCCGTATCCCAGACGATACCGATGCGAGTCGAAACCGACGCACGGAATCAGCAGCAAGTCCGGCACCACGATGTTTTCTTCGGCGGGCACCGGAATCCGATAGCGGCCTTCCTTCATCGGCGATTGTGCACTCCACGCGTGAAAGACCATCGGCGCATGCGGCTTCACGACCACCGGCAGCGCCCCGCCGCGGGTTGCGTCGGCGGCGAGCCAGCGCGTCATCGCGGCGCGCGCGTCGAACTCGCCCGCGACCGGCCAGTACAGGCCGACGCATCGCGCGTCGTGCCGCGCGAGCACTTCCTCTATGCGCGTCGCGAGCGCCGCGTTCTTCGCGGCCTGGCCGGCCTGCTCGCTTTGCGCCTCGCGGGTCGCGAGAAGCGTTGCGCGCAGGGCGCTTTTAGGCTCGCTCTTGGGCTGATCGCAAACGTTGCGTGCTATGCTTTCCTCCGAACTCAGGACCCGGTTCAAGACCATTCGCGCTCCAGAAATAACGATGTCAAAACGCCTCAACCGAGTATATCTTGCGGTCGGCGCAGCCCTTGCCGCGGTGACGCTCGTCGCCTGCGGAACGGCTTCCGCCGTCCGTCCCGACGCTGACTTTTCGCCCGGCTCCGACGACCGCATCTTCATGCAGCTGCGCGATGCCGCGCGCGCGAACGATGCCGGCAAGGCCGCCGCGCTCGCTGCTCAGATTCCGGACTATCCGGCGCCGAGCTACATCGAGTACTTCACGATCAAGCCGCAGCTCTTCGATTCGCAAGGTCACGCGCGCATCGACGCGCCCGACGCGCCGGTGCTCTCGTTCCTGCAGCGGTACGACGGCCAGGCAATCGCGGATCGCATGCGCAACGACTATCTCGTCGTGCTGGGCGGCCGTCACGACTGGAAGAACTTCGAGCAGCAGTACTCGCGTTTCGTTCTGAACGACGATACACAGGTGAAGTGCTATGCGCTCGAAGCGCGCCTGTCGCGCGGCGAGAACGTCGCGGATGCGGCTCGCGCGCTGCTCGTCGAACCGAAATGGTACGGCGACGGCTGCGTCGATCTGATCGGCGCGCTCGCCGAGTCGGGCCAGTTCACCAGCGACGACATCTGGCAGCAGATCCGCCTCGCCTACGAGCAGAACTACACGACCACGGGCTCGAGCATTGTGGATGCGCTCGGCCAGGAAAAGCCGAAGGACACGCTCTTCGACGACGCCGTCAACAAACCGCCCCTCTATCTCGCGCGCGGCGTGATGCCCAATACGCCGGCGCATCAGCTCACGTTGCTCGCGATCACGCGCATGGCCCGCAACGATCCGGCGATGGCCGCGGCCACGTTCAGCTCCGTCGCGCCGAGCCTGACGCCGGCCGAGCGTGCGACCGGCTGGGGCACGATCGGCTATCAGGCGGCCATCAAGCGCATGCCGGCGGCGGCGGACTGGTTCCGGCTGTCGGCGAACGCGCAGTTGTCGAACCCGGCTTATGAGTGGCGCACGAGAAGCGCGCTGCTCGTCGGCGACTGGAACATGGTGCGCTGGTCCATCGAACAGATGCCGCCCACGCTGCGCGCCCAGCCCGCATGGGTTTACTGGCATGGCCGCGCGCTGAAGCAGGCGGGCGACGCGGCCACGGCGAATCAGGAATTCCAGACCATCGCCGATCAATACAATTTCTACGGCCAGCTCGCGCTCGAAGAACTCGGCCAGAAGATCACGGTGCCGCCGCGCACGACCGTATCGGATGCGGAAATCGCGCAGATGCAGTCGGTGCCGGGCTTCGCGCTGTCGCAGCGTTTCTATGCGCTGAACATGCGGCTCGAAGGCAATCGCGAATGGAACTGGCCGCTGCGCACGATGACCGACCGCCAGTTGATCGCGGCCGCGCAGTATGCGAAGCGCATCGAAATGTTCGACCGCACCGTGAACACCGCCGACAAGACCAAGACCGAGCACGATTTCTCGCTGCGCTATCTGTCGCCGTTCCGCGATATCGTCGAGCGCGATGCGCAGAACACCGGTCTCGACATCGAATGGGCGTACGGGCTGATTCGCCAGGAGTCGCGCTTCATCATCAACGCGAAGTCGGAAGTGGGCGCGGGCGGCCTCATGCAGCTGATGCCCGGCACGGCGCAGCTCGTCGCGAAGAAGATCGGCCTCGGTCCGGTATCGCGCGCGCAGATGAACGACATCAACACGAACATCCTGCTCGGCACGAATTACCTGTCGATGATCTACAATCAATTCGACAACTCGCCCGTGCTCGCCACTGCCGGCTACAACGCCGGTCCGGGGCGGCCGAAGCAGTGGCGTCAGGACTTGCGCGCACCCGTGGAGGGCGCGGTTTTTGCTGAAACGATCCCGTTCACCGAGACTCGCGATTACGTGAAGAACGTGCTGTCGAACACCGTGTATTACGCGGCATTGTTCGAAGGCCGTCCGCAGTCGTTGAAGGCGCGTCTGGGCTACATCGCTCCCTGACCGTCACGCAGCGAAAGCTCACGCCCGCGCGTCGCATGACAGGACGCGCGGGCGTTTTCATTTTGAGGCCCGCCGCTCTGAACCGAGCCGCATTCTTCAGGCCGCGACCAAGAGGCGAACTATGCGACACCAACATGTAGCGCTCATCGGCGGTTCGGGTTTCATCGGCAGCCATCTCGTCAATGCGCTCGTCGATCTCGGCAAGACCGTGCGCATCGCGACGCGGCGGCGCGTCAACGCGGCGCATCTCACGCTGCTGCCCGTCGATGTCATCGAAACCGATGTTCACGATCCCGTCAAACTCGCCGCGTTCATCGATCAGAGCGATGCGGTGATCAATCTCGTCGGCGTGCTTCAGGGGCGGCGCGACGATCCGTATGGCCCGGAGTTCGCGAAGGCGCATGTCGAACTGCCGCGCAAGATCGCAGCCGCGTGCGAGGCGAAGGGCGTGCGGCGTTTGCTGCACATGAGCGCGATCGGCGCCGATCCACATGGCCCGAGCATGTATCTGCGCTCGAAGGGCGATGGCGAAAAGATCGTCCGCGAATCGGGACTCGACTGGACCATCTTCCGCAGTTCCGTCGTGTTCGGTCCCGAGGACAATCTGCTCAATCAGTTTGCATTTCTGGAGCGCGTGTTTCCGGTGATTCCGCTCGCGTGCGCCGACGCCGAGTTCCAGCCCGTGTTCGTAGGCGACGTGGCGAAGGCGATCGTCAACGTGCTCGACCTGGACGCCGCGAACCGCCAGGTCTACGAGCTCGCGGGCCCGAGCGTGTACACGCTGGCGGAGCTCGTGCGCTTTTCAGGCGCGACCATCGGCAAGCATTCGCGCATCATCAAGCTGCCGGAAAGCCTCGGCCGCCTGCAGGCGATGACGATGGAAATGGCGCCCGGCCAACCGATCATCTCGCGCGACAATCTCGATTCGATGAAGACGCCGAGCGTCGCGAGCGGGCCGCTTTCGCCGGAACTGGGCATCGACGAGCCGGCGAGCATCGAGACGATTGCGCCGCTGTATCTGACGGGCAATTCGTCGCGCTCGCGCTTCAACGCTTTTCGCGCTACGGCGCATCGTTAATCCTCTTTTTGTGATCGCATGAAACTCGTAATCGGTGACAAGTTCAATTCTTCCTGGTCGATGCGTCCGTGGATTCTGCTGACGCATTTCGGCATTCCGTTCGAAGAGACGCTGATCCGTCTGGGCCAGCCCGACACGAAGTCGAAGATTCTCGAAGTTTCGCCGTCCGGCAAGGTGCCGTGCCTTGTCACTGATGCGGGCGATGCCGTGTGGGAATCGCTTGCGATCGCCGAGACGATTGCCGAGATGCATCCCGAGCACGCGATGTGGCCGCGCGATGCCGCCGCCCGCGCACGCGCCCGCAGCGTCAGCGCGGAAATGCACGCGGGATTCGCGGACCTGCGCCAGAACATGCCGATGGAAATCACGACGCACGCGCCGGGCACGGGCGCGACGCCGGAGGCGCTCGCGAACATTGCGCGCATCGAGGCGATTTGGGCGGAGTGCCTCGCGGAATCGGGCGGACCGTTTCTGTTCGGCGAATTCTGCATCGCGGACGCGATGTTCGCGCCGGTCGTCATGCGCTTCAATACCTACGCGCCGAAGCTGAGCGCGACGTCGCTCGAATACGGCAAGCGCATCACGGCGCTGCCGGCGGTCGCGACGTGGATCGACGGGGCGCGCGAGGCCGCGCGATGAACATCTACGCGGTCGGCGGCGCGATCCGCGACGAGCTGCTCGGCGTGCCGGTGATGGATCGCGATTACGTCGTCGTGGGCGCGACGCCGGAGCAGATGGTGGCGCAGGGTTATCGCCCGGTCGGCAAGGATTTTCCGGTGTTCCTGCATCCCGAGACGCATGAGGAATACGCGCTCGCGCGCACCGAGCGCAAGACGGCAGCGGGCTATCACGGCTTCCAGTTTTACTATTCGCCGGATGTCACGCTCGAGGAAGATCTGGCGCGGCGCGATCTCACGGTCAACGCGATGGCGCGCGAAGTGACGCCGGCGGGCGAGCTCACCGGCCCGGTGATCGATCCCTTCGACGGGCGAAGCGACCTGAAGAACAAGCTGTTCAGGCATGTGGGCGAGGCCTTCGTCGAAGATCCGGTGCGCATACTGCGCATCGCGCGATTCGCGGCTCGTTTCGCCGATTTCGATGTCGCGCCGGAAACCGCGGAGCTGATGAAGAAGATGGTCGCGGCCGGCGAAGTCGATGCGCTCGTTCCCGAGCGCGTATGGCAGGAAGTGTCGCGCGGATTGATGGAGAAGAAGCCGTCGCGCATGTTCGCGGTGTTGCGTGGCAGCGGTGCGCTCGTGCGCATTCTTCCCGAGGTCGATGCGTTGTGGGGCGTACCGCAGCGCGCCGACTATCACCCGGAAGTCGATACCGGCGTGCACGTGATGATGGTGCTGGACTACGCTGCGTCGCAGGGCTTTGCGTTGCCGGTGCGCTTTGCGGCGCTGACGCACGATCTCGGCAAGGCGACGACGCCCGAGGATATCTTGCCGCGTCACATTGGCCATGAAGGGCGCAGTGTCGATTTGTTGCGGCCGCTGTGCGAGCGCTTGCGTGTGCCGAACGAATGCCGCGATCTGGCGATGCTCGTCGCGCGGGAGCACGGCAATATTCATCGCGTGATGGATATGGGCGCGGCGGCCCTTGTGCGGCTTTTTGAACGCTCCGATGCGTTGCGGAAACCGGCGCGGTTTGCTGAGGCGTTGCAAGCCTGTCTTGCCGACGCTCGCGGGCGGCTTGGGTTGGAGCTTCAGCCTTATCCGCAGGCGGAGCGGTTGCGGGAGGCGTTGGTTGCCGCGCGGGCTGTTGATGCGGGGGCTGTGGCGCAACAGTTTGCCGATGATCCTTCCAGGATCAAGGATGCCGTGCATGGTGCTCGCGTTGCGGCGGTTAGCGCTGCTCTCGGTGTTTGATTTTGCTTTTTCTTTGCTTCGCCGGATCCCGTATTCGTGTTGGTTTATTAGCATTGCCCCTATGCGGGGCGGCAGTCACTTTCTTTGCTGCTGCAAAGAAAGTAACCAAAGAAAGCAGCTATCCCCAGCCTAAGCACTTCACAACGGCCGCGGCACAGGCGATTGGTTGCATGGCCCCCAGAGTAGCGAGTGCCCCACAAAACTCACCGGGCTTGGATCGCGCACGGTCTGACAAACCATAACTTTGAGCGCGCTGGTTCAGCACGAAATAGCATCGGCACAGCGCTACGCGCTGCCGCCGGGTTTGCAAGGGAAACCCACGTGTTGCGCGTGCGGTGCGATCGAAGCGTTAGCAAAGAAGCGCGCGCAAAGCCGATTGACCCGTCGGCCGCGAAGCGGGCTGGAGCTTGAAAGGGCTGCACCAGTTAGTAGTGCGGTGCGAGGTGTCAGACCGTGCGCGGTCCAAGCCGCGTTCGGCCTTTGAGGGCACTCGCTACTCCGGGGTCCATTCAGCCAATCGCCTGTGCCGCGGCCGGTGTGAGGCACTTTGGATGGGAAAAGCTGCTTTCTTTGGTGACTTTCTTTGCAGCAGCAAAGAAAGTTACCCCCGCCCCGGGGAGGGGCAGTGCTAATAAACCGACGCGAAATCCGGGATCCGGCAACAAACCCAAGCCCCAAGCCCCAAACCTCAAAGCGCCCGCGCAATCAAAGAAAGCAATATCGACAACAACAACGTCGACATGAAAGGAAACGAATATTCCTTCCCGAAGATCCGCAGCGTGAAATCCCCCGGCAGCCGCCCGATGCCGAACTTCCTGAGCCACGGCAGCGAGCCAGAAAGAATCGCGAGCGCGATGAACGTCGTGAGCAGCCAACGGATCATGATCGCGGACTCATAGTGTGTGAGAACGGTCGCCCGCGGCGAACGCGTCGAGCATGCCGGGAATGCCTCGCGAAAACGCGATCACCTTGAAAAGCTCGCCCATCTCGGCCTCGGAAAGCAGCTTCTGAACCGCATTTGCAGCAGGCAAGAAACGCTTCACATCGGCGGGATCGAGATCGCTCAAAACATCGGTGATCCCCGCGTTCATCAGAAAACGCGCCTGCGATGTAAAGCCGAGCAAATCCGCGCCGGTCTCCACGCCCGCTTCCGCGATGCCCGTGAACTCGACGTGCGCGGTGATGTCCTGCAAGCCCGGATACAAAAACGGGTCCGCGTGCGCACGATGCCGGTAATGACACATCAGCGTCCCGGCTGCGCGCTGCGCGTGATAGAACTCGCGTCGCGGAAAACCATAGTCGATGAAAAACGCTGCACCGCGCTTGAGCATCGTGCAGACCGTTCTCGTAAACGCAAGCGCAGCCTCGTGCGTCTCGGTGATGTACTCCGCGAACGGCTCGTCGCTGGCTTCGTCGATGGCGGCATCGATCAGCTCCGCCTGAGCATCCGGCGCGATCAGCCGGTCATCGAAGGCAAAACGGTCGTTCAACACGACGACCCCGCGCTCATGCCACGCGCCGAGCTTGCGAACGACGAGGCGCACGGGCATCGCGTCGAGCACTTCGTTGCCGATCACCACGCCTTCGAACGCATCGGGCAGCGCGTCCAGCCATGTCACCTTCGCGGCGAGCAATGGCGCGTGCTTCTCGATGGTTTCGCGCTGTCGCTCACGCAACTCGCCGGAAAGATCGACGATCGCATAGCTGTCGAAAGCCACGTCGAGTTCAGCGAGCGCGGTCAGAAGGCCCGCGGCGAGCCTGCCCGTGCCAGCGCCGAATTCCATCAGCCGCCGCGTGCCGCTTTGCTGCAAAGCCTGCGCGACCGGCCGCGCGAGCGTTTTCGCGAAAAGCGGGGACAGTTCCGGCGCGGTGACGAAGTCGCTGCCGTCTTCGGCGCGGCGGCCGAATTTCATCGCTCCGCCGCTGTAATAGCCAAGGCCAGGCGAATATAACGCGAGGTCCATATAGCGGTCGAAAGGCAGCCAGCCGCCCGCCGCGGCGATGCGCTCCCGAATCAGGTCGGAAAGCGCTTCGGACTGCGCGAGCGCGTCGGGGCCGGGAGCAGGTAAACTATCGGTTTGTCTGGCATTCGGATTCATCCCAGTATTGTAAATGAGCGCTTCCACGCCGTTTTCTTCCGTCAACTCGCCGTCTTCCGCCTCCGTTGCGCGTTCCCGCGCCGTGCTGGTGACGGGCGCGGCGAAGCGCATCGGGCGCGGCGTCGCGCTGGAATTCGCGCGGCAAGGCTGGGACGTGGCCGTGCACTACGGCGAATCGGAGCGCGAGGCGCACGCCACCGTCGCGGATATCGAAGCGCTCGGGCAGCGCGCGGCCGCGCTGAAGGCGGATCTCGCCATCGAAACGGAAGTCGAGCGGCTCGTGCCCGCGTGCGTCGAGGCCTTCGGCGGACTGAACTGCATCGTGAATTGCGCGTCGCGCTTCGACGAAGACACGGCCATCGACTTCGGCTACGCGAAGCTGCTGGAAATGACCGCCGTCAACGTCGCCGCGCCGCTCACGCTCGCGCGCATGCTGCACGCGATCACGCCCGATGCCGCCGCCGAAGACCGCGCGCTGCGCGGCGTCGTCATCAACGTGCTCGACCAGAAGCTGTACAACATGAATCCGGATTACCTGTCGTACACGCTGACGAAGGCCGCGCTCGACAACGCTACCGTCGCGCTCGCGCAGGCGCTCGGGCCGAAGTTGCGCATCGCCGGCCTCGCGCCCGGTTTGACGCTGATTTCCGCCGGACAGACGCCCGCGTCGTTCGAGTCGGCGCATCGTGTGACGCCGCTCAACCGCGCATCGACGGTCGATGACGTCGCGCAGGCCGCGTGCTATCTCGCGAACGCGCACGGTGTGACCGGCACGACGCTCGTCGTCGACGGAGGACAGCACCTCGTGCCGAGCCCGCGCGACGTGATGTACATGACCGGCGCGCAGAAGCCCTGAAATGCGTTATTGAATATTGGAACCCACATGCTTGCCGCACTCTCGCATCCCCGGCTGACCGATTGCCGGAGGCTTTTTCTGCGCAACTACGAAGTGCGCATCAACATCGGTGTGCATGACTTCGAGAAGCGCGGCGAGCAACGCGTCGTCATCAACGTCGAGTTGTTCGTGCCGCTCGCGCTGTCGACGCCCGTCGAAGACAAGTTGTCCGAAGTCGTCGATTACGACTTCATGCGCTCGACCATCGCCACGCGCGTGAAGCAGGGCCACATTCACTTGCAGGAAACGCTGTGCGACGACGTCGCCGCCGCCTTGCTCGCGCATCCGAACGTGCGCGCGGTGGCCGTATCGACGGAAAAGCCCGACGTCTATCCCGACTGCGACGCGGTGGGCGTCGAAGTCTTTCGCATCAAAGAGGAACGAGCATGAACGCGCGTGACGCAGTCGAAACCGTGGCGGACGAAAAGCCCGTGCGCGAAGCGTTGACCCGGCGCCAGCAGAAGGAAGCGTACGAGAACAACAAGCTGTTCAAGCGCATCGCGCGGCAGGTCGGCGAGGCGATCGGCGACTTCAACATGATCGAGCACGGCGACAAGGTCATGGTGTGCCTGTCGGGCGGCAAAGACAGCTATGCGATGCTCGACGTCCTGATGCGCCTGCGCGAGCGCGCGCCGATCGACTTCGAGATCGTCGCGGTGAATCTCGACCAGAAGCAGCCGGGCTTCCCGGAGCACGTGCTCCCGGAGTATTTAGCCAAGCTGGATATTCCGTTCCACATCGAGAATCAGGACACGTATAGCATCGTCAAGCGGCTCGTACCCGAAGGCAAGACCACGTGTTCGCTGTGCTCGCGCCTGCGCCGCGGCATTCTCTATCGCGTGGCGGGCGAGCTCGGCGCGACCAAGATCGCGCTCGGGCATCATCGGGACGACATCCTCCAGACGCTCTTGCTCAACATGTTCTACGGCGGCAAGCTGAAGGGCATGCCGCCCAAGCTGCAATCCGACGACGGCAAAAATGTCGTAATCCGTCCGCTTGCCTACGTGAAGGAAACGGATCTGGAAAAATACGCCGAACTGCGCGAATTCCCGATCATTCCGTGCAATCTGTGCGGCAGCCAGCCGAACCTGAAGCGCGCGGAAATGAAGGCGCTGATCCGCGAATGGGACAAGCGCTTTCCGGGACGCATCGAGAACATGTTCAACGCGCTCTCGAACGTGGTGCCCTCGCATCTGATGGACAGCAAGCTGTTCCCGTTCGGCGAGCTACGCGCGACGGGCGTTGCCGACCCGCAAGGCGATATTGCCTTCGACGAGGAACCGTGTGCAAGCGAACCGTCAGGATCGACCGGCGCGGTTTCAATTGTGCAGTTCGACGATCTGTAACCTTTATTCAATAAGGCGCAGCGTGGTTTACGCCGCACTGCGTCACGGGGCCGCTTGTTATATTGGCGGCTCGTCATACCAGCAAGGCTTCCAGCGATGAACATCGTGATTCTGGCTGCCGGCATGGGCAAGCGCATGCGCTCCGCCCTGCCGAAAGTACTTCATCCACTGGCGGGCAGGCCGTTGCTCGCGCACGTCATTGATACCGCGCGGACGCTGTCGCCGACGCGGCTTGTCGTCGTCGTCGGGCATGGCGCGGACAAGGTCCGCGAGATGGTCGGCGCGCCGGACGTGCAGTTCGCGCTGCAGGACAAGCAGCTCGGCACGGGCCACGCCGTGCAGCAGGCGCTGCCGCTTCTCGATCCATCGGTTCCCACGCTCGTGCTGTACGGCGACGTGCCGCTCACGCGCGCGAGCTCGCTGAAACGCCTGATCGACGCCGCGGGCGCAGAGCGTTACGGCGTGCTGACGGTGACGGTGGATGATCCGGCCGGCTACGGGCGCATCGTGCGCGACGCCGCGGGGAAGGTGAAGAAGATCGTCGAGCAGAAGGACGCGAGCGAGGAAGAACGGCGCATCGCGGAAATCAACACCGGCATCGTGATCACGCCGACGCGCACGCTCGAAACGTGGCTCGCGTCGCTGAAGAACGACAACGCGCAAGGCGAGTTCTATCTGACCGACGTGGTCGAGCGCGCCATCGATTCGGGCGTCGAAGTCGTCACCGCGCAGCCGGACGCCGAATGGGAAACGCTCGGCGTGAACAGCAAGATCCAGCTCGCGGAACTGGAGCGCATCCATCAACGCAACGTTGCGAACGCGCTGCTCGAAGCGGGCGTCACGCTGATGGACCCGGCGCGTATCGACGTGCGCGGCACGCTCGAGTGCGGCGCGGACGTGTCGATCGACGTGAACTGCGTGTTCGAAGGGCGCGTGACGCTCGCCGACAACGTGACGGTCGGCCCGAACTGCGTGATCCGCGACGCCACGATCGGCGCGGGCACGCGGATTGATGCGTACACGCATATCGAAGGTGCATCGGCGGGCGCGAACGTCGTGCTCGGCCCGTATGCGCGGCTGCGTCCGGGCGCGAAGCTTTCCGATGAAGCGCACGTCGGCAACTTCGTCGAAGTGAAGAACGCGGTGCTCGGACATGGCTCGAAGGCGAACCATCTCACGTATATCGGCGATTCGGATATCGGCGCGCGCGTGAACGTGGGCGCGGGCACCATCACCTGCAACTACGACGGCGCGAACAAGCATCGCACGGTGATCGAAGATGACGTGTTCATCGGCTCGGATACGCAGCTCGTGGCGCCGGTGCGTGTCGGGCGCGGCGTGACGATCGCGGCGGGCACGACTGTCTGGAAGGATGTCGCGGAAGGCGAACTGGTGCTCAACGAGAAGAGCCAGGTGAGCAAGGCGGGCTACAAGCGCCCGGTGAAAAAGAAGTCGTAAGGCTGTCGTGAAGATTCAGCCCAGCGCGCGCGGCGCTTCGTGCACCGCGCTTTTGAATGCAAGTATCAAAGGATAAAGGCCATGTGCGGAATTGTCGGCGCGGTAGCGCAACGTAACATCGTCCCGGTGCTGGTCGAAGGTCTGCGCCGCCTCGAGTATCGCGGCTACGACTCGTGCGGCGTGGCCGTTCTGAGCAACGGCGAGCCGCGCCGCGCGCGCAGTGTCGCGCGCGTGTCCGATCTCGACGCGCAAGTGCGCGATTCGAATCTCGGCGGCATGACGGGCATCGCGCATACGCGCTGGGCGACGCACGGTGCGCCTGTCACCGACAACGCGCACCCGATCTTCTCGCGCGATACCGTCGCGCTCGTGCATAACGGCATCATCGAGAACTACGAGTCGCTGCGCGAGATGCTCAAGGGCAAGGGCTATGAGTTCGTGTCGCAGACGGACACCGAAGTCATCGCGCATCTGATCCACAGCATGTATCGCGGCGACCTGTTCCAGACCGTGCGCGAGGCGGTCAAGCAGTTGCACGGCGCGTATGCGATCGCGGTGATGCATCGCAATCAGCCGCATACGGTGGTGGGCGCGCGTCAGGGCTCGCCGCTCGTCGTCGGTGTGGGCGAGGGCGAAAACTTCCTCGCATCCGATGCGCTCGCGCTCGCGGGCAGCACCGACCGCTTCGCGTTCCTCGAAGAAGGCGACGTCGTCGAGATCGCGCTGGACGGCGTGAAGATCGTCGATCGCGAAGGCCTGCCCGCCGAGCGCGAAGTGCGCGTGGTGACGGCATACGGCGGCGCGGTCGAACTCGGACCGTATCGCCACTTCATGCAGAAGGAAATCTTCGAGCAGCCGCGCGCGATCACCGACACGATCCCGCAAGCCGATCAGTTCGATCCGAGCCTTTTCGGCGACAACGCGCACGATGCGTTCGCGAACGTCGACAGCATTCTGATTCTCGCGTGCGGCACGAGCTATTACTCGGGCCTGACGGCGAAGTACTGGCTTGAATCGATCGCGAAGATTCCGACGCAGGTCGAGATCGCGAGTGAGTATCGCTATCGCGAGTCGGTGCCGAATCCGAAGGCGCTGGTCGTCACGATCTCGCAGTCGGGCGAAACCGCCGACACGCTCGCGGCGCTGAAGCACGCGCAATCGCTCCGCCACAAGCACACGCTCGCGGTATGCAACGTCGCGACGAGCGCGATGGTGCGCCAGACCGAGTTCGCGTTCCTGACGCATGCGGGCACGGAGATCGGCGTGGCATCAACGAAGGCGTTCACGACGCAGCTCGTCGGCCTGTTCGTGCTCGCGGTGACGCTCGCGAAGATGCGCGGACATGTGAATGCGAAGCAGGAAGCCGCGTACTTCACGCAGTTGCGGCACTTGCCGGCTGCGCTGAACAGCGTGCTCGCGCTGGAGCCGCAGATCATCGCGTGGTCGGAGGAGTTCGCGCGCAAGGAAAACGCGCTGTTCCTCGGCCGCGGCCTGCACTATCCGATCGCGCTCGAAGGCGCGCTGAAGCTGAAGGAAATTTCGTACATCCACGCCGAGGCGTATCCGGCGGGCGAACTGAAGCACGGCCCGCTCGCGCTCGTGACGGAAGCGATGCCGGTCGTGACCGTCGCGCCGAACGACACGCTGCTCGAGAAGCTGAAGTCGAACATGCAGGAGGTGCGGGCGCGCGGCGGCGAGCTGTATGTGTTCGCCGATGCGGATACGCGCATCGTCAGCGAAGACGGCATTCATGTGATCCGCATGCCGGAGCACTATGGGGCGCTGTCGCCGATTCTGCATGTCGTGCCGCTGCAGTTGCTTGCGTATCACACGGCGTGTGCGCGCGGGACGGACGTCGATAAGCCGCGGAATCTGGCGAAGTCGGTGACGGTGGAGTAACTGTTCGCGGCGGGTTTGACGCTATATGTCCGCAAAGAATGAAAGCGTCCTTCACCCCTTAGCTAAAAGCGTCCCTCAGGGGGGGTGATTCTGCCAGCAAACCCTTACGGGGCAAGGCTGGGGACACTTTCATTCGGTGTGGTGCACTTTGAAGAAAAAGCCCCCTTTTTACCCCCTCCTGATTCCAGAAAAAACCGCCCCCTGCGCCCTTGAGGGACACTATTCGTGAGGGGGTGATTTCAAAGCTTCTGGACTAGGGTTGCGCAACTCCGAGGGCGGCGAGCCCTCCAAATTATCGAGAATGCGCCACTCGACTGCCCCATCGGGGTAGCCCAGTGGCCATCCCTCTGCGAGCAATTCCAGCTCACTGCGAACACGTTCCAACATCGTTAGGCGAGGGTCGGCGCCATCATTGGGACGTTCGCGGTCGTTTCGGCCCTCTGCCTCGTCCGGACCTTGCCCCTCCCGCATTGCTTCCACAACACCCCGCGCACACCAAAGCCGGTCGAGCGCCCGCCTGAGCCGCTCGCGCATCTCATCCTTGAGCCCAAGCTCGCGCGCTACGACCTCGACATCAATCGCCGCATCTGTCAGCAAAATCTCCAAAAGCTCGAACAGCCTTGACGTCAGTTCGACCTTCCGAGAATGCTTCGTGTTTTTGATTTCATGAGAGTCGTCCATTCAACCGGTAGAGAGCCGGCTTATACGGTTTGCGATGCACCGGCCGGACGGCATCGCGTTCCATGCGCAACGACAATTGCGGAGTTGGGCGCCGTCGAACGTTTAAACCCAACACAAGCTGGCTAAGAAACGCGCGGCGCCAACGGAGCGAACGGTGGTGCGCAGTAATCAGCCGGGCATAATGAAGTCCGTGGCGGCGCCGCTGCCGGCGTCGGCCGCTACCGAATGCCGCGTTCCGACGTTTGTTGGCAACGTTGACGCGAACGGCGTGCCACCGGTTGAAGCAGAAATTGCTGGTGTCGTGAAGGTACGAGTCGACGCGCTGCTCGCAGACCACGCCGCAAAGCGGAGCTACGAGTGGAACGCACGCAAGCGTTGTAACTTAATCCGACATCCCAACTTCGAGGTCGATGGCGCGCAGCCGGGCGGCAATTTCATTGGCTTTCTCGGCAATCGTCCGCGCCTCGTCGGCCTTGCCGCTGCCCATTGTCCGGAAGATATCGAGCGTCCCGCTCAGAGTATGGGCATCGACACCGATGGAAATCAGCTCCGCGCGCAGCTCGGCATGCGTGCGCTTATTGCTTTTTGTTGGCAATTCCAGGAAGTTCGCCACGCTGGCGGACAGGCCAGCAAGGAACGCGAATATGGCGGAGACAAGCGCCAGCCGCGGACTGTCCTTCAATAGCGCGGGAATTACGCCGGCGCTGCCCAGGCTGGCAGCGACGCTGCCCCCGAACGACACATAGCGGATGACGGTCAATCGCTTCAAAATGCGCAGGTTGAGCTGCTCGGTTCGAGCAGGAATAATGCGCAGCGATGCTCTGGCCAATTCAAGCAGACCGGGAATATTGGCGGGTTGCATGTGCATCGCCTCATCGCCCCCGAGCGCGCCGACCTTAGACTCGAGCGCCGCAATGATGGGATGCCGAGCCGCCAGCCGAGTCAGTTCCTCTCGGGCGTGCGCGTGCAAGACGTCGAACAAGGCATCCACCACCAACTCTTGGTCGTGTTCGCTCACTGTGTTCCCCCTATGCTGCCGTTCCATTTGATTTTGCGCTTCGACAACAGACCGCGTCAGTAGTCGTTCTGCCGCTGTTTCATCCACCACATTGCCCCCAGCCCAAACAGATTGAACAACACGACGCCGAGAAATACAGCAATTGGGCGCCAGGGGGCACCGTCGTTCACCGGCCTGCGTTTTTGCGGCTCGTCCGTCTTCGCCGCTGGAAAGGCGGTCTCGAGCGCGACGACGGCACCGTGCAGGCCCTTCCGCTCTAGCAGGGCCATTGCAGTCTTCGTCGTCAGAGACCTCGGGCGTGGGGCAAAAGCTTCACGCGAAGAGACCTCGACCTCCGTTATGCCGCCGGGCGGGCGTGATTCGCGCTGCGGCGTTTTTCGGGTGACACGCGCTACTTCGCGCGGGCGCTCAGTAGTAATGGGCGCGTCTTTCGGGCGCGCTTTCGGCGAGATTTTAAGGGTGTGCAACAACCCTTTGATTTCGGCGCCACTGATGTACAAAGGAGAATCTTTCGTCGCCAGCGCGCTGAGAAATTGTCCTAACTCGGTCTTCCGTGATGCGGTGCCGAGACTCTGCGCTACGTCGGGGTTGTAGACCGTGTTTTTGTAGCCCGATGCGCCGCTGGCACAAAAACTGGAACAGCCCAAGGTGATTAGCTTATTGCCGTTGAGCGTCGCTGCGGCTTTTAGTTTGGCCATCGAAACGCGCACGTCAGCTTCTTTGCCGGTGCCGCGCAGCAAATACTCTGCCTCGTCGATGTGTCCGACCACGACGACGGTCTTGTTGCTCACTTTGCCAAACTTTAGCTCACCGCTTTTGTCCAGAAAATTGTTGATGGGCAAAGCTTTGTCCTGCGTGGCGCGGCTGATTTCTCGAATGCGCCCGCTGTCGCGTCGGCCAAAGGCGGCCACGTACACTACGTCCCCAGCGCTCATCGAACCTTGCAACATCTGCTCGACCGCGACCAGGTCGTCGATTTGGCTCTCCACGGGAATGCGCAGGCCGGAGCGCATCTCGACCGACAGCGCACCGTCGGCCTCCTTGGTCAGATAAGCCAGCCGCTTGTCGTTAATGAGCCAGGCCGAACCTTCTGGTACTACCGTCTTAGTTTGAGCAAACAATCGGCCATCAATTAGGGTGAGCGAGCCATCGACCCCCACGGGCGATTGGGCCAGCCATTCCTCCAAGTCCCTGTTGAAGAGCGTCTGGGCCTGGAAAGCACCGTTATCCCGCGTGACTACTTGGAAGCTGCCGTCGTCGCGCGGCTCCACATATCGAGTTCGTCGACTGACCGGCGCCAATTTGAACGCCGCCTCCGCGTCGGTACTGAGCAGTTTGTCATCCAGTTGAATCGGACGTCCGAGCGCCCACAGCTTGAGGGTCCCGGTTTCCGCTTCGCGCTCAAGCAGCCCTTTGCCGTTTGCAGGAAGCCTTTCCAGTTCCCTAGCGCCGTACCGTGTCTCGGCACTCCCAGCTCCCTTGGAAAGCGCACCCCAATTAAAAGAGGATGCTGTCGGCGCCGCGCACAGCGCCCACAAGCCGATGATGAGGCTGGCGACAACGGTGCGCACGACGTGTCGCATGGGAAAGCACCTCCGGACTAACGTGGTTTTTTCGCTTTCGAGGTCACGGTGCGGCTCTTCGCAGTATCCCGCCGGGCCGGTTCCATCAATCGAGGGCCGTCGTTAGGCTCATCGGCAGCTCGGGTAAAGTATGAAACTGTATCTCTAGACTTCGCAAGGGAACTACGAGCGCCCTGCTTGCACGAGAAAGTTGCAGTGAGGAAAAGGAGCCGGCGGCGCATGCGGTCGAGCACAGTTCTTCCTCATGACGGAGGTCAACAATAGTCAGCGTGCTCATTTCAATTTACCTATCGCAAAATAGGGTTGCGGTAGAGACCGGGTCTTCGTTCGAGCGGTTTTCCTTAAGCTCGCTAAGGAGTTGTCGACGAGCGTGAACTGGCTGTCTATTGTTCTGGGTGTGCCGAGCCCCGACATGGAGGTGAGGCATCGCGAGAGCGAGAAGCGGACATCGCGTGATGGGGGGCCTTTCTCGGCGACGAGTGCAGCACGCCAGACAGCTGGAGACGCTTTTGTTGGCCGCGCGAAGCAATAAAGGTGCTGGGGGCGGGCAGTCGAAGAACTGAATCTTGACTACGACCCGTGCGACGCGTGCCGTCGTCCAAGTCGTTGGCTTTCAGCTCCTCTCGAGAGGTTTCACCATCGCGGTGGCGTTACGAGGTCAGCGCGCCTCGCCCCGCCCAACGCCGAAAGTTCTGGATGTCGTAGATGCTTGCACCCTTTCGCGCAAAGCGCCGTTCATCCGGAAACTCGTCCAACACGCATTCAACGACCTGGAGCATGTCTTCACGGGCCTCCTTGTCGCCTCCAGCGTCGAACACAGACAATCCGGGCCGGTCAAGGCGCCCGTACGCGGACAGATTCCGAATAAACGCTTCTAGCATCGGGCCGTGCTTGACCAATTGAAGAAGCCAGGAGACGGTTTCTCTCGACAGCCCGACCCGCGTGAAAACAAACGCAAATCTCTTCTCTAACCGAACGCATTCAGCTGCCGTGCGTATTGCCGGCGGCATTTCGAAGGCTGTGTCGCCGACGGGAATGAGGACGAAATCGGCGAGTGAAATCGCCGCTGCCGTCGCGGCGAGGTCATGAGACGGGGTGTCCACAATGACCCACGAGCCGTCACTAATTGCATCGCCAGCAAGCCATTGCCTTAAGGCTTGAGCGTTGCTCCCATCGAACATCTGAGGGTTTGGGTCCGACCGTTCGGCCCACCATGCGCGTAGAGTTTGTTCCCTACACAAGTCTGCCAGCACAACTCGTCCGCCTCGTCGAAATCCGAGTCCGACTGAGATTTCGCCTGCAAGTGTCGTGCGACCGGTGCCGCCTTTGCTGTTTGCTATGACTAATACCGGCATGGCAGCGTCTCCCGTGTGAGCTACACGCCCACTCAGTATGCCGCGCTGCTTGCAGGCAGACAACAGAACAGCGCAAGCGCATGACTTGAGTGGCCATCCTTCGTAGGAGCATCTCCAAGCCAGGCGCAGGCGGGGCCAAACCGACTCAACCCGCGTCAAATTTCGGCTGAGACGGAAGACGTCTCATTCGAAAACTAGACTGTCGTCGGGCTTCCAGGGGCGACACCTATCGCTCAGAGAGAGCTTCGAGCATCGACACGGTGCGCTTCGCGGTCTCGAGTGCGCCCTTCAAACCGTTCTCAGCGTGGTCATGCTCGCTCACGGTTTCTGCTAAACGGGCTAGGCAGTAGTTGATTAGCCGTGTTGGCGCGCCGAGCTGTTCCGTTTCGTAACGGGAGAGCGCGGATTTGCTCACGCCGGTCGCGGCAGCGAAGTCTGCCTGAGTACTCGAACCGCGGGTCCATTTAAGGAGCTCACCTTGACTGCGAGGAGGAAACATAAGTTCGAATGCTGTAGTAGCAACATAGTTGCTATAATAGCAACTTCTAAGTCATCGGAAGTCTATACTTCGAGACAAGACTTTTTGAGGTTCAAATGGCCCGTTCAGACCAACTCAAAGCCCTGCTGCGTGCATATGCTGGTGACAACCACGAGCATTTTTTCGCAGTGGCTATGCAGATGGCGGCTGACGAAGCGCACCGCGGACACACCAAGTTGGCAGCCGAGCTGCGCGACTTGGTGGATGCGGCCAAAGTTGGTAAGCCGACACTGAAGGTTGGGGCACGTGGAAAGGCGACCGCTCGGCCCATTCCCCTCGCTCAACCGAAGGGAGAGCTCTCTGAGCTGCTGACGGTTCAGTACCCGCAGGAGCACCTGCAGCAAATGGTGCTGTCTGAGGGCGTTCGGCAGAAACTTGGACGGGTTCTGCGAGAGCAGCGCCACCACGAACAATTGCGTCTGCACGGCCTGAGCCCTCGTCGCAAGCTTCTGCTTGTCGGGCCGCCCGGAACCGGTAAAACAATGACCGCTGCTGCGCTTGCGGGTGAACTACGACTGCCGCTTTTCACCGCACGGTTTGACAGTCTGATTACAAAGTTCATGGGCGAAAGTGCATCTAAGCTTCGCCTCGTATTCGAAGCGCTGAAAACAACGCGCGGCGTGTACTTCTTTGATGAATTCGATTCGCTGGGCCTGCAGCGAGGTAGCCAGCATGACGTCGCGGAAATGCGCCGGACCTTGAACATGTTCCTGCAACTTATCGAGCAGGACACTTCGGACAGTCTTCTGCTTGCGGCTACGAATCATGGAAAGGATTTGGACACGGCATTGTTTCGGCGGTTTGATGATGTGATTCAGTACGATGCCCCGGACGAACCACAAATTGAGGCGCTCTTAAAAAATAGCCTTGGCACATTCGTCTCACCGGAAATTGACTTCAAACGACTCGCAGGCATCGGACGAGGCGAATCCCACGCCGATATCGTCAAAGCTTGCCTCGATGCTCTCAAGGATGCGGTCATGGAAGGGGAGAGAACGGTCCGCCATGAAAGCGTCGCTCGACATCTGGAAGAACGCGCTCGCGGGCGCGACTTTCGCGTGTAGAAACCCGTAAAAAGTCCTCTATACTCTTAAGCTCATAAGACGAAAAGAGCTTGAGAGAATGGCAGACGAGCTTAAACGTCACCTGTCCATCGATGGATACGTGACCGGGGTCAAATTTCGCTCTCCACTGAATGTTATCCGGGAACCTGCGCCGCAACGCGCGGACCGTGGTGCCCATGGGCAACGCTTGCTGAAGCAAATTCAGGGACTCGGCGTCGACATAGAGGAGCTCGAAAAGCAGCGCGCGAAGCTTGGACTCCCCGAGCGCCGCGGCATCCGCGTCGCCATTGAATTCCGACCGCCTAACGCCTACGACTACAGCGGTATTGAGTATGCTAAGGACGGGATACAGCTCCTCACCGTCACCACGCATGAAGACCACGACGTTGCAGTGCTCCATGTTCCGGACGGTAGGCTTTCTGCGTTCGTGAAGCGAGTCACCGAGTACATCGAACAGAACAGCAAATCGGGGAAGCCTAAGAACGCGTCGCTCGTGAATGCAATCGAGAATTTGCGGCGCATTGCGTTCGAAGAACTCTGGACCGATTCGGCTGAGCCGCCTCAAGACGACGAGAGTCACTGGCTACAGGTCTGGCTGCGCCATACTGCCGGCAATGCCGCTGCCGTCGCCACCGATTTTGCAACGGAAGCAGCTAAGGTGGGCATCGAAGTCGTGCCCGGTTTCGTTCAATTTCCTGGGCGCCTTGTGGTGGCCGCATGTGGCAATCGACCTGCGTTCGAGCAAGCAGTCGAGCTTCTCGACATGATTGCGGAAATCAAGTACGTCGAGCCGAATGCAGAATTTTTCGTCGGCGAACTCACGCCGGCGGAGCAGGCGGACTGGATTTTGGACCTGGTCGAGCGAACGACGGTCGGAGGCGCCGAAGCGCCGCACGTGTGCATTCTTGATACCGGGGTGAACAACGGTCATCCGTTGCTCGAGCTCGCGCTCGTCGAGCAGGACATGCACACCTATCATCCGACGTGGCCGAAGCATGATGAGGAGGGTCACGGTAGCGGCATGGCCGGCATCGCGCTCTATGGAGATTTGCCCGCAGCGCTGAACTCGCAAGAGTACGTCGAACTCCCTCACCGGCTTGAGTCGGTCAAGATATATCCGCCGAAGGGCGTAAACTCTCCGAAGCTCTGGGGCGCTGTCACAATTGACTCGGTGAGTCGCGTCGAGGTGACAAATCCGAAGCGCGCTCGAGTCTTCGCGATGATGACTACGTCCGTCGGCCACCTTGAAGGGAATCCATCGGAGTGGTCTGCATCCATCGACCAGCTTGCCTTCGGGCGAGCGGCAAGGGATATTCCGACGCTCAAAGCCGGTGTTGAAGCCGGTCCGCGCATTCCGCGGCTGTTCGTGCTCTCAGCTGGGAACGTGGAATGGCCGGAATGGATTGAGTATCCAAAGAAGAACGAATTGAGCCCCGTTCAGAATCCGGCGCAATCGTGGAACGCGCTGACAGTCGGGGCATGCACGCATCTTGTCGACATCGACGCGAAAAAGCATAAGGGCTACAAAGCCATCGCATCGCATGGGCACTTGTCGCCTTCGTCGACTACGTCGATGCTCTGGACGGGTTCGGCTTGGCCGTTCAAACCTGACGTCGTCGCCGAGGGTGGCAACGGCTCGCTCGATGGCTTGGGGATGGTCGATACCGGACCCGAGTCGCTCCGCCTGCTGACTACGTCGAACACCCCGCTTGATGAGCCGTTCATGGTTACAGGAGACACGAGTGCGGCGGCGGCGGAAGTTGCTCGCATTTGCGCGTACATCTGCGCGCGCTATCCCGACTATTGGCCCGAAACCATCCGCGCCCTCGTAGTCAATAGTGCGGAATACACTCCGGCCATGCAGGCCAGCTTACCTGCTAATCCGAAGAAGGAAGATAGAGAAAACCTCCTGCGTAAGTTCGGCTACGGAAAGGTCAGTATGGAGCAGGCCGAATACTCGACCGCCCATCGACCGACGCTCGTCATCCAGCACGAGTTCAATCCGTACATTCGGGGGGCTAAGGGAGCCATCACGCTAGGCCAGATGCAATTGCATGACCTTCCATGGCCAGAGGATGAGCTTATGGCTCTGGGTGAAACGCAAGTCGAAATGCGCGTGACGCTCTCTTACTTCGTCGAACCCAACCCAAGCTCCCGCGGTTGGCAGAGCAAGTTTCGATATCAGTCGCACGCGCTGCGCTTCGCGGTGAAGGCCGCTACCGAGGACGACGACGAGTTTCGCAAGCGCATTAACAAAGCAGAGCGGATGGTCGGTGAAGCGGGATTCGGGGACCCCGATTCGGCGCAATGGCGCTATGGCCTGCAGTTGCGCTCCCGCGGCTCGCTTCACTCCGACGTCTGGACCGGCACAGCTGCGCAGTTGGCGTCGAAGTCGCACGTGGCCGTTTTCGCGGTGGGGGGCTGGTGGAAGGACTGGGAACAAGTTAAACAGTGGTCGCAAAAGGCGCGGTACGCGCTGGTCGTTTCCTTGAAAGTCGCGGACGACGTTGACACCGACGTCTATACGCCCATCGAACAAATCATCGTGCCGGAGATTGCAATCGATGTCGACATTGGCGGCCTCTAATGCCGCGACGGAAGATTGACGCCTGCCGAGTCGACAACCTCGCTTCGGACATCACGGAAGCGACACGCGAAGATGCACTTCGCTAGGGACGGACGTAGGCACCTTACAAAAAAGAGACTCATCTAGCCGTACACCTGATGCTTCACCGCAAACGGGGAACAGATGGAACGGGGAAGACCTAGCTTTATAACAATGACACAGCAACTAAGACTGACTACTGAACTTGTCTCGCTCGTCCATTACGTGGAGCTGAACGAGAGCGGCTGGGTACGAAAGACCCTCGGAAAAATCGTTCTCTCGGTGCTAGCTCGCGCCGGGAAATCGATGCGACAAGAACAGATACGGAATGAGATAACAGCGAGCACATCACATGACTTTGGTAGTGCCGAGCTGAAGAACGTTTTGAGCGCGCTTGCTGCGAAGCGCGAAGTCATTGAACAGCCGAAAGGCTGTTTTCGCGTTCCAGAATCTCAACTCAAAGACATAAATAGAGCAGTCGCAGCGACCGAGGCAGAAGAACGCGCAACGGAGGCTGATTTCGTCTCGCGCGTAAGCACTTATGCACCGGGACTGGACGGCCAGGAAATCTGGCAAAAGTTTCTTGACCTGTATCTTCAGCCCATGGTCCGCAATGCTGGTGCGAATACGCTCAATTTACTGTCGGGCTCTGGACCACTCAGCACGCGCGAAACCCTGCAGCCGCTTCTCGATGCGCTGCCCGCAGAGGTTCATGATGATGTCTCGCGGGCCGTCGTCGAATTTCTCAACCCCTCCGTATCTCACGTCCGTCAGTTCATACTCAAGCGCGTCGCAGCCTCATTTTTTGTCGCTGCCGTAGGTCTCGACGAAAGAACTATTCGGGCTCTCGACAGACAACGCGCAAGTCAGAGTTCGATTCGCTTGTTTCTCGACACGAACACACTCTTTTCAGTATTAGGGTTATGCGAAAGCGACGCCGACAACAGTATTGAAGGCTTACTATCACTCAATCAAGACCCAGCAGCTCCGGTCAAGGTTAAGCTCTTCGTTTTTCCGGACACCATCGAGGAAGCGATGCGCGTGTTGTCGAACGCAGCAAGCTCGATGGGGGGATTGCCTTATCCTAAAAGCTTGGCGACGGCCGCGCGGCGCGCAAACCTTTCAGGCATACGCGCGAAGTACTTGGAGGCAGCGGCAAAGTCGCCTGAACCTCTAAGCGCCGAAGCATACTTTTCCCCTTATATCAAGGGCCTGAAGAGCGTCCTCAAGAGTCGCGGCATCGAAGTAATTGACCGGAGTCTCTTGGTAGGACGCCAAGACCAAACCGTCATCGATGACGTCCTCAACACGGAAGAGTGGGAGGCTCGCAACATTCCAGAGAACAAGCGCAAGCCGCACCACATCATCTTTCACGACGTCTATGTCTGGCATTGCGTACATAGCCAGCGAGAGCCCGGACTCGCATCTCCCCTTGAAGCCAAGGAGTGGTTCGTTACTCTGGACCGCCGGATGATTGCGTTCGATGCATTCAAGAGCAACCGTGTACCTAACTGGGTACCCGTTTGTATTGACCCAAGCACCTTCGTTCAATATGCACAGTTCTGGACTCCTCGTTCTCCGCAATTTGAAGAGGCGCTGTTCAGCAGCCTAAGATTGCCGCTGCTCTTTCCTGAATTTGACCGCGAGACGGAGAATGTCAGCGTCGAGATTATCAGTAGGTTGGCCCGAATCGAGAACGTCGGAGACTTCACTGCCGACGAGTTGCAGTCGCTGCTGCTCGATAGCGCGTTGCGCACCCGGTTTGCCCAAGCCCCTGACGAGGCGGCACAAACCGAGATTGTTCGAGACGAGTTGCTTGCAATTCACAAGGACACTGCGGAGCGGGCAGAGGTCTTGAGCGCCCAACTTAGGCAAGAGCGGATGCGACGAACCGCTCTTGTCGAGAAGATTGCCACGCAGGAAAAAGCGTTGACGCACGCTGCGACCCAACATCAGCATGTCGCGAACGCAAACCAGCATTCGCTCTCGCGCGCGTCAGCGGAGATTGGCGCGATGCGCGTGCAACTCGAATCAGCGCAGAAGAGGCTCGAAGAAATGCGAGAGCAAGAGGCCAAGCGTTCCGCGGAAATCGAACGACGTAAGCACGTGGGTAAGTACTGCCTTCTGCACATGTTCTTGCCATTCACGGCGGTTACTGCCACATTCGGCTGGGCGCTGTCACGCTTTTTGCCTGCTTGGACCGCCTTCGGACTTGCTGCCCTGTGTGCGGGAGTCGCTGTCGGCGGCTTGGTCAAACTTACAGCTCACAAAAATGTACACGTGCAAGCGACGACTTGGCTCAAGTATCTTTCGTTCGCTTTCATCGCATGCTGGCTGGCCGGTGTCGGGTTCATGAGCACCACTGCCAACGCCGTGTACTCGAACTACCTTTCGACGCGCCAAGACCGGCTGTTCGATAAGGCGATTGAAACGGCTAAAGGTGCTACGTCCGAAAAGGCGCCAGAAGGAACGCCGGGTGCGGTTACGACGCAACAGCCACCTACACGATAAATTGCCGAGCGCCGGTGGAGCGACCGCTGAAGCGTTCGAGCGCATCGGGCCTGCCATCAAAGTCGAGATGCCGAATTATGAATAACGGGCAGCAAAAGGCCGTCGAAAACGTCGACGTCAAGCGTATAGCGAGGGGCGTACCGCAGACGGGAGAAAATCTGGTCAAGGAAAGAAAGCAACATCCGATTCCAGACGGAAGGATGTACTGCAAGCTGGAAGCAGTTGACGCGGAATCCGACTACCACAACAACAGGCGTTGTGTTCGTCTATTCGGAATCTCGGAAGCTCAGTTTGTACAGAGCCTTGAAGAGAATTCAACGAACTCAACCTTCGACGTCTTCATCATGGATATCGAATGGCCGGCGTGGGAGGTGCTGAAGCTGAACGACATATATCTGACTCGCGACCGGTTTCGTGACTCCGAACCCGAATGGCTTGAGGTGTCATATCGTTCAGACGTAAGCGCAGACGACGGTCAAGCTTACGCCTATCCGTTGTTTCTGGGGTCGGCTCCGACATTTCTCGAAATTCAAAGAGTTGTTCCCATTGATGGAAGGGCAATTCCTCGCTCGCATACAGTTCCGGCTGTTCGACCGCATCATACTCCTTCGTCATCGCACTATGTACTTGACGCGTTCCATGTTGGCCAAGGGATGTGTTCGGTGTTTCACAATGGAAAGTCGGGCTTCGTTCTGGACGCCGGAGCCGGAACCCCGGTTATTCGGAAGATATATAACCAAAAGAGTTTCGTTAACGAGTTCATGACACTGGTCAAACGGCTTAGCCCGTTGTCGATGGTTCTTTCTCACTTTGATGTCGACCACTGGAGACTACTCGATTGGGATGCGGAGTTTCTAGACCGCGTAGACAAGATTTTCGTACCTGGCAACTATCCTAGTCTGCCATTCAAAAGCAGTATCATTAAAGCAAAAGTGACGCCCATTACGACCGCTACGCTGCTTGATGACACAGTTGCTAGCGCGAATCTGCGTGTCGTTCGAAGCTCGCCCCACTTCTCGAACAAGAACGGTGAATGCTTGGTCGCGGTATGTCGTACGCGAGGCAAAATAGCGCTGCTTCCGGGTGACTACACGTACAGGCGCTTTCCGACCGATGGCGGGAGCGAGATGAGAGCGCTCAGCGCCGCAAAATACGATGCCGTGGTTGTGCCCCATCACGGCGATGCAGCCAGCGCTGACCAGGTGGTCAATCCAGTGTCAGATTCCTCAATTGCGTTCTTCTCGGCCGGAACGCATTCGTATTACAACCATCCAAAACAAGAGTCCTTAGACAACCACGAGGACATCGGATACGTCGTTATCAACAAAAAAGAGAGTACCGAAATTAAGCAGAAGAGACTGCTTGCTTAGCGTTGAAATCATCAACGTTTTACGCGCACTAAGGTTTCGGGATTCGGGCAAGCTGCGTTTCTGGCCTTGAGGGTTCAGTCGTCACTTGGCGTTGTAGCTTCGGAAGCGTGTCGCGGAGCTCGCCAAGCGTATGTATGGGTTCTTTTCGACTTGGTAGAAATCGTTGCATTCGTCGTGCTGGTTGACCTCGCGTAGAACCGCATAGTCCTCCGAGCCGTTCGCAGAGTACGCAAGTTGTTCGACTTGCTCTGCGTATGCAGCATGCGCAAGACCGCCCGACGCTGCTTCTGTCGTTGAGTACGCCAAGTACATGGAGGCACTGGCTGCTCGCAGGGCGAACCCGGGCGCGGGCTCCCAGCCCTCGGCGTAGTAATCACGACGCGCCCGATTCGAGCACGCCCGCGAAGACGGCGGGCACTGTTGGCAGAGGTGTACCGTGGACTCAATTTTTTCGCCCCCGAGCTTTCCTTGTTTCAAAGACAAGGCCAAGGAGCTTCGCTCGGCAATTGGCACCAAAAGGCATCACCCACTGGGGTGCCACGAATCTCTTGTGTCGAATGTACGGCTACAGAGACTGGGCTGCCCTCTGGGATTTACGGACCCTTGAGCCCTCGTTTCCGACCGAGTGGGACGACGAGCTGGACCAGTTCCACATCGAGGAGCGCTACGACCGGTTTCTCGACGAGCTGAACGCTGAACTTGACATTGATGACGAAGCTGCTGAGGCTATCTTGCGCAAAGTAAAGGTGTCAGCACGTGAGCTCTATTACCCGAGGGCTGGCGTTGATGACATCGACGACTTCGCGAGCCGGCTGGCCGGGCTGCTCAAGGAAGTGGCGCCGCAAATCGCCGCGGCGCGAGGCGGTCGAGGTCCTTTCGCGGACGGAAGGTCCAATTGCGGCGCTGACTGCTCGGACGGTCAATAGCGCAGAGGTGCAAGGCGCGGGTGAAGCCAATTGGACTGCAGCATTGAGCTGGGGGCGCCCGCGGCCTTCGTCGGCCGTGAGCACTGTTGGGTCAAGCAACCATATACTCGCGGAATGGCGTCACGAGCCGCTCGCGTAAGTCCGGCAGTACATTTTTAAGGCCCGCTCGGTCAAACGTTTCGACGCTCATTTTGAAGAACGCTCGCTCAACGCTCCGCAACAAAGTAATGGCGTCCGGGTATAGCTTGAGGAGCTGTTCTACAGCTTCCAGCACGCTGGCGTATCGGGCATCAGTCGGGGTGTAAGGAAAGTTGTGCTCTCGGCGCAGCCAATCATTAGCAAAGAGAGTCGCGAGTCCTTCTTCCATGACCGGTGCATTTGCGCCGCCACTCGGTGCCAACAGGTGAACACACTCGTGGGCAAGCTGATATTCGGCTTGCAACCAGTAGTCCTGCGCCGAAGTCGAAAGTTGTATGGCGATGTGCTTTCCACTGCCCGGATACCAGATTCGGGGGCCGGTAGGTTCGAACTCGACGCCTACTAGCGTGTATTCTTCGTCGCGGGTGCCGTACTTGGACTCAATTTCTCGCAAGATTGCCGCGGTTCGGCTTGCAAGGGTACGTCGGTAGCCACCCGGCGTTGGCTGGGTGAAAAAGAATTCGTTTTCCATTTGTAGGGCAAAGGGGGTTAGGTCCGACAGCGCGGGTTCGTCGGAAGGTTAACTGATTCCCACGGCTCTACCACCATTAACCTTAAAACGTCGTTCTGGGCCTTGAAGTGCCCAAAGCCCGTCTCGCCTACGTTTTTTGAGCCATCACCTCCGCGTTCGACCAATCGATTCCGCGCTCGATGCAAAATCTGACGGGGTTTATCGAGAAGCCGGTGCTGTCCAGAAATGGGTCATCGTCGAGCGAGAGTCCCGAGGCCATCACGCGCCGGACGTAGCGAAGCCTGGTGCGAACGCGACCTTCGTGTTGCATCGTTTAGAGTCAACCTCCGGCCAACCGAGCCTTTCGGAACCGTAGCTACGCTCGAACACTTTCGGGCGAATACCGTTCGATGCTATTTTGGTTCCAGGAATTTAAAGTGCGGCTCCCTGCGAACTGCTAGCTCAGTCCCGCTGGCGCCGCCGCCCCCCATCGACTTCGGGAGCGACTGGCAACTGAGCCACTGGACTTGCCCCCGCATAACCGGACACCCGGTCACGCTTAGGTTGGAGAAACTGCTTGCCGACGAAACTCACGAGGC
>NZ_FCOM02000040.1 GCF_001544695.2 Caballeronia arvi
CTCCCGGACGAACCATTCGTCCGGAAGTGTTACCCATGTCCTGGAACAGGTGTTACCCATGTCTCCGGTCTATACACAGCAGCAAAGAAAGTGACTGCCGCCCCGCATAGGGGCGAAGCAAATAAACCGACGCGAAAGCAGGTTTTCATAGAAGCGCAAAGCCAAATGACCCGACTAACCCGCCCCATCGACGGACAAGACCAGGAAGCCGAATGGCTAGAACCCGACGCCAGCGGCGGCTTCGCTTCCGGCACGGTCGGCACAACGCGCACGCGTCGCTACCACGCGCTGCTGCTCACAGCGACCCAACCGCCCGCCGGCCGCGTCGTACTCGTCAACGGCATCGGAGCCTGGCTCGACATGAACGGCACACGCTTCCCTCTGACGATGCAGCGCTACGCCCCCGACGTGCTCTATCCCGACACCTCCGCGAGTCTGCTCTCCTTCGACACCGATCCGTGGCCCACCTGGCGCTATCAAATCGATGACAACACGACCGTGATCGCGGAAACGTTCGTCGCGAAGGAAACCCGCGAGACCGTGCTGCGCTGGCGCATCGAGAACGCATCGAACACCCTCGCAAAACTCGAAGTGCGTCCGCTCCTGTCGGGCCGCGACTACCACGCGCTGCATCACGAAAATCCCGCATTTTCCTTCGACGCCACGCTCGAAGGCGAACGCGTGCAATGGCAACCCTACGGCGATCTGCCCACGATCTGCGCGACATCGAACGGCGCCTACGCACACGCGCCCGACTGGTACCGCAACTTCTGCTACGTGCGCGAACGCGAGCGCGGTCTCGATTTCATCGAAGACCTCGCGGCGCCCGGCGTCTTCACCTTCGATCTTTCCCACGACGAAGCGGTGTTGATCCTGCACGCACACTCCGGTCACGAGAAGCCGTTCGAAGACAGTGCAAAAGAACACGCAGCGCGTCTCGCGTCGCGGGAAACGGAACGCCGCGCGGCGCTCGGCTCGCGGCTCGCGCGCAGCGCCGATGCGTACGTCGTCACGCGCAACGTCGGCAAAACGATCATCGCGGGCTTTCCGTGGTTCACCGACTGGGGTCGCGACACCTTCATCTCGATGCGCGGCCTGCTGCTCGCGTCGGGCCGGCATCAGGAAGCGGAATCGATCCTGCTCGAATGGGCCGACACGATCTCCGAAGGCATGGTGCCGAACCGCTTCCCCGACAGCGGCGGCCTGCCGGAATACAACTCCGTCGATGCCTCGCTGTGGTTCGTCGTCGCCGTGCACGACTATCTGGCGACGGGGCACGCGCACGCCGCGACCACGAGCCGGCTGCAACGCGCCGCCGACGCGATCCTCGACGGCTATTCGCGCGGCACGCGCTTCAACATCGCCGCCGATACGGACGGCCTGCTGCGCGCGGGCGTTCCCGGCGTGCAACTGACGTGGATGGACGCGAAAGCGGGCGACTGGGTCGTCACGCCGCGCATCGGCAAGCCGGTCGAGATTCAGGCGCTGTGGATCAACGCGCTGTCCATCGCGAGCGCATGGAATCCGCGCTGGCAGGCGTTGTGCGATCAGGCGCGCGCATCGTTCACGGCGCGCTTCGTCGATCCGGATACGCACACGCTCTTCGACGTGATCGACGCCGATCACGCGCCCGGCAAGATCGATCACGCCATCCGGCCGAATCAGATCTTCGCGGTCGGCGGATTGCCGTTTCCGCTCGTCGATGGCGAGATCGCGCGCGCCGTCGTCGAACAGGTCGAAACGCAGCTTCTGACGCCGCTCGGGCTGCGCACGCTCGCGCCGTCCGATCCGGCCTACAAGGCGCACTATGCGGGCGGCGTGCTCGACCGCGACGGCGCGTATCACGAAGGCACCGTGTGGCCGTGGCTGATCGGCCCGTTCGTCGAGGCGTGGGTGCGCGTGCACGGCGCAGCGGGCGCACGCGAGCGTTTTCTGACGCCGCTGTATGCGCATCTGGATCGCTACGGCCTCGATCACATCAGCGAAGTCGCCGATGCCGACGCGCCTTACACGCCCGGCGGCACGCCGTTCCAGGCGTGGTCGCTCGCGGAGTTGATGCGCATCGAAAAGCTGCTCGGCGGGACTTGAGCGCGCGGCGCGCGTGCCGACATCAAACGCGCTAAATTACGAGTCTTGCCCGCCGGCCTGCACGCCGCCAACGAGGAGAGCCTCATGCCGAAATCGCGCCCCGTCAATCAGATCGATACCGTCGAAGGCTCGCGGCTGCATTCGAAGGAATGCTCGCGCTGGCAGCGCTGGGGACCGTATCTGAGCGAGCGTCAATGGGGTACGGTGCGCGAGGATTACAGCGAATTCGGCACCGCGTGGGAATACCTTCCACACGATCATGCGCGCAGCCGCGCGTATCGATGGGGCGAGGACGGTATTGCCGGCTTCGGCGACGACAAGCTCAACTGGTGCATCTCGCTCGCGCTCTGGAACGGCTGCGATCCGATCATCAAGGAGCGGCTCTTCGGTCTGACGAACCAGGAAGGCAATCACGGCGAGGACGTCAAGGAACTCTACTTCTACATCGACGGCACGCCGACGCATTCCTACATGCGCATGCTCTACAAGTATCCGCATGCGGCGTTTCCGTACGCCGATCTCGTCGATGAAAACGCGCGCCGTGGCGCCGACATGCCCGAGTACGAAGTGCTCGACACCGGCGTGTTCGACGACGAGCGCTACTTCGACGTGCAGGTCGAATACGCGAAGCACACCGCCGACGACATCCTGATGCGCGTGACGATCGAGAATCGCGGCAACGTCGCCGCACCGATCGACGTGCTGCCGCAGATCTGGGCGCGCAACACGTGGTCGTGGAAGGCGGCGCCGGTCAAGCCGTCGCTGAAGATCGAGACGGTGGCGGGCGAAGGCACGTATGTGCTCGCGCAACAGGGCAGCCACGAGCCGATGGTCGTCACCGCATGGTCGCCGGATGGCGCGAACATCGAATGGCTGTTCTGCGAAAACGAGACCAACGTTCGGCGACTCTTTCGCATGGAAGGCGCGGGACCGTTCAAGGACGGCTTCAACGATTACCTCCTGAATCACGACGAAGACGCGATCCGCCGCGACACCGGCACGCGCGCGGCGGCGCACGCGCATCTCGAACTCAAGGCGCACGGCAAGGCCGTGGTGTATCTGCGCTGGCGGCCGGAATCCGCGCCGGACGCCGTACCGCTCGATGCCGATGCGCTCTTCGCGCGCCGGCTCGCGGAAGCGGACGAGTTCTACGGCGCGCTGCAACACGACATCGCCGATGCCGATCAGCGGCTCGTCCAGCGACAGGCGCTCGCGGGCATGCTGTGGTCGAAGCAGTACTACCAGTTCGACGTCACGCGCTGGCTCGACGGCGATCCGCTCCAGCCGAAGCCGCCGAAACAGCGGCGCGCCGGGCGCAACGCGGACTGGCGGCATCTGTGCAACGCGGACATCGTATCGATGCCGGACAAGTGGGAGTATCCGTGGTACGCGTCGTGGGATCTCGCGTTCCATGCGGCCGCGTTCGCGCTGATCGATCCCGAGTTCGCGAAGCGGCAGTTGCTATTGCTCGTGAAGGACCGCTATCAGCATCCGAATGGCCAGTTGCCCGCCTACGAATGGGCGTTCAGCGATGCGAACCCGCCCGTGCACGCATGGGCGACATGGCGCGTCTACGAGATCGACCGGGCGATCACCGGCCATGGCGATCGCGATTTTCTGGAACTCGTGTTCCACAAGCTGCTGCTGAATTTTTCGTGGTGGGTGAACCGCAAGGACGCCGACGGCAAGAACATCTTTCAGGGCGGCTTTCTCGGGCTGGACAACGTCGGCATCTTCGATCGCTCGTCGCCGCTTCCGACAGGCGGTCACATCGATCAGGCCGATGGCACCGCATGGATGGCCGCGTATGCGCTCGACCTGATGCGTATCGCGCTGGAGCTCGCGTATGCGAACAAGGTGTTCGTCGATATCGCGGTGAAGTTCTTCGAGCACTTTCTGTATATCGCGGAAGCGGTCAGCTGCGAGGACAACTGCGACACGGGACTCTGGGACAGCGAAGACGAATTCTTCTACGACAAGCTGCGCCTGCCGGACGGCTCCAACGTGCCGATGCGCATCCGCTCCATCGTCGGGCTCATTCCGCTCTTCGCCGTGCATGTGCTGGAACCGAAGGTGTACCGCTCGCTGCCGGAACTGCGCGAGCGCCTGCACTGGTTCCTGGAGCATCGCACCGATCTCGCGCGGCTCGTGTCGCGCTGGAACGTGTCGGGGCAGGGCAACAGCGTCCTGTTGTCGCTGTTGCGCGGACACCGCATGAAGGCGCTGCTGAAGCGCATGCTCGACGAAACCGAATTCCTCTCCGATCACGGCGTGCGCGCGCTCTCGCGCGTGCATCTCGATAACCCGTTCGTCTTCTATCACAACAGCGAGAGCTTCAGCATCCGTTACCTGCCGGCCGAATCGGACTCACGCGTGTTCGGCGGCAATTCGAACTGGCGCGGCCCGGTGTGGATGCCGGTCAACTATCTGTTGATCGAATCGATTCACGAGTTTCATCGCTATTACGGCGATGATTTCCGCGTCGAGTATCCGACGGGCTCAGGGCAGAAGTTCTCGCTCGCGCAGATCGCCGACGAACTCGCGCGCCGCGTGACGACGCTGTTTCTGCTCGACAAGAACGGCGAGCGGCCCGTGATGGCGGCGTACCCGCTGCTGCAGGCCGATCCGCGCTCGCGCGATCTCGTGCTTTTTCACGAATACTTTCACGGCGACAATGGGCGCGGCGTGGGCGCATCGCATCAGACCGGCTGGAGCGGACTGGTCGCGCTGCTGCTGCAGCCGCATGCGACGGGGCCCTCGGGTGTGGTGCCGCTCGCCGGCGAAGCCGATGCGGACATTCAGGAGTTTGCGGGCGCGAAATAGCGGGCCTTGAAGTTTCGGCGTTTCACTAAAAGTCAACAGTGTTACGCCGAAACTGTAGTTCGGAATAGTCTTGTATTGCTTGTGTCTCCAACTGGGTAAATTTGTGAAACACAAATCCAGAACAGTTTGGAGAACGGAATGAATAATTCCATCAATGCCTATTCCGTGAGCGGTTACCAGTTGCGTATGGGCGTCTTCGGGATTGCCCACTTCGAGAACGAGCAGTGTCCGCCATTCGCATGGGTCATGCTCGTGTTCGCTGCCGCCATGCTGGGCGGCGTGTGGTTCAGCAGTGAATTCAATAGCATCGCTGCCGGGTCGATCGCATGGGTCTTGATTCTCGCCACGCTGGGCGCATTCGTCGATCGCCGGTTCAGCGGCGCGCAGGCGCTCGAACGCCGCATCCGCCGGCTGCAGAGGGCACGTCTGCACGCGCTGTGCGGCATGTCGGCGGATGCGGTCTTCAGGCAGCCGCGGCCTGAAGCGACGACGTCAACAGCACGGGAATGGACTTCGACGTTGGCGTGCCGGCGCCATCCGCGACCGACGACAACGGCACGAGCGGGTTGGTCTCCGGATAGTACGCACCGAGGCAGCCACGCGGAATGTCGTACTCGACCAGCGTAAAGCCGTCCACGCGGCGCACTACACCGTCGTCCCAGACGCTCGTGATGTCCACGAGTTCGCCAGGCTCGAAGCCAAGCATGTCGATGTCCTCGCGGTTCGCGAACAGAACGTGCCGCTGCCCGTACACGCCGCGGTAGCGATCGTCGAGGCCGTAGATCGTTGTGTTGTACTGATCGTGCGAGCGCGTGGTCATGAGCGTCATCAGGCGCTCGCCGTGAAGGGCGCGGGCGCGGTGGATCGGTGTATCGAAGGCGATCTCGTGCACGATGAACTGCGCCTTGCCGCTCGGCGTCTTCCAGACGCGATCGCGCGAGGCCACGCCGAGATGGAAGCCGCCCGGCTGCTTCAGACGCTCGTTGTAGCGCTCGAAGCCGTCGATCACTTTCTCGATGCCGTCGCGAATCAGCGCGTAGTCGTTCGCGTGCGCGCGCCAGTCGACCTTGCCGGAGCCGAGCGCCGCATCCGCCATGCGCGCGACGATCGCCACTTCGGACAGCAGGTTCGGCGACGCCGGCTTGTTCATGCCGTAGGAGATGTGCACCATGCTCATCGAATCCTCGACCGTCACGCCTTGCGGTACGCCGTTTTGCGAGTCGATCTCCGTGCGGCCGAGCGTCGGAAGAATGAGCGCGTCGCGGCCGTGCACGAGATGACTGCGATTGAGCTTGGTCGTGATGTGCACGGTGAGGTCGCACGCGCGCATCGCTTCCCAGGTGCGCGGCGTGTCGGGCGTCGCGATCGAAAAATTGCCGCCGAGCCCGATGAACACCTTCACCTTGCCTTCGAGCATCGCGTGAATCGTTTCGACCACATCGTAGCCGTGCTCGCGCGGCGGCGCGAAGTCGTAGGCCGCGCCGAGCCGGTCGAGAAACGCCTGCGTCGGCTTTTCCTCGATGCCCACCGTGCGGTCGCCCTGCACGTTCGAATGGCCGCGCACCGGGCATAGCCCCGCGCCGCGCCGGCCGATATTGCCGCGCATCATCATCAGGTTCGACAGGAGCTGAATCGTCGGCACCGAATTCTTGTGCTGCGTGAGGCCCATGCCCCATGTTGCGATGACCGCGCGGCCCTTTGCGTAGATATCGGCGAGCTGGAGGATGCCGTCCATGTCCACGCCCGATTCCGCGACGATCGCATCCCAGCTTTCGGCGCGCAGGTCGTCGGCGAACGCGTCGAAGCCGACCGTATGCTCCGCAATGAAGTCGATGTCGAGCACGCGCTCGCCGCCGTTGGCGCGCGCTTCGTCATCCAGTTCGATCACGCGCTTGGCCACACCCTTGATCAAAGCGAAGTCGCCGCCCACCTTGGGGCGGATGAACACCGAACTGATCTTCACGCCCTTCGGCGACAGCATGTCGAGCGCGTGCTGCGGGCTCGCGAAGCGTTCGAGGCCGCGCTCCTTCAGCGGATTGATCGACACGATGGTCGCGCCGCGCTTCGCGCAATCGCGCAATTCGCCGAGCATGCGTGGATGGTTCGTCGCCGGATTCTGGCCGAAGATCAGCAGCGTGTCGGCGTGCTCGAAATCGTCGAGCGTGACCGTGCCCTTGCCGATGCCGACCGTGTGCGGCAAGCCGCGGCTCGTCGCTTCGTGGCACATGTTCGAGCAATCGGGGAAATTGTTGGTGCCGTACATGCGCACGAACAATTGATAGAGAAACGCGGCTTCGTTGCTCGCGCGTCCCGACGTATAGAACGCCGCCTGATTCGGATCGTGCAGCTTCTTCAGATGCCAGGCGATCAGCTCGAACGCCTGCTCCCATTCGATCGGCACATAGCGGTCGCGCTTCGCATCGTAGACGAGCGGATCGGTCAGCCGTCCGTGCTGCTCCAGTTCGTAATCCGTTTGCGTCATCAGCGACGCCACTGTGTTCGCTTCGAAGAACGCGGGCGTGACGCGCTTGCTCGTCGCCTCGGCGGCGACGGCCTTCACGCCGTTCTCGCAGAACTCGAAGGTCGATGCGTGCTCGCGGTCCGGCCATGCGCAGCCGGGGCAATCGAAGCCGTCGGGCTGGTTCTGCCTGAAGAGCGTCCGGTAATTGCCGCCCGCGACTCTCTCCTTGACGAGATTGATGGCGACCTGCTTCAGCGCGCCCCAGCCGGCGGCGGGATGCGTATAGGGCTTGATGCGGGGCTCGATGCGCGGTTCGATGCGGGCTTCAGGCTTCTTCATGGCGATGGTTCAAGGCGGAGCATGCGATGACTCAAGCGTACTGTGTTCCGAATCGAGCGCGGCGCACAGAAAATGCGAAATCGGAGGGATACAGTTGCGACGTTTTGACATAGACTGCGACTCATATCGAGCAGAAAGGAAAACGCGCGTTGAAGCTCTACGAGAAGCTCGCCGATGAAATCGAGGAAGCCGTGCGCCGCGGCGTGTTCGCGCCGGGCGAGAAAATCGCGTCGGTGCGGCAGGCCAGCCAGCGCTACGACGTGAGCATCAAGACCGTGCTGCACGCCTACGCGATCCTGGAAAGCCGCGGCATTCTGGAGACGCGCCCGCAGTCCGGCTACTTCGTGCGTGCGAAGCCGGAAACGCTGAAGGCCGAGCCTAAGCGTCCGGCACGCGCGATGGCCGTCGCGTCGGAGGTCGATGTGAGCCGGCTCGTGCTCTCGACCTTGCGCAGCATCCGCGCGCACGACGCCGTTCCGTTCGGCTCGCCGTATCCCGATCCCGAGCCGTTCCCGTGGCGGCGCATCAACCAGTATGCGAACGCGATCGCGCGGCGGCATGCGACCTGGAATCTCATCGACGATCTGCCGCCGGGCAATCCCGAGCTGATTCGCCAGATCGCGCGGCGCTATGCGGAAAACGGCGTGCCGGTCGACCCGGATGAGATCGTGATCACCGTCGGTGCGACCGAGGCGATCAATCTGAGCCTGCAGGCGGTCGCGAAACCGGGCGACACGGTCGCGGTCGAATCGCCGACCTACTACGCGATGCTGCACGCGATCGAGCGCCTCGGCATGCGCGCGATCGAAGTGCCGACGCATCCGGCGGAGGGCATCGATATCGAAGCGCTCGCGCAGATCATCGCGCGCAGAAAGATCGCCGCGTGCATGGTGATGCCGAACTTTCAGAATCCGCTCGGCTTCCAGATGCCGGACGAGCGCAAGCGCCGGCTCGTCGAGCTGCTGTCGGCGCACGAGATTCCGGTCATCGAAAACGATGTGTATCACGAGCTCTATTACGGCGATGCACGCCCGTCGACGCTCAAGAACTTCGACACGAAAGGGCTCGTGCTGCATTGCGCATCGTTTTCGAAGAGCCTGACGGCGTCGTACCGGATCGGCTGGGCTATGCCCGGGCGGTATCGCGCGCAGGTCGAGAAGCTCAAATTCCTCAATACGCTCACGACGCCGTCCGTGCCGCAGGTCGCGATCGCGGATTATCTGCGTCAGGATGGCTACGACCGGCATTTGCGGCGCGTGCGCAAGCTGTACCGGCAGCAGTCGCGCATCATGAGCGCGATGGTCGAACGGTTCTTCCCGGCGGGCACGCGAATGTCCGTCCCGCAGGGCGGCTACGTGCTGTGGGTCGAGCTGCCGGAGCGCGTCGATTCGATGCGGCTATATCGCGCGGCGCTCGATTGCGGCATCACCATCGGGCCGGGCTATATGTTTTCGACGCGCAATGCGTTCAGCCACTTCATCCGGCTCAACTACAGTTATCCGTGGACATCGCAGAGCGAAGCCGCGTTGCAGCGGCTCGGCGCGCTGGTGAAGGAGTTCTCAAGTGAACGATGACATCGATCCGGCGCTCGTCGCCGTGCTGGCGCAGCTTTGGCGGGCGCACAGCGAGACGCCGGGGCGCGCATGGTCGCTGGCGAAGCTCGCGAAGCAGTCCGACCTGCCGATGAGCGCATTGCGGCGGCAACTGACCGGGCTGGCGGATGGCGGGCTGGCCGAGGTGCAGATGAGCGAGGAAGGCACGGGACACGCGTGGTTGACGGAGGAGGGTGTGGCGCTTAGTCAATCAGTATTCGGCGACAACGCATCGGACGCCAGAAACTGAAACGGAGCGTTTTTGTCAGTTTCGTTGGAGGCTATGGACTTTGATTGAGTTCAACGGATATGCTCGCAAATTCTTTGTATATGAGCAGCGGATATGGCTGCGAGCAGGTATCTAGATGATCAAAGTTGACGGTTACTTCATCAACCTCGACCGGAGTGAGGATCGGCGTGCGTCGATGAACCGGCAACTCGAAGATCTCGGATGCGGCCACTTCATCCGGCGCTTTCCCGCGGTGAACGGCGCGCTGGAAGGGCCGTTCGACAATACCGGCCAGAACGGTGTGTGGGCATGCCGCCGTTCGCACGAGCAGGTCATTCTTCAGGCTGACGAAGCATCCGCGACCGTGATTCTCGAGGACGACGTAGACATCAGCCGCCACTTTCCGGACATCATAAACGAAGGCGTGATCAGCAATATCATCGACAGTACGCCGGAACTCGACATCTTCTTTCTGGATTGCAGTCCGTTCTTCGATCAGATTCCGCTGCTGATCAGGACCACTGAACGTTACATGCGCAATCGGAAGATAGCGGACGCAGCCGAACCGGACCGCCACCAGCTCGACGGCATCGGCTTTCCCGATGCGCGAACGATCTATGCTTTCTGCGCCGCGGGGTATGTGGTCACGCCGAAAGGCAAGGCCAGCTTGCGCCGGCTTTTCGAAGCCACGCAGGAAGCGCACATGCCGATCGATATTCTGTATCGCGACTGGATCGCCTCCGGCGCGCTGAAGGCGAACATCACCGTACCGTTTCTCGTCACGCCAAAATACATGAGCCAGTCGACGATCGAATATGGCGAACTCGATCAGGCGCAGTTGTTGGGCGAGCGGCAGAGTCGTCTGACGGGCGCGATTCGGCGCATGCTGTTCGCGAGCAATCCCGGCATCGTGCAGGACGAAGTCGAACCCCTCCTTTGCGACGCACCCGCTTCGCCGGAGTATCGGCTGACCATGAGAATGTACGAATCCTTGTGGGCAGCCCAGTAAGCGGATCCGGCCTCAGGATACAGACGGAAATACGCATGCTAAGGTAGCCACTCGAAGCGCGGACTTCCGGCAGAACTCCTTGGACATCCACATCACCCTCCACGGCCGCCGCGACCTGACCGGCCAGATCTACGGCCAGTTGCGCGCGGGCATCATCGAAGGGCGGCTCGCGGCGAATGCGCGTCTGCCGTCCACGCGCGATCTCGCCGCGCAACTCGGCGTGTCGCGCAAGACCACGCTCGAAGTCTTCGAGCGCCTGATCGCGGAAGGTTTTCTGCGCACCCGCGCGGGCGACGGCACCTTTGTCGCGGAAGGGCTCACGCGGCTGCCTTCCGCGCTGACCGAACCGGTCTCGTCCCGCGCCCGCGCGAGCGGCATCTGGCGCAAGATGCCCGAGCGCATGGCGATGCCGATGCCGCCCGCCCGCGAAACGCTCGACTGCGACTTCAAGGGCGGCGTGACCGAAAAATCGCTCTTTCCCTACGATGCCTGGCGGCGCTGCCTGAATCAGGCGCTGCGCACGCAGGCTCGCACGAACGGCGGCGTCGCGGGTTATCGCGATCCGGGCGGCGAGCAGGAGCTTCGTCTCGGCATCGCGCGCTATCTCGCATTCAGCCGCGCGGTCGTGTGCAACTGGCAGGACGTGCTCGTGACGCAGGGCGCGCAGCAGGCGCTCGACCTGCTCGCGCGCGTCGTGATCCAGCCGGGCGATGTCGTCGCGGTCGAAGAGCCGGGCTATCCGCCCGCGCGCGCGCTCTTCGCGGCGCTGGGCGCGCGCCTCGCGCATGTGCCGGTGGACGGCGAGGGCATCGTCGTGGAGAAACTGCCGCGCAATACGCGCCTCGTCTACGTGACGCCGTCGCACCAGTTTCCGCTCGGCATGCCGATGAGCCTGGAGCGGCGCATCGAGCTGCTCGAGTGGGCCGCGAAGCGCGGCGCGGTGATCGTCGAGGATGACTACGACGGCGAATTCCGCTTCGAAGGCCGGCCGGTGGAATCGCTGAAGAGTCTGGATCGCGCGGGGCTCGTCGCGTATCTGGGCACGTTCTCGAAGACGCTGTTTCCCGATCTGCGGCTCGGCTACGTGGTGCCGCCCGCGACACTGTCGGAGCCGCTCTGGACCGCGAAGCAGATCTGCGACTGGCACAGTTGCATGCTGACGCAAACGGCGCTCGGCGCATTCATGCTCGATGGCGAATACGCGAAGCATCTGCGCCGCATGCACAAGGCGTACGCGGCGCGGCGCGCGGTGCTGATCGAGCGCTTGCGCGGCGAGCTCGCGCCGTGGTTCGAGCCGCTGCCCGCAACGGCGGGCATCCATCTCGTCGCGCGGCTGAACGGCTCATTGCGTGAAGATGACGTGGTCGCGGCGGCGCGCGAGGCGTCGGTCGGGCTGTACGGCATTGGTGCGTATTACGCGGGCGAGCCTGCGCAGCAAGGCATGCTGTTCGGCTATGGAGCCACGACCGTCGACGCGATCGAGCGTGGCATGACGCGCCTCGCCGCGCTCATGCCGACGCTCAGGCGCTAGCTTCGCGCGTCACTGATCGCACAACAGCAGCAGCTTTTCCTGTGCGCTGCAGCTCTCCTTTTTGGGCTTCTGCGCGGCCGCGTCCTGACGCGTTGCGACCTTGCGCGCCGGATTCTGCGACTGCTCGGCCGCCGCCGTGCGCTGCGCGATGCACGCGCGCAAGTGCTTTTCCATCGGCGGATAGTATTTCCAGCCCTTCGTGAGCGGCGGCAGTTCGAGATGCACCTGCTTCCACTTCGGATGGCCCTGCGCCTGCAGCGTGTCGAAGTTCGCGCACAGCGAATCGGCGAACTTCGACAGCGCGCCGACCGTGCCGCGCAAGCCGTAATCGTAGGTCACGAGGAATGCTTTCACGGTGAGCGTCGGCGTGTCTTCCTGAATCCAGTTCGGATAGCTCGACGTGCGGATCGTCGCGGGGAAGTACGTCTGCTTCGCGCGCGCGGTTTCCTGCGCGCCGGAATCGAGGCGCAGCAGCTTGATCTGCTTCAGCAACTCGGGATTCATGTCCTGAAAGAGCTTCGCGGGCTGCCCCGCGACGATCACCGCGACATCGATCTTGCCGACGATCAGCCGCGCGAGCGAATCCTCGTTGTTGAGATGCTGCTCGTTCGCATCGGCGATCGGCTCGCCGAACATCAGCCGATACAGCGTCTCCGCCGATTGCGCCGTGCCGCTGCCGATCGGCCCGACGCTGATGTTCTTGCCCTTGATCTCGTGGATGTACTTCATCGGCGAATCGGCGCGCGTGACGAAATAAATCTCTTCGTCGTAGAGCGGCATGATGAGCCGCAGCGGCTTGATGATCTTGCCGGCGTCGGCGTTGCCCGAGGTCGCCATGTCCATGTACGCCTGATACACGTCCGATTGCACCAGCGCGAACTTCACGCCGGGTTCGTAGCGCATGCGCTGCACGTTTTCCGCCGATCCTTTCGACGGCAGCACTTCCAGTTCGATGCCCGCCGGCTCCGCCACGTACTTCGACAGGTCCTGACCGATCTGGATATACGTGCCGCGTTCCTGGCCCGTGGTGATCTTGTAGGGAATCGGATCGGCGGCGAAGCTCGATCCCGCGCCGGCCAGCCCGGCGATGGCGAGAAGCGCCAGCGCGCCCCGTGCGGCGTTGCGCATGCATTTCGTGGTGAACATGATTGACCCTTTGATCGGAGTTGGAACGGGTGCTTTTTAAACTCGCGCGATGCGGGTAGTCATTCGCGGCGCGCGCAATCTGCTCATGCACGGTCATTCACATGCGTCTTCACGCGAAGCCGCGTGGCGTGTGTGCCTTCCGTGCCGATGTCTCTGTATGTACTTGTTCTTGCGTCGTTCTTTATTTTTTAACGCGACGGCTTCGGCGACGGTGCGCCGCCGCTCCAGCCGTATTGCTTGATGGCGCGCTCGAGCTCCTCGGTCTTGTCGGAGTCCAGATGCGAGCCCGCCGGCATGGCGGCAAACGGGGGCGACGCCGTTGCGGCGGTTGCCGGCTGCGCGCTGCGCGGCGCGGCGCTCGCCTGCGCGGCGGGCTGGCTGACGACCGGGACGCGCTGCGGCTGAGCGGTGGCTGTCTGGGCGACCGGCTGTGCGCTGGCTGCGGGCGTGCGCGGCACGGCGGCTTGCATCGTCGAGGTGGCAGGCGGCAGCGCGCTGCTCTGGTTCGCGGGTTGAGCCGCGCGCGGCGCGGAGGCGCGCGGAGCCGGCGCGGACGGCTGCGGCGGATCTTCGCCGAGGTAATACGCGCCGCGCGAGTTGGCCGGACGTGTGGTCTGCGCCGGCTCGTCACCGAGATAGTAGGGTGCGCGCGGGTTCGTACTCCGGGCGCTGGCCGCGCCGGAAGGCTGCGCTTCTTCGTCGCCGAGGTAGTAAGGCGCGCGCGCTGCCTGCGTGACGGGCGCCGCGTTGCTCTTCGCCGCCGGCTGCTGCGACGATGGCGCCGCAGCCTGTGCCGATGGCGCCGGCGCTTGCCTGGGCGCCTGCGTGGAAGGCGCGGGCGCCGTCATCGTCGTGGCGACGGTAGGCGGCAGGGGCGGCATGATCGACGCGGTGAGCGCGCTGGTCGCCGCCTGGGCTCGCGCGATCTTCTCCGCCCGCGCGTCTTCCTCGGCCTGGCGTGCGGCAGTGCTGCGTTGCCCCGCGCGGCGCTCCGTTGCAGGTTTCTGCGCAAGGACGTTCGGTTTCGCACCGGGCGCGGCCGCTGCAACGTTTGCCTGAGCGGGAACGGGTGCGGGCGCGGCGGCGCCGGCCCGCGGCGCGGCTGCGGCGGCCGTGTTCGTCGTGTCGCCTGCGGAGGGCGCCGTGCCGGGCATCCTCTTCGCAAGCGCGGCTGCCGCCGTCGGTGCGAGCCAGCCCGCATGCGAGATCACGCGCTCGAGCATCGCTTGCGATTCGATGTTGCTGCCGTCGAGCGCGAGCGCCTCGCCCGCATTCTGCTGCACGCACGCCCAGGCGGAGGTCCGCTCGCAGGCGCGCGCGAGCTGCAACGCGGCGTCGCGCTGCGATTCGCGCTTGACGAGCTCGTCCTTCAGGGATTCGTAGTCCGCGCGCGCCTGTTGCTGCGCCGGCAGGACCCTCATTAGCGCACGGGCGCTCGCGAGATCGTGTTGATCGAGCGCGAAGCGCACGTCCTGCAGCGCATCGCCGGAAGCGGGGGCGCGGGTCATGGTCGGCGCGCGCTGCTCGGTCGTTGCGGGTGCGGCGGGCATATCGGATGTGCCGGTCGCGCCGCGCATCAGTGCGCCGACCTTCGAGTCGATCGCGCCCGAGACGCTGTGTTCGGCGGAAGGCGTGCCGACGTTGTCGGAATCGCCGAGCTGGTAGTAGAACATCGCGCCGAGCACCAAAACGAGGCCGCATCCGCCCGCGATGATCGTCTTCTTCTGGTTCCAGCGCTCGGAGCCGGGCAGGGCGTCCCAATCGTTGCTGGATTCGGCGTAGGCGTTGCGCGCGGATTCCTCGGCACGGCGCGTGCGATATTCCGCCGCTTTCTGGGCGATGCGCTCGCTCGCGCGCTCCGTCCAGCGCGAGCGCATGCCCGGCTCGACGCGTTCGGACCCGCGCTCGGAAGAACTCCCGTGCGCGCCCATCGAGCCTGCGGAATGGGTTGCGGAAGCCGCAGCCGATGCGAGCGGCGCGGCCGCCTCTTCGAACATTTGCGCGCGCGGCTTCTCCGCGCGGGCCTCGCGCTTCTGGCCGAACGCGGCGCTGCGGTCGGCGCCGCAATTGGGGCAACTGTCGGCGTTCTTGCGCACCGTGCTGCCGCACCGCTGGCAGACGACGGAGAACATGGATGCGGGAAACGTCAGACGCGTGGTCATGCTGGAGCCCTCGAAGGACAGGTGCGTGAGCTTGCCGATTTCGCGTGGCCGCAATGCGCGCCGAGTCGCGCGCGTAATCGCAGGGACGCGGTCCCGCGGCAGCAATCCTTCGTATTGTTTCCTCGTTCGCGATGTGCGCTGACGGGAAACGACATTCCGACTATGGTTCAACCGCTATCGGACGTCAATTGCCTTTCGCACCTATTCCGGGCCGCCAACTTAAGCGACTACACCATTGCGTCTCGTCGTGTTTCGTATGGCGTCGGAACGTACGTCCGGCGCATGGCCCTGATGTCGATGTGAAAGCGTCGGATCGGCACGCGCCGCGCCTCGCTCTTCTTCGCTCACGATATTTCTGACATTTTGGGATGCCGCCGGCGGTTGTGAACCGCCAATCCCTAGCCGTTAGACGACAAGGGTGTGCGTTCGCCGGATAACCCACTGATGACAAAGCGATTCCCGCCGGCGGTCGAGCGTTGTTGCACGCCAACGCCGGACTCGTAAGGTGGCCGAAATTCGCTAAGGGTTCCGAAGCGTCGTCCGAAAAGAGGGCTTTCGGCCGCGGACGACCCGAAAATGAAAACGAAAGCGAACGGCCCGCGGCGTGAATTTCACGCCGCGGGCCGTTTCGATCGACCGAAAGCCTTACTTCGCCAGTTGCAGCTTGCCGTCGATGCGGCGGTTCAGGCCGAGCGGGTTCTCCGTCTTGAGCGCGTCGGGCAGGAGCGCGTCAGGCAGATCCTGATAGCTGACCGGGCGCAGGAAGCGGTTGATCGCGAGGCTGCCGACCGAGGTCGAGCGGCCATCCGCCGTCGACGGGAACGGGCCGCCGTGCACCATCGCGTGGCCGACCTCCACGCCCGTGCCGAAGCCGTTCACCAGCAGGCGGCCGGTGCGGCGCTCGAGCGCGGGCAGGACGCTGCGCGCGTCGGCGTAGTCGGCTTCGTCGATATGCAGCGCCGACGTCAACTGGCCTTCCAGCGATTCGATCAGCGCGAGCATCGTCGCGAGGTCGGGGCAGCGCACGACGAGCGACGACGCGCCGAAAATCTCTTCCTGCAACTCGTGGCTCTTGCGGAACGCATCGGCGGTGGTGACGAACAGCGCCGACTGGCCCTGATTGTCGCCCTTCGCCTCGACGCCGCGTGCGGCGGTCGTCACGCCCGCATGGTCGGCGGCGCGCGCCACGGCGCTCTGGTAGGTCTTGCAGATGCCCGGCGTGAGCATCGTCTGCGCGGCGGTTTCGTTCAGCGCCGCCGATGCCGCTGCGATGAACTTGTCGAGATCCGGACCGTCGACGGCGAGCAGCAGACCCGGATTCGTGCAGAACTGGCCCGCACCGAGGACCAGCGACGACACGAACGCCTTCGCGATGCCTTCCGCGCGGTTCTTGAGCGCGTTCGGGAACAGCAGAACCGGGTTGATGCTGCTCATTTCCGCGTAGACGGGAATCGGTTCGGCGCGTGCCGCGGCGATCTTCATGAGTGCCGTGCCGCCGCCGCGCGAGCCGGTGAAGCCTGCTGCCTTGATGCGGTTGTCGGCGACGAGCCCCTGACCGACGTCACGGCCGCTGTCGAACAGCAGCGAGAACGTGCCCTCCGGCATGCCGCAGTCCTTCACGGCCTTCTGCACCGCGCGGCCGACGAGTTCCGCCGTGCCGGGATGCGCCGAGTGCGCCTTGACGATGACCGGACAGCCTGCGGCGAGCGCCGAGGCCGTGTCGCCGCCGGCGACGGAGAACGCGAGCGGGAAGTTGCTCGCGCCGAACACCGCGACCGGGCCGACGCCGATATGACGCAGACGCAGATCGACGCGCGGCAGCGGCTTGCGCTCAGGCTGCGCCGGATCGATGCGCACGCCGAGGAAATCGCCGTTGCGGACGACGTCGGCGAACATGCGCAACTGGCCGACCGTGCGGCCGCGCTCGCCTTCGAGACGCGCGCGCGGCAGCCCGCTTTCGATCATGCAGCGTTCGATCAGGTCGTCGCCGATATCGAGGATGTTCTGCGCGATGGTGTCGAGGAACGCGGCGCGCGCTTCGGGCGCGGTTTCGCGATACACGTCGAACGCGGTCCACGCGAGCGCGCACGCGCGGTCGAGATCGGCGAGCGTCGCGCCGCCGAAAGCCGGTTCGATGGCCGCGCCGGTCGACGCGTTGACGGCCTTGATCGAGCCGTTCGAGCCCGGAACCGATTGCTGACCGATGAGCAGGTTGCCAGTGAGTTGCATGTTGTCTCGTCCTTGCGATGAGTGATTCGTGGCGGACCGGTTGTACGATGACTCGCCCTATGCCGACTATACGGTCTCGCGCACGCCGCTGTATAGTGAAACCTTTCCATCGCATGATCGCTTTTTGGAATCACCCGGCTCATGAAGAATATGCTGGACGTGCTCATGTCGCGGCTGCGCATGAAGCAGTTGCAACTGCTGATCGCGCTCGACGACCACAAATCGCTGCACAAGGCGTCGGGCGCGATGTCGATGACGCAGTCCGCCGCGAGCAAGGCGCTGGCCGAACTCGAATCCATGCTGGAAGCGCCGCTGTTCGAGCGTGCGAAAACCGGTCTGATCCCGAACCCGTTCGGGCGCTGCGTGGTGCGCTACGCGCGCGTGCTCGCCGCCGATCTGAATTCGCTGTGCCAGGAAGTCGCGCAGATCCGGGCGGGCACGGGCGGGCGCCTGACGGTCGGCACGATCATGGGCGCGGTGCCGGACGTCGTCGCGCCGATCGTCAACGAGATGCACGCGAAGCATCCGGATCTCGCCATCGAGATCGTCGAGGATACGAGCGCGCGCATGCTGCCGATGCTCGACGATGGCCACGTCGATCTCGTGATCGGGCGCTCGAGCGTGTCGGATCAGCCGTCGAAGTATCACTATCAGCCGCTCACGGACGAGCCGCTGTGCATCGTCGTCGGGCACGCGCACGAGCGCACGGGCGCGGGCGAAGTCGGTTTCGGCGATCTCGCGCAGTACCGCTGGGTGACGTATCCGAGCTATATGCCGATGAGCGCGCTGCTCGAGCGCGAACTCGACTTAGCCGGCCTGCCGATGCCCGCCAATCCCATTTCCACCGCGTCGCCGCTGATGACCGTGACGCTGTTGCAGGAGAGTGCTGAACTCGTGTCGATCCTGCCGGCAAGCGTCGCGAAAGTCTTCGAGCGCCACGGCATGCTGCGCATCCTGCCGGTGCGCATGAAGTCGAAATCGCAGACTTTCGGCATCGTCACGCGCAAGGGCGGCGCGCTGTCGCCGGCGGCGCGGCAGTTCGTGCAGATGCTGCGCGAACAGAGCCGGCCGCACTGAGCCTTGCGCTGCGTTTCAGCGCGTCGCGACGATGAAAATGCGCGGGAAGGGCAGCAAGACGGTGTCGTCGTCGAAGACCGTGTATTCGGCTTTCAGCCCGGCGCGATAGCGGTCGAGATAGGCGGCCGTTTCGTCTGCGTCGAGTTTCGCGAGAAACGGACGCAGCCCGCTGCCCTTGAACCATTCGATGATCGCATCGACGCCGCCTTCGAGCGGATGATGGTACGTCGTGCGCCACACGTCGACGTTCGCGGCGAGTGGCTTGAGCAGCGCGTAATACCAGTCCGCCCGATAGCGCGCTGTGCGTTCCACACCCTTCAGCTTGTCGCGCCACGGACCGTCGGCGGCGACTTCGCGCATCAGCCGGTGTGCGGGTTCGTCGAGATTGTCCGGCATCTGCACGGCAAGCCGCCCGCCATTCGAAAGCATGCCGACGAGCTTCGGCAACAGCGTTTCGTGGTCCGGTACCCACTGCAGCGACGCGTTCGCGAGAATCAGATCGACGGGGCTTTCGGTTTGCCACGCGGCGATATCGGCGAGTTCGAACCGGACGTCCGGCAGACGCTTTTTCGCGGCGTCGATCATGTCGCCGGAATTGTCGACGCCGGTGACGCGCGCGTGCGGCGCATGGGCCAGTAGCGTTTCGGTCGAGTTGCCGGGGCCGCAGCCGAGATCGACCGCCGTGCGCGCGGTTTCGGGCTGAGCCGCGCTCAGGAGATCGCGGACGGGGCGCGTGCGCTGCGCTTCGAACAGCGTGTATTGCCGGGCTTGCCAGTCTGTCGATGATGTCGTCATGTCGGGATCCAGTCGATTTCTTGAAGGAGACAGCGGCGATTCTGAACGCCCGGGCGCGCATCGTAAAATGAATTCGTGCTGCGGATCGTCAGGTTATGAATCGAATGCTGAATCTGGCGGACGCGGCGAAAGTCCAGGAGAAAACTCGAATTTGCGCTTCCGGCACGGGCATCGGCCTATACTGGCGGAGCATCCGCGGGCGGCTCGGGGCGGCCTCCGGGAATGCCTTTCGACTGCATATCACGATCACCACGCGCGCCGTGGCCGGCGCCTAAAGCAATCAGGGATTCGCAGATGAGCGACACGTCAGTCGGCGGCTTGAGCGGCCTCGTGGCCGCGCTGCGCGAGCAGCAACACGCGCTCACCGAGCGATGGATGAAGCTCGTGTTCGGCGATCAGGAGGTCGAACATTCGGATCAACTCACGTATCGGCAGCTCGCGGATCATCTGCCGAGCATCTTCGACGAAATCTGCATCGTGCTGGAATCGCGCAATCTGCGCGACCAGGAAGGCGCGATCGAGCGCGACGCCCGCCAGCATGGTCAATGGCGCTGGCAGCAGGGTTATCGTGTGGACGAACTCGTGCGCGAGCTCGATCTGTTCCGTCAGGTGCTGCTGCTCGCGATCGGCGAGTACGCCGGCACGCATGAAAATTTCTCCCGCGCCGACGAAGAGCACGCTCGCCTCATGACGGACGAGGTCGTGAGCTTCGTGACGCTCGCGTCGATTCGCGAGGCGATCGGCGAACGCGACCGCAAGATCGACGAATACACCGGCATGCTTGAGCGCGCGAACTACGAACTCACGCTCAGGCAAAAGCTCATCAGCGATCTCTACGAAACGCGCATGCAGATCACGCGGCGCGTCGCGCACGATCTGCGCAATTTTCTGAACGTATTCTCGACGGCGCTGCAGCTCGCCGCGCGCTCGCCCGCGAAGCGCGACACCGCGCTCGGGCTCGCCAACCGGCAGGTCTCCGACATGGCGACGCTCGTCGATGAAATGGTCGAATACTCGAAAGTGCTCGGCGACGATTCGGCGCTGACCGTCGAAGCGTTCGATCTCGTTGGCCTCTTCGACGAACTCATGCAGGCGTGCCGCGTCGCGACCGAAACGAAGGGGCTGAAGCTCGTCGGACAGTTCGATCCGGCGCTCGGCGCGACGACGTCGAACCGGCTGAAGGTGAAGCAGGTCGCGCTGAATCTGCTGTCGAACGCGATCAAGTACACGTCGTCGGGGGAAATTCTGCTGTCGATCACCGCGGTGCCCGGAGACCGGTGGAAGCTGCTCGTCGCCGACACGGGCGTGGGCATCGGCGCGGCGGATCAGGAGCGCGTGTTCGAGGAATTCGAGCGTGCCGCCGATGACGACATCCCCGGCGCGGGGCTCGGGCTTGCCATCGTCAAGGAATTGTCGCGCACGCTCGAAGGAGAACTGCGCTTTCAGTCATCGAAGGGGCACGGCAGCGTCTTCGAAGTGACGTTTCCGCGAGTGCTGGAACCGAAAGCGCAAACGCAATAAAAAAAAGCGGACGGGTTGCCCCGTCCGCCTCCGGTCACTTCGACGCCTGACTAAACGCTCAGGCCGCCGCTTCTTCTTCGACCACTGCTTCGTCTTCCACCGACGCGCGGATCAGATGATCGAACGCCGACAGCGATGCCTTCGCGCCTTCGCCGACCGCGATCACGATCTGCTTGTACGGGACCGTGGTCACATCGCCCGCGGCGAACACGCCCGGCGCCGATGTCGCGCCCTTCGCGTCGACGACGATCTCGCCGAACTTCGACAACTCCACTGCGCCCTTGAGCCATTCGGTGTTCGGCACGAGACCGATCTGCACGAACACGCCTTCCAGTTCGACGCGATGGCTCGCGCCCGTCGCGCGGTCCGTGTACGCGAGGCCGTCGACCTTCTTGCCGTCGCCGGAAATTTCCGTCGTCTGCGCATTCGTGACGATCGTCACGTTCTTCAGGCTGCGCAACTTCTTCTGCAGCACCGCGTCGGCGCGCAGTTCCGTGCCGAACTCGATGAGCGTCACCGCCGCGACGAGCCCCGCGAGATCGATCGCTGCTTCGACGCCGGAATTGCCGCCGCCGACCACCGCGACGCGCTTGCCCTTGAAGAGCGGGCCGTCGCAGTGCGGGCAATACGCCACGCCGCGGCCGCGATACTCGCGCTCGCCCGGCACGTTGATTTCACGCCAGCGCGCGCCCGTCGACAGAATCACGGTCTTCGCCTTCAGCACCGCGCCGCTCGCGAGATGAATCTCGTTGACGCGGCCCGGCACGAGCTTGTCGGCGCGCTGCACGTCCATCACGTCGACTTCATAGCTCTTGACGTGCTGTTCCAGCGCGGTCACGAACTTCGGCCCTTCGGTTTCCTGCACGGAGACGAAGTTCTCGATGGCCATCGTGTCGAGCACCTGGCCGCCGAAGCGCTCCGAGACGACGCCCGTCGCAATGCCCTTGCGCGCCGCGTAGATCGCCGCCGCCGCGCCCGCCGGGCCGCCGCCGACGATCAGCACATCGAACACCGGCTTGTTTTCGAGTTCCTTCGCCGCACGCGCCGATGCGCCCGTGTCCAGCTTCGCGAGAATTTCCTTCACGCCCATGCGGCCCGAGCCGAAGCTCTCGCCGTTGATGAACATCATCGGGACGGACATGACCTGACGCGCTTCGACTTCCTGCTGGAAGAGAGCGCCGTCGATCGCGACGTGTTTGATGCGCGGATTGATGATCGCCATCACGTTCAGCGCCTGCACGACTTCCGGGCAGTTCTGGCACGACAGCGAAAAATACGTTTCGAAGGAGAAGTCGCCGTCGAGATTGCGGATCTGCTCGATGGTGGCGTCGTCGAGCTTGACCGGGTGGCCGCCGGTCTGCAAGAGCGCGAGCACGAGCGACGTGAATTCATGTCCCATCGGGATGCCGGCGAAGTGGATGCCCGCGGGCTTGCCCGGTTCGCCGATGGTGAAGGACGGACGACGCGCGCTGGCGTCCTCTTTCTCGACGACGCTGATCCGAGCAGACAGCGAGGCGATCTCGTCGAGCAGGCTTTTCAGCTCGCGCGACTTGTCGCCGTCGTCGAGGAAGGCGACGAGTTCGATCGGCCGGGTGACTTTTTCCAGATACGCTTTTAATTGATTCTTGAGATTGGCGTCGAGCATGGCGATGTCCGTTCCTTGACTTGGGGTGTTGCAGACGCGTTGCGCCGCGACGCTGCGATATTCGCAGCGCCGGACGAACGTTTTCTTCTGGGTGAGCCTGCCGCAGAAACGCGGCAGATTCGATACGACGACTCGTAGAAGGTACGAGCGGGGTACGAGCTTAGATCTTGCCGATCAGGTCGAGCGACGGGGTCAGCGTTTCAGCGCCCGGCGTCCACTTGGCGGGGCACACTTGGCCCGGGTTCTTCGCGATGTATTGCGCAGCCTGCACCTTGCGGAGCAGTTCGCCGGCGTCACGGCCGATACCGTTGTCGTGCACTTCGCACAGCTTGATCTCGCCTTCCGGGTTGATCACGAACGTGCCGCGCAGCGCCAGGCCTTCTTCTTCGATCAGAACGTCGAAGTTGCGCGAGATCGCGAGCGTCGGGTCGGCGATCATCGGGTATTCGATCTTCTGGATCGTGTCCGACGTGTCGTGCCAGGCCTTGTGCGTGAAGTGCGTGTCGGTCGAGACCGAGTAGATTTCCACGCCGAGCTTCTTGAATTCTGCGTAGCGGTCAGCCAGGTCGCCCAGTTCTGTCGGGCACACGAACGTGAAGTCGGCCGGGTAGAAAACGAACACCGACCACTTGCCCTTCAGGCTTTCGTCGGTGACGGTCACGAATTCACCGTTGTGGTAGGCGGTTGCTTTGAACGGCTTGACTTGGCTGTTGATGATGGGCATTTACCGGTTTCCTTTTGGAGTGGTGGTGAAGAAGTAAGTGAACTATACAGGAAAACTATCGTAATCGCGAAGTGGATTGATTTTATTGGCGGGATAGGGCGAATCTATCGCGACGATATGTCTCGTTTCTCCGTATCCGGCAGCGCATCCGCGTTCGCACTAGGATGTGCATTCGAAGGAGGTAGCGGTCGGCGCCTCCATTTCAACAGGAGGCGGTATGAAAATCGGAGTAATCGGGGCCGGGAATATCGGTTCGGTTTTGGCTTTGCGGTTCGGCGAAAACGGTCATGACGTGCGCATCGCCAATTCGCGCGGGCCGGCGTCGCTCGCGGACGTGGCGCGGCAGACCGGCGCGACCGCCGTCGAGGCGGCCGAGGCGGTGAAGGACGCGGACGTCGTCGTCGTCACGATTCCGCAGGCGAAGGTGCCGAACCTGCCGAAAAATCTGTTCGCGGGCGTGCCGGCGAACGTCGTCGTCATCGATACGGGCAATTACTATCCGCAGCAGCGCGACGGTCGCATCGAAGGGATCGAGAAGGGCACGCCGGAGAGCCGCTGGGTCGAGCAGCAGATCGGCCGTCCGGTCGTGAAGGCGTTCAACAATATTTATGCGGAGCACCTGAAGACGCGCGGCAAGCCCGCGGGCACGCCGGGGCGCATCGCGTTGCCGGTCGCGGGCGACGATTCGAAAGCGAAAGCCGTCGTGATGAAGCTCGTCGACGAAATCGGCTTCGATGCCGTCGATGCGGGCGAAATCGACGATTCGTGGCGTCAGCAGCCCGCGACGCCCGTCTATACCGGCGATTTCGACGCGGCCGGCGTGCGCGCCGCGCTGAAGAACGCCGATCCGGCACGCAAGCCCGAATGGCGCGCGACCGACAGAAGTCCGGGCAGCTTCGACAGCCCGGCGTAGCCGAGGCGCCGCGTCAAAGGGCGGAACGCCCGTACGGGAAAGCGCGGGAAGCGGCCCGCGCCGTGCGACAATCTGCAAACTTTCCCGATGGGCTTTACCATGACGGACCGGGCTGGCGCAGTTGTCGAGCCAAAAGTCCCGGCGTCGTGGACTCGCAGATTGACTTATGAAAACCGCTTCTCCCCCGCAGGACGTGCAGGCCCCGCAACATCGCTTCGGCGAGTGCGACGAGTGCGCGGATGTCGAACTCGTCGCAACCGCCACCATCCCGACGCGGTACGGCACTTTCGGTTCGTATGTGTATCGCGTGAAGCATACGGACGTCGAGCACATCGCCTTCGTAATGGGCGACGTGAGCGGCGGCGATCCGGTATTGACGCGCCTGCATTCCGAATGCGTGACGGGCGATGTGTTCGGTTCCTACCGCTGCGACTGCGGCGAGCAGCTCGATCTGGCGCTGCGCTACATCGCCGCCGAAAGCCGCGGCATTCTGCTGTATCTGCGAGGGCATGAAGGGCGCGGGATCGGTCTCGCTAACAAGATCCGCGCGTATGCGCTTCAGGAGCAGGGTCTCGATACCGTCGACGCGAACCTGCATCTCGGCCTGCCCGACGACGCCCGCGAATACGATTCGGCCGCCGCCATCCTGCGCGCGATGAACGTGAAGTCGGTGCGGCTGATGAGCAACAATCCGTCGAAGTTCGACACGCTGCTCAAGCACGATATTCCCGTCTGCGAACGCGTCGCGCTCGCCATTCCGATGCGCGAGGAAAACGAGCGCTATATCAAGACGAAGCAGGCGCGCTTCGGCCATTACTTCGACGAGAACGAGTAACGCGCGGCCTCACTTCGCGTCGTGAAAAATCACCCCGAGCATATGCCGCCGCCCCGAACGCAGGCGGCTCACACCATGCTTCATGTTCACGCGATACGGCCCGCGCGTGCCTTGCACCGGCCGATGATGCACCGCGAAGAACACCGCATCGCCCTGTGAAAGCGGCACGACTTCCGCGCGCGACTGCATCCGTGGCCGCTGTTCGGTCATCACGAATTCACCGCCCGTGAAATCGCGGGCTGGCGCGGAAAGCAGGATCGCCATCTGAATCGGAAACACGTGCTCGCCGTAAAGATCCTGATGCAGACAGTTGTAATCGCCGGGCACGTAACGTAGCAGTAGCGGCGTCGGCCGTGTCTGCCCCGCGCGATGACAGCGCTCGATGAACTCCGCGTGCCCGCGCGGATAACGCGTCTCGATGCGCATCACCTCGTTCCAGCGATTCGCAATCGGCGCGAGATGCGGATAGACCGCGTCCCGCACGCCTGCCAGCAAATCGGGCAGCGGATAAGCGAAATACTTGTATTCGCCGCGCCCGAAACCGTGGCGCTCCATCACCACACGGCTGCGGAACACGTCATTGCGATCGTAAAGCGTGGCAAGCGCCTCGCATTCGTCGCGCGAGAGCAGTCCCGGCGCGACGGCGCAACCGTAGTTGTCCAGTTGCGCTTCGAGCTCGGCCCAGTCGAGCGCGCCGATGCGTTCGCCGATATCTTCCGCCGTCGCGCGTTCGAGCACTTTCATATCGTTTCTCCGGATGTGCGTGAATTTGCCTGCAGTGTGCGCTGCGCGCGGGACGCCCGCACTCCGGGTCTTGCTCTGCCATTCAATGCGCCATCGCGCCTTCCGCGATGCGCTCGCGCAGCACTGCCTTGCGCGCGGCCATCTTCGCGCCGAGTGTGACGAGATCGATCTGCATTTTTCGCATTTCGGGAAACAGCGTGGTTTCCTCTTCGTCGATGTGGTGCGTCGCGTTCGCCTTCAGCACCTTGAAGGTCGCATCGAAGCCGTCTTCGCCGGCTCTGAGCGTCGCGAATCGCTCGGTCAGCGTCGTCACCAGAAAATGTCCGACGTAGGCTTCGTCGACGTCGATGCGCGCCTGCGCGGCCGGATACAACAGTTCTTCCTCGACGATCGTGTGGATCGTCAGCAACTCGCACGCGCGCTGCACGAGCGAATCCTTGCGTTCGTGGTCGCCGGCGTCCGCGCGTTCGAAGGCATCGAACAATTGTTCGATGGCGCGATGATCGGCTTCGAGCATGTCGAGCGCATCGGCGGGTCGCGGGGTATCAGCGATAGGCATGGGGTTCTCCAATAGGGGCTCTGCCGGCCCGTGGGGACATCTTCGTGTCCCTGAGGCGTCGGTAAGCAGCAAGACAAATGCCCGCGATTGGACCAGTTAACGGCTGCGCCCGCCGCGTCTAAATAGTCGAATCCCTCGACGCGCCGAGATCCCGCTGCCGCAGCACTTTCACCTGCCACCACGCGGGCAGCAGGCGTCGCACCTCGGCGCGCGCGAAGCGGTCGTCGATCAGATAGAGCACGCCGCGATCGAGCGGCCCGCGGATCACGCGTCCGGCCGCCTGCACGACTTTCTGCAAGCCGGGAAACAGGTACGTGTACGCGTAACCCTCGCCGAAGGCCTCGTGCATGCACGCCTTCATCTGCTGATTGACGGGGTTCAGTTGCGGCAGGCCCAATGTTGCGACGAACGCGCCGATGAGCCGCGAGCCCGGCAGATCGATCGCCTCGCCGAACGCGCCGCCCAGCACCGCGAAGCCGACGCCGCGGCCATCCGGCACGAAGCGCGCGAGGAACTCGCGTTGCGCCGCCTCGCTCATTGCGCGCGATTGCTGCCAGCATGGAATCGACGGATGCCGCGCCGCGAGCGCCGCCGCGACCTGCGCGAGATACTCGAAGCTGCTGAAAAAGCTCAGATAGTTGCCTTCGGCGCGGAAGAACTGCGCGGCGATCAGATCGGCGATGCGATCGACGGAGCGCTCGCGATCGCGATAGCGCGTCGAAAGATCGGCGATCGCGCGCACGTCGAGCTGATCGGCGGAAAAGGGCGATTCGACATCGATGCGCACGCTCGATGCCGGCAAGCCTAGCGTATCGGCGTAGAAATGCGCGGGCGTCAGCGTTGCGGAAAAGAGCGCGACGCTGTGGGCGCGCGCGAAACGCGGCGCGAGATGCGGGGCGGGAATCACGTTGCGCAGGCACAGCACGGCGTTGCGCTTCTTCGGGTTGGACGTTGCGCCGGTCAGCGTGATATCGAAGATCGAATGCGTTCCGAAGCGCTCGGCGATGCGCGCGAAATGCACGGCATCGAAATAGAAGCGCAAGGTGTCGGGCGTGAAGATGTCCGGCTGCTCGCCGAGCGCTTCGGTCATCAGCGAGACGGCCTGCCCGAGCGTGGTGAGAAAGCGCGCGGGCGGTTCCGCATGCGCCGCGTATTCGATGTTCGATGCGTGCTGCTCGGCCGCCGTCTCGCTCCAGCTTCGCGCGACGCGATTCAGCGTTTTCTTCAGCAACGGCGGCGCGGCACGGCGCATCGCGTTGAAGGCGGCCTGATCGAGCGTGGCGGAATACATGCCGCGCGCGCGTTCGACGAGGTTGTGCGCCTCATCGACGAGCACCGCGACGCGCCACCGATTCGCCTCCGCGAGCGCGAAAAGCATCGCGCTTGTATCGAAGTAATAGTTGTAGTCGCCGACGATCACATCGCCCCAGCGCGACAATTCCTGGCTCAGATAGTACGGACAGACCTCATGCCGGCGCGCGACGTCGGCGATGGCCGCGCGATCGAGCTGCGCGCAATCGAGCGCGGCGGCGCGCGCATCGGCGAGACGATCGTAGAAACCGCGCGCGAGCGGACACGATTCGCCGTGACATGCCCGGTCGGGGTACTCGCAGGCCTTGTCGCGCGCGACGAGCTCGACGACGCGCAAGGGCGTGGCGGCGAGCGTCGTCAGCGCATCGAGCGCGAGCTGGCGTCCCGCGCTTTTTGCCGTCAGAAAGAAGATCTTGTCGAGCCGCTGGCCCGGCCACGCCTTCAGCAGCGGGAAGAGCGTGCCGACCGTTTTGCCGATGCCCGTCGGCGCTTGCGCGGCGAGACAGCGCCCCGACACCGCCGAGCGATACACGGCTTCGGCGAGCGCGCGCTGGCCCGGCCGAAACTCCGCGTGCGGAAACGCGAGCGCCGTGAGCGCGGCATCGCGCGCCGCGCCATGTGCCAGCTCCTGCCGCGCCCACGCGATGAAGCGTTCGCACTGCGCGTCGAAATGCGCGGCAAGCGCGAAGGCTGTCTGCGTCTCGACGAGCACGCTTTCCGTCTGATCGACAATATCGAAATACACGAGCGCGATCTCGATGGATTCGAGCCCGAGCTTGCGGCACATCAGATGCCCGTAGACGCGCGCCTGCGCCCAGTGCAGATGCCGATGATTCTGCGGCATCGATTCGAGCTTGCCGCGATGCGTCTTGATTTCTTCGAGCCGGTTGAGCGCGGGATCGTAGCCGTCGGCGCGGCCGCGCACGAGAAGCGGCCCGTATTCCGCCGCAAGCGCTATTTCCTTTTGATAGCCCGCCGCGCGCCGGCCCGTGACCGTCACATGGCCCGCGACGCCTTCCTGCGCGCTCGGCGTCGGCGTGAAACGCAGATCGAGGTCGCCCTGTTTGGCCGTGAGCTCGCACAGCGCGCGCACGGCGACGGTGTAGGCGGGCTCGGATACTGTATGCATGTACAGCAGTCTAGCATGCAGGAATCGCCTTTCAGGACGCCGCGCGCAGCAATTCCCCGAGCGTTTTCATCGCGTTTTCGATCTGCGGCGACCACGGATGGCCGAAGTTGATGCGCACGTAATTCCCGAACGCGTGACGCGCGGAAAAGATCGGCCCGGGCGTGACGTTGATGCCGTCTTCGAGCGCGCGCCGATGCAACTGCATCGCATCGACGTGTTCGGCGAGTTGCAGCCACAGGAAATAGCCGCCGTCGGGCTGTTGATAAACGACTTGAGAAGGCAGCCAGCGCGCGATGGCGTGCTCCATCGCGTCGCGTTGCACGAGAAGCGCGCCGCGCAGCTTGCGCAAATGCTTGTCGAAACCGCCGTGCTGCAAATAATCGGCGATGCCCGCCTGAATCGGGATGCTGGTCGAAATGCTCGTCATCAGCTTGAGACGGCGGATCGCATCGGCGAAGCGGCCGGCCGCGACCCAGCCGAGCCGATAACCCGGCGCGAGCGTCTTCGAAAGCGACGCGCAATGCATCACGAGACCTTGTGTATCGAAGGCTTTCGCGGGCGGCGGACGATCCTGCGCAAAATGCAGCTCGCCATAGACATCGTCTTCGATGAGCGGAACGTCGTGTTTCGCGAGCAGTTCGACGAGCGCGCGCTTCTTCTCGATGGACAGCGTGACGCCCGTCGGATTCTGCAAGTTCGTCATGAACCAGCACGCGCGGACCGGATGCTTTTGCAGCGCTTCGGCGAGCACGTCGAGATCGAGACCCTCGCGCGGATCGACGGGAATCTCGACCGCGCGCAAGCCGAGATGCTCGACCGCCTGCAGCGCGGCATAGAAGCACGGCGATTCGATCGCGACCACATCGCCCGGCTTCGTCACGGCCATGAGGCAGAGCGTGAGCGCTTCCATCGCGCCGTTCGTGACGATGAGTTCCTCCACCGGCTGCGCGATGCCCATGCCGATGTAGCGCAGCGCGATCTGCCGTCGCAATGCCTCGTTGCCTGGCGGCATGTCGACGACGGTGCTCCACGGATCGAGCATGCGCGACGCATGCGCGAGCGACTTCGCGAGACGCGCCAGCGGAAACAGTGTCGGCGATGGAAACGCGGAGCCGAGCGGCACGACATCCGGACGCTTCACCGCATCGAGCACGGAGAAGACGAGACTGCTGACGTCGATGGGCGCGGGTTCTTTCAGCGTCGCGCTCTCTTTTGGCGCGAGCGCGGCGCCCGGCGCGACGTAATAGCCGGAACGCTCTCGCGCGCGGATCAAGCCCCACTCTTCGAGCAGGTAATACGCGCGAAAGACCGTCGACTGGCCGACGCCGTATTGCGTCGTCAGATGCCGCACCGAAGGCAGGCGCGTGCCCACGGGCAGCCGGCCCGCGCGAATCTCGGCGGCCATCGTGTCGGCAAGGGCTTGGTAGCGCTTCATCGCGTGCGGGTTGGAAAGACCGCGCTCGGCTCGACGCGGCGCGAAATTGTCTCACACGGTTTTGCGAAGGAATATCGACGCGCCGCCGCGCGTTTAATGAACAAGCGGCTTCATCGCCGCGTAGGGCTCTTATTTGGAGGTGATGTCATGAAGCTCGCCAGAATCGCAACCGTCGTGCTCGCGCTGCTCGCCGGTCTGCTCGCGGGATGTCAGACCGCCGACGGCGGCGCCAGCTCGTCCGGCACGACGTCCGGCAGCGGCAGCAGCGGGGGATATTGAGCGCTTCCGACGCCGCGCCGCTTCCGCCGGGCGTGACGGCCGCGCAGTTTCGCGCGGCGCTTGCGGCTTTTAAGGCGGCGCTCGGTGACGACGCCGTGCTGTCGAACGACGTCGTTTCGTATCTCGATCCGTTCGCGCCCGGCGATGCACTCGCGCATGCGCCATCCGCCGTCGTGCTGCCGCGCGATGTCGACGGCGTGCGCGCGGCGCTCGACGTGGCGAATCGATATCGCGTGCCGCTCTGGACCGTATCGACGGGACGCAACTTTGCGTACGGCGGCGCGGCGCCACGCATGCGCGGCAGCGTCGTGATGGACTTGCGGCGCATGAATCGCATCATCGAGATCGATGAGACCTTGGGCTACGCGCTCGTCGAGCCGGGCGTGACGTACTACGACCTGCATCGCGCGCTGGGAACGCCCAGGCGCTTCTGGCTCGATCCGCCCGCGGCGGGATGGGGCAGCGTGATCGGCAACACGCTCGAACGCGGTTATGGCACGACGCCTTACGGCGACCATGCGGCGAATCAGTGCGGCATGGAAGTCGTGCTCGCGAACGGCGACGTCGTGCGCACGGGCATGGGCGCGATGCCCGCGAGCCGCGCGTGGCAAGTGTTCAAGGGCGGCTTCGGGCCGTCGTATGACGGCATGTTCATGCAGTCGAATTTCGGCGTCGTCACGAAGCTCGGCATCTGGCTCATGCCCGCGCCCGAGGGTTACATGATCTGCCGCTATGCGTTCGCGCGCGAAGATGATCTGGAACGCGTCGTCGATACGCTGCGTCCGCTGCGCATGGACGGCACGATGCAAAGCAATGCGGTGATCGAAAGCGCGGTGCGCTGGGCGGCGGGTGTATCGACGCGAAACCAGTGGTACGACGGCGACGGCGCCATGCCCGACGACGTCATCGAGACGATGGCGCGCAAGATCGGCATCGGGCGCTGGAATCTGCGCTTTTGCCTGTATGGACCGCCCGCGCTCGTGAAGGCGCGGCGCGATATCGTCCACGCGCGTTTCAAGCCGATCGCGGGCGCGACGCTCTTTGAGATGCCGTATCGCGATGCATCGGTCGAGCCCGAAGGCGGCGGCGATCGCGCGCAAGTCGGCATTCCGGGACTCGAAGCGTTCAGCCTGCTCAACTGGCGCGGCGGCAGGGGCGCGCATATCGATTTCTCGCCGATCTGCCCGCCGCTCGGACGCGATGCCGCGAAGCAGGCGCGCATGGTTCGCGAGCGCGCCGCGCAATTCGGCTTCGACTATTACGGCGGCTTCACGGCGGGCGAACGCGCTATGCATCATATTTTCGCGGCCATATTCGATTCCGACGATCCACAGCAATCGCGCAACGCCGGTGCGTTGATCGAAACGCTGATCCACGATGCGGGCGCGGCCGGTTACGGGCAATATCGCGCGCATCTGTCGTACATGGATCTCGCCGCCGCGCAATACGATTTCAACGATCACGCGCTGATGCGGCTATCGAACACCATCAAGACGGCGCTCGATCCGAACGGCATTCTTTCGCCGGGCAAGCAGGGCATCTGGCCAGCGCGATGAACATGACGCGTCGCACGTTTCTGATTGCATCGGGGCTGACATGGATTCCGCCAGGCGGCGTGCGCGCTTCGGCGCGAACCTGGGTCATCGACGAAGACTTGCCGCAAAGCCGCGTCATCGTGAGTCGATTGAGCGTGACGGGCGCGCGCATTGCGTCGCTTTCAGGCGATGCGGGCTGGCTGTGGATCGAGCGCTTGTCGAGCGAAGCGCTGTCTTCACATGTAATCGGCGGCCTGACGCGCTTTTCCGATGCGTTCGTGCTCGCGCAACTGGGCGCGGGCATCGGCATGCGCGCGTTGCATCATCGTGAATGGAAAGCGGGCGCGTTGCTCTGGACGCTCCAGCACGACCGGTGAGTCGCCGATAAAATGACACGTATCTCGATATTGCCGCGCACGGATGAAACGATGAACGCCACGGACACCCGCACGATCACCGACTGGCACGCGCACGTGTACTTCGATACCGTCACGCGCGACGCCGCGTGGCAGCTACGCCAGGTCATCGAGGCGCGCTTCGCAACAGAACTGCAAAGCGGCGCATTGCGCCTCGGACGCTTTCACGAGCGTCCGGTCGGACCGCATCCGATGTGGTCGTTTCAGCTGGGATTCGGCGCCGATCTGCTGACGCCGATGCTCGCCTGGCTCGCACTGAATCACGGCGCGCTCGATGTTTTCATGCACCCGAACACCGGCGACGCGCTCGTCGATCATCGCGATTCGGCGGTGTGGATCGGCCGCTCGCACGCGCTCGTGCTCGACAGACTGATCGCCTGACGCACGAAAAGAAAAAGGCGGACCGTGTCCGCCTTTCTCCGAAACGTCCCGCGCGATTATTTCTTGGCGTTCGCCGTCTTCGGCGTCACGACGCGCACGGCCGTCTGGCTCGCGACGCTGGCGTCGTTCTGCGCGGCTTCGACCACTTGACGCGCGGCTTTGCGAGCCGCTTCGTAAGCCGAATTCGCCGATTCCGTGGCGGCATCGATCGCGGATTTCCACGCGGACACCACCGCTTCGCTGCCGACCGGTGCATTGCTCGCCAGGCTTTGCACGAACGCCTGCACGTTGCGCTGCGACTTCTCGATCTGATCTTGCGCCGCCTCCAGATAGCCGCCGCGCACGCCCGTGGCGATTTCATAGACGTTCAGCCAGTAGGCCTGCACGCGCTTGGCGCTGTCCTGAAGATGCTGGTTCTGAAGCGCGAAGAATTCCTGCGGATCGCGCACGGAAAACGACCGGGCGACGAGCGCCTGATGCTCGTCGAGCACCGTCCTGACCGTGCGAACGTTCAGGTCGACCAGCTTTTCGAAACCTTCGACGGCTTGGGCGGCGAGACCGAAAGTCGTATCGACTCCCGCCTTTTGTGACGCGACGACGTTTTCCGGCGCAAGACTGCTCATGCTCGACTCCATATGGATGTTCCCCATTGATAACGCGATGAATTTGTGCAGTGCAGCGAATCATCTATTTTAAGGCAAGTGGATGAAGTGTCAATTACGTTTTCCCCGCTTGACTTTAAACCATCCGGCGATTAATTCAAAAAAACGCTGCCTGAAGCAGATGAATAAGCGGACTAATTAGCGGTGATCGGAGTGATCAGACATCACATAATCCGAACGACCATCTTATTCGGCAGTTATTGCGCCAGACAGAATAATTCGCCGGCTGGCCGGATGGCGAACGCGCGTTCGATACGGCTCTCACGGCGCGCCGTAAAGCATTGCCCTCGTAAACACCTAGGCCCGAAGTTACCGAATGCGTTGTTTCCCCACTTGACGCATTCATGCGTGAGTTGAAACAATCCCGCACTGCAGCACGCGCGAAGTCAATCGACGGTTTATCGGCAAGCATTTCCTGTTTTTGTTGTCACTGCCGCGTCACCGGAAATGCGTACGATTCTTCTTCGCGCGAATGAGCCGGCGCTGAACGGCATAAAGATATAAATCGAGAGACTTGAAGAAAATGGGGCGACATTCCCACACCATTGGCCACCTTGAACGTAGTCACGAAGACAACGCCTTGCGGCGCGCCATCGCCGCGCGGCTCGACCGGGCCCTGCAAAAGGCGAACGTCAGTTCCGCAAAAGCCGCCGGCTGGCTTGAAGTGAGCGAGCACGACGTGCAATTCTGGCGGCGCGGCATTACAGTTCCGCCGTTTTACGCATTCAATCGCATCGCAAAAGCGCTCGATATCGATCCGCACTGGCTCTGCACGGGCCAGGCGCAGAGCGCGCATCCCGCGAACTGATCGCATCTGCTGCGGCGGCGCGCTTTCCGTGCGCCGCCAGTCATGTCCCTTGAGCGTCAGACTTCCGTCGATACCGCCGGCGCCGGCTTGCGTCCGTGCAGCAGCACGGTACCGATGCCGCTCGCGGCGATCACGCACATGCCGATGGCCATCCACTTGTCCGGCACCTGACCGAACAGCAGCCAGCTGAAGAGCGCGGCGAAGGCGAGCTGACCGTAGGAGAAGGGCGTGAGGATGGAAAGCGACGCGCGCTTGAGCGCCTGGAGCATCAGTGCCTGGCCGAGCGTCGCCATCGTCGCCATGAAGACGACGAGCAGCCAGCTTCCCACACGCACCTCGGCGAGCGCCGGCAGCATTTCCGCCTGATCCATCCACACGAGCACGCACAGCACGATCGTCGCGACGAGCGCCGTGAGGAAGTTGGTCGTGATCGCATCGTCGACGCGCGACAGATGGCTCGACACGACCTGAAAGCACGCGAAGGTCAGCGCCGATCCGATCGGATACGCCACGGTCCAGCTGAACTGGCTGCCGCCCGGCCGCACGACGAGCAGCATGCCGATGAAGCCGAGCACGACCATCGCCCATTTGCTACGCGGCACGTCGTCTTTCAGGACGAGCGCGGCGAGCAGCGTGGAGATGAGCGGCGCGAGCATGGCGAGCGATGTCGTGACCGGCAACGGCAGATGGCGCAGGCCCGCGAACGTGCATGCGGAATTGGTGAGCAGCAACACCGCGCGCACGACCTGCAGCTTCACGGCGCCCGTGCGAAAGAGCCCGAACGCGCCGCGCCGCACTTGCCAGACGCCCAGCACGATCATCTGAAAGAGATAGCGCACCCAGAGAAGCGCGAGCAGAGGGACCGCGGTGCCGATCAGCTTGACGGTGGAATCGCTGGCCGCGAAGGCCGCCGTCGTCAGGATCATGATGGCGATACCGGTTCCGGTGTTATCGGTATCAATGCGGTATTGCGTCTTGCCCTCTAAGGTTGCCATCGAACTCTCGTGGGTGCGCCGCCGCGTACGACCCGGAGTGAGCGCGATGCCCGTTCCAGCGACGGCTTGAATGAAGGAACGGTTTTTACGCCGTTGCTTCAATTCTCCCGGCATCGAAGGCCGCTGGCAAGGCGACAGTAAAGTTTCGTCGCGCGCGTGTTGTGCGCAGGTGACGATGCGAGAAATGTACTAGACGGTTCGAACAATCGACGCGTGTCGAGACCGGTCGTGCTTTTCAGTCCGAATTTCCCGTCGCTGATTTTTAAGACGCGGATTAGAGCTTTCCTAACTCCAACTCCCTAATATGCTTTCAACGCCGAACAACGCAGGACATCATGAAGAAGAAGCAGCGCATCATCCTCGCCGCCGCAATCATGTCGATGAGTCTGATTGTGTTCATGTCGATGAACAGTGGCCGCGCAGCAATCGACATGTTTGCGATGAAGGGATCGCCCGTCGACGTGACGGCGCAGTTGGAGCAGTGGCAGTGAAGCAGGTAGAAGAAAAAAGCAGTAGCAGGTAAGCAGTAGCAGGTAAGCAGTAGAAGCAAAAGCAGTAGAAGGAAATCCGTAGCGTGAAAGTAAGCAGTAGCAGTAACAACAGAGCAGTAACCGGACCGGGCGTTTGCGCAAGCAACGCCCGGTTTTTTCATCGCCGTGGAAGTTATAAATCAACGAACGCCCGCGCACATTATTTCGTTGAAACGCCTTGCGCCTGCGGTTTTGCCACCTAGACTTAAAGTAGTTTCTCAACTGCTTCGACAGGGAGGCGACGATGAGAACGAGAACCCGCGAAGTCGTGCGCATGCTCGCGACGTTCCGCCATTCGGCGCATTGCCGGCGCTTGCGCGCGGCCGCGGCGGCGCAGGAGTCGCGCGCGCTGGCCGACGAAGAAACTCAGGACGAAGTGCAGGAGGACGAACGTACGGAAAGTTCGTCGGTCGATGAGTGGCTCGCGTCACGCAAGCCGCATCGGGGAATGCACTGATCGGCGAACGATCACACGCGCCCCGCATTCCTGAATGGCGAGAAACGCCAGCGTCCGCTCGCGTCCTTCACCGCGATCGCGCCGTGCTCGTGCAGCACCTCGCCGATCGCACCCGGCTTGATGTCGTCCGTCATGCGAATGACCAGCAAGGTGCGTTGCGGTGCGGTGTCGTCGGGCGTGTGAGGCGCGGGCGGATGACGCGGCAGCGGTTCGTGCGGCACAAAGCGGTTTCGCGCCCCGATCACCCCCTGATGCTCGCCGTGCGCGACGTATTCCGCATCGTCCTCGTCATGCGTCGGCGGCAAAAGTGCGTCGATGTTCTTATCGCCGCGTCCCGCCCGGTAAAGATGTGCATCGTCGCGTCGCAGACCTGCAAGCTGCAATGCGCGAAGCGCGTCATGTCCGTCCCGGTACGAGGCGAACACCCCAACTATGACCTGATTCATCGTCGCCCCCTCTGTCAGTCCGCGTTATCCCGCGGACCAAGCAACAGATGTCTTCATGCGCATGAAGCGCGCTCTTTATTTGTCATATGAAGTAGAGCAACACCTGTTCCCGCATGACAGTTTGAAAGACGAAAAGCCGATGACCGATCTTCACCGGGTTGCGACCCCCACGGCTATCACCTAAAGTAACTGAGCTTCTTTCCCGGAACCGCGCGTCACGCGACGCGCTCGCCGCGAGGTTCGAATGATTGCGAAAGCCTGTGCGTGGGTGCTCGTACTGATGGCAGGCTCCGCAGTCGGGGCGCCGTGCTACAACGACGGCGATGTCGTCATGCTCGAAGGGACGGCCGCGCGCCAGGCTTCGCGCGAAGCCGATGCGTCGGCGAAAGCGGCATGGGTGCTCTCGCTGTCGAGCCCCATCTGCGTGTTGAGCGCAGGCGCGGGACAAAGCGGGCGGCAGCAGTCGAATGTATCGGCGGTGCAGATCATCGACGCGACGCCGCCGGAAAACGCGCGCATCCAGTTGACGGGCAAGCTGGTCACCGGCAACGTCAGCAGTTATTACGCGGTGCCGACCGCGATCTGGGTGCTCAAGCAGCGTGTGATTTCGGGACAATAGAAGCAATAGCGCCCGCGATGCCTGCACGGGCAATGCGCTGAAACCCGCTGGAAATACGAACGATCAGGCCGCTTTTGCGTGCGCGTGATAGCGCCAGAATTCGGCGACCACGATATGCAGCGGTTGCTGATCGAGCTTGCGTTCCTCGGCGAATCGCAAGATGGCGTCCAGTTGCTGGCCGGTGCAGCGGATGCCTGCATGGCGCGGCGCCGTCTGGTTTTTCTTGTGCGTGGTCATGGCAATCCTTTTCTAGGACCTTCCCCGGCAGGGCAAAGTCGTTCGACGGGGCGGCCCGTGCGCGCGAACATTGCCTGCTGCTGCCACATTAAGCCGGAGCCGCGCAGGCGGCACTGGCTGTTAGCGCACATAGTCGTCAATGCATCGTCAATACACACGCAATAGCGCAAAGCCCGGACCCGGCGCTCGCGGGCGCGCTTTGCTTACAACCCCGGAATAAAAGCTTCGGCCCGGCCGTTTAGGACTGCATGAACCCGCGCTGAAATCGAGACGCGGGGCAAGCCGAGGAGAAAGCCTGTGAGCGCCGATCAACATGCGCAAGAGGAACTTGCGCACATCGGACGGATGATCGCGGAGCTGGAGCGCGTCGCGACGAGCGGGCGCACTGCGCCGATGCGCCCTGCCGTCATGCGGCAGGAATACTGGCAGCGGCGCATCGATGCGTTGATCGTCGCGTCGACGAACGAGCCGCTGCGGCGCGATGCGGCCGCGCTGCGCGAGCGCCTGGCGGACGTCTTCGCCGATACGCACGAACGAGACACGGGGCACGTGGAAGAGCCAGCGCGGGAGACCGGCGGCAGAAGAAGAAGTGAATGAAGCGAAGCGGCGTGAGCGGCGGCGCATGCGATGAAGGCATGCGTCGCCGCAGCGTCATCCGGTTTGCTCGACGGGCGTCACGTCGATGTCGAGTTTCTGCGTGCCGCGCAGCACCGCGATCGTCACCGGCCGATCGATGCGCGACGCATCCAGCGTGCGCTGCAAACCATCGACGCTATCGACGGCGATGTCATCCACCGCGACGATACGATCGCCCGTGCGCAATCCGCCGAGCGCGGCGGGGCTGCCTTTCACGATCTCCATCACATGCACGCCGCTCGCCGCGCTCAGCCCGAAGAAGCGCTGCACGCGGCGCGAGATCGGCGTGGTCGTGCCCGCCACGCCGATATACGCCCGCCGCACGCGCCCGTGCGTGAAGATCTGCATGATGACCCACTTGGCCGTATCGATCGCGGTGGCGAAGGAAATGGCCTGCGCGCCGGAGATGATCGCCGTGTTCACGCCGATCACCTGTCCCGCCGAATCGATGAGCGGCCCGCCCGAATTGCCGGGATTGAGCGCGGCGTCGGTCTGGATGACGTCGTAGATCATGCGGCCGGAGGTCGAGCGCAGCGTTCTGCCAAGCGCGGACACGACGCCCGTCGTGACGGTCTGCGCGAGTCCGAGCGGATTGCCCACGGCGATCGCGATCTGCCCGACGCGCAACGCACCCGAGCTGCCCAGTTCGACATGCGGCAACGGTTCGGCCGAGCCGATGCGGAGCACCGCGAGATCGCTAGCGGGATCGTCGCCGATCAGATCGGCATCGAAGCGCGCGCCGTCCGCGAGCGTGACGACGATATGCGTCGCGCCATGCACGACGTGGCTATTGGTCAGCAGATAGCCGTCTGGCGTGAAGATGAAACCCGAGCCCGTGCCGCCGACATGGCGCCGCGCGCCGCGCTGATCGGCGAGCTGGCGCTCGACGGAGATGAACACGACTGCCTGCCGCACGCGTTCGAGCGCGCCGATGACCGTGCGCGAATAGGCGTCGAGCAGCGCGGTATCGTCGAGCGGAGCGGAGGGCGCGGCGTCCTGCGCGCCGCGCGCGAGATCGTCGATGAATTGAGGCCGGCTTCCCATGTTGCTTGAACTCCCGATGTCTGGAAGCCGACATGCAGGCCGCCGCCGCCGATTTCAAGAGATGGCCGCATCCGCGAGCAGCTTCATCGGACCGCGCGATTCGACGATGCCGCGCTGCGCGTCGTCGCGCACGAAGAGCGAGCCCGCGAAACCGAGCGCATTCACCGCGACGCCTTCGACATGCGACACGCTGCGCGGCACCGCGAGCATCCAGCGGCGTGTGACGAGCAGGTTGTAAGGCGCGCTCTGATGCGCGGCGCCCGCGACATCGAGCGCCTCTACGCCGATCGCATCCAGCAAGCGCCGATACGTTGCGTGAGCGTATGCCGCGTCGTGGTTATCGAGCCACGCCGCCGCATGCGCGAATGCGAGCCCGGGCGCGCGGAAGATGCCATTCGTGCGCGCGGCTTCGAGGTGCGGTTCGATCGGCAAGGCCTCTTGCGTATCGGCATCGAGCGGCAAGGGCACCATCTGCAGATGCTTGTGCGGCTGGCTCGACCCGGCGATCGCGCCGCCGTTATAGAAGCCGAGCCCGTCGAAGCGATCCAGACAGGCGAAGAGCGCGGCGAAATCGTTTTCACCGATGAGGCATTCCTGCGGCTCGAAGTCCGTCGTCACGATCAGCAGATGATGCGCGAGCACGTTGAACTTGTTGAGCAACAGGAAATGCTCCTCGCCGATATCGCCGACACGCAACGCCTCTTCGCACGGCGAAAACGGATCGCGCCATTCGCTCGCGGCATCCGCGGCGGATTTCGCCGCGAGCTTCGACGCCTCTTCCTTGCGCGCGAGATTCGCCGCTTGCCTCACGAGAAAGCGCACGCCGCCGTCCTCGATCGCGCTTTGCACGGTATCGAAGGAGCGCAGCGCGCCGCATGCGAGCGCTCGCTCGGTTTGCGCGATGATGTCGAGCCATGTCGGGGCCTTCACGTGCGCCATGCTTCTCCTTTGCCGAATTCGTGACGTTCGAGCGATGCTGCATGCATCTCGATGCTGTAACCCGGCGTTTGCGGCGGCATATAGCGTCCGTTTCTGATGACGACGGGATCGAGAAAATGCTCGTGCAGATGATCGACGTATTCGAGCACGCGATTCTCGAGCGACCCCGACACGCAGATGTAGTCGAACAGCGAAATGTGCTGCACATACTCGCACAAGCCGACGCCGCCCGCATGCGGACACACGGGCACGCCGAACTTCGCGGCCATCAGGAGAACGACGAGCACTTCGTTCAGCCCGCCTAAACGGCAGCTATCGATCTGACAAAAGTCGATTGCTTCGGCCTGCAGCAGTTGCTTGAAGATGACGCGGTTCTGGCAATGCTCGCCGGTCGCGACGCCGATCATCGGTGCCAGGCGCTGGCGGATGGCGGCATGGCCGAGCACGTCGTCGGGGCTCGTCGGCTCTTCGATCCACCACGGATCGAACTCGGCGAGACGGCGCATGTTCGCGATCGCTTCATCGACTTCCCAGACCTGGTTCGCGTCCATCATGAGCTTGCGCTCGGGGCCGATTTCCTCGCGCAGGATGCGCGCGCGCCGGATATCTTCTTCGAGATTGCCGCCGACTTTCTGCTTGAAATGCGTCCAGCCCGCAGCGACGCCTTCGCGTGCGAGACGGCGGATCTTGTCGTCGTCGTAACCGAGCCAGCCCGCCGATGTCGTGTAAGCCGGAAAGCCTTGCGCGAGCATCTCCTGTTCGCGTTCGCCGCGCGTGCCTTGCAGACGCTTCAACAGCGCGAGCGCTTCCGATGGCGTGATCGCATCGGTCACGTAACGGAAGTCCAGACAGCGCACGAGCTCTTCCGGACTCATGTCGACGAGCAGTTTCCACAAGGGCTTCTTTTCGCTCTTCGCCCAGAGATCCCACACGGCGTTGACCACGGCCGCGGTCGCGAGATGAATGACGCCTTTCTCGGGGCCGATCCAGCGCAACTGACTATCCGATGTGAACGCGCGCCAGAAGCCGCCCATGTCCGCGGCGATCTCTTCGAGTTTTCTGCCGACGACGAGCGGCGCGAGCGCTTCGACCGCCGCGACGACGACTTCGGTGCCGCGCCCGATCGTGAACGTGAGGCCATGACCGGCGAGTCCGGGCGCATCCGTTTCGAGTATCACGTAGGCGGCGGAATAATCGGGCGCGGCGTTCATCGCGTCCGAGCCGTCGAGCGAACGTGAAGTGGGAAAGCGGATATCGCGCACGGAGAGCTTCGTGATGCGGGTCATCTTCATCTCCTCGAAAGGTGGCGTGACGGCTCCGGATGCTGCAAAGCAAGGGGTTTATCGACATTGACAACCCGTGTTTCGCCTCCTAGCCTGCTAGCATGTTAGTGCGAAATCAAGGGCGGCGTGAGCACATCGACGAATGAAAACAGCCTTGCCGCCGACCCTTATCGCGCCTTGCCACAGTTGCACGGTTCGGAGCGCGGCAGCCTCACCGACGCGGTCGAAGAAGCGCTGCGCGCGGCCATCGTCAATCTCGCGATGGAGCCCGGCATGATGATCGACAAGCTCGCGGTATGCGAGCGCATGGGCGTCTCGCGCTTTCCGGTTTCGTCCGCGCTTGCGAAGCTCGCGGCCGCGGGTCTCGTCGAAGTATTGCCGCAGCGCGGCACGCGCGTCATGCCGATCGTCATGCACGATATACGCCAGCATCTTTTCATCCGCAGCGCGCTCGAAGTGGAGACCGTGCGCGCGCTGGCCGCTGGCTGCGACGAAGCCACGCTCGATGCGCTCGACGCCAATCTCGAGCGCGAACGCGATGCAGTGCAGCAAGGCTTGCGCCGCGAGTTTCATGTGCTCGATCTCGCGTTTCATGCGCTGCTGCTCGATGCGATCGATCTGCCGCGCGTGAAGGAGATCGTCGCGGCATCGCGCAATGCGCTCGATCGCGCGCGCCGCCTGATGGCGAGTCCCGAAAGGCACGCGCATACGCTCGCGGAACACGGGCGTATCGCCGCTGCCATTCGCAAACGCGATGGCGATGCCGCCGCGCGCGCGATGCACGATCACCTCGATGAAGTCGTCGCGGAGTTGCGGCGCTTTTCCGCAGAAAGACCGGACCTGTTCAGGGAGTAGAAGACAAGAAAGACCCAAGCGTGATCAACCGCAATGGAGGAGACACATAATGAACCTGTTCAAGCAAGCGGGCGCCGCAGCCGCGCTCGCAGCCTCATGTTTCACCGCATCGCCCGCGATGGCCGCAGAAGACTTCAAGGGCGTGACCGTCAACGTGATGACCTTCGTCGGCCCGCAGATCGCCGAGCCGCTGCAACGCCGCGCGCCCGAGTTCGAGAAGCTGACGGGCGCGAAGATCAACGTGCTGACGGTGCCGTTCTCTGACCTCTATCAGAAGCTGTTGACCGACTGGGCGTCGAGCACGAATTCCGTCGATGCCGCGGTGTTCGCGCCGCAATGGATGGTCGATTACACCAAAGGCGCGTTCCTCGAAGACCTGACGCAGCGCGTCTCGAAAGACTCGGCGTTGAAGGAAAGCGATGTGATGCCGTTCTTCGTCGACTTCTCGCAGAAGTACAACGGCAAGACCTATCTGATCGCGCTCGACGGCGACTTTCAGATGGTCTATTACCGCACCGATATCCTGAAGCAGCTCGGCAAGGAGCCGCCGAAGACGTGGGACGATTATCTCGACATCGCGAAAGCGGCCAACGGCAAGGCCTTCGGCGGCGATGGCAAGCCGGTCGCGGGCTCGTGCATTTCGAAGAAGCGCAACGCGCAGGCGTATTGGGCGATCATCTCGATCGCGGGCGGCTATCTGCAATCGAAAGGCACGTCGCAAGGCGCGTTCTTCGATCCCCGCAACTTCAAGTCGCTCGTAAACAACGACGGCTTCAAGGAAGCCTTGCGCGTCTATAAGGAATCGACGACCTACGGCCCGCCCAACGAAATCAATCTCGATGTCGGCGATACGCGCAGCGCGTTCATCTCCGGTCATTGCGCATTGACGCTCGACTGGGGCGATATCGGCGTGCTCGCTATCGATCCGAAGCAGTCGAAGGTGATCGACAAGGTCGGCGCCGTGATTCTGCCCGGCTCGCGCAAGGTGCTCGATCGCGACACGGGCAAGCTCGTGCCATGCGACAAGGCCACGTGTCCGTATGCGATCGACGGCGTGAACCATGCGCCGTTCGCTGCATTCGGCGGCTGGTCGGGCGGCATCAACGCGAAGGCAAAACCGAAGGTGAAGGACGCGGCTTATGCGTTCCTCTCGTTCATGAGCCAGCCGGCGCAATCGAACGTGGATGTGACCATCGGCGCATCGGGCTTCAATCCGTATCGGCGTTCGCAGTTCACGGACATGTCGGCATGGAAGAAGGCGGGCATGAGCGACGCCGCGGCGAAGTCGTATCTTGGCGCGATTCAGCAGAGCCTGCAGAGTCCGAACATGATCATCGATCTGCGCATTCCGCAGAATCAGCGCTATGAGCAGGTCGTGCTCGATACGGCGGTGGCGCGTTTCGTCGCGGGCGAAATCGATGCCGACGCGACGATGAAAGCCATCGACAGCGGCTGGAGCGAGATCACCGACGATCTCGGCAAGGACGCCCAGTTGCGCGCATACAAGGCGTCGATCGGCGCGAAGTGAGCTGCGTCACGCGCGGCGCGGACCGTGATCCGCGCCGCTATGGAGACTCGATGAATACGCCTTCGCACGCATCGACCGTGGCCGCGAACGAGCGAGGCTCGCGCGCGCGCGTCGCCAACTGGCTCGACAGGCAGGCGCCTTATGTCTTCGTGCTGCCGACCGTGCTGTTGATTCTCGGATTCTCGATCTTTCCGCTCGTCACATCGGCGTATCTTTCGCTGACGCGTTTCGAACTGGGCGAGGGCGGCTATCAGTTGACATTCACGGGCCTGCGAAATTACGTGCGGCTCTTTTCCGGCAGTCAGCAGTATCACTTCACCGGCGTGTTCCGCGTGCCGGGCATCATCAGCATTGCGGTGATGGTGATCGCCGTGCTTGCAGTGATCGTGTGGTTCTATCGTTACTTCACAGGCGAGCGACGCTCGATCATCGGCGCAATCGGACGGCTGATTGCTGCGTGCATGTTTCTCGCGCTCGTCTGGCTCGGGGCGAATACGCTCGGCGGCGGCGGCGCGCTCGGCAGTCTGATGGTCACGATCTTCTACGTCGTGTCGGGCGTGGCGCTGCAGTTTCTCATCGGGCTCGGGCTCGCTTATCTATGCACGCTCCCGCTCAAGGGCGGGCGCTTCTTTCGACTATTGTTCTTTCTGCCGCTGATGGTGACGCCCGTCGGCATCGCGTACATGTTTCGCATGATGGCCGATACCTCGATCGGCCCGCTCGCGCCGCTATGGTCCTGGCTCGGTCTCGGCCAGATCGCGTGGGCGGCGGACCCGTGGCTCGCGCGGCTCGTCGTCGTGATCGGCGATACATGGCAATGGGTGCCCTTCATGTTCCTCGTGATGCTCGCGGCGCTCGAAGGCACGTCGCGCGAACAGATCGAGGCCGCGCAGCTCGATGGCGCATCGGCGTGGCGCGTGTTCCGCGACGTGACGTGGCCGTCCATCGCACCCGTTGCGGCCAGCGCAGTGCTGATTCGACTGATCGAAGCATTCAAGATCGTCGATCTGCCGAACGTGCTGACTAACGGCGGCCCTGGCATCGCGACCGAATCGATGACGCTGCATGCGTTCATCGAATGGCGCGCGCTGAATCTTGGAGGCGCGTCGGCGGTGGCGTACATGCTGTTCTTCGTCTCGACGATCGCATGCGTCTCGTTCTTCCAGTTCGTCGTGCGGCGCGCGCGAGGAGAGCAGTGATGAACGCGTTCAAACGCTGGTTCGTACCCGCGCGCGTGGATGAGATGCCGGCCGGCGGTAAGGCGGTCGCTTATCTGCTGCTCGGGTTGTGGTCGCTCGTCGTGCTGTTTCCGCTGTACTGGATGGCGATTACATCGTTCAAGCTGCCGGTGGATGTATCGACGGGCCCGCTCTACATTCCCTTCGTCGACTTCACGCCGCATCTCGACGCGTGGCATTACATCTTCGTCGATCTCGGGCCGGACACGTATCGGCCTTATATGAACTCGCTGATCGTCGCGTCGTGCAGCACGGCCGCAGCGGTGTTTCTCGGCTCGATGGCCGCGTATGCGCTCGCGCGCATCGAATACCGGCCGCCGGTCGCGGCCGTGGGGCTCGGCATTGTGTTGATCGCGTTGCTGATCGCGGCGGTCGCGTGGGGCCACGTCGATCTGCGCATCGCGTTCGTGGTCGCGTTCGCGCTCTTCTTTTTGCTGCTGCGCCCGATCATGCGCCGCGCGCATCGACGGCTGAACAATGACGACATTCTGTTCTGGGTCGTTTCGCAGCGCATTCTGCCGCCCGTCGTCACGGTGATCCCGATCTATCTCATCTTCAGGGACGCCGGCCTGCTCGACACGCACCTCGCGCTCATCATCACGTATGCGACGGCGAATCTGCCGATCGTCGTGTGGCTGATGTTCGATTTCTTCGAAGGCGTGCCGCGCGAAATCGAAGAGAGCGCGCAGATCGACGGCGCGACGCGCTTCTCGATTCTCTTCGGCATCGTGCTGCCGCTCGTGTCGCCTGGCCTTGTCGCGACGGGCCTGCTCGTGCTGATCCTGTCGTGGAACGAATATCTGTTCGCGCTCTTTTTGACGACCGCGAATGCACAGACGATGCCGCTGCTCGTCGCTGCGCAGAACGCGACGCGCGGTCCGCAATGGTGGAACATGTCGGTGCTGATACTCATCATGATCCTGCCGGTGATGCTGCTCACGCTCACGCTGCAGCGCTTCATCGTGCGGGGCATTCTCGTGGGAGCGGTGAAAGGATGACGGTCATGGATAGCGAGGCGGTGAAGGTCGACGACACCCGCCTGACGAAGATCGCGGCGGCGCGTCAGTCGAAGAGCGTGTCGTTGAGAAACGTCGGCAAGCTGTTCGGCGACACGCGCGTGCTGCGCGATTTATCGCTCGACGTGCAGGCGGGCGAATTCCTCGTGCTGCTCGGCGAATCGGGCTGCGGCAAGACGACGGCGCTGCGCATCGTCGCGGGACTCGAATCGGCGACGGAAGGCGCGGTGTTCGTCGGCGATACCGATGTCACGCATCAGCTTCCGCGCGACCGCGATGTGGCGATGGTGTTTCAGTCGTATGCGCTGTATCCGCACAAGACGGTGTTCGAGAACATCGCGTATCCGCTCATCGTGAGAAAGCGCCCGAAGGCCGAGATCGAAGCGGCGGTGCGCGAAGTGGCCGCGAGCGTCCAGCTCGAACCTTTGCTTGCGCGCCTGCCGCGTCAGTTGTCGGGCGGGCAGCGTCAGCGGGTGGCGCTGGCGCGCGCAATCGTGCGGCGGCCGGCTGCGTTCCTGATGGACGAGCCGCTCTCCAATCTCGATGCCAAGCTGCGCGGCCACATGCGCGCGGAATTGAAGCACATGCAACACGAGCTCGGCATCACGACGATCTACGTGACGCACGATCAGATCGAAGCGATGACGCTTGCGCATCGTGTCGCTGTCCTCGACAAGGGCGCGTTGCAGCAACTCGATACGCCCGCGCGCATCTATTCGGACCCGGCGAATCTGTTCGTCGCGGGTTTCATCGGATCGCCGCCGATGAATTTTCTGCGCGGCACGCTCGCGCAGGGACGTTTCGAAGCGCCCGGTCTGTCGCTCGATGCGCCGTTGCGTCACGAAGGCCGCGCGACGCTCGGCGTGCGTCCGGAGGAATGTTCGTTGATGCGGCAGGGCGAAGGCGAATTGCAAGGACGCATCTATTCGGTCGAGCTGATCGGCGATCATTCCCTCGTGACGATGAACGTGGGTGAGCAGCAGATCGTCGTGAAGGTGCCGAATACCTTTGCGGGCGAGATCGGCGGCGCGGCGGGCGTGCGCGTGAATCGCGAGCGCATTTATTTCTTCGATGAAAGCGGTGCACGCATTCAGCAAGCTGTTTGAAAAACGAGCTTTCTCGCGTCGTCTATATTGAATACATGGAATTCGATATATGGGGGCGCGAAATGCGGCGCATCTATTTTCTTTTGCCGAGCGTGGCGAGCGCGAAGAGCATCATCGACGAACTGCTTCTGAAGCGGATCGAATGGCGGCATATCCATGTGCTCGCGCGGCCTCATACGCAGCTCGAGGATTTGCCTCAGGCCACGCTGGTTCAGCGCTCGGATCTTCTGCCGGCGCTGGCGCGCGGAACGGCGGCGGGCGGTGTGACGGGCGTGCTCGCCGGGCTGGTTGCAATGGCGTTTCCGCCGGCGGGATTGACGATTGCCGGGGGCGCTGTCGTTTGCATGACGCTCGCGAGCATGGGTTTCGGCGCATGGGCCGCGACGATGATCGGCGTGGGGATTCCGAATACGCGCTTGCGGCGCTTCGAAAATGCGATCGAGGGAGGCGAATTGCTGATGATGGTCGATGTACCGACGGGGCGCCTCGAGGAGATCGAGGCGTTGGTGAAGGGGCATCATCCGGAGGCCGACCTCGAAGGGGCGGATCCTACGATTCCTGCTTTTCCTTGAATTTTTTTTTCTTCGTGGAAGCCTGTTTTCGTGTCGGTCTATTAGCACTGCCCCTCCCCGGGGCGGGGGTAACTTTCTTTGCTGCTGCAAAGAAAGTCACCAAAGAAAGCAGCTTTTCCCATCCAAAGTGCCTCACGCCGGCCGCGGCACAGGCGATTGGCTGAATGGAACCCAGAGTAGCGAGTGTTCTCGTAGGTCTAACCGGGTGTGGATCGCGCACGGTCTGTTTCATCGCGCCGCTTAACGAACTGGTTCAGCCCTTGCAAGCTCCGGCCCGCTTCGCGGCCGACCGGTCGATTCGGTTTGCGTGCGCTTTACTCACTGCACTTGTGATCAGTTGGTTTCCCTTGCATGCCCGGCGGCAGCGCGTAGCGCTGTGCCGAAGCTATTTTGTGCTGAACCAGCATGCTTGACGTTATCGGGCGGCAGACCGTGCGCGATCCAAGCCGCCCGAGTTTTGTGGGGGCACTCGCTACTCCGGGTTCCATTCAGCCAATCGCCTGTGCCGCGGCCGGTGTGAAGTGCTTAGGCTGGGGATAGCTGCTTTCTTTGGTGACTTTCTTTGCAGCAGCAAAGAAAGTTACCCCCGCCCCGGGGAGGGGCAACGCTAATAGACCGACACGAAAACAGCATTCCACGAAAACCGAAGCAAAAACAACAAACCGATGCGCTAATATCACCCCCTTGGGGAAACCCACCCAATCAAAACCCAAAAAAACCAAAAACACGACCGTTCACCAACCCGAGGATGAAAAACCCGATGCGCCGTGTGGTCTTCAATCAAAAAGGTGGCGTAGGCAAGTCCACCATCGTCTGCAATCTCGCCGCGATCAGCGCCTCCCGCGGTGTGCGCACACTGGTCATCGACCTCGATCCGCAAGGCAACGCCAGCCAGTACCTGCTCGGCGCCAACGCCCGCGACGCGCAGCCGAATCTCGCGAGTTTCTTCGAATCGGCATTGAGCTACAGCTTCCGCGAACCCACGTTCGATTCCTTCATTCACTCGACGCCGTTCGAAAATCTCGACATCGTGCCGTCGCATCCGAATCTGGAATCGCTGCAAAGCAAGCTCGAATCACGCTACAAGATCTATAAGCTGCGCGACGCGCTGAAAGGGCTGCAAGACTACGACGCGGTCTATATCGACACGCCGCCCGCGCTCAACTTTTTCACGCGCTCCGCGCTGATCGCCGTCGAGCGCTGCCTGATTCCCTTCGATTGCGACGACTTCTCGCGCCGCGCGCTCTATTCCGTGCTGGATAACGTGCAGGAAATCCGCCACGATCACAATCCGGACCTGAGCGTCGAAGGCATCGTCATCAATCAGTTTCAGCCGCGCGCAAGCCTGCCGCAGCAACTCGTCGACGAACTGCGCAGCGAAGATCTCCCCGTGCTCAATTCGCATCTGTCGCTCTCCGTGAAGATCCGCGAGAGCCATCAGCACGCGCGTCCGATGATCTATCTCGAACCGCGTCACAAGCTCGCGCAAGAGTATGTCGCGCTGCACGAAGAGCTCAACGGCTGAAACGAGGCGCAGATAGTCGGGAATAAATCGTCGTCGCGGACGTTCATGCAGGAGACAGGCGCATTCCGTCGCGCCGTATTTCCCGATGATGACGCATATGACGACCGTTCCCTCGCAGGCCCATCCCGCACCGAGCGGGCCTCCATCGACAGAAAGCCTCTCCGGCATGGTCGCGTTCGTGCGCGCGGCGGAATCGGGCAGTTTCGTGGCGGCGGGGCGCGCGCTCGGTCTATCCGCGTCGGCGGTGGGCAAGAGCGTGATGCGCCTCGAAGCGAAGCTCGGCGTGCAATTGCTCAATCGCACGACACGCAGAATCGGCCTCACGCACGAAGGCGCGCGCTTCTTCGCGCGTTGCAAGCGCATGCTCGCCGATCTCGAAGAAGCGGAAAACGAGCTGTTCCATTCGACATCGTCGCCGCGCGGGCGGCTGCGAATTGCCGCGCCGTCGCTCGGCAGCCGTCTATTGCTGCCGCTCGTGCCGGAATTCAGGCGGCGCTATCCCGACATCGAACTGGATATCGATTTCAGCGATCGCATGGTCGATATCACGCAGGAAGGCTATGACGCCGTGATCCGCACCGGACGTCTCGCCGATTCGCAATTGCTCGCGCGGCCGCTCGCGCAATATGGCCCGGTCGTGGTCGGCTCACCCGCGTATTTCGCCGGTCACGGCGAGCCCGCGACGCCCGCCGATCTCGAAGGTCATTCGTGCATCCGCTTCCGTTCTCCCGCAAGCGGGCGGCCCGAGTCGTGGCGCTTCACGCGCGACGATCACACGTTCGCCATCGATCCGCACGCGACGCTCACCTTCAACGACATGGAAGCCGTGCTCGCCGCCTGCATCTCGGGCTTAGGGCTAGCGTGCGTGCCGGACTTCATCGCGAAGAGCGCGCTCGAAGGCGGCATGCTGCGCGCCGTGCTCGGCACGCACATGGGCACGGAAGGCGTGTTCCAGATCCTGTGGCCGCCAAGCCGTCACGAAGCGCCGCGCCTGCGCGCGTTCATCGATCACGTCGCATCACGCCTGGGCGGACTGCCGTCACACGAAGTGCGATTCCGCGCGGCCTGATGCGTCGGTGCGTCGATGCGTCAGCTTTTCTTCGTGGTCTTCGCGACGAACGGCGCAGGCGCATGCGCGACCTTCTCGCTGCCGCACTTCGGGCATTTGAGTTGCACCGTCGCGTGCTCGGCGACGTGCTCCGCGTGCTCGAAGGTTTCGCCGCAATCCTGGCAACGGTATTGATAAGTCGGCATGTCATCCTCCGCGCGCGACCGGTGATCCGGCGCAATGAGCGCCGGTTCAACCCATTCTAGTTCAGCATTGGCGCATGAAAATCAGTTCACGACGCGGCGCACGAGCGGCGTCTCCGGCGTGGGATAGCCCGCCTGCCTGAATGTTTCGATGATCGCGCGATTGGTGTCGAAATAGACCTGCCAGTAGTCGCTGGTATTGGTGTAGGGCCGCACGCACAAAAGCGGGCCTTCGGGCGTGAAGGACAGCACTTCGACATCCGGCGGTGGCGTCGTCGCGACGTTTGGAATTTTTGCGACCGCTTCCTTGATGCGCGCGATCGCATCGAGCGGATCGACGCCGTTCGCGATCTTCGCCGTCAGTTCCACGCGCCGATGCGGCAGCATGCTGAAATTCCAGATCGTGTCGGAAAAGATTTTGTTGTTGCCGACGATGGCCGCGACATTGTCGGGCGTTGTGATCGTCGTGCCGAAGAGGCCCAGCTCGGTGACGGTGCCGGTGACGCCGCCCGCCGTCACGAAATCGCCCACCTTGAAAGGCCGCAACACCTGCATGAACACGCCCGCCGCGAAATGCGCGAGCAGCCCGCCCCACGCGGTGCCGATGGCGAGACCGAGACCCGCGAGCAGCGCCGCGAACGACGTCGTCTGAACGCCAAAAATCTGCAGAATCGCGAGAACGAGCAGCAGATTAAGAATGACGCCGAGAATCGAGCCGAGATAATGCGCGAGCGTCGGATCGACGCGGCCGTTGCGCGCAAGGAGCTTGCGCATTGCGCTGATGACGAGATTGATGAGCCAGCGCCCGATGATCCATAGCGCAATGGCGCCGATGACCATGATCGCTAGGTCGACGCCGCGCGTCATGATGAATACACGTACGGTTTCGATGTTCATGTTCTTCTCGCTCGTGCAGTGCCGCGCCAGATAGCTTTTTCAACCGGGAAAACATGCCGACAGGCCTGACGAGTTATAGGCGACGCGCTGCGTCATCGCAAGAATTACAGGAATGTTTAAATTTGATCGGAAGGTTCGACTGCTTTCAGCGAAACGTTCACGTCCATTCGGCTTCGTCGGCGTTCTGATCGGGCAGGGTAAGTCCGGATGCGGGCAAGGGCAGCGCGGTCTTGTAACGCACCTGCTTGAGCGCAAAGCTCGATCGGATATTCGACACGCCCGGCATTTTCGTGAGCCGCTCGAGAATGAAGCGCTCCAGCGCGGCGACATCGGGCAAAACGACGCGCAACAGATAGTCCGCATCGCCCGTCATCAAATAACACTCCATCACTTCAGGGCGCTCGCTGATCGCCTGCTCGAAGCGCGCGAGCGCATCCTTGATCTGCTTTTCCAGACTGACTTGAATGAAGACATTGATCGACAGCCCGAGCGCTTCAGGATTGAGCAAGGTAACGTGCTGTTTGAAGAGCCCTGCTTTTTCGAGGGCGCGCACGCGATTGAAGCAAGGCGTCGGCGAGAGATTCACCGCGCGCGCCAGCTCCGAGTTGGTGATGCGCGCATTTTGCTGAAGCTGATTCAATATGCCGATGTCGGTGCGGTCGAGGCGCTGCTTGGCATTGCCGGTCATAGTCGAAAGATTCCGGTTTCGAGCGTTTTCGAAGAATAAACACACTACCGCAAAGCGGGGCAGCAGCCAAATGAGACGCACATTCTGCGCATCTATGGATATGCTTGAACACATTCTCAAGCCTTAGTGGAGTCGCGCCATGACCGACTTATCGAGCGGAACCCGTCAGCTTCTTTCCATCGCCAAGGGACGCGAGGACATCGATCCCGACGAAACCGCCGAATGGCTGGAGGCGCTCGATGCGGTCGTCGCGCATGTCGGCAAGGAGCGGGCGCAGTATCTCTTCGACCGGCTCGCGGAGCATGCGCTGTCGGTGGGCGTGGAGTCGGCGCGGGCGCGCGCGACGCCTTATGCGAACACGATTCCCGTATCGCAGCAGACGCCTTATCCGGGCAATCTCGACATCGAGGAAAAGCTCGCCGGCGTGCTGCGCTGGAACGCGCTGGCCATGGTCGTGCGCGCGAATCGCGCTTATGGCGAACTCGGCGGACATATCGCGAGTTATGCGTCGGCAGCGGATCTGTTCGAAGTCGGCTTCAATCATTTCTTCAAGGCCGCCGATGCGGACGGTGGCGGCGATATCGTCTACTTTCAGCCGCATTCATCGCCGGGCGTGTATGCGCGTGCGTTCCTCGAAGGCTTTCTCGGCGAAGAGCATTTGCGGCACTATCGGCGCGAGATCGCGGGGCCGGGTCTGTGCTCGTATCCGCATCCGTGGCTGATGCCCGATTTCTGGCAATTCCCGACCGGTTCGATGGGCATCGGCCCGATCAACTCGATTTATCAAGCGCGCTTCATGCGCTATGTGCAGAACCGCAATCTGCTGCGCACGGAAGGCCGCAAGGTGTGGGGCTTTTTCGGCGATGGCGAAATGGACGAGCCCGAAGCGATCGGTGCGCTGTCGCTCGCGGCGCGCGAACAGCTCGATAACCTCGTGTTCGTCATCAACTGCAATCTGCAGCGGCTTGACGGTCCCGTGCGCAGCAACGGCCGCATCGTCGACGAACTCGAAGCGCAATTCACCGGCGCGGGCTGGAACGTGATCAAGGTGCTGTGGGGTTCGGACTGGGATGCGCTGTTCGCGCGCGACCGCACGAATGCGTTGCTGCGCGCATTCGCGCATACCGTCGACGGACAATTTCAAACCTTCTCGGCGAATGACGGCCGCTATAACCGCGAGCGTTTCTTCGGACAGAATCCGGAACTGGCGGAACTCGTCGCGCATATGTCGGATGAAGATATCGACCGGTTGCGGCGCGGCGGCCACGATGTGCGCAAGCTGCATGCGGCCTATGCGAAGGCGCTCGCACACAAGGGCCAGCCGACCGTGATTCTCGCGAAGACGATGAAAGGCTTCGGCATGGGCACGGTGGGACAGGGCCGCATGACGACGCATCAGCAGAAGAAGCTCGATCTCGACGATCTCAAGGCGTTCCGCGATCGCTTCCGTCTGCCGCTGTCGGATGAAGATGTCGAGCAAGTGAAGTTCTACAAGCCCGCCGACAATGCGCCCGAAATGCGCTATCTGCACGAACGACGTGCGGTATTGGGCGGTTACTTGCCGCGTCGTCGCGCGAAGGCGTCGCTTGGCATTACGCCGCCCGCGCTCGATACGTGGGGCCAGTTCGCGCTCGACGCATCCGGCAAGGAAATGTCGACGACGATGGCCTTCGTCCGCATGCTCGGCAGCTTGTTGAAGGACAAGACGCTCGGCCCGCGCGTCGTGCCGGTGGTCGCGGACGAGGCACGCACGTTCGGCATGGCGAATCTCTTCAGGCAGGTGGGCATCTATTCGCCGCTCGGTCAGTTGTATGAACCGGAAGACATGGGCTCGATGCTCTATTACCGCGAGGACACGCGCGGGCAGATTCTGGAGGAAGGCATTTCGGAGGCGGGCGCGGTGTCGTCGTGGATCGCGGCGGCGACGTCGTACAGCGTGCACGATTTGCCGATGCTGCCGTTCTATATCTACTACTCGATGTTCGGTTTCCAGCGCATCGGCGACCTGATTTTCGCGGCGGCGGACCAGCGCTCGCGCGGCTTTCTCATCGGCGCGACGGCGGGCCGCACGACGCTCGGCGGCGAAGGCTTGCAGCATCAGGATGGCACGAGCCATCTGTCCGCATCGACGATTCCGAACTGCCGCGCCTACGATCCCGCGTTCGCTTATGAAGTCGCGGCGATCGTCGATGAAGGCATGCAGGAGATGATGGAACGTCAGAACGACGTGTTCTATTACGTCACCGTGACCAACGAGAATTACGCGCAGCCATCGGCGCCGGGCGGTTCATTGGATGAAGCCACGCGCGAAGGCATTCTGCGCGGCATCTATCGCATCGGCGACGATGCGGGGGAAGCGCAAGCGCAAGTGCAACTGCTCGGCTCGGGCGCGATCCTCAACGAAGCCATCGCCGCTCGCGAGATATTGAAGCGCGACTGGAACATCGACGCCGCCGTGTGGAGCGTGACGAGCTATACGGAGCTTCATCGCGATGGCGCGTCATGCGAGCGTCTCGCGCGCCTGAACGACGACGATGCATCGACGCCCTTCGTCACGCGTGCGCTGGCAACATCGCGCGGCCCGGTGATCGCCGCGACGGACTACGTGCGCGCCGTGCCGGAACTGATTCGCGCCTACGTGCCGCGCCGCTACGTCACGCTCGGCACCGATGGCTTCGGCCGCAGCGATACGCGTCAGTCGTTGCGCGAGTTCTTCGAAGTGGATCGCATGTCGATCGTCATTGCCGCGCTGAAGTCGCTCGTGGACGAAGGCGTCATCGAGAAGACGGTGCTGAAGGCCGCGCGCGAAAAATACGGCAAGACGCAGGAAGCGCACGACGCGCCCTGGCTGCGTTAAGTATCGTTGCGCGCCGCATCGAGCAACTCGCGCACTTCGTCGTCGCTGGTCTGATCGAAGTCGATATAGAACTGCCCGACGCCGAAGTATCGATGCGGCCGCATCACGCAGACGAATTCATCGACGATATCTTCGATGCGCGCTTCCGAATCCAGCGGCGCGACCGGCAGCGCCGCGACGATCTTCGACGGATGCGCGTGACGCAAGGACATCGCCGCGGCTTTCATGGTCGCGCCGGTGGCCATGCCGTCATCGACGACGATCGCGATACGGCCGTTCACATCGAGCGGCGGCAGGTTGCCGCGATAGAGCTTCTCGCGCCGTTCGAGCTCGGCGCGCTCGCGTGCAATCACGCGTTCGAGTTCGTGCTTGTCGACACCCGCATAGTCGACGATGCGCTCGTCGAGAAAGAACGCATCGCCCGATGCGATCGCGCCCATCGCGAGTTCCGGCTGCACCGGCACGCCGAGCTTGCGCACGACGAGCACATCCAGCCGCGCACCGAGCGCGCGCGCTACTTCATACGCGACCGGCACGCCGCCACGCGGCAACGCAAGCACGGTGACGTCGTCGCGCTTCGCATACGCGTTCAGATGTGCGGCGAGTTCGCGGCCCGCTTCTCTACGGTTCCCGAACGCTGAGTTCATGTCGACCGTCCTTTGCCCGGCGCGCGCGAGACGAACCGCGCCGCGCCATCGAGACCTTCATCGAATACCGCGCGATAACCGTTCGCGCCTTCGCGTTGCAATGCGCGCGTGAGATCGCTGTCGAACGCGTTCTCGTGGACCGAGCGCAAGTCTGCGCGCAATGCGCTTTGCGGCAACGCGGCCAGTTCGCACGCGAGCGCCTCGGCCACGTTGCGCGCTTCGCCTTGCGGCGCGATGCGACTGGCGAGGCCGATGGCGAGCGCTTCGTGTGCATCGATGGCGCGCCCGGTGAGTATCAGATCCAGCGCACGCGACATGCCGACCAGATGCGGCAGCCGTATCGTGCCGCCATCGATGAGCGGCACGCCGACGCGTCTACAGAACACGCCGAGCACCGCGTTCTCCTCGACGATGCGCAGATCGCACCACGCCGCGAGTTCCAGGCCGCCCGCGACCGCATGACCGGCGATGGCGGCGATCACGGGCTTCTTCAATGCGAGGCGCGTCGGGCCCATCGGGCCGGGGCCGCTGCCGTCGGCGTGGATTTCGTTGCGTCGCGCGTCGTCGTTCAAGGCGCTGAGATCCGCGCCCGCGCAGAAGGTGCCGCCCGCGCCCCACAGCACGGCGACCGACGAGGCATCGTCCGCATCGAAGCGCTCGAATGCTTCGCGCAATGCATCGGCGATGCTGCGATCGACCGCGTTGCGGCGCGCGGGCCGCTCGAGCACGACCGTGACGACGCGCGGATCGCGCACGAGCGTTTCCATGCGCACGTGCTCGCCAAGATTTGCGATGCGAGGCGACATCGATGGCTCCGTTTTCGCACGAATCACACTTCAGGATACTCGTCGCGCGACGCGGGCGTGCACCACATCGAAGCCTTGCGATAACCCTACATAACGCCTGCACGATGAAATATTTGGCTCGCGAGCGGTGCATATGATGCGACCTAACGGGGCAATGCACCAACATCGAGCGAGCTGCATCAGGCGTTTTTCATCGACCTTGCACCAACCTCAACCGCCGTGCACAAAGCCCACGCACCGTTCCGATGCCGAATGCGCCAACTTGGCCCGGAACTTGCTCAAAAGGCGGCCTTGTCTCAACCGACCGCTCGATCATGCAGGCACTTCAGTCCGGAACCGACACTCTCTTTCTGCTGCTTGGCGCCGCGATGGTGCTCGCGATGCACGCGGGCTTCGCCTTCCTCGAACTCGGCACGGTGCGCCGCGAGAATCAGGTCAACGCGCTCATGAAGATTCTTGTGGATTTCGCGGTCTCGACGCTCGCGTACTTCTTCATCGGCTACAACATCGCGTATGGCGTGCAGTTCATGCACAGCGCCGATATCCTCGCCGAGCACAACGGCTATGCGCTCGTGCGCTTCTTTTTTCTGCTGACGTTCGCCGCCGCGATTCCGGCAATCGTGTCGGGCGGCATCGCGGAGCGCTCGAAGTTCAATCCGCAACTGTTCGCGACCTGCGTGATCGTCGGCTTCATTTATCCGTTGCTCGAAGGCGTCGCGTGGAACGAGCGCTTCGGCATCCAGGGCTGGCTCACGCACGTCTTCGGCGCGCCGTTCCATGATTTCGCGGGCTCGGTCGTCGTGCATGCGTTCGGCGGCTGGGTCGCGCTGCCCGCTGTGCTGCTGCTCGGGCCGCGTCACGGGCGCTATCACAAGGACGGGCGCATCGCCGCGCATCCGCCGTCGAGCATTCCGTTTCTCGCGTTGGGCGCATGGGTGCTCGCGGTCGGCTGGTTCGGCTTCAACGTGATGAGCGCGCAGACCGTCGACAAGATCAGCGGCCTCGTCGCCGTCAATTCGCTGATGGCGATGGTCGGCGGCACGCTCGCGGCATGGTTCGCGGGCCGCAACGATCCGGGCTTCACGTATAACGGGCCGCTCGCGGGACTCGTCGCGGTATGCGCGGGCTCGGACCTGATGCATCCGCTCGGCGCGCTGATCGCCGGCGCGGTCGCAGGCGTGCTCTTCGTGCAGATGTTCACGTGCGTGCAGAACCGCTGGCGCATCGACGACGTGCTCGGCGTGTGGCCGCTGCACGGCATGTGCGGCGCGTGGGGCGGCATTGCGGCGGGCATCTTCGGGCAGAAGGCGTTCGGCGGCATCGGCGGCGTGTCGATCTGGTCGCAGCTCATCGGCACGGCGGGCGCGGTGGCGCTCGCGCTCGCGGGCGGCGCGGCGGTGTATGGCGCGATCAAGCTGACGGTCGGTCTGCGGCTCGATCGCGAGGAAGAGTTCAATGGCGCCGATCTCGCGATTCATCGCATCTCGTCGACGCCGGATCGCGAGATGGCAGGCTGATCTCGACGCTCGCACGATGAGTCGGTTCGGACTTTGCTGCGGACTTTGCTGTAACGTAGCGAAGTTCATCATCGAAGCGAGCACACATAATGTCGAACGATCACGCCTCCCGCCAGCCCGGCATCATCGAAGAACTCAAGGTTCCCGCCGTATTCGATCTCGAAGCGGAACGCGAGCGCCGCATCGCGTTCCTGGCCGACTATCTCGAAGCGCAGAAGCTCAGGACCTACGTGCTCGGCATCAGCGGCGGCGTGGATTCGTCGACGGCGGGGCGTCTCGCGCAACTCGCGGTCGAACGCCTGCGCGCGCGCAATGTCGATGTGCGCTTCATCGCGATGCGCCTTCCATACGGCGAGCAGCGCGACGAAGCCGATGCGCAGCGCGCGCTCGAATTCATCAAGCCGGATGAAACGATCACCGTCAACGTGAAGCCCGCCGCCGACGCGATGCGCGAATCGCTGAAGGCGGGCGAGCTGCTGTTTCGCGACGAGCGTCACGAAGACTTCGTGCTCGGCAACATCAAGGCGCGCCAAAGGATGATCGCGCAATACGCGGTGGCGGCGGCGCATGCGGGCGTGGTGATCGGCACGGATCACGCGGCCGAATCGCTGATGGGCTTCTACACCAAGTTCGGCGATGGCGGTGCGGACGTGCTGCCGCTCTATGGCCTCAACAAGCGCCGCGTGCGCGCGCTCGCCGAAGCGCTCGGCGCGAGCGTCGAGATTTCGAAGAAGATCCCGACCGCCGATCTCGAAACGCTCACGCCGATGAAGCCCGACGAAGACAGCTACGGCATCAGCTACGAAGACATCGACGATTTCCTCGAAGGCAAGCACGTCTCCGACGAGGTCTACACGACCGTTTATCGCTTCTACGATGCGACGCATCACAAGCGCGTGCTGCCAATCACGCCCTATGACGACTGGCGCAGGCACGCCCTTCGCTGATCAGTCGTAAAGAGAGCCGGGCGCGATCGGCGCAGTCTTCGTTCGTCTTGTACGCCGAGCGCGCCGGTCATCCTGTACCGGTCGACTTCCTCGGAGACGCGACGCTTGGACTCCACAGAGAACGCGACATTCGATCTGCCGCTGCCTGCCCGCAATTTCGCGTCGATGCGAAAGCTGCTGCTGCTCGTGCTGGCCGTGTCGATCGTGATTCCGCTCGCGTGCCTCGGCATCTACGGCTACTACGATCATGAGCGCCGCTTCGCGGAAAACGAGCATGCGCTCAAGGTCATCGATCTGAATCAGCAGATGGAGACGCGCATCGTCGATTTGCTCGGCGATAGCGACGACGCCACCGTCAAAAGCCGCGAAGAGGGCTTGCATCGCACGCTCGACGACATGAGCGGCACGCTCGCACAGATCGCCGCGATTTCGGTGTTCGGCGAAAAAGGCGATCTGCTCGCGAACAGCCGCTACTATCCGGCGCCTGTCATATCGATCGCCGAGCGCGACGATTTCACGTCCGCGCGTGCGGTCGCGCCGGTCACATACTTCTCGCTGCCCCTGCGCGGCAAGGTCGCACGCTCGGACGTGTTCACGACGACGATGGGCCGCATCGGCCACGACGGAAAATTTCTCGGCGTCGTGTCGATTGCGCTGAAACGTGACTATTTCACCGACTTCTATCGCGAGCTCGCGGCGGGCGATTCCGCGGTCGTGATCGGCCTCTACCGGCGCGACGGCAACATCCTCGCGCGCTTGCCGGCGAGCGCGGACAGCACGCAGCCGGCAACGAATACGCCGTTCACCAACGCGTTTCGCAACAACGAGATGTACGGCAACGTGCGCATGTTTTCGAGCGTCGATCATGTCGAGCGTCTGCTCGCGTTCAGGCGCGTCGGCGACTTTCCGCTCTATGTCGCGACGGGCTATGCGACCTCCGTCGTCGAGTCGAACTGGCGCAAGAATCTCGCGCTGGTCGCGGCGATCGCGGCGTTGCCGTGCATCGCCGTATGGCTGCTGATCGGGTTCTCGATTCGCCGTCTCGATGCGGAACAGGCCGCATGGGAACGCTGGCAGGCCGAAGTCGCGACGCGCCTGTCCATCGAGGCATCGAGCCGGCAATTGCGGCGCATGGGCGCGCTTGGCAATCTCGTGGCGAATGTGGCGCACGACTTCAACAACTTGCTGATGGTCGTCGGCGCGAACATGGATCTCGCGCGCCATAAGCAATTCAATGGCGTCGAGAGCGAAGTGCTCGCGGTGGAGCGCGCGACCGCCGGCGCCGGATCGCTCGCGCGTCGGCTGATGAGCGTCGCGCGCAAGCAGCCGCTCAAGCAGGAAATGATCGATCCCGCCGACTGGCTCAGAAAGGTGATCGATCTCGTGAAGAAATCGGTGCATCCGTCGATCACGGTGACGCTGGAGCTGGCGCCAGATCTGTGGAAGGTGATGGCCGATCCGATCGAACTGGAGCTCGCGCTGGTGAACCTCGCCGTGAATGCGAGCGATGCGATGCCGCACGGCGGGCGCGTCGTGATCCGTTGCCAGAATGCGCGCGTGCGCGGCGCGGAAATCGATATTCCCGATGGCGAATACGTGCTCGTCTCGCTCACGGACAACGGCGAAGGCATGACCGAGCAAGTGCGGCGGCGCGCGTTCGAACCGCTCTTTACGACCAAGCAGCGCGGCGCGGGCACGGGCCTCGGGCTCGCGCAAGTGCTGGCTGCGTGCGAGCAGGCGGGCGGCACGGCGCGCATCACGAGTGTGGCTGGGTCGGGCACGACGGTGCGGCTCTATCTGCCGCGACATCATGTGCCGGCGTCGGTTCAGCCGGAAGTCAGTGCGCCGCCCGATATCGATACCCCGCCGCCCGCGCCGGTGTCCATCGACGAAGAAGACGCGCCGTTGCGCGGCACCTCGGTATTGCTCGTGGAAGACAATGAGGATGTCGCGGCGGGCGTGACGGCCGTGCTCGAAGTATTCGGCTGCGCGGTGCATCACGAAGTGAGCGCGGATGCCGCGTTCGCGCTATTGGGCGAGGGTTATGGCTTCGATCTCGTGCTCTCCGATGTGCAGATGCCCGGCCGCATGAACGGCATCGATCTTGCCGAGCAGATCACGAAGCGCCTGCCCTCGCAAAAGCTCGTGCTGATGACGGGCTATGCGGACGAACTGGAACGCGCGAAGCATCTGGGCGTGCCGATTCTCGCGAAGCCCTTCGACATGAACGATCTGCTCGATCTGATGGCGCCCGGCGTGCCGCATTGAGCACGATCAGCGCTTGTTGCGCGTTGGCACGGCGCGCGCGCCGACGAGCGGATTGAACGCCGCGCGCTTCGGCTCGGCTGATGTGCTTTTCTTTGCTGATACGCGGCCTTTCGATGGCGGGTCGTCACCGCTCAGCTGGCTCAATAAGTCTTCGTCTTCCTCGGGCTCCGCATCTTCCTCTGCCGCATTCGCCCGCGGTTCGCTTGCCGCGAGATGCCCTACGATCGACATGAAGTCCTTCTGCGCGCCCTTCAATCCGCGCGCGGGCATCATGACGAGCACCACGGCTTGCTGCACCGTGTGGCCATCGACGGTATGCAGCGTGCCTTCCTCGTTCCAGTCGATGGCGCTATCCGCATACGCCGCGATGACGTGATGCAGCACAGCAGGCGACATCACGCCGGCATCGTAGAGCGCGACGATCTGCCGTTCCGCGAGCGCGAACAGGCTCGGCGCGCTGCGTGCCGTTCGCCTGGGCTTTCTTGCGGCCATTCACTTCGCGGCGGGCGTGACCCGCCACACGGTATTGCCGACATCATCGGCGACGAGCAACGCGCCCTTGCCATCGACCACGACGCCCACAGGACGTCCGAGCGCATGGCCATCCGACGACACGAAGCCCGTCAGGATATCCTCGGGCGGACCGGCTGGCTTGCCGTTATCGAAGGGCACGAAGATGACTTTGTAGCCGGTTCTCGGCTTGCGATTCCACGAGCCATGCTGACCGATGAACGCGCCATTGCGATAGCGTTCGGCAAACGCATTGCCATCGTAGAAGGCGAGTCCAAGGGACGCGGTGTGCGCGCCGATCGCATAGTCGGGTGCGATGGCGGCCTGCACGAGATCCGCGCGCTGCGGCTTCACGCGATCATCGACATGCTGTCCGTAATAGCTGTACGGCCAGCCGTAGAACGCGCCATCCTTCACGGAAGTCAGATAGTCGGGCACGAGCTCGTTGCCCAGTTCGTCGCGTTCGTTCACGACGGTCCATAGCGCGCCGCTTTGCGGCTGCCATGCCATGCCGTTCGGATTGCGCAAGCCGGTGGCGAATAGGCGCGATTGCTTCGATTCGATATCCACTTCCATGATCGCCGCGCGCCCGTTCTCTGCGTCGATGCCGTTTTCCGCCGCGTTGCTGTTCGAGCCGACGGTCACATAGAGCTTCTTGCCGTCGCGGCTCGCGATGATGTTCTTGGTCCAGTGATGGTTGATATCGCCGGCGGGTAAATCGATGAACTTCTCGCCCGGTGTAGTGATTTGCGTGGCGCCGGTTTCGTACTTGAAGCGCATGATCGAATCGGTATTCGCGACGTAGAGCTCATCGCCGACGAGCGCCATGCCGAAGGGCGAATGCAGATTGTCGATGAACACGCTGCGCGTTTCCGCGACGCCATCGCCATCGGCATCGCGCAACAGGACGATGCGGTCCGCGCTCGGCACGGCGGCGCCCGCGCGCTTCTGCACCTTCTTCATCACGAAGCCCTTGATGCCTGAGTTTTCATCGTGCTTCGCGGGCGCGTTGCTTTCGGCGACGAGCACATCGCCATTGGGCAGCGTCGCGAGCCAGCGCGGATGATCGAGCCCTGTGCCGAAGGCGTTCACGCTGAAGCCCGCAGCGGCGATGGGTTTCTGTCCTTGCGCCCACGGCTTTGCCGGTGCGATGTTCACCGTAGGCATCATCGATTTATGTGGCGCGGGCAGCGTCGGATTCGGGCCGAAGTCCTGGGCGTAATCGTCGGCGATGGCCGCGCCGCTCGCGAGCATCAGTGCGAACGCGGCGGCTTGCGCGAGTTGCTTTGTTTTGGTCTTCATTCAACCGCCGCCGATGCCTTGCGTCACCTTGCCCGTGCCGCCGCACGTCTTGCAGTCCGCGCCGTCGCGCTTGCCCGAGCCATTGCAGTCCGGACAGAGGTCTTCGCCGCTGCCGGGTGCGCCGGGTTCGGCTTCATCGCCGGGATTGAGAGGAGGTTCCTGCGCCATCGCCGTATCCTTGCTTGTGGGAAGAATTGCATCGGTTGTAACGACAGCAAACAGCGTTCCTCCTCAGCGTGCAAGGCTTGCAGTCCTTTGGAAGTTTTTGCACGCGCGCGACGGGGCAGCAACGCGCAATCCCTTGCCGCGCCGGACTTCGGTTCTGGTACGCGCGATGCTCATATGACGATGCGGCACCAGCCGCGGCTTTTACCACTGCAAACGTCGTCGCGCGGGTTCCTGCACGTGATGACATAGCCAGGAGGGTTTTTATGAGCGGAAACCAAAAGCAAATGGGCAACCAGCCGTCCAAGCCGAATGAATCGAACGAGTCTCACAGGCAGCACGGCCAACACGAAAAGACACCGGGGCAACCGCAACAAGGTCAGACCGGCCAGCGGCAGCAGAATCAGCCGTTGCCGCAGCATAAGGGCGGCCAGCGTCAACCTTGATCGTCTTGGAGAAGTGGCAGGAAGCAACGCGCGCGGTCTCGCATTTGTGAGGCCGCGCGCGATCACATTCAGGGCTTGCGTCCGAATGCTTCGCGCAGACGCTTTTTCGCGCGCTCCAGTGTGCTCTTGCGCGACTTCGGCAAATTGCGTCCGGCGCGATTGATATAGAAGTTGAGCATCGCCATCGCCGATTGAAACGGCGAACCCTTGCGACGCGTGCTGCGCGTGGAGGAGCGCTTGAGCGAATCGGCGATTTCCTGCGCATTGCCGGTCTTGAAGATATCGCGCTGGATATCCATTGCGTCGCTCGTTTCCATTACATGATGCGACCAGCGGTGCGAAGCGCGCTCCGGCTTCTTGCGCGCGCCCGCGAGCGCGTGCCTCTGCCGCGTGCTCGGACGCTTGCCACCGCGCGTCTTGCTGCTCTTCTTCGATGCCGTTTTCGTAGCGGTTGTCATCATCGTGTCCTGTGATGCGTTACCAGTCGATGCGCCTCGCGCAGTGCATCGACGATCGCCTTGTAGGCGCGCTCGCGTGTTTCGGGATCGGGCGCGCGCAACGCGAACGAAGGGTGATAGGTCGCGACGATCGCATGCCCTTCGTGTTCGATCGCGTGTCCCATCGACGCTTGCAACGTCGCCTTTGAATCGCGCAGCACCGACTTGAGCGCGGTCGACCCGAGCGCAACGACCACCTTCGCCTTGACATCGCCCGTCTCGCGGTCGAGCCAGTAATGGCATGCATCGATCTCGCGTTGCCCGGGCGTCTTGTGCATGCGTCGCTTGCCGCGCGGTTCCCATTTGAAATGCTTGACGGCATTCGTCACGTACACCTCCTTGCGCGCGACGCCGGCCTCTTCGAGCGCGCGATCGAGCATCGCGCCAGCCGGTCCGACGAAAGGCTTGCCCTGCAAATCCTCCTGATCGCCAGGCTGCTCGCCGACGATCATCATCGGCGCATGACGCGGCCCCGCGCCCGGCACGGCTTGTGTCGCGTGTTCCCAGAGCGCGCAGCGTCGGCATTCATCGAGCGATTCGGGCTCCTGCTCCGGTTCGACGCCAGGCTGCGGCTTCTTCGATGCGGCCATGCCCGTCGCTCATGCGTTCGCGATGCGCCGCGCGTCGTCGAGCGTGAGCGGCTCGCGCATCGCTTCGGCGAGACGGCATACTGCGGCGTCGTGTTCGCATGCGACGACCGCGCCCACGCGGCCATCCTTCATCAGGTACGCGATGAAATGCTGCGCGTCCGGATCGCCGTCTATCTCGATGCTGTCGGGCTCGTTCACATGCCCGAGATAATCGAATGTCTTCTCGTAGTGATAAGTCCAGAAGTAGGGCACGCCCACGTATTTGCGCGGGCTGCCTGCCATGTTGTATGCGGCGACGCGCGCATGCTGCTGTGCGACGCGCCAGTGCTCGATACGCACGTTTTGATCCGAACGCGGCAGCGGGAAGCGCGCGATATCGCCGGCTGCATAGAGTGCGGGCGCGGCGAGCATGGTGTCATCGACGCGCACGCCGCCATCGTCTTCGAGCGTGACGCCCGACAGAAACGATGTCGCTGGCCCCACACCCGTTCCCGCGAGCACGACATCGGCGGCGAGCTTTTCACCGGAATCGAGGATCACTTCACGCACTTCATTGCTGCCTCTGAAAGCGCTCACGCGCGCGTTCATATGAAACGTCACGCCGTTCTGTTCGTGCAGCTTCCTGAACATCTCGCCGATGCGCTCGCCGAACTGTTTCGCGAACGGCACCTTGCCGGGCGCGACGACAGTCACGTCGATATCGCGCTTCCTCAGACAAGAAGCCGCTTCGAGCCCGATGAAACTCGCGCCGACGATCACCGCGCGCTTGCGTCCTTCAAGCGATTGAAGAATCGCACGCGCATCTTCACGCGTGCGCAGCAGATGAACATGTTCGAGATTCGAGCCGGGGATATCGAGCGGCTTTGGCATGCCGCCCGTGCAAACCAGCGCGGCTTCGTAATCGATCTTCTGACCGTTCGCGAGTTCGACATGCTTGTCCGCGGCATCGAGACGAATGGCTTTCGATTCGATGCGCTCGATGCCGTGCTTCGCGAAGAAATCCTGATCGAGCAGCGGCGGGACATCGTCGGGCGGCATGTCGCCCGCGAGCGTGAACTTGCTGAGCGACGTTCGATCGTAAGGCTCGCGCGCATCGTCGCCCGCGAGCACGATGCGGCCGTCGAAGCCCGCCTCGCGCAATGCCGAACATGCCGCCGCGCCTGCCGCGCCCGCGCCGACGATCAGCATGGTGCGCTCGTTCGAATGTTGCGTCTCTTTGACTGCGCCGCTACCGGCGGGCGGCAAGGACACGTAGACATCGCCGTCCTTCACGGTTGCGTCATATCGCGTCAATGCCTTCAACGGCGGCGGTTCGACGAGACTGCCGTCGCGAACGTCGAACGTGCCCTTGTGCCACGGACATACGATGCGTCCATTGCAGATCGCGCCTTCATCGAGCGGGCCGCCCGCGTGGGGACACTCGGCGGTAAAGGCGCGCACGGCATCGCCATCGCGCACGAGAAGAATCGGCGTTTCTTTCGCGTCCTTTTCGTCGCTCCTGATGCACACGCGTGTGCCGCGTTCGGCGGAAAGATCCGCGAAACGCGCGACTTTATGCAGGGTGGGGGACATTGCACTCTCCGGTGGCTGGCTTTTTCGGGCAAGCAATAACCGATCCTCGTCGGCATCGCGGCGCAATGGCGCAATCGTCCAGGACATTTCGACACACACGAAAAGCGACGAATGCACGTCGACAACCTTGACTTCTCTCAACCTTAAATCCGACCGCCTTCGTTAGTATCGCTTCCCAACCATCAGTCAGTGAGTTCGTCGAAGGAAAAGCATGTCGAGAAAATTATTACTATCGGCCGCGTTCGGTGTGCTGGTTGCGGGATATCTGGCCTTATCGGGTTATGCCTATGTGCATGACACGGCGTATGCGAGCCAGGCCGCCGAAGCGCGCGCGCCGTCGGCGCAGGCGGCCGCAATACGCGACGTGCTGAATCGCAACGCATGTTATTACTGTCATTCGACGAAGACGGAATTGCCGGCCTATGCGAAGCTGCCGGGCATCGCGCAGTTGTCGCAACACGATGTCGAGAGAGGATTGCGCCATTTCCGTATCGACGCGCTCTATCGATCTCTCGAACAAGGCACAACCGTTCCGCAGGCGGATATTGCCAAGATTGAGAGCGTCGTGCAGAACGGAACCATGCCGCCCGCCGCGTTCCGTGCGGTGCACTGGAGCACGGGCCTCACGGAGGAAGATCAGGCGATGCTGCTCGCGTGGATCGCCGATGTGCGCAAGGCTCATTACGCGACGCAAGGCGTGAGCGCCGCGTTCGCGAACGATCCGGTGCAGCCGTTGCCGCAGTCGGTGCCCGTTGATGCGAGAAAGGTCGCGCTCGGCCAGCGTCTCTTTCACGATCCGCGTCTGTCGTCCGACAATACGGTCTCTTGCGCGAGCTGCCACGGGCTGAATACGGGCGGTGTCGACAATCGTAAGCGCTCGGCCGGCGTCGGCGGCCAGCTCGGCGGCGTGAATGCGCCAACTGTCTTCAATGCGGTGTTCAATCACGCGCAATTCTGGGACGGGCGCGCCGCGACGCTACAGGGCCAGGCAGGCGGTCCGCCATTGAATCCGGTGGAGATGGCGTCGGTGTCCTGGGATCAGATCATCGGCAAGCTGAAGCAGGATACCGAATTCAGCCGTTCGTTCGAAGCGGTGTACCCGCAAGGCTGGACGGGCATGAATATCACCGATGCGATCGCCGAGTTTGAAAAGACGCTGCTGACGCCGAGCCGCTTCGATGCCTACCTGCGTGGCGACCGGACCGCGCTCAACGCGCAGGAACTACGCGGCTATCAGCTATTCAAGCAGAACCGTTGCGCAACGTGTCACGTCGGCGTGAATCTCGGCGGGCAGTCGTATGAACGCATGGGGCGCACCGGAGATTATTTCGCTGCGCGTGGCGAAGCGCTGACCGATGCGGACAAGGGCCGCGCAAACGTCACGCACGATCCGCTCGATCTATACCACTTCAAGGTGCCGGGACTGCGCAATGTCGAACTGACGGCGCCGTATTTCCACGACGGCAGCGTGAAGGATCTGCATCAGGCCGTCCGCGACATGGCGAAATACGAAGTGGGCACGAAGCTATCGGAAGCCGACGTCAATGCGATCGTCGCGTTTCTCAAGACCCTGACGGGCACTTACACGCCGGCGCTGGCGACCGCACGTTGAGCGGCTGGCGCGGTGCGCATTGCCCGCGCGCCGCGCGTTTGTCGTTGATGCATCAAAGCGCTTCAGTCACCGCGCGCAGAAACTGACGCGTGCGCTCATGTTGCGGCGCGGTGAAGAACTGCTGCGGCGGCGCCTGCTCGATGATCTTGCCCTGCGAGAAGAAGCACACACGATCCGCGAAATCTTTCGCGAAACCCATCTGGTGCGTGACCATCAGCATCGTCAGGTTGTGCTCCGCGCCGAGGCGTCGGATCACGTTGAGCACTTCGCCGCAGAGCTCGGGATCGAGCGCGGACGTGACTTCGTCGAAGAGCATGATCTTCGGGCGCATCGCGAGCGCACGCGCAATCGCAACGCGCTGCTGCTGTCCGCCCGACAACTGCGACGGATAGTGATTGCACTTCTCGGCAAGGCCGACCATCGAGAGCAGTTCGCGCGCGCGTTCGGTCGCTTCCTTCTTCGATAACCCGAGCACGCTCATCGGCGCTTCGATCGTATTCGCGAGCGCGGTCATGTGCGGAAACAGATTGAAGCTCTGAAACACCATGCCAATCTTGCTGCGCACTTGCCGCACATGTCGCGGCGATGCGGGCACGAGCTTGCCGCCGCGCATCTCGTGCGTGAGCGGCTCGCCATCCACTTCGATGACGCCATCGGTCAGGGGATCGAGCGTCATCAGCACGCGCAGCAATGTGGACTTGCCCGAGCCGCTCGGCCCGATGATCGCCACTTTCTCGTTGGGCGCGACATCGAGATCGAGGCCGTCGAGCACGGTCAGCGCGCCGTAGCGCTTCGTGACATTGCGAAAGCGCACGATCGCCGCGTTCGCCTGTGTCTCAGCCGCCGCGCCGAGCGCCGGGTCGAGGTCTCGCTTCATGTGCTGCTCCTGAATGTGGGTGGCGGTCATGGCAGCCTCACGCGCCGTTCGATGTGACGCACGCCCGAGGCGAACGTCACGCTGATGATGAGAAAGAAGATTCCGGTCATCGTGATCGGTTCGAGATAACGGAATGTCTCCGAGCCGATGTTCTTCGCCTGCTGCATCAATTCGACGACGGTGATCGCCGAGAGCACCGGCGTGTCCTTGAACATCGCGACGAGATAGTTGCCGAGCGCGGGAATCACCGGGCGAATCGCCTGCGGCAGAATCACGCCCGTATAAGTGCGCCACGGCGAGATCGACAGCGCGCACGATGCTTCCCACTGTCCGCGCGCGACGCCGTTGAGCCCGGCGCGATAGACCTCCGACACATAGCACGCGTAATGCACCGCGATGCCAAGCGTGCCCGCCATCAGCGCGGACATCGTGAAGCCATAGAGTGGCGCGACATAGAACAGCACGTACACCTGAATCAGCAGCGGCGTGCTGCGGATGAACTCGATGAAAAACGCGGTCGCTTTCGCGAGCGGCGCAAAGTCGCTGCGCCGCATGATCGCGAGCACGAGGCCGAGCACGAGCGCGATCGCGAAACCGACGAGCGTGATGCCGATCGTGTACATGGCCGCGCGCGCGAGTTCGGGCAGGATATGCAGCGCATATTTCACATCGAAGAGCTGGCCGAGGGTGGTCATGATGCGGCTCCCTGAGGCGTGCGGCTGATCTTGCGAATCGCCACATGACTGCTGACGCGCCGCTCGAACACACGCATCACGGCGACGATCACCTGCGCCAGCACGAAGTAGATGAGCAGCGTGAGCCCGAAGACTTCGGCGGTCTTGAACGTCGCTTCGTCGAGCTGGCGCGCGCGGAACGTGAGATCCGAAAGCGTGATCAGCGAGACGAGCGACGTGCCCTTGAGCAGTTCGATCATCAGGTTGGTCGCGGGCGGCAGCGCGTTGATCATCGCCTGCGGCAACACGATGCGACGCAGCCGCGCGGCCGCCGGCATGTTCAGCGCGAGCGCCGCTTCGTACTGGCCGCCCGGCACCGAGCGCAGTGCGCCGCGCAGAATCTCCGAGCCATACGCGCCGTAATGCAGCCCCAGTCCGACGATGGCGACCGTGAAGGGCGTCAGTTTCAGATCGAAAGGCGGCAGCGGCAGCACGAAGAACAGCCAGAACAACTGCACGAGCAGCGACGTGCCGCGAAACACTTCGACATACACGTTGCCGGCCCAGCGCACCGCGCGGTATGGCGCGGCGCGCAACGCCGTCGCGACACCCGCCATCACGATCGCAAGCAGGATGCTGATGACGGCAATCTGGATCGTGACGAGCGTGCCCTTCATCATCAAGGGCAAAAGCTCATGGAGGTCACTCATGACGGTTCCTCGCTAATTGATGAACGCTGCGCGTCGCTAGGCGCGAATGCTCAGCCGGCGCACAGTTCCGGCGCTTTCTTGGTCGTCACGTTGGACTTGTCGAAGCCGAACGGCGCGACCGTCTTCAGATGATCTTCAGTGCCGAGCCATTGATGCAGTTCCTTGTTCACGGCATCGCGCAGATCGGTGTCTTCGGGGCGGAACGCGAGCGCGCCGTAGCCAGTGTGTTTCGGATCGTCGTTGAACTGGCTGATCGCTTCGACCTGCGGGCCGCCCTTCGATGCGAGACCCTTCATCGTGAGCGCGGTGCCGACGGCGGCATCGGCGCGGCGCGCGCGCACCGCCTGCAATTGCGCGGTGGTGTCCGGAACCTGCAGGATCTGGTCATCCTTGATGCCTGCCTGACGCGCATAGCCGAGTTCGGCCGTTCCTGCCATCACAGCAAGTTTCGTGTCCGGTTGCTTCGCGACATCGGCATAGCTGTGCAGATTCTTCGGATTGCCCTTCATGGTCAGCAGCGTGTCAGGGATCTGGTATTGCGGATCGGCGAATGCGACCTGTTTGCAGCGCTCGGGCGTGATGTACATGCCCGCCGCGATGACATCGAAGCGGCCCGCTTTCAGGCCCGGAATCAACGCGCCCCATTCGGTCAGCACTGCATCGACCTTCTTCACGCCGAGCTTGGCAAACACTTTTTTCGCGATCTCCGGCGATTCGCCGGTCACCGTGCCATCGGGCGTCGTGTAGGCAAAGGGCGTTTCGTTCGCATAGCCGATACGCACTTCGCCGGTGCGCTGAATGCGCTGCAACGTGGTTTCCGCGTTCGCGCTCGTGGCATAGGCGGCAAGGCTCGCTGCCGCGACGCACGCCGCCGCCAGCATTCCAGACAGTCGCTTCGTGTTCATATCGTTCCCGTATTGATGGTTCTTCAAGCGTGGTCGAATGGGCGGCGATACAGAGGAGAGACCGAGGAAAACCCTTACTTCGAAGAGTTTTGGCGCCGCTCGCTGCATAGCCACCGACGCAGAATACAAAGCCATATATTTGTTCCGATTGCTCTAGGACAATTATTTTCATGCGCGTTTTTGCGCCACTATTGCGCAAGGAACCAGGCAAGCGAGGAGCAGGACGTGAATGAAAGATGGCGCGACGCCGTGCGCACGGTGCAGGGCGTGCAGTCCAAATACAAGCGGCTGGTCAAGGCGATGGCCGCCGATATCGAAAGCGGCGCGCTGGCATCCGGCGAGCGCCTGCCGCCGCAACGCGAAGTCGCTGCCGATCTCGCGATCAGCGTGCAGACCGTCACGAACGCTTACAAGGAGCTCGAAAGGCAAGGGCTGATTCGTTGCGAAGTGGGACGTGGCAGCTTCGTCGCCGCGCGCGTGACCGAGACGATGTCCACTTACATGCTCGATACGGCCGAGCGCTCCGTCGTCGATTTCTCTATTGCGCGCATCGTGCATACGCCCGAGCACGACGCGATGTGGCGCAAGGTCTGCGCGACCTTGTCGACGATAGAAGATCAGCCGTGGATACGCGCGTTCCGCCCGATTGCGGGCTTCGACAGTCATCGGCAGGCGGGTGTCGAATGGCTCGCGTCGCTGAACATGCCCGCGAAGGTGGAGACGCTGCTCGTCACGAATGGCGTCGCGCATAGCATCTTTCTCGCGCTCGCGTGCATCGTCGGTCCCGGCGATACGGTGCTGTGCGAGAGCCTCACGGACCACGGCGTGATCGGTTCGGCTAACGTGCTGGGGTTTACGCTCAAAGGTCTGGAGATCGACGAGCACGGTATTCGACCCGAGCACTTCGAGGAAGTCTGCGACAGCGAACGCGTGAGCGCGCTCGTCTGCACGCCGACGCTGAACAATCCGACCGTCGCGATGATGCCGGATTCGCGCCGCCGCGCGATTGCGCGCATTGCGGAGCGCTATGGCGTCTATGTGATCGAAGACGATGTCTATGGCGCGCTGCCCGCGAAGACGCAGACGCCGATTGCGAGCCTCATTCCCGAACTCGCGTTCTATTGCACGAGCATGACCAAGTCCGTGTTGAGCGGCTTGCGCACCGGCTTCATGACGGTGCCGCGCCGTCTTGCATTGCGTGCGGAAAGCGTGCTGCGCGTGAGTTGCTGGATGGCGACATCGCCGATCGCGGAAGTCACGGCGCGCTGGATCACGGACGGCACCGCGCAACGCCTCGTGCAGATTCAGCGCGAACGTCTTGCGGCGCGGCAGAGCGTCGTGCGCGAATTGCTCGGCGAATATGTGCTCGGCAGCCATCCGAACGCGCTGTCGGTGTGGCTGCGCGTGCCCGACGAATGGGAAGCCGAACGCATCACGCGTGAATTGCGCAATCGCAATATCGCGGTGACATCGCCCGATCCGTTTCTCGTGCGCGGCGCAGAGCGGCCCAATGCAGTGCGGCTGTGCGTGGGCGCCGAAGTGGGCGAGAGCACGTTCCGCGCGGCCGTCCAGACCATGCGCGAAGTCTTCGGCCAATACCCGCACGTGCACGATTTCAATTAGATCGACGTGATTGAACTAGGACAATCGAAAACGATTTTTTAGGACATTAGACTGGTTTGCATCGTTACCTCAAACGCAATCCGGTCTCACATGTCCGCACTCACGCTCGCCGATGTCTACCGCGCCCGCCAGCGCATTGAAGGACGCGCACTCGTTACGCCGCTCGTTCAGTCGATGGCGCTGTCGCGCGTCGCAGGCGTGCCGGTTCATCTGAAGCTCGAAACGCTGCAGCCCACCGGCAGCTTCAAATTGCGCGGCGCGACCAATGCGCTCGCGCAGATCGCAGAGGAAGGCTGCACGCGCGTCGTCACCGCATCGACGGGCAATCATGGCCGCGCGGTCGCGCATGCGGCGCGTGCGCTCGGCATCGAAGCGGCCGTGTGCATGTCGTCGCTCGTGCCGAAGAACAAGGTCGATGCCGTGGCCGTGCTCGGCGCGCGCGTCGTTATCGCCGGCAAGAGTCAGGACGATGCGCAGGTCGAAGCGCAACGTCTCGTGCGCGAAGAAGGCTATGCGTTCGTGCCGCCTTTCGACGATGAACGCGTGATTGCGGGGCAGGCCACCATCGGCCTCGAAATTCTCGAAGCATTGCCCGATGCCGCGAGCATCGTCGTGCCTTTGTCGGGCGGCGGCCTGTTCAGCGGCATCGCGTTCGCGGCGAAGCACATTCGACGCGACGTGAAGATGATCGGCGTGTCGATGCAACGCGGCGCCGCGATGCACGCGAGTCTTGCGGCAGGCAAGCCCGTGTTCGTCGATGAACTCGAAACGCTCGCCGATTCGCTCGGCGGTGGCATCGGCCTCGATAACCGGCATACCTTCACCATGACGCGCGATCTCATCGACGACGTCGTGCTGCTCGATGAAGTCTCGATCGCGCGCGGCATCGTGCATGCGTATCGCGAAGAGCGGCTCGTCGTAGAAGGTGCGGCGGCGGTCGGCATGGCAGCGCTGCTTGACGGCGCGATCGAATCGCAAGGCGGTCCGATCGTGATTGTCGTGAGCGGCAGCAACATCGATATCGAAACGCATCGCCGTCTCATCGGAGCGGCCTGAACCCATGTCCAACATCGATACATCCACCGTGCTGCTCGGTCAGGCGCAATTGCGCAAGCTCGTGCCGCTCGATCTCGACGCGATCGAACAGATCGAAGCCGCGTTCAAGTCACTCGCGACCGAAGCCGTTGCGATGCCGCCGATTCTGCGTCTCGACATTCCCGAGCATGCAGGCGAAGTCGACGTGAAAACCGCGTATTTGCCGCGCTTTCCGAGCTTCGCGATCAAGGTGAGCCCGGGCTTCTTCAACAATCCGTCGCTTGGCCTTCCGAGCCTGAATGGCCTGATGCTGGTGCTGTCGGCGCGCACAGGTTTGACGGAAGCTGTGTTGCTCGACAACGGTTATCTCACTGCGGTGCGCACGGCGGCCGCGGGGGCAGTCGCATCGCGCTGGCTCGCGCGCAAGGATGCGAAGCGTGTGGCGATCATCGGCGCGGGCGAGCAGGCGCGTTTGCAACTGAAGGCATTGCGTCTCGTGCGCGATATCGAGCATGTGACGGTATGGGCGCGCGAGCGTGATCGCGCAATGCAATTCGCACGCGATTGCGAGGGCATCGATTGCGATGTCGCGGATAGCGTGAGCGACGCGCTGAAGCATGCAGACATCGCCATCACGACGACCCCGAGCCGCGAGCCTTTGATTCATGCACGCGACCTGCATCCCGGCCTGCATATCACGGCGATGGGATCGGACGCCGAGCACAAGAACGAAATTGCGCCGGACGTGTTCACGAAAGCGCGCTATGTATGCGACCGCTTACAGCAAGTGCGCGTGCTGGGCGAGTTGCATCACGCAATCGAAGCGGGCGTGACGGATGCTGATACGGCTTTTGCCGAGCTGGGACAAGTGATCGCGCATCAAGTCCCTGGCCGAACGAACGATGAAGAAGTGACCGTGTGCGATCTGACTGGCACCGGCGCGCAGGACACCGCGATTGCAACGCTTGCGATTCAGCGTGCGCGCGCGGACAAAGCAGGAACCATTTTCCACAACGATGTGACCGCCTGATAGAGGGGACGATGTCCGAAATCATGCAACAGAAGAAAGGCGGGGCGCCCGTGGTACGCCTGCCGTTCGAGCGCTGCGAATACGACGCACGTATTGCGAAGACGCGGCGCGCGATGGAGAAGGCGGGCATCGATCTGCTGATCGTGACCGACCCGACCAACATGGCGTGGCTCACGGGTTATGACGGCTGGTCGTTCTACGTGCATCAGTGCGTGCTGCTCGCGATGGACGGCGAGCCGGTCTGGTACGGACGCGGTCAGGATGCGAACGGCGCGAAGCGCACTGTGTTCATGGGGCACGACGATATCGTCGGCTATCCGGATCACTACGTGCAGTCGACGGAACGTCATCCGATGGATTATCTCTCCACTGAAGTGATCACGGCGCGCGGCTGGGACAGGAAACGAATCGGCGTGGAGATGGATAACTATTACTTCAGCGCGAAGGCGTATGCATCGCTGACGCAGCATTTGCCGAACGCGAAGTTCGTCGATGCAACCGCGCTCGTCAATTGGCAGCGTGCGGTGAAGTCGCCGCGCGAAATCGAATATATGCGCGTGGCGGCGCGTATCGTCGAGAAGATGCATGCGCGTATTCTCGACAAGGTCGAGCCGGGCATGAAGAAGAGCGATCTCGTCGCGCAGATTTATGAAGCCGGTATTACGGGCGTCGAAGGTTATGGCGGCGATTATCCGGCGATCGTCCCATTGTTGCCGACGGGTTCCGACGCCGCCGCGCCGCATCTTACGTGGGACGATTCGGCGTTCACCGCGAACGCGGGCACGTTCTTCGAAATCGCGGGATGTTTCAAGCGTTATCACTGCCCGCTCTCGCGCACGGTGTATTTGGGCAAGCCGCCGCAGCACTTCATCGAAGGCGAGAAGGCGGTTGTCGAAGGTATCGAAGCGGGCCTTGCGATGGCAAAGCCGGGCAACAAGACCGAGGACATTGCCAAGGCGTTCTTTGCGGTGCTGGCGAAGTTCGGCATCGAAAAGAATAGCCGCTGCGGTTATCCGATCGGTGCGAGCTATCCGCCGGACTGGGGCGAGCGCACGATGAGCCTGCGTCCCGGGGACAAGACTGTCCTCGAACCCGGCATGACGTTCCATTTCATGCCAGGGCTATGGCTTGACGACTGGGGCCTGGAAATCACGGAGAGCATCCTGATTACGGACACTGGCGTCGAGACCTTCTGCAACACGCCTCGAAAATTGTTCGTGAAGGAGTAACACGATGCGCGCGTCACCGATCAGCCCGACCGTCGATTTCGACGCCGAAGGCGTTCAGCACGGCTTTCTGAAGTTGCCGTACTCGCGCAACGATTCCGCGTGGGGCGCCGTGATGGTTCCGGTCACCGTGATCAAGCACGGCGACGGACCGACCGCGTTGCTCACGGGCGGCAATCACGGCGACGAGTACGAAGGGCCGATCGCGCTGGCGAAGCTCGCATCGACGCTTAGAGAAGGTGACGTGAACGGCCGCGTGATCATCGTGCCGTTCATGAACTATCCTGCATTTCGCGTGGGTTCGCGCACTTCGCCGATCGATGCGGGCAATTTGAATCGCAGCTTTCCCGGCAAGCCGGACGGCACGGTGACGGAGAAGATCGCGGATTACTTCCAGCGTCATCTGTTGCCGCTCGCCGATTATGTGCTCGATATCCATGCAGGCGGCCGCACGCTCGACTTTCTGCCGTTTGCGGCGATCCACGTGCTGAACGACGCGACGCAGCAATCGCGCTGCGAAGCCGCGATGCGTGCATTCGGTGCGCCGTATTCGATGCGCATGCTCGAGCTCGACAGTGTCGGTCTTTACGACAGCGCCGCGGAGGAAGCGGGCAAGGTGTTCGTATCGACGGAGCTGGGCGGCGGCGGATCGTCGACGGCGAAGAGCGTTGCTATCGCGGAGCGTGGCGTGTATGGTTTTCTCGCGTATGCGGGCATCATCGAGAAGTCGGTGGTGCAGGGCGAAGCGCGCACGACGACACTGCTCGATATGCCCGATGGTTCGTGCTACACGACGAGCGAGCATACCGGCTTGCTGGAGATGTGCCGCGATCTCGGTGACATGGTGAAAGCGGGCGATGTGCTTGCGCGGGTCTATGACATCACGCGTACGGGCGAGCCTGCGATTGAATACCGTGCGAAACGGGATGGACTGCTTGCGGCGCGGCATTTTCCGGGGCTGGTTCAGACGGGCGATACCGTGGCTGTGGTTGCGGATATCGTCGAACGCAACATTGCTGTGAGCGTGTAAGTTGATCAAGCTCGACCGCTACGATCTGGCTATCCTGCGCATTCTTGCGCGGGATGGCCGCATTACGAAATCGCGTCTTGCCGAGGAGGTGAATCTTTCCATCTCGCCGGCGTGGGAGCGTGTGAAGAAACTCGAAGACAGCGGACTGATACGCGGCTATCGCGCGGATATCGATTGGGCGGCTGCTTTCAAGGGCAGTCGTATCGTCGTTGAGGTGACGCTTTCGCGTCATACTGCGCAGGATATGCGGCGGTTCGAGGAGCGGGTTTTGGCTGCTTCTGAGATCGTGCAGTGTTATGCCACTGGGGGTGGGGTCGATTACGTGCTGCATGTCGTGGCGCGGGATATCGATCACTATCAGCGGTTCATCGATTCTTTGCTCGTCGAGGAGTTGGGGATCGAGAGGTATTTCACTTATATCGTGACGAAGGTCGTCAAGGATGTCGGCGAAGGGGCGCCGGATTTTGGCGATGTTTTGTGAGCTTGCCTTGTCGCCGGATCCCGAATTGGAGTTGGCTTATTAGCCTCGCCCCTATGCGGGGCGGCAGTCACTTTCTTTGCTGCTGTGTATAGACCGGGGACATGGGTAACAGGTGTGTCAGGAC
>NZ_FCOM02000054.1 GCF_001544695.2 Caballeronia arvi
TTCGACGCCTGCCAACACGCGCAGCGGCACCGTCACATTCCTGTGATCGATGGCAGGCATCGAATAACCCTTAACGAAATCTGCCACTTTTCGGGCAGACCGCAAATTGAACATGACCCACTCTGGAGAGCGAATGAAATCGCACGCAGCAGTCTTCGCCGTCGACGTCGGCTACGGTAATACGAAGGTCGCGTTCCGAAACGGCTCGGAGGTCGCAAGCCTCATCTTCCCGTCGCTTACCCCGACTTATCAGGAACAAACGATCGCTATCGAGAGCCAGGGGCTGCTGAACGTCCCGAAGACCGTGGCGATCGAATGGAATGGCAAGACCTACGAGGTCGGACCCGGTGTGCCGTTGAGTTCGCGCAACGGCGACGCAGGCGGCACGCTGGCCGATAACTACTGCACCACCGATAGCTACGCAGCGCTGCTGGGCGGAGCCTTCCACTTTGCGAATATCGACTCCGTTGACCGCCTGGTGCTGGGCCTGCCTGTCAAGAACTTCCACAAATACGCGGAACACCTGCGCCAAACCTTCACTGGCAAATTGGATTTCGGCAACACTCAAGTCACCGTCGGCCGGGTGATGGTTCTGCCGCAGCCAATCGGCGCGCTCGTGAACTTCACGAAATATCACGAGTTCGACCAAGAGAACCCTCATCTGATCATCGACGTCGGATATTTCACGACCGACTGGGTCGTTGCGACCGGCCTCACGATGGACGAGCGCCGCAGCGGTGGGCATCAGAGCGGCGCCTCGCATTATTTCCAGAAAATCGCAGAGCGCATCAAGGCGAAGCTCAAGGCGTCGCCCGATGGAATAGAACGCATCGACAAGGCAGTACGCGAGGGCAAGAAATACCTGCTCGCCGGACAGGATATCGACCTCGCGCCCTATCGCGCCGAGTCGCAGCCTGTCATCGACGGCACCGTGAAGATCATTCACAACCACATCGGACACACCGAAGATCTCCGCTCGATCGTTCTGACTGGGGGCGGTGCCGCCCTCTACGCATCGACCATTCGCGCGGAATTTCCTAGTACCCGGATCGACATGATGTCGAATCCAAGCTTCTCGAACGTCAAGGGCTTTTTCGCGGCCGGAGAAGTGGCGATGATGCGCGAGAAACAGCGTAAGGAGGGCGTTGCTGCATGATGGGATCATTGGAGATCAAGATCACGATCAGCGAGGCCGTCACGCCCACGTTGTTTAAGGCACTGACCGCCGTCTCCAACCCGAGGCAGCGCGCCGCTCTGCTCAAGCGCCTTGCCGAGGACGCTTTGCGCGCAAGCGTCGCGCCGGCCCATGCCTCACCTTCGGCGGGTTCCGTCAACAATGACGGCGGCAACACGGAACGAGACACTCCGGCATCTAGCGCGGCTGACTCAATCGCGGTCTCCGATCATCCAAGCGCCCGAGCCGATCACGCCCCCCTGAAACCGGCGACTCCCAACGAAGAGGAAAGACAGTTCGACTACGCGTTCCTCGCAGACAAGCTCGGGGATTTCTGAAGCTTGATCACGGCGACACGTGTCTCGCATATCTTGCTTATCGAGCGCGGTCGCCGTTCCAATTCGCAGAGCGGCTTGACTTTAGAGCGTGCGTGGCACGATGAATTCATGGGTCGAACGACACGACCTACAACGCTACGGAGATCTGTACATGACCCTTCTCGACACTATCGTGCAACTGGACTGGAACCGCGCTGCTCGCATGTGGGTGTTCATTGCTGGCGCACTTGCCGCGTGTGAGGCAGCCTACCTGTTCCACCGCGCATTCATTGCCTACAGGAAAGGAGCTGACGATGTACGCTAAGTTCATGGCCCTGCCCTTCGTCACGCGTCGCGTGCTGATCGCGATCGCTCTCTTCTTTCTCACCTTCATTTCGGTGCACCTGCCGAAGAACGGTTTCAGCGAGACGCTGTGCATCGGATCGTTGTTCGCCTTGCTCTGGGCCGTCGGCATTCTCGTCCCGGTTCTCAAGATCACGTTTTTTGTGCTGCGGTGGGTGTTGAGATACCACGTCTTGTTCAAGTACTGACAAATGCGAGCGACCAAAAAAAAACCCGGCCAAGCCGGGTTTTGTCGAAATGATGTGCTCAGTGCAGCAGAGACACACCTTGTGCGCTCGCCTGTCGGCGAATGCAATAGAACCATGCAGTCTCGAGCGTGACGCCCTGCTTCTCGAGTCGTGCGCTGCCGCCTTGTCCTCGATCGATCACGTCGTACGCCTCTGCTTCCGATTTTCCGACTCTGACCGAGCCGTTCCCCACTCCGGACGTTGCGACGATCTGATAGCGGCCGACAATCATGCTGAAGCTCATTTCCTCTTCTCCATTGGAATAGCTCGGGCGGATTGCGGCCCCAGCGGGGACGAATCCCCACCGGGCGAAAGTTACAGTTAGCGGCGTAAGCGCCGGGGAAAATTAAACGTGCGCGGCTTCCCGCTCCGCTCGGCGCATGGGTACCGCGGGCGCGGCATGCTGATTTCCGTGAGCTGCGAACCACTCGTCCGCGAAGTCGGTCTCCCGTTTCTTCGGACGATGAATCAACACTGTGTACCCTTCGGCACGCAGGCGTTTTGCGAGCTTCAACGCGGCGTCAACCCCAGGCGACTTGCCTGTGCGAGGATCGACAGCGTCGAAGTCGGCGAAGATATGAACGACGCGGATGCCGAGGCCCTCCGGTACAACGAAGTCGGCAAGAAGGATTCGATTCAGGCAATACCAGACCGGCACACCAAACAGCATGTGCGCGGCGTAAGCCGTTTCAAGACCCTCCGCGACGCCGATTTCCCCGTCGACCGGATCCATCAGCCGGACTGCGCCGCCGTTGAGCTTGTGAAGCGTCACGTCGTTCAATTTAGCCGGCAGGATCTCGCCATCGTTAGTGACGATCGTCGCCTTCGCCACCGTCGAGCGTTCGAGGAACGTCCGGTGCAGTGTGCCAAGGCGGCCGTCCGGCAGCGTAAAGCGAGCGATGATGCCCGGCCACTGGCCGATCACCTTCTTCTCGTGCCGATAGTCGAGCATCGCCTGGCGCAGAGCCTGCGACGGCGGCGCCGTCAAACCCGGAACCCGCGCGCGCAAATAGCGCGGCACCAATCCGTCGGATCCGATGAGCGTCGCGCGATCCCACATCGAATCGAGCCGCTTGCGCGCCCATTCGGGGTCGACTTTTCGGCCGGGAGCCGGGCCCGCCGCCTGCTGCGCTCGACACTGTCGAGCCTCAGCAAGCGATCCACCTTCGAGCTCGAGCATCAATTCACGGAAGCTCATGCCCGCTACCTTGCAAATGAGCTCAAACCCGTCGCCGGCTTTGGGGTCACCGTTGTTGCATTTGCGGCATACCCAATCGCCGCGGCCGCGTTTGTTGTCGTAAGTGAAGCGGTCGTTACCGCCGCAGACGGGACACGATCCGCTCTTCCCGGTCAGTGAGCTTTCCGGCACTCCATACTTATGGAGTAACGTAACCCACTGTTCCGGGGACAGCTTGAGTCTCTTTACATTCATTGTCACTCCGTAGTGGCGTGGTTGAGGGTCGATGCCTGAACAGGCGGTGAAACAGTGCTCAAAAAGGCTGTCTGCTCGCGCGCACAACGTTCGCGGCGAACAGCTTTTTTCAGCACAGGTGTTGCGCAAAAATGATTGATACGCGGGCCGCGCGAGGAGAAACGGACGCTTCGCGGTTCCGCCGGCCCAAGGGGGCCGGACAGAACAACTAAGGTGAGGTGTTACGGGAAAGAAGGTGAGGAACTACGGGATCAGATCGCAGCCCATTCACGACCCTTTAAATATGGGCGAAAAGGAATGTCATCCATGTCTGCGAAGCCACCGCCCCCGCCAAACGAGCCAGACGATTGGGACGCACGCGAGGTCGAAGCAGCAGGAGCCGGACCACCAGAAGCCGGTCGACCATTCTCCTGGCGACCCTGACGCTGCGATCGCGGCGACTCAAAGTCGTCTGCGCTCGATGAGCCACGCTCGCCAGTTGCTCGACCACCGAGCATCTGCATCTGGTCCGCGACGATCTCGGTCGAATACCGCTCCTGTCCAGCTTGGTCCGTCCACTTTCGTGTGCGGATCCTGCCTTCGACGTACACCGATGAGCCTTTCTTCAGATACTCGTTGACGATCTCGGCCAGCCGGCCGAAGAACGACACGCGATGCCACTCGGTCAACTCCTTCATCTCGCCGGATGACTTGTCCTTGTAACGGTCGGTCGTTGCCAGTCTGATATTGGCCACCGCGTCGCCGCTGGGCAGGTAGCGCGTTTCGGGATCAGCCCCGAGGTTGCCCACGAGAATGACTTTGTTAACTGATGCCATGAGAGGCTCCTTAAGATTTTTTGATGGACCATAGCCACTTATCCCACAGCACTTGCGCGCCGCGGGCATCGAGCTTCGGTCTTCCACGTTTATCAACAGCGGGCACCTTGGTTTTGCCAACGCGCCTGACTTCTACACGATCACCGACTCTGCAATTTGCTTCCGCGATCGCGTCGCGAAGGCCCTCGCCTTGCACGACGTCTGTTCCGCCGCGGTGCTGAAGCGTGATGCAGAACGACTCGTAGGTTTTCCCAGGGCGCTTGCCATCGGGAAACTCCTTTTCGCCCCACTCTTTCAACACGCCGTATCGGGGGCGCTCGGTCCGCTCGGGCCGCTCGGGCCGTTTAGGTGCTTCGCTCGGCGCTTCGCTCGCCTGAGGTGCCGGAACCGATACGACAGCGTCCACGATCGCATCGTCACGCTCGCGGAACTTTCGCGGCTCCAGCTCGGACCGCTTGCGCGATGGCGCGGGGGAACCCCCATCGGACTCGGCTGGCTGAGCTTCCCTGATCGCTGTGGCGATCGCATCCGTCAGCGTGCCGGTGTGCTCACGCAGCACTTCCCAGTGCGGCGCAAGTGATGGCATCAACTTCATGCCGACGGCGGTTTGCTTGAGTTCGAAGTCGAATGCCGGGAGGAACTGGACAACCACGCCTCCCTCATCGCGAAAGAGCATCGCTTGGCCGGCAACGTTGACGTGACGCTCATTGCGCGCACCTTGCCCAACGACAACGGGAGCCGGTCGCGCACTCGAGCGTGCATCCGGTCGTGGTTGCGCCGGGGACGCGGTGCCGAAGAGACTGCCGAGCATCCGCCCGAAGGTAAATGTGCTCATGCTGGCCTTCTACAACAGGGTGCCGAAACTGTCGCGACGCACCTCTTCCATGTCGCGCTTGAGTAGCGGGTTGCTCAGTATGACGTCTTGCAGGATTTCAGGATCGGCGCCGTTGATCTGGCAGACGAACCGGTACGGCAATGCGCCGTTCCAGAACTCCATGACCCACCCGAGCGTCGCCCGGTAGTCGTCGAGATCGAGTTTCTTCCTATTTTTGAGTCGCTCGCTGAACAATGCGGCGCAGTCCATCAGCGACTCGGGCATGTTGTCGCCGCGCCGGCTCTCTGTTGCTAGACTGATCAGCGCGTCGACCATCTTGTTTGTCACCGCCTCGCTCCAGAACTGCGGATCGGGCAAGGGATCTGGCTTGGCTTGAACACGGGTGACCGGCGCCGGGGGCGCGTCGAACATGTCCAGTTGCCATGCTGCGACTTCCGTAAGCATGGGAATCTCCGGATGAACGGGAAACCCATGCCCGCAACGGGAGGATTTCCCGTTGGGGGTGACGATCAAGACCGCCCATGAGGGGCGGTCTTGACGTTCAGGCGTAGCGACTAGTCGTCGGTGCCTGTCTTGAGCGGGATGACCACTGCGGATTTCGCGTACTGACGCTTGATCGGCGTGACCTTCGCTTCTGCCGGGGCCGGCGAAGCAACAGCAGCCGTCGGCGCTTTCGTTTCTTCCATTTTGTCCTCCTTCAACGAGGCCTTGATGGATCGCTTGATCCAGGTGGCAACGGCGAAGGAAACGAACAGAAACGCGAAGAAGGAGTGCGCCGCGAACCACAACGCAAAACACACTGCGACCAACCAAGCGGGCGATTTGATCGCCTTGAAGACCAACTGCTTCGGCATTTTTCTCTCCAGAAAAACTGACGCACAAGGGGGATGTCCAGCCGGTACAGCGCTGGATGGTTTTCGATGCTCGATTGAGCAGGGAAAAACGGCGCGCGGAGAGACGCTTTCGTCACGGCTCGACAAGGCGTGGCGAAAGCATCAGTGCGGAGGAAGGAAGATCGAGCAGTCGCGATACCTATCGCGATGCTTTTCGTCGATGCGTCCAGGACGCGGGGATGAAATCGAATTTACGCGAACTGGGCAAGCCCGTGCAGGCGAAAGCTCGCAAAAACAGACCGCCTTTCGAAGACGGCATTCTGTTTTATCGCCATTTTGCGCGCCTTGACAATGCGACGCGGGTGTCATGCTGGTCACAGATTAACTCACCCGAACAACCATGCTTGTCGAAATCATCCTCGCCGTCGGCGCCTACTGTATCTACCGAGGCCGCAAGAAACGCCGTAAGCAAGACGCTGGCTCGCCCCTCCCCCTCCCAAATCGACGTTCCGACGCAATCGGTGCAGCCGGTGAGGCTGCGGCGCAGGCTGAGCTTCGAAAAACGCTGTACTGGCTTTGCGGCAACGATTTCTATCTTCATGACGGGCCGCTCGTGATCGAGCATGCGCCAGGCACGGACTTTCCGACCGCCGAGATCGACCACCTCGCCGTGACGCCCTTTGGCATCTTCATCTTCGAGACGAAACACTGGTCGGGCCACATCGCCCCGTCCACTCGCGCGGGAAAGCTGACGCGTTCAGCGCCGAGCGGGCAGAAGGACGAGCGGCGCTCGCCCATCGATCAAAACCGAACCAAGCTGCGATTTCTCCGCGACCAATTGCCCCCGATCTGGCCGGTGCGCGGCGCTGGGCTATTGACATCGCCCGAGGCCGTGCTCGATCCCGATCTATCAACCGACCTGCTGGCTCCGGCCGACTTGCGACAGTGGCTCCGCATGCAACGAGACGCCTTCGCAGGTGCCAAGCCCATCTGCGTCGAAGTGGCGAAAAAAGCAGTGCTCCTGCTGGCGGACGACTCTCAGATGGCACTGCAAAAGCACAAAGCGATCGTAATTAGGGCCGGCTTGGGGATGTTGTATTAGTCATACGATTTCATTAGACGCAAGCTTCAAATTACATTTCTTGTGTCTAAATGTTACTAAAGTGTTTCATGAATAGACCGTTAAACGTTTGCGAACATGCAGCAGCGACGCCCCTCTTCCATATCTGGATTGAAAGAGGGGGTGAAAAGAGCGTCTTTCGGCGAAAAACGCCAGAAGGCGGTCGTTACGATTGGTTACTTGCACGGAATAAGAGGTTGAGATGCATGAATCGGAAAGCAAAAAGTTCTCAGATGTGGCGCAAGAGGTGATGTGTGAAGCGCACACCCCCGAGACAATCAAGGCACTGGCTAAGCACGCTGCTGAATTGGTTGCGCTCAGGCGTTCGTCCGCAGGTTCGCCTGACGTGGTCTCGATCGGGACGCGCGTTTCAGAATGCCTCTACCTGATTAAAGACGCGGTGGTGGCGACCGCTGGCGACACGCTGGAATCACGCAAGGAAGCGGCCGCCAAGTGCTTCACTTTCATTGCGAAAGCAGCTGATATGCCTCGTTCCGTCGCGCGGCAGTACATGCGCATCGCAGAACGATTCAAGGACACCGACCTCGACCTGAGCGCCATGACCGTCCGTGACCTGTTGTCCCGCCCCTAACTAAATAGCTTAACTGCGAGCGCGTCGAAAGAGCCCTTGCGGTGTGATGAGCAGCGCCGGCTGGTGCTGCTGCAAAATCTGGAGAGAAGAAATGCCGAACGGCGAGACGTCCAAGAACACCCAACTGAGCAAAGTCCAGCACCCGCTCGTCAATCCCCCGGGGGAATTCAATGATGCGCTGGACGACATCTTCACGAAGCACGATCCCAAGTGGTCCTATCGGGACACCATCGTACATGCCGTCAAGAAGGCATTAGGGGACGATCCAGCAACCGAAGAATTGGCGGTTCAGATTATTGAAAGCCTGATGGCCGTTGCGGAAGCGCGGGCTCGCATCAAGGCCGATCTGGAAGTGATCGGTGCCCAGCTCCTCAACGTGATGTACACGTTGAAGAACGTGATGATTGCGAAGGCCGGCGATACTATTGCGATTAAACGCAAGACGGCAACGCTAGGATATGTGATTTTCGACAACGCACTTGGGCTTAAGCGCTCCGTGGCGCGTCAATACATGCGTTGTTACGAAGCGTTCGCAGATAACGCCGAGGCCATCCGCACGTTCAATGTCGGCGAATTGGACATCCTTGCAGCAGAGCACGTCACGGACGAGCAGGTTGCGGAGATTCTCGCTAAGAAGAAAGAGGATCCAGACATGACCCGCATGGACGTGAAGCGAATGCTCGCCGAACTGCAGAAGAAGGACGCTTCGCTCGAGGACGGACGCATCCAACTCTTGAACGTTCACTCGCAACTTCAGGACGCGAAAACGGCGCTCTCAGTGTCCGAAAGTGAGGCCAAGCACCTACGCACTGAACTGGCTACGAGCGCTCGCAAGATCGCCGACCGCGAGGCAGACCTTGCGCGAATGGACGATCACTACAAGCGCAAGCAGGCGGGCCTGAGCAACATGGAAAAGGACCTTGCCGACAAGGACAAGGAAATCGGGCGGCTCACACGCGAAGCTAGCGAGCTGCGCAATCGTAAGCCCGAGGTGCAGTACGTCGACAAGCCGACAGCCCCTGCTGGTTACATAAGCATCGCCGAATCCATTCAGAAGAGCAACGACGAACTCGCTGAGATCGAGAAAAGGATCGCTGCGGAGCAAGCCGCCCTCGAGGCGCTCGAGACGGAGCGCAAAAAGCAAGCGACGGCCATCGAAGCGGCGAACAAGGTTCAGGCCTCCCTGCAGGACGTCTCGTCCTCCTTCGAAGTATTCGCCGCGAAGCTCATGGGCGCGCAACTCGCGGTGCAAGCATGTGAGACGCCCGCGCAGCACGAGCCGCTTCTGGAAGCACTGGCCGCGATGCTGCGCAAGACCGTATCTGAGCTGGACGCTGCGCTCGGCCGGTAAGGTAAGAATCAACGAGAAAAGCTACGGGGCGGGCGCGCTCTATCGCGTCCGACAAAGCTAAAAAGACCACAAACAAGAACTATGTCAACGAACACCCTAGATGCTGTCGAGACCACGATCTCGCTTCCGAAATTCATCGCCGAAAAGATTCAGCGAGCCAACTACGCACTGACGGATGTGATTCACAACGTGCTCGTCCGTTACCGGGAGGCTGAAAACTTTTTCGGCGTCTCTCGCGACAACATGGACACATTCAAAGCCCACGCGCTCCCGAAAGCGATGCTCATGAACATGCCGTTTCTCGCACTTGCTCCCGCTTTGCAAGATCCTCGCGACTGGGAAACGTTCGTCGATGATGTTCTCCTCTCCCCCACGGTCGAAGAGCTGATCAAAGCAATGCCCGCTGTCGACGCGCTGACCGCGCGCGATATCTTTCACTACAACTGTACCTACGTCTCCCTCCTCAAAGACGTACTCCACATGAGCGTCCTGGCCGCGCCCTTGCTTGGCATCTCGTTCAAGCTCGCCGAGTACCTCATGGAATTGCCGATTGGTCGACTCGAAGCAGCGATCGGCGCAATCACGTTCCCGCTTTTCAGATGGCGGTTCGACGAGCAACTTTTCTGGACCGAATACAGTGCCGGTTGGCTCACACACGAATCCGTCGCGCACTACCTGATGAGCACGTCGAACCTTAAGTCGACCGCTCTGCCCTACACGCACCTTTGGTCGGATCTTCGTTTGGACCGCGCTCAGCGAGACGTCTACGCTCGCATGCTGATGACACAAGGCGTCCGCGCATCGACCGCAACCAATCTGTTTGGCCTGAACCAGACGAGAGCGCGTAACACTTACAAACAGATCCACGGCGTGAGCTCGCCTTGCGGCTGCAACCCTAGTTCGCTCACGTGGTACGTCGATTATCCCGCTCATCGCTTGCAAGGCACGCTGTTGGTCTGGCTGTATCGATGCGCGCTCGAAAATAAGGCGAGCAATCCTGAGGCACTGATCGCAGCCAACGACATCGTCGCGAAAATGTTCGGTGAAAAGCTAGTCATCACGGCCGATCGTGCAAATCACCTGACGCGCTCGATGGCGATGGACTCGCGCTTGACGATGGCGCCGTGCCGAAGCTGCGGCACAGACTACATCCTCTCCAATGGTGAAGGAAAGATCGAGTTGGCCAAGGACTTCGTTTGTCCCGGCTGCAGCTACGCCTTTAAACCCCGCTTCGATCTGAGGAAGAAAAAGGGTCGAACGAAAGCCTAATCTAATGGATCTGGAGGTTCAATCGATGTCGTATGAATTTACCGTTGACGCCGGACTGGTCATCTTCTCGCGTGACGGACGCGCTCAGTTCGGTTGGCACAATCGGGAGACCGGTGCGTTCCATGCTGAAGCCGACGGTCGTTGCATTCCCGACGCGGTAGGTGCAGTCGAGTTTCATTCGGACGTGATGCACTAGATCATGCAGGACTTCGCCTACCTCTTTTCCGATAGCGTCTCCGCGTGGCTTCGCGGCCACGGCGACGGGCGGTTTAAACGATACGAACGGCACTATCGCAGCGATCGCGCGAGTGCCCCCTCTCCCGACGCCTTTGATCTCGAAAAGAGCAACGTGCTCTTCTCTCAACGGTCTCGTTGCGCCAGGGGGCGAATCGATTCGGTTCTGAACAGGAAGCCATTCGCCGCCCTTGTCACATTCCTGATTTTCCTGTGGGGCGGCTCGTTGCTGCTATCAACGATCGGCACATCACAGCCCGTGACCGCCGGCGTCGCGCTTTGCGTCGCGTTCGTTGTCTTGCGCGCGAGCAAGCTCAGGAAGCGCGCGCAGCGTTGATGGCAAACGGTTGCGAGGCCGCAACGTTGACTGATCCGCATTTCTTACGAAGTATTAAAATGCCTGCGCTGCCAACTGGCCAAAGGCATTTTCCAACGGGGATTGCAGTAACGGGGAGGATTCCGGAACGACTTGACGTCGAACACCGCTCGATAACATGAAAGTAAGCAGATCGCACGGGCGACTGCAAAAACTAGGTCGGATCAACAAATGACGATTAAAAACAACTTCAAACTCTCGATGGCCGCGATCGCTGCATCGCTGCTGGTGGCTGCTTGCGGCGGCGGTGGCGGCGGCAGCAGCGATGCATCGCCTGCAGCCCCGGCAAGCGGTGCAAGCACGCCCGCGACGACGACTCCCACCAATCTGACGACGCCTCAGTACGCTGCTGACAGCTTCCATCTCGCAGCGTTTAATCTGCTCAACCAACAGCGCCAACAATGCGCATTCCCGGCCCTGCAGGAAAATGCCGTCCTCGATCAGTCGGTGGCTGCCCATGCGCAGTATCAGGCCACGAATAACGTCGTGTCCGATACCGAAACGGCGGGTGCCTCTGGGTTCACAGGCGTCTCGTACGCTGATCGGGCGGCCCACTTCGGGTACCCGCAGCACGTACCCATCGGCGGTGTATCCGGCGGCTTATACACGAATGCGACGTGGACGGAAGCGCGATACGGACAGCAAGCCATCTATGGCCTGATCTCCGGCGTATATCACAGCATGATTGCCGTCGCACCGATGAACACGGTCGGCATCGGCAAGGTCGCCACGACCTACAACGGTTTCCCGCAGGAGTGGTATTCACTGGCACTGGCGAACTATCAGCCGATCGCGACCAACGCGCCGTTGACATTTCCATGCCAAGGCACTACTGGCGTTGCGAACGACTCTTTCGGAGAAATGCCGACGCCCCCTGCTACGTCCGGCCATTGGGGTACGCCGGTCGCGGTCGCCGGCAACCCGAATGACACCATCGTCATGCAGACCGGCACGATGACCGATTCGTCGTCGCACGTGATCGCGTTGCAAGTGCTGGACTCGGCCACGGACCCGAACAAGATTTTGCCGAAGTGGATGGGCGTCGCATACCCCTCTACGCCGCTGTCTCCGAACGCGCAATATACGGTCTCGCTGACGGGAACGATCAACGGCGTCGCGTTCTCGCGTACCTTCACGTTCACGACCGGAAACATCCTCGCCGGCTAACAAAGGTCGCGTCGCAGAAAGACCGAGCCGCCAGTCGAACTGGCGGCCCTTTTATTGATTGCGAAACTGAATAAAATTGCCCCGTAGCACCTCGCGGGCGTTTCGTTGCGAACAGTTGCCTCAGCCACCCGAGCCCGCAGTGTCGCCATAACCCTGCACATCGTAGCCGTTCACTTCTCCGGTACTATCGCTCGCCCTGCACATAGCGTATTGGTAAGTGTTCGGAGATGTGTTGTAGGTGTCGGTAATAAATTCAGTGTTTGTGCCGTCGTCAAAAACTGAGTTCTGCACGCCCCACCCGGGCCAAAATCCGAGTTGCTGAGTGACATAGACTCGGCAGGCTTCCTCGGGATTTCCTTTCGGTTGCGTGGGTGCATTCGGTTGGCATACCTGTCCAACCCATGCCGCGCCGTTCCACGAAGGCGCGACAAACTGTGTGGACCCGCTCGGGCAGCTTGGAGGTGGCGGTACATTACATGAGTAGTGCAAAGCTGTTCCCGTCCAAACGGGTCCGCTCGCGAAGCCGTATGCGCAATTAGGTTGTGGCGTGGCACATTGATACCGCACACCGAACTTCTGCCATGAATACCCTGGATCGCAACCGGGAGCGCGTGGAACGCCAATCGGATTCTGTACCCATTCCGCGTTGGAGGCGACTGGCGCCGTCAGCACACCGCTGAGCGTCGCCATCAACGCAAACGAGATTCCCGTCCTGATTCGCTTCATGTTTTTATTGGTTTGAGTAGTTACAGCCAACGTCGATTTGTGCTTGCAGGCCGAGCTGATCTTGCACAAGCGTGTTTGCGCCGTCAGCAAGCACGTCATATATCTGGAGCACCCATTGCGAGCCGTTCCAACCCATCGCGTAACGCGCGCCCGACATCGGCGGATTGTGATTGGAATAGTCGGTCGTCAGCGATTGCGGGATGATGCGATACCACGCCGTACCGCCGGGTCCGCAGGTGGGAGGATAGACGCCCCATCCGTTGTACCACCCGCTGTATTGAGCATCGGCGGACTGATTGCTGACCAAGGTGCTCGCGCCGATCCAGTTGCCCCACTTGTTGCAAACGAATAGTTGATTGTTTCGGATCGTGACACCATTCCATGAGCAGTTTGAGGCCGCCGAGTTGATGTTTGCTACGGTGGCGTTCACCGTGGTCCCGGATACCGTAACCGCACTCACCGTTCCGCTCGAGGACACATTGCCCACGCTGATTGGAGCCGGACCCGAGCCTGCGTAGTTCTGGATATAGAGCGTGCCTTTGGTGCGAACCGCGGCGTTTGTGTCGTCACCGTAGTAGATCGTGCCGTTCGCCATCTGTAGGCTATTTCCGGCTTGCAACTTGAGCGTCTTCCCGGACATGTTTCCGATGTTCTGAATGTCCTGGTTATTCGCGTTCATCGTCCCGGTGAGCGGCAGTGCGCCATCGCGGCGGTAATACGGCGAATTTCCGTCAGCCCCGAAACCATTGATCGCGAGGACCATTCCCGCCTTGTTGCCGGCGGGGTTCGGAAGCGTCCATTGCCCCTGATTGCCCGTGATGACTGTGGGCGTGCGATTGCTCGAAAACCCAAACTGACTCCCACCCGCCGCGATCAACGTCCCGGCGCCCGCGATGTCTGGCGTACCTTTCTTCAGCAACGGTTGCGACGGATAGACCTGGGATGCGATGTGGCAATTTCCTAGAGCGGTCGAACAGTTATCCGGCACGATAGCCAGACCTATCTGGTAGGCGCCCCCCCAGAACGGACCGCTTTTGAATGCGATCTTGTTATTGCTTTGCGCGCTCAGTTGCGCGAGAGTCGGCGCAGAGATCGGCGTCGCGGTGGTCTGCGAGTAGCCCGCGGGGACCAGCGTCCCGAAGTTGTTGGTGATATAGCTGCCCAACGCCGCGTTGATCGAAGCCATGTTTTGGCCCTCGAGCTGCAACAGGTTCTGGCGCTTGGCCGCAATGTCCTCCGTAATCCCTTGCGCCGTCAGCACGGCCGCGCCGACCAGGACGATCAACATCTCCAATATGCTTCCCATGTCGGCGTCCCCAGCTTTAAGTGCGCGTGGTCCACAACGCCAGCGACGCGGTCGCGCCCGTCGATGCGCATGCTGTCGCCGCCGACGACGCGCTGAACGGCGTGGTCGGTGCCGAAATCGTAGTGCCGTTCACGACGACCTGCGTGTAGACGGTCGACAGCGCCGCGATGCTCATCGCACACACCGACGCCGTTACGGGATAGGTCAGAACAAGCGAGTCGTTCGCCGTGACGAGCGTGCTCACCGTCGTCGTCAACGTGCCGTTGAACATGCCTTTTACCGACGAGTAGTCGGTCGCCACGCGTGCGCCTGCCGAGTCGAACGCGTGGTTTTGCGCGAGGATCTTCAGCGTCTCTGCGGAGAAGTCGGCGTCAGCCTGGGTGGCATTCAGAATGCCCGTGTGGAACATCTGCGCCTCGCTCTTGAACTGCGACGAGCGGATCAAGTCGAGCACGTATTTGCCGCCGGCATACACCGCCAGCGCGAGCAGCGCCGCACCGGCCATCACCGCCCCGGCTTCGATCATCGAAAGTTCGCCCGACTGACGCTTGGCGCGAGCGATTCTCAGAAGACGTGCACGACGCATCTTCACATCGTCCGCGTGCAGAGCCTGAGTTTGATCCTTGGTCATTTGAAGTCCTTTTAATAGGTGGAAACCGCGGGATTGCCCGAAGTCAGGTTGACGGCGCCGGTCACGATGTACGAACCAATTCCGAGAGTCAGAAAGAGCGCGGCAGCGATGCCGAGCAGCATGAAGTGCGTCAGCCGCGCGTTACGCTTGACGGCCTCAATCACGCGATCGAGCGATTCACGCCCGAGGCTCTTGATCGCCAGTTCGAATTGATCGCGCCCTGCCGCATCGGTGATCGTGTCGACGATCGTCGTGGAGAAGATTCCAGTGTCGAGCGCACGCATCGGCTCGTCCGCCCGCGCGGTAAGCCGCCGGTTCATCGTCATCAGGTGCCAGCGCATCCACGGGTCGGCGGTCTTCAACAGCCGCTCGAGCGCGGCGCGCAAGGTAAGGTTTGAATCGAACAGGCCTGCCAACGAGACGATCAGTAGCGCGGCACGCAAGTCGCGTCGATTGCGCCAGAGCAGCGGCATGCGATCGAATTTGTCCCGCAGCGGTCCCGCCCAGCGCTTCAGGCTTGAGAAGTAAGCGAAGACAAGGCCGATCACGACCGTTAGCGTGAGCCACCAGTACTCATAGCAGAACGTGTCGACGTGATAGAGGAAGCGCCCGAGGTCGGGCCACTGTTCCAATGGTCGAACGTCCTTGACCTGCGGAAAGATGACGCCGCCAAAGAGCATGCAATACGCGTACATATAGACGAGCAGCAGCGCCGGATAAGCCATCTGGACCGACGTCGTCGACGACAAGACGCGTTTCGCTTTCGCGGCCATCTCGGCGAGCTCGAAGCCGCGCACGACCGCATCCTCACGCGCCGACTCATCCGCGATGTCGAGCAACGCGTACTCATCGCCGGGAATGAATGGCTTGATCGCGTGCGCGAAGCTCTCGCCGCGCTGCATGGTCTCGCGAATACGGGCGAACACGTGCCACTCAATGCGGTCGCGTGCGCGATTGCGCTTCTCGTAGGTCTCTAGCCGGTCGAATAGCGTCTCGGTGTTCCGCAGGCCTTTGGCTGCGATATCGAGCCGTGTCTCGCGGTAGAAGTCCTCGCGCACTTTCTGAAAGCGCCAGCGCGCAGCAGCGACTTGCTGCCGCTTGGGGAGCATTTTTGCAAAGGTATTGAGCATGACCGACCCGGTTTAGAGCATCCGACCGTCGACGCCCGGCATCACGCGGTATTGCGCGAACGACTGCATCGACCGATTGATGAATTGTGGGTCAATCAAACCGCGCGAAGACTTGAAAAGAGCGTGTTCATAGAGCGTCTTTCCAGTCATGTCGGCATTATCGAATCCTGTACGCCGCTCGCCGCGCCAGATTCGACGCGCGCCGGCCCAGTCACGCTCTCCGACACGCTCGAGGAATTCGGGCGTCGGGCGGTAGAGTTCCGCCGCAACGGAAGGACGTTTGGTGCCGCCGGCGACCTTGCCATTGCGCGTGAACAGGCCGTCCAGACGACAGTGCTGGCAACCGTCGTAGTTGCGACAAGCCATCCGAGTAGTGTCGAGGCCGAATTTGTTCCGCAGGAGTTCCAGATCCATCGCAGGCATCACATCTTCAGCCGGAAGCTTGCACTGATCGCACAGCGTCGGGATGAGCTTCTGGTTACCGACCGCGTTGATGAAGCCCTCCGACGCGAGTTCGTCAATCGGCAACTGAAGGCGACCACCGGCCATACGCATCACCGCGGCAATCACGTCACTCGCGTGAAGCGAGAAGCGAACCGGGTGACCCGTCAGCGCGAGTTCGGCAACCAGCCCCATCACCACACGATCGCGCACTTCGCCGATCGTCAGATCGTCCGGGTCCTGACGCATGAGCGTGCGGATCACCTCTGCGTATTTTCGGTTTGCCTCGTCGTCGGTCTCGTCCGGCCGGCGGATGATCGAATAGTCCGAAAGCCAAGGCATCGGATATTCGGCGGGTTCATTCACCGCGAACTGCTTCTTCAGCTCGCGGTCCGGCAGCATGTACGAGAGGGCGCGCAGCGTCGTCGTCTTGCCCGAGCCCGTCTCGCCAGTCAGCGCGGTGATGCCGCCGCTCACATAGTTCAAAGTGTCGATCAAGTCGAGTTGGCTTTGCTCGAAGCCCATGTCCTTGGGCAGCAGAACGTTGAAGCTCTTGAAGTTGCCATCGAGCAAACGCAGCGTCACGTCGTAGCCGCCGACCAGCGGAGACGACTGCCACCGAAGGTTCACGGTATCGGTCTTCACCACCAACGGAATCATGGCGGACTGCGGTGCGGTGGGCTGAAAGCTGTTACCCGAATTTGTGTTGCGCTGAACAAGATCGCTATATGCCGCGAACAACGCGCGACGCACGATCGCCTTGGGCATGTGGCGGAAGGTGTACATATCGCCATTCACGCGAAACCGCACTTCGACGTCGTTGTGGAACTCGCGCGGTTCGAAGTGAATATCGCTCGCGCCATACGCATGGGCCGCTTCGACGATGTCACGGAAGTTGCCGATCGCTCGGCTGGCTTCGCGCACGCCCGCATTATTCGGCGAAATCGCCTTGCCGGTATAGATCGCCGCGATGACTGCCTCACTCGCGACCATCTCTTCGCGCACCAGGATGTCGTTGTTGCCGAGATCCTTAATGAACGACGCGTACTGTGCTTTCTCGCAGAAGCGGGCCGTTGCGATCGTGATTGCGATGCCAGGCTGCAGTTCGACCGCCACGAATTCCTTGCGTGCATTCGCCGGAATACGCAATGCGGCGTCGTCATCCGAAACGGTCAGGATGCGCTTGAACTCGGGCAGCGACTCGGGGGAGACAAGTTCGGGACGCCCGGACATCAATCCCACCGTGCCAGCGCTCTCCCCCTCTTCGTCCGCGTCTTCCGCGAAGAAGGCTTTCGATGCCTTCGGCGCTGACACCGGCTGCTCATCTGACACGCACGGATGTTCAATTGCTGCGCGCTTGAGCGTGGCTACAGATGGTGTCTGCATGGCAAGGTCTGTCGCGACGATGGAGATCGGAGCGTCCGGTGACTCGTCGGTCGAAACGCTGGTCGGTGCATTCGTCGCCATACCGGTCGGCGCGGCAGTGTCGGCCATAGGCGAATCAGGCGACGGCTCCGCTCGCTGCGCACTCGAACTGCGCTGTTCAGCCGATTTCATTGCAGCCGCCAGATGTTCAAACGTGGACCGCTCGAAGACGGGCGGCTCAAATGGATGAAAGGGCCGTTCTTCTTCCCTGCCCGAAGCATCCAGGTCGGGAACGCTCGGCGTCGACTCGGTGCCAATTACTGCCGCATCTTCGATCGTCGTGCTCTCGACGTCCTCGATATCGCCGCCTGAGAGCGCCCGTCCAAGAAACATGACTTGCGGGTTCGTCGCCCGCGATGTTGTCTCAGCCGACGGCGCTGGACGGCGCGACTCCGTGCTCGTCGACGCGGGCTCCTTCCGTTCGCGCTTGCGCTTGGGCTCGGCGCTGCTGGCCCCTTCCACGAAGCCGGCACGAGGCGCACGCAAGCGTTTGAAGAAGCCTCCGCGCAGCTCGGGCGCGTCCTGATCTTCTTGATTGAACAGACCCATGATTATTTTCCAAAGGGAACGAAGGTGGACGCGGTCGCCGTCGGCAGGCCGCCGGGAGGAAGGGGGGAGCCCAGGTCATTGATTGCCCTCACGGCCGGACCATCGGACGCAGCGAGCGGTAAGTCGGAGGGTGCCGAGATTGTCTCGGTCCATTTGCGCCTGCCATCGACGAGCGTGACAGTGAAACCCTCGACCGAGGCCACTGTCCATCCGTTAAGCAGGCGCGACCCTTGCCGCGCCGTGTAAGTTGCACCTTGAAAGTCATAGAGGACATACGCCCCAGACATATCGGAATAGGCGCCCACGAAGGTCGCGGGCACAACGCGCTTCGGCGGCAGCAGAGGCTTATGCTCGACGAACTTGGGTGCAGCCGGCGCACTTGCCGCCGCCGGCGCTACGGGCGCGGGCGCGCCGAGCGGCGAGCCAAGCCCGACGCCGCCCTGCACGCCATTGTTTGCGCCATCGCTCTTGCGCATCGAATCGACAATCTTCTGCCGCGCGAGCTTATCGATGTCGTCAAGCGTCAGATGACTCTCCTGCGCCATCGCGCCGCTCGCGGCGAGCACGAGCGCGCCGATCACCGCAGCTTGTAAGGCGAACTGAGGGGGGAATTTAGTTGAGAACATAATATTTGCCCTTCGCGGTGAAATGCACGCCGGTGCCGTCATCTTTCAACTGGATGTCGAGCGACTCCAGCGCCATGTTGTCCGGCAGCCGCGCGAGCAAAGCGCTCTGCCATTTGTAGCCATCGATCTGCCAGGCGCCCCGTTGCACGAGCGGACCTTGCACCTCGCCCGCCATCGGCTGACGAGATATCAATCGTTCGGCAGGCTTGATGTCCACCACGTAGCCGTGGCTGCTGAGGGTTTCCGGGGTCGTGGAAAGTTTCTGCGGTTCGGTCTGCAACGCCTTGATGAGCGCCTGCTGTGTCGGCCACGACTTGGCGTCGGCGAGCGCAACACGCTGCACGATGTCCGCTTCCGGCCCTTTCGTGGTCAGATGCCAGCCATCTGGATTGAAGACCACGGGACGAATAAATTCGGGCGCGCGGGCGTCGAACTCCTTGAACGTGCCGCCTTGCCGTTTGTAGGTGGTCACGCAAGGCCCGGTCGCATTGCAGGTCGCCTTCTCGAACTGCCAGCCGGCAAAGTTGCTCTCCTCGCTACCGAATTTCGCGAGCAGTTGAGGCGCGAGGAGCTTTGCGAGCGGCGCGGGTGCAGTGAGCGTGCGCAAAACGGCCGCCTGATATTCCTGCATGAAGGTAGGCGGAGGCGCGGGCGGAGGCGGAGGTGGATTGAGGATCTCCACCGCCTGCTTGCCGACGAAGAGAAGCGCCGCCAGGATCACGAGCAGCGGCACGACCGTCGGCACTGCGACGGGCATTTTCTTAATCAGACCAACCTTGCGGGCGACCAGCAACTCGCGCAGTTCGAACATCTCGTCGACGGCGTGAAGTTGCGCGCCGAAACCGAGCGTCGCGAGCGCGAGACCCGCTTTCTCGCACTGGTCCTCTATTTCCTCGCGTCGGTCCGCGAGTGCGTTGAGCGCCACCTCTTCATCGGCTGTGACCGCACCGCGCTGCACCAGCACCAGATGCACACGCTCTTCATTCTGGATCAGCACCAGCACGGCGGGCCGGCGCCGAACCCGGTCCAGCATAGCAATACGTGCGGCTGCGGAATACAGCTTGCCGCCCTTTCGTTGCTCGGCCTCGAGCGTGCAAAAGCCCGCGATTGTTTCGTCGTTTGCCTTGATTTCGGCGTAATGCGTCGCGGCAAGTTCCTGCGCGTAATGCCGACGCTCGGCGCGCGCGCCTTTGGGCGAGTACGCCCGCCATTCAAGCCCGAAGACCAGCTTCGCGCCCTTCTCCCTCGGAATCGATTCGAAGTGCATTCTTGTGCTCAACTCGTGCTCACATCGACGGCACGACAGTAGCCGTGAGCATGATCACCTGGAAGGTCCGGCCCTTGTTCCAGTTGCCGGACATACCGGCAATACCGTTGTTGCTCGAGCCGTCATAACGGTTCGTCACCGCGCCGTACAGGACCACGGTCTGACCGTCCGACAGCGCGATGGTCTGATCATCCTTGCTGCCGAGAATGTCGGGCAACTGGATCTGCTGGAGCGTGGCCCCGGAGCCCGTGCTGATCGTGGTGAACGGCCCATTGAGCTTCGAACTGTCACTCCAGTACGACAGGATGATCTGGTTGTGGTCGTTGACCGACGGCAGGATGTTCACGAAGTCACCGACCGTGACCGACCCAGGCTGCAGGCCCGGCACGCCCGCCGTGCCACCGGTGAGCGACCCGAGACTTGGGGTGGTCGCGGCGAGATAACCCTTGGTCTCGAACGAACCAATCGACACCGGCAAGCCATTGAGCGTTAGCTTCGTCTGCGTATTGTCCTGCACCGTCTTACCGAAGCTGTTCAAGCCGCTGATGATGGCGTTCGTGCCTTCGAACGGCGAGCCGGGCTTGAGTACCGAAAGGCCAACGCTGCCACCCGCGGCGGTCGCAAGCGAGATAGGCGACGTGAACGTGATTGCATATTTCTTCAGTCCATCGGAGATGCGGTTGAACACAATGTCGGTGCTCACGCCCGCTTGCGAGCCGTTGTTCATATCGATCTGCAGCGTGCGGACACGCAATGCGACCTGACGGGTCGAGATCGCATTTTCACGCGCCAGCAGCGCACCCATCCGATCCACCGCCTCCTTGGTGTCGCGCACCATTACCAGTCGGCTCTGCGGATTGACGACCACCTCGCCCAAAGGCGATTTCAATTTCTCGAGTTCCGACTGAATGATCGCGATCTGATCGAAGGTGCCATCGCGGCCGGTGGAAGTGACCGACGAGAACGAACCGGTATTGCCCACGGTGCCGCCGGTCGCCCCGCCCGCCTGACCGCCAGTCGAGGTGTCGGTGCCCTTGGACATGGTCGACTTGATCGATACCTTGCCCGGGATCACTGCGATCGTGAACGTCTTCGTCACCAGCCTGTTGATGGAAATAGTCGTTCCATCGAACGACCAGTCGAGGCCGAGGTTTTCAGTCACGCCGCGCAGGTACTGGCCGACTCTGCAGTTGCACGGCTGCGCATAGAACGGCTCAACGTTCGCCTTCGCAAGCGACGACGTCATTGGCCCCGGTTGCGACGAAGCGGCGACATTGGTCTTCGGGATGAACGCATCGCGCGGAATGAACACGTCAGGACTCAGGTGTACCGGGAAGCCGGTCGCACTGGACACGAGCGTCGCAATCTTCGAGAGCGGCAAATTGCCCGGGAACACCACCGTCTTCTCGCGGAAGATCGCGGGCAGCGTCGCTTCATAGGCAACCGGCACGAGGCGATCACCGAGAAACGCGGTCGGCACATCCTCAACGAGTGCCATCGACTCGGGGCCATTGCCCATCGCCTTTGCGCCCTCCGCGTTGAGCGCATCATAGGCGTGGTTCACGTCCAATTGCGACACCGCACAGCCGTTGAGTGAGATCGCTACAAGCATGGCGACGGCGGATTTGATTTTCGTAAGACGCATGGCGATTACTCTTGGCAGTTTGCCGCGCGCGCGACCACGCGGATGACGTTGTTGGTGTGCTTGCACACGCGCGTGGGCGTACGCATATGATTGGTGGCCTGCATGAGTTGCGTCAGCACCGATTTGAAATCGCCCGAGAAGGTCGCATTGAATTCGAGCGGCAGATCGTCATCGATCTTCCATGCGAGTTGCCAGCCTTGCTGCTGCAGCCAGCGATCGAGCGCGTTGCGTAAGTTGATGTCTTGCGGCGTGATGGTGAGCGACAGCACCCCGCCCGGTGTACTTGATGCGGTACCCGAGGGAACAACGACAGGCGCGACGTCGAGCGAGGCACTCCCGGGCGTCGGTGCGCCAGCATCGGGCAATGCAGTCGGAGCCGGAGTGCCGGGTACTGCCCGAGCCGCGGCGGGCGGTGCACCCGTCGAGGCGACCGGCGTTCCAGCCGGAGCCGCCATCGCGACCTGGACCGGCGCGGGTCGCGCCATAGGTGCCGCGAGCATCTGCCAGCCATCTCCCGGTGGCGGTGCGAGACGCGACTGGTCGGGATCTGCGGCCGCAAGCGTCGAGACGGTCGTCAGGGCCAGACAGGCAAACAACTGGGCGAACAGGCGCGCGGTGCGATGCGTTTGAAGAGAAGGAAAGGGCGTCATGTTGGTCAGTTCGCGCGCTGCAGGCGACGGTAAATGTTGTTGGCGTAGACGAGTTGCTTGCTCGACGAGACGGCGTTATAGGCACCGACGGCCCGCCACGTCGCGCCGAACTGCTTGATGTTCGATGCAAGAATCCACGTCCCGACGTAGGCGTTCACGCAGGCATCGAACAAGTGCTGACGCGAAATCCCGAACCGCGAAAGCTTTGGCAACCAGGTCGAATTTATCTGCATAAGACCAATGTCCTCGCTGCCATTGCTGTTGCGATTCGTAACGTAGGGACGCATGCCGGATTCTTGCTGCGCGATTGCGCGCACCAGTTGAACGCTCACGCGGTGATAGCTCGCGGCGTCATCGATGCAATCGGCATGTGCCAACATCGGTCCGGCGGCGGCAAGCAGCATCGAGATCTGGAGCACGCGGTTCATGACGCAGGCCGATCGAAGAACCGCACGTCATGCTTGCGAAGAACGTTCACGACGTTGCCGTCAGCATTGACAATGAATTGATCAGCAGTGCCATTGAATTTGTAGAAGCGTCCCTTCTGTTCACCTGAACCCATATGCGCGACGTCCGCGACCGTGACCTTGCCGACCGTGTCAGCGAACTTGAAGAAGGTCGAGCCGTTCTGATCGAACACGCTTTGCAGGGCCGCCTTGTTCGCCGGATCGAACTCGTACACTGTCCCTGCCACGCGCGCGACTTCCACCTTGTCGGCGGCGTTCGAGATGGAGAAGCGTTCGGAGCGGTTGAACGTGAGGATGTTTGTCGCGTCGTCCCATTTAGGACGCAGCGATTTGCCGTCGGCGTCGGCGACTTTGAGTTCGCGCGACGGCTTCGTGATGAACTTGATCTGAATGTGACTGTCGTCGCTATCGCGGATCGCGACGGCACCCAGTTTCGCCGCGAGCACGGAATCCGCCCGCGCTGCGACATCGGCGTCGCTTTTCTTGGCGATCTCGGCGATCGGATCTGCGGCAGACGGAGCAGGCTGTGCTGCTACCATCGAGGCCGTCGCCGGTGCGACGTAGTTCACGGCGACCGACTGAGGTGCCGTGCGGCGCAGACTCACGTGATGCGCGTTGAAATCAACATCGGCGTAGAGGTCGGAGGCCGCGACAAGCCGATCCAGCGACTGCATCCAGTTCTCACCGTCGCTTGTGGCGAAGCTCATCGACGACGTCAGGTCGATATCCTTCTGTGCTGAGCCAGTCCACCCTTGCGGAACGAGCGCCTTCACCAGCTGCGACAGCGGCAGTGTCGCGCTCAACGCGCGCGTGCTTTCCAGGCTGGTGCGCGAGCCAATCAACGCGAGACGGCCTGAGAAACCGGCAAACGCCGGGGGGGCGTCGGAACGCGCCTTGTCGCCAATAAAGCGATTGGCCTTTTTCCAGTAGGCCGTCGCGGTGGAGCCACCCACCGTGTAGTGAATCACCTCCGGCGTGCCCGCGACGACGACGTACGGACCCTGGCTGTGTCCGCCATCGACGCGCAGCGCCTGTCCCGCGCGCGGCTGAAAGTAGGTATCGCTTCCATCGTTGAAAACGAGCGCTGGTCGCTCGAGCACGTTGCCAGCAATCTCATAATCGAAATCGAGCGGGTCCGTACCGGCAGCCCTCGCATTGAGCGTGAGCGCGACAAGCGCCAGTGTGAGAAGTGAAAGCGTATGCTTCATAGACCGCGTTCGATTTGAGAGAGGTGCTTGACGAAGCGCGCAAGATACTCGCGCCCAGGTGCGGGATTCGCGCTGTGGTAGTACGCAACCGCCTTCGCCGCGGAGTGGGTCAACCGAAAGTTCTCGTTGAGAATGTCTTCGGCGACACGGATGTTCGTCGCCGGCGCGAGCGCGTCCCAGGGGCTAGCAAAACGCTTGGAGTGGTACCCCCAGTTCACCTGTAAGAGACCAACGTCGAAGTCCGATCTGCCATTGCCGATCAGATAGCGAATGACGCGATAGGCGTCTTCGCGCGTGCGGAAGAAGAAGCCGCGACCGGCCACGTTGAGCGTCCATGGCCAAGGTCGGCCGTTATAGGCGGACTCGTTGAGCGCAATCCCTACGAGAATTTTGGGATCGACCGACGTATGCATGGCGTCGAACGGCGCTTGCGCCGAAGCGCATGCCCAACCGCCTCGCCGCTCGGTCATGCTGGCCTGCGCGTCATCGGTCAACGCCGCCGGGCGCAGCCACCCTGCGCGCACGAACAACTTGGCGAGACTGACCGGCGCCCCGTCGATCGCGACAGCAATGGATCCATCGGCGGCCGACTCAATCGCCTGCCCTTCGAACCGGCTTGCCCACGTCAGGAACGGCTTCAATCCGCACGCGTACACGGGCTCTCCGGGCAACTCGACAATCGCGCGTTTCGTGCCGTCATCGAGCACCACGCGCGTCGGGCTGATGATCGAATCGATCGTCGCCGCGTGAGCGGTGAGCGTGCAAACCGCGGCGCAAGCTGTGACCAGTGCCTTAATCATGGTAGGGCTCCATCACGATGTCCTGCGTGACCTGAACCAGAAACTTCTGGCCAGGGTCGACCGTGATGGTCGGCGGTATGTTCTGATTGCGTTGCAGGACAGTCTGAGCGGTCGCGGCCGCGACCTGCCCCGCCGTGCTGCCGTAAGTTGTCACGCCGTTCGGGGTCGCGGTCGTTGCAGTCTGCGCGCCGTTGTCAAAGGCCTTCAGCAAGATCGCCGTGATGAATCCCGCGCCGAAGATCTTGAGGAAGTGGTTGTTCACGTCGCCGGAGAAGCCCGCAAAGCCGTTTTGATCAGCGCCTTGCATGCCGTTGAGCGGCACGTTTTTGCCGTTCGGCAGACGCAGACTGGTCGATGCGACCAACAGGCGTTCCTGTCCCACCTTGACGTCGGCGCTGTACATACCGTTGATGAACGACCCCTTTGGGATCATCAGACAGTCACCCCGCAAGCTGTCCCACACATCCTCATCGACCATGAGCGCGACCCGGCCCGGCTTGTCCGAGTTCAGCCCTTCGACAGTCTTGACGTGAATCGTGTGCGGCGGCGTCAGCGTGCAGCCCGTCGAACGTCCATTGAACGTCGTTCGCTCGATGCCACCGCGAGCGGCCGCATCATTCAGGAAAGCGCGATCGCGATCTTCAGGCGCCTGACCTTGCTTCGCGAGCGCTAGCGCAAGGGCATCCGCGCCTGCACTGCCCGCTGCCGCGCGAGCGGCGCGAACCTCTTCCAACGATGGAACACCGGCAGGCAAAACGCCGGCGGCTTGCGTCGCGTTGCGCGAGGAACCGGCTTGCTTGAAAACTGACGCGGTGTAGATCGCATCCTGAGCGGCGCGGCGCGACAGGTCTCGCGTATCGCCGCCCTTGTCGACCTCATCCTTAAAGTCTGCGCCGATGAGCATCGGCTTGACCGGTGCCTTCTGCGCAGCTGCTGCGTCGGATGCCGCGCGAGCGGCCGCCTCAGCGGCTGCGGCTTCGCGCTGCTGACGGATCATCTGATCGATGTCGTTGCTGTTCGCAGCAGGTGCCTCAGTGCTGCTCTTCAGCGCCGTCGCCTTTTTGACCCGGGCCTCTTCATCCGCCTTGCTGGTCGCCTGCAGCTCGTAGTAAAAGCCCAGACCACCAATCACGACTGCAGCAAGAATGCCGATGCTCATGATCGCATTGCGCGGCGTCTTGCCTTTGACGAGCTCCTCTTGCTCGGCACTGGGGGCGGCCGAATCGGGTTTCTTGGCCACGGTCAGAACACCCCTAAGATCCGGCGGCGGCCGCGCGTCACCGTGACTTCATCCTTGCCCGAACGCAACACGATCTCATCAGCCAAACGCTGAAGAACGAGGAAATCGCCACGACGAATAAAGTTCGCGACAACGCGATCACCGTGATCGAGGATGAACGGCACCGGCCACTCTTGTGCCTTCGCGGGCATACGCATCCAGACCGCGTGACCGTCGTCGAATACAGTCTCCGGCGTGAATTCGGCCCGGCCGTCGACGCTGTAGTCCCAGTTCAGCTTGTCTGGAGCCACACTGATGCTGCCGGAATCGACGCCGCCACGACCGCCATTACCGACCGTGCCGCTGGCATCGTCGCGCGCGCCAGCCCGGGCCATCAGGGCGCGCGGATATTGGAAACGCACGGTCTGGTAGAACATGCCGCCTGCCGGCGAGGCGATCAGCGTGAAGTCGTATTCGCGCAGGTTCGTCGTCAGATGCAGTGTGTTGACGAGATCAGCCTTGTGCGGCTTGATGAAAACATGGTTCATCTTGTCGTCGTCGATCTCCCACTGAACGCTGTCGCCCATCGCGGGATCGGCGATCAGCTTTTCGCCCTTCTCCAGTTCGATGGTTGTGAGTTTCAGGGGCGCGGTGAGCACACGATAGATCTGGTCGCGGCTATACGGAAACACGCCAATGCGAGCATCGCCCGGCATCGTCAGCGGATCAGCACCACCATTGAAAGGATTGATCGGGCTCATCGGGTCGCCCGCAATCATCGCGGCGTTCATCACGCCAGGTTCGCTCGACGCTTTCTTCGCCTGGGCTGCGGGTGCCGCGAGCGAGGCCCATGCAGCGAGGAGGCACAAGCCGATGGCCGGCCCTGTATTGAACTTGGTAGCCGTCATGCTTATGCGGTCCGCTCGAGGCGGAAGAACGGAATGTAAATGCCGAAGGGGTTCGACGTGAGCGCTTGATCAGCTGTAGGCACGACGATCTGATAGCGCAAGGTCAACGCGAACTGCTTGACCTCGGGTTTGCCAACGGAGCCAGCCTGTGAAGTTGTCGTAGTGAACTCCACGAGCACCGTCGAATCCTCCAGCAACGCGATGTTGCGCACGTCCACTTCGCGGATCAGCTTCGGATTCGTCGTAATCGCCTGAAACGGCGCGTCCAGCTTGAGCCAGTCGCGGAACTGGCCCGTCGCCGCGCCGATCATCTGGGCCTTCACCGAATTAATGTTGGCGGTCATCCGTGAGGTCTCGAGCCGATCAGTCAGTACGGGCTCCATCGTGAACCATCGCACGGCCATGTCTTTGACGGTCGTGCGGACCGCCTGCGAGTCAGGCTTGTAGGCCACGAGCTCGGTGACAATGGGATGGCCGCCGACGTCGGCCGAGACTCCAACGACGCGGGTCACCGACGGCGGCGGCTGGCGCGTCCAAACTGCCCCCGCCGCTACGAACGCGAGACCGAACGCGATGAGCATCCAGCGGTTTGCTTCGAGCTTGAGTCGAGTACTGGTCTCGAAGATGACCTTGCTCGGATCTTCCTCCGCGTACATGCCCGGAGCCGTAGAAAGCGCGGCGCGACGTTTGTTTTTGAAGAGAGGCATGGCAACCCTTGTTGAATGGCTACCATTGAAACAGCGCGAACGTCCTTTTTTTCCCCGAAAGGCGATGTGTTTTGTGCGCCTTTGCAGAACATGACGCGACGTTGCGCGCACTGCGTCCTCGCGACTACGCGAGAGCTACCTGGGTAGCTCTGTCACGGGACAAAGACGCAGTTTTTTGCGAGCTTTTCCAGACCAAGGCAAGTTTCGGCTGTGCTCTAACCATGACCTCTTCCGGAAGCCCACCGTAGCCGGAAAAGAGCGGTCCCGTGTGCCAATCTGGCGTTTTGCGCTAAATGTCACGTTTTCCGCGCGCGAATTTGCTTATACAGATCATATAGTTAGTGGACTTTACATTTTGGCATCCGAGCTACCCAGATAGCTCTATGGTGGTTTGATGCTCATCGGCGCAAGCCGCGCTAGCGTTTTCTTCAAGGAGCCGAGGACGGACTATGCGTGGTCAACATACGATTGCGGAGTAACGTCGGGCGAAGTTGTACGGCGCGTCGTCGCCCGCCCGCGAGTGATTACCTTACGCAGTTGGCCGCAAAGATCCGTGAACGACCGCTGCAATGGTCTATGGCGAGCTTGATCGACCGTCCGGCGCCAATTCCACCAGTCCGGGTTCTTCAACTGGTCCGAACGTCGCCTCAGTCGGATTGGAAGCTTCTTCCTACAACGCTAGAACTTTCTCCACTAACGCGTATTCCTCTGCGGCTCCATGCACGCGCTCAGTAGCAGCTAAGCTTCCGTCTCACGTTCGCTTTTCAAGAACGCGAAAATCGACGGTCCCATGCAACAGCGCACGCAAATAAGCGAACTGGTTGAGCGTCTTTCCCGAGTCAATTGAGGCGATACATGCGCCACACCGTCGGAGAGTTTGTGCCTTTTCCCCGGGTCAACCTCAAACAAATGTCGAGTGGAGTGAACAACTCAGCGGTTGCAAGCCAAGCTAATTCGCGCGGAAGCGCGCCTCCTTTGAGCTTTTCGAAGAGCCGCAGCGGTTGTCTCTTTGACTTTCACTGTTTACCTATCGCACGGATGCAACGCCCTTCCGCTTTACAGGAGGACTGACCACTCCGCCGCAGTTGTGAATCAGAGGTCAGTGCCAGCGCATCTAGACCCTGGCGCGTGAAAGTGGACATTGAAATTGTCTTGGCTCGCTCGGGCTCGCTCGCGAGGACGTCATCCCACAACTTGTTGGTCCCTTCGGCGGGTAATTAGCTCCATAGGAACGGCAACGGCCGAAGACTGCCGCTTGAGAGCAGTGATGAAGTCGGAGGCGTTGTCGGATTAGCCATTCGTCGCTCTCAACCGCTCGAGCAGCGCGCCTGCAACGGCTGTGAGTTCCACTTGAAGAGCTTTCGGAAAGTCCTCGCTTCGGCGAATTGTTTCCGCTAGTCGCGAAAAAGCCTAACAAACAGGGAGCGTATGACAGAACCACAACGTCTCGGCGAGTATCACCTCCCGTTTTGCACGGTACCGACGGTCGAAAAGCTGAGGAAAAAGGCGCTCTTTCGGCGGATTGCAACGCGCCGCGATCTGTGACAATGAAAACGAACAAAACATGGAGCGTAAGTCTTGCAGACCGTAGAAGGACGTCCGATCGCGCGAAATCCGCTGCTGCTCGCTGAACTCTATTTCTCAGGTCTTGCGAGGGAGAAGTGGACTTCTCAGAAAGAAGCTCTCGCCGCACTAGGCCATCTGACGCCGAGTGTGAGCCGTGAAGAGTTAAGCCGGGCCATTGGCGTGTCGAAACTGCCGCCTCCTGTGCTCTCACTCTTCCAAGTCGCGGGAATATGGAGTAGCACGGCGCGAGAACTCGTGAGCCTTGCGAGAAAATACGGACCCCATGCGCTTGAGGACCGCGCCCGGCTCATTGATGCTCGCGGCCTGACGTGGCATCAAATCGTCAAGCTGCTAGATGGCCAGGAGCCCGTTGCGCTGAAACGTCGGTCGAAAACCAGCTCCCCTCTTGTGCTGGCGGCTATGTACGAAAACGGAGTGTCCGAAGGCCGGTGGGATTCGATAACCGAAGCGGCCGAAGCGCTGGGCTGGCGTAAATCGCACCTCAAGCGGGCAGTGGCGGTGTCGCAGCTCCCTGCACAAGTGTTGCAGCTTTTCGACGGAAAAATACTCATTAACGCAATTGGCGATGTTCTTCTCCACGTCCACGAGGTCATCGGCACGGCCGAGATGGTCCGTCGCGCGGAAGAATTGCTGCAAAAGCCAAAAAGACGCACCGCGGAGAAGATCGTCGCACATCTCCTAGGGACCAAAGAGGAATCGCAGGTAAGCCTAAAGGTGCGCAAAAGCCGCAGCCAGTGCGGCAGTCGCTTTGTTTTCGAGTTCTCAGTTGAAGCTGCTTACGCCGACGAAATTATTACAGCCGGACAGGACTTTTCGCCGGTCGTCCAACTCGTGCTATCAATGCTCCGCGTGCGAAACGCACAAGCTTCAAAATAAAAATTTCGTGTAAGCCTTGCGCGAGGTCGGCAGCGCCACTGCAATAGTTTGCGCCGACGAGAGCCCCACGATGCCGGTAAGTTACTTGGCGCATCTCGCTGCGATATCCCAAAACGATTTCGGCCGCGTGATTAAGCAGCTTCGAGGCCCACGACCAGATCTGCCTTTTGGATGTCGATCGCGGCATCCATGTTCGACAGGCGAACACTCAGCGTCCCTATCTGCCTCGGGTCAAGGATTGTTTCACGTCGACGCTTTTGTTCCACACTTAACGTTTTTTCGCGAAAGCCTTCCTGGCCACCCGCCGTACAAGGCGCTCCGCGATTCGAGCGGCGCAAAGTTAACTTGCGTTTACCGCACTAGACGTCTAAAGTCCCTCTTGATTCTATCGGTCAGACCGAAATCTCTCTTGCCGATAGAATAATTCCAAACGATGAAAAGTGGACCATGGACTTAGACCTCGCCAACCCGGGTAAGACTACGCCAGAAGATCTTATCAAGCTCGCTGGATTGTCCGACTTCATGTTGCAGAAGATCCGCGACGAGCTACTCGAACCTTTTCCAAGGAAGGTTCCCCCAATGCTCAGCTCGGCGCGGGTCCAGGAGATGTGCGGGATCGACGTCCAACGGATGGCCTATATGCTCAAAAAAGGTGAGCTGCCTCAAGGTAAACAAACGCGTCGAGGCTCGCCGCGTCAGTTCGCTGTGGAAGAGGCTGTTCAATGGGTTAGGGCCGAGCTTGCTCCAACACCTCGATCGGGGCCCGGCAAAATTATTGCGGTCGCCAACTTCAAAGGTGGTGTGACCAAAACCACGATGTCGACAGTCCTTGCACAGGGGCTGGCGATGCGTCGTGGTCGGCGTGTTTGCCACATAGATCTTGACCCGCAAGGAAGTGCGACCACGCTGTACGGGATCAACCCGCACGCAGAAGTCGACGCTTCGCAGACGATCATGCCTTTGATCGAGGCGTACTTGAAGGGTGACGAGTTTGATATGCGTACCCTTCCTCAAGAGACCTACTGGCCCAACTTGGACCTGATCCCTTCGTCCACTGAGCTCTTTAATGCTGAGTTCATGCTGCCCGCGCGCGCATCGGCGGGCGCGCGCGGCGAGCGGTTCGAAAATGTACTTCACGCGGGAATTGAAGCTCTGCGCGACAAGTACGACTACATCATTTTGGATACGGCACCGACGCTAAGTTATTTGACCATCAATGCAATCTTTGCAGCGGACGGGGTAATTGTGCCCGTAGTGCCTGACGTTTTATCGTTCGCGTCGATGGTGCAGTTTTGGCACCTGTTTTCGGATCTAGTGACAGGCATGGCAGCACGCGGAGAACAGTCGCGCAAAGAATTCGACTTCCTCGACATTCTTATCACACGCATGACACCGAAGCCAGCGGCCAAGGCCGTCCAATCGTGGATTAGCCAACTCTACGGTAACCGTGTCATCCCTGTCGAAATTCCAGAAACCGATGTGGCGCGCAATACGAATATGCGGTTCGCGACCGTCTATGACATTAGCACGTATGAAGGCGGCGCCGAGACACTGCGGCGGATCCGGACGCCCTGTGACCAGTTTGTCGATCGCGTTGATGATCGCGTCTCGGCTCTATGGCAGAAAGGGAGTAACGCATCATGAGCATGAAGAATTTTGCCTCCAAGGCCGCGAATATACGCCTCACAGATGAGGAGGCAGACGAGGCACAGAATCGAGCGGCGACGACACCTCGTACCGCCCCCGGTCAATTGATGCACCTCCAGGCGAAGTCGGAACAACAGCAGGACGAAATTGACCGCCTAAAAAAGGAGTTGCACGAAGCAAAGCAGATGGGGGGCGCCGTAGATGTGCCTCTTACCGAACTAAATGAGGTACCGGGCCGGCGCAGATACATGGCTCCAGAGAAGTATGCCGAATTGCGCGACAACCTGCGGCACAACAAGCTCATCCATCCAGTAGTTGTCCTGCCTCGCGCAGAAGGCGGATTCGAAATTATCTCGGGACACCATCGAAGCGATGCGTATCGTGAGCTAGGCCGCGAAACCATTCGTTGTGTGCTGGGAGAGGCAACAGCTGAAGAGGCCGATGAAGGAGCCTTCTTCGCGAATTTGATGCAGTCTGACCTTACCGACTATGAAAAATACGTTGGGTTGAAGCGATTTCAGATGGAACATCCGGAACTTAGCAAAGCTTCGGTCGCCGAGCATGTGGGGATTAGTCCGTCGCATATTAGTGCTCTGCTGTCCTTCGAACGCCTTCCGCAGGAAGCTCGGGAAATTCTTGAAGTGAATATGGCGCTGCTGGGAGCGAACGCTGCAGCCGAGTTGGCGATTCTTGCTGAGACCGGAAAGAGCGACCGTGTGCTTGAGGCGGTCCGACGCCTTGCGGATAGGAAATTCGACCAATCACAGGCCGTTAAGTATGCGCGAGCCTCCGCCGAAACCAAGAAAGCGGCGCCAGCAGCGACGAACTTCAAGATCCGCTCTGGCAAGACGACGTGGTGCGACGTCCGCAGTGCAAAAAACATCATGCGGATCGAATTTCAATCGGAGGAAATCGCAAACTCCGTTCGTGACGCGATCCGCAAACATCTTGAGCAGCTGGCACAAACTCAGAAGTCGTAACCCATTGATTTTCAATAACTTCGTACTACGCAGGCGTCGACGGAGAGCAGAATGAAAAGAATTTAAAGCTACAAAGACAAAGGCCCGCAGCTGGAAACTGAGGGCCTTTGCGAATGTGGGCTTGGCTGGAAACCTTGCCGCACTACTCCCCAGCTGGAAACTGGAAAGGGACTACAGACATCCCGGAGTGTAGCGCAACAAGATCGACAGTCAAGCGAAACCCATCCATTCACTGAAATGGACCGCTCGACATGTCTATCGCGCAACGCTTCGTTGCTGGCGAGGGTGAAGCACACCCCGAAGATTCGGCCGCCCTCACCGCTTTTCGCTGTGACTCCACTAACTTGCCCTGGATCATCTTCCGGGCGGCGTTTCGCGCCGCGCACATTGAACAGATTCCACCGCGCGCCCGCGCCGTCCTCTCCGCCCTCGCGCGGACCGTCGACGTTGCCAAACCATTCGGGGCAATCTTCGCGCGCCGTGAGCTGTTGACTGGCCGCGCGCTGCAATCCATGCGGACGTTCTATCGCAGTCTCGACGATCTCGAGATCGCCGGACTCATCGAGCGCCGCCCGCAGGGCCGCTATGTCGAAGCCGGGTTATTTGGTCGCGCCTACCTTCATCTCACCGAACATGCCGCGAGTCTCCTCGGCCTCATTGAGCCTTCACACGCGCATATGAACGAACCCGCCCAGCCGCCCTTATCAACCACAACCGCATCGGCCAAGTCTTCTTTGTCTGTACCGTCTGCCAATGTGGCAGACGGTGGAATATATAAGGATCTAAGCCCTTCTGTTTTTCAAAAGAGACAACCGGGCAAACTGCCTGCGGACCTTCAGCGCCTGCGCACCCTGGGTCTTTTTGATTTCTTGATCTTCAAGCTCATGCGCGAGGCGCGTGAGCACGGCAAGCGCTTGTCGGACGTCGTCGACGCCACCTGGGACTACCTGAAGCTCGCCAAGGCGCCGATCAATTACCTGCGCGCACTGCTCCGCAATCCCGTCGATTTCGCGCTCATCGTGCGTCGCCGTCACGCCGAGCTTCATGGCGAGCAAGCACGCACTCAGGCGCACACGGATGCCCAAACTATCGCCCAACAAAACGCCGGTCGAGCGTTCATCGACGTCGACAACGCGCGCCAGTTCGTGATCGGCGCCGGTGGCGATGCGTTGACGATCTTCAGCGTTACGGAGCGCGTCGGACGACAGGCCGCCGGCTGGATGCCGTCGTTCGCCGCCGCGCTCAAGGCCGGAAAACTCCGTCCGGCGACCGCCCTCGACCTCGAACGTTTTGCCTACGCGCAGCAGCAGGCGCTGGGCGAGAAGCAGTCCGGCAACGTCCCGGTGACCGCTCCCAAGCAGCTGGTCACCGGTGCGGTGCGCGACCACATTGCGGGTCTGCGTCAGTTGCTCAAGGTACGCGGAGCGGGCGCATAACACAGTGCCGACGACCGTGAATTGGCAGTTTGAGCATCGCGAGCGGGAGCTCCTCGCACACGAGTGGCCGAGGATCGCTGCCAATGTTGGGCGCCGCCGGACGACTCGCTTCGATGAAAATTCACCTACCGACTTAATCCATAGGATTCAGCAAGTGGCTTGGGAACGTGAGCGCGACTGGCATTCCAAAACTCCCTTGCAGGAGGGCGGTCGACGCGTCCGAAGCGACCTATCGCAGCGAAGCGAGTGCGCGAGCGGCGTGAATCGATAACGGGCTGTCTGTCGGGCACAGGGCCCCGAGGGCTGAGGGAAAATGTTTGGTTGCGGGACCTTCAACGGAGGACGCTGACGTTCGAGATCTCGGTCTGCTAGCGCGCAATGCCGGACACGCGATGGCCGCGCTCGGTTTCCGCTGGAAAGCAAAACACGCAACGCCGATCTCGCTTTCGATAAGGTAGGCCGTCACGACAGCAGCGCAGGTGTAGCAGCCAAGGGTGCGGGCGAACTGGTTTCCCGATCGATTCGCACGGAGGGTCGATGGCAGGATGGCACAAATGGACGACGCATCGTTCACTTCAGCAGCCGCGGCGAACGTCGAACGGACGCGTTTAGAGGCCCGCAAAACCGTTGCGGTCCGGAAGAGGGCACTCAAACTTTGTCGAGATGCGGCGCGGCCTCTATCAGCGATAGTCTTCATTCCTGTGGATAAGCAAGAGCGCAATCTCGAAGTTCACCACTTGATCGACCACCGCGCGGGCGGCCGCAACAATGGCTTGCGTGCGTGCAACAAACGTCTTCCAGGCGACCTCGGGCACCGTAGGCGTCCGGCAAGGGAGGCATAAGCGATTTCGCTCAAGCCTGATAAGCCCCATTAGAGGGATAGGGCCGCGCACTCACCTGTGGACAGCCTGCCTGCAATGCACCGTCACCTTTCCACCTACGCCACCGAGACACAGGAGCCGAGGGCTTTTTGCTCAGTTGCATTACTGACAATGGCCGATCAAGATAGCGTCCGGCGTCCGCGAGGAGCGACGCTATTCTCTCTTCTCGGAAATCCGCGCTGAGGGCTTCAAGACGCTCAAGGAAGGACGGAAGGTAACGTTCGACGAGAAGATGGGGCCGAAGGGCAAACAGGCGGCGAACATCAAGCCAGCCTAAATCGTCGCGCCCCGGCGATGGCGCGGTTGTCGGGGCGTTGGCACGGCAGACGCAGGAAAGGCGTTCGACCGAAGCCAAAAAGCAGTGAAGGGGAAGGGGCGAAAAAGTGAGAAACCCTCACTTCTTGTTGAGCCGTGAAACATATGTCATCGTTTCAGAGTTCGCGCTATCTTATTGATTATTAGGTGTATCCGTACAGAACGGTCCTGTGAACGGTGAGTTGTTTCACGACGTTGGGGCACGAACGCGCTTCGAACCTGCCTCCGACCTCGATCCTGATCATCAAACGGCGGAAAACTCGCGAATCGTATTAAACGACATATGTTCTGTAGCGTTTGATACCTCAACTGGACGTCGCCTTCTCGGCCAGCAATCATCGGTGCTCGCCTCATTCGCAAGCCCAGCAATAGCGAAGTGCGGACCCTCAACGCGTGGCGTACTGGGCACTTCTCGCAAAACTTGACGGCGCGGCTACGATGAGTCCGCTGTGATCAGTGCGGACCGTCTCCTTCGCTCGTGCGCTGATCGCCTCGCGTGTGAACGCGTTTGTCTCGCTTGAGACGTTGCCGGCTCGTGGCGGCAAAGCGCTCGGGCACACCGACCCCGTCCGCCGCAATCTGACGTTTCTACGCCTGCCGGCGGATTCCCGACGTGATGCGGTGGTCCAGTCCAGACCGAAGTTCGCGGATTAACGCATGTGCCGTTGCACCGACGACGTCCGCATTTCAGATTCAAAGCGAAGGACGACGGCCGACCTGCTTTAAGTCGTCGACGAACCGAGACAGGGAGACGAAAGATGCAGAACGGCAGACCCCCGCGACGGCGCGTGACTTACGAGAAGAATCAGACCGGCGGCTCAGAATGGTTCGCCCGAGTACTCGCCATGTTTCTGAGCGCGATCGTGCTCGTGGCGGCCGCGATGCTGTCGATGGTGCCGCTCGCCGTACTGTTTGGCGTGGGCACGATCGTCTTCGGCTATTTCTGGTGGAAGACACGCGCGCTGCGTCGGCAGGGGCGAGAGTTCGGCGACGACGGCCGGACCGTCGACGTTGAGGTCGTCCACCCGGACACGCGCCGATGATGATTCCGCGAAACGCTGACGATCGCTTACCCGCGCGCGCCTGAAGTCATCCCCCTGTTCCATCTGCGATTGATTGCCCTTCGACCGTGGTCGAAGCGATGAGGCCCTGAAGCAACCTCATGCCGAACCTGTCATCGACCGTCACGGACGGCTGCCGGGTCTCGTGGCGCGCAGCGGGGAGGCCCGCCCGCTCGTGGCGAAGCGTTCGAGTCTTTCGCGTGCGCCAATATGAACATGCCGCGGCGCGTGCGCGAGTTGACGATCAGACTCACGCAGCAACGCCTCGAAAAGCGGGAGGTCCACGGCATCGAGCATCCAGGCGCGCCCGCTTTCGGCGCGCTTCAGACTGCGCTCAATTGCGGCCTCGACCCGTGCGTAAATCATCAAGTCCGTGTCGCCAAATCCAGCGTCCTGAACGTAGAAGCTGAGGTAGACGAGCCGAATCAGTTCGTTGAAAAGGTACGCGGAGCCAGCGCCGCTTCTACAGGCGACGAAGCCCAGATGGTTCGCCAGCGAGATTTCCCGCGCCGCGCATTCGGGCATCGGAAGCAACATGGCTTTCGTGAGTGGCTTTCGCGATGGCGCGGGAGAACCGGAAGAGGGGCGGCGGCGAGACGGCATGCGGCAAAGGACATCGAGAGGAATTCCGCGTCATGCGGAGGTCAAAGCATCCTAGCGGTTGCTCGAGCGCGGGTCTGTGGCCCTTGCCGCGCTGGTGCAGGAGGATAGGTCGGATAGCATGAATTGCTGCGTTGCAACAATTTATGCTATAATTTTAGGCAGCGCTCCAATTGCACTGTCTCTTGATTGAGCCATTTCATCCGGCCTGCTGAGTAAGCGGGCCGCGTCCCCGCTCGTTGCGATACTACAAATCGCGTCGGCCTTCTGCCCTTGAATGTCTGTGACGCGCCGGCCCCGAGGCACTCAGCCGCCGGTCTCGCCATCGCCGAGCACCTCTGCCAAGGAGAATGCATGACAAGTTTTGATCGTGAGGTTCCTGAGTCTGCTACGACCACATTCGCGCCGAAGACTCCGGGCCGACGTGGGCCGAAGGGAAATGCTGCTGCACTGCTGCCGCCGATGGACGCGGTGTCCTCAGCGTCGCAGGATGAAGAGCGGCAGCGCCAGATGCGCGCGCTGATTCAGTTGGGCAAGACGCGCGGTTACCTGACTCATGCAGAAATCAACGATCACTTGCCGGACAACTTCGCGCAGACCGCTGCGATCGAAACCCTTGTCAGCACCTTCAACGACATGGGCGTGGCGGTCTATGAGCAGACGCCGGATGCCGAGACGCTGCTCCTGAACGACGCCACGCCAACTGCCATGTCGGACGATCAGACTGACGAGGAAGCAGAAGTCACCCTCGCCACGGTGGACTCTGAGTTCGGCCGCACCACCGATCCCGTGCGTATGTACATGCGCGAAATGAGCGGGACGGAGTTGCTGACGCGCGCGGGTGAAGTGGAGATTGCGAAACGCATTGAAGGTGGCCTTCACGAAATGATCCAGGCTATTGCGGCCTGTCCGGCAACGGTCTCCACGATCCTTTCGAGTGCGGATCAAATTGAGGCGGGTGAACTGCGCATCGACGAATTGGTTGACGGTCTCAATGAAGACGCTGCCGCAGCCGATGCACGGGTCCCGGACTCAACTGATTCGGCTGAGCTCACCGCGGACGCCGCCGATAGCAATGACCGCAATGAGGAGAAAGGCGACGAAGAGGGCGATGAGGCGGACGACGAAGCAGTCGATGAATGCGGCGCGGCCGAGCAAGAGGATCCGGCAAAGGCAAATGAAGCCCGCCTGAAACAGCTCACCGCCGACAGCCTTGCCATTTTTGCGCGTGTGCGCGAGTTGTTCGCTCAACTTCCGCGCGGCGACGCGATGCGAGGCGAGGACGTCGTGGTCTTCGCACAGGTATGTGAGGCAATGCAGCGCGAGCTGGCACCCATTCGCTTTACGGCGCGAACCATCGATCGGCTCTGCGCGGACGTGCAAGAGCAGGTCGCGCAGGTGCGCGCGATCGAGCGCCGTGTCTTGCAAATTGCCGTCGACCGATGCGGGATGCCGCGCGAGAAGTTTGTCGAGTCGTTTCCCAAGCATGAAACCGATCTTGGCTGGACCGAACGCGTGGCAATGGCGTCGAACAAGTATGGCGCCGCGCTCGAGCGCAGTCTGCCGGCGATTCAGGCGGAGCAGGAAAAACTGATCGAGATCGAAGCTAACGCCGCTTTGCCGCTGCAACAACTGAAGAAAATCAATCGGCAAATGATGGCGGCCGAGTCGAAAATGCGGCAGGCAAAGGGCGAGATGATCGAGGCGAACCTGCGCCTCGTGATCTCGATCGCGAAGAAGTACGTGAACCGCGGGATGCACTTTCTGGATCTGATTCAGGAAGGCAATATCGGCCTGATGAAAGCGGTCGATAAATTCGAATATCGACGCGGCTGGAAGTTTTCCACCTACGCAACATGGTGGGTTCGGCAAGCGGTGACGCGTTCGCTTGCGGACCAGGCGCGCACGATTCGCGTGCCGGTGCATATGATCGAATCGATCAACAAGCTCAATCGGATTTCACGCGAGATTCTGCAACAGACCGGGCAAGAGGCGCATCCAGCATTATTGGCGGAGCGCATGGAGTCGACCGAAGAGAAGATTCGCGCCATGTTGAAGGTCGCCAAGCAACCGGTGTCTCTCGAGATGCCGGTGGGCGAGGACGCGGATGCGACGCTTGGCGACATGATCGAGGATCCGATGGCGGCGTCACCCGCGGACGCGGCCGTGCACGCGAACCTGCGCGATGCGATCGACGAAGCGCTCGATGCGCTGTCGCCGCGTGAAGCAAAGGTACTGCGGATGCGTTTCGGCATCGATACTCCGTCCGACTTCACGCTCGAAGAGCTTGGCAAGCAATTCGACGTGACGCGCGAACGGATCAGGCAGATCGAAAGCAAGGCGATGCGAAAACTGATGCACCCGAGTCGCGCAGACAAGCTCCGGCAGTTTCTTGACCACTGAGTCACAGTCCCGTGTCGACACCAGATCGATACGACAACTCGACCATCTACTCAGCGCCGTGGCGGCAAGCGGCGCGGGCTTGATGGGGCAAGCATTCAGGCTTGCTGAATCGTCGGTCAAAAGAGAGCGGACTCGTCGCTCGCGCCGTGCGCCGTGCGCCGCGCGCCGCGCGCCAGACGCGACGTCGCATTGCGATAACTGTCGGCCCCCGGCCTCGGAGTCACAGCGAGATCGCTTGCTGCAAAAGCTCCAGCGCTTTCAACTCGTCCAATCGACCCGTACGTGCTTTGCCTGCTAGCGTCTTGATCAAGGCTTCAGCGATCGGCTCGATACCGAGAAGATTGTCCAGGCTGGTCACGGAAGGGGAGGGGAGCGATACAGCTTTTCGCTGGGGTAGGGCGGGGGTGGGCGGTGGCTCAATCGCAGACGTTGAGGCGGACGGGACATACCGCTCGCTTTCGTCAAACGAGTGACCAGCCAGCTCGCTGGGAGAATCACCAGCTTGATCTTGCGGGACGACCGCGATCGTCTCTTCCTCTCTCAGCATATCTGCCGACACGGTTGAGCTGTGCGTATCGGCGCGGTCGGTAAGATGAGTGCTCCCAGAGCGCGCCTTCGCTGCGGCACGCTTCCTTGGCACACTATTCTGAGTTGCGAGCGCAGGCGGTTCGACGTGTTGAACGGATGCGCGACCCCGCGCAGCAGGAGTCAGCAAACGTGACACCGACTCCGGAATCTCGGCTTCAGAGCGCGGTGTATCGAGCCAGCCGACTGGCAAGCCGAGGCGCTCGGTGAACCGGCTCGCTTCGGCATCGTCCATGCGCTTCTTGCCGTGTAGGCGATGGGCCATGTTGGACCCGCTCAACGCCATGACCACACCCAGTCTTACTTTCGATCCGTTGCGGGTCGTCAGCACGTGAAGGTTAGCGCGTCGAATGCTTTCGACATCGGCGCCGTCGTTCAAGGGCAGTGCGTGTTGCTGAGTCGATTTTTGAGATGCTCTGGATTTCGAAGGTGCACCTTTGAGGGGAGCACCCCGGCTTGGCTGTTTGGCCATCTCGCGCTCACTATTCCTGCTTGCTATGGGCGAGCCGCCGGCTGGTTTCTTTGGCATTTCCACGTCCTCAGACGAACGAACTTCAAGAGAGGGTTGTTGGCCGACGTTGAGGGCCGAGGCAGGCTCACGTACTTCAGACTTTGCGTCTGCCACCTCGTCCATCTCTTCGTCGGCTTGTACGCAGTCGAGCGGTGACTTCAGGCGAGCGATGGTCTCGGGAGCGAGCGCGGGATGAGCCTGATGTCTTGCGCTCCCGTACCCAGCGCGCGGCCGCTTCGGCACCGACGCACAACCGGCGCCGGAAACTCCGGCGCGCCGTGACGGTCGGAGACGTCAAATACTGGGAGACGCCATGCTCGAGCCATCCGGAACGCTTCAACTGTTGGTCGTCGAAACCGCGACTGGCGAGGACGAAGAGCTCGTCCTCACAGGTAAGGACTTTCACCCAGAACGCCGTTCGATGCTCGACGACGACGTAATGCGGGAGGACGACGAGGGCGACTACGTCGCGCACGCCAGCGCATTGGGCTTTGACTTCAGGGTTGTTGTCGCACCGCCCAACCAAATTGACTTCGAAGATGACACTGAAGAAATCCGCATCGAGATTGTCGAGAACGACCTGGAATTCGTCGAGCGGGACGACGACGAAGACGAAACGGACGATTGAGGCTTCGCCTCGCGGCATCAGTCCGTGAGCAAGGTTAAGCCTGTTGTCCGGGCCCGCGGCTCAACTGATTGATGGAGTTGCGGACAGTTACCATGACGCGCACCGACGAGCTAGCGAGACTTGCACGATTGAACCAGCACATTCGCACTTGCCGACGAAACATCGCGCTCGTAGATTCCGCGTTGCCAACTCACGCTGGGACGGAAGAATACGGGATTTCAGTCAGGGTGTTGAGCAACCTTCGTGATTGTCTTGAATCGTTCCTGAAGCTGCGGGCGTTGATGCGGTTCTACGTGAGAAAGGCGGCAACAAGTTGTGGCACGTCTCTGCCTCGACAACCGGCAGTGGCCGCGCAGGGCGGGTTGGAACTTTATATACAAGACTGTAAGCGGATGATTCAGGAGCAGTGTCAGCGCCTTGCTCGACAAGTCGATTGCGGAGGTCGTCCGGCCGAGTCGAATATCGTCTTGTACTGCTTGCAGCAGAGCCTGTTCGCCCTAGAGCAAGCTCGCAAGGTGGACGAACACACGCGTCGGTGTTCTCATTCTCCCTCCGAGGTGGTCCGATATGCCGTCGGCGCGACGCCATTATTGGTACCGCCGGAGGCCACATTTCATCCACGGACCTGATGAAGTGATTGGGCGATAACGACACGCGATTTCAGCTCGTTGGCAGAATCGCCGGGCGCTGGGCAGACCGGGACTGGTTGCCGGCGCCGCGCCGGGAACACTGCGGCACGAGGTCGGAGGCCGCCGCCGATTTCGAAGGTTGCATGAATCGCGGGTTAGCGCGTGCGCCGTCGTTCTTGCCATCGGTCACGATAAGTGGAGCTCCAGATGGCGCTCAGAAAGAGGTATAGCGATTGCTAGTTTCGAGCAGCTCTTCCAAAAAGCGCGGGGTCTAGCATGGCAACGTTTTCACGGCGACGGCCGAAGCATGTGTTGTTTCCCGCTCAGCGCTTCGTGGCTGCGAAGGCTGGGATGTCGGAAGCTGACTACGCCGTTTATGCTTCTTACCGCCCGCTAAGTGGAAGATTTATCGGCACGCTGAAGGTTGTTCGCTTGACCGACGCGCGGTTGCTCTATCCCTTCGCGGGTGCAGAGGAGCTCGGGCCGTTCAACACCAAGGACGCGGCGAAGGAAGCTGCCGTTCGACGCGGAAATGAAATCATTAACGCAGACCTGTCGAATCCTGAGCTTTGACGGGACTCACAAGGCGAGCAGTCGCGCGAACTTCGCGCACCAATGCAGGAGCGAACCGAACGGCTCAGGGAGCAGACCGCTCCGGAAGAGCGTTCGCTAATTGGGGCGAGAGCAAAAAGGCGGCCAATGAATACTAGGCTCCGCGGCACACATCACAGCCATTTCGGTTCTCGCAAACAGATAAACCGCCGCCAGGAGAACGTTGACTATCCACTGAACACGCGCAGACGGGAGTGCTGCGAGGTTCGCGCGACCAATTTACCTCCATCGATTCTAGCGGTCCGACTGTTTTAAGTAGCTGTTACTGCGAGTTTCTCTTACACGCGCCGTGACTTTTCCGCCGGACCTGCGAAAATATAAATGTGTTTAACATTCCGCAGATGAAGGGGTTTGGACAAGATGTTGACGAATGAAGGCGCCGACGACGCCGAGATTATCGTCCGTCCGGCAGAGGGAGGTGGCTGGCAGGTTGAGATTCCCGGTATCTCCGGTCCCGCTTCCGTGACGCTGGTCAGCGACCAGAGCGCGGCACTTGAACTGGCGCGGAAGTTGAGGCCGGATGCCGACATCCGGCTTCTTCCGGCGGACGAGAACCGTGAAACCTTGCATGGCGACCTATCACAATCCCGCAGCAACTTTATCATTTCGTGAAACGCAGGCGATGGTTTGAACGCCGACGCATTGCAGGGCGTAGTTTCACCAGGTAGTCGGGTCCGCGCGATGCTGGAGTGTACCAAAGTGCACGCCCGCCCATCATGAGAGTCACTATCACCGCGCACAATGCGGCAGAAACCGGGGACCAGCAATCACACCTTTTTTACTTCCTCGTTTGATGTATGCCGCGAGCAAGTGTCAACGCTGGACGTCGCGAGATGTCTTTATAGGACGGCGAAAGCCACGAGTACTGGTCGTTGACGATTACAAAGATGCGGCAAACGCTATCGCGGCTTATTTACAACTCGAGGGGGCTTCGGTGAGGACGGCGAACGGATGCTTTAGCGCGCTGCAAGTCGTCGAGAGCTGGGCGCCCGACATTATCCTGCTCGACATCATGATGCCTGAGCACGACGGGTTCTTTACGGCCCGCGCGCTTCGGCGCCTTTCACGAGATGACTTTGCCATCATCGCCTACACCGCGAATGACCAGGACTTCGTTCGGTCGAGCGGTGACGTCACGCTGTTCGACGCCTACTGTCAAAAAGCCATTTCGCCAACGTACCTGCTTGGCCTCATGGAAGGACTCTACTCACGTGAGGCCATGTAAGCGGTCTGGTTTCTAGCGTGGTCGTGATTGCCTTGGATGCGAAGCATGCGCCTTGTTTCTCCTCGCAATGCGGTGGGCGTTTGTTTTGCCGCCGGCCCGGATGCGTTGAACGCGCAGCCTCGTCAACGGTGCAGACGCAAGACCTTCTGCTGCCCTTCGGTATTCGCGAAGGCGTACGAAGACCGACCGGCTCTCTTTGCCTCGTACATTGCGGCGTCGGCCGCATCGAGCAGTCCGTCGATTGATTCCACGGTGTCTGGATACGTCGCAATGCCGATGCTGACGCCGAGTGGAAAACGACCGCTAAACTCGTGCTTGCCGACCATGCGTACGCTCTCGCCGAGGCGCGCGGCCAATTCGCGCAATTGGGCGTCGTCGATGTAGTCCACGGAAAGGAGAACAAATTCGTCGCCGCCGATTCTGGTGAGCACATCCTGAGGCCGCGTCGCTTCTCGGAGCGCACGCGCAAGGGCCCTGAGGATGGCGTCGCCGGCTTTGTGACCAAGCGTGTGGTTCACCGCCTTGAATCCATCGATGTCCAGGTACAGCATTGCAACTCGGCGCGTATCCGTGTCAGCGTCCACGGTGAGCGCCTCGAGTGCAGCGAGCAGATGCCGCCGATTCGGTAGCCCAGTTAAGACGTCCTTCGATGCTTGCCGGTTTAACAGGGCGGTGTAGGCATGCACACGGGCAAACGCGCGTCGCTGAATGAAGAGTGTGTAGATGAGTAAGCAGCAAACCAGGACTGCTATGAACGCAAGAGCCCCGGCTCCCAAGATGACGCGTCGGTCGACATCTTGAACAGCAGCACGCCGCACCTGACGCCAGTTGCCGAGTAGAACGCCGAGGTCTTCACGCAGCGCATCCATGTACCGCTTGCCTTCACCAGTGCGCATAAGCTCAAGCGAACCCTCGCGGTCGCCGCTGCGGGCGAGTTCCAGCGTGCGCGAGACCTCCATCACTTTCAGATTCTTTGCGTGTTCGATGCGCCTAACTAACAGCGCGGACTGAGGGTCGTTTGCAACAAGCTGATGGAGTCGTAGCACCATGTCGTCGAGGTCACGCGTGGCAAGTTTATACGGCTGCAGATATTGGTCGTCGGCCATAAGCAAGTAGCCACGCTGGCCCGTCTCGAGATTTTATAAATCGTGCAGCACGCGATTCCCGACCTCTAGTACCGCGACGGAAGTGTCATCGCGGGCCTGTTCCGCGCGGATAATCGTGGCTTCATAGATAAAGAAGCCAGCCGCGCATAGTAGTGCGGCGGCAATACCGATATACAACAGAACGAACCGATTTTTGTCTGCTGTCGCAGAGCGAAAAAGACGCCGCGGCATACTGTCCTCACTCCCACTGATTGCCACAAGCGACCCGCTGTCCGAGCCGTAGCGGCAACATGCTGCCAGGCCACCCCTGCGTCCGCGGGCCATGCTCGGCGAAGGTCACGCCGTCGCTTTGAAGCTTGCGATGAGTGCCTCAAGCTCAGAAAAGTTCACCGGCTTCCGGAGAAACAAATCGCAAATGCCCTCGACCGTGGGAGGCGTTTTACCGGAGGTCAATACGAGCGGGACACGCGCGAATCGGCGAAGTTTTCTCAGACGTCGGCAGAGGCTGATGCCATCGAGTTTTGGCATTTCCCAATCGGTGACGACGAGGTTGGGTAGGGTTTTGAGCGCCTTCACGAACGCATCCAAACCGTCTTCTGATGAGAGGACCTCAAAGCCGTGAACTTCGAATACAGCGCCGAGCGCATGTAAAGGGCGAATATCGTCGTCAACAAGTAGTACGCGAGTCATGATGAGCGGGTGGTCGTTTATCCACATGGGCGCAACCGTCATGCCATGCTCTGCACTGGCGTTCTACTGCCGTTGCGCGATGCTCGCTGTGAAGATGGTTCCCTCGGCCTCGGTTAACGTGACGGCGAGACTACCACCATGGGCGTCCACAATCTGCTTGCAGATGTAAAGGCCGAGCCCGAGCCCCCGCCGGGCACACTGCTCGCCGGGTGATAATAGGGCTCAAATATTCTTGTCAAGATGTCGCCTGGAATTGGCTTGCCGCTGTTACGCACTGAGAGCACAAGTCGGCCGTCTGCAAGCCTCGCGGTGACGGCGACGGGAGCACCCTTAGAGCCGTGGCTCAGCGCATTAGCGAGGAGATTTGATAGCAACTGCTGCATACGCGCGCGGTCGCAGTCTACTGCCTCCATTACTTCGATGTCGCGCTCAACTATGCACGACGGATTGGCGTCGCAGAGTTCGTCAATCACTGCGTGTAAAGACGGCCCTAAATCCGCCACGGTTTCGACGTTTACGGCAAGGCCGCCGCCCAGGCGACCTCGGGCGAAGTCCATGACGTCGTCAATGAGTCCGGCCATTCGGCTAACTGTCCGTCCAAGACGCTGTCCGACACGGACTAGCTCATCTTCTTTCCGCAGCAATGTTCCGGTATTTTACGCTGCGCACCTGGTCCCGAGAACCGCCATGGCCCACCTCCCGTTTCTAGCTCGGTTGCCTTTCCCCGGAGACGGCGTGGCGAAATGACAAGAAGCGGCGGAACCCATGCATAAATTTCGACTTTGAGTCGTCGAGGAATTGTTCCAGGTTTCGGCCTTTTCAATCGACTCGAGCTGTCGCAGTCAGGGCGTATGCGGCGTCAGTGCTGCGCGCGAGGCTGGCAGATTACGTCGGCTGACCAGAAGGTCGACCGAATAGCGGATTCGCTGGCGACTCGGCGAGGTAAGAGCTTGAGTAGGCGGGACCTCCGACCCTGGAAGATTCGCTCGCGCATTGCTGGGCGCCCCGCAAGGCCGGTGGTAATGAGGCTCGTCTCCACAAGCCGTAGAGCAGTGCGTAGGTGAACTCCATCTCTGCGAGCGTCTGCAGATGTACAGGGTCGCATCTCCCCACAGCGGTTAACTGCTCCACCCGCGTGCGCTGCCGGCACACGGCCTTGTCGCACTTCGTTAATGACGCGAGGAGGCTCTGCGCTAGCCTCGCGTCAACGTCATAGCATTCTGGTCGCATGGCATCTCTCTCTGCCGTTGGCAACGGCTATTCATAACGCGAGCAGGAGTAGACATATTAAGACGCTTTTTCACTGTCTTTCAACGCAGGTCGGAATTCGTCTCGAACTTGCCCGCCAATGCCGCTCTCGGCGCTTGAGGCGGTAGCAACCGCACCGCTGTGGCACGTCCGTTGCGCGCCCAACGGGTGAGCCTTGTCGCTGCCTGCCTGCGCGCGGCAAGGCGCCGGGAGGTCGTCCAAGACAGGCCCGGCATCGAGATAGCTCGCAGGCGGAAAGGAGGGCATCATGGCGACGAGTGACTTAACTGGTTCAAGTAGTCCGCAAAGCGGCGCGAACATCGTGGGTAGCGGCGTAGGCGAAGGTCCGGGGCCTGACGTTATGGCAGCATCGACATTGGAAGACACCACAGTAATCACCTCGGATGGCGAAGACGTCGGCAAGATTAAACATGTGATGCTCGACGTGCGAAGTGGACGTATTGCGTATGCGGTGCTCGCAAGCGGTGGCTTCCTCGGCATCGGCGATACGCTTCGTGCCATTCCTTGGAATGCGCTTACCTTGGATACGGACCAGAAGGTGTTCAGACTCGACTCGACGGCGGAGCGCATCAAGAGTGAGCCGGGCTTCGACAAAGACCACTGGCCGGCAATGGCGGATTCTAACTGGGGAACGTCGCTGCACCAGTTTTACAATCGCGACCCGTATTGGTCGTCCTCGCCTGACCGTATAACGGGACGTCAAGACCCACTTGACGTCTGAACATACAGGGTCGGAGCACGCGGGCATTAGGCGACCCTCACATATGACGGTCGCCTGTTCAATCCCAGCCAAACAGAGGCAACAACCGAAATCATCTGCGAAAAGGCCGCAAACCCCGTTGGCTTGACGAGAAATGCGTTGATGCCGGACTCGTAGCACCGACTGAGGTCTTTCGGCTCCCTCGAGGAGGTCAGGGCGACCACCGGTACGGAAGCGATGGAAGGCGTATGACGAATTTCCCGCAAGACATCAAGCCCGGTGAGTTCGGGCAATCTCAGGTCCATAAGGACGAGGGACGTGTCGCCGACTCGGCCTGTCCACTTTCCTCGTCGATTCAAGAAATCCAGAGCTTCCTCGCCGTCGCGAGCAGTCGCGACAGCTATGGACGCCGCGTACGACTCAAACGCAAGGAGCGCCAGGTCCAGGCCGCGCGGATTATCTTCGACGAGAAGGAGAGATTGCATTCAATTAGCTAGTCATGGTGTCCTCAGTTCGCAGCAAAGCACATTCCGCCTGGCGGCGTTACGTGTGCTATATCAATGCGAGCGTTTAGAAGTACGGGTGGCCTGCTCGGCTTCCTTGATGTGCGGGCCGTGACGCATTCGCGCGATTGGGCCGGCAGCTGCTCCAAGTCGCCGACGGTCAAGTGTTGTGAGGCAGTGTCGAGCATTGCGGTCTTTTCCTCGAGCAGTTCGGCATGACCGGTACGCACGGTATGCGGACGCCCACGCCTTCGTTCGGAAACTGCAACATACATCGCACCCGTCGGCAACGGGCAACGTCGACTAGAGAACAGTCACAGTCCCTAATGCAGTGTCCGCTGCAAGCGGCGACTGGGCGAACGAACGCGACGACTCGCGCTTGAACTGTATTAAACTCTCCGCAGCAAACGCGAACACGGCTGGCGCGCAGAGGCCTGAAACGGGTCGAGCGTCCCCAGACATGCACAATCCGGCTTGGCCAGCCGCTAACCGGTCATTCAATGCAACACTCCAGGGGAGATGTCACCGCGCCACTCGTTGACGAGGAGGTCGCCGGTACTTTGCCACCAGCGCGAGATTTCGCGACGACCCGACGAGTCTTGGTTGCCGTTCTATTGGCGTCTGTCGTGATACCGATGGTCTGCATCGGGCTCTATGCATACTTCGACTATCAACGCCGCCAAGCGGATTCGCTGGACGCGGTTAACCGGCTCGCAAGGGTCGCCGAAGAAAATGCCGTCAAGGTGTTAGACCTCAACCGCGAGATGACTTCACGGATTGCTGAGATTCTGGGCGACCTTGATGAGGCCCAGACTCGCGAGCAGCAGGCTATCTTGCACGCTCGTCTGGATGCGATGGCCGGGAGACTACCTCAAATCGCAGCTATATCGGTGTTTTCCGCGGACGGCGACTTGGTTGCAAGTAGCCGATGGTACCCAGTCCCCGACATATCAATTCGGCAGCGTGCTGATTTCCAGGCCGCCCGAGACCACCCGCAGGCGACGTATTTCTCTCTGCCAATGCTCGGCGCGGTGGCGCAAACAGACGTGTTCAATACGGCGACGAGTAGGACAGGCAGTAACGGTAAATTCCTCGGCGTGGTCGCCGTTGCCCTCCGACGTGCATACTTCCGCGACTTCTATCGCCAACTGGTCGGCAATAACCCGGACCTTACCGTGGGACTGTACCGTTCGGACGCCAATCTCCTCGTTCGGTACCCGACCGCGGGCGACGGCATCGTTATCCCGGAGGACAATCCCTTCGTTTCCATTTTCCGTGAGAACCTGCAACAGGGTCATGTGAGAACGACGTCGGCCATTGACGGAAGGGATAAGACCGTAGCATTTCGGAGGCTTACAGACTATCCGCTCTACGTGACAGTCAGCTTCGATGTCTCGTCCGTGCTTGCTGATTGGTGGAAGCATGACCTGCTGGTCGCGCTGCTTGCGCTCGTGCCGTGCGTCGGGATTTGGTTGCTTATCGGCTTTTCGATTTACCGGCTGAAGCTGGAGCAGAGTGTATGGGAAAGTTGGAAGAGCGAGGCGGCTCTGCGCGTCGACGCAGAGGCGACGAGTCGGCAATTGCGTCGCGTGGGCGCATTGGGAAACCTGGTGGCCAGCGTCGCCCATGATTTCAATAATCTTTTGATGGTCGTCTTTTCCAACATGGAGTTGGCGCGCCGGAAAGGATATTCAGGGGTCCAAGCAGAAGTGCAGGCGGTGGAGCATGCGGCAGGCACAGCTTCGGAACTGTCGCGCAAGCTGTTGAGCGTCGCGCGCAAGAACCCACTGAAGAAAGAGCGAGTTGAATTGCGCCAATGGCTTCCGGGAGCTATGACTTTAGTCAAGGCAGCAGCTGGGCCGGTCGTGTCGACCTCCCTCGAAGTTCCCGACGACCTGAGGCCTATTGTAGTAGACCGAGCAGAGCTCCAGGCATCGCTCATCAACATCGCGGTGAATGCAAGAGATGCAATGCCGGAAGGTGGAAGCTTTGTCGTGCGTTGCCGCAATGTGTCCGTGACTGATGACCGGACGGTGGATAGGGGCGAATACGTAGTTGTCACCTGCTCGGACAATGGCGTTGGTATGAGCGATTCGGTTGCTCAGCGGGCATTCGACACGCTGTTTTCGACCAAAGAGGCTGGTTCCGGGACGGGCCTCGGATTGGCTCAAGTTCTCTCGATGTGCGAGCAGGCTGGCGGTACTGCTCGCATAAGGAGCGAGCTTGGCTCGGGGACTGATGTCTTGCTGTATCTTCCTGTAGCTGAAGCGCCCGAGATTGCGCTCGGGTCTACGGACGAGCCAAGGCTCGGCTTCCACGACTCGAACTCGTGGCAAAGCGTGCTCTTGGTTGAAGACAACGAAGAGGTCGCCGCGGGCCTAGCTGCGGTTTTACAGCTTCTTGGATTCGAGGTGCATCGCGCAAACAATGGCGACGATGCGCTCGCACAGCTTCGTCAAGGCCACGAGTACGACATGATTCTGTCTGACGTACAAATGCCGGGCAGGCACAGTGGACTCGACCTCGCTGAACTCGTGAAGCAACAGTGGCCGTCTCAGCCGCTTGCATTGATGACCGGCTACGCTGGTGAACTGGAAAGAGGGAAGCACCTTGGTGTGCCCATTCTCTTGAAGCCCTTCTCTCCGGCGGACCTTCAAAACTTGATGGGTAGTTCGGCGCGTTAGACCGCGCGCATATTGCGACCAGCCGACGCAATCCGGTCGTCTCATGCTGGTCGCGCCGTCTCAGCGCTTGACGCATCGACCGTCGTTTGCTGCTGGCAACTCCAACTGGGGCCGATTAGTCGGGTTTCGCGTCGTTCGGCTTGCGGATAAGGCTTACTTGGCCGTTCCGCTCAAGAATCGCGGCGTAGATGTCGTTGAGGTCGGTAGTGTGTAGTTGTTGTCTTGCTGTCTCGAATACATCTGTCTTCGTGATAAGCGCGGCCGACATTTGCTTATCGTCGAACACGCCGTCTTTGAAGACCTGCCTCTCTGCACCGACAATGAGTTTCTCAAGCTTCGGAGCACGAACGCATGCCCAAGCAAGAACGCGATGTATCAGAACGATAGCAAGAGAAGCGACGACCGTCGGTATCGCGGGCGAAGCGCCAACGATGACGCGGCTTAGGGTAGCACAAGCAGTATCGCGACGACATAGTCGAACGGCGAGCGCTGTCCGAATGAGCGGCGGCCCGCGATGCGAATGAGCACAAGCGCACCGAAAAAGACTGCGACGGCTCGAGCGGTCATTTGAAGGGAGTTGAGGTCTCGGCCCTCGCCGAATATGGTGAGCATCAGACTCATGCCGTTCCTCCAGTCCAAAGCGCCGGGTCAAGAATTGGCGGATAGATGCAATCTTGAAGGCCGTCCGCTCAGTCAGTCGGCCCGAGATAGCCTGGAAGGCCCAACGCGGCTTTGCTCTTTGCGAGCTGCAGGGCCCTTTCGATGAGCGCATCGAAATCAGCATCGCTATGCGGTAGTGGCAGGGAGCGCCGAAAGAAGTCTGCCCACCTGAACTCCTCTAGGGGGACGGCTGTCTTCTCGTATCCTCCAGCGTCGCGAACGGATGCGGACAAGCTCCTGAATTCGTCGTCTTCAAGGTCCCAAATGTGTTCTCTCATGTCGGAGAACGGCGCCCGCTGGCCCCGGGCGTCGTAAGGGTAAGCCCAGCGGCTGTTCTCCAGCGTGAGCCAGAACTCGGCCGCCGAGAGCGTCGAGAGGTCTTTGACAAGAACGACGGGGACACGCTTTATGTTCGTGCGCCAAAGGGCCGTAGCGACATGATGGTGGTCGATGGCATACGGCAGCTCCCCCGGGCCGTACACAATCGGGACTGGCTTTTCCGCAATGGCCATCTCCAGGGCGTGACCCTTGAGTTTCTGGTAGCCCGTTATCTTTTGGCGGATTTCGCGCAGGCCGTGAGTGAGTTGAGTAGGACGCAGTTGGTCGATGCTTATCGTTTCCATAAAGTAGCCCTCGATAGCAAGACCGGGACGGACGACACTCTGCGAAGCTACTGGACCACGAAGTTTCGTCGCTCTATTCCGCTAAGAAGCAAAGTTCGCGCCGAACCGACGAGGACGTTTCTTGGAGGAATCGGGAAACGTGGCACTGAACGAGTCGAGTGCATCAATCTCGTGTAGGAAAATACCCGGCATTCGCTTGATGGCCAATTACGTGAATGCTGCTAGAGCCGGCGGCGAATGCGAAGCCAGCCTCTAAATTGGAATAGGCCGCTGAATCGTCGGGTGCCGTCGGCCAGCCGCAACCGAGTGATTCGGACATGTGGCGACCAGCCTCAGCTTCGCGACGCGGTTATGGTAACGAACGAACGCTTGAGCGATGATAGGGTCCGCGAAGGCCGCGGGGGCATGTTCGGCAGGCGACACGGAAATGGTTGTGTTGGGCGTGCCACGCGACCAGCGAGCCTGTCATAAATTTCGTGTTCAAGGCATAACATGTGCGAAAAGGAGCATGTATGCCACGCAAACCGAAAGCTGC
>NZ_FCOM02000013.1 GCF_001544695.2 Caballeronia arvi
GACGCGTCGGCAGCCACAGATTTGTGCAACCATATGGACGCATTGCGGCACCAACGTTCTTCTGGGGCGGCATAGCCGCCAGGGCGACAGGCTACGTACTTCGCCATTCGCTTGATCCTGATGGGTGTGTGGCGCGATCCGTCGCAGCCATTATCTGAAGAACCGGGCGCGCTCAGCTTCCGCTATCGGGGCTCAGCAATAGAATCCGGTCGCTCAAGCGGCCATGATGCTGCTTGCTCGCTTGACACGAGCCCGCTAATGGGTGTGGGCAACTACGAACGAGAGAGATGCGCGCAAGTTCGTCGTGGCGCCCGCCTCCGGTGCCTCCGGGTTGTCGGGGAAAACGTCGAAGACACCCTTGCCGATGATTTCTTCTCGAACAGTCAGTGTCTCCTTGAGATACGCGTCACTGGCGCCCGCAATCGTGAAGGCGTCGTCGGGACGCAGAATGAGCAACGCGTCGGGTGTCGATTCGAAAACGAGCTTGAAGTCCTTCAGAGGCACCGCGCTCTGCCTGTCCATTGCATGAGGTCTAACGAAGGACATCCCTCCGAGGAAAGGGCTCGGCCCCTATCCTCAGTGTATGAAGTCTCCCGTCGAATTCAAACACAGCGCTTGGTCAGCATGATTCGCGCGCTCGCGACGTCCATTTGGCAGAAAGCGATTTGCATTTGCTATCGCCCGCGTTATACCAATGCCGTGGCTTTGAGAGAAATCAATCTCGTGCGGCCGCTAACCCCAAGACGCGACCGCATCAAAGGCCGCGGGCGAGTATCGTGTGGTCTTGGAAGTGTTTAATTGGCGACGATGCGCGATTCGTTGACGGTTCGCGGTTCAGACAAGTCCCGTGACTCGATGGCAGCGGACGTCGTCGACAGGCCGCGATTGCCAACGTAGTAGAGGATGCCAGGTAGCCGATGGGCTGCTGTTCTTGTTGAAGCTTTCAGTGCAACCATGCTCGCTTCGACAAAGCAAGCCATCCCACGAAGCGTTGTCGGTGATGCGCCGGCCGTCGCGGGTCGCGCAAGTAGCCTGCATGATGCGGCACTTGACGACCTCGTTGCGCCGCAGTTTGCGGTTGCAAGTCTTTGGGCTTGCTCATTTGATGTCCCGAACTAACCTAGCGCGTACCGTCCGCACATTCCCTGCCTAGGCTTGCTCTCTAATGGAAATTTCGGCTCCGACTCACCTCTCGCGTCCACGAGACATGCTCACGGGTCTTGTGAAGGTCAAGCAACAAAGCGCAGCTACCCGTGAAAAGACTCTTTTCTTGTTTTTGAAGAAGTCTTTCGAACCCGGAGAAAACTCTTTTTGAAAATCTAGCGAGACGCCTTTATATGATGACACTCCCAAACGGCACCTACGATTATCACGTCGGTACGCTGCGAGGTCTTCGTACTCAGTGGCGGAAGCGTGACGAGCAACTGATACTGGCCTGCCCCGGTTTTAGTCCGGACCGCAGGTAGAGTTCGAGGTTGAGGCAGGTCGGCGCCTGGAGCAAGCACCATCACGCTTCATTGTCTTTTCCGGATGGCCAACGCCTCAGATAGTGGCACGGACCTCTGCGCGCCCTGCTCGCATACGAGAGGCACAGGAACCGGCCTGTCAATATTTTCGCGGGTAGGAGCCGAGCAGCCTGACCTGAGGTTCTGCTCGAAGAAAATCAGCAAGCGGAGCTTCTGTAGCGTGACCCGTCACCTCGATTAGGTACCGATGACTGTCCAGCGTCCTCTTGCTCGGTCGTTCGTATATATTCAGAATTGCCAGGCCAGCAAGCGTCATGTCCTTAAGCAGCTTTGAGAACTCGTCATCTATCACGTCTACGACCAACGATGTCTTGTCGTTCCCCGTCGGAGCGGACATTTCTCTGCCGAGTACCCACCATCTCGTCACGTTATGCGGGCCCTCTTCGATAGCGTCGACCAGAGAGACAAGTCCGTAAATCGAGCCCCCAATCTTCGGTCCCATCGATGCAGTGTCCATCGATGAACTCTCGGACACGCTTCTTGCGGCCGCACCGCCGCCAATTGAAGTGATGCGGCGTACCGAGGGCAACTTTCGGTCGAGCCAAGGTTTGACCTCTTCCAGCGCAACGGGATGCGCGATGACATTTTTGATTTCCTCAAGCTTCGTACCGGGACGTGCCAGAAGGCTGTAACCGAGCATCTTGGGATACTCGGCCACAATCACTACGGACGGCAGCTCGAGCACCGGGTCCAGATACGGCGTCACTCCGACGATGGATGTAGTTACCGGCACGCAGGCCTGGTCAATCTCATCGTTTTCGAAAGCCGCAAAGAGTCTCGCGCTTTCTAATGCGACGAGTCCCTCTGGACCGAACATATCGAGACAAGCTTGATGCGTCCAAGACCCGCCCGGGCCTAGGTAGCCAATCTTTCGTCGAGAACTCATATCTTTGGGACTACCTAAGGCTGTTGACCGACTTGTCATGTTCGTGCTCAGAATCCGCGGAATTTGCGACGACGTCGCCTTCGCCTGGCGTGCGGCCCTTGCTACGGCGACGTTCGTGCTTTGCTCAATGCGCAGGTGACCGCCGCCCACCAACGACGACTGAACACAGCGGCAACCAACTTACAACCTAATTCAATTTTAATCTCATGTCAATTTTTTAATTTCACACAAGTTTCGCATAGTATGCCGCCTGCCCTCATGGGCGCATCGCTGTCCAACGCGGGAGGTATGCACGAGCGTGTGCTACCTCGGGTCAGGGGAGCGGCGTTACAGGTCCAGTTTCAGGCGGGGGCCTACCTCGAAAAAGCCTTCCGATTCGTAGAAGCGGAGCGACCGGTTCCACCGCGGTTGATGCGGAGCACCAACATCTAGCCGCTTCCACCCGCGCTCCCGACCAAACTGAGTTGCTCGGCGAACCAGCAGAGACGCGATTCCTTGCGACCGATATTCGGGTTCAACGTACAGCTCAGTAATTTGCCCAAATACTCCTCCCGCATAAACAGCGACGCCCTCTGTGAGCATGAGCACGCCCATTAGTTGGTCTCCGGCGTGTGCAACGAAGCCGAAGGTCCGTTCACTGTCTCGCAACACGTCCTCCACGGAGCTTAGACGGTAGTCGGGAAACGCTTCACGCTCATGCAATTCTGCGTATAGCGCACCAAGCAGTCTTGTGACTTCATTCACGTCGTCAGCGGTGACTCGTCGAATGCGGCATTGAATACTGCGGACCTTTTCATTCATCATCGGTTTTTTCAGTCGTGAAGTCTGCCGTCAGAGCCGTGATGGCTCATATAATGAAGGCCAATGGTGATGCAATGACCCATCAATGGTTGAGAACACATGCCACGAACGCAAGATTCACATCTCGAACAAGATGAGCAGACCGTCGACGCAGAAAGACAGCGTGACCCGAGCGTAGAAAAGGTATCGAGGGCCCTTGCTACGCAGATTCACACCTTCCGCACCGCGTCAGGCCTTGCCTCCGGAACTCTGGCGAAGATGGCCGGTATCTCGCATTCCATGCTCTCCAGAATAGAAAAGGGGACCGCAACGCCCTCTATCGAAACCCTCACGCGAATTGCGAATGCCCTGGGCAAGCCTGTGTCGCGCTTCTTCGTTGACCAGAGTGAGCGCCACGATTGTTCCTTCGTCCCCGCGGGCGCTGGCGTATCAGTAGACCGCGAGGGGTCGTCGTTCGGTCACGTCTATACCCTGATAGGTCACGTGCTCTCCGGAAACCTCAACGTCGAACCGTATATCGTGACTCTCGACGAGAAATCGGAACCATGGTCTACGCATCAGACAACAGGGCTCCAGTTCGTTCACATGCTCGAAGGTCGAATGAAGTATCGCTATGCCAACCGCCTGTATGAGATGAAGCCTGGCGACAGTCTGCTCTTCGACCCCAATGCAGCGCACGGACCGGAAGAAATCGATAGCATTCCGGTTCGTTTCCTTGCAGTCTTCTTCAATATCCGTGAGTACAGCTAGCGCGCACGATGCGCTGGCTGCGATTCCGAAACGTCACTCGGGCGTGGCTGCGAACTGGACAACCGCCCTCTCCATCGCGTCCATCCCCTCATTGAGCACATCCAGAGGAATAACTAGCGATGGAGCGAGCCGCAGCACGTCCGGTCCGGCCATCAAAGTGAATACTCCCGCGGCGTAGGCGTGCTCTACCAGCTTTCCTGACCGACCTTTGAATTGTTGACCGAGTTCGGCACCGATAAGCAAACCACGACCCCGAATGTCGGCGAAGACAGACGTTCTGGCATTGATTTCATTCAGACGCTGCATGCATATCGCATGACGCTCCTTTACGCCAGCGAGCGTCTCGGGTCTTCGAACGATTTCCAGTACTTTGTCAGCCACAGCAGCCGCAAGCGGATTCCCTCCAAAGGTGCTTCCATGAGACCCGGCTGTAAGGTGTTCAGCCAAGGCTTGAGAAGTCAGCATCGCTCCGATGGGAAAGCCGTTGCCCAAAGCCTTGGCGGTGGTAAGGATGTCAGGTTCGATGCCATAGCCGAGATAAGCGAAAAGCTCACCGGTTCTTCCGACGCCCGTCTGCACTTCGTCGAAAATAAGAAGCGCATTGACCGCCGAGCAGCGCACTCGCAAGGCATCCACGAATTCCGCTGACGCCGGGCGGACACCGCTTTCGCCCTGTACCAGTTCGACAATCACTGCGCACGTTTGCTCAGTGATTCCGTCAAGTGCGGCCTGCGTATCGTTGAACGGCAGATGCTTTATGCCTGGCGGCAGTGGGCCAAACGGCTCACTGTATTTTGACTGGCCGCCGACGCTGACAGTAAAGAGCGTTCTTCCATGGAAGGATTGCTGGAAAGCCACAATTTCGGTCTTTCCCCTCTGGGCGTCGCCTGTGTCGTGCGCAACCTTCCGGGCCAGTTTAAGTGCTGCCTCATTCGCTTCCGCACCAGAGTTCGCGAAGAAGGCTCGGTCCGCGAAGGTCGATTCCGTGAGTTGCTTAGCGAGGGCCAGAACCGGTTCATTGGTGAAGACATTCCCAACGTGCCAGAGGGATTCGCTCTGTTCGCGCAATGTCGCCACAAGCTCCGGATGAGCGTGGCCGAGCCCTGTGACGGCCACACCACCCGCTAAATCTACGTACCGACGACCGTTTTGGTCCCAGACCAGCGACCCTTGCCCCCTCTGGGGAATCAATTGTGCCGGTGAGTACGTCGGAGCGACGAACTTGTCAAAGTCACTGCGCTGAACGGCTTCCTGCAAGGTACTTCTCCGGATTTGAAAACCAGACCCGTGACTCACTGAGCACCAGGTCGACTAAAGCGCGACGGATTGATTCCTGCTTGGGTTACTTGTGAATCATTTGGTTTAGGAAGCGCTTGGCGCGTTCCGTTTTCGGGGCCGAGAAGAATTCTTCCGGCGGACCGTCTTCAATGATTTCACCTTGGTCGAGGAACAGAACCCGGTCCGCAACAGCTCTTGCAAAGCCCATCTCGTGCGTGACGCAAAGCATCGTCATCCCGTCTTCGACGAGCAGCGTCAGGGTGTCAAGCACTTCGCGAACCATTTCTGGGTCCAACGCGGACGTGGGTTCGTCCAACAGCATGATTGTCGGAGACATACAAAGTGCTCGGGCGATAGCAACGCGCTGTTGTTGCCCGCCCGAAAGTTGCGCTGGGTATTTCGCTGCATGCCCAGAGACGCGCACGCGCTCCAGCATCGCCATTGCTTTCTCTTCCGCCTCTTTGCGCTTCATCCCCCGAACGCTCATCGGCGCGAGTGTACAGTTCTCCAACACAGTCATATGTGGGAACAAGTTGAAGTGCTGGAAGACCATGCCGACATCTGCTCGCACCATGCGGACGTTTTTGACGTCGTCGGTCAGTGCGATTCCGTCGACGACGATATCACCCGCGTCATGCTTCTCGAGACGATTCACGCATCGGATGAGGGTCGACTTGCCCGAACCAGACGGGCCGCAGAGCACGATTTTTTCGCCCTTCCGTACGTCGAGAGAGATGGACTTCAAGACATTGACATCGCCATAGCTCTTGCGAAGTCCCTTGATGGTGATGACGTAATCTGCGTTCGATTGAGTGGCCATGATGAATCCTCTTGCGTGCTTACGTGTCAGTCAGCTGGGCAGGGTTGTCAGCAGACAGCCTGCTTAAGTTCGCGTTGATAAGCCTGTCCGGCGGGACTATCTTTCCATGTCACCACTCGTCCCCCAGAGAGGCGCTCCCGACCGTAAACAATCCATGGGTCGTCGACTGTTCCGACCACTTCATCCAGGCGGAAACGCGCCGGATAGTCGGCTGCAAGGGACGAATACGTCAGACCGCTCTCGTACTTGCCGGAAAGCAGGCCTTCGGCAACCGATGCCGTCGATGTCTCCGGAATAAGCTTCAACCCTTGCGTATCAATGTAGTCCCGCGTCGCCGGCTGCAGCGCCAGTGACCTCGGACGCTCTACATCTACACGCGTGACCACCGCCATGTCTTTGCTGCCGGAAACAAATGCATCGACGACAAACAGATGCTTCCGAAATCTCGCCACGATTTCGGTAGTGGAAGGGTGAACCGCTACCTGCACAAGGTAATCGGCATCGCCCCTTATCACCGCCTGAGCCGCGCTATCGAAATCGAGGACTAGCTCCACGGACGCTTTGTCCGAAATTCCGTGAAATTTGAGGTAGCGAGCGGTAACGAACTCATGATTGCTGCCGCTCGGACCGAGAGTCATAAAACGAAGCACGTTCTGTATCTCCAAACATTACTAGCGACCGTTCGCTCAGTGCGATGCGGCCTGTGTCTCACCTGAATCTTTCGCTTTGAGCGCCGTTGCACTGTTCTTCCTCTTGGGCCTCACCGAGGTCTCGAGTTTGCCGGTCTTACGCCCCACGAAAGACTCGAGGTACTTGAAGAAGTGGGCGAGAATGTAGGTCATTGCCAGATAAACAAGACCAGCTCCGACAAAAATCTCATATGGGGCATAGGTCTCGCTAACAAGCAGCTTCGAGGTTCCAGTCAGTTCCATGATGGTCACGGTTGACGCCAGCGAGGTAGCCTTGAGATTAAGAATGGTCTCGTTCGCGTACGCTGGAATCGAAATGCGTATCGCAATAGGAGCCTTTATCTTAACGAGAATCGAAGTATTGCTGAGGCCTAATGCTTGCGCGGCTTCGACAATGCCTTTTGGAACCGCACTCAGGGCACCCATGAGAATCCGAGCTGTATAGGCTCCAGAGTTCATTCCTAGTGCGAGCACTGCACACATGAAAGGGTCGCGCAACACTGGCCAAAGCATCGAATGGCGGATGAATGAAAATTGCCCGAAGCCGTAGTAAATAAAGAACAGTTGCACCAGGGCGGGCGTCCCGCGGAATGCGCCAATGTAGAACTTGACGGAGCCACTCAGAATTCTTGAGTCACTTAGCCCAACGAGCGCCATCGGAACTCCGATGCAGATACCCGTCAAGACAATAGCCGCGAAGAGCTCAAGCGTTATAGGCAACGAAGCAAGCAATTGAGGGAGACTCGAGAGAAGCAGAGAAAAGTCGAACATGTCTCACCTTGCCAGGGTTGTGGCAGTCTTCCGCCGTGCCATGCTGAATGCGTTCGTCATGGCGTAGCTAAGTATGAAATACAGAATGCCGGCCACCAGATAGAAAAAGAAGGGTCGGTTGGTTCCTTCCACCGCGAACCCGGTACGGCGCATGAGGTCCTCGAGCCCGACGAGTGATACCAATGCGGTCTCTTTCAGCAGTACGGTCAACTGGTTTCCAAACGCCGGCAGCGCCAATCTCCACGCCTGGGGTGCTATCACGTGTGCGAAAACACCGGCTCCCGACAGACCTAGCGCAGCTGCTGCCTCGGTCTGTCCTCTTGGTACCTCAAGGATTGCGCCCCGGAAGATTTCGGTTGCGTAGGCACCGAAGACAAGGCCGAGCGATACTGCACCGGCCGTGAACGCGTTGATTTCGATGGGTCGACCCAGTACGTGCGAGAGAGTCGAACTCCCGCCGTAATAGACGAGGAAAATGACCAGTAGGTCCGGTACCCCTCGTATCGTCGTCGTGTAAGCTCCCGCAATGTGCCTAAGCACGTTCGACGGCGAAAGCTTAGCGGCGGCCATCAAAACGCCGATGAGCGAACCAATTGCCGTGGCCGCCAACGCCACGAGTAGCGTTGTGACGGCCCCCAATAAAATCAGACCGCCGTATCCGTTGAGCGTGAAACTAGACATGCTGGCACCTAGTTACATCAAGGGGAAAGGGAAATACTTCTTGCGAATCTGGTCGTAAGTACCGTTCTTGATGATTGCGTCTAGCGCGGTATTAAGGCGATTGCAGAGGTCACTATCGTCGAGTCGGACAGCGATGGCATTGCCCTCCCCTAAAACACCGCCCTTGAATTCAGGACCGACAAACGTAAAGTCCTTGGACTCAGGACGCTTGAAGAAATCGGCGTAGAAGGTCGCCTTGTTGCCGATGACTGCGTCCACCCGTCCCGCAACAAGGTCAAGCTCCGGCTGTCGCGTGCTATCGTAGAGAACAAGAGTCGCTGTCTTCTCATAGCCATTCGCGGTCAGCCATTGATGTTGGGAAGAACCCCGCTGGACACCAATGCGCTTGCCTTTCAGACCGACAGGCGTCACATCCTTGATTCCACTATCTTTGGCAACGATGAAGCTCGATGTGGTTTCTTTGTATTTGTTCGTGAACAGCACCTGCTTCCGACGCGCCGGGGTGGTTGACATAGAAGCCACGATGGCGTCATACCGGTTGGCCTGGAGGCCTGGAATGATGCCGTCCCATGCCTGCGCCACAATCTGGCATTTCATCTTCAACTGCGCACAAAGGGCGTTCGCGATGTCCACATCGAAGCCCTGCAAGTTACCGCTGGAATCCTTGAAGCTCCACGGAGGGTAGGTCCCCTCCGTCGCCACTCTCAGTGTGTCGCTCGCAGAGTAGACAGGCGTCGACATAGTCAACGCAGCTGCCGTCGCCGCGAAACCAAGAAGCTGTCCAACGCGCTTGAGCAAACAAATCAACATTTTCGCTGTCTCGTGGGTACTGCGGCGGGACATCCGACGCATGGTGCCACGGTACTCATCCGTTAATCTGGTGTCAATATTTTACTTTTATGCAATTTCCATACTGGGGTAAACCCCATGAGCGGTCGACTTCCTGTCTGGCGCATGGCCCGCGAGACAAGACAGGAGCTGCGACCCGCCATCTCGACAACGCTTGTGTGCGCTTTCTTGCCGGAACGGCGGAAGTAGAAGACGATGAGGGCGCGCTCGCGCAATGGACGCTGCTCACGCTTCGGGGACGCCGAGCGCGCTCGCTCGAGATAGTGGGGGTCGTGTTGGTTCTGTTCGCAAATTCGGCCGCTAGAGCGTTATCGACGATTGGAGGCTGAATCAAGACCGAACGGAGGTTTTGATGAGCCCGAGCGACGAAACCACCCCCCTGCTGGCAATCTTGGCGATGGGTGAAGCTGAAATCTAGAGCGGCGAGTCTTGTGACGTCGACGAGTTCTAGCTGCACTCGAGCAAGAGGATGATTGCCGGGGCGAGAGCTTCAGAAACTGATTGCGACCGCCGACTTAACCGGAGGATGGACACGTGCCTTCGCTTCTTGACTTTGCGCTCACGAATCCGGGCTTGATTTTGCTGCCGGCAATCGCGGGCGTGCTAGTCGTGGTGTTGCTGCGAGTAAAAGATAACTACCTTTCGCGCGGCGTTTTCTCGGTTAAGCGAATGAAAAAAATAGGCGCGGACAACGGCATGAGTGAGTCAGGGACGATGCAGCAGCACGTATATCGCCTTGGCGACAAATGCAAGGCGTACTGCCCGCAGTGCGATGAACTGGTCTCAACGACTTTCGAGCAGCGCGACCTGGACGAGCCGACCATAAAGGCGAAGGATGCGCTCGTTGCTGTGTGTGACCAGTGCGGGAGCGTGGTCGCTTTGACCGGAAGCAGTGGGCCTAGTCTCGAGATTGGTCGCCTCTGACGGCAAACAGCCAGGTGTTGGCCTGCCGCCAAGTCGAATGGTTCGGAGGCTGACGTGGTAACCACGTCGAAACCGGCACGGAAGGTCAGCGCTAAGAAGACGGCTGCGGTCGCGAGGGGGGCCGCGCCAGTGGAGTCGACTCATCCAGCGCATCGTTACTAGCGATGCGTAGCGTTCAGACAAGACGCGATGCGGAGCTGATGAAAACCCAGTTCAGAACGCGAGCATCCACGTCCGCCACGAGGGCAAGCGTCCAATTGTCCTGTCACGGCACATCGAATGTCCAACTGCAGTGGTAATGTTCCGAAAACTTTGCCGAGCATTGTAGAAATGGGCTTCCGTAAGCACGCGGCTCTAAAGCGACGCGACCAGCTTGAGTTCTGACGGACCGAAAGACGGTGCAGCCAATCAATCCGTTCGCGCAACCGTGACGTTGAACGCACGAGACTATTCGCCGGCTTGAAAGGAGACCCGTCGCGAGCGACGGGCAAAGAGAGCGCACTCCACGCAAGAGCGCTCGCACAATATATAGCTTTGTGTCCTGCGCACTCAAGCCGCGCGTTGAAACGCTGTTTTTCGCGTTATGAAGCATCCGTGCCTCGTCGCGCACGATTTCGAACTAAGAATGGTCGCGGCTCCAGTAGAAATCAAAGAATTGGTCATGTAGCGGCGGCGTCATTCGTGAAGCGTCACGAATGAACCGGCCTCTGCCGTCGTCCTGACTTCAGCAAGTGATGCAATCGCGCCGGACCGGCATTTCATCCATCGACCGCTCGTGCGAGGCTCGCAGAGCACCGGCAGTTCGAATCGCACCAGTTAGTCCCGCGAGGTTGCAGAGGCATGTTGTAGCCGCATCAGAATAGATGCCTCATCCCGACCATCGCGCCAGTCTGATTTGCTCCAGCCGCGGGCGTGGCGCCCGCTCCGCCCGAACTTACCGCATAGCGGGCGTGCGCGCTATTCCCGAGGTAGCCAAGTTGCGCGTATAACGCTGTGGCTTTCGACAAGAGATAGGTCGTGCGAACGGTCCCGAGCGTCGCTCGTGTGTCGTGCTGGGCGTTAAGGACTCGATAAACGGCTCCATCAACAATAAACGCTGGTGTGACGAAATACTGCGCACCAAGGTAGTAGATATCGGAACGCACGCTCGCGACGGCGTCGTTCCCGGGTTCGACCCATCTGCCGAGCCATCCTCCCGACACCTTCGCACCCGCGTACGAAACGTACACATTGGCCTGAATGCGTGTGTCTTTGTCCCCGCTGCTCGTGAGCGGCGTCGTTGCAACACCGTCGAAGAAGTTCGCGGCCGCATTGGTGCCACCGCGTTGCTGGTCATACGTGACTACGGCGCCGAAGTGGTTGATGTCGTATTTGAGCATTGCCGACCACTGCTTACACTGCTGGAAGTCACCCGCAACCGAACCCGCGCATGTGCCCTGTCCAGGGGAATTGCCGGTACCGGCGGAATCGCGTCCGAATGAGTAGGTCGCACCAATCGTCACGCCCGAAAAAGTTCCCTTGTACGCTACCGTGTTGTCACTGCGCGCGTTCGGGACGTACGCATCGAGCGAGCCCAGGCTGTAGATGGCGGGCCCCATGACGTCGTTTTCCAGCAACGCGATGTACGTCATGGTGTACTGCCGTCCAAAGCTAAAGGTGCCGTAGTTGGACGCCAGACCGACCCAAGCCTGTCGTCCAAACAGCCGACCACCTTGCCCCAGGTCGCCGCCTCGAATATTGAAGCCGTTTTCCAATTGGAAGACAGCCTTCAGTCCGCCACCGAGGTCCTCAACACCGCGGAGACCCCACCGCGACGGAAGCGACCCAGTGATTGCCGGCATCCGAAACAGGCTGTCTCCCGCTGCGTTCGCGTGGGAGATATATTCAACTCCAGTGTCGACGATGCCGTAAAGGGTTATGGAGCTCTGCGCGAACACCGGGGCGATAGAACTGACCATCATCGTGGGGATTAACCATAGCTTCTTCATTGCGTCTCCAAACAGATTGTAGTTTTGAATATGTTTGCCATCGACCTTCCGCTAATGAAGCGCCTGCTGCCCTTCCGGCAATGCCGGGACACTCGTCTTAAGCGAAATCGAAACCACGAATAGGACTGCTAAAATGAATGGACCACAAAATAGGTAATAGAGACCGGATACGCTCCATCCGGAATCCAGAAGTGCGCCCACAGCGAATGGCGCGAGGATTGCACCTGCGCGGCCCATACCAATCGCCCAGCCCACGCCAGTGGCGCGCACCTGCGGTGCATACAATCGAGGCGTGAGGGCATAGAGTCCTCCAACGCACGCAGAAATGACCGCTCCCAAAATCACCGAGACAATCAACGCCACGCTCAGGGACGACGAAACTGCACCAAACATCCCAATGAGCAGCGCGCTTGCAACTAGAAAGCCGGCTAGCAGGCGAACGACGTTGCAGCGCGCCGAGGCAAAGCTGAACAAGGTACACCCCACCATCCCGCCAACGTTGAGAAGAACTCCGCCAGTGATGCCCTGTACTGCGGACAGTCCCGCCTGGACCAGCAGCTTGGGTGTCCAGCTCATGACGAAATAGAAGCCCGCCATCACGCAGAAGAACGCGGCCCAGATGCAGAGAGTCTGCCCCATCGTTCCATGAGAGAGTGGCGAAGCGGATGATTGCTCGCGCCCGATTGTCGGCTCTGTTTTTGGCAAAGCGGAAATACGCTCAACACCCATTCTTTCGAGAATATTGTTGACTTTATCGAGCGCGAAGGCCGGCCTGCGAGCAATCAGAAAGTCTAATGACTCGGGCAGCGAAGACAGGACAAGCGGAAGCACAATCGCTGTCGCCAGGCCACCAAAGACGAAGACACTCCGCCAGCCGAAGTGCATCAGAAGGTACGCGGAGGCTGCTCCGCCTAGCGTTGCGCCAAGGGCGTAACCTGTGGACTGCATGCTCACCGCGCCGCTCCTCCAACGAAGGGAGCTGTATTCGGATGCGATGACCGCAGTGCTGGCAAGCATGCCACCGATTCCCAGTCCGGTAGCGGCTCGAAGAGCGACAAGTTGCGTCAGATTTTGTGCGAAAGCCGACGCCATCATGCCGCATGCAATGGTCGCTAAACAGCCGATAACAAGTGGTCTGCGCCCTACGCGGTCTGCGAGAGGTGCGATAAACATCGAACCGCCGGCCATACCGAACAGGCCTGCGCTGAGCAATACGCCTATTTCCTTGCCCGTCAGTTTCCAGTCCGCCGACAGATGGGCGGCCGAGAACGCAACCGCCAGCACGTCGAAGCCGTCGAGCATGTTGAGCACGATGCAAACGACCACTGCAGTTACCTGGAAACGGCTCATCGGGCGTTCATCGACTGTTCGCCGCACGTTGATTTCCATCTGTGTCTCCTTGTGATGTAGTAAGTAGTGCCCTCGGGAACGGCCCGCGGACGGACACCCAGCGTGCTTTAGGCAGTGGTTGACTCCAAAACTCCCGGCCGGTTGCGAAGCCAATCCGGGCACGCGCGGTCGGTACCAACACTCTCGAGCGCTGGTGTTGCTTCGCTTCTTTGGTCTTTCGTCTGGTCGCCCTGGAGCATTCAAAGCGATTCGATGGCGAGAACACCGTGCCTTGGGGTCAACGCACTCTCGTCGCACAACCCGTCAAGCTGCTTTCCTAAATAGGTTGTGAGGGTCAATCACAAACTTCTTGGGTACACCGGAGTCGAATTGCGAGTAACCCATCGGGGCGTCGTCGAGGGAAATGACCTCTACGCCAACCGTTTCGGCAATCTTGATTCGGTCCCACAAAATCGCCTGCATGAGAGCTCGGTTGTACTTCATGACCGGCGTCTGACCAGTGAAGAAGCTGTGCGACTTGGCCCAACCCAGGCCAAAGCGGATACTCAGAGCCCCCTTTTGAGCGGCAGAGTCGGCCGCGCCGGGGTCTTCAGTGACGTATAGGCCCGGAATGCCAATCTTTCCGGCCACGCGTGTCACTTCCATCAAGGAATTTAAAACGGTTGCGGGCGCTTCGTGTTGGGCCCCTTCGTGCCCGTGCCCGCGTGCCTCAAAGCCGACGGCGTCGATAGCGCAGTCAACTTCCGGGGTTCCGAGAATCTGCGCAATTTGGTCTGCGAGGCTGTCGTGTTCGGACAGGTTCACCGTCTGGAACCCCTGCTTGCGGGCATGGTCCAGGCGTGCAGCATTGATGTCACCGACAATGACGACGGCTGCGCCGAGCAATACTGCGGAACTGGCGGCTGCCAAACCGACCGGACCCGCACCTGCGACATACACGGTGCTCCCTGGACCGACGCCGGCCGTGACTGCGCCGTGGTAACCGGTAGGCAAAATGTCGGAGAGGCACGTCAGGTCGCAGATTTTTTCCATGGCCTGCGCCTTGTCGGGAAAGCGCAAGAGATTGAAGTCGGCATAGGGCACCATGACATATTCGGCTTGTCCGCCGACCCAGTCGCCCATGTCGACATAGCCGTATGCGCCTCCCGCGCGCGCGGGATTCACTGTCAGGCAAACGCCGGTGTGCTGCTCCTTGCAGGTCCGACAGCGGCCGCAGGCAACGTTGAACGGTACCGAAACCAAATCGCCCTTCTGGAGCGTCTCCACGTCTCGTCCAATTTCGATGACTTCGCCGGTGATTTCGTGGCCAAGGATCAAGCCAGCAGGCGCAGTTGTTCGGCCGCGGACCATGTGCTGGTCCGAGCCACAGATGTTGGTCGAAACCACCCGCAAAATGACGCCGTGGTCAATCCTGCGTCCTCTTGGGTCAGCGAGTGTCGGGTAGGCAATCGACTGAACTTCTACTTTTCCAGGTCCAACGTACGCAACACCGCGATTTGATGCCATGAAGGATGCCTCCTGAGTGATGGATGGTTTCTCTATGCGGATTGCGGCTGCTTCAGAAGCCGGTCGATGACGCGACGAACCCGGTTGGGCCCTACGTCGACGTGGATGTCGATTTGATTGCGCACCGGAAACTCGCGTTGGTTACGGTATTGCGCCTCAATGATTAGCTTGTCCTCGTCGAAGGTTGCGGCGCTCTGCTCAATAACGGTCTGCTTGACCTTCTCGATGTCCGTCTGCAAATTGCTTGCTACGCTCCAGAAGTAGTGCGTCGTCGTCTCAGTCTCTGGAGTGATTCCATGGAATCCACGCATATGAAAGCCACCCCGCGAAGGGTCTTCGAGGCTTCCTTCACCAGCGTCGAGGGCGCCTGTCCATATGCGAATGTGCGAGACGTGAAACTCAATCTCCTGCCATCGGTCGACGAGTCCTTTAAATGGCCACGCAGCGGTGTAAGTCGGCGGCGGCTCAGAGTCCAGCATGGTGCGTACGAGCTTCACCGTATCCCCTTCGACGCTCACCCGGGTTTGTGCGTTCATGTGAACGGGCGCGTTGCCGCCGATGGTCTTCAAATGGACGTATCCGAGATGGCTGAGGTCCATCAGATTGTCGTGAATCAGTTGATACGGTGCATCGTAGTGGTAGTTGCCACCACCAAATTGGTAGCTCGGGTCGGAGTGGAACGTGTACGAAGGTGGCTCCGATGAAGGCTTCGCGTCGGCGAACTCCCCAATCCAGACCCAAACAATCTGGTCGCGTTCCATCACGGGATAGGACTGCACGCGCGCCTTGGAAGGGATACGGTCTTGCCCAGGAATCTCGATGCATGCCCCTTCTCGATTGAACAGCAGGCCGTGGTATCCACATCGAACGCCACGTCCCTCGACCGAGCCGCATGACAACGGGAGTTCCTTGTGGCAGCAACGGTCCTCGAGCGCGCCTACTTCGCCGGACGGCAGCCTGAACAAAACGACTGGACGGTTCAGAATCTTTCTCGCGACCGGCTTGCCATCGAGCTCCCACGAGAAGCCGGCAACCCACCATTGATTCATTGGGAACGTAGTTGTACGAAATTTTACGAGCTGCTCTACCTGAAGGTTTTCCACTTCTTGTCTCCGATGGGTGTTCGCGCCCGGCTTCGTGAACGACGACAGCCTGCAGGCGCGAGCCTGATAATTGCCTTGCTTAGAGGTCGAGAATGAGGACCGGGGTTTTCGAACGCGAGCAGCACGGCAGGAACTGGTCGCAAGCAGCTTTTTCGTCGTCGGTAAGGTACGAATCCCGATGGTCGGGCTGCCCCTCCAAAACGCGCGTGAGACACGTGCCACAAACGCCCTGTTCGCACGAGGTCAGCACCTCGACGCCTTTCTCAGCTAGAGCCTCGACGACCGTGCATCCGGGCGGGACGTCGACCGTGAGGCCGCTGCTCGCTAGCTTCACCTGGAACGTTGCGTCTCCGACTTCCTGCTCGACGACAGCGCCAAAGAACTCATAGTGAAGTCTGTCTTCGGGCCACCCCTGCTGACGTGCTTCAGCAAGAACTGCATCCATAAAGCCACGCGGCCCGCATACGTAAAGATGCGCCCCCTCGGATGCCTGCTTGAGCGTTGCGGACAAATTGAACTTCTGCTCGGGCTCGCCATCGTCGAAATGAATGCTGACCGACTTGCCCAGTTCAGATGACATGATTCGGGAGACAAACGCTGTGCGCTGCGGCGAGCGCGCACAATAGTGCATCTCGAACGTCTCGCCAGCGCAATGCAATCGCTCCGCCATGCACAGGATGGGCGTTATGCCAATGCCACCTGCCAGCAGAAGATGACTCTGAGCCTCGTGTGCCAGCGGAAAGTGATTCTTCGGTTCGCTTATCTTGAGCGTGTCGCCTTCGTGGACGAGGTCGTGAATCGCCTTGGAACCGCCACGACCATCGGCATCACGCAAGACAGCAATGCGGTAACGATTTGACTCGTTCGGATTGTTGCACAGGGAATACTGTCGGATGTGCCCGCCCGGCAGATGAACGTCGATATGCGACCCGGCGCTGAACGGCGGCAGCGCACTTCCATTTCCAGAGGTGAATTCGAAGGCGCATATGCCTTGCGCCTCCTCCCATTTCCGTGAAATCTTCACTTCAAGCGTCGCAGTGTTCATGACGCCTCCGACGCGTTCGCAAGCGGGATAACCTTGCGGTCCGACTGAGACTTGCGCTCTTCCGCGAGCAGGCGCTCGATGACTTTGCGCGACAGCACTCCGCCGGCGTCGATGTTGAGTTTAAGCAGTGCGCGGTCGGGCCATGCCTCCAGATTCCGTTGCTGCTGTTCAAGCAGCTCGAGGTCTTCGCCGAAAATCTTGCCTTGCCCCTCTCTGATGGTGTCCGTCAGTTCCTTATCTTCGGGACGGAAGTTGCGAGCCATACCCCAGAAGTACCAAATCGACGACTCAGTCTCAGGCGTAATGAAATCGACAACGATGGAGGAGGCTTTGCCCTCAGCAGGGGCGTTGTAGCCGCCCTTTCCAGCGTGGGCGACACCCACTTCAATCATCACGTGACTAGGAGGCGAGAATCGACAGATTTGCCAGCGGTCGACCGGAACATCATCGGCCAGGCCATGGCCTCGCAGCGCCATGCGCCAAAAGGGAGGCGGCATGACGTTCTCCATGAAGCGACTGGTAATGACTTCATCACCCACGCTAGTCGTTTTGGGCGCGGCTTCATCGATTTCCTTCTGACCGATACTGCTCGCATGCACATACGTCTCGTGCGTAAGGTCCATCAGGTTGTCAATCATGAGCCGGTAGTCACAGCGGATGTGATACAGACCGCCTCCGTGCGCCCATGCCGGGTCTTCCGCCCATTGAAGATGGTGCAGCTTGGCAGGGTCGGCTTCTGCTCTGTCGCCGGGCCAGACCCAGATGAATCCATACTTCTCGATAGCCGGAAAGCTGCGTATCGTCGGGAAACCGTTGACCCGCTGCCCGGGCATACCCGTCGTCTTCCCCGCACAGCCCATCTCGAGACCGTGGTATCCGCACACGAGCGTTCCGTTGCGCAAGAATCCAAGCGACAGGGGAGCACCGCGGTGTGGGCAGAAGTCTTCAAGCGCGGTGACACTGCCGTCCGCCGTACGATAGAGGACCATCGACTCACCGCAAATCTTTCGGCCAAGGGGCTTGTCGTCCTTGATTTCGTCCGGCGTACACGCCACGTACCAAGCATTCTTCAAAAACACTTTACATCTCCTGGGGAACCAGATTCTCAACCCGCCGGAACTTACATTCCGTACACTGAATGACATTCAGTGTACTCATTGATGAGTGATGAAACAAGGCGCGCGGTATACTGGTTTTCCCGGAACGCGGAGTTCTACGAGCCAGTGATGGTTTCAGCTATGGAAAATATGAAGGACGTGAGCGAGGCCGCATCGAGTCTCGACCTCTATGAGGAACCGGGGCACTTGATTCGTCGGGCGCACCAGATATCCGTGGCGATGTTCCACGAGAAATTGGGGCGGGAAGTCACCCCGGTGCAGTACGCCGTACTGCGCATGCTCTACGAATGCCCGGGCCTGGACCAAGTGACGCTTGCTCAGCGTGTCGCTCTGGACACGTCGACGACAGCTGAAATGGCTGCGCGCATGGAATCGAAGGGGTGGATAGTCCGCCAGGTCCTCCCACGCCGCCAACGGCGACTGCTTCTTACACCTGCCGGAGAGGAATTGCTGCACAAATTCATTCCCGCAGTAAAGAAGCTTCGGGCGGGCTTATTTGATGGAATGGGCGAGGAGGATGCCGAAGACCTGATTCGCCTCCTTCGAAAGTTTGTTCATTTGAACAACGAGCAGAGCCGTGCTCCGCTGCGCGTGAACGATGAATCTAAAGCTGACTAGGCGGGTCAGTGCTCAAGAGGACCGCGAGGATTCACGAGGCGTCGCCTCAGTGCATAGATTGAACGCGCCGGCTTTGAGCTGACGGCGACTACAAAAGCATCAGTCGTTTGATTGCGGACGATGAAATGCACAACTCCGAATAGGAGCAACTGATGGCAAGTGCGGAACTAGCAGACATCCCCGCCAGCGAATTGGTCAACCTCCTTGACTACTGTGTGTGGAATTTGAGCCACAGCGGGCGTTCGGACGTGCTGGCATGGCGTGCAGAACTGTTAGCACGAGCGGATGCAAACACCCCGGAGGTATCACGAGCCGTGGCTGTCTGCGACGAATACCTAGCACCAGAGGGTTCTCCGGAGGCTCTGGCTGCGACCGCCAAGGCATGGCCCAACCTGTAGCCTCGTCTAAAGTCCGTATCGCGCCCTCATGTATAAATGCATCCGCTTCACTGCGGATGCAAACCTCATCTAACTCCGCGAACTCGAGCGGCCTGCCCGGCTCCCCTTCGTCGCCCCAGCTTTTAAAGCTCCTCGACTTCCTCATGTCCGACGCAGTGACAGACGTCAACGTAGTCGCACGCGAGCTCGGTCTTCGCGACGAAATGGTCGCGCGACTGCAACGCGCGGTCGACCGACTTAACTGCGCCCAGCAGATTTTGGAGGCAATTGCAGTCAAAGACGTGCCGGACAACACGAACGTGGCGAACTTCGTGGAACGACACATCGGCTTGCTTGCCAGGGTTCGAGAAATTCCGGATGCGGTCATGACGCGAACATGATGCGCCTCCGATGCGCGTTGGAATTGCTCGCGAGGAATTGGCCGCACGACTACCCGTCTTCGTTACCGCGCATCACCTCTTCGCCGAGTATCGAGCGCCTTTCCGAAATCCTTCGCTAACGCGAGCTGCCCTCCTCGCCGGTTTCGGTCTTGACGATTGGACGCTCAACGGTTCCGGATGGTTCGGGCATGGCTTTTCCCAAAGTTCTCGCGACGCTGCGACGCGCGGGAGTTTCGAGCGCATCTAGTCGTGGACGGAAACCAACGCTCAAGTCGTAAAACGAGCGGCAGCTCACATTCCCGTGAAGAAGGCCCGGTAATACGACAAGCGCACTCGTACCATTGTTCGCGAAGTATTAACGTGATGGTTCAATAACGACTCCGGTCAGCGGAGCACGACCGAAATAGAACAACAAGGGGAGAAGCTCAGTGAGACTCAAAGCATCCGTACTGGCGATGGGAATCATCGCTTTCGCATCGAGCAACGCAATGGCAGATGAGGCCGCACCCGCCTCACAGTCTTTCGGGGAACGAGCCGCGGTGACTCAAACGGGCGACCGCAACAACGCAGCAATCGACCAGCAGGCCTCGTCTTACGATGCGGTGTCAGTGTTGCAGTCAACTAATGGCGCATCGGCGCAGGTCACGTCAAAGTCCGGCGGAGGAAACTGGACCAACATCGTGCAAACGACGCTGCCCGGAGCGAGCGGTGAATCTGCATCCACGACCACGGTCGCTCAAAGCGGGGCGTTCAACACGAAAAACTCCGTGTTCCAAGCCGGCGACAATCACCAGGCAACAGTCACGCAGAGCGACTCGAAGAGTGACTCGAACCGAATTGGTCAAGTCGGTGCCAACGATACCGCGACTGTTACCCAAACTCGCACCTCCGGCAACTTCGTTAGCATCGACCAAGGTACATCTCGTTCTGCAGGAAAGGTGTTGGAGGCTCGCGCAGAAGTCAATGAGACCGACACTGTCGGCAATGGCGTCCAGGTAAGCCAGGGCATGAGCAACGGTTACGCGTACGTTGAGATAAATCGATTCGGCGGCAACAACATCGCCATCCAACAGACCGGCGGCCTCACCGATGCTCGCGTCTATCAGTCGGCTGAGATGGGTGACAACATCACCATCTACCAAAGCGGTACGGAGTCAGCGGTCATACATGCGAACAACGGCGGATACAACCGGACAAACATTTCCCAGGTGGGTGCCGGCGAATTCAACGTCGCCTTCGTCAATCAGGACGATGCCTTCAGCAACCGCGTGAGCATCGGTCAAACGGGATTCGGTTCAAACGTAGCGTACGTCTTCCAGGTCGACGGCGAATCGAATGACCACACCTACGTCAATCAGGGTGGCTGGATGAACCGCCTGACATCGCTGCAAGATGGTGGCAACAACAACGCGCTGACGTCCATTCAGACTGGAAACAGCAACGTCGCGAGTCTCACTCAAGCAACGTCGTCCTTCTCGACTATCGGTTCGCTGCAAGATGGCACTTCGAATTCGGTGACGGCATCGCAAAGTGGGTTTGAGGAAAGTCTGTTGCTTGCCCAGAGCGGTACGAACAACAGCATAGACTCTATCCAGTCGGGTTCCGGCAATCGCGCATATCTGAGCCAAGTCGGTGCTACCAACATTTCCAGCGTCAGTCAGGCAGGCACGGGTAATCTCGCCGCTGTGAGCCAGTCGGGCATTGCGAACAGCGCCATCGTCAATCAGCGCTGAGCGGGATGGTCCGAGCCCCTTCCACCACGAAGATGAAATGGGCTCGAGCGGGGGAATAGCGACGTGGCGCCGATGTCGGGCGGCAGACATTGCGGTGGACGCCCGACCACTCCGCCGGTACGCCGGGCGACGAGCGCCGGCTCTCGCCGCCGAGTCCGCGGTTCGCCCCTAGTACGCTATACGCGTTACGACGCTGAAGGACATCCTGTTCTGCTCCAAACGTGCCTCGACGGCTTGCTTGGCGGCATCATCGACTGGTACCTCTAGGTAGCTGCTTCCAGCAAACCCGGGCTCAAACTGAACGCTAGCCTCATCGGCAATTGCCTGCAGAATACCGTGGTCAGTTGACTCTAGCGTCGGGTCATTGGCGGTGTGGCTCACGGCGAAACACGTCAGCATCGTTGACTCCTGTTCCTGTCACTTGGATTGAGCCGTGGCAACGCATCCACTCCTTCAACCCTTGCAAGTCGAAGGGCGTGGAGTAAGCACGGTAGCAGATGCATTTGACAGCGCTGCGACGCCGGCTCGGAACGACTCGAGAGCACCACGGTGCAGATATTGTCGCTCGGACAAAAAAGCCCATTAGCTACCAAAAAGGTAGCGCAGTCTTGACATAACCGGTGGGAGTCCACCCGTTTGGGACGTAGCCCGTCATCGCTGCGCGGGCCGTTTGGTTCGAGGTATGCGCCCGCGCAAATCTCGTAGGAGGATGCTTGGGTCGTCACCAGTTCCGAGAACGACGCCGAAGAAATCTAAGCGCGTCGGCGGGACTTGTGAAGTCGCTCACCTTCACCGACTGGAGGCGTGTTGGCTGTCACCTCGTGGCGGTTTTCGCGTATCTGTCGAGCGAGCGCCTAAGGCGTGCTGCTCAATCACTGTCGACACGGCATGCTTCAGAACCATCTGGGTTACGGAGTTCGATTCGACGGCGAGAACGTATTGGTCGAACGAAGTGATGACCCCGGTCAGTTTTATACCATTAACGAGAAACACCCAAATGGGCGTCCGTTGCTCGGTGCTGGCAGATGTGGCGACTGATGTCGAGGTCGTGGCGCGTGAGCTTGGGCTCAAGGATGAGATGCGAGTCGCCGACTGTGCTGAGGTCAGTAGTCTCCGTGGAGTAGGAGCAGCAGCGATAAAAAGAACTTAAGAAGTCCGTATCCGGCGAGCCCAAAAAGTGCCGCGCCAAACAACGTCAGCCCAAGAGGGACCAGCCGGTCTGTCACCGGAACCTTCATCGTCCGCCTCCCGATTTCTGCCATGCTTCGGAGCTGCCGGAATCAGCTTCTGACGCAACGCTCGTTGCCGTGCATCCCTGCTCATTTTAGGTGCATTCGTTTTGAAATCGCACCCTTGCTGCGCGAGCGGGAAGGCGCCGCCTAGCCGACGGTGCACCAATCGAACAAGAGCTTTCGAGCTGGGCCGGTTCCCGCCCTGCAGTGTTGCCTCGCCAGGCGTTACGTGGAAGCGACGACTCCCATCGCAGCTAACGCGTCTGCATGACGCCAACGGGCGACTTCCGGTCTGTTGTTGGAAGTCCAACATAGTGCCGACGGAGGACGACTTTTACAAAAGGAAACCCCGAATCTTCTCCTTTGAAAACATCACGTTGCGTTGAAGGGGCGTGACAAGCGTCGACTGGCACAGAAACTGTCTATTGCTGGGCGAGCGGAGCTAAGAACCGCTCGGCCAGACCCACGGTGAAAGTCCCACACTACTTTGCGATAGGTGAATCGAAATGAGCACGCTGACTACAGTTGACCTCCGACACGAAGAAGAACTGTCTCACACAGCGATGGCTCGCGTCATCGGTGGACACGACGTGGAAAAGGAAAAAGCGCTCGTCGAACTCTACGGCGTAATTCACGACATGACTGTTCTTGAGAACACGCCAGACCCGGCGCCTGCCCACGTCCCGATGAAGCTGTGATTGTCTACCGCGACGAAGCGTGCAACTAGACGAGCGCAGATTTGAGCGCGCCTATAAGGGCTGTTATCCAGCCCTTATCTTCGCGCCCAATGAATCGAACGGCGTAGCGGCAGCTAACGTCGGCAAGGCGCAGGGCCGCATGGCGCTATCCCGACCCGTTCTTAACCGAAGAAGACTTAAACGAGAGATGCCTCAATCGAGCGATAGGAGTTAAAGGAACTGCGGAGTGCACCGATATCCCTAGAACTCAGCAAACGTTTAACTTCAAGAGAGTAGACATGCAAACAATCACAAGAGATGAGGCGCGGCGCTCATTCGAATCGGCCGAACAGGCGGCAGCAGCATTGGTCGAAGCTCAATACGGATACTACGACTCCGCCAATCGAGCCTGCGTCAGCCTTTATTATCGGGTTTTCGATAACTTGCTCGACGAACGACTCAAACAGTGGAAGTTGCCCGAATTGCTAGACACTGCCGACGCCACATCCGCAACCGTGCCACGCATGTAATCCGCATCCGACTTATCAAACTTCGTGAACGGCCCCGTCAAATCCAGGCTGAAGCCTTTCTTGCCCGTCTGGTCATACACGATATTCGGTACACCGCCTTGTGCAGATCCCGAGTTCGCCAGAATGTAGCTCTGCAAGTCCGCATTCGCCTGCGCGGTAGTCTGCGTCAGGATCGGCTTACCGTCATCCGTCTTGCCTGCGTACTGCCATTGCGCTCCAGAATCGGTCGGCATCTGACCAATCAACGTGGCAGGCGCACCTGACTCGCGATCTCCGCCGATCGTGCCGCCCATGATCCGCATCTGATCCTCGATCTGCTGTTCGGTGTACTTCGCGCCGCTCTTGTCCGCAAGCTGCTTCGCCAGCGTCTTTTCTTCCGGATGAAGTTGCCGGTTGTACAAATCCGCCCCCAGCGCCCCATTGCCGCCACTCATCGCCCCGCCAGCCCCACCGATCAAACCACCAACCGCCGCCCCCGCTGCCCCCGCCGCAACATTGCCCGCCAGTGTCGCTTCCGCACCTGCGCCCATCGCAGTGTTCAATGCTCCCGACGCCAGATCCCCCGCTATCGTGCCTCCGATCGCACCCGCCACATTGCCACCGCCCAGCGCCGCGCCTGCTGCCGCCACCGCTCCATGCAACGCAATCCGGCCCGCCCCATCCGTACCCCACAGCGACGGATTGCCCTTCGCCAGCGAATCAGCCACATTGCCCGCTACCGTCATGCCCACCTGCACCGCAGCCTGCTGGACCGCCATATCATCGGCCACCTTCTGCGCATCGAACGAATTGAGCACCGATCCGTTCGCATTCGCCGCATTACGGCTCAGGCCTGCCGTGCTGTCGTGACCCGTGAGCGCATCGTCACGCACAGTAATCGTGCCCGCACTCACCACTGCGTGCGTCGTGCCCGATGCGCTACCGCTCGTGCCTGCCACACCGAAACCCGTCGGACCGATACCCGCGATCCCCGGGAACGCCGACGCCCCCTTGTCCATCGTCGTACTCGCGCTGAATCCGACCGATGAACCCCAAATGTGCCCGTCGATAGCGTGTTTTTGTCCGCCTCCGCCGTGCTCGCAATCGCACCGCCATCGAGTTGCGTGGCTCGCGAACGTTGACGTTGAAACCGCCATCGCCCGCATACAGACCGCTCTGTACTGCTTTGGCCTTCGAGCACCGTTTCCCGACTTCCGCTATTCAGAGTCGCATTCCTCGGCACGTACCCCGTTATGCAGTGAGCCTCGCCACAACGTTCGGCTTCCCAAGTGCAACGAGTCCGACTTCGGGATCGTCAAAGTAGCCGGTGCGTTGAAAAATGATGCCGTCATTTTTGACGTTAGATTGGATCAATTTTGAATCTTCGTTCAATCGCCCCGACCATCCGCTGAACTCCGACAACTCCGGCACAATGTCGGGTAGCGCAAGTAGGTAAGTGCATGATCCTGGCTGCATTGTCTTAGGCACAAGTGGCAGCGCATCCTCTTCAAGGCGAACAGCCCCAAAGAACTTCAGTTTTCCATATTGCTCGATCATGAACTCTCGTCGATCTTGAAGTGCTGCGAAATCCAAACCCTGAGCCTTTAGAGCATTAAACATTTTCCGGTAGCGGATGATCCGTGTGTCATCTTGCCAGCATGTGTCGCCTAAAAGCAGCCAAACATGGTATCCGCTCATACGTTCGCATATCGTGAGAAATACAAAACGCAAAACTTCGAGTAGTGCCACATCATGCGGCACTCTCTTTGCGCTCCAGTCAGCAACTGACAAAGCGATAGCCGTTTCGTATCTAGAACGCTCGAGTTTAATTAGAGCATTCTTTTGGAATGCATCCTCGGCAACGCCAACATTGATTTCAATAGTCATAGTGGTTTCCTGCTGGATCGTTAAAATGAGCACCTCGATTCTGTGGGTCATTCGTTCCAAAATTATGCCCGCCAGCGTCGTCGCGAATGATCACTTCTTTTGTTCTACCCCCCTCCGAGGGAACCTCGTACACGTACTGATAACCAGGCTGAACGTTTCCTTGTCGATCAACATTGGGCCTGACTTCGACCGGTTGCTGACTAACAGGAACTCCCGCGTTGCGCTTTGCCTCATTGAAGGCACCGCTACGGCCAGCACCATCGGGAGACATGTTCGGCGGCGGCGCTCCATCACCCTTTGCGAAGATCGCATTCCCAGGCATCCCCGGCGTCACCACCGGCACCTCGACGCACACCCGAGGCACGCACACCATCACCGGCGCCGCTCCACCCGCCGTCGGGGGCGTTTTGTTGCCGTTGCCTATATCCCCCAACGGATCTGCATCCGCCGGCGCCGACTGACCTCCCCGCGCCTTCATCTCGTTCACGAACTGGTCCGCCAGATTCGACGCGCCACGACCCGCTGACTTCGCCTGTTGCGCAAGATAATCTGCACCACGATACGACGCATCACTCGCCACATCCGAGGGGCTATACACGAACAACCCCGTGTTCTTAAGCTCGTTCTGCTCGGTGATGTACCCCGCGCCACGCTGCTGCGACGCCAGCGCATCGGCCTTTTCCGGATTACTGTCCGACATCTGCGCCGCACACTGCACCCGATAACACGCCGCATCCGCCAGCCTTTGCTGCTCTTCCGGCGTCTTGCCATCCTGCAACTCGGCCAGCTTATTCTTCTCATCCGGATGCAGCTGCCGGTTGTAGAGATCAACCACAGCGGTTTTACTTCTTCTATTCCCTCAGGAAATCGTGAGGAAACAATTCGTCGGGCGGCAATCCGACCGTTGAAATAATCTTGCCGCGTTCGGTCGCGTATTCACCGGAGATTCGCCACGCACCGGACGCGGGAGCAAGGAGATACGAGTCTGTAGCGTTCATAACAAACCACTGCTCGTCCTTGCCCGCAAAAAGCCCACCCAATTCATCCAAGTATTCTTGCTCGGTCATTGATGTGGAAAGCGCAATCGCAGGATATTTACCGAAAGATTTGTGAAACGTGTCGTCCATTGAACGATTAACATCCCAGAAATAAAGGGTGTTATCCAAGCTCATTTTTGCCAGTTCAACGACATACGGCCAGAAACCTCCGACTGAGAACTCGCCCCATTCCAAGATTCGAATCTCGATGCTCCGCGAGGAAGTCCCCAGAGGAATTTTGGCGAGTTTCGTAATCTGCTCAAACAGCGACAAATCAGTTATATAAGGCATTTAAAGCATCCTTTACTTCAACCGAATCTTACTTATTGTCTTATTGCCGACACGGTAGTCAACGGAAGGCCCACCTGTTGAACTAGCATTATTTCTCACAGTGTATTGAACATCACCGTTCCTGTAGAGAGTTATGTCGTTTTCTCCGCCTAAGGGCGTAGCTGTAAAGCCACTATTGAGCAAGTTTCGTTCAAACTCCTCACGAGTCAAGCCGATCGCAGCGTTTGGAGTGCTGAAGCCCTTCGTGACACTTTCCCAATCGGTCGGCAGGCCCGTTGCCGGCAGAGCCACACCGCCGCCTACGGTGAACGTGTCGGGCTGCGCATCCTTGGACATCGCACCGCCAGCAGTCGGCAGTATATTCAGATGCGTGTCCGTAACATCGTTACCCGCCGTGTTCTCATGCCCCGGCCGCTCATCTGGCTTGTCCCTGTGTCCCTGGTTGTTGTAGAGATCCGCCCCCAGCGCCCCATTGGCGCCACTCATCGCCCCGCCAGCCCCACCGATCAAACCACCAACCGCAGCCCCCGCAGCCCCCGCCGCAACATTGCCCGCCAGCGTCGCTCCCGCACCTGCGCCCATCGCAGTGTTCAATGCTCCCGACGCCAGATCCCCCGCTATCGTGCCTCCGATCGCACCCGCCACATTGCCACCGCCCAGCGCGGCGCCTGCTGCCGCCACCGCTCCATGCAACGCAATCCGGCCCGCCCCATCCGTACCCCACAGCGACGGATTGCCCTTCGCCAGCGAATCAGCCACATCGCCCGCGACCGTCATGCCCACCTGCACCGCAGCCTGCTGCACCGCCATATCATCGGCCACCTTCTGCGCATCGAACGAATTGAGCACCGATCCGTTCGCATTCGCCGCATCACGGCTCAGGCCTGCCGTGCTGTCGTGACCCGTGAGCGCATCGTCACGCACAGTAATCGTGCCCGCACTCACCACTGCGTGCGTCGTGCCCGATGCGCTGCCGCTCGTGCCTGCCACACCGAAACCCGTCGGACCGATACCCGCAATCCCCGGGAACGCCGACGCCCCCTTGTCCATCGTCGTACTCGCGCTGAATCCGATCGATGAACCCGAGTAATCCGCATGGTTCTGCACGTCGCTGAACCCGAACGTGCCCGTCGACAACGTATTCCTCTGCGCCGCCGCCGTGCTCGCAATCGCACCGCCATCGAGTTGCGTGTGCTCGCGAACGTTGACGTTGAAACCGCCCTCGCCCGCAAAGAGACCACTCTGCCGGTTCACCGACTCATAGTTGGCGTCGATCTTCGTTTCGCTCACGCTCGCGCCGCCGCTCACCGTCTGGCCGACACAGAACGGCGGCACGCAAATGCTCGCCTGCATACCCGCGCTCTTTTGCTGGCTATCGTAGGCATTCGTGTCCTGCGGGCTCGTGATCGTCAGGTTACGCCCGACGTCCACGTTCACCGTCCTGCCCGCCGCTTCCGCGCCGATCAGGTTCGTGTCGCGCCCACTGGCAATCGTGAGTGCATCGCTCGCATTGACCTGTGTGTCGACGTGCGTCACGCCGTTGCCATTCATGTGGCCCTTCGTCCCGCTCGCAGCCAGTTCCAGCGTGAAGCCGTTCTGCTGGCCTCCCAGCCCCAGGCCGACGCCGATGCTCGCATTGCTGCTGCTGTTGCTGCCGCTTTGCCGGCTCATGTCCTGCGCACTGAGCAGATTCACATCGCGCGCGGCCATCATCGTCACGTTCTCGCCGCTGATCGTCGTGCCGCGCGAGTTGATGTCGCCATCGGATGCGTAGCCCGCCGCATCCTTCGCTCCGCTGCCCGCCGCCACGATCGTCACGTTCTTGCCCGTGAGCGTGCTGCCAGCGTGCGCAACCGCGTCCGACTGCGCCTCGCTCTGGCTGCTGCCGCCACCCACGCTCACCGTCGCCTTGATCAGCGGCGCATTACCGCTTGCCGCCGCTGCGGACGCGCCGTAACCCGCCAGACCTGCCTGTGCCACTTCGAGTGCCGCGAGCCGCTTGTCGTGCGTCTGACTGGCCGCGGTCACGTTGCGATTCACCGTCGCCACCGTATCGCCCGCCACCCCGCCCAGCGCGAACGTCACGCCATACTGGCTCGAACTCTGGCTCATCTGGCTTTGCGTCGCGTCCGCGCCGGCGTCCAGATTGACATTGCGGCCCATCAGCGTCAGATCCTTCGATGCCACCAGGTCTGCGCCCTGCACGTTGATATCGTTTTTCGCTACCGCCGTCACGCTGCCGTTGCCGCTCACGATCTGGCTGCGGATCGTGCTCTGCGTCTGCGCCGCGTCGTCCTGCGTGCGATGGCTGTTCGATACGCCCTGGCTGAAACCCGTGCCCACGCCATTGCTGCCCAGATCACCGAATTGGTGACGGCTCTCGTCCAGATGACTGGTACTAGTCTCGATGCCGGCGAGCACGTTGATCGAGCCCTGGTTCGCCAACAAATCGACACCCTGCGTGCCGACGATGCCCGAGCCGATCACGTTGATATCGCCCGTATGGCTCACCAGCGTCACATTGTTGCCCGTCACGACCGAGGCTGTCTGTGTGCTCGACGATCCGTTGGCGTTGCTATGCCCGCTCGCCGCGTTGTACGGCGACGAACTGACGCCGCTGCTGTTCGGACCGCCGTTGACCCAGCGGCTGACGTCGCCCAAGCTGGGGCTGGCGATCTGCAGGCTCGAACTGGAACTCTCCGACTGGTTCGACTGCTGCATCTGATCGGTCGATGCCTGCAGCGTCACGTTCCGATTGGCGTCGAGCTTCGCGGTGCCGCCCGCCGTGATCGTCGAACCGGTTACCGTGATGTCGCCATCGAGCGGGTGACCATTCGCATCCATGAGCGCGCCACCCGTGGCCGTCACGCTCACGTTGCCCGCGCCGCGAATCGTGCTGCCGCTGTTCGTCAGGCTCGATGCATCGATCGTAGCGGAACTGCTGCTGTGGCTGAACGTCGCCGTCACCGATGGCGTATCGAGCGGGCTCGCGGCCAGTTCATTGCCGATGCCTTTGGCACGCTGATAACCATTGCCCGACGCACTGGCCGCCTTCACGTTGCGCGCCGTGTCGAACGGCGTGCCGGCGATTCCGATTGCCACACCACTCGAACTCGCTTCCTGATGCTCGTGCGAATTCGCGTTGTCTCGGCCCGGATCGATCGTCACGTTCTGCCCTTTGAGGGCGATATTGCCTCCCGCCCCAGCGATGTCGTCCGGGGCGCGCCCTGCCACGATATCGCTGCCGCCGATATGCAGATCCTTGCCCGCCTTGATCGACACATTGCCCTGCACGCTGCCTATCGTGCTGCGCGACTGGCTTTCGGTGACGGCGCTGCTGTCATAGGCGGCTTTCTGCTCGCTCGAACCGATCGACACGCCGATGCCGCCGCTGCCCGAAATCCCCGACGTCTTCACTTCGTGCTGCTCGACGTCGCGATACTGGTTCTGCGCGGCCGTGATGTTCACGTTGCCGAGTGCTGCGATGGACATGTCGTGCGTCGCCACCACGTCGCTGCCCTGCACCGTGATGTCCTTGCCCGCGATGATTGCGACCGTGTTGCCGCTGACAAGACTGCCCTTCGCATCGTTCGATTTGATATCGACGCTGTCGTCCTCCGTCGTCTTGCTCACAAAGCTCCCACGCTCCGAGTGCACATAGCTGAAACTGTCGTGCTCCTCACGCGCTTCGTTGAGCGTCACATCGCCCGTCGCGGCGATACTTGCCGCGCCCTTGTCCGTCGACAGCGTCGAGCCTGTCAGCGTCACGTTGCCCTTGGACTCGTCGGTCGACAGCGCCGCCAGCGTGCCCTTGCCCCCTGCCGAGAACGTCGTGCCCTGCGCCTGCTCGTCGTAGTAATGTTCGATGCGCTTGACCCGATCATCGGTCGCCACGTTGTCGAGCTTCTGGCTGTCCGTGACCGTCGTCGCCGTCAGATTGCCGCCCGCCACCGCCGACAGGTCCCCGCCCGCGCTCACCTTCGCGCCCTTGAAGGTCATGTCGTTGCCCGACTGCATCGACAGACTGCCGCCCGCACTGATCCCGCTCGTCTCGTTGATCGTCGAGTGCGCTTCCCAGTGATGATCCGCGTTCTTCGTCACCGACTGCGACGTCTCCGACTGCACCGTATCCACCAGCACGTCATGACCCGCCGTGATCTGCGCCTTACCACCTGCACTGATCGTCGCGCCATGCACGGTCAGATCGTGGCCCGCTGCGATCAGCATGTCGCCTGTCGAGTCGATCGTGCCTTGCGCGCCGATCAGCGTCTGCTGAACGCGGCTGTCGCCCGCCGCCGAACTCACGCCCACCGCATCGACCAGCGTCGTGTTGACGACGTCATGCCCCGCCAGCACCGCCACCCGATTGCCCGTGATGCGGCCCGACGCATTGGTTATGTCGTTCGTGGCCGAAATAACCGTCGTGCCATTGGCCGATGAACTGCCGATCGTGCCGCCGCGATTCAGGATGTCCGTCGCGCTGATCACCGTCTTCGTGCCGCCGTTGATCACGCCGCTATTGCTCACGCTGCCGGTCGTGTGGATCTCGACGTCATCAGCCGCGATCAACGCACCCGTGGGCTGCAAGTCGTTGGCGTGGGCATGCGCCAGATACACCACCGGCGCCAGCGCATGCTGCACGCTGCCATCGGGCAGGGTGACCGTCTGCTCCACCAGCCACACGATGTCGCTCGTCAGCGCATCCATCTGCGCGGCCGTCAACGCCATGCCCGGCACCAGGCCGAATGCCTTCGCAACGTTCACGCCATTGGTCATCAGCGCACGATATTCATCCTCGTTGCTCGTATAGCCCTGCAGATACACGCGGCCCGTCAGTTGCGTGATCTGGTTGCGGATGAGTTGCTGCTCGTACACGCCATCGCCCAGGCGCTTGATGACCTTCGACGGATCGAGGTCCAGCGCCTTGAGCATGTAGTCGCTCGAAATAAAGCTCGTGTAGCTCGTCAGGCGTGGATCGGTTGCAATCAGATACGCCGCATCCGGCGCCGTGTTGTAGTGATACAGGCCGCTCGTGGGCAGCGGGATATTCAGCGCCCCGGTTGGACCCGCCACCGATTGCGGCGCGTCGATGCGCGCACCGCTGCCGGTCGCGGCCTGCGTGGCGGCTCCGTTCGCACCATCGACCGATGCGCCGCCCGCCGCGTTCACGTTCGCGCCGCTTGCGCCCGCGACCGACGTCATCGCCGCGTTCGCCCCGAGCGTGCCGCCCGTCGCGCCCGTGGCCGAACTGGCCGCCGCCACGTTGACGTTATTGACATCGAGCGCACGGATGTCGATCAGGTTGTTCGCGATGATCGTGCCGCCCGTGCCGCCGATCGCCACCGGCGCAAGCACGATCGACGGCTGCGTGACCGGGCCCACATCCCGGTTGGGGTCCTCGTTCCACGTGTAGGTCGACTCGATGTCCTGACGCTGATACCGATATAGCGTCTGCCCGATGTTATTGACGATCGTGCCGCCCACGCTGCCGTTGCCGCTCGTGTCGAGCTCGCCGTTTTGCACCGCGTTGCCGATCTGAATCGCATCGCCCGCCGCGATCGCGCTATAGGCATTGTTGATCGTGCCGACGTTGGCCAGCGTCATCGTGCCGCCCGCGAGCAGTTGCGCCTGTTGCGCCTGCGCTCCGCTCACCACACGATCTTCCTGCGTCGTGGTCGTCGTGTCCCGCGCCAGCTCCACGCGCTGCCAGCCGTTGTGCGCGTCGTTGGTCGAGGGATATTCCGTCGCCGGATCGTAGTTGATATGCGGATCGTAGGCGTCCCAGTAGCTGACGCTGATCGTGCCGTCCGCGTTTTGCGTGAGCGTGTTGTAGTAGATCGTCGTCGGCGTGCCGGCGATGTTCACCACCAGCACACGATCCACCGCGTTCGGTCCGCTCGCTGTGGACACGACATCGGAGTCGCTGTACGTCACGTCCAGCGGATGCTGATACGGCCCGTTGTAGTCCGCGTTCGAGCAGTTCGCGTGGTCGTCGTTGCCCGTGGTCGTGCAGCCAAAGTACCTCGCACGCTTGGTCTCATGCTTCGTTTCGACACTCGTCTCGACGGTCTCCACCGCCGGCGCCGGACGCGTATTGTTCAGCGTGTTCGCCGCAACTTCGATATTACTCAACGCCTCGATCGTCGACTGATCGTTCGTCACCGTGTTCGCGCGGTTCGTGAGCAGTCCATCCGCGTCGCGCGTCGCATCGCCCGCGATAACGATATCGACCAGGCTGAAGATGTTCGCGCCGTTCGTATTGCCGATATCGCCGCGCGAATACAGATTCAACTCGGACGCCGCCGCCATCACCGCCGCCGCGCCGTCGTTCACGATCGATTGCGTGCCGGTGAGCGTGACGATATTGCCGATGATCGTCGCCGTGTTCACGAGCGTCGCGCTCGTGGTCGTCACCGAATCGCCTTCGATGCGCCCTTCGTTACTGATCGCGTTCGCCGCATTTACCGTCGTCGTCGCGGCGTTCAGATCCGCGCCCGCCTGATTGTCGACGTTGTACGCGTTCACGTTCAGCGCGTTCACCGCCGCGAGCATGCCCTGATTCGTGAAGGTGCCCGACGTCGTTAAGGTGAGGTCGTGATTCGCCTGGATCAGGTTCGCGCCATCGAGCGTGTAATCGCCGTCGATCGTGACCGTGCCATCGCGGCCCGCGACGATGCGTCCATCGCCCGTGAGCATGTTCGTCCTCACGCTCAGGTCCTGATCGCTGCCGATCGCGCCGTTCTGGTTCGCAAGCGTGCCCGTTGCAATCGATACGCTGCCGCCGCTGCCCTGATCGTTGCCGATGCGGCCATTCGCGTTATCGATCGAAGCCGTATTGAGTCCGATCGCACCGTTGCCGTGAATCGATCCGCTCGCATTCACGAGCGCCGCGTTCGGGCCGTTGAGCGTGACATTGTTCGCGCCCGAGAGCGTCCCGTTCGTGTTGTCCGCCCATTGCGCGATGTTCAGCGTCAGATCGTGACCCGCGAGCACCTGCGCGCCGTTCGTGTTCGACAGCGCCTGTGCGTCGAGCGTCACATCGCCATTGCCGCCGATCGTGCCGGCGCCCGCCACGCCATTCGTATTGCTGTTGACGATCGACCCCGCGCTCACGTTCATCGCGCCGGCGCCGCTATTGGCGATGCGGCCGTTCGAGTTATCGAGCGAGGCGCCCGACACCGACAGCGCGGAGTTTGCGCCGTCGGCTTCGATCTGACCGCCGGTGTTGTCGATTGCGCCCGTCGCGGCAATCGACGCGTCGCCGCCGCCTTGCACCAGACCCGCGCGATTGGCGAAAGTGCTATCCGAGTGCGCCGCAATCGATCCGCCCGCCACGAACGTGCCGCCCGAGTTGTCGATGCTCGCGCCCGATACGGACACGTCGCCATTGCCCCCGATCACGCCATTGTTCGTGTTGCTCAACGCGCCGCGTGCCTGGACCGTGCTCGCGCCCGTTCCGCCGTTGGAGATCGAGCCGCCGTCATTGCGCACGTCCTGCGCGGATACGTCCAGTGCACCGTTCGCCTGCATCGTGCCGCCCGTGTTGTCGAGCGTGCCTGCATCGCTGACCGATACGTTCTGTGCGCCCACATAGCCCGCACGGTTGTCGAGCGAAGCGACATCGAGCGAGGCCGATGTTTGCGCCGACAACGTGCCGCCCTGGTTCGAGAGCGCGCCGCTCTTCATGTCCAGCGCGCCGTTGGTCGCAATCGTGCCGCCATTGTTCGACACGCTGCCCGAATTCACCGACAGCGTGCCCGTGCCCGAACTCGTGATCGTGCCGCGGTCGTTCACGAGCACGGCGGGCGCGAGCGTCAGATCATCGGCGTTGGTCTGGATCGTGCCGGACGTGTTGTCGAGCGTGCCCGAAACGGTGAACGTGGTGGCAGCCGTGCCGGCTTGGGTGATGCTGCCGCGATTGACGAGATCGAATGCCGACACCGCGAGCTGTCTGCCCGCAATCGTGTTCGTGTTCGTCAGCGTCGTGCCCGCCGAAACGCTCGTCGTGCCGTTGGATGCCAGCGTGCCGCTGTTGAAGAGGCTCTGCACCGCAGCGACGATCAGGCTCTGCACCGTAGTGATCGACCCCGCGTTCACCAGTTGTCCGGCTTGCAGGACGATATTTCCATTGCTGCCGATGGTCCCGCCCGAGCCGTTGTTGAACAGGCCCGCGACCGTCAGCGCCACGCCGCCCGTGCCGAGCGCGGCGATGCTTCCGCCCGTGTTGTCGAGACTGCCCGCGCGCATCGACAGCGCGCTGCCCGCCTGCAATGTGCCGCTCTGGTTCGATGCCGCGCCGCTCACGTTCGCCGCGAGCGCGCCGTTGGTGGCGATCGTGCCGCCGTTGTTCGACAAGCTGTTCGTCGCGATCGACAGCGTGCCCGTGCCCGAAGCGGTGATCCTGCCGTGGTCGTTGATCAGCACGGCTGGCGCAAGCGTCAGGTCTTGCGCGTTGGTCGCAATCGTTCCGCTGGCATTGTCCAGCGTATTCGAGATGGCCAGCGTCGTCGCGCCTGCGCCCGTTTGCGTCAGGCGGCCGTTGCGATTCGTGAAGTTCGTCGCGGTGACGCTGAGCTGATCGCCGGTGATCGCACCGTTGCTGTTATCGAGCGTCGAGGCCTTGAGCGTCGCGCTCCGCCCGGCCGACAGCGTTCCCGAGTTGGCGAGCGTCGTTCCCGCCGATGCCGTCGCATTGCCATTCGCCGCGAGCGTGCCCGTGTTCGTCAGCGTCTGCGTCGTGCTCGCCACGAGATCCTGCACGGCGGTGATCGAACCGGCATTGACGAGCTGACCCGCCTGCGCGATGACGCTTCCGTTGCCGCCGATCGTGCCGCCCTGACCATTGTTCAGGAGACCCGTGACCGTGAGACTCAAGCCATCGGCATTGAGCGAGCTCAGATGCCCCGCGCTGTTGTCGAGACTGCCCGCACGCGTCGTGAGCGCGCCTGCGGCCTGCATCGTGCCGCCTTGATTCTGGATCGCGCCTGCGATGCTTTCGGTGAGCGCGCCGCCCGCAATGATCTGGCCATTGCGATTCGACAACGCGCTTGCGGTGATCGTCTGCGCACCGCCCGATTTCAATGCGCCATTGTCGTTCGTGAACGAGCCGGTAGCGTTTGCGTTGATTGCACCGCCCGCGGTCGTGGACGCGGTGGACAGGTTCACGTCGCCCGCGGTGGCTGTCAGTCCGAGATTGCCGTTCGCCGTGGTGGAACTGCCCGCCAGATTCACCGATGCGCCCTGCAAGACGGCATTGCCGCCCGCCGCGTTGCGGCCCGTGGCGCTCAGCGCGCCGGATGCGATCAAATTCAGATCGCCGCCCGGCGCGATCGAGCCATCGGTGTTGACGCCCGCGCCGAGCGTGCCCGTCGATGCGACACTCCTGGCGTTGACGGTCGCGTTTTGCTGCGCGGCCAGCGTCCCGCTGTTGGTCAACGCGCCGCCCGTCGTCGCGATCACGTCGCGTTGCGCGTAGGTGACGCCGCTGTTATCGATGCCGCCGGCTGCCTGCGCGCTGATACTGCCGCGCGCGTTCGTCTGGCCCGCGAGCACGAGCTGACCGTTGGACTGGAGCGTCAAATCCCCGGCCTGCGCCGCGAGCACGCCGCGCGTACTCACACCAACGCCGTATTCGTTCGACGCGAGATAGATACGGTTCGCATACATGCCGCCCAATGCGCTCACGTCGATGGCAAGCGACGGTGCCGCACCATTGCCTCCAATCGGCGTGGCTGCGAGCGTGTCGTGATCGACCTGATTGGCGCCTGCGACGGCGCTCAGATTGTTGGCGTAGATGGCGGCATTGACCTGAATCGCACGCGCGAGCAGATCCACCTGATCGACGCTTGTCGCGTTGAGGCCTGCGCCTTGAACCGTGATGCTGCCGCCTGAAACATTGAAGCCGGCGAGGCTGCCGTTCGGCCCGAAGTTCGGCGTGCCGGTCGTGAGAATGGCGCGCGATGTATTGATGAAGCCGCCGCCATCGACCACGATGCCGTTCGGATTGGCCACGATGACTTCCGAGCGCGGACCCGCCACTTCCAGATAGCCGCGCAACTGCGACGGTGAATTCGACATCACCTGATTCACGATCACGCGCGCTTCCTGACCCGGCGTCAGGTTCGCGTTGCCGTTGATGTAACCGGCCTGTTGCGTCTGCGTGATGGTCGGCGAGTTGTTGAGGATCGCGCCCTTGCCCGGCACGTCGAACTGAGAGTAGGTGTTCATCGACACGCCCGCCGCGGAGGGCCTTGCAATATTCACCTGATTCAAGCCGTTCTGCGTCTGGATGACCTGCGCGCCCGATCCCGGCGCGGCGACGATCTGCGCCACGGCGAACGTCGAAGCGGTTCCGAACAACGACATGGCAGCCAATGCCATCGCCCGCACCACCGGCGTCATGATCGACGCCGTATGCGCGCACCGTGCAGCGCCTTCGCCCCGCGCCGCGCCGTTACCATGAGCCATTGCAAAATCGGCCACCGCGACGAACATGTGTCGCACGCGACTGAAGACCAATTTGTAGGAATACTTATTCATTTGGTTATTTTTTGTTGTTTTCACAGAAGGCGACCACACCCGGGCCGCGAAGCCGGGGACTTATACCCGAGTCGAGACCCCGCGAAAATAGGAGCAAGTGGAATATGGCGCGGGTTTGATGCCGGACAAAAATCCGCCCCGTCCCGAACACAGGCAGCGCGCGGCGTCAAACGCCTGTCAACCGCCGGCGTCGTGTTTAAATAGCGCATCCGCTGCGCCCCATCACGAGCCCAACGTGCCCACCTTCGATCAACTCGCCGCGACCATCCGCGACCGCTTCCCCGACCTGAGCCCGCAATTCCAGGCGGGTGCCGCATTCCTGCTCGACTATCCCGACGAAGTCGCCGTCCTCTCGATGCGCAAGGTCGCCGAGCGCGCAAAAGTCCAGCCCGCCGCGATGGTCCGCCTATCGCAGCAGCTCGGTTTTCCCGGCTGGAACGAGTTGCGCGAGATCTTCGTGAGCCGCGTGCGCACGCGCCCCGAACCGCTGACTGCCCGCGCGCGCTCGCTCGTCAAAAGCGGCGCCGACAATCACCTCAGCCGCGATCTCGCCCAGGCCCAGGCGCACAACCTCGAGCTGACGCTCGCGCAAAACGCCGAAAACGTCGTCGAAGCGGCGAAGACATTGAAGAAGGCGCCGCACGTGCATGTCGCGGGCTTTCGCTCGTGCTATCCGGTCGCGTTTGGTCTGTTGTACGGCTATCGGCTGTTTCGTCCGTCCGTCAGCCTGATCTCGGGCGAAGCCGGCACGCTCGAAATGCAGTTGCGCGGCATCGAAAAGCGGCACGCGGCGGTCGTCGTCAGCTTCGCGCCGTATTCCGTCGAAGCGGTGCGCGTCGCGCAGGCGGCGATCGAGCGCGGCGCGAAACTCATTGCGCTCACCGACAGCGCCGTGTCGCCCATCGCGTTGAATGCGGATCACACGCTGATCTTCTCGCACGAATCGCCGTCGTTCTTTCCGTCGCTCGTCGCGGCATCGGCGCTCGCCGAAATGCTGGTCGCGCAACTGCTCGCGCTCGAAGGCAAGGACGCAATCGCCAATCTCGAACAGGCCGAAGCCGCGCTCCACTCGCAAGGCGCCTACGCGGCAAGCTAGCCGATCCCCGCGTTTGCCGCGCGCAGCATCGCGGCTGCGCGTGCGTTGTGATGCACGCGCCATTGACAACATATGTTGTTATTGAGCTAGAATGATACATCGCGTGTTGTGCACGCACTTACAAGGCAAGGCACCATGACCACGGTATTTCATCGCGCGCCCCGCGCCAGGCTTCCCGTCGCTGTGCGCGGCGACGGCATCGAGATCGTCGATTCGGACGGCAAGCGCTATATCGACGCGTGCGGCGGCGCGGCGGTCTCGTGTCTCGGCCACAGCCATCCGCGCGTGATCGAAGCCATCCAGCGCCAGGTGCAGCAATTGCCCTACGCGCATACGTCGTTCTTCACGACCGAACCCGCCGAAGCACTCGCTGACTTTCTCGTCGACAACGCGCCCAAAAATCTCGGTCACGTGTATTTCGTCTCCGGCGGCTCGGAAGCGATGGAAGCGGCGCTGAAGCTCGCGCGCCAGTATTTCGTCGAGAAGGGCGAGCGCGAGCGGCGACATTTCATCGCGCGGCGACAGAGCTATCACGGCAATACGCTCGGCGCGCTCGCGATCGGCGGCAACGCGTGGCGCCGCGAGCCGTTCCTGCCTATCCTCATCGAAGCGCATCACGTCACGCCCTGCTTCGCGTATCGCGAACAGCAGGCGGGCGAAAGCGACGAAGCCTTCGCGCAGCGTCTCGCCGACGAACTCGAAGCGAAGATTCTCGAACTCGGGCCGGAGTCGGTGGCGGCATTCGTCGCGGAGACGGTCGTCGGTGCGACGGCGGGCGCGGTGCCGCCGGTGCGCGAGTACTTCCGCAAGATCCGCGCGGTCTGCGACAAATACGGCGTGCTGCTGATTCTCGACGAAGTGATGTCGGGCATGGGCCGCACCGGATATCTCTTCGCGTGCGAGGAAGACGGCGTCGAACCCGACATTCTCGCGATCGCGAAAGGACTCGGCGCGGGCTATCAGCCGATCGGCGCGACGCTCGTCTCCAACGAGATCTTCGATACGATCGTCGGCGGCTCGGGATTCTTTCAGCACGGTCATACCTATATCGGTCACGCGACGGCGTGCGCGGCGGCGCTCGAAGTGCAGAAGGTCATCGCGGAAGACAGGCTGCTCGACAACGTGAAGGCCCGTGGCGAGCAACTGCGCACGCTGTTGCGCGAGCGCCATGCGAATCACCCGTTCATCGGCGACGTGCGCGGGCGCGGCCTCTTCACCGGCGTCGAGCTCGTGCAGGATCGCGCGAGCAAGGCGCCGTTCGATCCGAAGCACAAGCTGCACGCGCTCATCAAGAGCGAGGCGATGAAGCGCGGCCTCATGGTCTATCCGATGGGCGGCACCGTCGATGGCCGGATCGGCGATCACGTGCTCATCGCGCCGCCGTTCATCACGACGGCCGCGCAGATCGAAACCATCGTCGAGCGGCTTTCCGATGCGATCGACGGCGCGCTTGCCTCCATCAAGTGAGAACGACCATGAACAAGCGACTTCCCGACTTCGACACTGCCACCGCATCCGACGAACAGAAAGCCGTGCTGCAGGACATCCTGAGCGGACCGCGTGGCAATCTGAACGGTCCGTTTCTCGGCTGGATCTTCAGCCCGGAGCTCGCGCAGAACGCGCAAAAGCTGGGCGCATTCTGCCGCTACAAGACGGGCCTGCCGCTGCGCCTTTCGGAACTCGCGATTCTGGTGACCGCGGCGCGCTGGCGCTCGCAGGCGGAATGGCACATCCATCATCCGATCGCGCTCGACGCCGGCCTGCCCGCCGAACTCGCCGAAGCGCTGCGCACCGGCCAGACGCCCGTTTTCGCCGATGCCGATGACAAGCTCATCCACGATTTCGCGACCGAGCTCTATGAAACGAAGCGCGTGAGCGACGCGACCTACGACGCCGCCGTCGCACGTTTCGGTCATACGGTGGTGGTGAATCTCGTCGGGCTGCTCGGCTATTACGCGCTCGTCGCGATGACGCTCAACACATTCGGCATGCGCGCCGAAGGGCAAACGAGCTTGCCCTTCGCGGAATGAACGATCGTTATTCGAACGCCTTGTCGTTCGGCTCGGCGTAGAGCTTCTGCATCTGTTCGCTCATCGGGAAATCGAAGTTGATGTTCTTCGGCGGCACGGGTTTCATGAACCACTTGTCGTACATGGTCTTGATCTCGGAGCTTTTCATGACCTGGCTCATCGCGTCGTCGACGAGCTTCTTGAACTCGGGATCGTCCTTGCGCATCATGAAGCCGTACGCCTCCGACGACTGCGGCGTGCCGACGAGCACCCAGTCCGAAGGCTTCGCCGTCAGCGAGCGCGTGCCGGCGAGCAGCACGTCGTCCATCATGTAGGCGACGGCGCGCCCGGTCTCGAGCGTCGCGCGCCCTTCCCCGTAGTCCTTCGCGCTGATGATGCTCATGTTCATCTTCTTCTCTTCGTTCATCTTGCGAAGAATGCGCTCGGACGTCGTGCCCTGATTCGTCACGACGGTCTTGCCCGCGAGATCGGGAAAGTCCTTGATGCCGGAATCCTTCTTCGTGAGCAGACGCGTCGTCGCGACGAAGAACGTATCAGAGAAGGCGACCTGGTTCTGCCGCGACGTGAGATTGGTCGTCACGCCGCATTCGAGATCGACCGTGCCGTTCTGCACGAGCGAAATGCGATTCTGCGACGTCACCGGAATGAAGCGCACGCGTAAATCGGGGTGTTTCGTTTTCGCCTTGACCGCGTCGATCACCTTGTTGCACAAATCCTGCGAAAAGCCGATGACATTGTTGTTCGCATCGACATAAGAGAACGGCACGGACGTCTCGCGATGGCCGATCGCGATCAGATTGACACTCTGAACCTTGGCGAGCGTAGCCTGACCGTCCTGGCCGTAGCTCGCGCCCGTGACGAGCGAAAGCGCGGCGAACGCGACAGCGGATGCGACGAGCGGCGTGGATTTCATGGCGTTCTCTTTTCAGGATGGAATGATACATATGTTGCCATCGACAAAATTAACGCAACATATGTATTCACCCTTAGCCGCGTCCTGAGACCGCATCGCTGCGAGTTTTGCTTACAAATGTCACAGCAGTCGCGTACACCGCTCGCGTTGCGCGGCGTTATAGCTGGCAGGCATCCACAGGAGTCGCTGCCATGACCGCCGCAACCGAGATTCAAACGAAGCCGTCCCGCATTCACCCGCTCGTCGCGGCCGCCGCCGTGTCGGTCATCCTCGCGTGCGGCACGGGCATCGCGGCGATGACGGGCCTGCTGCCATCGTCGAAGGCGACGGCAACCGCCGTGACGGCCTCGCCGCTCGTCGATGCGCAAACGGCCAAGCCCGCGACCGAGCCTGCTGCGAAGCCCGTGACGCAATCCGCGCCGCAACAGCCCGCTTCGCTGCCGCGCGCCGTGCGCGGACATCATCCGACGCCGGTTCATCGTCCCGCGCCCGAACAGTCGAGCGCTTCCTACGCACCGGCCGCCGCGCCTGCCTACGATCCGTACGCTGGCGAAGTGACCGCCGTGAACGCCGTGCAGACCGCGCAGCCGACGACCGGCCTCGGAGCGGTCGGTGGCGCGGTGGTCGGCGGGCTCGCGGGCACGCAGATCGGCAATGGCCGAGGACGCACGGCGGCGACGATCATCGGCGCGATCGGCGGCGGGCTGGCGGGCAATCAGATCGAGCACGCGGTTCACAAGGCGACGACGTATCAGGTGCAGGTCCGCATGAACGACGGCAGCGTGCGCAGCTTCAACTACGAGGCTGCGCCTGGCGTGGCGGTCGGCCAGAAGGTGCATGTGTCCGGCGAGACGCTGACGCCTGCGTGAAAAAAGCGGTCGCAAGCCTTAAGACGCACCTAATTTTCCAGTGCGATGATGCTTTCAACGTTCAACGCATCGAGTCCGCATTTTTCGGGAGCACTGTCGTGAAGAAGAAAACGACGAACAAGAAGTCCAGCCGTCCGGCGATGTCGCCGCTGCTGCGCGCACTGACTTACAGCCGTGCGGCGCGCGAGCCGATGATCGACGCGATGCTGCTGCAATGCTATGCGGCGCTCGACGCGTTTCATCGCGGACATGGCTCGCAGCCGCTTTTCCTGTCGCTCTGCCGTCACATGCTGGTCGCGGAGGAGTTGTGCCAGCTCGGCCATGCGCCGGAGGCCGAGCACGAGATCACGCTCGCGCACGAAACGCTCGTCGCACTCGACGCACGTCACGCGGCCGACGCGGCGTGGTCGCTCGACGCGGACGAATACGCCCGGCTTTGTGCTGCGCTCGACGTGTTCGCGCAGCAACTCGAAGAAGCGACGCTCGAACATATCGCGCAGGCCGAAGCGAGCATGGTCACGCAATCGCTCGTCGCGGCGAACATGCGTTCCGGCATCGGGCATGCGCAGCCGGTGTCGTCGGCAGGCTGAAGACCGGACGCGAATCAGGACTTTCCCCCAATACGCTTATCAATTTGCGAATGTGTTTGCGAGCGTACATTGTTATGACACGACGTCGGCAATACTCATTCCAGCGCACGGGGGGAAGCAGCAGAACGCGCCGAGAGACCGAAGAACAGGAAGGACGGCACTGCGCCGGGTCGTGAGTGAAAGCAAAGCGCAACAAGAAAATCAAAGCGCGAGTTTTTGCCAACGACGCGGCGAGTAGCAGGTGAAGGAAGCCATCGTCCCGACAAAGAAGCTCAAAAGCCGGCATTCGCCGGCTTTTTCTTTTTCCGCGATGCACACGATGCCCGCGTTGCACGGTTTGCGATGTCCGCCGCCTTCTCCGACGAAGCGCTGCACGCCGCACACGAAATCAACGCGCGCACCTTCGCGCACGCGCTACTGACGACGGACGAACTGATCGCGGCGCTGAACGGCGACTGAGCCAGAGTCAGCGATAGCTGGCAAACACCATCCGCGCGCATTGGGCGCACCAGTGACGCGACGCCGCGTCGGGATGGGCGTCCCACACATGGCCGTAGGCGCATTTCCAGTTCAGGGGCGTCGCGGCGTCCACATAGCGGTGCGAAAGCAGCATGCCGCCGCGCACGTCCGCCAGTTCTCGCAGACGCCTGGTCTCCAGGTCACGCCGCTCGGACGCGCAATTCATGCAGCGCACGTTCTGCGCGATGTCGAGCGTCTTGTCCCAGCGATGACCGCGCCCGCATTCCCAGATCGGAACCGGTTTCTGACCGGCTTTTTTGAGCATCTGCTCGCGATAGCTTGCCGCTTCGTCCATCAGGCGAAGGCGGGTGTCGGAGAAAGAGAAATCGCTCATCGTACGTATGTCTGAGATCAGCGCTGGCCGCCGCGGATCGACTCGGAGCGCGACGTCGTCACGACAGTGCCGTCGGGTCCGAAATGCGCGTTGAACATGGCGTCCTGATTGACACCGTCCTCGAGCCAATGCCAGCTCCAGACGCGCTCCTTCTTCAGCCGGTACTCCGCGATCTCGGTCGGCTTGCCGAGCAGTCTGCGGACTTCGTCCATCGTCATGCCGGGCCGCACCTTCGCAATATTCTCCGCGGTCAGCACTTGCGTCACGGAGACGAAGCGGCCGTTCGCATCGAGATCGACCATATAGGTGTTCGTGCCCGCCGGTCCGCGCGGATATTCGAGCCGCTTGCTGCCATCGGTGAAGGTGCGCTCGGTCTCGGGCTCGCCCATCTGATCGCGAATCTGCGCTTCGGTCGTGACGCCCGGCTGCAGGTTCTTGAGCAGCAGGTTGTCCGGCTTCACCGCATTGAAAAACGCCTTGAGCTTGTTCAACCCTTCCTCGCTCTGCTGCTGATCGCAGCCGGACAGCAGCGACATCGACACTGCCGCGGCCAGCGCGGCAATCACGGTCTTTTTCACCTCGATACTCCCTTTCCGCGCGCGCCGGATCAGCCGCCGGTGGCGCCGAGCAGCGGCATCGGATCGACCGCGGCGCCCGACTTTCTCACTTCGAAATGCAACGCCGGCGTGCCGCTCGGTCCGGTGCCCATATCGGCGATCGTGGCGCCCTGCTTGACGGAATCGCCTTCCTTCACGAGCAGTTTCTCGTTGTAGGCATAAGCGGTCAGATAGTCGTTGCCGTGTTTGACGATGATCATGCGCCCATAGGAGCGCAGGCCGCTGCCCGCGTACACGACCTTGCCGGCCGCAGCCGCCTTGACGGGTTGCCCGACCTTGCCCTCGATATCGATGCCCTTGTTGCCGCTCGCACCGAACTTGCGCACGACTTCGCCGTGCACGGGCCAGACAAACGTGCCCTTGGGTGCGCTCGCGGAAACGGCGGGCTGATGCTCTTCACTCGCCGCGGGTTTTTCCGCAGCCGGCTTCTGGGCTACCGATTTTTCCGGCGTGGGCAAGAGCGGCGGCTGCGCCATCTTCGACGGCGTGGATGCCGCGGCGGCGGTGCTCGCCGTCACCGATGCGCCCGGCGGTGTCACGCGCAGCACCTGCCCGACATTGACCTGCCTGCTTTCGGGCAGATTGTTCCACTTCGCCAGATCGGCGGGCTTCTGCTTGAAGTTGCGCGAAATGGCGTAGAGCGTATCGCCCGGCTTCACGCGGTAGAGACCCGGCTCGACGGATGTCGACGCGCCCGTGGCCGGCCCGAGCGGCACGACCGGCGCCGGCGTCACGCTTGGCGACGTGCTCTGCACGACCGGCGGCGCGCTCAGCGCCGAATTCTCGACGATCGGCGCGGGCGTGCGCGGCGTCGATGTACATCCTGCCAATCCGGCTGCAATCGCCGCCACGAGCGTCACGCTCGCGATCACCGCGCGGGGCTTCGGTCCGCATGCTTTCTTGTGCACCATCACCAGCTTTTCCATGCTCGTCGTCTTGACTCTTCTAACTTGTCTGCCGCGCTCGCACGCGGCGCCCTCATCACGAACAAATGTTCACAGCGACGCCGTATATCGCGGTGCCGAAGCATTGAAAGATGCCGCAGCCCGATATCGGCGCCGTGAGCGCGAGAACGGCGAACGCCTTCGCCACCGCTCGTACCCGCTCGCCCCAAACGAATCCCAAAATCTGAAGAAACACAAACCCCGCCAGCATAAAACATTACAGAACCAATTTCGTCGCAGTGACCTAAACGACACACTTCGCGAAATGGCCGACATAACCGTTTGGCATTCTAAATTTTTGACGTATACCGCCAGAGCTCGCGGCGTGTGCCGTCGAGGACCATCGCACCCGGCGGGATTGACAATCTGTGACAGTCATCATGCCCCCGCTGCCGTCATTTCCGCTACATTCCCCGCGCCCGGGTGCAGGGTTCCGCCCGCATCCCGCCACCCTCAATTTCACAGGAGTCTCAGCGCATGCAAATCATGCAACACGGCATCATCCTCAGTCTGATCATCGGCGGCGTCGCCGGTTGGCTCGCCGGTCTCATCATGAACGGCAGCGGCTTCGGCGTGATCGTCGATATCATCGTCGGCATCGTCGGCGGTGTCATCGGTGGATGGCTCTTCAGCACGCTCGGCGTCTCATTCGGCGGCGGCATCTTCGGGACGCTGATCACGGCCGTCATCGGCGCGGTGGTACTGCTTTTCATCGTCCGCCTGTTCCGCCGCCGCTAAAGCGGCGCACGGCGCTCGCGAGGCCGTCGTCCGGCGGCCTCGCGGCAGTCGATTCAACTCAGGCCTTCGAATTACGACGGCTCATCTTCCACAGCGCACCGATCGCGATCGGCACGATCGCCGCACCGATACCCACCAGCACGATCACGTTCAGATACTGCTTGATGAACGGAATGTTGCCGAAGAAGTAGCCGAGCAACACCAGCAGCAGCACCCAGATGAGCGCGCCCATAATATTGAAGAGTTGAAAGCGCGCGTGACTCATCGACGACACACCCGCGACGAACGGCGCGAAGGTCCGCACCACCGGCACGAAGCGCGCGATCACGATGGTCTTGCCGCCGTGTTTCTCGTAGAAGTTATGCGTCTTCTGAAGCGCCGCCCGGTCGAGAAAGCGTTCGAGCACGGGAATGTTCGTGTCGAAGACTTTCGGTCCGATCGCGCGCCCGATCCAGTAATTCACCGTGTTGCCGACGATCGCCGCGACGAGCAGCAGCGCGATCAGCGCGAACAGATCCATCTCGTGCGATGCGGCGAACGCGCCGCCGATGAACAGCAGCGAATCGCCCGGCAGGAACGGAAACACGACGAGCCCGGTTTCGCAGAACACGATCAGGAACAGGACCGCGTAGACCCAGGCGCCGTAATTCTGGATGAAGACACCGAGCGACTTGTCGATGTGAAGGATGAGTCCCAGGAATTGCAGCAGCGTGTCCAAAAAGCTTTCCTCGAAAAAAAATGCGCCGGCGCCGCAAAAAAGGCGCATCGGCAACGAACGTGGGAGTCGCGCCATGATACCGAAGTGACGCGTCGCGACGGTTAAAAAACCGTGTCCGAACGCCCACATGCGGCAGGTTGGCGGACCTGGACGGATGCGGACGCGCGAAGAAGGCGATGGGTCGCGAACGTTATAATTTCGTCATGGCCGATTTCAACGAACCCTTCGCCGGCGCCGCAGTCGACGGCCCGGCAGCCACTTTGACAGGCGATGACGCGCGCCGTTCGCGCGCCATCGCCCCGCTGCCCGACCAGCTCATCAGCCAGATCGCGGCGGGCGAGGTCGTGGAGCGGCCGGCATCGGTCGTCAAGGAACTGCTGGAAAACGCACTCGACGCGGGCGCGCGCACGCTGCGCATCACACTCGACGAAGGCGGCGTGAAACGCATCGTGGTCGCCGACGACGGCTACGGCATTCCGCCGAACGAACTTGCGCTCGCGCTTATGCGCCACGCGACGAGCAAAATCCGCTCGCTCGCCGAGCTCGAAGCCGTCGCCACGCTCGGATTTCGCGGCGAGGCGATCGCCTCGATCGCGTCGGTCGCCGAGTTGTTCATCACGAGCCGCACCGAAAGCTGCCCGCACGCGACGCGCATCGACGCGCAAACGGGCGCGATTTCGCCCGCCGCGGGCACCGTCGGCACCACGATGGAAGTGCGCGAGCTGTACTTCAACACGCCCGCGCGCCGCAAGTTCCTGAAAAGCGAGCAGACCGAGCTCGGGCATTGCCTGGAAGTGATCCGGCGCACGGCGCTTGCGCGGCCAGACGTGGCGATTTCGGTGATGCACAACGGCAAGGCTGTCGAGCACTGGAACGCGAGCGATCCGCAGGCGCGCGTCGCGAAGATTCTCGGCGAGGTATTCGAAACATCGCATCTGCCGCTCGACGAGCGCGCCGGGCCGCTCGCCGTCTATGGCTGCGCGGGCTTGCCGACCGCGAGCCGCGGCCGCGCCGATCAGCAATATTTCTTCGTGAACGGCCGCTTCGTGCGCGACAAGCTGCTCACGCACGCCGTGCGCGCCGCGTACGAGGACGTGCTGCACGGCAACCGCTATCCCGCGTACGTGCTGTTTCTCGATCTGCCGCCCAAGTCGGTCGATGTGAACGTGCATCCGTCGAAGATCGAAGTGCGCTTTCGCGATTCACGCTCGATTCACCAGTACGTCTTTCACGCCGTGCAGCGGTCGCTCGCGCGGCATGCGGGCGCGTCGCCGGAGACGACATCGGGCGGGCACGCGGCGCAGTTGCAGCCGACCGGGCCGGCATCGTTCAGCGCGAAGCCTTTCACCAGCGCGCCCGAAACGCTGAGCCTGAAAAGCGAGAACGGCTCGACATGGATGCGTCAGTCGCGCATGACACAGGGCACGCTGCCGGTCGCGCAGCCGCTCGCGCTTTACGACGCGCTCTTCGGCCGCAAGGATGCCGGCGCGGGTACGCTTGACGCGACGACCACGCGCGATGAACCGTCGCCGGCTGTGGCGTGGGCATCGGACGAAACGCCCGCTTACCACGCTCCGCTCAGTGGCAGCGACGAACAGCCGCTCGGCTTTGCCGTCGGCCAGATTCACGGCATCTATGTATTGGCGCAGAACGCACGCGGACTCGTGATCGTCGACATGCACGCGGCGCACGAGCGCATTCTCTACGAGCAGTTCAAGCACGCGCTCGCCGATCGCGCGATCGCAGTGCAGCCGCTGCTGATTCCTGTGTCGATGACGGCCGAGCCGGTCGAGATCGGCATCGTCGAGGAAGAGCGCGACACGCTCGATGCGCTTGGCTTCGATCTCGCGGTGCTTTCGCCAACGTCGATTGCGATTCGCGCCGTGCCCGCGCTCCTGAAGGACGCCGATCTGCAATCGCTCGCGCGCGCCGTGCTCGCCGATCTGCAGGCTTACGGCGGCTCGCGCGTGCTGACCGAACGCCAGCACGAACTGCTCGGCACGCTCGCCTGCCACAACGCGGTGCGCGCGAATCGCCGCCTCACGCTCGATGAAATGAACGCGCTCCTGCGCCAGATGGAAGCGACCGAGCGCGCGGATCAGTGCAATCACGGCCGGCCGACGTGGTATCAACTGACGCTCGCCGATCTCGACCGGCTTTTCATGCGCGGACAATGAGCCTCTTGCCGGTAGCCTGTCTGCTCGGTCCGACGGCGTCTGGAAAGACCGCCGCCGCGCTCGCGTTCGCGGCGCGGCATCCGGTCGAGATCGTCAGTGTGGATTCGGCGCTCGTCTATCGCGAGATGGATATCGGCACGGCCAAGCCGAGCGCTGAGGAACGCGCGGCGGCGCCGCATCATCTCGTCGACATCATCGATCCCGCCGACACGTATTCCGCCGCGCAGTTTCGCGCGGACGCGCTGCGGCTCGTCGGCGAGATCGTTGCTCGTGGCAAGGTGCCGTTGCTGGTCGGCGGCACGATGCTGTACTACAAGGCGCTCACGCAGGGCCTCAACGATCTGCCTTCCGCCGATGCCGACGTGCGCGCCGCGCTTGATGCCGACGCCGAGCGCGATGGCTGGCCAGCGTTGCATGCGCGTCTCGCCGTTGTCGATCCGCAGACGGCCGCGCGGCTCGCACCGACCGATTCTCAGCGCATTCAGCGCGCGCTCGAGATTTTCATGCTCTCTGGCAAGCCGATGTCCGCGCTGCTCGCCGCGCCGCGTTCACAGGACGCGGATACGCCGTATCGCTTCGTGCCGGTCGCGCTGGAGCCGTCGGATCGCGCGGTGCTGCACAAGCGTATCGAGGCGCGCTTCGATGCGATGCTCGCGCATGGTTTCATCGACGAAGTTCGCGCGTTGCGTGCACGCGGCGATCTGAATCTTTCGATGCCGTCGATGCGTTGCGTCGGCTATCGGCAGGCGTGGGAGTATCTCGACGGCGCGTTCGCCTACGACGAAATGCGCGACAAGGGCGTGTTCGCGACGCGGCAGTTGTGCAAGCGGCAGTTGACTTGGTTGAGGGCGATGCCGGAACGCATCGTCGTGGATTGCTGCGCGGGGGACGCGACGGAGCGGGCGGTGGAGGCGGTGGAGCGGGCTGCTGGCGCGTAGGCTCGCAAAACGAAAAACCCTCGCACGCAGCGAGGGTTTTTCATGCGACCAGACGGAGCGGCTGACTCAAACCACCACCGTCTGCGCCTCCCCTTCCTTGCTCTCGCGCACGACGCCGATCTTCCAGACCTGCTCCCCCGCACCCGACAGCAAGCCGATAGCCGCATCGGCATCTTCCGCCGCGACGATCACCGCCATCCCGATGCCGCAGTTGAACACGCGATGCATCTCCGCATCCGCCACGCCGCCGTGCTTCTGCAGCCACGCGAAGAGCGGCGGCAACGGCCACGCGCGATGATCCAGCTCCGCCGTCAGCCCTTCGCGCAGCACGCGCGGAATATTCTCGACGAGACCGCCGCCCGTGATATGCGCCATGCCCTTCACCGTGACGCTCTGCATCGCGGAAAGCAGCGGCTTCACGTAGATGCGCGTGGGCGCCATCAACGCATCGGCGAGCGAGCGGCCGTCGAAATCGGCGTTCAGATCCGGATTCGCGCGCTCGATGATCTTGCGCACCAGCGAATAACCGTTCGAATGAATCCCGCTCGACGCGAGCCCCAGCACAACATCGCCCGGCTTGATGGTGCTGCCGTCGATGATCTTGCTCTTTTCCACCGCCCCGACCGCGAAACCGGCCAGATCGTACTCGCCGTCCGGATACATGCCGGGCATTTCCGCCGTCTCGCCGCCGATCAGCGCGCAGCCCGCGTATTCGCAACCCTGCGCGATGCCCTTCACGACGTCCGCGGCCGTATCGACATCCAGCTTGCCGCACGCGAAGTAATCGAGGAAAAAGAGCGGCTCGGCGCCCTGCACGAGAATATCGTTCACGCTCATCGCGACGAGATCCTGGCCGACGGTATCATGCCGGTTCAGCGTGAACGCGAGGCGCAGCTTGGTGCCGACGCCGTCCGTGCCCGACACGAGCACCGGCTCCTTGTACTTCTTCGGCACCTCGAACAGCGCGCCGAATCCGCCGATGCCGCCCAGCACGCCATCGCGCAACGTCTTTTTGGCAAACGGCTTGATGCGGTCGACGAGCGCATCGCCCGCGTCGATGTCCACACCCGCGTCGCGGTACGACAAACCCTGGGTGTCAGAGGCGGATTTCGGTTGATTCATGGGGGGAGTGCGAGAAGGTCGGTAAAATGCGATTTTACCCGATGATGACCCGACGACCGGATTTCCCGCGCGCACGACATGCGCCGGCGGCGCTCTTTTCGAGATCCAGCGTGATCGAACGAGCGTAGCCGCGAAACGCGCGCGGAACGGTCCGAAGCGGCTTTGCGCGCGCCCGCATGGCTCATCTGCCGGTTTTCAAGATATGCCCGACGCAAGGCCCGACGACACCGATCTCCCCGTGCAACGCCAACTGACGCTCGATCTGGGCACGCCGCCGCCCGCCACTTTCGACAATTTCTTCGCCGCCGGCAATCACGAGGTGATCGCGCGGCTGCGCGAGCTCGAAGGCGCGCTCGCGGCGGGCCCCGTCGCGGACCGCACGTTCTACGTGTGGGGCGAGCCGGGCAGCGGCCGCAGCCACTTGCTGCAGGCGCTCACGCACGAAGCGAACGGCCATGCGCGCTATCTGAGCCCGCAAAGCGCGCTCAACGCATTCGGCTTCGATCCGCGCGTGACGCTCTATGCCATCGACGATTGCGACCGCCTGTCGCCCGCCCAGCAGATCGCGCTCTTCAACCTCTTCAACGAAGTGCGCGCGCACCCGACCAGCGCGCTCGTCGCGACCGGCAACGACGCGCCGCTCGCGCTCACGGTGCGCGAAGACCTGCGCACGCGTCTCGGCTGGGGCCTCGTGTTCCATCTCCAGCCGCTTTCGGACGATGCGAAGGCCTCGGTGCTGAAACACGCGGCGCGCGAGCGCGGCATCGTGCTGGCGGAAGACGTGCCCGGCTATCTGCTCACGCATTTCCGGCGCGACATGCCGAGCCTCATGGCGCTGCTCGACGAGCTCGACCGCTTCTCGCTGGAACAAAAGCGCGCGGTGACGCGCCCTCTCCTGCGCGCGATGCTCCAGCAAACCGGACGCGCCGCGCCGCTCGCTTCGATCGCAACGGACGATCCGCCCGCCCAGACACCGGCCGCGGATTCCGCTTGCGCCGCGCCGGACAACGCTCCGACCCGCTTCAAGTAAAATGCGCACCCATGAACCTCGCCCTCTTTGATCTCGACCACACGCTCATTCCCACCGACAGCGACCACGAATGGGGTCGCTTCATGATGAAACTCGGCATCGTCGAAGCGGAATCCTTCGCGCGTCAGAACGATGCCTTTTACGCCGATTACAAGGCGGGCGTGCTCGACATCAACGCGTATCTGCATGCGATGCTCGCACCGCTCGCAAAATACTCGCGCGAGCAACTGACCGATTGGCACGCCCAGTTCATGCGCGAGGTGATCAATCCGCGCATCGTGCCGGCCGCCGTCACGCTCGTGCGCGAGCATCAGGACGAAGGCGATCTGTGCTGCCTCGTCACCGCGACCAACGCGTTCATCACCGCGCCGATCGCGGAAGCCTTCGGCATCGAAACGCTGATCGCCTGCGAAGTCGAAACCGTCGGCAACCATCCGGCGGGCGCGCTCACCGGCCGGCCCACCGGCACGCCGAGTTATCGCGAAGGCAAGATCGTGCGCGTCGAGGAATGGCTCGCGTCGATCGGCAAGACGCTCGGCGACTTCAGGCACAGCTATTTCTACAGCGACTCGCACAACGACATCCCGCTGCTCGAGCGCGTCACCGACCCGGTCGCGACCAATCCCGACGACACCCTGCGCGCGCACGCGCAAGCCAAAGGCTGGCGCATCCTGAACCTGTTCGACACACGTGATTAAAAAACTCATCCGCAAGCTGTTCGGGCAAGAAAGCGCCCCTGCCGACGCAGGCAACGAAGGCGCGGCGAACGACACTCCGACTGCTTCGCCCGACGCAAAACCCGCTCGCAAGAGCACGCGCAAGAAAGCCGCCGCGCCCGTGAGGCGCGACCCGAACGTGCCGGTGATCCTGTCGTCGGAGATTCACGGCATCGATCCGTCGCTGATCTCGAAGAACGCCGTGCGCGTCACCGAAGGCCTGCAGCACGCGGGGCATCGCGCGTTCATCGTCGGCGGCGCGGTGCGCGATCTGCTGCTCGGCGTAGCGCCGAAAGACTTCGACGTCGCCACCGATGGCACGCCCGATCAGGTGCAGAAGCTGTTCCGCCGTGCGCGCATCATCGGGCGGCGCTTTCAGATCGTGCACGTGCAGTTCGGGCAGGAGATCATCGAGACATCGACGTTCCGCGCGCTCATGGACGTGCCGCAGGAGCCGTCCGCCGAACCGCCGCGGCGCCTCAAGCGCGGCGAACTCGATGGCCGCACGCACGCCGTCGATTCGAGCGGCCGCGTGCTGCGCGACAACGTCTGGGGCGAGCAGCACGAAGATGCCACGCGCCGCGATTTCACCATCAACGCGATGTACTACGATCCGGCCACGCAAACCGTGCTGGATTATCACGACGGCATGGCCGATATCCGCGCGCGCCTGTTGCGCATGATCGGCGATCCGGCCACGCGCTATCGCGAAGATCCGGTGCGCATGCTGCGCGTCGTGCGCTTCGCGGCGAAGCTCGGCTTCGAGATCGACGAAGCCACGCGCGCGCCCATCAAGGATCTCGCGGACCTGATGAACAACGTGCCGGCCGCGCGTCTCTTCGACGAGATGCTGAAGCTGCTGCTGTCCGGTCACGCGCTCGCCTGTCTCACGCGGCTGCGTCAGGAAGGCCTGCATCATGGCGTGCTGCCGTTGCTCGATGTCGTGCTCGAACAGCCTCACGGCGAGAAGTTCGTCACGCTCGCGCTCACCAGCACCGACGAGCGCGTGCGCGCGGGCAAGCCGGTTTCGCCGGGCTTTCTGTTCGCCACGCTCTTGTGGCATGACGTGCAGACTCGCTGGCAGCAATTCACCGCCAATGGCGAATATCCGGTGCCCGCGCTGCATCGCGCGATGGACGACGTGCTCGACATGCAGACCGAAAAGCTCGCGATCCACAAGCGCTTCTCGTCGGACATGCGCGAGATCTGGGGCCTTCAGCATCGGCTGGAAAAACGCGGCCGCGGCGCACTGAAGCTGCTGGAACACCAAAGATTCAGAGCGGGGTATGATTTCCTGCTACTGCGTTGCGAATCGGGCGAGCTCGATGCCGAAGTCGGTCAATGGTGGAGCGATTTCATCAGCGGCGATCACGCCGAACGCGAAGCGCTGTTGTCGCAAGGCGGTAAGGAGAAGAGCGGCCCGAAGAAGCGGCGGCGTCGCAGCAACGCGAAGCGCCGGTCCGGTGAGCCTACTGAGCAGGCCGCACAGGGAAGCGAAGGCGAAGCAATGCCCGATGTGGCAATCAAGCGCGAAGACGCCGGCGACGCCGACAACGGGTAAGGCCGGATTTGGTTACAGTAGCGAGAGAGCGATGTAGCTTTCGCGCCTTTCGCTGCAACCTACGCGTAGGACTTCTGCCATGACGATTGCTTATCTGGGCCTGGGAGCGAATCTCGGCGATGCGCGCCAGACCCTGAAAGACGCAGTCGTGTGTCTCGCCCAGCAGCACACGATCACCGTGCTCGCGAAATCGAGCGTGTATCGCACCGCGCCGATCGATGCATCGGGCGACGATTACTTCAATTGCGTCGTCAAGCTCGAAACGAGTCTGCCGGCGCGATCGCTTCTGCGTCTGTGTCATCACATCGAAGAGCAGTTCGGGCGCGAGCGGCCCTATCGCAATGCGCCGCGCACGCTCGATCTGGATATCCTGCTGTTCGGCGCATCGAGCATCGACGAAGCGGATCTCGTCGTGCCGCATCCGCGCATGACCGAACGCGCCTTCGTGCTCGTGCCACTCGTCGAGCTCGAACCCGAGCTCATTCTTCCTCAACGCGGCCGCGCGGATGCGTTCATCGCGGGCGTCGCCGATCAGCGCATCGAGAAAGTCGCGACGTGCCAGTGCATGGCTGGTACATCGAACGCCAGCGCCGCCCTTACCAACAAGACAGATTGCCGATGAGCGTTCCGCCACTCACCGTCACCGCGCCGCAACTGCGGCCGCCGCATCGCTACATTGCGATCGAAGGCCCGATCGGCGTCGGCAAGACCACGCTCGCGACGCTGCTCGCCGAACGCTGGTCGATGCGCACGCTGTTCGAGCGTCCGCAGGACAATCCGTTTCTCGAGCGTTTCTATCGCGACACGACGCGCCACGCGCTCGCCACGCAGTTGAGCTTCGCGTTGCAGCGTGCGTCGCAGACGCAGGAAGCCGCCGATATCACGATGAGCGGCGCGACGCTGATGACCGACTTCGTCACTCAGAAGAGCGAGTTGTTCGCGCGCCTCACGCTGCCCGACGACGAGTTCCAGCTCTACAAGGACGTCGCCTCGCGCATTCATTCGAGCGGCCCCGCGCCCGATCTCGTCATCTATCTGCAGGCGAGCCCGGAAGTGCTGTTCGCGCGCATTCAGAAGCGCGCCCTGCCGATGGAGCTGCAAATCTCGGACTCCTATCTGCGCGCGCTCTGCGATGCCTACAACGAGTTCTTCTATCACTACGACGCGACGCCGTTGCTCACGGTGAACGCGGAGCACCTGAATCCGATTGCATCGGATGAAGATCTCGCGCTTCTGCTCGATCGCATCGGGACGATGCGCGGGCGCAAGGAATTCTTTGTCAAAGGCGTTTCGGCCTGAGCTTATAGTCTTGTAGCCCGATCACGCTCTCTCTAGTGAAATCATCATGACGTATCTGCAGGAAACGAATCGCTCGACGATCACCGTCCCCAAGCTCCAGGCCATGCGCGAGACAGGCGAGCGCATCGCGATGCTGACATGCTACGACGCGAGCTTCGCGGCGCTGCTAGAGCGCGCAGGCGTCGATGTCATGCTGATCGGCGACTCGCTCGGCAACGTGCTGCAAGGTCATCACACGACGCTGCCCGTCACGCTCGCCGACATCGCGTATCACACGGCGTCGGTCGCGCGCGGCAACCGCAGCGCGCTGATCGTGGCGGACATGCCGTTCGGCACGATCGGATCGAAAGAAGATGCCTATGCGAACGCCGTGCAGCTGATGCGCGCCGGCGCGCAGATGGTGAAGATCGAAGGCGGCGAATGGCTCGCGGAGACCGTGCGCTTTCTCGTCGAGCGCTCGATTCCGGTGTGCGGGCACGTCGGGCTCACGCCGCAATCGGTGCATGCGTTCGGCGGCTTCAAGGTTCAGGGCAAGTCCGAAGCGGCGGCGCAGCAGATGAAGCGCGACGCCATCGCGCTGCAGGAAGCGGGCGCGCAGCTTGTCGTGATCGAAGCCGTGCCGACGCTGCTCGCGCGCGAAGTCACCGAAACTCTCGCGATCCCGACGATCGGCATCGGCGCGGGCGTCGACTGCTCCGGGCAGGTGCTCGTGCTGCACGACATGCTCGGCATTTTCCACGGCAAGCGCCCGCGCTTCGTCAAGGATTTCATGCAAGGTCAGCCGAGCATTTTCGCGGCCGTCGATGCCTATGTGCGCGCGGTGAAGGACGGCAGCTTCCCCGGTCCCGAGCACACGTTCTGACCGCAAGCGGCCCCGCGCGGGCCGCGCTTCACGATCTGCGTTTTCTCGTACATACTGGTGAGCTTCTTGCGCATATGCTCGAACATAGTCACCAGAAAAAAGCGAAAACGACCATGTGGCACGTCCTTCCCGATGAATACGTCCGCGCTCAGCTCGCGGTCGGCTCGCTCGTCGCGCTGGGCGTCGCGCGCGTGGTGGCGGCGGGAATCGGCGCGCAGCACGGCTGGCGCATTGCGGCAGTGACGCGCTGGTTCATCGGCGCAGCGGTGTTCTTCTGCCTGCCGCAACTGCTCGAAGTGATTTTCGTCGCCGATTCGCATACGGCGTTCGTCGAGCTGCAAGGCAAGGTCATCGGCTGCGCGGTGGCGCTCTTCTGTGCGCCGATCGTCAGTCACAAGCTCGGCTACGAATAACGCGTTTGCGCGTTTTTTATCCCGCGAGCGCCGAGCCCGGCACGCTGTGCGACAGCACGGCCGCGGCCACGAATACCCCCGCCATCATGACCGCTTCGATGCGCATCACGTTGATGACCGTGTGCGCGTCCATCGTCGAGGCCGAGCGTTGCAGGCGCGGCAGCGCCGACCATCGGTTCAGCGCGCCGAACGCGAGCGCCATCGCGACCAGCACGACTTTAACGATCAGCGCATGACCCCACGTGCTCGCGCCCAGCACCGCGAACGAACCGCCGATGCCGCGCCAGCCATTGAACACGCCCGTCAGGATCACGAACGCGACCGCGATCGCCGCCGTGCGCGACATCCGCGCGACGATGCGGATCAGGAACGCGCGCGCCACCGACGTATCGAGCGCCGGCAGCACGAACGCACCCGCGATGACGATGCCGCCCCATACGGCCGTCGCAAGCAGATGCAGCGTCTGAACGCCTTCCGCGAGGGAGAACGCGCCCGCGTCGGCGGCATGACCGACCGCGGACTTGCCCGCCGCGACGATCAGCGCGGCAAGCATCGCCGATCCGATCCGCGAAGCCGACAGCGCGCCGCCGCTCGCCGCCGCGAGCAGCAGGAGCACGCTGCCCGCCAGCGCGACCGACCAACCGACGCCCGCGTGCGTGCCCGTCGCGACGAGCCACAGCGACGCGCCCGCTTGCATGACCGGCGCACCGCTCATCGCCGCCGACTGCAACCACAGTGAAGCGAAGTTGCACAGCGCGAGGGCGAGCGCGGCAACCAGACCGCCTCGCGACGCGCGCCGCCAGCCGTTTCGCGCCGGAGAGACAGGCGCGAACGCCTGTTCGCGAGACAGCCAGGCGTTCAGGATGAGCGTGCCGAGCACGCAGGCGAACGACAGATCGGCCAGCGCCGCGAACGCCGTCTGCGCAAACCAGAGGGGATCGTCGCTCATCATGCGGGACGGTTTGAGGCGTGAATGCGCATTGCCGAAAGGAAGGTCATCGAAGAATTTTGCGAAGTCTAAACGAGCGCGCACGATGCAGCACAGCATCGAACACGAACGAAACGCCTTGAATTTTTGCCGGGCGCTTCCGAAACTGCATGAAGCACATCGGACCGGCGCACCCTGATCGGTCGAATATTTGCCGAAAGGCAATGAACTTCCCGCATTCAGGAAGTTCGTCGCGGATGGTCAAGAGCCGCGCGGCAAATTGTCGCGAATGCGCTGCACCGGGACTTAGAGCGAGATTGTGTCAAATAGTCACCATCATGCTTCGATGATAGAATGCCGCGTCGCATCAGAGGCTCGACGAGAGCCGCTGTGGCCGTGGTCCGCCACTTGTCGCCACTTACAGCCCCCTGCGTGGCCGTGGTTCGCCACCTTCGCACCGAGCCGCACGAAGCTCGGCAGGTCCCCGAATTTCATGGAGTGTCGCGTGTTTTCAAGACGCATTTTTCGTCCGCTGCTCGCTATGGCTTTTGCCTCGGCTCTGGTAGGCAGCGCTGGCGTTTTCAGCTCGGCCGCGCAGGCGCAGAACCAGCCCATCGCACCGGACACGATGGCCGCGCGCGTGCAAGGCTGCACGGCATGCCACGGTGTTCACGGTGAAGGCACGGACAACGACTACTTCCCGCGTCTTGCCGGCAAGCCTGCCGACTATCTGTACAACCAGCTCCAGAATTTCCGCGAAGGCCGGCGCAAGTACCCGCCGATGAACTACCTCGTCACGTATCTCTCGGACGATTACCTTCATCAGATCGCGACGTACTTCTCGAACCAGCGTCCGCCGTATCCCGCGCCCGCCAAGTCGAACGTCTCGTCGACGACGCTCGCGCGCGGCCAGCAGATCGTGCTGAACGGCGATGCGTCGAAGAACATTCCCGCGTGCGCGGCCTGCCACGGCAAGGGCCTGACCGGCATGCAGCCGGCGATTCCGGGCCTCGTCGGCCTGCATTCGGACTACATCAGCGCGCAAGTCGGCGCATGGAAGTCGGGCACGCGTCACGCCAAGGCGCCCGACTGCATGCAGCAGATCGCCTCGCGCCTGACGGATGACGACGTGACCGCCGTCGCCGCCTGGCTGTCCACGCAACAAGCACCCGCCAACCCGGTGCCCGCGCCCGCTGGCTCGTTGAAGATGCCGCTCAAGTGCGGCAGCGAACCGCAATAAGGCGTCTGGAGCGACAACATAATGAAACGCAAGTCCCTGTTCGCACTTTCCTCGGCTGTCGTGGTGGCAGCCGTCGCAGCCGGCGCCGTCCTCTGGTCGGGCGGCGACAATCTGCATTCGGGCGGCGCCATCGCGGCGACGCCCGCCGACAAAGCCGCGCTCATCAAGCAAGGTGAGTACCTCGCGCGCGCCGGCGACTGTATCGCCTGCCACACGGTGCGCGGCGGCAAGGAATTCGCCGGCGGCCTGCCGATGGCCACGCCGTTCGGCACGATGTTCACGCCGAACATCACGCCGGACGATCAATACGGCGTCGGCAAGTGGACCTCTGACGACTTCTATCGCGCGATGCACACGGGCCGCTCGAAAGACGGTTCGCTGCTCTACCCCGGCTTCCCGTTCACGAGCTACACGAAGGTCACGCGCGCCGATTCGGACGCGATCTACGCGTATCTGCGCTCGGTGCCGCCGGTTTCCGAACCGAGCCGTCCGCATGAACTGCGCTTCCCGTTCAACAACCGCAACCTGCTGATCGGCTGGCGCACGCTGTTCTTCTCGGAAGGCGAGTACAAGCCGGATCCGACCAAGTCGGTCGAATGGAACCGCGGCGCGTATCTGGTCGAAGGCCTCGGCCACTGCGGCATGTGCCATACGTCGATCAACGCGATGGGCGGCCCGGTCAACTCCGCGGCCTTCGCGGGCGGCCTGATCCCGCTGCAGAACTGGTATGCGCCGTCGCTCACCTCGAACAAGGAAGCGGGCCTGGGCGACTGGGACCTGAAGGACATCAACGACCTGCTGAAGACCGGCGTGTCGCAGCGTGGCGCGGTGTTCGGTCCGATGGCCGAAGTGGTTCACAACAGCCTGCAGTACATGACCGACGCGGACATCAACGCGATCTCGACGTATCTCAAGTCGATCCCGCAGAAGAAGGAAGCGCCGGAAGTCATGCAGCTGGAGACGTCGGACAAGTTCGGCGGCGAGTTGCTCACGCTCGGCAAGAAGGTCTACACCGAGAACTGCGCGAAGTGCCATCAGGAAAATGGTCTCGGCAAGCCGCCTGCGTATCCGCCGCTCGCCAACAACCAGTCGATCCAGATGCCGTCGGCCGTCAACCCGATCCGCATGACGCTGAACGGCGGCTATCCGCCGAGCACGGAAGGCAACCCGATGCCGCACGGCATGCCGCCGTTCGCGCAGTCGCTGTCGGATACGGAAGTCGCTTCGGTCGTGACCTATATCCGTATGTCGTGGGGCAATCACGGCACGCCGGTGTCGCCGCAGCAGGTCAGCAACCTGCGTTCGGCGCCGCTCGACTGACGGCTTTTCAGGTCCTTCACCGGGACAGCGTACAATACGCACCGGGGCGCAGCCTTCGTAGTTGGGGCCGCGCCCCTTGTCTTTTGGTGGATTCGATATGCATGTCGGTGAGCGTTTCAACAGCATCAGCCATTTGATCGGCGCGCTGCTGTCGGTGGCGGGGCTGGCTGCGCTCGTCACGATGGGCGCGCTCGACGGCGACGCGTACAAGGTCGTGAGCTTCGCGGTATACGGCGCGATGCTCAGCGTGCTCTACATCATCTCCACGCTGTATCACTGGGCGCGCACGCCGCGCCTGAAAGCGATACTGCAAAAGTGCGATCACTCGGCCATCTACTTGTTGATAGCCGGCAGCTACACGCCGTATACACTAGTGACCTTGCGTGGCCCCTGGGGCTGGTCGCTCTTCGGCGTGAGCTGGGGACTCGCCGCGCTCGGCATCACGCAGGAACTCACGCTCGGGCGCCGAACCCGCAGCGTGTCGATGGTGCTTTACGTGTTGATGGGATGGCTCGCGCTCGTGGCCGTTCATCCGCTCGTGACGGCGCTGCCGGCCGCGGGAACCGCATGGCTGGTCGCGGGCGGCGTGATTTACAGCGCTGGCATTTATTTTTTCATCAACGACGAGCGCATTCGGCACGGACATGGGATCTGGCATCTGTTCGTGCTCGCAGGCAGCCTGTGCCAGTTCGTGAGCGTCGCGCGCTATGTCGCGTGAGCGCGGACCGGAACGGGCGCCGCTGCGTCGAAATGTCTTCGATGCAACTTAGCGCCAGATGACGTGTCTTGATAGCACGTCGAACCCCGCGGCAACGCCCGGCGATCGCTGATCGCCGAATGGCCCGCCGCCCGATTCATTTCCGAGCGTTGCACATGCGCTCTGCCGGCCGAACCCTGATTCGCCGCAGCCTCGATTCGCATGCGCGCCGTTCGACATAACGAATAGAACGCCCAATTTATGTCTTTTGATTCGCTCGGCCTGTCCGAACCCTTGCTTCGCGCCGTCAACGAACTCGGCTATTCCAGTCCCACCCCGATCCAGCTCCAGGCGATTCCCGCCGTACTGAAAGGCGGCGACCTGCTCGCGGGCGCGCAGACCGGCACGGGCAAGACCGCCGGCTTCACACTGCCGATCCTGCAACGCCTGTCGCAACTTGCGCCCGCCAGCGGCGGCGCCAAGCGTCCCGTGCGCGCGCTCATTCTCACGCCGACGCGCGAGCTAGCCGCGCAGGTCGAGGAAAGCGTGCGGGCGTACGGCAAATATCTGAAGCTCAAGTCGACGGTGATGTTCGGCGGCGTCGGCATCAATCCGCAGATCGACGCGCTGCGCCGCGGCGTCGATATCGTCGTCGCGACGCCGGGGCGTCTGCTCGATCACATGCAGCAAAAGACCATCGACGTTTCGCAGCTCGAAATTCTCGTGCTCGACGAAGCCGATCGCATGCTCGACATGGGTTTCATCCACGACATCAAGCGCGTGCTCGCAAAGCTGCCGGCGAAGCGTCAGAACCTGCTGTTCTCAGCCACGTTCTCCGACGAGATCAAGGCGCTCGCCGACAGCCTGCTCGATTCGCCCGCGCTCATCGAAGTCGCGCGCCGCAATACGACGGCCGAGACGGTCGAGCAGAAGATCCATCCGGTCGATCGCGACCGCAAGCGCGAAATGCTCACGCATCTCATCCGCGGCAACAACTGGTTCCAGGTGCTCGTCTTCACGCGCACGAAGCACGGCGCGAACCGTCTCGCCGAGCAACTGGCGAAGGACGGCATCAGCGCCCTCGCGATTCACGGCAACAAGAGCCAGTCGGCCCGCACGCGAGCGCTCGCCGAATTCAAGGCCGAGACGCTGCAGGTGCTGGTCGCAACCGATATCGCCGCGCGCGGCATCGACATCGATCAGTTGCCGCACGTCGTCAACTTCGATCTGCCGAACGTGCCGGAAGACTACGTGCACCGCATCGGCCGCACAGGGCGCGCGGGCGCGGAAGGCGAAGCGGTGTCGCTCGTGTGCGTCGATGAGCATCAATTGCTGAAGGATATCGAGCGTCTCATCAAGCGTCCGATTCCGCGCGAAGTCATTCCCGGCTTCGAGCCGGACCCGAACGCGAAGCCGGAGCCGATCCAGCGCCGCAGCCAAGGACGCGGTCAGGGTCAAGGGCAAGGGCAAGGACGTCAGGGTCAGCGCAGCGGCGAAGCACGTGCGACCAGCGAAACGCGTTCGGGCGGCGAATCGCGACGCAGCGGTGAACCGCGTCGCGACGGCGGCCGGCCGAACGGCGAGGGTCGCGGCGCGCGGCCGTCGAACGGTGGCAATGCGGGTAATGGCGGCAAGCCCGGCGCTCAGCCTTCCCGTGAAGCGCGCAGCCCGAGCAAGCCGAACGTGAACCCGAACTCGACGCCGCGACGCGCGGAATCGCAGCAGGCCGGCCACGTCGCGAATTCGCGCAAGCCGACCGCGGGCAACCCCGGCGCACTGCTCGGCGGCCGGCGCGATGCGCTGCGTTCGGGCGATCGCAGCCGATAAACGAGTTGTTATGACCCGGTGCGCCGCACCGGGCGTTTCAGGCGGCGGCGCTGGCCGCCCGCTTCAGCCATTCGAGTTGCTCGCGCCAACGCGTGAGCGCCGATTGCGCATCAGTCAGTTCGAACGCGATTCCATTCGTGAGTCGCGCATAACCCACCCGCTGCATTTCACCGCTCTCGATCGTGCCGACGAAGCACGCGAGCGGCACGTCGTCCAGCGACACCTGGCGCGCATCGAGATGCACCTGATAGAACGCCTCGTCGAACACGAAGGTGAGCGTCGCGCGCCCCGTCGCGATGACGGCCTGCGCGGTCCGCGACGTCGGCCACAGCGCGAACGCAAGCGTGCGCGCGTCGGGCGCGAGCAGTTCCCCGGCGCCCAATAGCGCGGTTCGCACGCGATGACCTTGATCGGCGGCGCAGAGCGATGCGGTGAAACCGACATCGGCGCCCGCGAGCGTGCCGTCGAAGAGCGCGCGCAGTTCGGGCGGCCATTCATCGAAGATGGAATGCGAGGCAAGCGAGGGCGGCGCGTGGGGATCGGTCATATAAAGATGCCGGCGTGGGACCGGCATCGTCGGGTGAGGGGTTAGCGGAAGAACAACTGCGTCATCTTCGAGAGCGGATAGTGCACGCCGGGCTGAATCCGCGCGGGCAAGTCGAGCGGCTTGAGCAGCATCTTGATGGCCTGATCCGCGGACAGATTGCGCCGCACGAGCGCATTCACGCGTGCGGAAAGCTCACGGTTGTACTGCGCATCCTGCGCATGCTCAGGATAACGAATGGCGAAGACATGCCGTAGCGCAATCTCCGAATCTTCGCTCTTCAACTCCGCCACGCGCCGCACGAGCGCGCCGAGCACGGCCATGCGGCCATTGCCTTCGATCTTGTTCCACTTCTTGAAGAAGTGGAAAAAGTGCTTGTAGTGCCGCACTTCGTCCGTGCGAATGTTGTCAGTGATCTCTTTGAGCACCGGTTCGTCGGAACATTCGTTGATCGCTCGATACAGCGTGGCGGTGCCCGTCTCGACGACGCAACGCGCCACCATCTCGAGCGCGCGCTTCTTCTCGAATGCCTCGTATGAGCAGGTGAGCGAGTATTCGTCGAAGAAATTCTTGAACGCCGTGTCCCAGTCGAATCCGGGCCACACGTAATTGATGTAAGTCTTGAGCGCCCTGCCGTGCTGCATCTCTTCGGGCTCCCACTCATTGTTGAGCCACGCCGAGATCTCGGGGTCGTCGTGAAAATACTTGCTTAGATTACTGGTGTAAAGGTCCGTGCCGCTCTCGATGAACGAGCAGGCGCACAACAACAAAAGAAGATGCTCGTTGGACGCTGCCTTGTTGCGATCGATCCGCGTGAGATCGATGTCTTCGATGCGCCACGGCATCACGTGAGTACTGTCTGTGTGCATATATCCGCGCTCCCAGGCTGGACTGAACGCGCCATCGGCCAACAAGAGACGGCCGAGGTTCAGGTGACGCCAGGCGCGGTTTTCGTCCTGGCGTCCTCAACTTCAAGTATTAGCGGCTTGTCTTTCCATCTTAGCCGCCCTGCAACGAGTTTGCAGACATGGGGACAGACTCATGCGCGGTGCGCCGGTTCCGTTCGGGCCAAATTCTTACGACTCGGACGGCGGCCTTCGATGCAGCGCAGCATGAAACGTGCCGATTCTTGCTTGAAGTCGATACCTGGGAAATGCAAACGTAATCTGGATGCGTCGCTACGTCGCTCGCCGCGCCGCGCGCATGCGCCACGCGACGATCGCCAGCGACACGCCCGACAGCACCGCGGCCATCAACACGTAGTAGCTCGGCGCGAGCTTGTCGCCGGTGACGTGGATGAACGCCTCGACGATCGTCGGCGCGAAACCGCCGAAGAGCGTCACGCCGAGCGCATAACCGATCGATAGGCCGGTCGAGCGCACGCGTGTCGGAAAGATTTCGGACATCAGCGCGGGCATCGGACCGGAGTACGCGGCCTTCAAAATGCCCGCGACGGCTTGCAGCACGACGAGCGAGGCGACGGTCGGATGCGTTTGCAGCCATGCAAACATCGGATAAATCGTGACACCCATGACGATCGACGTCCCGAGCATGATGCGGATACGTCCGAGCCGGTCGGAGAGCGCGCCCATCAGCGGGGAAAAGACGAACTGAAGTCCGCCATTGAGCACGACGACGGCAAACGATGCAGCCGCCGGCAGATGCAACTGCTTGACCGCGTACATCGGCATGTAGAGCTGAAGGACATACACGCCCACTGTCGACTGCGCGACGATGCCCACCGCGAGCAACAGATTGAGCCATTGATTCGAGAACGAGACGCCGGGAGCGCTAGCCTTCGCTGCGGAACGCGTCGCGAGAAACTCCGGCGTTTCGTCCAGATGCGAACGGATGTAATAGCCGACCGGACCGACGAGCAGACCGAAGACGAACGGAATGCGCCATCCCCAGCTTTCGAGTTGCGGCTGCGGCAGCCACGCGCTCAGAAGCGCGCCGAACGCCGCGGCCGTGATCGCAGCGAGTCCCTGGCTCGCGAACTGCCAGCTCGCGTAATAGCCGCGCCGCGATTCACTGTGCTCGACCATGAACGCAGTCGCGCTGCCGAATTCGCCGCCGACCGCGAAACCTTGAACGAGTCGCGCGAGCAAAATCAGCAGCGGCGCCGCGACACCGATTTGTTGATACGACGGCATCACCGCCATCGTGAGCGTGCCGATCATCATCAGCAGAATGGCGAGCGTGAGCGCGGCCTTGCGCCCTTTGCGGTCGCCGTAGATGCCGAGCACGACTGCGCCGAGCGGGCGCATGAGAAACGAGATGCCGAACGTGCCGATGGCCAGCATGGTCGAAAGCCACTCGTCGTGCGACGGGAAGAACGCTTTCGCGATGACCGTCGCGAAGTAGCCGTAGACGAGAAAGTCGAACCATTCGAGCGCGTTGCCGACCGACGACGAAAACACGATGCGGCGGATCATCGCCTTGGAGGGCGCTGCTTTGGCCGGGGACGTTTCAGACTCCGGCGCTCGATATACCTGTTCGCTCATGGCGCTTCCTCTCTATTCGCCCGATGCGGGCACGCACGGTCCCTTTCGCGTGCCCGAAAGCAGCGAATGAACACGAGGTAATCGTGATTGGAGGCCGCTCATGCGGCGCGGCCTCCGAAGCGGAATCAGAACCCGGCGGCGAGTCCGTCGCGCCGGCTGTCGCTTGCCGCGACATATCCGCGCTCAGGATCGTTGCGATCGAGCTTCCAGATGTATTGGCCGGAGCCGAAGTCCATGTAAGGATCGTCGACGGACTTGATCGTGTGGCCGAGGCCTTCGAGCGCCCGCGCGGTTTGCAGATCGAGCGTGGCCTCGATGTCGATCGTGAAGTCGCGGTTGACCTTCCAGCGCGGCGCATCGCACGCGGCCTGCGGTTGCTGGCCGTAGTCGAGCATACGCACGACGGATTGCAGATGACCCTGCGGCTGCATGTCGCCGCCCATGACGCCGAAGCTCATGACCGCTTCACGCGTGCCATCGACTTCTTGCGTCAGGAACGCGGGAATGATCGTATGGAACGGGCGCTTGCCGCCTTCGACGACGTTCGCGGACTTCGGATCCATCGAAAAGCCGCAGCCGCGGTTTTGCAGGGAGATGCCGGTATCCGGCACGACCACGCCCGAGCCGAAGCCCATGTAATTCGACTGGATGAAGCTCACCATCATGCCGCGCTCGTCGGCGACCGACATGTAGATGGTGCCGCCCGCCTTCGGCATGCCGAAGTCGAACTGCGTGGCCTTCGCCGGGTCGATGAGCTTCGCGCGCTGTGCGAGATACGCGTCGTCGAGCATCTGCTCGGGCGTCACTTCCATGGAGCGCGGATCGGCGACATAGCGATAGACGTCGGCGAATGCGAGCTTCATCGCCTCGATCTGCAAATGCTGCGACTCGATGCGATCGACGGTGAGCGCGCTGACATCGAACTTGTCGAGAATGCCGAGCGCGATGAGCGCCGCAATGCCCTGCCCGTTCGGCGGAATCTCATGCACCGTGTAGCCGCGATAGTCCTTGCTGATCGGCTCGACCCAGTCCGCGCGATAGTTGCGCAGGTCGTCCATCGATAGTGCTGCGCCGCCCTCGCGTGCAAACGACACGATGCGCTCCGCGATCTCACCCTCGTAGTACGCGCGCGGACCGTGCTGCGCGAGCAGCCGCAGCGTCTTCGCGTGGCCGGGAAAGCGCACGAGCTCGCTCACTTCGGGCGCGCGGCCGCGCGGCATGAAGACATCCGCGAAGCCCGGCTGATCCTTCAGTTCCGGAACCGCCGCCGCCCACTTGTACGCGACGATGCTCGCCACCGCATGACCGCGCTCGGCGATCTCGATGGCAGGCTCCATCAGGTCGGCGAAAGGCAGCGAGCCGAACTTCCCGTGCAGCGCCTCCCAGCCCGCAATGACGCCGGGCACCGTGACCGTGTCCCAGCCGCGCTTCGGCTGGCGCGCGAGCCCGTCTTCCTCGCCGTATTTGCGCCGGAAGTAATCGATGTTCCAGGCGGCCGGCGACACGCCCGATGCGTTCAGCCCATGCAGCTTCTTGCCGTCCCAGACGAGCGCGAAGGCATCGCCGCCCAGGCCGCACGACACCGGCTCGACAACGGTAATGGCGGCCGCCGCAGCGATGGCCGCATCGACGGCATTGCCGCCCTTCCAGAGCATGCGCAAGCCCGCTTGCGCGGCGAGCGGATGCGATGTCGAAACGATATTGCGGGCGAACACCGGCAGGCGCGGCGTGGGATACGGGTTTTGCCAGTTGAAGCGAGTCATTGAATGAAGTCCGAAATGCGAAGAGACCGAGCGTCCCGGCTGTTTTTAGCAGCGACCGGGCAAAAGAGAAATATTGCATTGTCCGCTTAATCCAAAACAAATTCATTTATCGTATGAATTGATGAACAACGCGCATGAATGGGCCGATGCACGATACGGATTCGCTTCCCCGCAGCGGCCGCGTTTGTGTGCGCCGCCGCACGAAGTTCGAGTGGATTCTCCAAATTCACGCGAACGATGGACCGCCTCGGCGCGGTCAAAAAGTCAAAGCGAAAATTTTCACTGCAAATTTGGCACTTGTCAGACGCTTGCCTACAATCCCAATTCCCGGCAAACGCAGTACAAAATCAACGCCTTTGCCCGGCAGTTTTTCAGTTTCCCCGTACAACGCTTCGATGCAAAAAGATCCGGCTTACAAAGCCGGCTGCTTATGCCGTTCGGTCGTCATGGAGAACACAATGCTGAGTCCGCACGAATTTGCCACGCTGCTACTGGTTCAGGAAGCGCCCAATCAGGTCGACATGGAACGCGCAGAACTCGATGCCCTGCTCGAACGCCAGCTCGTTCAGCTCGAGAATCTCGCCTCCGGACGTCAGCAATGGCGCCTCACGGCCACCGGGGACTCCACCGTCAAGGCTTTCAAACGCTACTCGTAGCACGCGCAGCAGGACTCAGGACTCAGGGCGCGGCCAGCGGCCGCGTCCGTTGCACCTCTCTCATCTCAAAGCAAGCCGCTTCATCCGGCGCGCAGTGTCGGGTCGACCGCGGCACGCCAGCTCAACGCCTGCGCGCGCTGATCCAGAAAGAATTTCGCCCAGGCGCTTTGTGCCTCGGGGCCGGGATTCGCCCGATAGGCGCGATACCGTTCAGCGATCGCCGCCTGGAACGCGCAGAAGCGCTCTTTCGACAGCCCGCCTCGACGCTCGGCCACATAGGCATCGAAGAAGGCCGAGTAGACGGATTGCGCGTCCGCGCCGTAATCGACCGGGGACGTTGCGCACATGCCTTGCAGCGCGTTGAACGACGCCGCGCCCGTGGCGCTATCGAGACTCGGCGTTCCCACACAGCCCGCCAGCAGCGCCGCACCCAGCACGCCTGAAACCAACGACACTCGCATCGCTCTCACCCTTCGTTCGATCTGGTGCCGCCAGTATCGGCCCATCGGCAGCGCTGCGCCACTCGGCCGAATGGCATAGGCATTTTGCGCAAGACGTCAGACATGTCGCGCGGCCTATGACATTCGGCCAGGTTGTCCGCGTGGCCTCGCTCCGATAGATTGCGCAGACGGACATCGCGTCCATGTCCGTTCAGACCGGAGGAGACCATGCAGGATCAGTACGTTCTCGCGCTCGACCAGGGCACCACCAGCTCGCGCGCCATGCTGTTCGACAGGAGCGGCAACGTCGTGTCCGTGGCGCAGAAGGAATTCCGGCAGATTTATCCGCAAGCGGGCTGGGTCGAGCATGATCCGCTGGAGATCTGGTCGACTCAGGCAGGCGTCGCCGCGGAAGCCGTCACGCGCGCGGGCGTGACCGCCTCGTCGATCGCGGCGGTCGGCATCACGAACCAGCGCGAGACCACCATCGTCTGGGATCGGGAGACAGGCAAGCCGGTATATAACGCCATCGTCTGGCAGGACCGGCGCACGGCAGGCCTTTGCGATGAACTCAAGTCACGCGGCCTCGAAGCGATGGTGCGCGCAAAAACCGGCCTGCCGATCGACGCCTACTTCTCCGCGACGAAGATCCGCTGGATCCTCGACAACGTCGAAGGCGCGCGCGACAAGGCGCGGCAAGGGCGGCTCGCCTTCGGCACCGTGGACAGCTGGCTCGTGTGGAATTTCACGCGGCATGGCATGCACATCACCGATATCACGAACGCCTCGCGCACGATGCTCTTCAACATCCACGAGCGGCGCTGGGACGACGAACTGCTCGACGCGCTCGACATTCCGCGCCGCATGCTGCCCGAAGTGCGCTCCTCGTCCGAGGTGTACGGCGCGACGCAAGGCACGGTATTCGCCGCGGACGTCCCGCTCGCATCGCTGGCCGGCGATCAGCACGCGGCGCTTTTCGGGCAAATGTGCACGGACTCCGGCATGGTGAAGAACACCTACGGCACAGGGTGCTTCCTCGTCACGAACACGGGCGCAAAGCCGATCGAGTCGCGCAATAACCTCGTCACGACGATCGCATGGCAGATCGGCGACCGGGTCGACTATGCGCTCGAAGGCAGCATCTTTATCGCAGGCGCGGTCGTGCAATGGTTGCGCGACGGGCTCGGGATCATCCGCCGAGCGAGCGATATCGAAACGCTCGCGCGCGGCGTGCCGCATAGCGACGGCGTCTACTTCGTGCCCGCGTTCGCCGGACTCGGCGCGCCGCACTGGAACGCGCGTGCGCGCGGCACGCTCTTCGGCGTGACGCGCGGCACGACATCGAGCCACATCGCGCGCGCGGCGCTCGACTCGATCGCGTATCAGTCGCTCGACGTGCTCAAGGCGATGGAAGCGGACTCGGGCATGCGCATTGGCGAATTGCGCGTCGACGGCGGCGCCTGCGCGAACGATCTGCTGATGCAGTTCCAGGCGGATCTCCTCGGCGTCGAAGTCGCGCGCCCGCGCATCGCGGAAACGACCGCGCTGGGGGCGGCCTACCTCGCGGGGCTCGCGGTCGGCTACTGGAAGGATGTCGGCGAGCTGAACGCGCAATGGCAGCTCGAACGGCGTTTCGCGCCGTCGATGCCCGCAGGGGAAATCGAGTCGTGTCTCGCCGGGTGGCAACGCGCGGTCAATGCGGCGAAGGCCTGGGCCGATAGCTAGACGGCGCTTTTTGCAAAGCTTATGACGCATGCGGCGGTGCAAAAAGCCCGCGCGTGCGGTATCCTAAAAAAGCTGACGGGTCACGGCCCGAAGGCATTCAGTACGTCTTCAGGGCGGGGTGTAATTCCCCACCGGCGGTATGTGGCGAGGCTTCGCGGCCAGACCACGAGCCCGCGAGCGCCCGCGCGAGCAACATGCGCGGGGTCAGCAGATCTGGTGAGATGCCAGAGCCGACGGTCACAGTCCGGATGAGAGAAGATGTGCAGATGGTCATGTCCGTTCCCCTCCGCGATTCATGCATCGCGCCGAACCGGACGACGCCGCTCAAGCGTCGCCGCGGGGTGTCGTTCTGTCTGTTTGCAATGCCCTGAAACGTTTTTCGCTTAAATTTTTGCGCGAGAGCGTTTCACATGTCCCAGACCCAAGCTACCACCAGCCTGTCGTTCGCCGCACCCGCCGTCATCGCCGATGACGCCGCCTCCGACCTTCCGCAACTCGCATCGTCCGCTATTCCGGCGCGCATCGCCGCCGCGCTCGACGCCATGCGCGAAGGCCGCCCCGTCGTCCTGCAGGACGATGACGACCGCGAGAACGAAGCCGACCTGATCGTCGCCGCCGAGAGGCTCACCGACGCCACGATGGCCCTGCTCATCCGCGAATGCAGCGGCATCGTGTGCCTTTGCCTGCCCGACGAAAAAGTGCGCGCGCTCGAACTCCCGCCGATGGCCGCCGCCAACGGCAGCCGCTACGGCACCGCGTTCACCGTGTCGATCGAAGCACGCGAAGGCGTGACCACGGGCGTGTCGGCGGCCGATCGCGTGACGACGATTCGCGCGGCCATCGCCGATCACGCGAAGCCGGGCGATATCGTCCGGCCCGGTCACGTATTCCCGCTACGCGCGATGCCGGGCGGCGTGCTCGCACGGCGCGGCCACACGGAAGGCACCGTCGACCTGGCGATCCTCGCCGGTCTCAAACCCGCCGGCGTGCTGTGCGAACTGATGAACCCCGACGGCACGATGACGCGCGGCGCACAGGTCGAGCGCTTCGCGAAGGAGCACGGCCTGCCGATGCTGACCATCGCGGAGCTGGTGGAATTTCGTGAGGCGCTGGCGGCCGCGCGTCAACCGGTCGAAGAATCTGTTGAAGAAGCGGTCGAGGAAGCCGCGTAAAAATCAGGACAGCACGTCGCCGAAGTCCCCACGCACGCCCGCCGCGACGAGCGCGGGCAGTTCGTCCATGTGTTCCATGATCCGCGTGACGCCGGTTTCGCGCAGCACCTGCGCGTAGCCGGACGGAATATGGCTCGCGCCGACGAACGCAATCGTCTTCATGCCCGCCGCGCGCGCCGCCGTCAGTCCGGCGACGCTGTCCTCCACGACGAGGCAGCGCGCCGGATCGATTTCGAGCGTGCGCGCCGCTAGCAGATAGACATCGGGATAAGGCTTCGGCCGCTCGACCTGCTGCGCGCTGAAGACGCGCGCGCCGACGATCTCGGACAGACCCGCGCGCCGCACCGATGCGCGCACGCGCTCCATGCGGCTGTTCGACACCACCGCGACCGGCAGCCCGCAGCCTTCCAGCGCGGCGCGCACGCCGGCGATCGGTCCGACCGAGCTCGCGAGCTCGACGGAGACGCGCGCCTCGATCGTATTGACGAAATTCGGCGGCATCGCGATGCCGAACTTCGTCTCCAGATGGGCCAGAAAGCGTGAGGTCTGCTGCCCGAAAGCCGTCTTGACGACCGGTTTGAAGTCGATGCCGGGAAACGTCTCGGTGAGGACGTCCAGCATCACGCGATCCGCGATGACTTCGCTATCGACGAGCACGCCGTCGCAATCGCAGATGAGATGATCGATCATGTTGGCTCGGATTACGTTGAGCCAACATGATAAGCGCTCAGCAGGCGTCGGCTGCGTTTATGTCCGAAGTAACGCGCGGCGCATCCAGCCGCGCGGCGAGCCACGTCACGCCGAGCGCGGCGACCGCAACCACGGCGGCGGCCCACGGCAGCGCGTCGAGTCCGTGGCCGTGCGTCAGCACCGCGCCGCCGAGCCACGCGCCACCGGCATTGCCCACGTTGAATGCGCCGATATTCAGCGTCGACGCAAGATTCGGCGCGTCCTTCGCCTTCTCGACGACGCGCGTCTGCAGCGGCGGCACCGTCGCGAAAGCCGCAATGCCCCACACGAAAATCGTGACGATCGCGCCGATCTGGCTGTGACTCGTCTTCGCGAACACCGCCATCACGATGGCGAGCGTAAACAGAATGGCCATCAGCGACGGCATCAGCGCGCGGTCGGCGAGTCGGCCGCCGATCGTATTGCCGATCGTCAACCCGACGCCGAACAGCACCAGAATCAGCGTGACGGCGCGCGGCGAGAAGCCGCCGACCTGTTCGAGAATCGGCGCAATGTAAGTGAACACCACGAACACGCCGCCGAAGCCGAGCACCGTCATCGTCAGCGCGAGCCAGACCTGCGGGTCGCGCAGCACGCGCACTTCCCGGCCGAGGCCGCTCGGCGCTGCGTCATGGCGGTTCGGCACGAGCGCCGTCACGCCGAGCGCGGAGAGCACGCCCAGACCAGCGACGATCCAGAAGGTCGCGCGCCAGCCCAACTCCTGTCCGACGAATGTACCGAACGGCACGCCCAGCACGTTCGCGAGCGTGAGCCCGGTGAACATCAGCGCGATGGCGCTCGCGCGCTTTTCCGCCGGCACGAGCGACGCGGCCACGACTGCGCCGATGCCGAAGAACGAGCCGTGCGCGAACGAGGTCACGACGCGCGCGACCATCAGCAGGCCGTAGCCCGGCGCGACCGCGCACAGCACGTTGCCGACGATGAACACGGCCATCAGCAATTGCAGCGCGAGCTTGCGCGGCATCCTGGCGGTCAGCACGGCGAGCAACGGCGCGCCGACCGCGACGCCGAGCGCGTAACCGGTGACGAGCAGGCCCGCCGACGGAATTGACACGGCGAGATCGTGCGCGACGTTGGGCAGAAGGCCCATGATGACGAACTCCGTCGTGCCGATGGCAAAGGCGCTGATCGCCAGCGCGAGAAGCGGAAGAGGCATGTTGACTCCAGATCAGATTCAGAATTGCGCGATCACGAATTCGACGACCACGGCCGGCGCCAGCCGCACGAAAAGCTGACGCTCGCGGGCGAGCGGCACGTCGGCGAGCCGATACGCGTAGCCGCGGCAGTCGAGACGTTCGAGCAACGCGCGCCACTCGGCTTCATCGTCGATGCGCAGCGCCAGATGATCGATACGCGTCGCGTTCGGACTGTCCGATGAAGCCGCGACGCCCGTTGCGATCAGATGCACCGCCGGCCGCGCGCCGAGATACAGCCAGTAGCCGCCGACGCCAAACGGCGGCCGCGGACCGATCCGCATCCCGGCGATATCGACGAAAAAGCGCATGAGCGCATCGCAGTCGGGCGCGACGAGCGTGACATGGTCGAGTTGCATGACTTGTCTCCAGGGACTGAGCGCATTGTCCGGTTGCAGCGCACGATTGAGAATTGGTCTACGCTTTGAATCATTCTCAAGGCGGATTTGAAAATGACGATGGATCGGCTCGGCGACATGCGTCTTTTCGTGGAAGCGGCGGCGGCAGGCAGCCTTTCGGCGGCGGGGCGCAAGCTCGGGCTGTCGCCGGCGGCGGCGAGCGCGCGCCTCATCAAGCTGGAAAAAGCGCTGCACACGCGGCTCTTCGAACGCACGACGCGCCAGTTGCGCGTCACCGACGAAGGCCGCCTGTATCTGCAGCATTGCCGCGTGGCGCTACAGGCGATCGACGACGCCGAAGCCGCGCTTCAGGCCGGCCAGAACGTCGTGCGCGGCAAGGTGCGCATTTCGGCGACATCGAATTTCGGGCGCTCGCTGTTGCGCGGCTGGCTCGATGAATTCAGCGCGCTGCATCCGGACGTGCGGTTCGCACTGACGCTGTCCGATTCCGTGTCGAATCTGCTGCAGGAGGAAATCGATCTCGCGATCCGCTTCGGCGCGCCGCCCGACAGCGGGCTTGCCGCGCGCGCGCTCGCGCCGAATCGCCGGGTGTTGTGCGCGTCGCCGGACTATCTCGCGCGCAAAGGCACGCCGGCAACGCCCGCAGAACTCGTCGGGCACGATTTCGTCGTCGTGGTCACGGCGGCCGGGCCGCTCAACGAGCTGAGCTTCAGGCGCGGCGACGAGCGCTACGCGTACACGATCCCGCTCGCAGACGCCTGGGAAACCAACGACGGCGCGCTGCTGCGCGAGTGGGCGCTGGCGGGACACGGCATCGCGCATAAATCGATCTGGGATATCGCCGCCGATGTCCGCGCCGGCACGCTCAGGATGGTGCTGCCCGACTGGTGCACGCACGAGGCCGCGGTCCACGCGCTCTTTCACGCGAACCGCTACATGGCGCCGCGCGTGCGCGTGTTGCTGGACTTTCTGGTCGAGCGTTTCCAAAAGACGACGGACGAACTGCTCGGCGAACTCGCGTATCCGCCGGACAGGCGCGCCACGGCGTCAGGAATGGCTGCCGGCGCTATAATATCGGGCTAAATTGCAGTAAAAAGCGGGCCGTTCAGCGTAGAAGCGCTCGCGAAACCCTTCAATCTCTTACCAGCGCCCCCAGGTTAACCACTGCGACCGGCGACGATTCATGACCAAGAAAGTTTATGTAAAGACCTTCGGCTGCCAGATGAACGAGTACGACTCCGACAAAATGGTCGACGTGCTCGGCGCCGCTGAAGGCCTCGTCAAGACGGACACGCCCGAAGACGCGGACGTCATTCTGTTCAACACGTGCTCGGTGCGCGAAAAGGCCCAGGAGAAAGTGTTCTCCGATCTCGGCCGCGTGCGCGAGCTCAAGGAAGCGAATCCGAATCTGCTGATCGGCGTCGGCGGTTGCGTCGCGAGCCAGGAAGGCGCGTCGATCGTCGCGCGCGCGCCGTATGTCGATCTCGTATTCGGTCCGCAGACGCTGCATCGTCTGCCCGCGATGATCGACCAGCGCCGCGCCACTGGCCGCGCGCAAGTCGACATCTCCTTCCCCGAAATCGAGAAGTTCGATCATCTGCCGCCCGCGCGTGTCGACGGCCCGAGCGCGTTCGTGTCGATCATGGAAGGCTGCTCGAAATATTGCAGCTATTGCGTCGTGCCGTACACGCGCGGTGAGGAAGTCTCCCGTCCGCTCGACGACGTGCTCACCGAGATCGCCGGGCTCGCCGATCAGGGCGTGCGCGAAGTCACGTTGCTCGGGCAGAACGTGAACGCCTATCGCGGCGCGCTGACGCTCGGTTCGAGCGAAATAGCGGATTTCGCGACGCTCATCGAGTACGTCGCGGACGTGCCGGGCATCGAACGCATTCGCTATACGACTTCGCATCCGAAGGAATTCACGCAGCGTCTCATCGATACCTACGCGAAGGTGCCGAAGCTCGTCTCGCACTTGCACTTGCCGGTGCAGCACGGCTCGGACCGCATCCTGATGGCGATGAAGCGCGGCTACACCGTGCTCGAATACAAGTCGGTCATTCGCAAATTGCGCGCGATCCGTCCGGATTTGTCGCTGTCGACGGACTTCATCGTCGGCTTCCCCGGCGAGACGGAAGACGATTTCAACAAGATGATGGTGCTCGTCGACGAGATGCGCTACGACACGAGCTTTTCGTTCATCTACAGCCCGCGCCCCGGCACGCCCGCCGCGAATCTGCACGACGACACGCCTCGCGAAGTCAAGCTCAAGCGTCTGCAACATTTGCAGGCGACGATCGAGGAAAACGTGCAGCGTATCAGCGAATCGATGGTCGGAAAAGTCGAACGCATTCTGGTCGAGCGCCCGGCGCGCAAGGACCCGAACGAGCTCGCCGGACGCACGCAGAACAATCGCGTCGTCAATTTCCCCGCGCCGGTGGAATCGCACGCGCGTCTGATCGGCCAGATGATCGACGTGAAGATCGTGCATGCGTATCCACATTCGCTGCGCGGCGAGCTGGTGCTCGTGCCAGAGACGACCGCAGTCGCTAATTGAAGACAGGACACTTTGAAGAACGCTCCTACGCAGCATCTGGAATTCACCGCACCGCGCGAGGACAACGCGCGGCTCGCCAACCTCTGCGGCCCGCTCGATGAAAACCTGCGGCAGATCGAGCAGGCGCTCGACGTGACACTTTCGCGGCGCGGCCACAAGATTTCGATTCGTGGCCGTGGCGCGAAAGTCGCACTCGCCGCGCTCGAAAACTTCTACAACCGCGCGCGCGATCCGATTTCCGTCGACGATATTCAGCTCGCGCTCGTCGAAGCGCGTCATGCGACGCGCCGTGCGCGGGAAGCGCGCGAGGCCAATGGCGAAGAAGGCGAAGCCGATCCGCGTTTTCGCGCCGTCGATCCGGATCATCCGTTCGATGAACCGAGCGCCACGATCGATCTCGGCGACGACGAGGATCACGGTCCGAAGCTCTATACGCGCCGCGCCGACTTGCGCGGCCGCACGCCGGCGCAGCGCGAATATCTGAAGCAGATTCTTCAGCACGATGTGACCTTCGGCATCGGGCCGGCGGGCACGGGCAAGACGTATCTGGCGGTCGCGTGCGCGGTCGATGCGCTCGAGCGCGATCAGGTGAAGCGCATCGTGCTGACGCGGCCGGCCGTCGAAGCGGGCGAGCGGCTCGGCTTTCTGCCGGGCGATCTCGCGCAGAAAGTCGATCCATATCTGAGGCCGCTCTATGACGCGCTCTACGACCTGCTCGGCTTCGACAAGACGGCGAAGATGTTCGAGCGCCAGATGATCGAAATCGCTCCGCTCGCGTACATGCGCGGCCGCACGCTGAACCACGCGTTCATCATTCTCGACGAAGCGCAGAACACCACGCCCGAGCAGATGAAGATGTTCCTGACGCGTATCGGCTTCGGCTCGAAGGCGGTCGTCACCGGCGACACGACGCAGGTCGACTTGCCGCGCGGCCAGAAGAGCGGGCTCATCGAAGCGCAGCATGTGTTGTCGGAAGTGCGCGGCATCGCGATCACGCACTTCACGTCGGCGGACGTGGTGCGGCATCCGCTCGTCGCGCGCATCGTCGAGGCTTACGATGCGCAGGCGCAGAAAGACGCCGCATTGGCCGAAGCGGCACGTCAGGCGCAACAGGCGCAGCAGAAATCCTGATGACGCCGCGCCTTACCTTGACGATGCAGTTTCCCGCAGCGAAGGCGTTCCCGTCGCACAAGGCGATCCTGCCGCGCGCGACGGTCGCGCGCTGGATCAAGGCCGCACTTTTCGCGGATGCTGAGTTGACGGTGCGTTTCGTCGACGAGACAGAAGGCCGGATGCTCAACCGGACGTATCGGCAGAAGGATTACGCGACGAACGTGCTCACGTTCGCCTATGCGGAATCCGAAGACGATCCCGTCGCGGGCGACCTGATTCTGTGCTGCCCGGTCGTCGAGCGCGAAGCGGCCGAGCAAGGCAAGCCGCTCGCGGCGCATTACGCGCATCTGATCGTCCACGGCACGCTGCATGCGCAGGGCTACGACCACGAGGTCGAAAGCGAGGCGCACGAGATGGAATCGATCGAGACGGATATCATGCAGTCTCTGGGATTTTCCGATCCTTACGTGCCTCTGACCTGATCCCGGTCCAAAGCCCAACACGCTGTGAACGACAAGCTGCCCGACGCCACTCCTCTCACTGAAAATGCGTCCGCGCCCTGCCCGGACTATCCGCCGGCGCTCGGCGAATCCGCGTTGTGGACGGAGGCCGAACTCGCGGCATCGCGTGAAGCTGCGTTTGCACATTGGGACGGCAAGTCGGACGTGTGGCTCTTCGGTTACGGATCGCTGATCTGGAACCCCGGACTGCCGACGGTCGAAGCGGTGCGCGGCAAGGTGCATGGCTATCATCGCGGGCTTTATCTGTGGTCGCGCGTGAATCGCGGCACACCGGAACAGCCGGGCCTCGTGCTCGCGCTCGATCGCGGCGGATCGTGCACCGGCATGGCGTTTCGTCTCGAGGGCGTCGGGGCGACCGAACATCTCGACGTGCTCTGGCGCCGCGAAATGGCGATGGGCTCGTATCGGCCCGCGTGGCTGCCGTGCACGCTCGCGGACGGACGGCGCGTAGACGCGCTCGCGTTCGTGATGCGGCGGGAAGCGGCGTCTTACACGGGCAAACTCGCCGATCCGATCGTGCGCACGGTGCTCGGATGCGCGAGCGGCCGCTACGGCACGACGCTCGATTACGTCAGCCGGACCGTCGAGGCGCTGCGCGAAAGCGGAATGCCGGATCGGGCGCTGGAGGGGTTGTTGAGGCGGTGTCAGGGGCAGAAGCCGCAGTGATCCTTCGTGAACCATCGGCCGTTTGGTCAACGCTTGCGGGCGGACACACTCGTCGCATATTTATCGGCTAGGATGGGCTCATGACATGCGCGCCGCGCCACGCAGCCCGCCGTTTCCCTTGGTGTATGCTTAACTCTCCGAAAACCCGCGCCCGGTCACTTCCGGGCGCTCCGCTATGAACGAACCCTATCCCAGTCGACGCCATACCGACAAACCGCAGGAAAAACGCTCGCTTCTCGAACGTTTGACCGATTTCATCTCGCACGAGCCCGAATCGCGCGACGAACTTCTCGAAGTGCTTCAGGACGCGCACGAGCGCAACTTGCTCGACGCCGACTCGCTCTCGATGATCGAAGGCGTCTTCCAGGTGTCCGACCTCAGCGCTCGCGACATCATGATTCCGCGCGCCCAGATGGACGCCATCAATATCGCCGAGACGCCCGCCGAGTTCATCCCCTTCGTGCTCGAAAAAGCACACTCGCGCTATCCGGTCTACGAAGGCAACCGCGACAACATCATTGGCGTGCTGCTCGCCAAAGACCTGCTGCGCTACTACGCCGAAGAGGAATTCGACGTGCGCGGCATGTTGCGCCCCGCCGTCTTCATCCCGGAATCGAAGCGCCTGAACGTGCTGCTGCACGACTTCCGCGTGAATCGCAATCACATCGCGATCGTCGTCGATGAATACGGCGGCGTCGCGGGCCTCATCACCATCGAGGACGTGCTGGAGCAGATCGTCGGCGACATCGAGGACGAATACGACTTCGACGAAGAAGCCGGCAACATCATCGCGACGCCCGACGGCAAGTATCGCGTGCGCGCGTTGACCGGCATCGAACAGTTCAACGAGGAGTTCGGCGCCGATTTCTCTGACGACGAAGTGGACACCATCGGCGGGCTCGTCACGCATCGCTTCGGGCGCGTGCCGCATCGCGGCGAAAAGGTGCGCATCGACGAGTTCGTGTTCGAGATCCTGCGCGGCGACGCTCGGCAGATTCACGTTCTCCTCGTGCGGCGCGTGCCGAATCTCGCGCAGCAACATCATCACGCGGGCGACGACGAAGACGAACTACGCGACTGACGCGCACGAGAACGGACGCCGGAATACATCGGTGTCCGTCATGAAGCCTTCGCCCACCTCTGCTTTACTCCGGGTTTGCCCCGGCGACCGTCATCAATGGCCGATTCATCGTTTCGCATTCCCTCCCGTCAACGCGACGTGTCCGTGACCGCCACGGCGCCGCGCGCGCTGCCGTTCTGGCATTACCTCGTCGCCGCCGTGCTCGGCGCCGTGAACACCTTGTCGTTCGCGCCGACGCCGCATGGCGGCTGGCTCGAGCTCGTCATCTTCGCGCTGTTCTTCGCGTGGCTCTCGCGCACCGACGGCTGGAAGAGCGCCGCCGCGACCGGCTGGGCGTTCGGCTTCGGCAATTTCGTGACCGGCGTGTGGTGGCTCTACGTGAGCATGCACGTGTACGGCGGCATGGCCGCGCCGCTGGCCGCCGCCGCGGTCGCCCTGTTCTCGCTCTATCTCGCGATGTATCCCGCGCTCTCGAGCATGATCTGGTCGTTCGTCGCGGGACGTGCGCGCTTCGGCGATGAAGACGCCGCCACCGCACGCGACATCGAAGCTTCGCCGCGCTACGCACCGACATGGCACGGCGCGTTCGCATTCGCGAGCGCGTGGGCGCTCGGCGAGTGGCTGCGCGGCCTCGTGTTCACCGGCTTTCCGTGGCTCGCGAGCGGCTATGCGCAAGTCGACGGACCGCTCAAGGGCTTCGGCGCGATCGTCGGCGTGTATGGCGTCGGCTGGGTGCTCGCTCTGGTTGCCGCGCTGATCGTGCAGGCGTTCTGGCAGTTCCGCAAAACGCGGCGGTTCGCATTCGTGCCGGGGATCGTTGCGATTGCGTTGATCGTCGCGGGCATGCTGCTGTCGCTCGCGCAATGGACGACGCCCGCGAACGCGCCGCTCGATGTGCGCCTTCTGCAAGGCAACGTGAAGCAGGAAATGAAGTTCGAGCAGTCGGGCGTCGATGAATCGCTCGCGCTGTACAAGCGGCTCATCACCTCGAAGCCCGCCGATCTGATCGTCACGCCGGAAACGGCGCTGCCCGTGCTTTCGGTGCAGATTCCGCAGGATTTTGCCGTGGCGATCCGCAATTTCGCGGACGATACGAACTCGTCGATTCTCTTCGGCGCGATCGGCGTCACGATTCTTCCCGACGGCCGCGCGACCGATTTCACCAACAGCCTCTTCGGTGTCACGCCGCATGTGAACGGCGTGTATCGGTACGACAAGCATCATCTCGTGCCTTTCGGCGAATTCGTGCCGCTCGGTTTTCACTGGTTCGTGCGCATGATGGGCATTCCGCTCGGCGATCTCGCGCGTGGCCCGATCGCGCAGAAGGCGTTCATCGTGCATAACCAGCCGGTTGCCGTCGATATCTGCTACGAAGACATCTTCGGCGAAGAGATCGCGCACACGATCCGCGAACAGGAAACGCCCGCGGGCATTCTCGTCAATTCGACGAATCTCGCGTGGTTCGGCAATACGATCGCGCTCGATCAGCATCTTCAGATCGCGCGCATGCGTTCGATCGAAACCGGCCGTCCGATGCTACGCGCGACCAATACCGGCATGACGGCGGCGATCGCGGCGAATGGCGATGTCATCTCGAAGCTGCCGACGTTCACCACCGGCGTGTTGGAAGCGCGCGTGCAGGGCACGTCGGGCAGCACGCCGTATGTGACGAGCGGGAATATGACGGTGATCGCTGTGTCGTTGATTCTGCTCGCGTTCGGGTTTGCGTTTGCGCCGAACCGGAAACGTTCGGGCACGCGCTGAACATCGACTGAAACGAAGCCGCGTCGCGCCCTGCGACGCGGCTCGCGCTTTACCCGCCCATGGCCGCGCTTCTCCCAAAAAGCCGCACCCGCCCCTCCATTCGGCTAAAATTCAACGTTTTAGCACTTCGGCCGAGCCTCCGAGTCGCGTCCTCACGACGATGGCCGCGCCCCGCAAAAGGCAATCATGCTCACTTTCCAGCAAATCATTCTGACGCTGCAGTCCTACTGGAACGAGAAGGGCTGCGCGCTCCTTCAGCCGATCGACATGGAAGTCGGCGCGGGCACCTCGCACGTCCACACGTTCCTGCGCGCGATCGGCCCCGAGCCGTGGCGCGCGGCCTATGTTCAACCGTCGCGCCGTCCGAAAGACGGCCGCTACGGCGAGAACCCGAACCGCCTGCAGCACTACTATCAGTATCAGGTCGTGCTGAAGCCCGCGCCTGAAAACATCCTCGATCTGTATCTCGGATCGCTCGAAGCGCTCGGCTTCGATCTGAAGCAGAACGACGTGCGCTTCGTCGAAGACGACTGGGAAAATCCGACGCTCGGCGCGTGGGGTCTCGGCTGGGAAGTGTGGTTGAACGGCATGGAAGTGACGCAGTTCACGTACTTCCAGCAGGCGGGCGGCATCGATTGCAAGCCGGTGCTCGGCGAAATCACGTACGGTCTCGAACGCCTCGCTATGTATCTGCAGAAGGTCGAGAACGTGTACGACCTCATCTGGACCGAATGGGAAGAAGACGGCCCTTCCGGTCGTGTCTTGCGTCAGCTCACGTATGGCGATGTCTATCACCAGAACGAAGTCGAGCAATCCACGTACAACTTCGAGCACGCGAACGTCGATCTGCTGTTCACGTTCTTCAAGAGCTACGAAGAAGAAGCAAAGAAGATGATCGACGCGAAGCTCGCGCTGCCCGCCTATGAGCTCGTGCTCAAGGCCGGCCACACGTTCAACCTGCTCGATGCACGCGGCGCCATTTCCGTGACGGAGCGCGCGGCGTACATCGGCCGCATCCGCGCGTTGTCGCGTCTCGTCGCCCAGGCTTACTACGATTCGCGCGAAGCGCTCGGCTTCCCGATGCTCGGCAATCCGGTCAAGGGCGACCGCGATCTCATCACCGACGAACAGGAAGCGCAGCGTCCCGCATGGGCGCCGCCGCTGAAGGTCGAAAGCGCGCCCACGGGTAACAACGAACAGGTTTGACGAGGCTCGACAGAACAATGACGCAATCCAATCACGCTTCGCTCCTCGTCGAGCTGCTCACCGAAGAACTGCCGCCGAAGGCGCTCGGGCGTCTCGGCACCGCTTTCGCCGATGGCATCGTGGAGCGGCTCGCCGCCCGCGATCTGATCGACGGCACGCCCGATTTCGAAAAGTACGCGACGCCGCGCCGCCTCGCCGTGCTCATCAAGAACGTGCGCGATGTCGCGCCGGAAAAGCAGGTGCGCGAGAAAGTGCTGCCGGTCACGGTCGCGCTCGATAAAGAAGGCAACCCGACGCCGCCGCTCGCGAAGAAGCTCGCGGCTCTCGGCTTCCCCGACTTTCCGCTGTCCGAGCTCGAACGCGCGCAGGACGGCAAGGCCGAAGCGTTCTTCCTGCGCTACGCAGCGCCGGGCGCGACGCTCGCCGACGGCCTGCAAGCCGCGCTTGACGAAACCCTCGGCAAGCTGCCGATTCCGAAGGTCATGACGTATCAGCGTCCGGACGGCACCAGCGTGCAGTTCGTGCGTCCGGTGCAGCGCCTGGTCGCGATGCACGGTCGCAACGTCGTGCCGGTCAGCGCGCTCGGTATCGATTCGGGCGATACGACCATCGGTCATCGATTCATGTCGGAAGGCTTCGTCGCGATTGCCCGCGCCGACGACTACGCCGACACGCTGCGTCACAAAGGGCACGTCGTCGCCAATTTCGACGATCGCCGCGAATCGATCCGCACGCAGCTTCAGGCGTTTGCAGGCGAAGACCGCGTCGTGATGCCCGAAGCGCTGCTCGACGAAGTGAACGCGCTCGTCGAATGGCCGGTCGTCTACGAATGCCGCTTCGACGACGAATTCCTGCAAGTGCCTCAGGAGTGTCTGATCCTCACGATGCAGACGAACCAGAAATACTTCGCGCTCACGGATCAGAACGGCAAGCTGCGCTCGCGCTTTCTGATCGTGTCGAATATCGATACGAAGACGCCCGGCGAGATCGTCGAAGGCAACGAGCGCGTCGTGCGCCCGCGTCTCGCCGATGCCAAGTTCTTCTTCACGCAGGACAAGAAGAAGCGTCTCGAAGATCGCGTGCCGCTGCTCGCGAACGTCGTCTATCACAACAAGCTCGGCTCCGCGCTGCAACGTGTCGAGCGTCTGGAAGCGCTCGCGGGCGAGATCGCGCCGATGGTCGGCGTCGATGCCGCGTTGACGCGTCGCGCCGCGCGTCTCGCGAAGGCAGATTTGCTGACAGACATGGTCGGCGAGTTCCCCGAGCTGCAAGGCACGATGGGCACGTACTACGCGCGCCACGACGGCGAGCCGGAAGAAGTCGCGCTCGCGTGCTCGGAGCATTATCAGCCGCGCTTCTCGGGCGATGAAACGCCGTCGACGGGCGTCGGCGCGGCGGTCGCGCTCGCGGACAAGCTGGAAACGATCGTCGGCATCTGGGGCATCGGTCTCGCGCCGACCGGCGAAAAAGACCCGTTCGCGTTGCGCCGTCATGCGTTGGGCGTCTTGCGCATCCTGCTGGAACATCGACTCCGAATCCGTCTTCGCGATCTCCTCGTAGCGGCAGCGAAGCAGTTCACGGGAATGGAAAAAGTTGATGTCTCGATCGAAGCAATCGCGCTGTTCTTCTTGGACCGTCTGTATGGAATTTTGCGCGATCGGGGATATGCGGTGGGCGAGATCGACGCGGTACTTGCCGCAGGCCCTCAGAAGTGGGACGAAAAATTCCTCGATGACATCGTCGCGCGTCTCGACGCCGTGCGCGAGTTCGCCGCGCTGCCGGAAGCGGCGGCGCTCGCGGCGGCCAACAAGCGTATCTCGAACATCCTGAAGAAGTCGGAACAGGGCGCGCCGTCCGCGGTGAACAAGGAACTGCTCGTCGAAGCGGCGGAGAAGAATCTGTACGCGCAGATCGAAGCGGTCGCGCCGCGCGTGCAGAGCCAGCTCGCCGCGCGCAACTACACGGAAGCGCTGACCGCGCTCGCCGCGTTGCGTGAAAGCGTCGATACGTTCTTCGACGACGTGATGGTCAACGCCGAAGACGCCGCGCTGCGTAACAATCGTCTCGCGTTGCTGAGCGCGCTGCATCAGCAGATGAACTGCGTCGCGGACATTTCGAAGCTCGCTGCATAAGAAACGCCGCTCATGGTCATGAACAGAAAACTGGTGATCCTCGATCGCGATGGCGTCATCAACGTCGATTCCGATGCGTTCATCAAGTCGCCGGACGAATGGGTCGCCATTCCCGGCAGCCTCGAAGCGATCGCGCGTCTGAATCAGGCGGGCTACCGCGTGGCGATCGCATCGAATCAGTCGGGCATCGGGCGCGGTCTCTTCGACATGGCCGCGCTCAACGCGATGCATCAGAAGATGAATCGCGCGGCTGCGGCCGTCGGCGGGCGCATCGACGCGGTGTTCTTCTGCCCGCATACGGCCGAAGATCAGTGCGATTGCAGAAAGCCGCGGCCCGGCATGTTGCAGCAGATCATCGACCGCTTCGAGATCGATCCGGAGGACACGCCCGTCGTCGGCGATTCGCTGCGCGATCTACAGGCCGGCGGGGCGCTCGGTTTTCCTGTGCATCTCGTGCTCACCGGTAAAGGCGAGAAGACGCTCGAAGAAGGTCAGTTGCCCGAAGGCACTGTCGTTCACAAAGATCTGCGCGCGTTTGCGCTGCACTTTCTCATGCGTCACCAAGACTGACCCTGGCTTCATCCATGCGCTTCATCCGTTCCTTGCTATTGATGCTGTACTTCGTCGTGTACACGGCGCCGTACGCAATCGCGTGCTTCATTGCGTTTCCGTTCATGCGCGCCGACAAGCGCTACTGGATGGCGGCGGGCTGGTGCAAATCGACGATCGTCGTGCTGCGGTATCTGATCGGCATCCGCTACACGATCGAAGGCATGGAGAACCTGCCGAACGGTCCGGCCGTGCTGCTATCGAAGCATCAGTCCGCATGGGAAACGCTCGCGTTCCCCGCGCTGATGCCGCGTCCGCTCTGCTACGTGTTCAAGCGCGAACTGCTCTATGTGCCGTTCTTCGGCTGGGCGCTCGGACTCCTGAAGATGGTGCATATCGACCGCAAGCAGGGCCGCGACGCGTTCGTGTCGGTCACGCGTCAGGGGCGCGCGCGAATGGACGAAGGCGCGTGGGTCATCATGTTTCCCGAAGGCACGCGCACGCGTGTGGGCAGCCAGGGCAAGTACAAGACGGGCGGCGCGCGCTTCGCGGTGGCGACCGGCGCGCCGGTCGTGCCGATCGCGCACAATGCCGGACACGTGTGGCCACGCAATTCCTTCATCAAGTATCCGGGTATAGTCACGGTATCGATTGGCAAGCCGATCGATACGGCCGGCCTCACACCCGAGGAAGTGAACGCGCGCGTCGAAAGCTGGATCGAGACGGAAATGCGCCGCATCGATCCGCACGCTTACCTCGCGCCGAACGCGCAGCCGGGTGAAGCCGGCGCCGCGGGCGCGGGCCGCTGAAGCGGCTCACGTTTTCATATCGAGCCGCGGCGTGCCTTACTCATTCTTCTCGTCATTTCTGCGCCGTGAGCGCAAAGCCGAGCCGATGCAGAAAGCCCCTTCGCGACAGCGCCCCGCCGTCGCGCTCGATACCCTGCAACTCGATCTGCCGTTCGAGCATGCGCCGGCCTATTCCGGCGCACCGCCCGCGAGCGGTCCGGCTCCGCTGCGTGGCGACGTGCCGAACGCCGATCCCGTTCCCGTTCTCACACCTCCGACGCCGCATGCACCCGCTGCACCGCTGCCCGATGGCGTGCGCCTGCGCCGCATCGCGCTCAAGGCGGGCGCGCTCGAATACCGGCTCAGGCGCTCGTCGCGACGCACGATCGGATTTTGCATCGACGGCACCGGGCTCGCGATCACCGCGCCGCGCTGGGTGACGATCGCGGACATCGAAAGCGCGATCCTCGACAAGCAGAACTGGATCGTCAAGAAGCTCACCGAATGGCAGACGCGCGTCGAGCAGCGCGCGCTGCCGCGCATCGTCTGGAAGGACGGCGCGCAGTTTCCGTATCTCGGCAAGACGATCAGCGTGTCGCTCGGCTCTTCGGCAAGCGCACTTTCTTTCGATGACCAAACCAACGTGCTCTCGCTCGCGCTGCCCGCGCTCGTGGATGCGCAGCAGATCAAGGATCGCGTGCAAGGCTGGCTGCAATCGGAAGCGAAGCGCATCTTCGGCGAGCGGCTCGCGGTGTACGCGGCGAAGCTCGGCGTCGAGTATCGCGCGTACGCGCTGTCGTCGGCGGCGACGCGCTGGGGCAGTTGTTCCAGCGACGGCAAGATCCGCCTGAACTGGCGGCTCATTCATTTTCCGATGTCGATCATCGATTACGTGGTCGCGCACGAGCTCGCGCATCTGCGCGAGATGAATCACAGCCCGCGCTTCTGGCAGACGGTCGAATCGATCTTCCCGGAGTTCCGCGAGGCGCGGCATACGCTCAAGCATCATCCGCCGGATCTGCTGCCGGCGCTTTGATCGCTCATCAGCGCATGAAAAGCGCCGACGGTACAATTTCCTTCCTGTCCCCCGCATTTCCCTAAACAGGAACTCCACCATGCGACTCCTCCACACGATGCTGCGCGTCGGCGACCTGCAGCGTTCCATCGATTTCTACACGCGCATTCTCGGCATGAAAGTGCTGCGTCAAAGCGAAAACCCCGAGTACAAGTACACGCTCGCGTTCGTCGGCTACGGCCCGGAAAGCGAGAACAGCGTGCTCGAGCTGACCTACAACTGGGGCACCGACAAGTACGACCTCGGCAGCGCCTACGGCCATATCGCGCTCGAAGTCGACGACGCCGCCGATGCGTGCGAGCGCATTCGTCAGGCGGGCGGCAAGGTCACGCGCGAAGCCGGTCCGGTGAAGGGCGGCACGACCGTGATCGCGTTCGTCGAAGATCCGGACGGCTACAAGGTCGAGCTGATCGAAAAGCACTCGTAAAGTACGCGTCACATCGCGTGCCGCGCGCTCGTCGCGGCGCGTAATCTCCACGGGCGCGTCCCGACCTTTCGCTCATCGACGCCCGTTCGCTGGCACAATCGACGCTCCAAATCAGTGCACGCCTGACCGAGCCCGCCGATGAGCACGCCCTCCCTCGCCCTGCGCCGCGCCCCCGACGCCACCGCCGTCATCGTGATGATCGCGCTGTGCGGCGCGTGGGGATTCCAGCAAGTCGCGATCAAGGAAGCGAATGCTTCGATTCCGCCGATGCTGCAGGCAGGCATCCGCTCGCTGATCGCGACGTTCCTCGTCTGGATCTGGACGCGCTCGCGCGGTGTGCCGCTCTTTCAGCGCGACGACACCCTGCCCGCCGGCCTGCTCGCGGGTCTGCTGTTCGGCGGCGAGTTCGTCTGCATTTTCTTCGGCCTGAGCCTCACTACTGCGACGCGCATGGCCGTGTTCCTCTACACCGCGCCTTGCTTCACCGCGCTCGGCCTGCACTGGTTCGTCGCGGGCGAGCGGCTGACGCGCGCGCAGTGGAGCGGCATCGTGCTCGCGTTCTGCGGTATCGCACTCGCGTTCGCGGATGGCTTTCTGCACGGCAATCCGAACAGCGCATCGACGCTGCACGGCATCGCAGGCGATGCGCTTGGGATTCTCGCCGGCATCTTCTGGGCCGCGACGACGGTCGTCGTGCGCGCGTCGTCGCTTGCGCATGCGAGCGCGAGCAAGACGCTGTTCTATCAACTGGCGGTATCGGCGGTATTGCTGCTCTTGCTGGCCGCGGGCATCGGGCAGACGCACGTCGAAGCCGTGTCGCCGATCGCGATCGCGAGTCTCGCGTATCAGGCTATCGTCGTCGCGTTCATCAGCTATCTGACGTGGTTCTGGCTGCTCACGCGCTATATGGCGTCGCGGCTTTCCGTGTTTTCGTTTCTCACGCCGATCTTCGGCGTCACCTTCGGCGTGTTGCTGCTCGGCGAACACTTCACCGCGCGTTTCATGGTTGCCGCGGCAATGGTGCTCGCGGGCATCGCGCTCGTGAACCGGCCGGCACGACGGACCTAGCTCATTCAGGCGCCGTCGCGCGAATCGTGATCATGTCGTGATCGATGTCGTCGTGATCGACGGCAACGCGCTGATGCTCGGGCGGAATCGGTTCGACCGGATAGCCGTGCTTCTCCCACGCATCGAGCCCGCCCTTCAGCGGCCGCACATGATGGAAGCCCTTCGCGCGCAACTGCCGCGCGATGATCTTCGCCGTCGCTTCGTTCGGACACACGCAGTACACGACGACCTCGTGTTCCGCATACAACTGATCGACGCGATCGGGTGAATCGAGATCGAGCGAAATCGCGCCCGCGATGCGATACGGCTCGCGACGGCGAATCTCGGCTGGCCTCGCGTCGTAGACGACGGGTGGCGTCGCGGAACGCATCATCGCGTCGAGCTGGTCGGGCGTGATGTGATATTGCTGCAGCCACTGGCGGAACTGCACGCGCCGGACCCATCGATACAGCATGAAGCCGAGCGCGATGATCACGAGAATATCGATCATCGTCGTGCCGTTCGCGCGCACGAGCGAGACGAGCCGCCCGATCTGCTCCTGCAATGCAGCGCCGCCCAGCATCCAGAAGCTCGCCCACGCCGTCGCGCCGATCAGATCCCACAGGATGAATACGCGCACTTCGATCTGCGTCGTGCCGAGCAACGGCGCCGACACGAGCCCGAGCCCCGGCACGAACTTCGACAGCGCGAGCAGCGGCACGCCGAACCGTTCGAACCAGCGGCGCGCGGTGCGCAGCGTCGAATCGATCGACAGCGAGAAGCGCACGAGCGAGTTGAGAAAGCGCCGGCCGTACAGACGGCCTGCGGCGAACCAGAGCGAATCCGCGATCAGCACGGCGAGCACCGCCGCCGCGAGCATCTGCCAGAAGGGCGCATTGCCGGCGGCGATGAGCGTGCCGGCGAGAATCAGCATCGGCGCGGCGGGGACCGGCACGCCGAGTTGCGTCGCGAGGACGCTGACGAAGACGGCCCACGCGCCCCACGACGACGCTAGCGAAGTCGGGACGTGCGGCATTCGAAACCTCTGGTTTTGTGGGATGAGCGCCGGCGCGCAGCCGCCCCGGCACAAAGGGTTACACTGTATCGATAAACTGCCGAACTCGCCCAAATGGTCCGGACGACGAGAGCAGCGTCGAGCGCAAGCCGGGGGAATCATCGTGCAACCCATCATTCAGCCCTTCTTTGATCTCAACACCGGCACGATGACGTATGTCGTGTACGAGAAGGCCGGCTCGCCGGCGGCCATCGTCGATCCGGTTCTCGACTACGATCCGCACGCCGCGCGCACGTCGACGCGCTCCGCCGATGCCGTCATCGCGTTCGTGCGCGAGCAAGGGCTCGTAGTGGAATGGATTCTGGAGACGCACGCGCACGCCGATCATCTTTCGGCGGCGCCGTATCTGAAGCGCATGCTCGGCGGGAAGATCGGCATTGGCGAATCGATACGCACGGTGCAAGGTGTGTTCAAGAAGATCTTCGATCTCGAGCCCGAGTTTCAGCTCGACGGCTCGCAGTTCGATCATCTCTTTTCCGACGGCGAGCGCTTCATGATCGGCGATATCGAAGCGTACGCGCTCTTCGTGCCGGGCCACACGCCCGCCGACATGGCGTACCGGATCGGCGATGCGGTGTTCGTCGGCGATACGCTTTTCATGCCGGATGTCGGCACCGCACGCTGCGACTTTCCGGGCGGCAGCGCGCGCAGGCTGTATCGCTCGATTCAGCGCCTGCTCGCACTCGACCCCGATACGCGGCTGTTCGTCTGTCACGACTACCCGCCCGCCACGCGCGACCCGCAATGGCAAACCACCGTGCGCGAGCAGCGCGAGAACAACATTCACGTCGGCGGCGGCAAGACGGAAGACGAGTTCGTCGCGATGCGCGAAGCGCGCGACGCGACCCTCGGGATGCCGACGCTCATCCTGCCCGCGATTCAGGTGAACATACGCGCGGGCCACTTTCCCGAAGCGTCCGGCAACGGCACGACGTATCTGAAGATTCCGTTGAACGCGCTCTAGCTTTCCGCTCTAGCCTTCGATCCTTCCGCGCGTCACGCCGAGCAGATCGGCCATCGCGCGCCGCGCCGCGCTGGCATCGCGCGCGATGATCGCCTCGAACACGGCGGTGTGTTCCGCAAGCGACGCGTTGTACACATCCGCGCGCTTCGCGTTCAGGCGCAACTGGCCTTCGAGCGTGCGCTCGATCAGCGCGCCGAGAGGGATGAGCAATTCATTGCTGCACGCGGCGAGCACGCACAGATGGAAGTCGAGGTCGGCGCGCACCCATTCATCGACGTTCTGCGCGTCCGCCATCGACTGATGCGCGCGTGTGAGCCGCTCGCGGGTGCGCTCCTCGTGATTACCGGCGGCGAGCGCCGCGGCGTACGGCTCGATCATCTCGCGCATTTCCTGAAGCTTCAGCGCGAATTGCAGCGGCGGAGCGACGCGCGAGTACCAGTCGAGCATGTCGGCGTCGAGCAGATTCCACGCATCTTTCGCGCGCACGCGCGTGCCGACCTTCGGACGCGACTCGATCAGCCCTTTCGATGTCAGCGTGCGCAATGCCTCGCGCAACACCGTGCGGCTCACGCGGAAGCGCTCCATCAGTTCCGCTTCGCGCGGCAACGACAGGCCAGGCGGGAAGTCGCCTCGCAGAATCGCCGTGCCCAATTCATGCGCCACATGGCCATGCAGATCCCGGTGAATGATGCTCTCCTTCTAGGTTTCGCAGGATTATCCGGTATTCGCCTGATGTTTCGAAAGTCCAGAATGTGTCGAATAATACTATTAATATGCCTAAGAGACCGTTTTTGCTACCATGTAAAACCCTTCAAGGAGACGCTCAATGAAAATCACGAAACTCGAGACCTTCGTCGTTCCGCCGCGCTGGTGCTTCCTCAAGATCGAAACCGACGAAGGCATCACGGGCTGGGGCGAGCCGGTCGTCGAAGGCCGTGCGCATACGGTGGCCGCCGCCGTCGATGAACTCGCCGACTATCTGATCGGCAAAGACCCGCGTCATATCGAAGACCTGTGGCAGGTGATGTATCGCGCTGGTTTCTATCGCGGCGGTCCTATCGGCATGAGCGCGATCGCGGGCGTCGATCAGGCGTTGTGGGACATTCTCGGCAAGCATCACAGCGTGCCGGTCCACGCGCTGCTCGGCGGCCAGGTGCGCGACAAGATCAAGGTGTACTCGTGGATCGGCGGCGACCGGCCGAGCGATGTCGCGAACAATGCGCGCGCCGTGGTCGAACGCGGCTTCAAGGCCGTGAAGATGAACGGCTCGGAAGAACTGCAGATCATCGATACGTTCGACAAGGTCCAAGGCGTGATCGACAACGTGCGCGCGGTGCGCGAGGCGGTCGGGCCGAACGTGGGCATCGGCGTGGACTTTCATGGGCGCGTGCATAAGCCGATGGCCAAAGTGCTCGCGAAGGAACTCGATCCGTTCAAGCTGATGTTCATCGAAGAGCCGGTGCTGTCGGAGAACGTCGAGGCGCTGCGCGATATCGTCAACCAGACGAGCACGCCGATCGCGCTCGGCGAGCGTCTCTATTCGCGCTGGGATTTCAAGCACATTCTGGCGAGCGGTTACGTCGATATCATTCAGCCGGACGCGTCGCACGCGGGCGGTCTCACGGAATGCCGCAAGATTGCGACGATGGCCGAAGCCTACGATGTCGCGCTCGCGCTACATTGCCCGCTCGGTCCGATCGCGCTCGCGACCTGCCTGCAGATCGATGCGGTGAGCTACAACGCGTTCATCCAGGAGCAAAGCCTCGGGATTCACTACAACAAGGGCAATGACCTGCTCGATTACATCAGGAATCCCGAGGTCTTCAAGTATGAAGACGGCATGGTGTCGATTCCGCAGGGGCCGGGCCTGGGCATCGAGGTGAATGAAGACAAGGTGCGCGAGATGGCGAAGGTGGGCCACCGCTGGCGCAATCCGGTGTGGCGTCACGCGGATGGCAGCGTGGCCGAGTGGTGATTCTGGTCAGCGCCTGAGACGCGCCTTCACGCCGCCGCGCAGTGCGTTGCTGATGAGCAGGTCTTGAGCTTTCGATAAATCGTCGGGCGTCAGCGTGCGCTCTTGCGCGCCGAGTTCATCGATAAGCACCGCGCGCATCACGCCCGGCAGCACGCCGGCGTCGATCGGCGGCGTGAACCATGTGCCGTCGATCCGCACGAAGACGCTCGAACGCCCGCCTTCGGTCAGCTCGCCGCGTTCGTTGACGAACAGCATGTCGAACGCGCCTTCGGCTTCGGCCGCTTTCCATGCGCGGTCGTAGTCGGCGCGGCGCGTGGTTTTGCGTCTAAGCAGCGGATCGACGGATGACTGCGGCGCGAAGCCACGCTCCCACGCCAGCAACACATCGACGGTATCCGACGGCAACGCGCCGAGCGGCGCACTCGTGATCGCGATGCGTCCGTCCTTGTTCAGCGCGATTCTCAGTCGATACGGCTTGCCCGCGTCGAACGCCGCACACTGCGCTTCGACCTGCGTCGTCAGCGCGCGCTCGTCGAAGGCAAAACCCAGATACGCCGCGCTGCTCCTCAGCCGCGCGACATGACGCGCGTAGTGGCGAACACCTTCATCGCGCGTCGCATAGCAAGTCTCGAAAAGTTCGAAGCCGGGGTCCGCGCCGGTCAGAAAGCGTGCTTTCAACAGACACTCCTCATATTCGTTGGCGGCGACGCTGTCGAGCACGATGCCCGCGCCGATGCCGAGCACGCCACGCGTCGTCGATGCATCGACGACGAGCGTACGTATCGCCACCGACATGCAGAAGTCGCCGCTCGCATCGAGCCAGCCGATCGCACCCGTATAGAGACCGCGCGGCGTGCTCTCGATCTCGTCGATCAACTGCATCGTGCGGTACTTCGGCGCGCCGGTGATCGAGCCGCACGGAAAGAGCGCGCGCACGATTCCCGCGAACGACGTGCCGGGCATCACGCGCGCTTCGATGGTCGAGGTCATCTGCCACACCGACGCGTAAGGCTCGACCGAGAACAGCGCCGGCACGTTGACGGAACCCGTGGCCGCCACGCGCGACATGTCGTTGCGCAGCAAGTCGACGATCATCACGTTTTCGGCGCGGTTCTTCGGGTCGTTGCGGAGCGCTTCGGGATCGGACTCGCGCGGCGCGGTGCCTTTCATCGGCCGCGCGCGCAGGAGATCGCCTTCTTTCTCGACGAACAATTCCGGCGAGCACGACACGACCGATCTGCCATCCGGCAACGCGATGAACGCGCCATAATGCACGGCCTGCCGTTCGCGCAACCGCCGGTAGAGCGCGAGCGGCACGCCGAACACATCGAAGCTCAGCCGATACGTGTAGTTGATCTGATACGACTCGCCTTCTCTCAGCGCGTCCTGAACGGCGCCGATGGCGCGGTCGAACTCGTCGCGCGTAACGCTCGATTCGATGCCCGCGATGCCCGCGACGTCTTCGAGATCGCGCGACGCGAGCCATGCGCTCGCCTCTTCACGCGACAACGACGCGCACGAGCGGAACATCAACACGCGCAACGCGTGATCGTCGCCGCGCCCGATTGTCCCGAACTGCAGATTGCGTCCGAACTCGTAATCCGCCACGATGACCGCATGCAGCCCGCTTTGCAGATCGCACTCGATATCGCCGCACACCGCTTCGAGCGCATGGCCGTCCACGCACACGCGTTCGTGCGCGAAGTCCGTGTACAAACGACTCGACCGCCTTTCGGCGGTCGCATCGCAATCGTCGAGCAGCGCGAATACCGCGCTGCGCTCTTCCGTTTTCATCGTCATGCCCGCACGACGTACGACGCATTCAACCGCATCAGTCGAAGAAGCTCTTCACGCGGTCGAACCAGCTCTTGCTTTGCGGACTATGCCGCGCGCCGCCCTGCTCCAGCGACTTCTCGAACTGCTTCAGCAGATCGCGCTGCTGTTCGGTGAGCTTGACCGGCGTTTCCACCTGCACGTGCACGTACAAATCTCCGGCGATGCTCGAACGCAAGCCCTTGATGCCCTTGCCGCGCAGACGGAACGTCTTGCCCGACTGCGTGCCCTCTGGCACCGTGAAGCTGGCGCGGCCGGCAAGCGTAGGCACTTCGATCTCGCCGCCGAGCGCCGCCGTGGTGAACTGAATCGGCATCTGGCAATGCAGGTCGTCGCCGTCGCGCTCGAACACCGAATGCTGCTTGATGTGGATCTCCACATACAGGTCGCCGCTCGGACCGCCGTTGATGCCCGGCTCGCCATTGCCCGCCGAGCGGATGCGCATGCCGTCGTCGATGCCCGCCGGAATCTTCACTTCCAGCGTCTTCGTTTCCTTCACCTTGCCCGCGCCGTGGCAGTTCGCGCACGGCTCGGGAATGTAGCTGCCGCTGCCGTGACACTTCGGGCACGTCTGCTGGATGCTGAAGAAGCCCTGCGACATGCGCACCTGGCCCTGGCCGTGACAGGTCGGGCAGGTTTCAGGCTTGGTGCCGGGCTTCGCGCCCGAGCCGTGACAGACGTTGCAGTTCGTCCAGCTCGGCACGCGGATCTGCGTGTCGTAGCCGTGCGCCGCCTGCTCGAGCGTGATCTCCATGCTGTAGCGCAAATCCGCGCCGCGATACACCTGCGGACCGCCGCGACCGCCGCGCGCCGCGCCGCCCGCCGCCTGTCCGAAGATGTCGCCGAAGATATCGCCGAAGGCATCGGCGAAACCGCCGAAACCTTGCGCACCCGCGCCCGCCATGTTCGGATCCACACCCGCGTGACCGTACTGATCGTATGCGGCGCGCTTTTGCTGGTCGGAGAGCATTTCGTAGGCTTCCTTCGCCTCCTTGAAATTCTCTTCCGCCTTCTTGTTGTCCGGATTGCGGTCAGGGTGATACTTCATCGCGAGCTTGCGATACGCCTTCTTGATCTCGTCGTCGCTCGCGTTTTTCGCGACGCCCAGAATGTCGTAGTAATCCCGTTTCGCCATGTCGGTTCGATTCCGCCGCGCGTCACGCGACGGTTCCTCTCAAATGCTGCGGCTCGAATGATCCGCGCCTGACACTCCGGCGCCCCGCCCGAATGCGAGTTCGAGCGAAACGCCTCAAAAAACAACGTGCCCGGAGAGCCGCGAAGCTCGCCAGGCGCGTTACACGTAAGACGCGTCGCGCGTCCCGGTCATCACCGAAAAGGCGCGTGGATGTCGCCATCCACGCGCCTCGTCCGGCTTAGTCCTTCTTCACTTCCTTGAAGTCGGCGTCGACGACATCGTCGTGCTGCTGGCTCGCGCCCGCTTCCGCCGATGCGCCCGCGCCTGCCGCGCCCGCAGCCGCGCCTGCCGCACCTTGCTGCGCCTGCATGTCGGCGTACATCTTCTCGCCCATCTTCTGCGAGGCTTGCGCCAGCGCTTCGACCTTCGCTTCGATCGTGGCCTTGTCGCTCGCGTTGTCCTTCAGCGCGTCTTCGAGGTCCTTCAGCGCGGCTTCGATCTTCTCCTTCTCCGAAGCGTCGATCTTGTCGCCGTATTCGGCGACGGCCTTCTTCGTGCTGTGAACCAGCGCGTCGCCCTGGTTGCGCGCGTCGGCCAGCTCACGCAGCTTGTGATCTTCCTCGGCGTTGGCTTCGGCGTCCTTCACCATCTTGTCGATTTCCGCGTCGGTCAGACCCGAGTTCGCCTTGATGGTGATCTTGTTTTCCTTGCCCGTCGCCTTGTCCTTCGCGCCGACGTGCAGAATGCCGTTCGCGTCGATGTCGAAGGTCACTTCGATCTGCGGCGTGCCGCGCGGTGCGGGCGGAATGCCTTCGAGGTTGAATTCGCCGAGCAGCTTGTTGCCCGCGGCCATTTCACGCTCGCCCTGGAACACCTTGATCGTCACGGCGCCCTGGTTGTCGTCCGCCGTCGAATACACTTGCGCGTGCTTCGTCGGGATCGTGGTGTTCTTGTTGATCATCTTCGTCATCACGCCGCCGAGCGTCTCGATGCCGAGCGAAAGCGGGGTGACGTCGAGCAGCAGCACGTCCTTGCGGTCGCCCGACAGAACCTGGCCCTGAATCGCGGCGCCCACGGCCACGGCTTCGTCCGGGTTCACGTCACGGCGCGGATCCTTGCCGAAGAACTCCTTCACCTTCTCCTGCACCTTCGGCATGCGCGTCATGCCGCCGACGAGGATCACGTCGTCGATTTCGCCGACTTTCACGCCCGCATCCTTGATCGCGATGCGGCACGGTTCGATCGTGCGTTCGATGAGCTCTTCGACGAGCGCTTCGAGCTTGGCGCGGGTGAACTTGAGGTTCAAGTGCTTCGGACCCGACGCGTCCGCCGTGATGTACGGCAGATTGATGTCGGTCTGCGCCGTCGACGACAGTTCGATCTTCGCCTTTTCGGCGGCTTCCTTCAGGCGCTGCAGCGCGAGCACGTCCTTCGACAGATCGACGCCCTGCTCCTTCTTGAACTCGCCGATGATGTAATCGATGATGCGCTGGTCGAAGTCTTCACCGCCGAGGAACGTGTCGCCATTCGTCGACAGCACTTCGAACTGCATCTCGCCGTCCACGTCCGCGATTTCGATGATGGAAATGTCGAACGTGCCGCCGCCCAGGTCGAACACCGCGATCTTGCGGTCGCCCTTTTCGGCCTTGTCGAGACCGAACGCCAGCGCGGCTGCCGTCGGCTCGTTGATGATCCGCTTCACTTCCAGACCGGCGATGCGGCCCGCGTCCTTGGTTGCCTGACGCTGGCTGTCGTTGAAGTACGCCGGAACCGTGATGACGGCTTCCGTCACCGGCTCGCCGAGGTAATCTTCAGCGGTCTTCTTCATCTTGCGCAGCACTTCGGCGGAAACCTGCGAAGGCGCGAGCTTCGAGCCGTGCGCTTCGACCCATGCGTCGCCGTTGTCGTGCTTGACGATCTTGTAGGGCATCAGGCCGATGTCCTTCTGCACTTCCTTTTCGTCGAAACGGCGGCCGATCAGGCGCTTGACCGCGTACAGCGTGTTGCGCGGATTGGTGACCGACTGGCGCTTGGCGGGTGCGCCGACGAGGATCTCGTTGTCATCCATGTACGCGATGATCGACGGCGTGGTGCGCGCGCCTTCCGAGTTCTCGATGACCTTGACCTGATTGCCTTCCATCAGCGCCACGCACGAGTTCGTGGTGCCGAGGTCGATGCCGATGATTTTGCCCATTTTTTATCACTCTCCTAACTTTGATCGCATGGCGTTGCGGCGGGCGGGTATGTGCCCCGCGCCGGCTTTTGCCGATTTACCGGGCCGAACGCCCAAAATTCATACCTGTACGCAAGATAAGTGCGCCAGTTTCGATTTCAAGACCCTGCCACCTATGCGGTCTATAACTTTTTTTGCGCGGCAGGCCACGCTGGGTCTTTGCTGGCGCCGATCTTTCGCGCGCGGCTTTCACTGCGGCTCCGAACGGCGCGAGGTGCGCGTTACTTCGGCGCGGCGACGGTCACGAGCGCCGGACGCAGCACGCGGTCGGCGATGACATAACCCTTTTGCAGCACCGTGACGACGGTATTCGGATCCTGTTCGGCCGGCACCATCGAAATGGCCTGGTGGCGATGCGGATCGAATTTTTCGCCGACCGGATTCACCGGGATCACGCGGCCTTTCTCCAGTGCGCCGGTCAACTGGCGCAGCGTCAGCTCGACGCCCTCGCGCACCTTGCCGAGATCCGTCGACTGGTCGGCGAGCGCTGCTTCGAGGCTGTCGAGCACGGGCAGCAAATTCTCCGCGAAGTTTTCGATGGCGAATTTATGCGCCTTCGCGACGTCTTCCTGGCTGCGGCGGCGCACGTTTTCCGTCTCGGCCTTGGCGCGCAGGAAGTCTTCCTGGAGCGCCGTGATCTTGGCCTGCGCTGCGGCGAGTGCCGTCTCGGCCTCGTTCGGCGCCGCCTGCGGCGCGGCGGCCGCGTCTGCCGGCGCGGGCTGAGGCTGCTGAGCCGCGGCGTTGGTCGTGTCTGCGGCCTGGCGCGCGTTATCGTCGGCGGGCGTCGGGTTCTGGCTCGCTGAATTCTCTTGCGTGTTTTCCATGTCGCTGAATGTGTATTGCTGTGAGTTGAGTCGGATGCGAAAGCGCTGCTCGCGCACGTCGGTCGCGTCGGTTGCGTTTTTTCGCACTAGCGGCGGAAATTGGGGCATCGAGGGCCTTTTCAAGCCTCCATGCCGAATTTTTCGGACTTTTTGCCCGCCTGCGATGGCGCGGAAATGGTCGGTAACGGACACTCCGCCGCACCCACGCTGGCCGACGCAAAGTTCAGATTGAGGGAAAGCCCTGAGTCGCCTACACTTCGAAGAAGCATCGCAGGAAGCACGTTTACCCTAATCCTACGAATGCTTCAATCCGCTTTCAGCCCATGCCCGTTTCCTGACCCGGTCGAACACTGACCGGGCAACCCGCTCTCCGGGGATACCATGAAACTGACCTTTGCTATCGCGGTGGTCGCCCTGGTACTCGTCGCGGGAACGACCACCATCTGCATGTCCGGCGCCGTGACCGACCGTAACACCGAGTACGGCGGCGTCCACGCGACCATGGAAAGCTTCTTCAGTCCGGACCTGAAAATTTGTCGATGACGCGCCGGTCGCGCTTCGTCGGCCTGCCCTGCAAGCCGGCGGCGGGCTCGCGGAAGTTCTTGCGGCGCTCGGCTTCGGCCATGCGCTTCGTGCGCCCTTCCTCCGTTTCGGCGTAAAGCGTCTGCGCGACCGTCGCCGGGCCGCGCACGTCGCACACGCCCAGCACTTCGACCTGCCAGACGAGCCGCTCGATATCGATCTCGACGATATCGCCGACACGCACGTCCTTCGACGGCTTCACGTTCGCGCCGCCGATCTTCACGCGGCCTTTCTCGACCGCGTCGCTCGCGAGCGAACGCGTCTTGAAGAAACGCGCCGCCCACAACCATTTGTCGATGCGCAAACGCGCGCCGGGTTCCGTCGAAATGTTGTAGTTCATCGGTGAATCGTTCCAAAAACCGCTTTCAGGCCACTGCCGTGAGCGGATGCACGGTCTGCACCGGCCACCCCTGCAGATGTTGCGCGGCGATTTCGCCCAGCGCCTTAATCCATGCCGGCGCCGAGTTCAGGCAGGCGATGCGGTGAAAATGCTTGCCGCCGGCCTTCAGGAATTCGTCGCGGACCTCGATGCCGATTTCCTCGATCGTCTCCAGGCAATCGGCCGTGAAGCCGGGACAGAACACGTCCACGCGCGCGACGCCGCCCGCGCCTAGTTCCGCGACCGTCGGTGCGGTGTACGGCTGAAGCCACTCCGCGCGACCGAAGCGCGACTGGAACGTCACGCGGCATTCCACCGGCGTAAGGCCCAGCGCGGCCGTCAGCAGCGAGCCGGTCAACTGGCACTGGTCGTGATAGGGATCACCGAGATCCATCGTGCGCTTGGGCACGCCGTGAAAGCTCAGCACGAGCTTGTCGCCGGCGCCGAAGTCCGGCGCGCCGTGATGCCGCCAATAGTCGCGCACCTGCTCCGCGAGCGCGGCGATATACGCCGGATGATCCGCGTAATGGCGGATCGTGCGGATTTCCGGCTGATTGCGCACGCGCTTCAAGGCGGCGAAAGCGTCGTCGAACGCGGTGGCTGTCGTGGACGACGAATACTGCGGATACATCGGCAGAAGCAGGATGCGATCGGCGCCTTCGAGCTTGAGCTGATTGAGCATCGCGCCGATGCCCGGCGTGCCGTAGCGCATCGCATAGTCGACGATCACGTGATAGTCGTTCGCCGCGAAAAGCCGCCGCAAACCGTCGACCTGTTTTTCCGTATGCACGCGCAGCGGCGAGCCTTCCGGCATCCACACTTGCGCGTATTTCTTCGCCGACGCGCGCGAGCGGAACGGCAGGATCGCGCCGCGCAGGATGATTTGCCAGACGAGCGACGGAATTTCGACGACGCGCGGATCGGACAGGAATTGCGCAAGATACGTGCGCACCGCTCGCGGCGTGGGCGCGTCCGGCGTGCCGAGATTGATCAGCAGCACCGCGACGCGATGCGAAGCGCTGGGCTGCGAGGGCAACTCGAGGTCGAAACGCATAGGGGAAGCGGGCCGGAAGATCGTCGTCGGGAAAGGTGAAGACCATTATAGCGGCGCGTTTCCGGCCGCATCATTGGCCGAACGGCCTAGTGGCGCGGTCTTGCGTGCCGCGCCAAGATGGCGTCACTGATGACTGAGCGACATCGACAGCAGACGCGCGGTGATGTCCACGATCGGAATGACGCGGTTGTACGCCATGCGCGTCGGGCCGATCACGCCGAGCGTGCCGACGATCTTTCCGTTGACTTCGTACGGCGCCGTCACGACGCTCATCTCTTCGATCGGCACGAGATTCGATTCTCCGCCGATGAATATCTGCACGCCCTGAGCGTGACTCGACACATCCAGCAATTGCAGGAGGCTCGTCTTTTGATCGAACAAATCGAAAAGCTTGCGCAGCCGCGCCATGTCGGACGAAAGGTCCGCCACTTCGAGCAGGTTGCGCTCGCCGGAAATGAGCACGGTGTCCGTAGGATCCGTCTCGGCGGTGCTCGCGACCACGGCCGCCTGCATGAGCACGGTCATGTCGCCGCGCAACTGGTCGATTTCCTCGCGCAGGCGCCGGCGCACCTCGTCGAAGGACAGGCCCGCGAAATGCGCGTTGATGTAATTCGACGCCTCGACGAGTTGCGAGGGCGAGTAGTCGCGCTGCGTCGCCATCATGCGGTTCTGGACGTCGCCCTCGGGCGTGACGATGATGAGCAGGATGCGCTTGTCCGACAGCCGCATGAACTCGATCTGCTTGAACATGTGGCTGCGGCGCGGCGTGAGCACGACACCCGCGAACGACGACAGATTGGACAGCACGCTCGCCGCCGCCGCGACGATCTTCTGCGGTTCCTCGCCTTGCAGGCGGGTCTTGACCGCGGTGGTCATCGCTTCGTCTTCGGGCCCTTCTACAGTCAGCATCGTGTCGACGAAGAGCCGGTAGCCGCGCGGCGTGGGAATGCGGCCCGCCGACGTATGCGGGCTCGCGACGAGGCCGAGCTCCTCGAGATCCGACATGACGTTGCGGATCGTCGCCGGGCTCAGTTCCAGACCGGAATGACGTGATAACGTGCGCGAACCGACCGGCTGACCTTCGGCGATGTAGCGCTCGATCAACGTTTTAAGGAGGGTTTGTGCACGTGGATCTAGCATGGGCAAATTCTAGCTCAACGAGTCGGAGGGCGGCGAGGCGCGCCGGGTGCGCCGCGTTCAACGTCCGCTCCATTCTAGCGAGAAACGGCGGGCCCGCTCGTGCGATACCGCGCGGCCCTGCGCAAGCACGCACGGAGGCCATCGCCCACGGTTCTTTTCGCTCTCTGACTATGGTGTAATGCCGGCATGGAAATTGGCCAATTCAAGACCGTCGCGCTCGTGGGGCGCACCAACACGCCAGGCATCGAGTCGCCGATGAAAGCGCTCGCCGATCTCCTCGCGAGCCAGGGCTTCGAGGTCGTGTTCGAGGCCGGCACCGCGAAGGAAGTCGGCGTGACGGACTTTCCGGCGCTGTCCATCGCCGAGATGGGCGCGCGTGCCGACGTCGCGATCGTGCTCGGCGGCGACGGCACGATGCTCGGCATCGGCCGGCAGCTCGCGCCGTACAAGACGCCGCTCATCGGCGTGAATCACGGGCGGCTCGGCTTCATCACGGACATTCCGCTCAAGGCCATGCGCGAGATCGTGCCGCAAATGCTCGCCGGCCAGTTCGAGCGCGAAGAGCGCAGCCTGCTCGAAGCGCGCATCGTGCGCAACGACAAGCCGATCTACCACGCGCTCGCCTTCAACGACGTTGTCGTGAACCGCAGCGGCTTCTCCGGCATGGCGGAGCTGCGCGTGTCCGTCGACGGCCATTTCATGTACAACCAGCGCTCGGACGGACTGATCGTCGCGACGCCGACCGGCTCGACCGCGTACGCGCTGTCGTCCGCGGGGCCGATCCTGCATCCGCAGTTGCAGGGCTTCGTGCTCGTGCCGATCGCGCCGCATTCGCTGTCGAATCGTCCGATCGTGCTGGCCGACGATTCGAAGGTGACCATTCAGATCATCGGCGGGCGCGATGTGAACGTGAACTTCGACATGCAGTCCTTCACCGCCGTCGAACTGAACGACGCCATCGAAGTGCGGCGCTCGAAGCATACGGTGCCGGTGCTGCATCCGGTCGGCTACAGCACGTACGCGACGCTGCGCAAGAAGCTGCACTGGAACGAGCATCCGTCGCAGGACGCCTCTTCCCTCTGAACTCCCCGACTTCCCCTCCCCGAAGCGTCCATGCTCCGTCATCTTTCGATTCGAGATTTCGTCATCGTCGCCACACTGGATATCGATTTCGATCCAGGCTTCACGGTCTTTTCGGGTGAAACCGGCGCGGGCAAGTCGATCCTGATCGACGCCCTCGCCCTCACACTCGGCGCGCGCGGCGACGCGAGCGTCGTGCGCACCGGTCAGGCCCGCGCGGACATCACCGCCGAATTCTCGACGCATCCTCAAGTGACGCGCTGGCTCGAAGAACATGCGCTGACGCAAGACTGCGATTCGGTCATGCTGCGCCGGGTCATCGATTCGGGCGGCCGCTCGCGCGCGTTCATCAACGGCACGCCCGCGACGCTCGCGCAATTGCGCGAAGTAGGCGAAATGCTCGTCGACATTCACGGACAGCACGCGCATCAGTTGCTGATGCGGCCGGACGCGCAACGCGAACTCTTCGACGCGCACGCGCAATTGCTCGAACCCGCCGCCGCGGTGAATCGTGCGTGGCGCGCGATGCGTGAGGCGCAGCAGGCCGTCGAGACTGCGCAGAGCCGCGATCGCGAACTGCAACTGGAGCGCGAGCGTCTCGCATGGCAACTCAGCGAATTCGACAAACTCGCCCCGCAGCCGGGCGAATGGGAAGAAGTGAGCGCGGAGCATCATCGGCTGTCGCATTCGGCGAGTCTCATCGACGGCGTACAGGGTGCGCTCGGCGCGCTCTCCGAATCCGATGAAGCGATGATCTCGCAGCTCGGCGCGATCATCTCGAAGGTGCGCGGTCTGGCCGACATCGATCCGGCGCTCAACGACGTGCTCGCGTCGCTGGAACCGGCGGAGATTCAGTTGCAGGAAGCGTCGTACTCGCTGTCGCATTACGCGCAGCGGCTGGAGCTCGATCCCGATCGTCTCGCGCAGGTCGAGAGGCGCATGGATCAGTTGCATTCGACGGCGCGCAAGTTCCGCCTGCCGCCCGAAACGCTGCCCGAGGAGCACGACGCGCGCCGCAAGCAGCTCGCCGATCTCGACGCCGCCGCCGATCTCGACGCACTCAACGCCGCTGCCGAAAAAGCCAAGAGCGCCTATCTCGAACAGGCGAAAGTGCTGTCGAAGGCGCGCGCGAAGGCCGCGAAGAGCCTGTCGAAAGCGGTCACGGAAGGTATGCAGGAATTGTCGATGGCGGGCGGGAGCTTCGAAGTCGCGCTCGTGCCGCTCGCCGAAGGCGGCGCGAACGGGCTGGAGCAGATCGAATTCCGCGTCGCGGGTCATGCGGGCGTGGCGAAGAGGCCGCTCGCGAAAGTCGCATCGGGCGGCGAACTCGCGCGCATCAGCCTCGCGCTCGCCGTGATCGCGAGCACTGCGAGCCCGACGCCCACGCTCATCTTCGACGAAGTGGACACGGGCATCGGCGGCGGCGTCGCGGAAGTGGTCGGCCGTTTGCTGCATCAGCTCGGGCGCGAACGCCAGGTCTTGTGCGTCACGCACTTGCCGCAAGTCGCGGCGCGCGGCGATCAGCACTTCCAGGTCGCGAAGTCTTCCGACGACACGGGCGGCACGGTCAGCACCGTGACGTCGCTCGACAGGAGCAGGCGCATCGAGGAAGTCGCGCGCATGCTCGGCGGCATCGAGATCACCGCGACCACGCGCAAGCACGCGAAGGAAATGCTGGCCGCCTGAGCCTCAGGCTTCGGACGCCACCGCGAACACCCGCTCCCACAATGCCGTCACCGCGTCGCGTTCGGCCTGGACTTCGGCCGGATCGACGCGCGCTTTTTCCATGCCGTCGAGCCGCAACGTGTGCTGAAGCTTGCGGTAATGCCGGTACGCCGCGCCGATCGCATCGGCTTCTTCTTCAGCGATCAATCCGCTTCGCGCGGCGATCTTCAGCAGCGTGATGTTCCCCGCGTTCCGCAAGAACTCGCGATGCTCGCGCGCGTGCAGCAGCACCCAGTACTGCACGATGAACTCGATATCGACCATGCCGCCGCGATCGTGCTTCAGATCGAAGCGATCGCTGTTGTTCGGATGCCCCGCGAGCACCCGCTCGCGCATCGCGACGATCTCGCGAGCGAGCGCGGCCGGATCGCGCTCCATCACGAGCACGTCGGCGCGGATCGCCTCGAACTGCGCGCCGATCTCGGCATCGCCGGCGCTGTAACGCGCGCGCGACAACGCCTGGTGCTCCCAGACCCACGCGGTGTTCGCCGCGTCGCCCTCGCGAATCTGATAGCGGCGAAACGATGCGAGGTCAGTCACCAGCAGCCCGGATTCGCCGTTGGGCCGCAGACGCAGATCGACATCGAAAAGCGTGCCCGCGCCGGTCGCCGCCGTGAGCCACGTGATGAGGCGGCGCGTGAACATCGCGTAAATGTCAGCGGCGGAATCGTGCGGATCGTCGTAGAGAAAGATGAGGTCGAGATCCGATGCGTACCCCAGCTCCTTGCCGCCGAGCTTTCCGTACGCGATGACCGAGAAGCGCGGCGTCTCGCAATGCCGCTTCGGAAACTGCTTCCACACGGTCTGAATCGTGACGTCGAGCACGGCATCGGCGAGCTCGGACAGGCGGTCGCTTACATGCTCTACGCTCAAATGCCCCGCCAGATCGATCAGCAGAATGCGGAACACTTCGGCCTGATGCGCGTGACGCAGCAGATCCATCTGATGTTCCGCGTCCTCGGCGGCGTCGAGCCGCGCGGTCAGCGAGCGCTTGAACGCAGCCCAGTCGAACGGGCTCGCGATGGCTTCGTCGTCGAGCAATTCGTCCAGCAATTGCGGATGGCGGATCAGATAGCCCGCCGCCCAGCGCGAACCCGACAGCACCGACAGCACGCGCGCGAGCGCCGCCGGATATTCCGTCAGGAGCGCGAGATATGCGCCGCGCTTGCTGATGGCTTCCAGCAGGTCGAAAAGGCGCGTGATGGTGTCGACACGCCGCGCCGCATCGATCGACTGCACGGCTTCCAGCCCCCGCTGCGCGACGATATCGAAGCGCTCGCGGCTGCGCGACGGCAAGCCCGCGTAGCGCGCCGAATTCCACACGCCTGTCAGACGCGCGAGCACCGGCGTGGGATCGTCGAAGCCGAGTTCCACAAGCCGCGCGGCGAGCTCTTCCTGCGCGGAGTCGTCGGCGAGCGCGCTGCTCCAGATCCACGACGCCACCGAATCGTCCGCGACGCCACAGCCGCCCTGCCCGCTGACCTTGTCGGCGAAGATCGCGTCGAACTGCTGCTCGACCAGTTCGCGATGCGCGTCGAGCTTTTTCATCAGCGCGGAATAGTCGGCGAAGCCGAGCGATTTCGCAAGCAGCGTGCGTTCGTCGTCGGCGACGGGCATCGCGTGCGTCTGCGCGTCGTTGCGGTATTGCAGCCGATGCTCGACCGTGCGCAAGAAGAGATAGGCGTCGGACAGCGCGTCGCATACGTTCGGCGCGAGCAGGCCGTGCGCGGCGGCGCGCTCGAGCACCGCGAGCGTCGGACGGATGCGGAAGTCCGCCGCCTGCCCGCCGCGGATCAGTTGAAACACCTGCGCACTGAATTCGATCTCGCGAATGCCGCCGCGCCCGAGCTTGATGTCGTCGGCCTTGTCGGGGCGCATCGACGCGCGCCGCTTTGCTTCCTGCCGGATTTGCTGATGCAGCGAGCGGATCGCCGCGATCACGCCGTAGTCGAGATAGCGCCGGTAGATGAACGGCGTCGCGATGGCTTCGAGCTGCTTCACGAGGCGCTTCGCCGAATCGCTGTGCGTCTCCGATACGAGCCGCCCTTTGATCCACGCGTAGCGCTCCCACTCGCGGCCCTGCACGTAGAAATACTCTTCGAGCATGCCGAGGCTGCACACGAGCGGACCGGAATCGCCATTGGGCCGCAGCCGCATGTCGACGCGAAACACGTAGCCGTCTTGCGTGATTTCCGCGAGCGCGCCGATCAGCCGGCGGCCGAGCCGTGTGAAGAATTCCTGCGTCGGCAGCGGCGAGCGCGTGCCGCCCGAGGTTTCGCCATCTTCTTCATAAACGAAGATCAGGTCGATATCCGACGATGCGTTAAGCTCGCGCCCGCCGAGCTTGCCCATGCCGACGACGCCGAGCGTGAGACGCTCGCCGTCCGGTCCGCGCGGCTCGCCGAACAGCGTTTCGAGATCCGCCGACAGCACCGCGAGCGCGCGCTGCACGGTGACTTCGGCGAGATCGGTCATCGCGCCGGTGACTTCGGCGACATCGGCCGCGCCCGCGAGATCGCGCTCCATCACCGTGCAGAAGACGTCGGTTCTCAGGCGGCGCAGCGCGGTCTTCAAAGCGGCTTCGTCGAGCACGCCGTTTTCGGTGCACGGCGTGCAGTGCGCATCGAGCCGCGCTTCGATCCACTCACGCGTGATGCGCGCTTGCGACCACTGCGCGACGTACGACGCCAGTTCGGGACGCGCCGCATACGCGCGCGCCGCATAGTTGGAATAGTCGGAACTGAGAAGAGTGGCGTCGGTCATGAAAGATTGGGTTCGCTCATTGCTTCTGGAAAGACATAGCGCGTCGTGCACCGCGCCGCGAGTCTTGCCGGGCGCGGTTTTGCGAGCATCCACGAGTGCGCAGGCCGCGGCCGTCCCCGCTATGCCCGTGTTACATTTCAGCGTCAAACACGCAAAACTACCATATCGCCGAACAGCCGCAGCATGTCCGACAGCAGACCATCCGTCGACCCGACCGAAGTTGGACAAGCCAAGCCCAGCGGCAACGCCGAGCCCGTGCTTTCGCGCGTCTTCAAGTTCGTTCTCGTCATCGCGGCCATCGCCTATTTCGTGGTCGCGGGCGTGTATGTCGGCCTGCGCTACATCGTCATGCCGCAGGTCGATTCGTTCCGGCCGCAGATCGAGCAACTGGTCTCGTCGAAGATTCACGCGCAGTTGCGCATCGGCAGGATTTCCGCGAGATGGTCGGGGCTTTCGCCGACGCTCGATATCGACAACCTGCGCATCGACGCCGCCGACGGCGCGCCGGGGCTCGCCGTGCCGCATGCGAGCGCGAGCATCGCGTGGGCGTCGCTCCTGCATCTGCGGCCGAAGCTCGCGGACCTGACCGTCGATGGCCCCGATGTCATCATTGCGCGCAACGCCGACGGCGCGCTCTCCGTCGCCGGCGTGCCGATTCCCACGCATCGCACCGGCTCGAACGCGTTCACGACCTGGCTGCTCGGCCAGGACCGCATCCTCCTGCGCGACGGCACGCTGCGCTGGCGTGACGCCAGCCGCGCCGCGCCCGAGATCGCGTTCAAGCGGCTGCATCTCGCGATCATCAACGACGGCACGCGGCATCGGCTCGCGCTCCAGGCGCCCGCCGACGGCGAAGTGCTGCACGGCCCGCTCGACTTCCGCGCGGACTTCCGTCATCAGCCGTTTTCCGCGATGGGCGCGCCCGCGAACTGGAGCGGCCGGCTCTACGTGTCGACCGGTCCCGTCGATCTGCCGACGCTCGCGCGCTACGTGAAGACGCCATTCCAGATGTACAGCGGCCGCATCAACAACGAGATCTGGCTGAACTTCGCGGGCGGCGAGTTGCAGAGCGCGTCCGGCGCGCTGAGCGGCTCGAACGTCGCGCTGCGCGTGCGCGCGACGCAGCCGCGTCTCGATCTGCCGATCGCGCGCTTCGGCTGGAGCGTCGACAGGAAGGACACCGAATACACGCTGAATCTGCGCGATCTCCACGCGGAGCTCGGCCAGTTGCCGCTCGATGGCGGCACGCCGATCTCCCGTCTGCTCGTGTCGCGCGCGCTCACGGGCACCTATCGGCCGCCGAGCGTCGGCAAGGGGCAACTGCTGCGGCTGACGGGCGATACCGTCGATATCGGCATTCTCGCGGAGTTCGTGCGCGCGCTGCCGGTGCCGGCGAAGGTGCTCAACGAACTGGTGCGCTTCAATCCGCGCGGCCAGGTGTCGAACTACACGATCTTCTCCGAGCGCGCCGCGCCCAAAACCGAGGAAGAAGCGCAGCAACAGCGCAAGAAAGGCGACGCGCCGCTGGTGCATTACGCGCTCAAGGCCGACCTCGAGGGCATCAGCGTGCAGGCGCAGGAACCGCCGCCCGGCCTCACGATCAACAACCATCCGCGCGCCGGCATTCCGGGCGTCGACAATCTGTGGGGCAGCGTCGATGCGAACGAGAAGGAAGGCCGGATCACCATCGACACGAAGAACGCGGCCGTCATCATTCCGGGCGCATTCGACGATCCGCGCCTCACCTTCGATTCGCTGCAGGGCAAGGCACGCTGGACCGTCGCGGACGCGATCGCGCCCGGCGAACTGCGCCGCGCCTTCACGATTCATCTCGACTCGCTGCGCGTGAAGAACGCGGACGCCGAAGGCGAAGCCACCGCCGATTACTGGAACCAGGGACACGGGCGCGGCAATCTCGATCTGAAGGCGAAGGTCGCGCATCTGAAGGTGACGAGCCTCGTGCGCTATCTGCCGACGAGCCTGACCGAGCGCGTGCGCGTCTATCTCGGCCATGCGCTTCAGGCGGGCGTCGCGAAGAACGGGACGATCGAAGTGCACGGCGATCTCACGCGCTTTCCGTATGCCAAGTTTCCGGATGCGGGCATCTTCCGCATCAACGCGCCGTTCACGGGCGGCAAGTTCGATCCGACGCCGTTCCCGCCGCGCAAGATGGCGAACGGCCTGCCGAATTTCTGGCCGGCGTTCGAGGGCATCGACGGCACGTTCACGCTCGCGCAGAACAAGCTCGGCTTCGATATCGACAAGGGACATTACCGCCGCGTGCGCGTGTCGAAGGTGGTCGGGCGGATCGACGACACCGGCAATCGCGAGACGAAGCTGTGGATCGACGGAAAAGCACGCGGGCCGCTCGCCGACATGCTCCAGTACGTCGACGACAGCTCGCTCGGCCTGATGGCGAAGCACGCGACGCGCAAGATCGAAGCGAAGGGCGACGCGGACCTCGCGCTCACGCTCGGCATTCCGCGCTATCGTCCGCCCGCGCCCTTGCCGCCGATCAAGCCCGAATACAAAGGCTCGATCACCTTCGCCGACGACGAAGTCAGGTACGGCACTTTACCCTCGCTCACGCATCTGCGCGGCCGCGCCGACTTCGCCGCGAAGACCGTCACGCTCGACGGCCTGACCGCGCAACTGCTCGGCGGCGACGTGCGCGCGAAGGGCGGCGTGCAGCCGGATGGCAGCTATGCGATCGACGTGAACGGGCGCATCGGTGCGGACGCGGCTGAACGCCTGAATACGCGCATGAGTCCGCAGGTCGCGCAGTTGATGAAGCGCATCGACGGCGCCGCGCCTTACGAACTGCACGTGCGCGGCGCGAAGAATGCGTTGCCGAACGTGCAGGCGAGCTCGGATCTGACCGGTCTCGGCATCGATCTGCCCGCGCCGCTCGGCAAGGCGAAAGGCACGCCGATGCCCCTTTCCTTCACGTTCCAGCCCGCGGCGGGCGGCGCTTCGGATCTGCATGACGCGAAGCTGAGCGTCGGGCCGCTGGAAGCGCACTACGTGATGCAGCAGATCGGCAAGGCAGAGGTGAAGGTCGATCCGCAAGACCCCGCCGAGCCGATGAACATGCGTGCGCGCCTGAAAGTCGCGCGCGGCGCGATCGGCGTGAACAGGCACGCGGATTTGCCGGCCGAAGGCGTCAGCGCGGCCGTCGATCTCAACGAACTCGATGCCGACGCCTGGCGCAAGACGATCGCCGAAATCAGCGCGGCCGCGCCCTCATCCACATCGGTTGCCGACACGCCGCGCCCGCCGATGAGCGAGAACGTCAGGCAGTTCATTCCGACGCGCGCCGCCATCCATTTCACGACGCTCAAGCTGCTCGACCGGCGTTTCGAGAATATCGATATCGGCGCGAGCGAAGCGCAGGATCGCAAGTGGGTGGCGAACATCGCGTCGGATCAGATAGCGGGCGATATCGCTTGGACGCCGGGCGCGACGAAGAGCAGTCCAGGCGCGTTGCAGGCGCGCTTCGCGAAGATCGTGATTCCGGACAAGACCGGGAACGGTCCCGTCGAGAAGGCGATCACGAAACCGCCGCGCAACATGCCGACGATCGATCTCATCGTCAACGAGCTCGTGTTCCGCGGCCACAGCCTCGGGCGGCTGGAAGTCGACGCGCGCAATGACCTCATCGCCGACGAAGCGATCTGGACGCTCGACAAGTTCGAACTCACCAATCCGGACGCGACGCTCACCGCCAACGCGACCTGGCGCACGCTGCCGGGCGGCGTCATTCAGGCGGCGCAATCGAACATGACGCCCGACATGGACGATCGCCTACCCCGCCGCACGTCGCTCGATTTCAAGCTCGACGTGAAGAACGGCGGCCAGTTGGTCGACCGCTTCGGCGCGCCGCACGTCGTCACGGCGGGCAGCGGCACGGTCTCGGGGCACGCGGCCTGGAACGGCGGGCCAACCGCCGTCGATGTGAATACGCTCGATGGCAACGTCGCCGTCGACCTGCATCACGGGCAGATCTTGCGCGCGCCGGGTGCGGCGAAGTGGCTGGGCGTCTTCAGCCTGCGCAGTCTCGCGAATCTGCTGACGCTGCATTTCGAGGATGTCGTCGGCAAGGGGCTGCCGTTCGAGAAGATCACGGGTAGTGCGAGAATCGCCGATGGCATCAGCCACACGGACGATTTCCTGATGGTGACATCGCCCGCGCGCGTGCAGATGCAGGGCACCGTCGATATGCCGAAGCAGACGCAGGATCTGCACGTGAAGGTGATTCCGACCGTCGGCGCGGGCGCAGCGGCAATCGGCGCCGCGGTGATCAATCCGCTGCTCGGTCTGGGCGTGCTGGCTGCGGATATCGCGCTGTCGGCATCGATCCAGAAAGCCTTCGCGCGCGACTATTCGATCACCGGCTCGTGGAGCAAACCCGTCATCCAGCGTCTCAATGGCGATCAGGGTAAGATCGAAACACCCGCCGCCGCCGTGGTTCCGTCCGCTGCCCGCTGAAAACGGGCCAACGCTTCGCCGGCTGCGGCGCCGTTTTCGTCCCCTTTTTCAACAGCGCATTCAGACATGAGCGAAAGATCGAGCGACAGTGCGGCGCCGTTTCAGGTTGCCGCGCTGCAGATGGTCAGCACGCCGGACCGCGAGCGCAATCTGGCCGACGCCGGACGCCTCATCGCCGAGGCCGCGCGCGGCGGCGCGAAACTGGTGCTCCTGCCCGAATATTTCTGCTACATGGGCTTCAAGGACACCGACAAGCTCGCGATCCGCGAAACGCCCGGCTCCGGCCCGATCCAGCAATTTCTCTCCGACGCGGCGCGCGAATACGGCGTGTGGCTCATCGGCGGAACGCTGCCGCTGCAATCACCGGAAGAAAACCGCGTGCTCAACACGACGCTCGTGTTCGACCCGCACGGCAAACAGGTCGCGCGCTACGACAAGATTCATCTGTTCAATTTCGAGCGCGGCGAGGAATCGTTCGATGAAGCGCGCACCATTTTCCCCGGCAGTGAAGTCCGCACGTTCGATGCGCCGTTCGGGCGCGTGGGTCTTTCCGTGTGCTACGACCTGCGCTTTCCGGAGTTGTATCGAAAGCTCGGCGACTGCGCGCTGATGGTCGTGCCATCGGCATTCACTTATACGACCGGCCGTGCGCACTGGCAGACGTTGCTCAAGGCGCGCGCCGTCGAGAATCAGTGCTATGTGCTCGCGGCGGCGCAAGGCGGCCATCACGAGAACGGACGACGTACGTGGGGCCACAGCATGCTCATCGATCCGTGGGGCGAACTCGTCGACGTGAGAGAAGAAGGACCGGGCATCGTGACCGGCGGCGTCGATCTGGAGCGCATCGCGACCGTGCGGCAGAGCTTGCCGGCTTATCGGCATCGCGTGATCGGATGACACGCACGCCAACGACTTGAAGACGCGGAATTCTCCCCGCACATGGACTGACTGAATCGCACCGTAGAATAGTCTGATATTCGTCTGCAATATCACCGAACTCGTCACAGAACACGCAATAGGCACCGCATGAACATCATCGAACCCGGCATTCGCAATCTGGTCACGGCGAAGGACGTTTTGCTCACGCCCTACGGCCTCGACGAAGCGCTGATCACCCGCACGCTCGCGGAAATCTTCACGCATCGCGTCGACTACGCGGACCTCTATTTCCAGTCCACGCGCAGCGAGGCGTGGAGCCTTGAAGAAGGCATCGTCAAATCGGGCAGCTTCAGCATCGATCAGGGCGTCGGCGTGCGCGCCGTGTCCGGCGAGCGCACGGCTTTCGCCTATTCCGACGATCTCTCGCCCGAATCCATCCGTCAGGCCGCCATCGCCACGCGCGCGATCGCGAAGGCGGGCGGCGGCAAGCAGAAGATCAAGCCGGCGAGCACGCTGACGGGCGTGTCGGGCCGCGATCTGTATGTCGCCGCCGATCCGCTGCATTCGCTCGATGCCACCGCCAAGGTGAAGTTGCTTGAGCGCGTCGAGCAGATGGCGCGGGCCAAAGATCCGCGCATCACGCAGGTGATGGCGGGCATGGCTGGCGAATACGATGTCGTGCTGGTCGCGCGCAGCGATGGCGCGCTCGCGGCGGACGTGAGGCCGCTCGTGCGCGTGTCGGTGACGGTGATCGCGGAGCAGAACGGCCGGCGCGAAATCGGCACCGGCGGCGGCGGCGGCCGCTTCGACTACGGCTATTTCACGGACGCAATCCTGCAGAAATACGTCGATGACGCGGTGCACGCCGCGCTGGTGAATCTCGAAGCGCGCCCCGCTCCGGCCGGCGCGATGACCGTCGTGCTCGGGCCGGGCTGGCCCGGCGTTCTTCTGCACGAGGCGGTCGGACACGGACTGGAGGGCGATTTCAACCGCAAGGGATCGTCGGCGTTCGCGGGGATGATCGGCGAGCAGGTGGCGGCGAAGGGCGTCACGGTCGTCGATGACGGCACGCTGCCGAATCGTCGCGGCTCGCTCAATATCGATGACGAAGGCAATCCGACGCAGTGCACGACGCTGATCGAGGACGGCATCCTCAAGGGCTACATTCAGGATTCGCTCAACGCGCGCCTGATGAAGATGCCGGTGACGGGCAATGCGCGGCGCGAATCGTACGCCGCGCTGCCGATGCCGCGCATGACCAACACCTACATGCTCAATGGCGACAAGGACCCGCAGGAGATTCTGGCGTCGGTGAAGAACGGGCTGTACGCGGTCAATTTCGGCGGCGGCCAGGTCGATATCACCAACGGCAAGTTCGTGTTCTCGGCGTCCGAGGCGTACATGATCGAGAACGGCAAGATCACGTATCCGGTGAAGGGCGCGACGCTGATCGGCAGCGGGCCGGAATCGCTCAAGTACGTGACGATGATCGGCAACGATATGTCGCTGGATAGCGGCGTCGGCGTGTGCGGCAAGGAAGGTCAGAGCGTGCCGGTGGGCGTCGGTCAGCCGACGTTGCGCATCGAAAAGATGACGGTGGGCGGCACGGTCTGATGTTGCTTGTTATGCGGGGATTCCGCATGGACGATGCTCGGTTTTGGCCTATTTGCTTCGTTCGATGCGGATTGTCCGCGTTTTTGGGTGCGTAGGGTTGTCAGCGCCGCACGTTTGAAGGTATAAAAGCAGTCACAGCTTTTTTCAACCGACTCCCGACTCATCATGTCCGCCAAGTTTTATTTTTATTTCTTTTGGCATCTCAAGCCGCTGGCGGATCGAGAGGGGTGAGTTGTACGCAGGTCGAAAAGACCGAAATTCCCGAAAAACCGCCAGCGAGTCTGGCGGTTTTTTTTCGTCTTCCCATTTGTTTAGAACGCTGCCGTTGGAGAACCGAAATGCCCCCGCACAATACCGATGATGTTCGTATCCGTGAGCTGAAAGAATTGACCCCGCCCGCGCATCTGATCCGCGAGTTTCCTTGTGCGGAGCCGGTTTCGGAACTCATCTTCAACGCGCGGCAGTCGATGCATCGCATTCTTCATGGTATGGATGACCGGCTGATCGTCATCGTCGGGCCTTGTTCGATTCATGATCCGAAGGCTGCGCTGGAGTATGCGGGGAAGTTGATCGAGCAGCGTCGTCGCTTTTCCTCGGAGCTGGAGATCGTGATGCGCGTGTACTTCGAAAAGCCGCGCACGACGGTTGGGTGGAAGGGGCTCATCAACGATCCGTATATGGATAACAGTTTCAAGATCAATGATGGGTTGCGGGCTGCTCGGGAATTGCTCATGCATATCAATGAGCTTGGCTTGCCTGCGGGCACCGAGTATCTCGACATGATCAGTCCGCAGTACATCGCCGATCTCATTTCTTGGGGAGCGATTGGGGCGCGGACTACGGAGTCTCAAGTTCACCGTGAGCTGGCTTCTGGGTTGTCTTGTCCCGTTGGCTTCAAGAATGGCACTGACGGGAATGTGAAGATCGCCGTCGATGCGATCAAGGCGGCGTCGCAGCCGCATCATTTCTTGTCGGTTACGAAAGGCGGGCACTCGGCGATCGTTTCTACTGCGGGGAATGAGGATTGTCACATCATTTTGCGCGGAGGAAAGACGCCTAATTATGATGCCGCTAGTGTGGATGCGGCTTGTAGTGATATCGGGAAGGCTGGGCTGGCCGCGCGGTTAATGATTGACGCGAGTCATGCTAATAGTTCTAAGAAGCATGAGAATCAGATTCCGGTTTGTGAGGATATCGGGCGGCAGTTGGCTGCTGGTGATGAAAGAATCGTTGGCGTGATGGTGGAGTCGCATCTTGTTGCGGGAAGGCAGGATTTGCGGGAAGGGTGTGAACTCACTTACGGGCAGAGCATTACTGATGCTTGTATTGGGTGGGATGAGAGTGTGAAGGTGCTGGAGGGGTTGGCGGAGGCGGTTAAGCAGCGGCGGGTTGTTCGGCGCGGCGGAAACTGAGTATATTGGCGAAGCGCAGCTAACTAACTAAATATGTAGTTGCGCTTTCATACACCACAGGAGGCTGACTAAGACGGGCGTCCAACCTTTTCCTTCCCTGTAACGGCGTCTATATAAATGAGACCCTTAGTTTGAGCCGCCTTCACCTTGCGATCAAGCATGTCGGAAAGGCTGATTATCCCCTCAAGGACAGTAATCAGGTCTGCGCCATCGATAAAGATCGTCTTGATTGCCTTTCCAGCAACCAATGAGGAGATAACGTTCTCACTGAAACCATTAATCGACACGAACAGCCCCCTGCCATACATCTTTCCCTCAATTTTCGCCGCAAACTGATATACGGATTCGTTTGCGGCCGCCTTATCCTGCCATTTGGCTTCAATAAGATAGTGTTCGCCATCAAACTTAACTGCGCCGTCTATCTGCTCTCCGCGAGTTCGGAACGGCTCGGTTACCGAAAGGGAGGACGCCTTGCATGTCTCTTGGAGGATGCCTTCCAACGCATACCCTCGCTTAGCACCAACAACTTCGCCTTGCAGGAGCGAGATAAATTTAGCCTTCAATTCGGGCAACGCTGATTGGCCCCTTTGAGATTCCGCTTCTCGAAGCTCCCGCTGCCGCCTCTCTTCATGGATCTTATGATCACGAATTTCTTGAAGTTGACCTAGATGCTCGATGGATCGCCTCGCTTCCTCCCGATTTAACTTTCCAAGTGTATCGAAGTAAAATGGATCGAAATGAGTCCAATTAATCAAAGAATTCAGCATCGCCCGAAATTGACCAAGACCTTCGTCAGGTCTCTGAGAAAGATGATCGAACATCCTTATAACGAGCGCTTTACGAGTCCAGTCCTTCGGATTTCCAAGCGATTTTAGATCATTGCTATTGCAACCGTTACTCTTAAAAAAATTAACGATATCATCCTTAGCCCAAAACAGCTTAAGGATGCAATCACACATCGCATTTTTGATATCGGAGGGAAAGCTCATCGATACCCGCACCTATCTATATCTTTGACAGCCAGAATAGTAGCACAGCCAACAAATCCAACATTCATGCAACCATAACACAAGATTTTTCTGAGAATTTCCATGAGATAAATACTGCCAGACAGCAGCAATAAGCATTCAACGTCAAAACTTTTCTACGCCGGCTCATGGGTCCACAAAACATCTTCTCCGCCGTCAGCGCGATTCAATACTCGCGCAAATACAAACAATAGATCCGACAGTCGATTTAAATACCTTCGCGGTGCCTCATTAACTCCCGCTGCATCTGAACGTCCGAGCGCAACGACAGCCCGCTCCGCCCTCCGACAAACCGTCCGTGCAACGTGAGCCAGCGCCGCCGCCCTAGACCCGCCCGGCAAAATAAACTCCTTCAACGGCGGCAGCGTCGCGTTGTACTCTGCAAGCCAGGAATCGAGCCGCGCCAAGTGCGACTCAGCAATCATCGAATGTCCGGGAATCGATAGCTCTCCACCGAGATCAAACAAGTCGTTCTGAATCTGCGTCAACGCGGAGCGAATATCAGAAGGCATCGGCTCACAAAGCAAAACGCCGATACAAGAATTCAACTCATCGACATCGCCAATCGCGGCGATGCGCGCGTCGTCCTTCGATACACGGCCGCCATCGCCGAGCCCGGTGGTTCCATCATCACCGGTGCGCGTGGCGATCTTGCTCAAGCGGTTTCCCATCACTGGCTCCCAAGTCAAAGCCCATTATAGGCACGGCCCAACGCCCGAAGCCCCGCCCCGCCGGGCTTCTCCGCGACGGCGTAAAATGAGATGAACACCGCCCGGCCATCGCGAGAACGAGCCAACGGTAAACCACAAAGCATTACGCGGGAATTCCGCAACGCCCATACCAGGCGCAACGCGAACAAGCATCCACCCCGCGAAAATCCGCAAAAAACGCAAACAAACAAAGCCGCACCCGGAGACACCTTGTGAACCACCCCACCGAACGCGCCGCCCTCCAGAAACGCCCCTTCCCCGCCGCGCTTCTCGAATCGCTGAAGCAAACCTTCGCCGACCGCGTCTCCACAGCACAAGCCGTCCGCGAACACCACGGCCGCGACGAATCCCCGTTCGACCCGCAACTCCCCGACGCCGTCGTCTACGCGCGCAGCACCGACGAAGTGCAAACCATCGTCAGACTCTGCGCCGAACATGACGTCCCGATCATCCCCTACGGCAACGGCTCATCGCTCGAAGGCCATCTGCTCGCGGTGCAAGGCGGCGTATCCATCGATCTGTCCGAGATGAACCAGGTCGTCTCGATCAACGCCGAAGACCTCACCGTCACCGTGCAACCCGGCATCTCCCGCAAGCAATTGAACGAAGCGCTCAAAGACACCGGCCTCTTCTTCCCGATCGATCCCGGCGCGGACGCGAGCATCGGCGGCATGTCGGCGACGCGCGCATCGGGCACCAACGCCGTGCGCTACGGCACGATGCGCGAAAACGTCCTCGGCCTCATCGTCGTCACCGCCGATGGCCGCGTCATCAAAACCGGCACGCGCGCGCGCAAATCGTCGGCGGGCTACGATCTCACGCGTCTTTTCGTCGGCTCGGAAGGCACGCTCGGCGTCATCACCGAAATCACCGTGCGCCTCTACCCGCAGCCCGAAGCGATCTCGGCGGCCGTGTGCGCGTTTCCGTCGATGGGCGACGCCGTGCGCGCCGTCATCGAAACGATCCAGATGGGCGTGCCGATCGCGCGCGTCGAGTTCGTCGACAAGCTCGCCGTGCGCGCGATCAACCGTCACTCGAACCTGACGCTGCGTGAAGCGCCGATGCTGTTCTTCGAATTCCACGGCACCGAATCGGGCGTGCTGGAGCAGGCGCAGACGGTGCAGGACATCGTCGCGGAAAACAAGGGCGAGGACTTCGAATGGGCAACGCGTCCCGAAGACCGCAGCCGCCTCTGGAACGCGCGCCACTCCGCCTACTTCGCGATGCTGCAACTGAAGCCCGGCTGCCGCGCCGTCACGACCGATGTCTGCGTGCCGATCTCGCGCCTCGCGGAATGCGTCGAGGAAACGGAAAAGGATCTGCAAGGCTCGTACTTGCCGAGCCCGATCGTCGGCCATGTCGGCGACGGCAACTTTCACGTCGCGATGCTGCTCGATCCGGCGAAAGCTGAAGAGCTGGAAGAAGCGGAGCGCATCAATCGACGCATCGTCGGACGCGCGCTGAAGATGGGCGGCACCTGCACCGGCGAACATGGCATCGGACTGCACAAGATGGGCTTTCTGATCGACGAGCACGGCGAAGACGCCGTCGCCGTGATGCGCTCGATCAAGCAGGCGCTCGATCCGAAGAACCTGATGAACCCGGGGAAAATCTTCTCTTTCGAAGGCTGACGAAGTCGCGCAAGATAGGCGGAACGAAATGAGCGCCCGAAGCAACATCGGCGCCGAAAGGGAGGAGACATGAACGCACCCGACGAGCTCAAGCACGAGCAGATGTCGCCGAATCTGCCGCACGAAGAAGCCGAAGCGCTGACCGAAGAGCAACTCGCCGCGCGTCAGCGTGAAGTCGTGCAGGCGCTGATGGCCGTGCTGCCGACGCACTGTCTGCTCTTCCGCGAGGAAGACACGGCCGCCTATGAATGCGATGGCCTCGCCGCCTATCGCCGCCTGCCGCTCGCGGTCGCGCTGCCGGAAACCGAGGCGCAGGTTCAGCGCGTCGTGCAGATCTGCGCACGTCTCGCCATTCCGATCGTCCCGCGCGGCGCGGGCACGGGACTGTCCGGCGGTGCCATGCCGATCCGTCACGGCATCGTGCTGTCGCTGGCGCGCTTTCGGAAGATCGTCGAAGTCGATCCGTACGCGCGCACCGCGACCGTGCAACCCGGCGTACGAAACCTCGCCATTTCGGAAGCCGCCGCGCCCTACGGCCTTTACTACGCGCCCGATCCGTCGTCGCAGATCGCCTGCACGATCGGCGGCAACGTCTCCGAAAACTCCGGCGGCGTGCACTGCCTGAAGTACGGGCTCACGGTCCACAACGTCCTGCGCGTGCGCGCGGTGACGATGGACGGCGATGTCGTCGAATTCGGCTCGCTCGGCCCTGACGCGCCCGGCCTCGATCTGCTCGCGGTGCTGATCGGCAGCGAAGGCATGTTCGCGATCGTCACCGAAATCACCGTCAAGCTGATTCCGAAGCCGCAGACGGCGCAAGTCATCATGGCCAGCTTCGACGATGTCGTGAAAGGCGGCAACGCCGTCGCGGCGATCATCGCGGCGGGCATCATCCCGGCCGGCCTGGAAATGATGGACAAGCCCGCGACGCGCGCCGTCGAAGAGTTCGTCAACGCGGGCTACGATCTCGACGCCGCCGCAATCCTGCTGTGCGAATCCGACGGCACGCACGACGAAGTCGCCGAGGAAATCGTCCGCATGACGGCCGTGCTGCGCGAGCATGGCGCATCGCGTATCCAGATTTCGCGTTCGGAGACCGAGCGCCTCAAGTTCTGGTCGGGCCGCAAGAACGCGTTCCCGGCAGCCGGCCGCATCTCGCCGGACTATTACTGCATGGACGGCACCGTGCCGCGCCGCGCAATAGGGCCGCTGCTTGCGCGCATCGAAGAGATGGAGAAGAAGTACGCGCTGCGCTGCATCAACGTGTTCCATGCGGGTGACGGCAACATGCATCCGCTCATTCTCTTCAATGGCAACGATCTCGACGAATGGCACCGCGCGGAAGCGTTCGGTTCCGACATTCTGGAAACCTGCGTCGAGTTGGGCGGCACGGTGACGGGCGAGCATGGCGTGGGCATCGAGAAAATCAATTCGATGTGCGTGCAGTTCTCGCCCGAGGAGCGCGACGCGTTCTTCGCCGTGAAGCGCGCATTCGATCCGCCCGGCCTGCTCAATCCCGACAAGGGCATTCCGACGCGCGCGCGCTGCGCCGAATACGGCAAGATGCATGTCCGGGGCGGGCTGCTGCCGCATCCGGAGTTGCCGCGCTTCTAGGGGCGAATCGCGTTCCGCGTTCCGCTATCCACGTTTCACCGGGTATTGCGCCGTTAAGCGGCCGGTACAATCGACCGGGCAGCCCAACAGAAATCGAAATACGAGCGGAACACGCATGGAACAGGACGACATCGTCGCCGGCTGGTCGGAGAGGATCGCCCGGGCGACCGAAGCCGGCACGCTGCTGCGTATCCGCGGCGGCGGCACGAAGGACTGGTACGGCCAGACCCTCCAGGGAGAAATCCTCGACACGCGCGCGTATCGCGGGATCATCGCCTACGATCCGGCAGAGCTCGTCATCACCGCGAAGAGCGGCACGCCGCTCGCCGAAATCGAAGCCGCGCTGCGTGAACACAACCAGATGCTGCCGTTCGAGCCGCCCCACTTCGGACGCAACGCAACGCTCGGCGGCTGCATCGCCGCGGGGCTCGCGGGCCCGCGCCGCGCGTGGACCGGCGCGCCGCGCGATTTCGTGCTCGGCGCGGTCGTGATGAACGGGCACGGGCAAGTGTTGCGCTTCGGCGGCCAAGTGGTGAAGAACGTCGCGGGCTACGACGTGTCGCGCCTGCTCGCGGGTTCGCTCGGCACGCTCGGGCTGATTCTCGAATTGTCGATCAAGGTGCTACCGCGTCCCGTCGCGGAAGCCACGCTCAAGTTCGACATGCACGCGACAGACGGCGTGCGCAAGCTCAACGAATGGGGCGGCCATCCGCTGCCGATTTGCGGCAGCGCGTGGCGCGACGGCACGCTCGCGCTGCGTCTCGCGGGCGCGGAAGCGGCTGTCAAGACCGCACGCAACACGCTCGGCGGCGAAGTGGTCGATGCCGTCGAAGCCGATCGTTTCTGGATCGGCATGCGCGAGCAGACCGATCCGTTCTTCGCCGTGATCGAGCCGCGTTCGGCGCTCTGGCGGCTCGCGTTGCCGTCGATCGCCGAGCCGCTTCATCTGCCGGGCGCGCAGTTGATGGAGTGGGGCGGCGCGCAGCGCTGGTGGATCACCGACACCGATCCGCAGACCGTGCGCATCAGCGCGAAGCAGGCGGGCGGTCACGCGACGATCTTCCGCGCGGGCTCCGCCTACGATCGCAATGCGGGCGTCTTCACGCCGCTGCCCGCGCCGCTGATGAAGATTCATCGCGGATTGAAAGCCGCATTCGATCCGGCGCGCATCTTCAATCGCGCGCGTTTGTATCCCGACTTCTAGGCGCATCGATGCAAACCAATCTCGCCGACTTCATTCGCGGCACCGCAGACGGCGACGAAGCCGACGCCATCCTGCGCAAATGCGTGCACTGCGGCTTCTGCACGGCCACGTGCCCGACGTATCAATTGCTCGGCGACGAACTCGACGGGCCGCGCGGGCGCATCTATCTGATGAAGCAGATGTTCGAAGGCGCGCCGGTCACACGCAGCACGCAGCTGCATCTGGATCGCTGCCTCACCTGCCGCAACTGCGAAAGCACCTGCCCGTCGGGCGTGCAGTACGGCAAGCTCGTCGAGATCGGGCGCAAGGTCGTCGAACAGAAAGTCGAGCGGCCGATGCGTCATCGGCTGCAACGGCGCTTTCTCGCCAGCTTTCTGCCGAACAGCACGCTCTTCACGCCCGCGATGAAGCTCGGCCAGCAGTTTCGCGGCATCCTTCCGCGCAAGCTGCGCGCGAAGATTCCGGTGCCCGAGCGGCCGCTCGCGCCGCCCACGAACAAGCACGAACGCAAGATGCTGATGCTCGCCGGCTGCGTGCAGCCCGCGATGATGCCCAACGTCAACACGGCGACCGCGCGCGTGTTCGACGCGCTCGGCATCGAGATCGTCACGGCGCCGGGCGCGGGCTGCTGCGGCGCGATCCGCCTGCATCTCGGCTACAACGACGACGCGCTCGACGACGTGCGCAACAACATCGACGCATGGTGGCCGTACGTGGAAAGCGGCGTCGAGGCGATCGTGATGAACGCATCGGGCTGCGGCGCGACCGTGAAGGAATACGCGCACTTGCTGCGTCACGATCCGGCGTATGCGGAGAAGGCGCGGCGCATCGTCGAGCTGACGCGCGATCTCGCCGAAATCCTGCCGATGTACGAAGAAGAACTGGTCTCGCTCGCGCGACGGCGCGGCGTGCATACGGTCGCGTTTCATCCCCCGTGCACGTTGCAGCACGGCCAGCAGATTCGCGGACGCGTCGAGCATCTGCTGACCGCGCTCGGCCTCGAAGTGCGCCTGCCCGCCGACAGCCATCTGTGCTGCGGATCGGCGGGAACGTATTCGGTGTTGCAGCCGAAATTGTCGTACACGCTGCGCAATCAGAAGCTGGACCGGCTGGAAAAGCTGGAAACGCAATTGATCGTGTCGGCGAACGTCGGCTGCATCGCGCATCTGCAAAGCGGCACGTCCACGCCCGTCACGCACTGGATTCAACTGCTGGAACATCTGCTGTATGGATGAGCGATTCGTATAATGGCCGGACGATTCTGAAGGCTGTCTCATGTCCATCGCTCAACATCTAGAAGAAGTCCGCCAGCGCATCGCGAAGGCCGCGCACGACGCGTCGCGCGACACGTCGTCGGTCACGCTGCTCGCCGTGTCGAAAACCTTTCCCGCCGACGACGTGCGCGCCGCCTTCGATGCCGGCCAGCGCGCGTTCGGCGAAAACTACGTGCAGGAAGGCATCGCGAAAATCGCGGCGCTCGCCGATGTGCGCGGCGAGATCGAATGGCACTTCATCGGGCCGCTGCAATCGAACAAGACGAAGCTCGTCGCGGAGCAGTTCGACTGGGTGCATTCCGTCGACCGGCTGAAGATCGCCGAGCGGCTTTCCGCGCAGCGTCCCGAAGGCGCGAGCGCGCTCAACGTGTGCATTCAGGTGAACGTGAGCGGCGAGCAGTCGAAAAGCGGCGTCGAGCCGGATGAAGCCGGCGCGCTCGCTCACGCGGTGGCGGCGCTGCCCGGCTTGCGTTTGCGCGGCCTGATGGCGATTCCCGAACCCGCCGACACGCTCGACGCGCAACGCGCGCCGCATGCGCGTCTGCGCGAACTGATGGACACCTTGCGCGCCGATGGCCTCGATCTCGACACGCTCTCGATGGGCATGTCCGCCGATCTCGAAGCCGCCGTGCTCGAAGGCGCGACGATGGTGCGCATCGGCACCGCGATTTTCGGCGCACGGACTTACACCACCTGACTCTCACCTTCCATCATGAAAATTGCATTCATCGGCGGCGGCAACATGGCTGCGGCGCTCATCGGCGGTCTCGTCAAGCGCGGCGCTTCGCCCGCTGACATCTACGCCGTCGACATCAACGACGAAGCGCGCGAGCGCACCGCGAAGCAATTCGGCATCGCGACGGGCGCGGCCGTCGACGCGGCGCTCGCCGGTTACGACGCCATCGTGATCGCGGTGAAGCCGCAGGTGCTCAAGAGCGTGGCCGAAGCGCTCGCGCCGCATCTGTCGAAGCAGACGGTCATCAGCATTGCGGCGGGCATCCGCGCGACGGATCTCAGCCGCTGGCTCAACGACTATACGCAGATCGTGCGCACGATGCCGAACACGCCCGCGCTGATCGGGATGGGCGTGACGGGTCTCGCCGCGCTGCCCGGCGTCTCCGATGCGGCGAAGGCGCTTGCATCGCAAGTGCTGGAAGCGGTCGGCACGGCCGTCTGGTTCGATGACGAAGCGAAGCTCGACGCCGTCACCGCGATCTCCGGCAGCGGCCCGGCCTACGTGTTTTATTTCATCGAAGCGATGCAGGAAGCCGCGCGTCAGCTCGGCATGGATGAAGAGCAAGGCCGTGCGCTCGCCGTCGCCACGTTCACCGGCGCGGCGCAACTGGCGGCGCAATCCGGGGAACCGGCGTGCGTGCTGCGCGAACGCGTGACGTCGAAGGGCGGCACGACGGCGGCGGCGCTTGCATCGTTCGATGCACAAGGCGTGAAGGACGCGATCGTGCGTGGCGCGCTGGCCGCACAGGCGCGCGCGAAAGAGATGGGGGATGAGTTGGGCGCAGCCTGAAACCATGCGCGCCTGATCGATACGAGAACGGCAGCTCTTCAAGCTGCCGTTTTTTTGTTCAGGTCAGCGCGTAATGCAGCGCGATGCCCGCAAACAGCATCCCGCCGAGCCAGTTGTTGTGCCTGAACGCGGCAAAGCACGCCATGCGGTCGCGATTGCGGATCAGCCCGTAGTGATACACCGCGCATCCCGCCGCCGCGAGCCAGCCGAGCCAGTAAAGCCAGCCGAAGTGCAGCGCTATACCGATGCCCATGTAGATCGCGAGCGTCACCGCGTAGCACAGCATCACGGCGAACACGTCGTAGCGGCCGAAGGTGAGCGCCGATGTGCGGATGCCGATCTTGATGTCGTCGTCGCGGTCGACCATCGCGTATTCGGTGTCGTAGGCGATCGACCAGAACACGTTCGCCGCGAGCATGATCCACGCGAGCATCGGCACATGGTTCTGCACGGCGGCGAAGGCCATCGGAATGCCGAAGCCGAACGCGATGCCGAGATACGCCTGCGGAATCGCGAAGAAGCGCTTGGTGAACGGATACGTGCCCGCGACGAACAGCGCGAACACCGACAGCTCCTTCGTCAGCGTGTTGAGCGGCAGGATCAGCAGGAACGCGACGAGCGCGAGCGCCGCCGCCAGCGCCACCGCCTCCCAGGCCTTGATCTTGCCCGACGTGATCGGCCGCTCGGCGGTGCGCTTGACGTGCTTGTCGAAGTCGCGGTCGGCGTAATCGTTGATCGCGCAGCCCGCCGAGCGCATCAGAATCGTGCCGACGATGAAGATGACGAGCAGCATCGGCGATGGACGTCCCTCCGACGCGATCCACAGCGCGTTGAGCGTCGGCCACAAGAGCAGCAAACTGCCGATGGGCTTGTCGAGGCGCACGAGGCGCATGTAGAGCGGGAGACGGGCGAGCATGGCGGCGGAATGCGGAAAAACGGGATGCGGCTATTTTAGAGCACGGCCTGAAATGCAAAGAGCCCCGCGTCATAGCGGGGCTCTTTCAACGATCAACTGATGCAATCAGGCCAGCATCGCGCGCAGCATCCACGCGGTCTTCTCGTGCGTCTGCATACGCTGCGTGAGCAGGTCGGCGGTCGGCTCGTCGTTCGCGGCTTCGGTCGCCGGGAAGATCTCGCGCGCCGTGCGCACTACCGCTTCCTGGCCTTCCACCAGTTGACGGATCATGTCTTCGGCAGCCGGCACGCCGTCCGCTTCCGGAATCGACGACAGCTTCGCGAAGTCCCTGTAGCTGCCCGGCGCATGCACGCCCAGTGCGCGGATGCGTTCCGCGATCGAATCGACGGCGAGCGCGAGTTCGGTGTATTGCGTCTCGAACATCAGGTGCAGCGTGTTGAACATCGGACCCGTCACGTTCCAGTGGAAGTTATGGGTCTTCAGATACAGCGTGTACGTATCGGCCAGCAGCCGGGACAAGCCCTCGGCGATCTTCTTGCGGTCCTTGTCGCTGATGCCGATATTGACGGCAGGTGCAGTGCCTTTCTTCGCCATGATGACTCCGTGAGAGAGTGATTCGAACGGTGCGAGCGCCGCGCGCTTCGTCTTGCCGCGCGGCGTTTCGAGCGTCCGACAGTTTATCGTAGAAATGGGGATCGCTTTATTACGCGGCAAGGCTTTCGGGCGCGTGCGCTGCGCCCTGTTGACGCAACCCATCCGTCATCGGTCACGCTCAGGCGCCGGCCACGCCGCTCGCGATAACGAGCCCATAGCCCGCCGCGACAATGCCGAATGCGATCGCGACGCGCACGCCGCGCGAGGCCTGACGGCTCGTCGCTTCGATCTGGTCGACGGCCTGGGCGATGTGGTTCAACGCTTGAGACATGTTCGTTCTCCCGTGTTTGGTTGCGCCGTGTCAGACGGCGGCGGTGTCCTTCTCGTCGACCAGCTGACCGAGCTTCGCGAGCGCGTCGATCACGCCCTGCGCGTACGCCGGATCGATGCGACGGAAATGCGCGATCTGCCGCGCGACGATCTCGTTCGGCACGCCATGAATGTGCCGCGCGATGTTGCCGAAGAAGCGCTCGCGTTGCGCGTCATTGAACAGCCTGAACAGCGCGGCCGGCTGGCTGTAGTAATCGTCGTCTTCGCGATGGTCATAGCGATACACCGTGCCGCCCGCGAGCGGCGGCTCGTTCGCGCTCGCGTCCTGCGCGAATTCGCCGTAGCGATTCGGCTCGTAGTTCACGCGACCACCGAGATTGCCGTCGGTGCGCATCGCGCCATCGCGATGGAACGGGTTCGCTACCGGCGCACGCGGCGCATTCACCGGAATCTGGTGATGATTGATGCCGAGCCGATAACGCTGCGTATCGCCATAGGAGAACAGACGCCCTTGCAGCAGACGGTCCGGCGAGAAGCCGATGCCCGGCACCACGTTCGCCGGCGTGAACGCGGCCTGCTCGACGTCCGCGAAATAGTTTTGCGCGTTGCGATTCAGCTCGATCACGCCGACGTCGATCAGCGGATAGTCCTTGTGCGGCCACACCTTCGTGATGTCGAACGGGTTCATCGCCGAGTTCGCGGCCTGCGCTTCCGTCATCACCTGAATGCGGAAATTCCAGCGCGGGAAATTGCCGTTCTCGATGTTATCCACCAAGTCACGCTGCGCGCTTTCACGGTCTCCCGCGATGACGGCGGCGGCTTCGGCGTCCGTGTAGTTCTCTAGCGTTTGCTGCGACTTGAAGTGGAACTTCACGTAGAAACGTTCGTTGTCCTCGTTGATGAACGAAAACGTGTGCGAGCCGAAGCCGTGCATCTGACGGTAATTCTTCGGAATGCCGCGGTCGCTCATGAGGATCGTGACCTGATGCAGCGATTCCGGATGACGCGACCAGAAATCCCACGCCGCGACGTTGCTGCGCAGGTTCGTGTACGGATCGCGCTTTTGCGTGTGGATGAAGTCGGGAAATTTCAGCGGATCGCGGATGAAGAAAATCGGCGTGTTGTTGCCGACCACGTCCCAGTTGCCCTCTTCCGTGTAGAACTTGATGGAGAAACCGCGCACATCGCGCTCTGCATCGGCGGCGCCACGCTCGCCCGCGACCGTCGAGAAGCGCATGAAAATCGGCGTTTCCTTGCCGACGTCCGCGAACAGCTTCGCCTTCGTGTAGCGCGAGATGTCGTGCGTCACGCGGAACGTGCCGAACGCGCCGGACCCTTTCGCGTGGACGCGGCGTTCGGGAATCACTTCGCGATCGAAATGCGCGAGTTTTTCGACGAGCCAGAAGTCCTGCAGCGTGACGGGTCCGCGCGGGCCCGCGGTCTGCGAATTCTGGTTGTCGCCGACGGGGGCGCCTGCGGCGGTCGTGAGTCGTTGAGTCGTCATCGTGATGCTCCTGTTTTTGCGTTTGCGTTGGATGAATGCGCGGCGCGTGCTCAGGCGACGCGGGCGAAATCGGCAAGGATCGAGACCGCCACGTCGCGCAGGCTCGCCCAGCGGTCGAAGAAGGTTGCGGCAGTCATGAAATCCTCTTTGTTTCTGATGTCGGCCCGGCGCCGACTTGAAGAGGATCGTAGCGCAGACTATCGATATTTTTAATTCGATTAAATTTATATATGCGATAGGTCAAAGCTCGTACGGATTTCGCTTGAGCGAGCGACCGAAAACGAAAACGCCGCGCTCCGTTTCCAGAGCGCGGCGTTCGCGAAGCAAGGCGCGATCAGTTGACCGCGACGGGCATATCCAGTTTCCTGACGCCCGGCAGATCGCAGTTGGCGATCGCTTCCGAAATGGCGTCGATGGCAGGCATGCGCGTGAAGCTCTTGCGCCACGCGAGCACGACGCGTCGGTCCGGCACGGGTTCGTCGAACGGCACGTAACTGAGCAGACCGGAATCGATGCCCGGCGCATGCGGCTTCACCTCGCTCACCGACATGCGCGGCAGCACCGTGATGCCGACGCCGCTCGCGACCATATGGCGAATCGTTTCCAGCGACGAACCTTCGAACGTCTTCTGGATGCCGTCCGCGTTCTGCGAGAAGCGCATCAACTCGGGACAGACGCCGAGCACGTGATCGCGGAAGCAATGGCCGCTGCCGAGCAACAGCATCGTTTCCTGCTTGAGATCGTCCGGATCGATTTTCGCGCGGTTTTCCCACGCGTGGCCCGACGGCATCGCGACGACGAACGGCTCGTCATAGAGCGCGCGCACCATCAGACCGGTTTCGGGAAACGGCAGCGCCATGATGGCGACATCGATTTCGCCCTGCTTCAGAAGCTCGATCAGCTTGAGCGTGTAGTTCTCCTGGAGCATCAGCGGCATCTGCGGGACGGCTTTGATCATCTGCTTGACGAGCGTAGGCAGCAGATACGGTCCGATCGTGTAGATAACGCCCAGCCTGAGCGGTCCGACGAGCGGATCCTTGCCCTGCTTGGCGATTTCCTTGATGGCGAGCGTCTGTTCGAGCACGCGCTGCGCCTGCGTGACGATCTGCTCGCCGATCGGCGTCACGCTGACTTCGCTCGTGCCGCGCTCGAAGATCTGCACGTTCAGTTCGTCTTCGAGCTTCTTGATTGCCACCGACAGCGTCGGCTGGCTGACGAAGCACGCCTCGGCGGCGCGGCCGAAATGCCGTTCGCGCGCAACCGCGACGATGTACTTCAGTTCAGTGAGCGTCATTGGAGGCCAATGAAATACATTGATTCGATAGGTTTGACTTATACACCCGCTGACCGCACTTCGACAACAGCGAGCCTGTAACGCCCAAATAGGGACCGACAAGACCGTCGCAAGTTCAGCGCGAGTTCAGCAACTACGCCTTTAAATACTGTTCCCGCGCGCCGAGCCAGCGCGCGAGATGACGCGTGACGGCATCGGGGAACGACTTGAGCATCTGGTCGGCGGCTGCGCGCGCGGGCTCGATCAGCCAGCCGTCGTTCTCCAGGCTGGCGAAACGCAGCATCGCTTCGCCCGATTGCCGTGCGCCGAGAAACTCGCCCGGGCCGCGGATTTCCAGATCGCGCCGGGCGATCTCGAAGCCGTCGGTGGTCTCGCGCATCGTCTTCAGGCGGGCGCGCGCCGTCTGCGACAGCGGGTTCGAATACATCAGCACGCAGATGGACGCCGCGCTGCCCCGCCCCACGCGCCCACGCAACTGATGCAACTGCGCGAGTCCGAAGCGCTCGGCATGCTCGATCACCATCAGTGATGCGTTCGGCACGTCCACGCCGACTTCGATCACCGTCGTCGCGACGAGCAGTTGTACTTCATTGCGTGAGAACGCGTCCATGACGGCGGCTTTTTCGGCGGGCGCGAGCCGCCCGTGAACCAGCCCGACGCGCAGTTCCGGCAGCGCGGCGGCGAGCGTTTCGTATGTCTCGACGGCGGTTTGCAACTGCAAAGTCTCGCTTTCCTCGATCAGCGGACACACCCAATACACCTGCCGCCCGGTCAGCGCCGCCTCGCGCACGCGGCCGATGATCTCGTCGCGGCGGCCATCGGCGACGACTTTCGTCAGGATCGGCGTGCGGCCGGGCGGCAATTCGTCGATCGTGGAGACGTCGAGATCGGCGTAATAGGTCATCGCGAGCGTGCGCGGGATCGGCGTCGCGGACATCATCAGTTGATGCGGCTGGAAATCGCGCGCGCCGTCCGCCGCGTTCGCCGCCTTGGCGCGCAGCGCGAGCCGTTGCGCGACGCCGAAGCGATGCTGCTCGTCGACGATCACGAGCCCGAGGCGCGCGAACTCGACCGCATCCTGAATGATCGCGTGCGTGCCGATGATCAGTTGCGCCGTGCCGAGCGCCGCCGCTTCGAGCGCGGCGCGCTTGTCCTTCGCCTTGAGGCTGCCCGCGAGCCACGCGACGGACACGCCGAGCGGCTCCAGCCAGCCGCGCAACTTGCGCGCGTGCTGTTCCGCGAGGATTTCGGTCGGCGCCATGAGCGCGGCCTGATAACCCGCGTCGATGGCCTGCGCCGCCGCGAGCGCTGCGACGATGGTCTTGCCGCTGCCGACATCGCCCTGCAAGAGACGTTGCATCGGATGCGCGAGCGTGAGCTCTCCCGCGATTTCGCCAACGACGCGCTCTTGCGCGCCGGTCAGCGCAAACGGCAGCGCTTTGAGCAGCCGCACGACGAGCGATTGTTCATCGTTCGGCAAACGGCGCGGCATCGCCGGCGCGGCGCGGGTGCGGCGCTCTTCGTGCGCACGCTTGAGTGACAACTGCTGCGCGAGCAGTTCCTCGAATTTGATGCGCGTCCACGCCGGATGCGTCCCGTCGATGAGCGCGGTCTCGTCCGAATCCGCGCGCGGATGATGCAGCGTCTTCACTGCGTCGAGCAGGCCGGGCACATCGAGCGGCTTCAGATACGCGTTCGCAATCGGTTCAGGCAAAAGCTCCGGCAGCGACACACGCGAGATCGCCGAATCGATCGCCTTGCGCAAGTACGCCTGCGAGATGCCTGCCGTCGACGGATACACCGGCGTGAGCGCTTGCGGCAATGGCGTGTCTTCATCGACGGGACGCACCGCCGGATGCACCATCTCCAGTCCGAAGAAGCCGCCGCGCACGTCGCCGCGCACGCGCAGACGCACGCCGACGGCCATCTGCTTGACCTGCGAGCCGTAGAAATTGAGAAAACGCAGCGTGAGCTCGTCGCCGGCGTCGTCCTGCATTTTCACGAGCAACTGGCGGCGCGGCCGGTACGCGATTTCGTTGTCGAACACGACGCCTTCGGTCTGCGCGATATCGCCGGGAATCATCTCGCCGATGGGCGTGAGCTGCGTTTCGTCCTCGTAGCGCATCGGCAGATGCAGCACGAGATCGATATCGGATTTCAGTCCGAGCTTGGCGAGCTTGTCCGCCGTCTTCACGACGGGCTTCGGTTTTTCCTCCGTTTTCGCCTTCTTGCGCGCGGCAGCGGCGGCGCGCGGCGCTTCGCTTTCCTCCACGGGCAGCGGATCGGTCGAGGCGAGGCGGCGGTCGGACAAGGGCATTGACTCTCTTCGCAAGTACAATATGAGGTTTGTTCGGCGCGATTGAACCTGATAACACTTCGTTCGCGCCCGTTCGCGCTACGTTCAAGCCATGTTCACGCTTTCCGATTTCGATTTTAATCTGCCGCCCGAGCTGATCGCGCAGAGTGCGCTCGCCGAGCGCAGCGCGAGCCGCCTGCTCGAAGTGTCCAATGACATGACGCAAACCCGGCTCATCGACCGGCGCTTCTCCGAGTTGCCGAATCTCATCGATGCCGGCGATCTGCTGGTGTTCAACGATACCAAAGTCCTGAAGGCGCGCTTTCTCGGCAAGAAGGCCAGCGGCGGGCGCGTCGAGGTGCTGGTCGAGCGTCTGGCCGGCGCGACCACGGCGCTCGCGCAAATCCGCGCGAGCAAAAGCCCGGCCGAAGGCAGCACGATCCGGCTCGCGGACGCTTTCGACGTGACCGTCGGCGAGCGCGTCGAACCGTTCTACACGCTGCATTTTCCGGCCGAATGCCTGACGCTCATCGAGCAATACGGGCGCTTGCCCCTGCCGCCGTACATCGAGCACGACGCCGACGCCTACGACGAAACGCGCTACCAGACGGTGTATGCAGCCAATCCGGGCGCGGTGGCCGCGCCGACTGCCGGCCTGCATTTCGACGATGCGCTCTTCGCCGAACTCGATGCAAAAGGCGTCGAGCGGGCGACGCTGACGCTGCATGTTGGCGCCGGCACGTTTCAGCCGGTGCGCGTCGAGAATATCGCCGAGCACAAGATGCACAGCGAGTGGTACGACCTGCCGCAATCGCTCGTCGACCGCATCGCGGCCGTGAAGGCCCGCGGCAATAAAGTGATCGCGGTGGGCACGACATCGATGCGCGCACTGGAAGCCGCCGCCCGCGACGCCGCCGACGCAGGCAAGCCGCTCGCCGGCAGCCAGGCGGAGACGGATATTTTCATCACGCCGGGCTATGAATTTCGCGTCGTCGACAGATTGGTGACGAACTTCCATCTGCCGAAGTCGACGCTGCTCATGCTCGTGTCCGCGTTCGCCGGCATGGACACGATTCGCGACGCGTACCGGCACGCGATCAAGCAGCGTTATCGCTTTTTCAGTTACGGCGACGCGATGCTGCTGACTCGCAAGAACTGAGTTTCTCAACCACTTTTGCGCCGGACTGTTCTCCGGTTGCATGGAGCTTCATCAATGACCACTGGTCAATTTACCCCGCCCGAAAACGGCCTCAAGTTCGAATTGCTGACGACCGATGGCCAGGCGCGCCGCGGCCGTCTAACGCTCAATCACGGCGTCGTCGAAACGCCGATCTTCATGCCGGTCGGCACGTACGGCACCGTCAAGGCGATCCAGCCGCGCGAGCTCGAAGAAATTCGCGCGCAGATCATCCTCGGCAACACGTTTCACCTCTGGCTGCGGCCGGGGCTCGAAGTCATCGGCGCGCACGGCGGCCTGCACAAGTTCATGGGATGGAACCGGCCGATTCTCACCGACTCCGGCGGTTTTCAGGTATTTTCGTTGGGCGATCTGCGCAAGATCACGGAAGAAGGCGTCACGTTTGCATCGCCGATCAATGGCGACAAACTGTTTCTGTCGCCCGAAGTGTCAATGCAAATCCAGAAGGTGCTGAACTCGGACATCGTCATGCAGTTCGACGAGTGCACGCCCTACTCGACCAACGGCATCGCGACTTCGCACAAGGACGCCGCGGACTCCATGCGCATGTCGATGCGCTGGGCGAAACGCTCTATCGACGAATTTCAGCGGCTCGGCAATCCGAACGCGCTCTTCGGCATCGTGCAGGGCGGCATGTTCGAAGACCTGCGCGACGAATCGCTCGCGGGCCTTTCCGAGATCGGCTTTCACGGACTCGCGATCGGCGGGCTGTCGGTCGGCGAGCCGAAGGAAGACATGATGCGCGTGCTGAACCATATCGGCCCGAAGCTGCCCGCCGACAAGCCTCACTATCTGATGGGCGTCGGCACGCCGGAGGATCTCGTCGCGGGCGTGGCGGCGGGCGTCGACATGTTCGACTGCGTGATGCCCACGCGCAATGCGCGCAACGGCTGGCTCTTCACGCGCTTCGGCGATCTCAAGATCAAGAACGCGACCCACAAGAACTCGATGAAACCGCTCGATGAATCGTGCGGCTGCTATACCTGCCAGAACTTCACGCGCGGCTATCTGCATCATCTGCATCGCGTGGGCGAAATTCTCGGCGCGCAATTGAACACGATCCACAACCTGCATTACTACCTGCAGCTGATCGGCGAAGTGCGGGAATCGATCGAAAACCATACGTTCGAAGCGTTCCGCAAGACTTTTGCAGAGAACCGGGCGCGCGGCGTCGATTGAGCGACGTCTCGAAATGGCGCGGCAAGTATTACAATCTGCTTTCTATCACTTGCGGGAAAATGCCGCGATACTTCAGGAAACCGCGCCCTAACGGCTTGATGGCAAAGCGCATTCCGGAGTCTCGCGACATGCCCGAGTGGTAGAATACCGGGCTAATTTCCATTCGAGTTTTTCGAACGTATTTCTGACGTTTTTAACGGAGAGACCAACGTGTCGTTCATTTCCAATGCCTTTGCACAAGGCGCAACCGGTGGCGCGGAATCGAGCCTGATGAGCTTCCTGCCGCTGATCCTGATGTTCGCGGTGCTGTACTTCATCATGATCCGTCCGCAGATGAAGCGTCAGAAGGAGCATCGCAACATGCTCTCCGCGATGGCGAAGGGCGACGAAGTCGTGACGAACGGCGGTATCGTCGGCAAGGTGACGAAGGTGTCGGACGCTTACGTGGGCGTGGAAATCGCCGAAGGCACGGAAATCACCGTGCAGAAGGCGTCGGTCACGACCATTCTCCCGAAGGGCACGATCAAGTCGCTGTAAGGCCCGCTGTCAGGCCAATGGTTCCATCGCGTCCGGCGCGGCCTCGCTCACTGAGCCACACGCGTCTTCCCGACCCGCTCGCAGCGCATATCGCCGGACGCCCTCTCCCCCGAAGCCAACTTTCCGGTCGGCCATCCCCATGAATCGTTATCCCCTCTGGAAGTATGTCGTGATGCTGGTGGCGCTCGCCATCGGCCTCGTGTACACGCTCCCCAACTTCTTCGGCGAAGCGCCCGCAGTTCAGGTGTCGAGCGGCAAGGCGACCGTCAAGCTCGATTCGTCGACACTCTCGAACGTCGAAGCCGCGCTCGCCGCGAGCAACATCAAGCCCGACGAAGTCAACTTCGACAACTCGCAGCTCAACGCGAACATCCGCGTGCGTCTCAAAGACACCGACACGCAGCTGCACGTGAAGGATCTGCTTTCGAAGACGCTGAACCCGGACCCCGCCAATCCGCAGTACATCGTCGCGCTGAATCTGCAGAGCGCCTCGCCGCGCTGGCTGACGGCGCTGCATGCGCTGCCGATGTACCTCGGTCTCGACCTGCGCGGCGGCGTGCATTTCCTGCTCCAGGTCGACATGGCCGGCGCGCTCAACAAGAAACTCGACTCCGACGCATCGGACGCGCGCACCTACCTGCGCGACCGCAACATCCGCGATGGCGGCGTGAACCGCGTCGGGCAATCGGTCGTCGTGAATTTCTCGGATCAGGCCGCAGCGGACAGCGCGCGCACGCTGCTCCAGACGGGCGTCGCCGAGCTGCAATGGACGACGCGCCAGGGCGCCGATGGCTTCCAGGTCGTCGGCACGTTCGCGCCGGACGCGATGAAAACCGTCGAAGACAGCGCGCTCAAGCAGAACATCACGACCTTGCATAACCGGGTGAACGAACTCGGCGTCGCGGAGCCGGTGATCCAGCAGCAAGGCTCCGATCGCATCGTGGTCGAACTGCCGGGCGTACAGGACACCGCGAAGGCGAAGGACATCATCGGCCGCACGGCGACGCTCGAAGCGCGTCTCGCCGATCCGATCAACACCTACATCGGCCCGAACGATGCGGTGCCGCCGGGCGACGAAGCGTTCAATCAGGGCGATCGCCGCGTGCTCCTGCGCAAGCAGGTGATCTTCACTGGCGACCGCATCGTCGATGCTTCCACGGGCTTCGACGAGCATCAGCGTCCGTCGGTGAATATCCGTCTCGACTCGGCCGGCGGCCGCGCGATTGCGAGCGTGTCCCGCGACAACATCGGCAAGCCGATGGCGATGGTGCTCTTCGAAAAGGGCAAGGGCGAAGTGCTGACGGTGGCGAACATCCAGTCCGAACTGGGCGACCGCTTCTCGATCACCGGCCAGCCGAGCGCGCAGGCCGCCACCGATCTCGCGTTGCTGTTGCGCGCCGGCTCGCTCGCGGCGCCGATGGACATCATCGAGGAACGCACGGTCGGCCCGAGCCTCGGCGCGGACAACATCAAGAAAGGTTTCGATTCGGTCACGTATGGTTTCGCCGCGATCGCCATCTTCATGATCGCGTACTACCTGCTGTTCGGTCTGTTCTCGATGCTGTCGCTGTCGGTCAACCTGCTGCTGCTGGTGGCCATCCTTTCGCTGCTGCAGGCAACGCTGACGCTGCCGGGCATCGCGGCTATCGCGCTCGCGCTCGGTATGGCGATCGACGCCAACGTGCTGATCAACGAACGTATCCGCGAGGAACTGCGTAACGGCGCGCCGCCGCAGACCGCGATTCAGGAAGGCTTCAAGCACGCCTGGGCGACGATTCTCGACTCGAACGTCACCACGCTGATCGCCGGCCTCGCGCTGCTCGCGTTCGGCTCGGGTCCGGTGCGCGGCTTCGCGGTCGTGCACTGTATCGGCATTCTCACGTCGATGTTCTCGGCGGTGTTCTTCTCGCGCGGCCTCGTGAACCTGTGGTACGGCGGCAAGAAGAAGCTGAAGTCGCTCGCGATCGGTCAGGTGTGGCGCCCCGAAGGCACGAATGCCGAAGCGGCCGCGGCGGCCTATCTCGCGGCGCAACGCGGCGACGAATCGCCCGTCGACGAAATCGTGAAGACCGCGAAGGGCAAGACGAAGACCGCCGTGGCGGCGCCGCGCGCAGCGGAACCGGCCAGTCAGCCGAACGCGCGCACCGGCAAGCCGACGGTGCGCCGCCGCTCGGGCCCGGGCGTCGATCAACAGAAGCCGGGCCAGTCCCGCTGAGACCGCTTGAGTCCGGAGAAAAAAGCAAATGGAATTCTTCCGCATCCGCCGCGACTTGCCGTTCATGGAACGCGCGTTGATTTTCAACGTGATTTCGTTCGTGACGTTCCTCGTCGCTGTGTTTTTCCTCATGCATCGCGGCCTGCATCTGTCGGTGGAATTCACCGGCGGCACGGTCGTCGAAGTGCAGTATCCGCAAGCCGCGCAGCTCGAGCCCGTGCGCGCGTCGATGGGCAGGCTCGGCTACCCCGACGCACAGGTGCAGAACTTCGGCACGTCGCAGGACGTTCTGATCCGTCTGCCGCTCAAGCAGGGCCTGACGTCCGCACAGCAAAGCGATCAGGTGATGACCGCGCTCAAGGCCGATAACGCGCAAGTGAAGTTGCAGCGCGTGGAGTTCGTCGGGCCGCAGGTGGGCAAGGAGCTCGTCACGAACGGTCTGCTCGCGCTCGCGTGCGTGGTGATCGGCATCGTCATTTACCTGTCGTTCCGCTTCGAATGGAAGTACGCGGTCGCGGGCATCATCGCGAACCTGCACGACGTCGTGATCATCCTCGGCTTCTTCGCCTACTTCCAGTGGGAGTTCTCGCTGTCGGTGCTGGCGGCGATTCTCGCGGTGCTCGGCTATTCGGTGAACGAGTCGGTGGTTATCTTCGACCGGATCCGCGAGACGTTCCGCAAGCAGCGCAAGATGACGGTGAAGGAAGTGATCGACCACGCGATCACGAGCACGATGTCGCGAACCATCATCACCCACGGCTGTACGGAAATGATGGTGCTGTCGATGTTCTTCTTCGGCGGCCCGACGCTGCACTACTTCGCGCTGGCGCTCACCGTCGGCATTCTGTTCGGCATCTACTCGTCAGTGTTCGTCGCGGCGGCGCTCGCGATGTGGTTCGGCGTGAAGCGCGAGGATCTCGTGAAGGACAAGAAAGACAAGTTCGATCCGAACGATCCGAATGCGGGAGCGCAGGTTTGAGTGGTGCGCGGTAATTGAGAGCTTCTGAAGCCGGTCTATCCAGACCGGCTTTTTTGTGTCTTTTCGAGGCAAGACAATCGGTCAATCGCTCATCGTGCAAGACATAAAGCTCGATTAGCGGCTATTCAGGCACAAAAAAAAACCGCTTCGCGCATACGCACGAAGCGGTTCTCTCAAGAGATTCAGCGAAAGCGAACTTACTGCTTAACGCCCTCCGCCTGAATATGCAGCACCGTCTTCAGGCTGAACCCATAAGCCTTGCCGTAGTCCATCCCGAAGTCGCCGCGATCGAAGGTCGTCGTCGCTTCGACGCCGCACACTTCCTTCTTCATCATCGGATTGACGAAGCACTTGAAGCTCTCGACCTTCAGGTTGATCGGCTTGGTCACGCCGTGCATCGTCAGCGTGCCGATCACTTCCGAAGGCTTGTCGCCGTCGAACTTGATCGACGTGCCCTTGTAGACGGCCGTCGGGAACTTGGCGACATCGAAGAACTCGGCCTTCTGCAGATGCTCGTCCAGCTTCACGTTGCCGGTATTCACCGATGCGACGTCGATCGTCACGTCGACCGTGCCGGTCTTCGCCGCGCGATCGAGCACGACGGTGCCGCTGCTCTTGTTGAACTTGCCGCGCCACGTCGACACGCCGCCAAAGTGATCCGCTTCGAAGCTCGGATAGGTGTGGTTCGGGTCGAGCTGATACGTGTCGGCCGCAATCGCGCTCAACGACGCGCCAAACGACAGACCCATTGCGAGCGCGCCCGCAGCGATGATCGAAAGCTTTTTCAAGTTGTTCTCCTGACTAACCAAATATGCGCAGATACGCGAAATATGTGCCGCTCACTTCTTCGCGGCGACGATGTGAAACTTGATGACGACGTCGTCCGCGACGATCGACGTGTCCTTCCATTCGCCCGTTCCGACATCGAACTGGGTGCGCTTGATCGGCAGCGAGCCGTCGAAGGTTTCGGTTGCGCCCTGCTGCGTGACCGTCACCGGCACCGTGAGCGTCTGCGACTTGCCCTTGATCGTGATCTTGCCCGTGACGTTGTACTTGTTCCCGCCCGCAGGCGCGATCGCGCTGGAGACGAAAGTCGCGGTCGGATACTTGCCCGCGTCGAACCATTCCGCGCCGCGCACTTGCTTGTTGTACTCGTCGTCGCCGAGATCGTAGCTGCCGGTGTCGATCGTGATGCTCGCCGTGCCCGCCGTCGGCTTCGCGGGATCGAACGCGATCTGCGCGGTGAACTTGTTGAACTTGCCATCGGTGGGCACGTTCATCTGCTTCGACGTAGCGATCACCGTGCTCTTGCTCACGTCCACCTGCGCGTGCGCGCCGGCCGCGAGAGCGAGCGAAGCTGCCGTGGCCAGCATCCAACGATTGAGTTTCACTTTCATGTGTGCCCTATTGAAACGATTCGAAACGCTTCGAAACGGTCTGAATGAACAAACCGGTATTGGAAATCAAAAGAACGCAAGAACAATCAGCCGCCGGGAAACGTCCTGCCAACGGCGAAGAAACAATCGACGTGCTTATCGGAGAAACGGCAGCATGCGGCCGAGCAAACCGTCACGATCGACGAAATGATGCTTCAGCGCAGCGAGCACGTGCATGACCACGAAGAACAGCAGCGTGTAGTTCAGCGCCACATGCACGATGCGCAGCGTCGCCTTCAGCGCCTTGTCCGGACCGATGATCGTCGGCAGCGGAAGGACGCCGAGGTACACCACCTGAATCCCCGCGGCCGAGCTGTACAGATAGCCCGACGCGGGAATGACGAGCATCAGCACATAGAGCAGGAAGTGCGTGAGATTCGCCGCTTGCTGCTGCCAGCGCGGCATGCCATCGGGCATCGGCGGCGTCGGATGCGTCGCGCGCCAGATGAGGCGCAGCAACGCGAGCGCGAACACCGTCACGCCGATCCACTTGTGCCACGAAAAGTACTTGAGCTTCGTCGGCGTGATGCCGGGGATATCGGTCATGATCCAGCCGAGCCAGAAGCCGCCCACAATCAACAACGCAATCAGCCAGTGCAGGCCGATCGCCGTGGCGCCGTAGCGTTGCGCCGGCGCTGTCGCCGCGATGCGCGCGCTGCTTTCCATATTGCTTTCACCCAATGTGTTCGATGGTTTCCTGGCTTGTCATCAGCCGATGACAAGTATCCAAGGCCGCCATGCTACCTCAACGATAACGAATTGCCAGCGCGCGCAAAGCGACACTCGCAAGATCGCAGAGCCACGCCCGGCGCGGCTCTGCGGGCTTCCGGCCGCCCTGCGGCGCACTCACGTGCCGCGCATGCAACGAACTATTCCACGCGTGCAACGGTCGATGAAGCGCGAAGAGGCGGCGTGAACGGCACGGCATTCCGGCATCGATGTATTAACGAGCGGGCAAGCGGTTTCATTCCGTCTGTAACGAAGCGTCCTGCCTAATCGGTCGCAAACCCGCCATTTGATAACATGCTGCTACCCTTTGCGCTGGCCTGCTGCTTGCTAGGCTCCGTCGGAGCCGGTTCTCGCGGCGCCCGATACATACGCTCGACACGCCTCGGGCCTCGACCATGAACGCCAACGAACCGGACGAACTTATCGCGTGTCACGAATGCGACGCGCTCTTCCATAAACGTGCATTGCCTCGGCGCACATCGGCGAAATGTCCGCGCTGCGGATCGCTGCTCTATCGAAGCATCTCGTCGAACCTCGACAAGATCTCCGCAATGACGCTCGCCGCGCTCGTCACGTTCGTGATCGCGCAGGGCTTTCCCATCGTCGAGCTGGATGCCAACGGTCTCACGTCGCAGACCACGCTCATCGGCGCGATCGTCGCGCTGTGGAACGAGCAGATGGAAATCATGGCCGTCCTCGTCTTCTGCTCGACGATTCTTTTCCCGCTGTGCGAGCTGATCGCGCTGCTCTACGTGCTGATTCCGCTGCGCTCAGGTTACGTTCCACCGGGCCTGCATGCGGTCCTGCGCGCGATTCAGTTCGTGCGTCCGTGGGGAATGATCGAAGTCTTCATGCTCGGCGTGCTCGTCACGCTCGTGAAGATGGTGAGCATCGCGCGCGTGATTCCCGAGGCGGCGCTCTTCGCGTTCGGCGCGCTCACGTTGATGTTCGCGGTCGTCGTGAGTTTCGATCCGCGCGCGCTGTGGGACATCGCGGGCAGACTCGGCCCGCGCAAGGCCGTGGGCGGCACACAGTCCGAGCGCATGCGCCCCGCCACGAGGCAAAAACAATGAGCGACTCCTTCGACCAGCCTGCGGACGCTGACGCGCCGCAGCCGAACTACACGACCGCCTCGCGCGCGCAACTCGTGTCCTGTCACGCGTGCGGGCTCGTGCAGCCGCTCGCGCGCACCATCGAGAAGCAGCGCTGCACGCGCTGCGACGCGGTCGTCCACCGGCGCCACCCCGACAGCATCGCGCGCACGTGGGCGCTGCTCATCAGCGCGGCGATTCTCTATATCCCCGCGAATCTGTTTCCGATCATGCATACGTCGTCCATCCTCGGTTCCGAGGACGACACCATCATGAGCGGCGTCGCGCTCTTCTGGAACGACGGCGACTATCCGCTCGCCGCCGTGATCTTCATCGCGAGCATTCTCGTGCCGATGCTGAAGCTCGTCACGCTCAGCTTTCTCGTCATCAGCGTGCAGTGGCGCTCGCAATGGCGGCCGCGTCAGCGCACGACGCTCTTTCGCATCGTCGAGGGCATCGGCCGCTGGTCGATGCTCGATATCTTCGTGATCACGCTCACCATCGCGCTGGTGCGCTTCAAGTCGCTCGCCGTCATCACGCCAGGCCCCGGCGCGCTCGCGTTCGCGTCGGTCGTCGTGCTGACGATGATCGCGTCCATGCAATTCGACCCGCGCCTCATCTGGGACAACATCGAACCGTCAGGAAAGAAATATGACTAGTGCCCAAGGTCCGAACGACCCGAAGCAGCCCGTGCCGCCGTCCGGAAACGGCGACACAGGCGATAAAGGCAAAGGCGGCGGACTGCCGCCGAATCTCCCCGAACCCGTGATCGAACCGCGCAGCCGCTGGCTGCCGTCGCTCGTATGGGTCATTCCGCTCGTCGCGGCGCTGATCGGCGTGATTCTCGTCGTGAAGACGGTGTCGAGCCGCGGACCGACCATCACCATCAGCTTCGTCTCGGCGGAAGGCCTCGAGCCCGGCAAGACCAAGGTGAAGTTCAAGGACGTCGATATCGGCACGGTCAAGACCATCACGTTGTCGAAGGATCATTCGCGCGTGCTCGTCGACGTATTGCTCACGAAGGAAGCCACCGATTTCGCCGTGAAGGACACGCGCTTCTGGGTCGTGCGTCCGCGCGTGGCCGCAAGCGGCGTGACCGGTCTGTCGACGCTCCTGTCCGGTGCGTACATCGGCGTCGATGCGGGCAAATCGACCGAGGACCAGACGCATTTCGTCGGTCTCGAAGGGCCGCCCGGCGTCACTGGCGACCAGAAGGGCCACACCTTCACGCTGCATGGCGAATCGCTCGGCTCGCTCGATATCGGCTCGCCCGTGTATTACCGGCGCGTGCAGGTGGGCCAGGTTGTCGGGTTTTCGCTCGACAAGGACGGCACCGGCGTCACGCTGCAGGTGTTCGTCAACGCGCCCTACGACCAGTACGTCGGCAGCAATTCGCGCTGGTGGCATGCGAGCGGCGTCGATCTGCGGCTCGATTCGAGCGGCTTCACGCTCAACACGCAATCGCTCGCGACCGTCGTGCTCGGCGGCATCGCGTTCCAGACGCCACCCAACCAGCAGTCCGGGCCACAGGCGCAGAACAATACGACTTTCCGTCTCGCCGGCGATCAGGCCGACGCGATGCGCGATCCCGACGGCCAGGCCGTGCACGTCGTGATGAATTTCAATCAGTCGCTGCGCGGGCTCTCGGTCGGCGCGCCGGTCGATTTCCGCGGCATCGTGCTCGGTCAGGTGACGGGCATCGGCGTGCAATACGATCCGAAATCGCGTTCGTTCAGGATGCCGGTCACGATCGATCTCTATCCGGACCGGCTCGGCAAGCGCGCAAAGCAGGTGTTGCCGGAACAAGGTTCCCCGGCGAGCCAGGACATGCTGCAACTGCTCGTGAATCGCGGCCTGCGCGGCCAGTTGCGCACCGGCAACCTGCTGACGAGCCAGTTGTATATCGCGCTCGACTTCTTCCCGAAGGCGCCGACGGTCAAGGTGAATGGCACTGCGGATCCGCTCGAATTTCCCACTGTGCCGAACACGCTCGACGAACTGCAACTGCAGATCGCGGATATCGCGCGCAAGATCGACAAGATTCCGTTCGATGAGATCGGCACGAACCTGAACGGCTCGCTGAAGAACGCGAACGCACTGTTCGACCGGCTCGACAAGGAAGTCATGCCGGAAATGAAGGACACGCTCACGCAGGCGAAGAACACCTTCGGCGAAGCGCGATCGACGCTGCAGCAGGACTCGCCGCTGCAATCGGACGTGCATCAGGCGTTGCAGGAGCTCACACGCACGCTTCAATCGCTCAATTCGCTCGCGGATTATCTGGAGCGCCATCCGGAATCGCTCGTGCGCGGTAAATCGGGAGACAAACCATGAAGTTCGGCTCGTTGATATCGACCTTGGGCGCGGTGGCTGTGCTCGCCGCCTGCGCTTCGCCGGCGAGCCGTTTCTATACGCTCGGCAGCAGCGACGCGCGGCCCGTATCGTCCGCGCCGGCTTCGTTCTATTTCGAGCTCGCGCCCGTGGACATGCCGCAGCAGGTCGCGAAGAATCAGTTGGTGGTGCAGACGAGCCCCGCGCAGGTGCGCGTGCTGGAGGAAGAGCGCTGGGCATCGCTGCCCGGCGACGAAGTGCGTCGCGCGCTGTCGGCAGATCTCACGCAGCAACTGGGCGCGATCGATGTGTACGGCACGCCGCATCCGGACGCGGTGCCGGTCTATCGCGTGAAGGTGAACGTGCAGCGCTTCGAATCCTGGCCCGGCTCGCAAGCCGTGATCGACGCGGTGTGGAGCGTGCGCGCCGCCGGATCGGACACCGTACTGACTTGCCGGACCGTCGCGCAGGAACGCGTGGGCTCGGGCTACGACGCGCTCGTGGAGGGCCATCGCAAGGCCGTCGACGAACTCGCGTCGGCGATCTCCGCAGGCGTGCGCAGCCTGGGCTCGCTGCCGCGCACGACGGCGAGCGCACCCGTCGCGCCCGCGAAGGGCAAGAGCGGCGCGGTCACGAAGCCCGCATCCGCGCCGATGCTGCCGTGTCCTGTCGCAAGCGCGGCAACGACGGCCAGCGCGCCATGATCCACGCCGCGCCCGGCATCGCGCCGGGCGCGGCGTCTCATGTTGTGGGCAGGCGACATTGTCGTCCGCCGCCATCTCTAAATTGCCGATGGTTCGTGCGCGCCCGGTTAAGATCGTCGTCGCCTGTATTCCGAATCAACAGCGAAGAATAGATGATGAAACTGATCGGTTCGCACCCCAGCCCATTCGTCCGCAAGGTACGAATCGTCATGGCGGAAAAGAAAATCGATTGCGAACTGGTGCTCGAGGACGTCTGGGCATCCGATTCGAAGATCCACGATTACAATCCGCTCGGCAAAGTGCCCTGCCTCATTCTCGACGACGGCGAAGCGGTGTTCGATTCCCGCGTCATCTGCGAGTACGTGGACACGCTCACGCCCGTCGGCAAACTTTTGCCGCAGGAGCGGCGCGAGCGCACCGAGGTACGTTGCTGGGAAGCGCTCGCCGACGGCATGCTCGATGCCGCCGTGCTGATCCGGCTCGAAGGCGTGGTGCGCGAAGAGGCGCATCGCAGCGAAAAGTGGACGGCGCGTCAGCATCGCAAAGTGGAAGACGGCCTGCGCGCGATGGCGCGTGGCCTCGGCTCGAAGCAATGGTGTTCTGCGAACCGCTTCACGCTCGCGGACATCGCGTGCGGCTGCGCGCTCGGCTATCTCGACTTTCGCATGCCGGATCTGAACTGGCGCGACGCGCATCCGAATCTCGACAAATACTTCGCGCGCATTTCGCAGCGCCCGTCGTTCATCGATACCGCGCCCGCCTGAGCCGCAAGACGATGCGCTCCCGCACGCGGCGGGAGCGTCTCGCGCTTACTTCTTCAGCGCGGCTTTCAGCGTCGCGTTCGCCTGGCCGATCGCCGCGCGCGTCGCGGGGGTCCCGGCCAGCGCGTTGAGCATCACGAAGTCGTGGATCGTGCCGTTGTAGCGCACCGACGTGACCGGTACACCGGCCTGCGTCAGCTTGCGCGCATAAGCCTCGCCTTCGTCGCGCAGCACGTCGTTTTCATCGGTGATAACGAGTGCGGGCGGCAATCCCTTCAGCTCATCGATGCTCGCGCGCAGCGGCGATGCCGTGATCTTCGCGCGGTCGGCGGCGTCCGGCGCGTAGGCGTCCCAGAACCACTTCATCGCGTCGCGCGTGAGCCACGGCCCGTTGGCGAACTGGGTGTACGAGCCGTCGTCGAAACTGGCGTCCGTCACCGGATAGAACAGCACTTGCGCGCGCAGCTTCGGTCCGCCGCGTTCCTTCGCGAGCAGCGTGACGGCCGCCGTCATGTTGCCGCCGACGCTATCGCCCGCCACCGCCATGCGCGACGCGTCGACGTTGAATTCGCGCGCGTGGTCGGCGACGTAGCGCGTCGCCGCGTACGCCTGTTCGATCGGCACCGGATATTTGGTTTCCGGTGAACGGTCGTAATCGACGAACACGACCGCCGCCTGCGCACCGTTCGCGATTTCGCGCACGAGGCGATCGTGCGTGTTCTTATCGCCGAGCACCCAGCCGCCGCCGTGGAAGTACATGACGACCGGCAGCGCGCCCTTCGCGTGCTCGGGTCGCACGATGCGCAGCGCGATTTTTCCGGTCGGTCCGGCTTCGATCACGCGATCCTCGATCTTCGCCGCCTGTTTTTTCACCGGCTGCGCTTGAGCGCCGGCAAGCACGTTGCGCGCGTCGGCGGGCGAGAGCGTGTAGATCGGCGGCACGTTCTTCGCGGCGAGAGCGTCGATGAACTGCTGCGTCACGGGTTCGAGGACGGGCGCAGAGGATTGCGCGTGCGCGGCCGACTGCGCCAACACGGCGGTTGCAACAGCGGTGGCGATGGCGGCGGCTTTGAGCTTCTTCATCGAGGCACTCCTTTTCTCAGTCAAGTTAGATATTGATTTACATCTACTACTAGATAGATAACGAAGCGTATTTGAAACATGTCACGAACTACCTGGACCATTTCCGCTCCGGGGAACGCGTTCTGATGCCGAACCGACTGACGGAACCACGGATCGGGAAATCCGCAGCTTTATCCACCAAAATTTATCTACTTAAAGATAGATTTTCGAACGCCGATTCACGCGATTTTCACAAGGTTATCCACAGGGTTATCTACCGGCGTACGGCGTTCGCGACTTCTTCGAGCCTTGCACGCGTCTGAAACAGGCGGCAAGCGAGGAGACTGCCCTGGAATGCGGCGTACAGCGTGCGCGCCGCGGCTTCAGGATTCTTGCCGGCATCGAGCGTGTCCTGCGCCTCGCCTTCCGCGAGCACTTTAGTCAGCCAGTTCTCGTTGGCCTTGTAGAACGACTGCACCGCGTGCCGAACCCTTTCGGGCAACGATTCGATGTCCGCCGCAAGCATGCCACACAGGCAAATCTGGTTTCCCCCGCCGATGATCCGCCCGAAAAGCTTCGTGTACCGATCGAGCTTCTTGTCGGCCGGCGCAGAGCTGTCGATCGCGTATATCGACGACATCACGTCGGCGCTGTACGCGTTCACCGCTTCGAGCGCGAGGTCTTCTTTGGTCGGAAAGTAATAGTGAATGCTCGATGTCTTCACACCCACCAGTTCGGACAGGTCACGGTAGCTGAAACCGTTGTAGCCGCGCGTCATCAACAGCGTCTGAGCGTGGTCCAGCAGCGCCTCGCGTACGGTGTTCCTGTCCATTTCCCTGATTGTCCCTGCATTCGATATGCGTAATTTATCTATCACTAGATAGATGGTCAAGCACTTGTATCAAAAAAGTTTTTATCGGCTTGATAGGAAAAAGAAAAGCCCTGACCGTAGGCAGGGCTCGTCGTCGTTCGACGGAAATCGCAGAGGAATCTAGCGCGCTGCGGAAAGGACAGCGGCTTGCACCGGCTCGTCGCCCACCGCCGCACGCTCGATGATGCCGCCGCCCAGACACACATCGCCTTGATACAACACGGCGGATTGCCCCGGCGTCACGGCCCATTGTGCGTCGTCGAAATGGAGCGCGAATCGGCCGTCGTCGGCATTCGCGAAACGGCACGCGGCATCCTGTTGCCGATAGCGCGTCTTCGCGCCACACGCTGCGCCCTCTTCCGGCGCGAAACCCGCGACCCAGCTCGTGTTGCCCGCGACGAGCGTCGGCGACAGCAGCCACGGATGATCGTGCCCCTGCACGACGTAGAGTGTGTTCGTCGCCATATCCTTGCCGGCGACGAACCACGGCTCGCCGCTGCCGTCCTTCGCCCCGCCGATGCCGATGCCCTTGCGCTGCCCGAAGGTATAGAACGCCAGCCCGATATGCTCGCCGACGACCTTGCCCTCGGCCGTTTTCATCGGGCCGGGTTTGGTCGGCAGATAGCGATTCAGAAATTCGCGGAACGGCCGTTCGCCAATGAAACAGATGCCCGTCGAATCCTTCTTTTTCGCGTTCGGCAGGCCGATCTGCGCGGCGATTTCGCGCACTTTCGTCTTCGGAATCTCGCCAAGCGGAAACAGCGTATTCGACAATTGCGCCTGATTCAGCCGGTGCAGGAAGTACGACTGGTCCTTGGTCGAATCGGTGGCCTTGAGCAACTGGAAGAGGCCGTCCTGCTCGCGCACGCGCGCGTAGTGCCCCGTCGCGATGTTTTCCGCGCCCAGCGACATCGCGTGGTCGAGGAACGCCTTGAACTTGATTTCGGCGTTGCAGAGCACGTCGGGATTGGGTGTGCGGCCCGCCGAATATTCGCGAAGGAATTCCGCGAACACGCGGTCCTTGTACTCCGCGGCGAAATTGACCGCCTCGACGTCGATGCCGATCAGGTCCGCCACGGATACCACGTCGATCCAGTCTTGCCGGGTCGAGCAGTATTCGCCGTCGTCATCGTCTTCCCAGTTCTTCATGAAGAGGCCGACCACGTCGTAGCCCTGCTCCTTCAGAAGCCATGCCGTCACCGACGAGTCCACGCCGCCCGACATGCCTACCACTACTCTTCGCTTGCTCATAGGAAAAAAAGCTCAGCTCCGCACGACCGGCGCGACCGAATGCGTATGAATGAAGTCGAGCGGCACACGCCGCCCGGATAAATAATCGTCGACACACTGCATCACGAGCGGCGTCCGATGCTGGCTTGCGGACGCCCGCAATTCGTCGGCGGTGAGCCACATCGCGCGGACGATGCCTGCGTCGAGCGAACGACCGGACTCTTCTCCCGACGACCTGCCGCAGAACGTAAATCGTAGATACGTGACGCCGCGGCCCGGCCGCTCGAAGTGCGTCATATACGTGCCGACGAGCGCCTCCGGTTCGAAGCGATGCGCGGTTTCTTCCAGCGTTTCGCGCACCACGGCCTCGACGAGCGTTTCGCCCGCTTCGAGATGACCGGCCGGTTGGTTGATTCGCAGCCCTGCGGAGGTGTGCTCCTCGATGACGAGAAAACGCCCGTCGCGCTCGATGATGGCAGCCACCGTAACGTGGGGGGCCCAAGTAACTGATTTCATGGTGAGATATTTTACCGTCCCCGCACAGATCACGCGCATCCGCCCTAAGGGTAAGCGCCGACTGTGGGCAAAACGGAACGAGTGCCGGATCGGGTTCTTGCGCGCGCATTTCTTCGGTTACAGTTGCGATAGCCGTAAGTTCCAGCATTTGAAATAAAAACTCAGCCTTAAGCCTTCCTAAGCCTTGCCCGGGTGAAGAAGGCAACAGAGACAGGAGAATTGAAGATGCATATTGGAGTGCCTGCTGAAACGCGGGCGAACGAGGCGCGCGTCGCCGCCACGCCCGAAACGGTCAAAAAGCTCGTCACGCAAGGACATCGCGTTTCTGTCCAGAGCGGCGCGGGCTTGCCGGCAAGTTATATCGACGATGCGTTCGCTCAGGCGGGCGCGGATCTCGTCGATGCGGCCACGGCCTTTTCCGCCGAAATCGTCCTCAAGGTGCAATCGCCGAGCGAAGGCGAACTCGCGATGCTCAAACCGGGCGCCGTGCTCATCGGCATGCTCGATCCCTTCAACACGGAGAACACCGCACGTCTCGCGTCCGCGAACGTGACCGCGTTCGCGCTCGAAGCCGCGCCGCGTACCACGCGCGCGCAAAGCCTCGACGTGCTCTCGTCGCAGGCGAACATCGCCGGATACAAGGCGGTGCTGATGGCCTGCCAGTACTACCAGCGCTTCATGCCGATGCTGATGACCGCCGCCGGCACCGTGAAAGCGGCGCGCGTGCTCGTGCTCGGCGCGGGCGTGGCGGGCTTGCAGGCGATTGCGACGGCCAAGCGTCTCGGCGCGGTGGTCGAAGCCTCCGATGTGCGTCCGGCCGTGAAGGAGCAGATCGAATCGCTCGGCGGGAAGTTCGTCGACGTGCCCTTCGAAACCGATGAGGAACGCGAAGCCGCAGTCGGCGTCGGCGGCTACGCGCGCCCGATGCCGCCAAGCTGGCTCGCGCGGCAGGCGGCACAAGTGCACGAGCGTGCAAAGGCGGCGGACATCGTCATCTCGACGGCGCTGATTCCCGGCCGTCCCGCGCCGACGCTCATTTCCGTCGAAACCGTGAAGCACATGAAGCCTGGCAGCGTGATCGTCGATCTCGCCGCCGGTCGCGGGCCCGAGTACGAAGGCAAGAAAGGCGGCAATTGCCCGCTCACCGAAGTCGATCAGGTGGTGATGAAGCACGGCGTGCATATCGTCGGCCACACGAATCTCGCTTCGATGGTCGGCGCCGATGCCTCCGCGCTCTACGCCCGCAATCTCCTGGACTTCCTGAAGCTGATTCTGACGAAGGAAGGCACGCTCAACATCGATCTCGCGGACGACATCGTCGCGGCCACGCTCCAGTGCCGCGACGGTCAAGTGGCGCGCGCCACGGCATAACACGGAGACGAGCCATGGACGTCATCAATCATACGGTGATCAACCTCATCATCTTCGTGCTGGCCATCTATGTGGGCTATCACGTCGTGTGGAACGTCACGCCTGCGCTGCATACGCCGCTGATGGCCGTGACCAATGCGATTTCGGCAATCGTCATCGTCGGCGCGATGCTCGCGGTCGGCCTGACCGTCGGCGTCGCGGGCAAGTTCTTCGGCACACTCGCCGTGCTGCTTGCGGCGGTAAACGTGTTCGGCGGCTTCCTCGTCACAAGGCGAATGCTCGAGATGTTCAAGAAGAAAGAACCCAAGAAGATTACGAGCAAGGAGGGTGCGTAAATGAGCCTTAACGTCGTTACTCTCCTTTATCTCGTCGCCTCGGTGTGCTTCATCCAGGCGTTGAAGGGCTTGTCCAATCCGAAGACCGCGCGCATCGGCAACACGTTCGGCATGGCGGGCATGGCGATCGCCATTCTCACGACGCTCGCGCTGATCGTGAAGCAGGCGGCTTACCTCGAAGCGAATCTGGCGCTGGGCTTGTCGCTGTTGTTCGTCGCGCTGATCGTCGGCGGCGGCGCGGGCGCGTACATCGCGGCGAAAGTCGAGATGACGAAGATGCCTGAACTCGTCGCGGCCATGCACTCGCTGATCGGTCTCGCGGCGGTGTGTATCGCCTATGGCGTCGTTGCGGAGCCGGCCGCGTTCGGTCTCGCGCCGCTCGGTGAGCCGATTCCGTACGGCAATCGCGTCGAGTTGTTTATCGGCACATTCGTCGGTGCGATTACGTTCTCGGGTTCGGTCATCGCGTTCGGCAAGCTGTCGGGCAAGTACAAGTTCCGGCTGTTTCAGGGCGCGCCGGTCGTGTATTCGGGACAGCATCTGATCAACCTGCTGCTCGCGATCGCAATGGTCGGCTTCGGTGTGATCTTCATGATCACGCAATCGTGGCTGCCGTTCATCATCATGACGATCATTGCGTTCGCGCTGGGCGTGCTCATCATCATTCCAATCGGCGGCGCGGACATGCCCGTGGTCGTGTCGATGCTGAACTCGTACTCGGGCTGGGCGGCGGCGGGCATCGGCTTCTCGCTGAACAATCCGATGCTGATTATCGCGGGCTCGCTCGTGGGTTCGTCGGGTGCGATTCTGTCGTACATCATGTGCAAGGCGATGAACCGCTCGTTCTTCAACGTGATTCTCGGCGGATTTGGCGGCGAGGCTGGCGGTGCGACGGCGGGTGGTTCGGCAGAGCAACGCCCGGTCAAATCCGGTTCCGCCGATGACGCCGCGTTCATGCTCGGCAATGCCGAAAGCGTGGTGATCGTGCCGGGTTACGGTTTGGCCGTAGCGCGCGCGCAGCACGCGCTGAAGGAGCTGACCGACAAGCTCGTCGAGAAAGGCATCGATGTGCGGTACGCGATTCACCCGGTCGCGGGGCGCATGCCGGGGCACATGAACGTGCTGCTCGCGGAGGCTGAAGTGCCTTACGAGATGGTCCAGGAGATGGAGGACATCAACAGCGAGTTCGGCCAGACCGATGTGGTGCTGGTGCTCGGGGCGAACGATGTGGTGAACCCCGCCGCGAAGACCGATCCCAAGTCACCGATCGCCGGGATGCCGATTCTCGAAGCGTACAAGGCGCGGACGATCATCGTGAACAAGCGGTCGATGGCGGCGGGTTATGCCGGTCTCGACAACGAACTGTTCTATATGGACAAGACGATGATGGTGTTCGGGGACGCGAAGAAGGTCGTCGAGGAGATGATGAAGGCGGTGGATTGACGGTCATGGCATAGCCACGATCGAGATCGTCGAACGAACTGCGCCAGCCTGCTCTCACAGAGGCTGGCGCTTTCGTTTCGATCGCCCGCGTACAATACCGCCTTTGAACGTCAGAAAAGCACCACATGTCCTCCCCTCTCTTCGACTGGTTTGTCCCCTGCCCGCGCGGTCTCGAAGCGCCGCTCGCCGCCGAGCTTGCGGAGATCGGTGAACGGCATGTGTCAGGCGCGCCGCTGTCGGGTGGCGGATCGCTCGTCGTCGGCGCGCAAGTGCCCGGCGGCGTGCATTTCCGGGGCGGCTGGGTCGCGGGCATGGCGGCGAACCTGCACTCGCGCATCGCGAGCCGCGTGCTTTTAAAAGTCGCGCAAGGTCCGTATCGCAACGAGCACGACATCTACGAACTGACGCATCGCCAGCGCTGGGAGCAATGGTTCACGCCGAGCCAGACGATGCGCGTCGATCTCACGGCAATCAAATCGCCGGTGAAAAGCCTCGAATTCACGACCTTGCGCGTGAAGGACGCCGTCTGCGACCGTCTGCGCGACGTGGCTGGCGCTCGTCCGAGCATCGACACCGCCCAGCCCGATGTGCGCGTGTTCGCGTTCCTCACGATGAACGAGTGCACGCTCTATCTCGACACCTCGGGCGAGCCGCTCTTCAAGCGCGGCTGGCGCATGGACAAGGGCGCCGCGCCGCTGCGGGAGAATCTCGCCGCAGGCATTCTGCGCCTCACGGGCTGGACGCCCGGCACGCCGCTCTTCGATCCGATGTGCGGCAGCGGCACCTTCCTCGCCGAAGCGGCCCAAACGGCGCTCGAGATCGCGCCGGGCAGCGAGCGGCGCTTCGGCTTCGAAAAGCTCAAGCCGTTCCACCCCGGCATGTGGCAAAAGCTCAAGACGGCCGCGCTCGAACAACGCCGCGCCGCACGCGCAGCCCAAAACGAACTGAATATCTTCGGCAGCGACATCTCCGGCGACATGCTCGAAAAAGCGCGCGCGAACCTGAGCCGCGCGGGCGTTTCCGGCCTCTCGCTCAAGCAGGTCGACGCCCGCAACATGGTGCCCCCGACCGACGCGCCCGGCATCCTCGTCGCGAATCCGCCGTACGGCGAGCGGATCGAAGTGCGCGGACGCGGCCCGCGCGGCGAAATCCGCGACACGGCGCGCTCCCGCCGCGAAGACGACGACGCCTTCGCCCGCGCGCAGCCCGATCCCGCCGACACGGAATTCTTCGTCAACTTCGGTAACGCGCTCAAGCAGCGCTTTCCCGGCTGGCGCGCCTACGTGCTCACGTCGGACCGCAAACTGCCGGGCATGCTGCGGCTGCGCGAGTCGACGAAAACGCCGCTTTTCAATGGCGCGCTCGAATGCCGTCTGTTCCGCTTCGATCTGATCGCGGGCAGCGTGCGCAATCGCCCCGCCGACGAGTAAGCCGCGCCGCCTTCGAAACAAGTATGCAGCGGCGGCGCACGTGAAGCCATTCGGCCGAATGGCATAGGCAAATCGCACGAATCGCTTGAAGTCCTTCGCCCCCATGCATTTCGGCTTATGCCAAACGGCCGAGTGTCGGCAGCGAAGAGCCGGCGCTACAATCGGCGCATGAACTCACCGACCGAACTCGCCAGTCCCATCGCCGTCGACATCTACCGCGCCCGTCGCGAGCGCGTGCTCGCCGCGCTGCGTGCGCAAGGCGGCGGCGTCGCCATCGTGCCGACCGCGCCGGAAGTCATGCGCAATCGCGACACGGACTACCCCTTCCGTCACGACAGCTACTTCTACTATCTGACGGGCTTCAACGAACCCGAGGCGACGCTCGTGCTGAACGCGAACGCCAAAGACGGCGAGCCCGCGTCGATACTCTTCTGTCGCGAGAAAAACGCGGAGCGCGAAACGTGGGAAGGCTTCCGCTTCGGCCCCGAAGCCGCGCGCGACGCCTTCGGTTTCGATGCCGCATCGCCCATCACCGCGCTCGACGAGGAAATCCCGCGCCTCATCGCCGACAAGCCCGCGCTGCATTACGCGCTCGGCACATCGGCGGAACTGGATGCGCAAGTGCGTGGCTGGCTCGCCGCCGTGCGCGCGCAGAGCCGCAGCGGCGTGCGCGCGCCCGCCCGCGCGGAGAATCTGCTGCCGATTCTCGACGAAATGCGCCTGGTCAAAGATGCGCACGAGATCGCGATCATGCGGCGTGCGGCAGCGATTTCCGCCGAAGCGCATCGCCGCGCGATGCGCGCTTGCCGCCCCGGCATGCGCGAATACGAGATCGAGGCCGAGCTGCTGTACACGTTCCGCCGTCACGGCGCGCAGGCCCCCGCGTACGGTTCGATCGTCGCAGCGGGCGCGAACGCCTGCGTCCTGCACTATCCGGCGGGCAACGCGATCGCGCGCGAAGGCGATCTGATCCTGATCGACGCCGCGTGCGAGCTCGACGGTTATGCGTCGGACATCACACGCACGTTTCCCGCGAGCGGCCGCTTCACGCTCGCGCAGCGCGAGCTGTACGACATCGTGCTCGCCGCGCAGGCCGCAGCGGTCGACGCGACTCGCCCCGGTGTGAACTTCGACGCGCCGCATCAGGCGGCGTTGAAAGTGCTGTCGCAAGGTTTGCTCGATACGGGCATTCTCGACAAAACCACATTCGGGAGCGTCGACGACGTCCTCGCGGAACGCGCCTACGCGCGTTTCTACATGCATCGCACGGGACACTGGATCGGCATGGACGTGCACGACGCGGGCGAGTACCGCGACGCCAGTGGTCCGCGCGACGAGCAAGGCGCGCGTCCGTGGCGCACGCTCGTGCCCGGCATGGCGCTCACCGTCGAGCCGGGTCTCTACGTGCGCGCCGCCGAGGACGTGCCAGAGCAGTATTGGAATATCGGCATCCGCATCGAGGACGACGCCGTCGTCACGGAAAACGGCTGCGAGCTGCTGACGCGCGAAGTGCCCGTCGCCGCCGACGATATCGAAGCGCTGATGCGCGAAACGAACGCAAACTGACCATGAGCGACGTTCAAGGCACCGAACCGCATTTCGATTACGACATCGCCATCGTGGGCGCGGGGCCGGTCGGGCTCGCGCTTGCGGGCTGGCTCGCGCGGCGTAGCGCAACCTCACGGCTTTCCATCGCGCTCATCGACGCGCGCACGCCCGAAGCCGCTGCGAACGATCCGCGCGCGCTCGCACTCTCGCACGGCAGCCGCGTGATGCTCCAGCCGCTCGGTTTTCCCGCCGACGCCACGCCGATCCGTCGTATCCACGTTTCGCAGCGCGGACATTTCGGCCGGACGCTGATCGAGCACGACGAGCACGAGTTGCCCGAACTGGGCTACGTCGTACGCTACGGCTCGCTGGTCGGCGCGCTCGCCGATGCCGTGCGCGCGACCGGCGTCGACTGGCTGACAGACACTTCCGCCCTCGCGCCGCTACAGGACCACGACAGCGTCACGCTGCCGCTGCAATCGGCACAGGGCGAGCGCACGATCCGCGTGAAAGCGCTGGTGAACGCGGAGGGCGGTCTCTATCAGAAGGACGCACCCTCCGATGATCGCCGCGCACGCGATTACGGCCAGACGGCCATCGTCGGGACGGTGAGCGTGTCCGATCCGCGCGCGAACGTCGCGTGGGAGCGCTTCACGAACGAAGGACCGATCGCGCTCCTGCCGTGCGGCGGCCAGCGTCACGCGGATTATTCGCTCGTCTGGTGTTGCTCGCCCGACGAAGCCGCGCGCCGCACGCAACTCGACGACGACACCTTTCTCGCCGAACTCGGCGCCGCCTTTGGCACGCGCATGGGCCGCTTCACGCGCATCACGGGACGCGCCGCGTTTCCGCTCGGGCTGACCGCGCTCGATGTGCTCGTCGACCGGCGCACCGTAGCGATCGGCAATGCCGCGCAGACGCTGCATCCGGTCGCGGGGCAGGGTCTGAACCTCGGCCTGCGCGACGCGCTCGCGCTCACCGACGCCCTTTCCGCCGACGGCCCGCGCCCGCTCGCGCTGGCGCGCTTCGCCCAGCGCCGCGCGCTTGACCGCCGCCTGACGATCGGTGCGACGGATACGCTCGCCCGCATTTTCACGGTGGACTTTGCGCCGTTCGCCGCGATGCGCGGCCTCGCTCTCACGGCGCTCGAGTTCCTTCCGCCGGTCAAAACGGCCCTCGCCCGCCAGATGATGTTCGGGCAGCGCCGCTGAGCCAACACGGCAAAGAGGCAATCGTCTGCGCTAAAAAGAAGAACTTATCCTCTATGAACGCGCCGTCTTTCATAGAAGATTTAAAGACTTGCATGCGATTGCTCTTAATTTCAGCACGCTATTCGCGCTAAAATATGCGTTTCCCCTTGAGAAATGTTGCATCCGCCGGACGCGGTTTCACTGCGTAACGACCGAGCGGGTCCTTTAGCCTTCATGCCCACCATCGGTTCACACGTTCTGCGCAATAACCTGTTCGTCGCCCCGATGGCAGGTGTCACCGACCGCCCGTTCCGGCAGCTCTGCAAGCGCATGGGCGCGGGCTACGCGGTGTCGGAGATGGTCGCGTCGAACGCGCAGCTGTGGAAAAGCGAGAAGACCATGCGCCGCGCGAATCACGCGGGCGAGGTCGAGCCGATCTCGGTGCAGATCGCCGGCGCCGATCCGCAGATGCTCGCGGAAGCGGCGCGGCACAACGTGGCGAACGGCGCGCAGATCATCGACATCAACATGGGCTGCCCGGCCAAGAAGGTGTGCAACGTCGCGGCGGGGTCCGCGCTCCTGCAGAACGAACCGCTCGTCGCGCAGATCGTCGCGGCCGTGGTGCAGGCGGTCGGCGTCGGGCCGGATGCCGTGCCCGTCACGCTCAAGATTCGCACGGGGTGGAATCGCGAGAACAAGAACGCGCTCGCCATCGCGAAGATCGCGGAGGACGCCGGCATTGCCATGCTCACCGTCCACGGCCGCACGCGCGCCGATCTCTACAAGGGCGACGCGGAGTACGAAACCATCGCGGCCGTGAAGGCGTCGGTGAAAATTCCCGTCGTCGCGAACGGCGACATCACAACGCCCGAAAAAGCGCGCGACGTACTAGCCGCCACGAACGCCGACGCCATCATGATCGGTCGCGCCGCACAGGGCCGTCCGTGGCTGTTCCGCGAGATCGAATATTTTCTGCAAACGGGCGAGCGCCTGCCGCCGCCGCGCATCGACGAGATCCAGCAGGTGATGAACGAGCACCTCGAAGATCACTACGCCTTTTACGGGGAATTCACGGGCGTCCGGACTGCGCGCAAGCACATCGGCTGGTACACTCGCGGCCTTTCCGGCGCCAACACCTTCCGGCACCGGATGAATACGCTGGACACGACCAAAGAACAATTGCTCGCCGTCAACGAATTCTTTGACGCACAAAAGGCGTTGTCGGACCGTCTCGTCTATGTGGACGAAAGCGGTGACGCCGAAGATGCGGACGGGGAAGAATCGTGTGGCGGGAACAACAACACGACAGACCGACTGATTGCCGCATGAGCAGACATAACATCGAACAATGCGTCCGCCAGAGCCTCGACAACTACTTTCAGGATCTGGACGGCTCCAACCCGCACGACGTGTACGACATGGTGATTTCGTGCGTGGAAAAACCGATGCTCGAAGTGGTGCTCGAGCAGGCGGGCGGAAATCAATCGCTCGCGGCCGAGTATCTCGGCATCAACCGCAACACCTTGCGCAAGAAGCTGCAACAGCACGGATTGATTTGATTCATCGGACTGAGGCGTGCGCCTTGGTCCGGCCTGGTTTCCCTTTTCGGTTTCAGTGTTCATCATGATCAAGCAAGCGCTCCTTTCCGTTTCCGACAAATCCGGCATCGTCGATTTCGCCAAATCGCTGTCGGCGCTCGGCGTCAAGCTCCTTTCGACCGGCGGCACGGCGAAACTGCTCGCCGACGCAGGCCTGCCCGTGACCGAGGTCGCCGACTACACCGGCTTCCCGGAAATGCTCGACGGGCGCGTGAAGACACTGCATCCGAAAGTTCACGGCGGCATTCTCGCGCGCCGCGACTCGCCCGAGCACGTGGCCGCGCTCGAAGAGCACGACATTCCGACGATCGACCTGCTGGTCGTGAATCTGTATCCGTTCGTGCAGACGGTCGCGAAGGAAGAAAGCACGCTGGAAGACGCGATCGAGAATATCGATATCGGCGGCCCGACGATGTTGCGCTCGGCGGCGAAAAATCATCGCGACGTGACGGTTATCGTCGATCCGGCTGATTACTCGACCGTGCTCGACGAGATGCGCGCGAACAATAACAGCGTCGGCTACCAGACGAAGTTCCGTCTCGCGACCAAGGTGTTCGCGCACACCGCCCAATACGACGGCGCGATCACGAACTATCTGACGAGCCTGACCGAAGCGCTCCAGCATTCGGATCGCAACACGTATCCGGCCACGTTCAATCTGGCGTTCGAGAAGGTGCAGGATCTGCGCTACGGCGAGAATCCGCATCAGAGCGCTGCGTTCTACCGCGACCTGTCCGTGCCGGCCGGCGCGCTCGCGAACTACGAGCAATTGCAGGGCAAGGAACTGTCGTACAACAACATCGCCGATTCGGACGCCGCATGGGAATGCGTGAAGACGTTCGATGCGCCCGCGTGCGTCATCATCAAGCATGCGAATCCGTGCGGCGTGGCGCTCGGCGTGAATGCGCTCGAAGCGTACTCGAAGGCGTTCCAGACCGATCCGACTTCCGCGTTCGGCGGCATCATCGCGTTCAATCGTGAAGTCGACGAAGCGGCGGCGCAGGCGGTCGCGAAGCAGTTCGTCGAAGTGCTGATCGCGCCGGCGTTCAGCGACGCGGCCCGCGCCGTGTTCGCGGCGAAGCAGAACGTGCGCCTGTTGCAGATCGCGCTCGGCGCCGGTCACAACGCGTTCGATCTGAAGCGCGTCGGCGGCGGTCTGCTCGTGCAATCGCTCGATGCGAAGAACGTGCAGCCGCACGAACTGCGCGTCGTGACGAAGCGCCATCCGACGCCGAAGGAAATGGACGATCTGATGTTCGCGTGGCGCGTCGCGAAGTACGTGAAGTCGAACGCAATCGTGTTCTGCGCGAACGGCATGACCATGGGCGTCGGCGCGGGCCAGATGAGCCGCGTGGATTCGGCGCGCATCGCGGGCATCAAGGCGCAGAACGCCGGTCTGACGCTGAACGGCTCGGCGGTGGCGTCGGACGCGTTCTTCCCGTTCCGCGATGGCCTCGATGTCGTCGTGAACGCGGGCGCGACCTGCGTGATCCAGCCGGGCGGCTCGATGCGCGACGACGAAGTGATCGCCGCCGCCGACGAGCACAACGTCGCGATGATCGTCACCGGTACGCGTCACTTCCGTCATTAATTCGCGTATTTCCAGATAACATGGGCCTGTTTGCGCCGAGCACGGCGCAAACAGGCCTTATGTTTTGAACCAGCGCAAAATCGCGAACGAATGAGAATCCTCGGCATCGATCCAGGTCTGCGGGTGACCGGCTTCGGCATCATCGAGAAGCACGGGCATACGCTCAATTACGTGACGAGCGGCGTCATCAAGACTGCCGACGCGGATCTGCCTTCGCGCCTCAACACGATTTTCAGCGGCATTTCCACGCTCGTCGCGCAGCACAACCCGGATCAGGCGGCGATCGAAAAGGTCTTCGTCAACGTCAACCCGCAATCGACCCTGCTGCTTGGGCAGGCGCGCGGCGCCGCGATCTGCGGGCTCGTCGCGAGCGGCGTGCCGGTGGCCGAATACACGGCGCTGCAACTGAAGCAGGCCGTCGTCGGTTATGGACGCGCGACCAAGGAGCAGATGCAGCAGATGGTCGTGCGGCTATTGAATCTCTCCGGCGTACCCAGCACCGACGCCGCCGACGCACTCGGCATGGCGATCTGTCACGCGCACGGCGGCACGGGTCTCGCGGCGCTCGGCGGCATCGCGCCATCGCTTGCCAAGAAAGGCTTGCGTGTGCGGCGCGGGCGTCTCATCGGTTAACACTCTTCTCAAGCTCGAACTATGATCGGTCGCATCGCCGGCGTTCTGCTGGAAAAAAATCCGCCGCATCTGCTCGTCGACTGCAACGGCGTCGGCTACGAAATCGACGTGCCAATGAGCACGTTCTACAACCTGCCGAATGCCGGCGAGAAGGTCGTGCTGCTCACGCAACTTATCGTGCGCGAAGATGCGCATCTGCTGTACGGTTTTCTCACCGCGCAGGAACGCGCGACGTTCCGCGAACTGCTGAAGATCAGCGGCATCGGCGCGCGGATGGCGTTGGCCGTGCTCTCGGGCATGAGCGTGCATGAACTCTCGCAGACCGTCACGACGCAGGACGCAGCGCGCCTCACGCGCGTGCCGGGCATCGGCAAGAAGACGGCAGAGCGTCTTTTGCTCGAACTGAAGGGCAAGCTCGGCGCGGATCTCGGCGCGATCGCGGCGACGGTTTCGCAGTCCGATCACGCATCCGACATCCTCAACGCGCTGCTCGCGCTCGGCTATTCGGAGAAGGAAGCGCTCGCCGCGATCAAGAACGTGCCGGCGGGAACGGGCGTGTCGGAAGGCATCAAGATGGCGCTGAAGGCGCTTTCGAAAGGGTGATTGTGCCTAGGCCGTTCGGCCAGATTCGCTGCTGAAAAGCTCGCTGTACAATCAAAAAATGATCGAAACCGACAAACTCGCCGCCGAACGCGTCATCTCGGCCACGCCCGTCTCGCCGAACGAGGAAGCGTTCGAACGGGCGCTGCGCCCACACAAGCTCGACGAATATATCGGGCAGGAAAAGGCGCGCGGCCAGCTCGAAATCTTCATCGAGGCGGCCAAGCGCCGTTCCGAAGCGCTCGATCACGTGTTGCTGTTCGGGCCGCCCGGTCTCGGCAAGACAACGCTCGCGCACATCATCGCGCGGGAAATGGGCGTGAATCTGCGGCAGACGTCGGGGCCGGTACTGGAACGCGCGGGCGATCTCGCCGCGCTGCTCACGAATCTCGAAGCCAACGACGTGTTGTTCATCGACGAAATTCACCGGCTTTCGCCGGTCGTCGAGGAAATCCTGTATCCGGCGCTGGAGGATTATCAGATCGACATCATGATCGGCGAAGGACCGGCCGCGCGCAGCGTGAAGCTGGATCTTCAGCCGTTCACGCTCGTCGGCGCGACCACGCGCGCGGGCATGCTGACGAATCCGCTGCGCGACCGTTTCGGCATCGTGTCGCGGCTGGAGTTCTATAACGCGAGCGAGCTGGCGCGTATCGTGGCGCGCTCGGCGTCGTTGCTGAAGGCGGAGATCGTGCCGGAAGGCGCGCTGGAAATCGCGAAGCGCTCGCGCGGCACGCCGCGTATCGCGAACCGCTTGCTGCGTCGCGTGCGCGATTACGCCGAAGTGAAAGCGGACGGCATGATCACCGCCGACGTCGCCGATAAAGCATTGAAGATGCTCGACGTCGATCCCGTCGGCTTCGATCTGATGGACCGCAAGCTGCTCGAAGCGATCCTTCACAAGTTCGATGGCGGGCCCGTCGGCGTGGACAATCTCGCCGCGGCCATCGGCGAAGAGCGCGATACGATTGAAGACGTGCTGGAGCCTTATCTGATCCAGCAAGGCTTTCTGCAGCGCACGCCGCGCGGGCGTGTCGCAACGATGCTCACGTACCGGCACTTCGGCCTTGCCGCGCCCGACGCGGGGCCAATTCGCGATCTCTGGGACACGGGCAGCAATACGAGCAACAGCTAGGCGCGCTTGCGCAGACTGTCGTCGTCGGTGTCGGTCGAAAGATGCGCGATATCGCCCCACGACACGACCGTCGCGCCGCCATCCGCGTAGTCCACCACGTTGACGCTGCAATTGAGCAGCGGCCAGTTGCGCGGTTCGTGCAGCGATAGCTTCATCGCAAACCGATAGATGCAATCGAGCACGCCGCCATGCGCGACCACCGCGATGCGTCCGCCCGGATGGGCCGCGACGATCGGTTCCATCGCATGCACGATGCGGTGATAGAACACACGCTGCGATTCGCCATCGCCGGGTGGCGCGAAGCCGGGATCGCGCGTCTGCCATTCGATGTATTCGGCGGGAAACTTGTCGTTGATCTCGTCGCTGTCATGGCCCTGGAACGCACCGTAGAAACGTTCGCGCAAGCGTTCCGACAGACGCAAGCCGAGCCCGAGCGCGTCCGCGAAAGGACGCGCCGTCTGCTGCGCGCGTTGCAGATCGCTGGAATACACCGCATCGATCCGGCCATCACGCGTAAGTCGCTGTCCGAGCTGTTCCGCTTGCAGCAAGCCGTGCGCGGACAACGGAATGTCGATATGCCCCTGAATGCGCTTGATGGCGTTCCAGTCGGTTTCGCCGTGGCGGATGAAGAGAACCTGTGTCGTCATGGTCTTACCTGAAGCCAGAAAGTCACCGGCCCGTCGTTGACGAGCGACACCTGCATCTCCGCGCCGAACTCGCCCGTCTCGACGATCGGATGCTTCGCGCGCGCCTGCCCGACGAAGTAATCGAAGAGCCGCTTGCCCTCGTCCGGCGGCGCGGCGGGCGTGAAGCTCGGGCGCAGGCCGCTGTTCGTATCGGCGGCGAGCGTGAATTGCGATACGAGCAGCAAACCGCCGCCGATGCTTTGCACCGAGAGATTCATCTTGCCCTCTGTATCGCTGAACACGCGATAGCCGAGCATTTTCGCGAGAAGTTTGTCGGCGGTGGCTTCGTTGTCGCCGCGTTCGGCGCAGACGAGCGCGAGCAAGCCCGCGTCGATGGCGCCGGTCACGCGCTCGCCTACGCACACATCGGCGCGCTTCACGCGTTGAATCAGCGCAATCATGCCGTCAACGTAACGCGCGCGAAGCGGCGCTTGCCGACCTGCACAACGAACTCGCCCGCTTCGACTTTCAGCGCCTTGTCGGAGACAGTCGCGCCGTCGATCTTCACGCCGCCCTGCTCGATGTTGCGCAGCGCTTCGCTCGTCGACGGCACGAGGCCCGCCTGCTTCAGCAACTGACCGATCGCGACCGGCGCGCCCGCGAGCGTCACCGACGGGATGTCGTCCGGCACGCCGCCCTTTGCACGATGGTTGAAGTCGTCGAGAGCGCGTTCGGCATCGGCGGACGAATGGAAGCGCGCGACGATTTCCTGCGCGAGCATCACCTTGAAGTCGCGCGGATTGCGTCCGCCTTCGATCTCGCGCTTGTAGCCTTCGATCTCGCTCATCGGGCGGAACGACAGCAGTTCGAAATAACGCCACATGAGCACATCAGAGATGCTCATCAGCTTGCCGAACATCTCGGTCGGCTTCTCGCTGATGCCGACGTAGTTGTTCTTCGACTTCGACATCTTCTCGACGCCATCGAGGCCTTCGAGCAGCGGCATCGTCAGGATGCACTGCTGTTCCTGGCCATACTGCTTCTGCAGTTCGCGGCCGACGAGCAGGTTGAATTTCTGATCCGTGCCGCCGAGCTCGAGATCCGAATTCAGCGCGACGGAGTCGTAGCCCTGCATCAGCGGATAGAGGAATTCGTGGATCGAGATCGGCACGCCGCCCTGAAAGCGCTTGGTGAAGTCCTCGCGCTCGAGAATGCGCGCGACCGTGTAGCGCGATGCAAGCTTGATCATGCCGTCGGCGCCGAGCGGCATCGACCATTCGCTGTTGTAGCGGATTTCGGTTTTCTCGCGGTCGAGCACGAGCGACGCCTGCTCGAAATACGTCTTCGCGTTCATTTCGATCTGCTCGCGCGTGAGCGGCGGACGCGTCGCGTTGCGGCCGGACGGATCGCCGATCAGCGACGTGAAATCGCCGATCAGAAAAATGACGTGATGGCCGAGATCCTGCAACTGGCGCATCTTGTTCAGCACGACCGTGTGGCCGATGTGGATATCGGGCGCGGTCGGATCGAGACCGAGCTTGATGCGCAGCGGCTTGCCCGTCGCGGCGCTCCTCGCGAGCTTCTGCGCGAATTCGTCCTCGATCAGCAGTTCGTCGCAGCCACGTTTGGCGATGGCGAGCGCGCTCTTCACGTCGTCGGTGATCGGAAAGCTCTGCGCGGCGGAAGCGTTGGAATCAGTGGTCATGCTTGCGGCTTGTGAAGTCAAAAGGGTTCGATGACTGGCGATGTGGCGGCAGGCGCCGTGGCCGTGAGGAAGGCCGCTCAGTCGAGCGGCGCGCGCGGGAAAAAATGACGATATCGCGCGCAATTGCTTGTTCAGGCTGAGGATTTTACGCGATGACGCGGCCATTCGCGCCGTTTCATGTCCTGTCGAACCGTTTCCATCCAGATCGAAGTCAGACGCATCTTAACGATTCGCTCCGTAACGCGGATAATCCCCGCTTGAACGAGAACCGGCGGCACGGCATCGAAGAGGAGAGCAACGTGGGAAAGAAAACCGAAGCAATCGAAACCGGCAAGTCGGATGGCGTGTACTTCGGTTTGATGTCCGGCACCAGCATGGACGGCGTCGATGGCGTCGCGGTGCAGTTCGCGACGGGCAAACCGCCCGTCGTGCTCGGCGAGGCGCATGTATCCTTTTCGAAAGGTCTGCGCGACGCGCTCTTCGAGCTGCAATCGCCCGGCGACAACGAGTTGGAGCGCGAAGCCCTCGCCGCCAATGCGCTGGCGACGCGCTATGCCGTCTGCTGTCACGAATTGCAGAGCATGAGCGGCTACTCGGCGTCGAAGGTGCGGGCGATCGGCGTGCATGGACAGACGGTGCGGCATCGGCCGGAAAAGGGCTACACGCGGCAGATCAACAATCCCGCGCTGCTCGCGGAAATGACCAGCATCGACGTGGTCGCCGACTTCCGCAGCCGCGACGTCGCCGCGGGCGGCCAGGGCGCGCCGCTCGTGCCGGCGTTTCACGCGACGATGTTCGGCGCAGCGAACGAAACGCGCGTCGTGTGCAATCTGGGCGGCATCAGCAACATCACGATTCTGGCGGCGAACGGCGAAGTACGCGGCTTCGATTGCGGCCCGGCGAATGCACTCATCGATGAATGGGCGTTCCGTCACACGCAGCGCGCGTATGACGATGGCGGACAGTTCGCGGCCCAAGGCCGCATCAGCCAGCCGCTTTTGAACACATTGCTCGACGAACCGTTTTTCGATCTCGTGCCGCCGAAGAGCACGGGCCGCGATCTGTTCAATCCGGCGTGGATGGACGCGAAGCTCGCGGCCTTCGCAAGCCTCGCTCCCGCCGATGTCCAGGCGACGCTCACCGCGCTCACCGCGACGACGGTCGCCCGCGAGATCGCGCGCCACGCATCCGACACGCGCGCCGTGTATGTGTGCGGTGGCGGCGCGCGCAATCCGGTGCTGATGCAGATGCTTCAGCAGGCGCTGGCGGACAACGCGGTCGCGAGCGTGCCCGTCATGACGACCGAAGCGCTCGGCGTGCCACCGCAGCAAGTCGAAGCGTTCGCCTTCGCATGGCTCGCGATGCGCTGTGTCGCGCGCGAGCCGGGCAATCTGCCTGCGGTGACAGGCGCGGCGGGCGTACGCGTGCTCGGCGCGATTTACCCGCATTAACGAAAAAACGGAGCCACGAGGCTCCGTTTTTCTTCAGCGCCAGAAACGCGCGCTTAAACCGAGAACGACGAACCGCAACCGCAGGTGGTCGTGGCGTTCGGGTTCTTGATGACGAACTGGGCGCCGTTGAGGTCGTCCTTATAGTCGATCTCCGCGCCGACGAGATACTGATAGCTCATCGAGTCGACGAGCAACTGCACGCCCGCCTTGTCCAGCACCGTGTCGTCTTCGTTGACTTCCTCGTCGAACGTGAAACCGTACTGGAACCCCGAGCATCCGCCGCCTTGCACGAACACGCGCAGCTTCAGATCCGGATTGCCTTCTTCGTCGATCAATTGCTTGACCTTGTCCGCAGCCGCGTCGGTGAAGACGAACGGCATCGGCATTTCGGTCGTGGGGGTGTCGCTGACAGCGCTCATTCGAATTCTCCAATTAAGCTTCTAACCGCTATTGTAGGGCTGATCTCAATATCGTGCCGAATGTCCATGAAATCAATGGGCTATATGCAAATTCGACATCGATCAGCCTGCGCGCGCCAAAACAAAAAGCCGCCGGCACCTGAGTGCGGGCGGCTTTGCGGCAGTTTTCGCATCCAGGCCGGCGGACCAGCCCGGGCGAAGCCGAAGCGCTTAACGCTTCGAGAACTGCTTCCTGCGACGTGCCTTGTGGAAACCGACCTTCTTACGTTCCACTTCACGCGCGTCACGCGTGACGAAGCCAGCGTTCGACAGTTGCGACTTGAGCGTAGCGTCGTAGTCCATCAGCGCGCGCGTGATGCCGTGGCGAACCGCGCCTGCCTGACCCGTTTCACCGCCGCCCGACACGTTGACCTTGATGTCGAACGTGGTGGCGTGGTTCGTGAGCTCGAGCGGCTGACGCACGATCATCAGCGACGTTTCACGCGAGAAGTAGTCGGCGATGGGCTTGCCATTGACGACGATCTCGCCCTTGCCCGACTTGATGAAGACGCGAGCGACGGCGCTCTTGCGGCGGCCCGTACCGTAGTTCCAGTTACCGATCATGTGGGCTCCCCTTAGATCTCGAGCGCTTTCGGCTGCTGAGCCGTATGCGGATGCGTGGCTTCAGCGTAGACCTTGAGCTTCTTGATCATTGCGTAGCCGAGAGGACCCTTCGGAAGCATGCCCTTGACAGCCTTCTCGAGCGCACGGCCCGGGAAGCGCTCTTGCATCTTGCCGAACGTCGTTTCGTAGATGCCGCCCGGGTAGCCCGAGTGACGATAGTACTTCTTGTCCGTGGTCTTGTTGCCCGTGACCTTCAGCTTGCCGGCGTTGATGATGATGATGAAATCACCAGTGTCGACGTGCGGAGTAAATTCAGGCTTGTGCTTGCCGCGAAGACGGCGTGCCACTTCGCTGGCGACACGGCCGAGAACCTTATCCGTCGCGTCAATCACGTACCATTCGCGCGTCACCTCTTCGGCTTTTGCGGAAAACGTCTTCATGATCGATCCAAAAAATTGAATTGCCCTTGAACTGATTTCGACTCTGCGCTGTTCGGCCCTGCTTATATGAGTGCGCTCAGATCCAAGAATCCGACGCTTGCAGGCTCTCACAGGCCTCCCTCCGCGGGCGTAGGGCGAAGAGAACTTTGAATTATAAAGGGATTTCTGCTGCCGCGTCAAAGAATTGATTTCGCGCGCCGCATGAACAAAAAAGCGGACGAAAAAAAGCCCGGGCAACTGAGGCTCGGGCTTAATCCACCAAGGAGGAGGTGGAGGAGACAGGAACGAGTATAGGTACGGTCATGCTGCAAGGCAAGAAGATTTGCATCGCGAAATCGAATTTCATAATTTGAAATCTTGACACGATCACACGAAAAGCGGGTTTCTTGATTCATTTCATGTAGTTACGTGACGTACGTTGCCCAATCTCGCGGTCTAGAGGACTCGTTCGGATCTTTGAATAGTGAACCGCCTCGCCGAATTTCGCTGCGTCAACTGGTAATTGCTCGTAAGCAGCGAGAGAACCAAAGTCAATGAACCGCTACAATGAAGCCCTCTGTAACGATGCGTTGAGCAGCTGGAGCCTGAGCATGGAATGCAAAGTTAGCTGGATGGGACAAGACGGCATGGCGTTCGCCGCCGAAACGGGCAGCGGCCATCTCGTCAACATGGACGGCGCGCCCGAAGGCGGCGGCCGCAATCTCGCGCCCCGCCCGATGGAAATGGTGCTGCTCGGCACCGGCGGCTGCACCGCGTACGACGTCGTAATGATCCTGAAGAAGAGCCGCCAGGAAATTCAGGGCTGTTCGGTGACGCTCAAGGCGGATCGCGCGAGCGAAGACCCGAAGGTCTTCACGAAGATCCACTTCCATTTCACGGTAACGGGCAAGAACCTGAATCCGGCGACGGTCGAACGCGCGATCAACCTGTCGCACGACAAGTACTGCTCGGCGTCCATCATGCTGGCGAAGTCGGCGGAGCTCACGCATTCGTTCGAGATCGTCGAAGTCTGAGCACGAAGCATCCGCGAAAGCAAAAAGAGCCGACGTCGCGAGACGCCGGCTCTTTCTTTTTGATGTCGACAAAGCGGGCCGATAAGCCGGATTTTGTGCACACGCCCAGCCGAAGCCCGACGCGCGTGGCAATCATTCCTCTAGGCGCGCCATTGCTGACGCGCTCAAGCTTCCTACCCGCAGACGAAACGGGGGCCCCGTCCTGCATCGCGAGGATGCGCGCCTGCCTATTTGGAATTGCTCCGGGTGGAGGTTACCGTGCCGGAACGTCTCGCGACGTCCGCGGTGCGCTCTTACCGCACCGTTTCACCCTTACCTGATCTCCGGACTTGCGCCCGAAGCCATCGGCGGTTTGCTTTCTGTTGCCCTGTTCCGCGTGTCGCCACGGATGGCCGTTAGCCATCACCCTGCCCTGTGGAGTCCGGACTTTCCTCGCCCTCTGCGCCGAAACGCCGAAGCCGCGATTGCCTGGCCTGCTTTGCGGCATCGATTTTAACATCAGCGATTACGCCGGCCCGGGCGGAACACGGAGACATCGTCATAGAAATCGGGCGATGCGTTCGCCCCCCACCATCCCGGCACGCCCAGCACCGGCAGCGGCGCGAAGGCGCGGCTGTCGAGCGGCGCGTCGAGCACGCTTTGCGCGATGCGTTCGTCGATGAGCGCGCGGCGGCCGGCATCGTCGAGCGTGAAATAGTCGGCGGGGACATCGACGATCCACGCATGCCCCGTGCATGCCTTGTAAGGCGCGACGAGCTTTTCCAGCAGCGCATGGCCGAAGATGCGCGCCTCGCAGCGCGTACCCCACGCCGCGCGCTGGTCGATGAACAGCGCGCGCCACTGAAACCCGCGCAGCGAATCCGCGAGCGCTGCATCGGCGCAGGCGAAGAGCACCGCGTTCTCGTCGAAGAGCGTGAGCCCGTCGCGCACGCCGCCACGCGTCGGACCGATGCCGCGTTCATCGATCTGTTCCGCCTGGCGCGCGTTGAGCACCGCCTTGATGCGCGGATACGCGAACCACATCGAGCCGTTGAAGAAATCGTGGAGATTGTGACGCGTCGGCACGCGGCCGGTTTGCGCGATATGACCTTCGTAAGACGCGCCCGCCGGCAACTCTTCCTGCGCGATGAACGCAAGCGGCCGGCCACGGCCCGTGAAAAGCGCGGCGGCGGATGCGTCTTCGTTCAGCGTCGCGAGATAGTCGGCGTAACCGGTGAGCGCCGCCGCCTGCCAGCGTTTGCCGCGCGGCTCGATCGGCGCGAGCCAGGGCCGCGCCCAGTCGATATCGGCGAAACCCGCGCTCACGTGCGTCGTATCAATGCGCGTCCGAGAAGCGCCAGCCGATCGACTCGCCGCCGCGCAGCGGGACGATCGTCGCGTCGCCGGCGGTGAATTCGTCGGGCAGCGTCCACGATGCGCGTTCCAGCGTCACCTTTTCCGCGCTGCGCGGCAGGCCGTAGAAGTCGGCGCCGTGGAAACTCGCGAAGCCTTCGAGCTTGTCGAGCGCGCCTGCCTTGTCGAACGATTCAGCGTAGAGCTCGAGCGCGTGCAGCGCCGTGTAGCAGCCCGCGCAGCCGCAGGCGTGTTCCTTCAGGCCTTTCGGATGCGGCGCGCTGTCGGTGCCGAGGAAGTAGCGCGGATTGCCCGACGTCGCCGCCTCGACGAGCGCCACGCGATGCGTCTCGCGCTTCAATACCGGCAGGCAGTAGTAATGCGGCCGCATGCCGCCGACCAGCATGATGTTGCGGTTATAGAGCAGGTGATGCGCGGTGATCGTCGCTCCGATCGGGCCTTCCACGTCGCGCACGTAATCGGCGGCATCCTTCGTCGTGATGTGCTCGAACACGACCTTCAGCGCCGGAAAATCGCGGCGCAGCGGCGTCATCACGCGGTCGATGAACACCTTTTCGCGATCGAACACGTCGATGTCGCTGTCGGTCACTTCGCCGTGAGTCAGCAAAGGCATGCCGACTTCCTGCATCGCTTCGAGCGTTTTCGCGCACTTGCCGAGCAGATCGGTCACGCCTGCGTCGGAATTCGTCGTCGCGCCCGCCGGATACAGCTTCACGCCATGCACGAAACCGCTCTCTTTCGCGCGGCGGATTTCGTCGGGCGGCGTGTTGTCGGTGAGATAGAGCGTCATCAGCGGCTCGAAGCGTGCGCCCGCACCATCTTTCGGCAGTGCCGCCAAGATGCGGTCGCGGTACGCGGCGGCCAGTTCCGTCGTCGTGACCGGCGGCTTCAGGTTCGGCATGATGATTGCGCGGCCGAACTGGCGCGCCGTGTGCGGCAGGACCGCCGCGAGCGTCGCGCCGTCGCGCACGTGCAGATGCCAGTCGTCGGGGCGCGCGATCGTGAGCGACTTGGGCGAGGATGAGTTAGCGGACATGGCGAAGTGACGGGAGACGTTGGAATGGCGCACGTTCACGCGAAGACTGGAAAAAAAATCGCCGTGGAAAATCCACAACGCGTGCGCTGGCGAGCGCTCGCGCGATTTTTTCGCTCTTGCCTCGGTGATATGCTTGTCGGACGTATTGTAACAACCAGGCCATAAGCCGCCCGCCCCAGCATCATGTGCCAACTTCTCGGAATGAACTGCGCCGAACCCACGGACGTGACCTTCTCGTTCACCGGATTCGCGGCGCGCGGCGGAGTGACGGATCATCACGCGGACGGCTGGGGCATCGCGTTCTTCGAAGACAAGGCCTGCAGGCTTTTCATCGATCATCAGTCTTCCGCCAGCTCGCCGCTCGCGGACATGGTGAAGCGCTATCCGATCAAATCGAAGAACACCATCGCGCATATCCGCAAGGCGACGCAGGGGCACATCCTGCTCGAGAACTGCCATCCGTTCATGCGCGAGCTGTGGGGACGCCACTGGATCTTCGCGCACAACGGCGATCTGGTCGGGCATTCGCCGGAATTGACGGGCGTGTATCAGCCGGTCGGCACGACGGACAGCGAGCTCGCGTTCTGCGCGCTGCTGCAAGGTTTGCGCCGCGCGTTTCCGTGCTCGCAGCCGCCGCTCGAAGAGCTCTTCGACGCACTCGCCGACCTCACGCGCGGCATCACGCAACACGGTGTGTTCAACTTTCTGATGTCGAACGGGCAGGCGCTCTTCTCGCACTGCTCGACGCATTTGTACTATCTGGTGCGAAGCTGGCCGTTCTCGACGGCGCATCTGATCGACGCGGACATGTCGATCGACTTCGCCAAGTACACGACGCCGGAAGACCGCGTCGCCGTGATCGCGACGTCGCCGCTCACCGACAACGAAATCTGGACGCGCTTCGCGCCCGGCGATCTCGCGATGTTCCAGGGCGGCGACCTCGCGCGCTCGGTGAATATTCCGGTGCCGGAGGAGGTCGCGAAGAAGGCGGCCGTGCCGCTCGCGAAGGCGTGTGTCGGCTCGGCGCTGAAAATCGACGAGATCCGGTCGACGGCGGCGGTGGAAAGCGAACTGGGAATCGAATAAAAAAAACGGCGCTTCTTTTTCGGAAGCGCCGTATTCTTCTTCGAAGACGAGGTCAGTGCAAAATCTTCGCCAGAAAATCCTTCGCGCGATCCGACTTCGGATTCGCGAAGAACGCTTCCTTCTGATCGTCTTCCACGATGAGCCCGCGGTCCATGAAGATCACGCGGTTCGCCACCTTCTTCGCGAAGCCCATTTCGTGCGTCACGCACATCATGGTCATGCCTTCCTGCGCGAGTTCGACCATCACGTCGAGCACTTCGTTGATCATCTCCGGATCGAGCGCGGACGTGGGCTCGTCGAAGAGCATCGCGATCGGGTCCATCGACAGCGCGCGCGCAATCGCCACGCGCTGCTGCTGACCGCCCGAAAGCTGGCCCGGAAACTTGTCCGCATGCGCGCGCAGGCCGACGCGATCCAGCAGCTTCATGCCCTTCTGCGCCGCTTCGTCGTTCGAGCGGCCGAGCACCTTGATCTGCGCGAGCGTCAGGTTCTGCGTGATCGTCAGATGCGGAAACAGCTCGAAGTGCTGAAACACCATGCCGACCTTCGAACGCAGCTTCGACAGATTCGTCTTCTTGTCGGTGAGCGACTGGCCGTTGATCGTGATCTCGCCCTTCTGAAACGGCTCGAGACCGTTCACGGTCTTGATGAGCGTCGACTTGCCCGAACCCGACGGGCCGCACACCACGACGACCTCGCCCTTCTTCACTTCGGTCGTGCAGTCCGTCAGCACCTGGAACTGGCCGTACCACTTGGAAACATTCTTGATAGAGATCATCTTGCGACCTTTTTCTGAAGACTTTTGACGAGGGCCGACGCCACCACGCAAATCACGAAATAGCATGCGCCCGCGAACAGGATCATTTCGACGGACGTGCCGTCGCGGTCCCCGATGTTCGTCGCCGTGCGGAAGAAGTCCGCGAGGCTGATGACGTACACGAGCGACGTATCCTGAAACAGCACGATGGCCTGTGTGAGCAGCAGCGGCACCATGGCACGGAATGCCTGCGGCAGCACGACGAGCTTCATCGCCTGCCCATAGGTCATGCCGAGCGCGAACGCCGCGTTCACCTGCCCGCGCGGCACCGCCTGAATGCCGGCGCGGATGATTTCCGAATAGTACGCAGCTTCGAAGAGCGAGAACGCGACCATCGCCGAGGCAAGACGAATGTCGATGTCCGCCGACAGCCCGAGCACGTTCTGCAGCAACTGCGGCACGATCAGGAAGAACCACAGCAGCACCATCACGAGCGGGATCGAGCGGAACAGCGTGACATACGCGCCCGCGAACCATTGCAGCGGCTTGACGCCCGACAGGCGGAACAGCGCGAGCACCGTGCCCCAGACGATCCCGATCACGATCGCCAGCAAGGTGATCTGCATCGTGATCTTCGCGCCCGTCATCAGCGTGGGCCACTGCGCAAGCACGTCACTCCAGTTGAACTGATGCATTACTTGCCTCCGATGTAGCCAGGCAGCCGCGTCTTCGCTTCGAGCCAGCGCATCAACATCATCACGACGAGGTTGATGAGCATGTACGCGAGCGTCACCGCGATGAACGATTCATACGTCTGCGCCGTGTAGTCGACGAGCTGCCGCGCCTGCGCGGACAGATCCAGCAGACCGATGGTCGACGCGACCGCCGAGTTCTTGAACACGTTGAGGAATTCCGACGTGAGCGGCGGCACGATGATGCGGTACGCGACCGGCATCAGCACGTAGCGATACGTCTGCCATTGCGTGAAGCCCATCGCGAGGCCCGCGTTGCGCTGTCCGCGCGGCAGCGCGTTGATGCCTGAGCGCACCTGCTCGCACACGCGCGCGCCGGTGAAGAGCCCGAGACAGATGATCGACGACGAAAAGAACTGCGCGCCAGGCGGCAGTTGCTTGAACCAGTTGCCGATGGAAGGCGGCAGCAGCTCCGGTATCACGAGATACCAGACGAAGAACTGCACGATCAGCGGGATGTTGCGGAAGATCGCGACGTAGACGGTGCCGATGCCCGCCAGCGTGCGATTCGGGACCGTGCGCAAGATGCCGAACAACGAGCCGACCACGAGCGCGATCACCCAGGCCGCGAGCGACACGGTGATCGTCACCCAGAAGCCGGAGATCAGCCAGCCGAGATAGGTGGTGGGCTCGCCGGTCGAAACCGGACTCAGCAATACGCCCCAGTTCCAGTGATAAGACATGGACTCACTCCAAAAAGAAACGGAAGAAGCAAGCTCCTTCCGTTTCGTCTGTTCGATTATCCGAACCGGTTAGTCGATTGCCTTGTCATTCGGGCTCTTGTAGAGAGCCTTCATGTCGTCACTTTCAGGGAAGTTGAGGTTGAGACCCTTCGGCGGGATCGGGCTTTCAAACCACTTCTTGTAGATCTTGGCCGCATCGCCCGACGTTTCGACCTTGGCGATCGCGTCGTCGACGACCTTCTTGAACTCCGGATCGTTCTTGCGGATCATGCAGCCGTACGCTTCATGCGATTGCGGCGCACCTACGATCACGAAATCGTTCGGGTTGTTCGACTTGGCGCGCTCGCCGGCGAGCAGCGCATCGTCCATCATGAACGCGACGGCGCGGCCCGTCGACAGCGTCAGGAACGACTCGCCGTGATCCTTCGCGCTGATGACGTTCATGCCCATGTTCTTGTCCTGATTCATCTTGCGAAGCAGGCGCTCGGACGTGGTGCCGGCGGTCGTCACGACGGTCTTGCCCTTCAGGTCGGCCCAGTCCTTCACGCCGGAATCCTTCTTGGTCATGAGGCGCGTGCCGATCACGAAGATCGTGTTCGAGAAGGAAACTTGCTGCTGGCGCTCGGCGTTGTTCGTGGTCGAGCCGCACTCGATATCCACGGTGCCGTTCTGCACGAGCGGAATGCGGTTCTGCGAGGTGATCGGCGTGAGCTTCACCTTCAGATCCTGCATGCCCAGCTTCTGCTTGACCGCTTCCACCACTTTCAACGCGAACTCGTGCGAGTAGCCGACGACATTCTGCTTGTCGTCATAGTAGGAAAACGGAATGGACGATTCGCGATGCCCCAGCGAGATCACACCCGTGTCCTTGATCTTCTTGAGCGTGCCGGCGTCCTGAGCATAAGCGCTCGTTGCGATGAACCCGAGCGCGGCGACGAGCAGCGCAGCCTTTTTAACCTTCATTTGTTCGATCTCCTGTGGCAAAAAACGGGGCAAGTTTAGCAGGGTAATTATTCTGAAAGAATGATTGTTAACCCACGTCGTCTTATTTGCGAGACGGCCAGGCCAACCCGGTGCGAGCGCGCATATTACTGGCGTTTTTATGCAGACGCTTGACCGAACACAACTAGCTCGCCGACTTGTAGTTTTCATGCAAATGCGGGCGGCATTCCGTGAGGATATGCCGCCCGCATTTTCAAAGGGCGCGATCGCGGCCCGCTTGCCGCCGACCGTTCGCCGGATATGCGCTCGAGCGCATCGGATCAGGGATACAGACCGCGCATTTCGCGCGCCTGGAGAATCCGCGTACACGCGACGATGAACGCCGCCGTGCGCACCGACACCTTGTGCTCGCTCGCAACCTGCCACACGCCGGCGAACGCTTCGCGCATCACGCGTTCGAGACGCTGATTGATCTCGTCCTCGGTCCAGAAGAAGCTGGAGAAGTCCTGCACCCATTCGAAGTACGACACGGTCACGCCGCCCGCATTCGCGATCACGTCGGGAATGACGAGGACGCCCTTGTCGGTCAGGATGTCGTCCGCCGCGGTCGTGGTCGGACCGTTCGCGCCTTCGACGACGATCTTCGTGCGGATCTTCCCTGCGTTCTTCTCGGTGATCTGGTTTTCCAGCGCGGCCGGAATCAGGATGTCGCTTTCGATCATCCAGAACTCGTCAGCCTGGACCGGGTCCGCGCCCGCGAAGCCGCCCACGCCGCCGTTCTTCGCAACGTGATCGAGCAGCGCGATGGTGTCGATGCCCTTCGAGTTGTGGATCGTGCCCGTGTGATCCTGCACGGCGATGACCTTCGCGCCCGCTTCCTGGAACAGCTTGCCCGCGATGCCGCCGACGTTGCCGAAGCCCTGCACCGCGATGCGCGCGCCTTCGATCTCCATGCCGATGCGCCGCGCCGCTTCCGTGCCGACGACGAACACGCCGCGTCCCGTCGCTTCCTTACGGCCGAGCGAACCGCCGAGCGAAATCGGCTTGCCGGTGACGACGCCGGTGGCCGTTTGGCCCTGGTTCATGGAGTAGGTGTCCATCATCCACGCCATGATCTGCTCGTTCGTGTTCACGTCCGGCGCGGGAATGTCCGTGTTCGGCCCGATGATGATGCCGATCTCGCTGGTGTAGCGACGCGTCACGCGCTCGAGTTCGCCGCGCGACAACGTGCGCGGATCGACGCGGATACCGCCCTTCGCGCCGCCGTACGGCACGTTCACCGCCGCGTTCTTCACCGACATCCACGCGGACAGCGCCATCACTTCGGAGAGCGTCACGTCCTGGTGATAACGCACGCCGCCCTTGCCGGGACCGCGCGACGTATTGTGCTGCACGCGATAGCCTTCGAAGTGCGCGACGGTGCCGTTATCGAGTTCGATCGGGCAATCGACGACGAGAATGCGCTTCGGACGCTTGAGCGTTTCGAGCCAGCGGGAGAGAGAACCGAGATACGGGGCGACGCGATCGACCTGCTGCAGATAGTTTCCCCAAGGTCCGAGATCGTCGGCGTGGAGATACGACGGAATGGCGTGTTTTGCGTCCGGCGCTTGCACAGGTTGCTTCGAGGCAGACATTGAGGCTCCAGCGGTGAAGGAATTCGCTCATTGTCGAAAAACGGCGTTTCCAAATCCAATGCCGTTTCCTTATCCGATCATGCAATTTCTGCATAACGTCGCGGAGACTTACGCGGCGGGCTTGTCCGGCGATGCCTTCTGCAATTCCTCGCCGACCGCATCCCAGAGCGCGCGCATCAACGCCTGGCGCGGTTCCTCGCCGGTCGCCGCGAGTTTGTCCCGATAGAGCCGGATGTCCATCGTCAGCGTGAACTGACCGGCGGGCGTGCCGCGCGTGCCGCGATCGAGGCGCACGAGCCGCCCTTCCTCCACCGCGTCCTCGACGGCGCTGTGCGGCAGAAACGCGACGCCGTGGCCCGCGAGCGCCATCGCTTTCAGGCCTTCGGCCATATCGGTTTCATAGACCTTGTCGAGATACAGCCGCGCGGGCGCGGTCGCGATGATCACCTCCGTCATGCGGCCGAGATACGCATTCGGCGTGTACGACAGATACGGCACCGGCGATTCGGCCGTCGCGGGCAGCGTGAAGCGCGCGCGTCCGCCTTTGGTGACCGACGAGAACGGGCTGATCGGCTCGACACCGAGCGTGAGCATGTCGTAGCGCGCGGGATCGAGCGCGACCGGATGGCTCGGATGGTGATAGCCCATCACGAGATCGCAGCCGCCTTCGACGAGCGAGAGCACCGCATCGTGCACGTTGAGCGCACGCAACCGCGTGCGGATGCGTCCGAGCCGCGCCTCGATGTGTTCGAGCCAGCGCGGAAAGTACGTGAGCGAAAGCGTGTGCGGCACGGCGAACTCGATCGTCGCCGACGGCACGCCGCCCTGCCCGCGCAGCAGCGTGCGCGCTTCGTGGAATTGCGAGAGCATCGCAAGCGCCTGCTCGTAGAACACGTTGCCGGCCTGCGTGAGCCGCGTCGGATACACGGACCGGTCGATGAGTTCCGTGCCGAGCCACGCCTCCAGCGCCTGGATGCGCCGCGAGAAAGCGGGCTGCGTGATGTGCCTCAGTTCGGCGGAGCGGCTAAAGCTGCGCGTCTCCGCGAGCGAGACGAAGTCTTCCAGCCATTTGAGTTCCATTTCGACGGGCGCCGCCGGGCGCATAAAAGACGAAGACCGCATTCTAGCGGGCGCATGAACCGCGCGAAGGCGCGGCGCACCAACGGCAGGCGGCGGCGCACGCACGCGGTGCTTTTGTGCGCGACGCTCACCCGCGCGCTGTCGCTCGCATCCCGCGTCAGCATGAAGCGTCGAGCATATATGCAGCTCATTGGCATGATGCTTGCAGTTTTTAGGGCCGTCGCGTGCTCATCCGGCAGCACGCGCGCATACGGAACCCGCAATGTCCAATCTGATCGCATCGCTCAAGAGCGGCAACTGGCGCTCGCTCCTCGCCTGCTTCCTTTATTTCGATACGGGTTTCACCGTCTGGGTGCTGTACGGGCCGCTTGCGCCGTTCATCGGCCGCGACGTGACGATGTCCGCCGCGCAGCAGGGCTTTCTCGTCGCGGTGCCGGTGCTCGCCGCGGCCATCCTGCGCGTGACGCTCGGCAATCTCTATCAATCGACAGACGGGCGGCGTGTCGCGCTGATGGGCGTCGTGCTTTCGTCGATTCCGTCGATCGTGCTGCCGCTCTTGCCCGACGTGCCGTCCTATGCGCTCCTGCTCGTGCTCGGCGTGTTCCTCGGCATGGGCGGCGCGAGCTTCGCCGTCGCGCTGCCGATGGCCGGCAGCAACTATCCGCCGAAAGTGCAGGGGCTCGTGCTCGGTCTCGCCGCGGCCGGCAACATCGGCGCGGTGCTCGATGGCTTCCTGTTCCCGCATCTCGCCGATGCCTTCGGCTGGCAGATGTCGACCGCGGCCGCCTTGCCGCTGCTCGCAATCACGGCGGTTGCGCTGTATGCGTGGGCATCGGATGCGGGCGAAAAAACCGGCAGCACGCTGCGTGCGCTGTCGAGTTTCGCTGTGACGCTCGTCAGTTTGCTCGTGCTGGTGCTCGCGGTGCACGGCGGCGTGTTCGGCGGCGGCAAGGCCGGTGTGCTGCTGTTGCCGGTGATCGGCGCGCTCATCGCGATCGCGGTGCTGCCGCGGCACTATCGGTCGGTGCTCCGCGAGCGCGACACGTGGGTCATCATGCTGATCTACAGCATCACGTTCGGCGGGTTTGTCGGCATGTCGTCGTATGTGACGTTGTTGCTCACGTCGCTTTATCAGATGCCGAAGCTCGAAGCCGGCCTCTTCATGTCGCTGCTCGCGTTTCTCGGCGCGATCGTGCGGCCGTTCGGCGGCTATGTCGCGGATCGCGTGACGGGCGTGCGTGCGCTGCTCGTGCTGCTCGCCGCGATCGCAATCGGCGACTTCGCGTTCGCGATCTGGATGCCGCCGGTCGCGGGCGGTCTCGCGATTCTGATCGGGCTGTATATCGCGTTCGGTCTTGGCAACGGCTCGACGTTCCAGCTCGTGCCGCATCGCTGGAAGGGCAAGACGGGATTGCTGTCGGGGATCGTCGGTGCGGCGGGCGGCATCGGCGGGTTCTATCTGCCGGTGATCATGGGCATCGCCAAGGAAAGCACCGGCAGCTATCAGATGGGCTTCGCGACCTTCGGCGTGCTCGCGACGTGTGCGTTCGGCGCGTTGTTCATGCTGCGCGGCCAGTGGCTGCGCTGGTCGTCGACGGCCGCGCAGTCGCGCGATGCAGTCGCGATCGGCGGCGCACACGCGATGGAGTGATCCTTCGCGATCATTCGCCCAGTGCCGCCAGCGCCGCCTCGCCCTCGCCCGGCCCGGCGGCGCGTTGTTGTTGAAGCGCCCACATCTGCGCGAACAACCCGCCCGCGCTCAACAATTCCGCATGCGTGCCCCGCTCCACGATGCGCCCGTGATCCATCACGATGATCTGCTGCGCATGCACGACCGTCGACAGCCGGTGCGCGATGATGAGCGTCGTCCTTTCACGCGCGATCGAATCGAGTTCGCGCTGGATCGCGCGCTCGGATTTCGAATCGAGCGCGGACGTGGCTTCGTCGAAAATCAGGATGGGCGGGTTCTTGAGCAACGTGCGCGCGATCGCCACGCGCTGCTTCTCGCCGCCCGACAACTTCAGCCCGCGCTCGCCAACGGGTGTGTCGTAACCCGCCGGCAGCGCCTCGATGAAATCGTGGATATGCGCCGCGCGCGCCGCCGCGATCACTTCCTCGCGACTCGCGGACGGCCTTCCATACGCGATGTTGTAGTAGATCGAGTCGTTGAAGAGCACAGTATCCTGCGGCACGATGCCGATCGCCGCACGCAGCGAATCCTGCGTCACGTCGCGAATATCCTGCCCGTCGATCTCGATGCCGCCGCCCTGCGCGCGATCCAGATCGTAGAAGCGGAACAGCAAACGCCCGAGCGTCGATTTGCCCGAACCGCTGTGCCCGACCACGGCCGTCGTCGTCCCCGCCGGAATCGTGAAATCGACGCCGTGCAGAATCTGCCGCGCCTTTTCATACGCAAAGCTCACGTTGCCGAAACGCACTTCGCCGCCGCGCACGACGAGCGGCAACGCGTTCGGCGCATCGGGCACTTCGCGGCCCGCGCCGAGCAGCGTGAACATGCGGTCCATGTCGGTCAGCGCCTGCTTCAGTTCGCGATACACCACGCCGAGAAAATTCAGCGGGATATAAAGCTGCAGCATGAACGTGTTGATGAGCACGAGATCGCCGAGCGTGAGACGGCCCGCCATCACGCCTTGAGTGGCGCGCCACAGAATGAACACGAGCCCGACGCCGATGATCGTCTGCTGCCCGAAGTTCAGCATCGACAGCGAGCGCTGCGACTTGATCGCGGCCGCGCGATAGCGCTGCAGATTTTCGTCGTAACGGCGCGTTTCCCACTCTTCGTTGCCGAAGTACTTCACCGTTTCGTAGTTGAGCAGCGAATCGATCGCGCGCGAGTTCGCCTTCGAATCGAGATCGTTCATCGTGCGGCGAAAGTGCGTGCGCCACTCCGTCACCTTCACCGTGAACACGATATACGTGACGAGCGCGATGAAGGTGACGATCGCGTAATACGCTTCGTATTTCGTCACGAAGAACGCGAGCACGAGCCCGACTTCGACGAGCGTCGGCAGGATGCTGTAGAGCGAATAGGAAACGAGTTGCTGGATGCCGCGCGTGCCGCGTTCGATGTCGCGTGACATGCCGCCCGTCTGCCGCTCCAGATGAAAGCGCAGCGACAGCGAATGCAGATGACGGAACACCTGCAGCGCGAGTTGCCGCACGGCGCTCTCGGTGACTTTGGCGAAGAGCAGTTCGCGCAGTTCGGTGAAGAGCGAGGTCGAAAGCCGCGCGGCCGCATACGCGATCACGAGCAGCCCGATGCCGCCGATCAGCACGATGCCCGGCGCATCGGTCGCGCGTCCGAGCGCGGTGAGATGCTGCACGGACGCGAGGCCATCGACGATGCGCTTCATCACGATCGGCACGCCGAGATTCGCGACCTTCGCGCCGATCAGGCAAGTCAGCGCGAACGCGACACGCCATTTGTACGTGGTGAGATAAGGCAGCAGCGAGCGGATCGTCTGCCAGTCGTTGCGCGGGCCCTGGGCCATCGGGCCGGGCTCGCTGTTGGAGTAGCGGCGCATGAGTCGTATTGTGTGAGCGCGTCGCGTTGGGGCGCGGCGTCGGGGACGCTTATAGTCGAAGCGGGAGCACGTCTGGCGCATGCTTCCCGTACAATTTACTGCGAGCCGGTGGCGTCATCGAGTCATTGCCTCGCGCCGATGGACTCTTCACAAATAAGCATTGTCGCAGAAGGTTCAAGGGGCCGCTTGGCGCCGCGAGCCAACGCTTGCGCCTTGCAAACCGGAACATCTTTCATGGCCGATCAATCGACACTTCCCGAAAAGCACGTCGCGCTGCGCGTCGTGCCGCAGCCCAGCGACGCCAATGTCCACGGCGACGTCTTCGGCGGATGGATCATGGCGCAGGTCGATATCGCCGGCTCCATCCCCGCGAGCCGCCGCGCGAATGGCCGCGTCGCGACCGTCGCGGTGAATTCGTTTCTGTTCAAGCATCCGGTGTTCGTCGGCGACCTGTTGAGCTTCTACGCCGATATCGTGAAGACGGGCAATACGTCCGTCACGGTGTCGGTCGAGGTCTGGGCGCAGCGCATGAGCCTCGCCGAAGAACTCGTCAAGGTGACGGAAGCCACGCTCACCTACGTCGCGACCGACCGCGACCGCCGTCCGCGCGTGCTGCCGTCGCTCGACTGAGCACGCAGATTCAGTGAGGCAGCACGCCTTGCTGCAACAGGCCCGGTATCGCCTCGTGCGGCATCGGGCGCGAGAACAGATAGCCTTGCATCTCGTCGCAGTCGCGCTCGCGCAGGAAGTCGTGCTGCGCGTGCGTCTCCACGCCTTCCGCGATCACCTGCAGTTCCAGCGAATGCGCGAGCGCGATGATCGCCGACGTGATGGTTTCATCGTCGCTCGACTCGCCGATATCCGCGACGAACGAGCGATCGATCTTCAGCCGATGCACCGGAAAGCGCTTCAGATACGAAAGGCTCGAATAGCCCGTGCCGAAATCGTCGATGGCAATGCCGATACCGAGCGCCGATAGCTCCGAAAGCATCGTGATGGCTTCCTCGGCGTTGCGCATGATGGCGCTTTCGGTGAGCTCGAGTTCGAGATAGCGCGGCTCCAGGCCCGTTTCTTCGAGCACGGACGTCACGAGCCTTGCGATATCGCGCTGCTGAAAATGCCGCGCCGACAGATTCACCGACACGCGCGCCGGCGGCAGCCCGGCATCCTGCCACGCCTTGTTCTGCCGGCACGCCTCGCGCAGCACCCACTCCGACAGCGGCCCGATCAGCCCGCTCTCTTCCGCCACCGGAATGAACGACGCCGGTGACACGAGCCCTTGTTCCGGATCGCACCAGCGCACGAGCGCTTCGATGCCGACGATCTGACGCGAGTTCATGTCCACCTGCGGCTGATAGTGCAGCAGGAACTCACCGTCACGCAGCGCGCGCCGCAAGCGGCGTTCGAGATTCATGCGCGCGCCGACGCTCGCGTTCATCTCCGGCTGATAGAACTGATAGTTGTTGCGGCCCATGTCCTTCGCGCGATACATCGCGAGATCGGCCTTCTTCATGACGGTTTCGGCGTCGTCGCCATCTTGCGGGAAGAGGCTCGCACCCATGCTGCAGCCGACATACAGCTCGGTGTCGTCGAGCCAGACCGGTTCCGAAATCGCCGCGCGCGTGCGCTCCATCCACGCGATCAGACCGGCTTCGTCGGTGAGATCGGGCAGCACGACGACGAACTCGTCGCCGCCGTGACGCGCGACCGTGTCGCTCGACCGCGCCGAGCGCGCGAGCCGCTCCGCGATCACCGCGAGCAGCCGGTCGCCGACGCTGTGGCCGAGACTGTCGTTGACGTTCTTGAAACCATCGAGATCCATGAACACGACGGCGATCTTCGTCTCGCGCCGCCGCGCCGCCTCGATCGCATGCTGCAGCCGGTCCTTCAGCAGATTGCGGTTGGGCAGGCGCGTGAGCGTGTCGTAATTCGCCTGATATTCGAGCTCTTCCTGATAGCGCATCAGATCGGTCACGTCGTTGATGATGCCGATGTGATGAGTGGTCAATCCCTGCGCGTTCGGCACGGGCGCGACGAAAAGCTGGTTCCAGAAGAGCGCGCCGTCCTTGCGATAGTTGCGCACCACGACGCTCGCTTCCGTGTTCACGGCGAGCGCGCGACGAATCGCAGTGAGCCCGTCCTGATCGCCGTCGGGACCATGCAGGAAGCGGCAATCGTGGCCGATGACCTCGCTCGGGTCGTAACCGGTGATGCGCTTGAACGCCGGATTCGCATATTCGATGACGTTCGCGCCATCGACGACGCCCGTGATCAGAATCGCGTTGACGCTCGCGTCGAGCGCGCGGCTTTGCAGACGCAGCGCGAGTTCGGCGCGCTTGTGATCGGTGACGTCGTGATACGAACCGAGTATGCCAATGGTTTCGCCTTCGCCGTCGAGCAGCGGCAGTTTACTGGACACGACCGTGCGCAGCTGATCGCCCATCACGATATCGCGCTCGTGATGCATCTTCGGGACGGTAGTGACGATGACCTCTTCGTCGTCGGCGCGCACGAGATCCGCGAGCGCGCTCCACGGCAGCTCGTAATCCGTCTTGCCGATGACCTGCTCGTTGTACGCGAGACCCGCATCGCGCGCGAACGCGTTGTTGCAGCCGAGATAGCGCAGTTCGCGGTCCTTCCAGAACACACGCTGCGGAATATTGTCGATGACCGCTTCGAGCATCTCGTTCGAGCGGCGTGCTTCCGCTTCCGCGTTGATGCGGTCCGTGACGTCGTTCGCCAGCATGAAGATGCCCGGCCGGTTCGAATATGCGAGCGCGTGATGCGACACGTCGGCGCTGACGATCGCGCCATCCTTGCAGCGATAGCGCCACACGCCGGCCGGGCCCTGGCCTGACATCGCGGACACTGGCCGGTCGCCCGCTTCGGCGCCGCTGCGCGCGAGACGGGCGGCGAAGCTGTCGAAGTCGTCGGCATGATGCAGATCGCGCAGCGTCATGTTCATGAACTCCGGCTCGTTGAAGCCGAAGCGTTCGATCGCGGCCGGATTCACGGCGATGAAGCGCATCGTCTCGCGATCGACAATCCACATCGGCACCGGATGCGCCTCGAACATGCCGCGAAAGCGCTCGTTGCTGCGTTGCCGCGCGCGCACGACGCCGAGCTTTTCGCGCGACTGCCGCTCGTGGCTCGCGAACAAATAGATGAGCACGCCGCTGCCCGCGAGCATCGTGAAGACGAGCAGCAGCATCGTGCCGCTCGATGCCTGCGCGGACTCGTCGAGCGCGGTGATCGTCGCGTTGTCGATGCGCGTGCGCACGGCCGCGAGTTCCTCGTCGACGGCCTGCTGGTCTTCGCCCAGCGTGACGAACGCGGCATCGGCCCAGGCGCGGGAGTCGTCGGGCCCGGCGTTCTTCGCCTGCTCGAACGCGCGATCGGCATCGCGGCGCATCACGGCGGCGCGCTTGGTGAGCGCATCGAACGCGGCGCTCATGCCGGGCTCCATCGCGAACTGCGCGCGCAGGCCGCTTTCGAGCGCGTCGAGATGCGCCACGCGCGCCTGATGGCGCGCGTCGGTATCGGCGATGCCGGTGGCTTCGAAACGGCTCAGTTGCGTGAGCGATTCGCCGAGCGAGCCGCGATATGCCGCGAGATCACGCAGGAGGCTCATCGAGCGTAGCGTGCGTGCGTCGCTGTCGCGCAATCCGCCGATGCGTTCACACGCGACGAACGCGTTCGCGCCGAGCGCAGCCAAGACAACAGCGATGTTGACGAGCAAACCCCTGGAAAGGAATCGAGTCATGAGCGGCGGGCGAATCCTTTGATGCGCGTCGGACGCGCATCGAAAGGAGGCGCGTCCACGCGAATGCGCGGCGTGAAACCCGTCCACACCGCGATTGATGGATAACGCCCAATAACGGCACCGCTCGCCCCATATTTAGGGCTTGTCCGCAAATAATCTGATTAAAGCGGACGCATAACGTTTGCGCGCCCCGTCCTTCACTCGGCGAGGCCGAATTCGCGCATCGCGGGCAGGAAATCGTGGTTGATCTTGTCCGTGTTGCGCGAGAGTTTCGCGAGCGCGTAACGCTGGAAACGGTCGAGGCCGCCCCAGCGGTCGAGGCTCGGTGCGCTCACGCCGCACAGGCTGCTTTGCCGGATCACGGCCTCGGGCACGGCATCGGCGTGCGCCCACACCGGTTCGGGATCGCGCTCGATCTGCTCGGGCGCTGCGTTGGCGTGCGTCTTCATCATCTCTTCGAGCGCGAGATCGAAGTTCTTCTCGAGCCCGGCTTCCTCTTCGATCGGAAAACGTGCGAGAAGCGCGCGATCTTCATAAGGCAACTGCTGCCATTGATCGAGCGTGATGCGCATGCCGAAACGGTCGAGATTGAAGCGCACGGCGAGCGGAATGAAGCGCAGATTGTCCGACGATTCGACTTCGAATTCGAAAAGACGCGCGGCGTCATAGAGTCCCATAACAAGCCTCGTTGGATTGAGGGGGTGCGCGGCGCGCAACGCCACCTTAAGTTATTGTAGGGCCTAGGATCTGGCTGGAACCATTGCTGGCTGGCCGCCGCTCGCGCGATCAGCGCGCGAACAGCGCGCGAACAGCAATAACTGACAGCAAGTCACATACCCGACTTTACTTGAAGAACCGGTCTGGAGCAGCAAAAGTGAATCAACTCGAAACCGATGATCAACCCGGCTTCGTCGAGCGCCAGGTGCGCCGTCATCGCAAAGGCGAAAGCGCGATCGCGGCGGATCACGTCGGTCAGGAATGGCCCGTCGCGCTCGTGTTCAACGGCATCTCGCACGCGGTGATGATGTGCACGCCGCGCGATCTCGAAGCCTTCGCCGTGGGCTTCTCGCTGACGGAAGGCATCGTCGGGCGCGGCAGCGATATCCACGACATCGAAGTCTATTTCCGCGATGACGGCGTCGCCTTGCCGCATGCCGAAGTGCATCTGCAGGTCGTGCAGCAGGCGTTCGCGGCGCTCAAGGACAAACGACGCGCGCTGGCGGGCCGCACGGGTTGCGGCGTATGCGGCATCGAGAGCATCGACTTGCTGGATCTTCAGCCCGAGCGCGTGCCGGACACGGGCTTTCTCGCGCGCCTCGCATCCGATGCGATCGAGCGCGCCGCGCGCGAATTGCCCGCGCATCAGCAGTTGACGAAGCTGACGGGCGGCCTGCACGCCGCCGCCTGGTGCGATGAAACCGGCGCCGTGCGCTATGCGTTCGAGGATGTCGGGCGGCATAACGCGCTCGACAAGCTCATCGGCCAGTTGATTCTCAGGCGCGAGGATACGACGCAGGGTTTCGTGTTCCTGTCGAGCCGCGCGAGCTACGAGCTCGTGCGCAAGTCGGCGCGCGTGGGCGTGCCGATGATCGCGACGATTTCCGCGCCGACGTCGCTCGCCATCTCGATTGCGAAGCAGGCGGGCCTGCGGCTCGTCAGCTTCGCGCGCGAGAACAGCTTCGTCGAATACGACGTGGAATGACGCCGCTCATTCGAACTGGCTGAAGTTCGGCTTGCGCTTGTCGAAGAACGCCTGAAACGCCTCGCGCGCTTCCGGTGCCACGAGCAGGCGCGCGAAGTGCGCGGCTTCCTCATCGATGCGCGCGGCCACTTCGCTGGCTTGCGCGCCTTTCATCAACGACTTGGTCACGCGCAGCGACGAGGCGGGCAGCATTGCCAGCCGCTTCGCCTTGTCGAACGCGTAGGCGTCGAGTTCGGCGGCATCGATCGCGCCGTTCACGAAGCCCATGCCGATCGCTTCGTTCACGTCGAACGCTTCGCCCAGCAAGAGCTTTTCCGCCGCGCGCTGATAGCCCGCCGTGCGCGGCAGCAACAAACTCGACGCGGCTTCCGGGCACAGTCCCAACTGCACGAACGGCACCGAGAACTTCGCATTCGGGCTCGCGTAGACGATGTCGCAATGCAGGAGCATCGTCGTGCCGATGCCGACCGCCATGCCCGCCACCGCCGCCACGATCGGCTTCGGGAAACCGCTGATGCGCCGCAGAAACTGAAACACGGGCGCGTCGGAGCCTTTGGGCGGGTCGTTCAGGAAGTCGTCGAGATCGTTGCCCGCACTGAACGTCGTGCCGACGGCGCGGATCAGCACCGCGCGCACGCTCGGGTCCATCTCGGCTTCGTAGAGTCCGTCGGCCATTTCCTGATACATCGCCGCGGTGATCGCGTTTTTCTTCTCGGGACGATTGAGCACGATGCTCAGCACGCCGTCCGCGCGTCCGATCTGAATTTCCATACGTTGTCTCCTCGTGCGGTCCACACGTTTCCAAACGCGTGGACCGTCAAACGCTTTACAGCCGCTCGATGATGCCCGCCGCGCCCATGCCGGTGCCGACGCACATCGTCACCATGCCGTACTTGAGCTTGCGACGGCGCAGTCCGTGCACGACCGTCGATGCGCGGATCGCGCCCGTCGCGCCGAGCGGATGGCCGAGCGCGATCGCGCCGCCGAGCGGATTGACCTTCGACGCATCGAGACCGAGGTCGCCGATCACCGCGAGCGCCTGCGCCGCGAACGCTTCGTTCAGCTCGATCCAGTCGATGTCGTCCTGCTTCAGACCCGCTGCCTTCAGTGCGGCCGGAATCGCTTCCTTCGGGCCGATGCCCATGATCTCCGGCGGCACGCCGCGCACCGCGAAGCTCACGAAGCGCGCGAGCGGCGTCAGGTTGAACTGCTTCAAGACCTTTTCCGACACGACGATCAGCGCGCCCGCGCCATCCGACGTCTGCGAGCTGTTGCCGGCCGTGACCGAGCCCTTGTTAGCAAACACCGGACGCAGTTTCGCGAGACCTTCGATCGTCGTGTCCGCGCGCGGACCTTCGTCGAGCGCGATCGCGCGCGCGTTCACGCGCACTTCGCCCGAGGCCAGATCCGGGAAGCGCTCGTTGAGCATGTAGGCCGCGATTTCATCGGCGAATTCGCCCGACTGCTGCGCTACCAGCGCACGGCGATGCGATTCCACCGCGAACGCGTCCTGCGCCTCGCGGCTCACCTTCCAGCGCTCCGCGACTCGCTCTGCCGTCAAGCCCATGCCGTACGCGATGCCGACGTCCTCATTGCGATCGAAGATATGCGGCGACAGCGACGGCTTGTTACCCATCATCGGCACCATGCTCATCGATTCGCAGCCGCCGGCGATCATCGCATCCGCTTCGCCGACGCGAATGCGGTCCGCCGCCATCGCGAGCGCCGTGAGACCCGACGCGCAGAAACGGTTCACCGTGACGCCGCCGACCGTGTTCGGCAAGCCCGACAGCAACGCGCCCATGCGCGCGACGTTCAAGCCTTGCTCGGCTTCGGGAATCGCGCAGCCGACGATTGCGTCTTCGATCACGCTCGTATCGAGCCCCGGCACTTGCGCGACGGCAGATTTGATCGCGTGGACGAGCAGTTCGTCCGGGCGCGTATTTTTGAACACGCCGCGCGGCGCCTTGCCGATCGGCGTGCGGCTCGCGGCGACGATGTATGCGTCTTGAAGTTGTTTGGTCATTGCTTTTTCGCTCCGCGATTAGTTACGAACCGGCTTGCCGGTCTGCAACATGCCCATGATTCGCTCTTGCGTCTTTTGCGTGCCGAGCAGCTCGACGAACGCGCGACGCTCCAGCGCCAGCAGCCATTCTTCGTCGACGAGACTGCCCGCTTCGACGTCACCGCCGCACACCGCTTCGGCGATGCGGCTCGCGATCAGATAATCGTGATCGCTGATGAACCGGCCGTCGCGCATGTTGACGAGCGACGCCTTGATCGTCGAGATCGCGGAGCGGCCCGCAACCGGCACCTGCTTCACGCGCAACGGCGGCCGATAACCCGACGCGCTCAACGCACGCGCTTCCTTCTTCGCGATGTCGAGCAGTTCGTGCACGTTGAAAACGATCGTGTCGGTCGGCTTCAGATAGCCCATCGCGCGGGCATCGAATGCGGAGGCCGAGACCTTTGCCATCGCCGCGTTTTCGAACGGCTTTTGCAGGAACTTGAGCAGATCGCTCGTCGCGTTGACGGCGCTCGCGGCCTCGGCTGCGCGCAACGCGGCTTCCTTCAGGCCGCCGCCCGCGGGCACGAGACCGACGCCTACTTCAACGAGACCGATATAGCTTTCGACATGCGCGACGCGCGCAGCCGATTGCAGCAGCAACTCACAGCCGCCGCCGAGCGCGATGCCCGACACCGCCGCCACGACCGGCACGTTCGCGTATTTCACGCGCAGCATGCCTTGCTGGAATTTCTTCACGAATGGCTCGATGCCTTTCGCGCCGCCCATCATGAACGCGGGCATCGCTTCTTCGAGATTCGCGCCCGCCGAGAACGGTCCGCCCGGCGCGCCGAGTTGCAGCGAAGTCGGTTGCCAGATAACGACGCCCGCGTATTCCTTCTCCGCGAGTTCGATCGCTTGCGTGAGGCCGTCGATCACGCCGGGGCCGATCGTGTTCATCTTCGTCTTGAACGAAACGATGACGACGTCGCTATCGTCGCGATCGAGCCAGGCGCGCACGTTTTCGGTTTCGAAGAGCGTCTTGCCGAAGGTCTTCGGATCGGCACCCGATTCACCTTCGAGCGGCGCGCGGAAGACTTGCTTCTCGTACACGGGCAACGTCGAACGCGGAACGAAGCGACGCGCGGCAGGCGACCACGAGCCTTCGTTCGTGTGCACGCCGTTCTTCGCAGCGACGGGACCGTCGAGCACCCACGCGGGCAGCGGCGCGTTCGAGAGCGCCTTGCCTGCATCGATATCTTCCTGCACCCATTGCGCGATCTGCTGCCAGCCCGCCGCTTGCCAGCTTTCGAACGGCCCTTGATTCCAGCCGAAGCCCCAGCGGATCGCGAGATCGACGTCGCGCGCGTTGTCGGCGATCGATTCCAGATGCACGGCGATGTAATGGAACACGTCGCGGAAAATCGCCCAGAGGAATTGCGCCTGCTTGTTGTCCGTTTCGCGCAAGAGCTTGAAGCGCTCGGCGGGCGGGCGCTTGAGAATCCGGCCGATAAGTTCGTCGGCCTTCGCGCCGCCATCGACATAGGACGCGGTTTTCGGGTCAAGCACCTTGATCGCCTTGCCTTCCTTGCGATAGAAACCGGCGCCGGTCTTCTGGCCGAGCGCGCCGTTTTTCACGAGCGCTTCGAGCACGGCGGGCGTCTTGTAGACGGCGAAGAACGGATCATCGGACAGGTTGTCCTGCATTGTCTTGATGACGTGCGCCATCGTGTCGAGACCGACGACATCCGCGGTGCGGAAGGTCGCCGACTTCGCGCGGCCGAGACGCGAGCCGGTGAGATCGTCGACTTCATCGAAACGCAGGCCGAATTTTGCCGCTTCCGCGATCACCGCGAGAATCGAAAAGATGCCCACGCGATTCGCGATGAAGTTCGGCGTGTCTTTCGCGCGCACGACGCCCTTGCCGACCACGCTCGTCAGGAACGTTTCGAGCTGATCGAGGATTTCGGGTTGCGTTGCCGTGGTCGGAATCAGTTCGACCAGGTGCATGTAGCGCGGCGGATTGAAGAAGTGCACGCCGCAGAAACGCGCTTTGAGCTCATCGTCGAAGCCGTTCGATAGCTCGGTGATCGACAGGCCAGATGTATTGGTCGCGAAGATTGCATGCGGCGCGATATGCGGCGAGACCTTCTTGTAGAGATCGTGCTTCCAGTCCATGCGCTCGGCGATGGCTTCGATCACGAGATCGCAGGTTTTGAGTTGCTCGATGTCGTCGTCGTAGTTCGCGGGCTCGATGTAGTGCGCATCGTCTTTTATTCCCAGCGGTGCTGGGGAAAGCTTCTTGAGGTTCTCTATCGCTTTCAGTGCGATGGCGTTCTTCGGGCCTTCCTTTGCCGGAAGATCGAAGAGCATGACCGGGACGCGGGCGTTGATCAGATGCGCAGCGATCTGCGCGCCCATCACGCCTGCGCCGAGCACGGCGGCTTTTTTGATTTTCAGATTACTCACGAGAGGGTCACTCCTGGTGTTCGTGAAAATTTGGTTTCTGCTTCTTTCGTGGAATTCTGATTTCTTGTCGGTCTATTAGCTTCGCCCCTATGCGGGGCGGCAGTCACTTTCTTTGCTGCTGCAAAGAAAGTAACCAAAGAAACAGCTATCCCCAGCCTAAGCACTTCATACCGGCCGCGGCACAGGCGATCACCTAATGGCCCCCAGAGTAGCGAGTGCCCTCGTAGGTCTCACCGGGCTTGGATCGCGCACGGTCTGTGATATCGCGCCGCACTACTGACTGGTTCAGCACCATTTAGCTCCAGCCCGCTTCGCGGCCGACGGGAAGAGCGAGTTTGCGTGAGCCTGCGTATTGGTATGCCCACCGGTGGTTTCCCTTGCATGCCCGGCGGCAGCGCGTAGCGCTGTGCCAGAACTCTTTCGTGCTGAACCAGTGTCCTTGATGTTATGGCTAGTCAGACCGTGCGCGATCCAAGCCCGGTTCTGCTTGTGGGGGCACTCGCTACTCTGGGTTCCATTCAGCCAATCGCCTGTGCCGCGGCCGGTATGAAGTGCTTAGGCTGGGAGAAGCTGCTTTCTTTGGTTACTTGTATATTGCCCTCAGTGTTCGGTTGCTGATCCCTTCCGTGCACGCGAAGCGGTAGCCCGTTTGTGTTACATGG
>NZ_FCOM02000080.1 GCF_001544695.2 Caballeronia arvi
TATTGAAACTGGGAGTTCCGCAACCCTCTATTTGCCCCTATTCGCAAGCCGCGCCTGGCTTCGCGCCATTCTGCAAGACCGACTAACTAGCTGAGTCGCCTCGACATAACATGCCGAAGCGGCCGACCATCGACCATTTCCATCGGCCCTCGCCCATTCCATCGCAGAACCTTAAGCGTTTCTTAAGATATATCGGTCAAACTGCACCGCTCTCAGTTCCTGCGCACAAGCAGACCGCCCGGGACGCCCTGGGCCGGCGTCATACGCTGGCCGCTTCTTTTTGCGTTCGATGTCTACGAATACGAGCCCGGGCACGGGGACATCGCCGCACGTCTGACGAGCACCCATGGTGCCGCCATTGAGCCAGTGAGGCCTCGTCCGCGGACCGCAATCGCCCTCTCCGGAGCGACAAGAGTCCTCGCTGATGCCGGGCAAGATTATTGCGATGCAGGCGAACGTCGTGCTGGACGCTTCACACCGACCAGAACCTCCAAGTCTGTGCCCAATGCGTGTGTTACGGACCCTGAGGATCCCGCTCAATCGCTGTCCAAAGACACGGTGCGTATCCATAGCAGGAAGGTCTTCTACTTCGAAAAGCAGCGAAAGAAATGCTGTCCGGCAGTGGTGCGCTCGATTTTCAGTTTCGCGACGCATGGGATGTTAGGTCCATAGCCAATGATGACAACGTGCCGTCGGTCGATGACAAGGGCAGCTTCCTGAAAAGGCTTGAGCGCTGTATGGTTTGCAATCGCTGAGTCCGCAGGCCGACGTGCGGTGTTTTCACGATCAATCCCTTATCCCCTATGGAGGCCGCAATGCAGAGCAAAATTGAGCGACTTGACCGTCTGACGCGGCAGCTTGAAGAAGCGTCCCGCGCCTTTAAGTCGCTGGGCGGCGAACTCGAGCAAATCACCCTCGAGCCCGGGTCTCAGACGAGCGTGCAGGCGGCTATTCAGCAAGTGGAAGCGATCATCGACCAGAAGGCGGCACCTTATCGCGGGAATGAGCTTGTGGATTCGATGGTTCAGCAGCTCAAGAAGCGGTATCGCGATGAGATCATCCGGCGCGGACGGGCGTGAGGATGGGAGGCAACACGGACCTGATCGGCGCGCTGCTGCGCATTTCGCTTCTCCTTTTGGTGCGCGCTCCGATGTGCGACGCCGATCGTATCGGCCGATAGACCAACGATGAACTGGCTGTGGACCTGGAGCGGCAACTCTTTTGGTTATCGCGTCGACGATCAACTGCGCACGCATGATGGACGACACGTCGGCCGATTCGTGGGGGAGGAGATCTATGGTGCGGACGGATTGTACTTGGGTGAGCTGGCGTCCGAGGACCGCCTGATTACCCGGCAGCGGAAGCTGGGTCGCTTCAGATTGCCTTTCAGGCCACGAATGAAACAGGTGGAACGGGTGCAACGCACGGCTCGGGCGGCTCGACTCATCCGCCCCGGCTGTCAGGACTTTCCTGCGCCAAGTTACCTCTAGAGGATAGTCGCGAGGACTGTGTATGAACTTGACTCGCGAGCTGATGCTCAAGTTGTTACCGCACCCTCTCTGAGATTCATCGCGCGCGTGAATGCAACGATTCAAGTCACGAACGCAATGTCCCTGGGACGGCGAGCCCGCTCGTCCGTAGAGTAGGTCACCGACGACAATCCTGCAGCCCCCCGCGCGCAGGAGAGCGTTGGGCAAACATCCGTGCAGAGGTGAAACGTATGACATGCATGGTCGCAACACTGCCGCCGCTTGCGCCTCTCGCCCGGCCGTATTCTCAGACGGCGCGAACGTCGTGCTACTTCCCGTGGTGAGGCATTCCATGAACTTCTTACCACTTGGGAGGGCATGCCGAGGCTGTCAAGGGTGGCGATCATCGCGGGCGTCATTTTCTCAATGATCGTCCGTCTGATAACGAGCGTGCTCGGTGCGGGCATCGGGGCTTCGTTGCTTTCGCCATGGTCGAAACCCGAGCCGCTGCATGGCTTGGCTTCGGTTCGAACGTGCGGGTCATCGTCACGACGGTCCTTGCGGTCTTCATAAGCTCGTACTATGCGGGACATTGCGCTCCAGTTCTCGAATGGCTGGACGGCCCTGCTCTGTGGGCCGTCATGACGTTTTTGGCGTCTACGCGACGACGTCGCTGCCGACGGGCGCTGTCAGCACCGCAGGCAGTGTCGCCGCGACTGGCGCACAGGCGGGCGCGACCGCCGCGAAGCATTCCCGCGCCAACGGTCAGCTCACTCGGCGAAGCAGCAGCTGCGAGCGGCGGTCGCGTCGGCGGCATGGACCTCGCAGGCCGATCAGGACGCGCGCGAGTCGGCCGATACCGCCGCGCGAGGCGTTGCGCGTGCAGAATGGTTCTCGTTCGCGGCGCTGATGGTGGGTGCGATCATCGCAATCGTCTCCGGCGGCGCCGGCTATCGGCGTGAAGCGTCGGAGGAGGGACGCGGCGGGTCCGCCGTCAATCGTGGAAGCCCGACGACTTATCGCCCGGCGCGGTAAAAGGCGGCGGGCGCGCGTGACGGCCTCGCCGGTCTTGTCAGCCGCACGCGACAGAGTCGGCGTGCTGCTGACCACCCGTTCCTAACTGACGAAGACGACATCGTGTTAGAAGGGACTTCTGCAAACGAAATACGCGATGCGGCCGACCCGCAAGTTCAGCAACACTTGTTCGAGTCCATGGATTTCGGTGCCATCCTTCTGCTTGCAGATGATCGTCGCGCGGCGTGCTTGATTCACATCGCGCTTGATGTTGACGATCCGCCGGATGGCGCCTTGCCGATTGGTGAAGTATCGATTCATGGAAGCCTGCACGCATTCTCGGGACACCATCCTAGCGTGGCAAAACTGATCTCAATATTAGGCACCGTACGCTGTGGTCCGATAGCTTCTGCTTACCCGCAACCCTGAATGATCTGAGTGAGTTGCGATGCCGTAACCGGCTTGCGCAGATAGCCGTCGAATTGGAGCGAAGACCCCATGTCGAACTCCGGATGACCGGTCACCGCGACGATGCAAGCTTCGTTCGACGCACCGGCGCAACGAATGTAATCGCAAAGCTTGCGTCCATGATATCGGGCAAACCGATATCCATGAACACGGTGTCGTAGCGCGTCTGTCCTGTCATGCGTAATGCCTCGCCGCCCGAACACGCGACGTCCGCATGATGGCCAAGAGACGCCGCCAAGTCAGCGAAGGCTGCAGCAATGTTTTCATCGTCTTCGACAAACAGGAAGAGCATCGTCGATCCCGGTCAGTCAAATACCGGTCCCCTAGGTGACTGCACAATTAAGCAAGCTGCGTTCCCGACATTGAGACGCAATCGGGTATTGCGTCGGGGCGACGCTGCTCGCTTGGAGTGGCGCGACGAGCGCTCGCCCGTCCAACGCCCGATTTCGTCGCACGACCTGCTTGACCGGGGTTCCTCGCCGCGGTGGCCGCGAGCGTGGACGCGCTGTCCTTGATGTCATCGATGTCATTGATCGATAGATACCGCAATGGCTACAGACCGCACGCTGAAATTTGCGCCGATCTGCGCCCTGTCCGCAAGCGCTAATGCATAGGCGCGCGCCGTCGCAGCGGAGGCGCCGCCGCTGACGTGGACATTCGATCCGTGAATCGTCATCGTACTGGCGGCGGCGTGACTCTTTATTTCGTCGGGAATGAGGCCCCGCAAGCGTGGCGCACATGGCCGCAGAGAACGTGCAGCGAGGCTTGCACAGCGATCAGAATCCAGAGCGTGAAAAAGCTGAGTGAGAAACGACGGCGTCGGCATGGGAAGATCAGGAGCGAACAGAGGTGGCGGACTATCAAGAAAATCCTCTGCCAAGCGTGCGCATCGGAGTCACGGCGTGCGTCGCGTAGCGATGACAACCCGACGTTTCGTGGACCGGGTGGTGCCAGAGCAGTATCCGACATACCATCGCCCGTCCGAGCGCGACTTGCGGCGTTTCTTCCTCGCCGCGCCGAATCGAATGATGGCAGAAGGCTTCACCTGCTTCCTACCGCTCGCGGCGACCCCCAAACGTCAGTCAAAGTCGCGGTCTTCAGTCCGCAAGTTCAACGAGCGCGCCCTCGAGGGCTTACGGTGTTCGATGATGACCTGCGCGGATAAGCCAGGTCCGTCGATCCGCGAAGCTTGCTAACCTGTGCCGGCCAAGTGTTCTGATCGGAGCCACGATCGCCCGCGCACCAAGTGATGCCATGACACCGGTGGCAAATCGACTTCTTTCGACTTCGTCGACTTCCTAGATTATCCCGACTGCCGACGATCGAGTGGCGTACAGTTTGGCTTACGTCGCACAGTCCAATCGAGCGTACAAGTTCCTACAATTATGCGAATTGTCACTTGCCGGGCCGCGTTTCAGCCACGATACGCGCTGCCATCAGAAAGGCCCTCATCAGCGGGCTAGAACCGGGTCGGCGACGCGCCGACACGATTGTACGGACGCACGCGTTGGGCGGCCTCCGGATATTCAAGCTGGTTGCTCTTGCTCTTCGGAGCCCGGGCTGCCGCCACGCATTAAGTGTCCGGAGATCAGTTCGACAAGCGAAGTCAAATTGGCAGGCTTAATTAGATGATGATCGATGCCGACCGACTTCGAATTGCGGCGATCATCGTCTTGCCCATAACCGCTCACAGCGATCAGCAGACAGCCGCGAAAGGAATCTTCGGCGCGAATCGCCTTGGCAACCTCGTATCCATTCATGCCTGGAAGACCAATGTCGAGAACCAGGACCTGCGGCATGATTTCCCTAGCGAGCGCCAGCGCGCAAACGCCGTCGTAGGCACAGTGGACCTCATACCCGTGCATTTCAAGGAAGATTTTCAGGCTGTCCGTTGAAGCAACGGAGTCATCCACGACAAGCACTTTGGCATGTTGCTTACGACGCAAGGGAAGGACAGCGGCGACGGGAGCCGGGTCGGCGATTTCACACGTAGCTGGTAGTTCCACAACGAAATTTGCACCCTTGCCGCGACCGCCGCTCCAGCACCGAATCGACCCTCCATGCAGTTCCACCAAATGGCGAGCGAGCGTGAGCCCGATCCCCAGCCCGCCCTGTGCGCGGTCGAGTGCGCTATCGCCTTGAGTGAAGAGATCGAACACGCGTGGAATCAGCTTAGCTTCAATCCCTTCACCGTCGTCGGTAACCGAAACCACCGCGCTTCCGTTGGAAAAGCTTGTTGAAAGACTGATGTGCCCCCCGGGGGGCGTAAATTTCGAAGCATTGTTCAACAAGTTCGCGACCGCCTGCGTGAGGCGAACGACGTCTCCTTCGACTACCACGTCGCCCCTGTGTTGTTCGCATACGAACGTTTGAGAACGAGCGGCGAAATGCGGTCGGCTCGTTTCGACCGCGCGTTCCACCACAGCCCGTAAGTGAGTCGGTTCGCGACGCAGCGCTACCGTACCGCGTGCGATTCGGGAGACATCCAGCAGATCGTCTACGATGCGCACCATGTGATCGACTTGATTTCCGATGGTTTGGGTCGCCCAAGCCATCACGTTGGCATTGCTCGGTTCAGCGTTCTTCATAACGCTCACCGCGTTCGAAATCGGTGCGAGCGGATCGCGAAGTTCATGCGCGAGCATTGCAAGAAATTCGTTCTTGCGCCGGTCTTCATCCCGCAAGGCCGAGAACAGAAACGCGTTCTCAAGCGCGATCGATGCACGGCTGACGAACTCTTTGACTAGTGCCGCACGTCGGTGATCATCGTCGTGGCAGACGACACCGAAGGCGAGTATCGCCCTGCTTTCTGACACGTGAAGCAGCGGATGGAAAGTGATTTCGTCGAACTCAATTGCGAGTTGACGGCCTTTACCGCTCGCAGCCCATCCGAAGACGCTATTCGCGTCGTCCCGACAGACCAGAGTTTCCCCACGATCCATGGCCTGTCTCGCAAGATTAAAAAATTGCTCGAGCGGAACGATCTCGTCGAGGCTCTGGTCGCCCGTCGTATCAATCGAAGCGCGGACGGCGGTCCCAAAGCGCAACGTAGTCTGAAGCGTTTGTTCGCCGCCCGATGCAAGGCATACGCACGCGAGATCCGCCAACGCCGGCACCGACGACTCGAGCGTGCGAACGAGTGTCGTCTCAACATCCAACGAACGCGTTAGCGAGTGGCTAACTTGCGCCAAAAAATCGGCACGCTGGCGAGCCTCATCGGCCGACGCGCGCTGTGCCTCGGCCCTTGCAAGTTCTTCTCGCTCTGCGGCCCGGGCTCGCAGTTCGCGGTTCATCCGGAACATCTGCACGAACACGCGGACCTTAGCGCCGAGAATCTGCGGCACAACGGGAGAAGTAATGTAGTCTACGGCCCCGAGCGAGTACCCTTTCGCCATCTCCGCGTCGTCGGCATAGGCTGTGACGAAGATAATCGGCGTCGACGCGGTACGGCGGTAGGAGCGCAGCATGCTGGCCGTCTCGAAACCATCCATGTCGGGCATATTCACGTCGAGCAATATGACAGCGAATTCTTGTTGCAATACCGCCTTCAGTGCCTGCCGTCCGGACGACACAGTGACGACTTCCTGGTCTGGGCCCTCTAGCACCGTGCGCAAGACGACGTGTTGGCTTGGGAGATCGTCCACCACCAGAATCTTGACCGTGCCTTCACAAGTATCGAACGTTGCCATAGCTGCTCCTAACGATGCAGCCACGCGTGTAAGACGGCAATCAGATCGTCTCGATTGACCGGCTTCGAAAGGTAGTCCCATGCCCCTGCCTCGATGCATCTCTCCCGATCGCCCTTCATCGCCTTGGCCGTGACCGCGATAATGGGTAGCGCCTTCCCGAGCGGGCGCTTGCGGATCTCCCGCATAGTCGTCAGACCGTCCATCTCCGGCATCATGATATCCATCATGACGATCTCAATGTCGCGATCGGACTCTACCTGCCGTATGGCATCTTGCCCGTTGTCGGCCCAGACATGCCGCATGCCGAGGTCTTCCATGATGGTCGCGAGCGCGAAGATGTTGCGCATGTCGTCATCGACGATCAGCGCCTTGACGCCGTTCAAGGCGCACTGCGACGCATGCAAGGAGTGCAGCGCGGCCGCCGGCTGTTGACCGAGCCGCTTCGCATCGATATGAAGCGCCGCAACACTCAGGTCCAGCAAGCGATCGAAGTCAGGTGCATGCTGCACGGAGAAGCGGTCTCGGATGTGCACCCAGCGCTCGGGCGGAAGATCACCCGCCGCGCTCAATATTACTGGAAGCGGCATTAAGCTATCGCGCGAGACAAGCGCCGCTTCAAGCGCCTCCGGTGAAATATCGGGCATATTGTCGGCCAGCACAAGCGCGTCCACCGCGTGAGACGACAGTGCCTGCGCCAGCGCATCGCCGTTGTCGGCAAATATTGCGGTAGCGGTTGTTCCTTTCAGTGCACTGGATAGGAGCTCGCGCTCGACCACTGATGACAGTGCCACAAGGATCACGCGTTGTTCCGCTTCGATATAACGCGCCATCGATCTCACGGCATTATCCAGCATTGTTTGCGATTCGACGGGCTTAGGCAAAAACGCGAACGCGCCGGAGCGAAGCGCGCGCTCATGCGATTCATCGGTCGAAATAACGCACACTGGGATGTGCCGCGTTGCCAAATCGTTTTTCAGCCGCGCCAGGATCCGCCAACCGTCCATGTCAGGAAGGAACAGATCAAGCGTCAGCAGATCCGGCTTGTACTGATCAGCAAGCGTCAGCGCCGAAGCGCCGAGTGCCGTGCTCAAGGCCTTGAACCCGCGCTGCCGCACTGTATCGACGATCACGCGCGCGAAGGCCAGATCGTTTTCTACGATGAGCACCACGCGATCGCCTGAAACAATGTTGTCTCGGTCATCGACGATGTGGGCAACGGAAATTTTGTTAGCGAGTTCCACGGTCAAAGCGGACTGCGTCGACAATTCCAAGGTGCCATCATCTTCACCAGATGACCCGGTTGATGCAATGACGCGCGCTTCGTCGGCGCGCGCCGCTTTTCTGCGCCCCGGTCTTCCGAGATCGTTGGTGCGTGGTAGAAAGAGCGTGAACGTGCTTCCCTCGTTCGGCGTGCTGCTCAGACGGATCTCGCCGCCCAGCAGCTTGGACAGCTCCCGGCTGATCGCGAGCCCTAACCCCGTGCCACCGTATTTGCGGCTCGTGCTGCCATCGGCCTGCTGGAATGCCTCGAAGATGATCTGCTGCTTGTCCGCCGAAATGCCAATGCCGGTGTCCAGCACTGAAAAAGCAATCACGCTCGCGGCACCGCTCAGCGCTTCATTGTCTCCGCGCCATCCGCCGTGCGCTTGCTCGATCGACAACGAAACACGACCCTGATGGGTGAATTTGAATGCATTGGACAGGAGATTCTTCAGGATCTGCTGCAGCCGCTTGAGGTCCGTCACTACTGAGGCCGGCACTTCGCTCCCCAGATGGATGACGAAGTCGACGTTGCGCGCTTCGGCAACGTGACGGAATGTGCGTTCAACGTAAGTCGTTAGATCAGCAAGGCGATGCTCATTGATGTCGAGGACGACCGTACCAGATTCGATTTTTGAAAGGTCCAGAATGTCATTGATCAGCAACAGCAGGTCGTTGCCCGACGAATGAATGGTTCTCGAGTACTCGATCTGTTTGCTGGACAAATTCCCTTCAGGATTCTTGCACAGCTGGTCGGACAAAATGAGTAGGCTGTTCAGCGGCGTGCGCAACTCATGCGACATGTTGGCGAGAAACTCCGATTTGTACTTCGACGTCAGCGCGAGTTGCTTGGCCTTGTCTTCGAGGGCCTGGCGTGCCTGTTCGACCTCCGAGTTCTTTCGCTCGACTTCCTGATTCTGATGCGCGAGCAACCTCGCCTTCTCCTGCAATTCCTCGTTGGTCTGCTGAAGTTCTTCCTGTCGACTCTGCAACTCGTGCGCGAGCGATTGCGACTGCTTCAGCAAATCCTCGGTACGCGTGTTCGCCTCGATCGTATTGATGACGATGCCGATACTTTCGGTCAACTGGTCGAGAAACGCGAGGTGAGTCGAGTTGAAACATTCAAGCGAGGCCAACTCGATCACGCCCTTGACCAGCCCTTCGAAAACGATCGGCATCACCAGCACATTCTGTGGCAAAGCGCTCAGCAGGCCTGATTCGATCCGGTAATCGACGGACGCCGAAGGCGCCAACAGGATCTTGCGCTTCTCGAACGCACATTGGCCGACGAGCCCCTCGCCAAGCTGCACGCGTTTGCCGTGCGAGCGATGACCGTCTGAAGCATAACTGGCGACGAGCCTGAGTGAAGCGGCCTGATCGATCGTCTCGAACACGAAGAATTCGGCTTGCTGCACGCCGACGACCGGCGCGAGCTCCGACAGAATGAGTTGACCGACGGCGACCAGATCCTTCTGTCCTTGCAGCATGCGGCTGAACTTCGCCAGATTCGTCTTGAGCCAGTCCTGCTCGGTATTGAGCGCGGTCGTGTCCTTCAGATTGCGAATCATCTCGTTGATCGTGTCCTTGAGCGCGGCGACTTCTCCGAGCGCCTCGACAGTGATCGAACGAGTCAAATCGCCTTGCGTCACAGCCGTCGCGACCTCAGCGATCGCGCGGACCTGCGTCGTCAAGTTCGCTGCGAGCTGGTTCACGTTTTCCGTCAGCCCCTTCCACGTACCCGCCGCGCCCGGAACCTTCGCCTGACCGCCGAGTTTTCCTTCGACGCCGACCTCGCGCGCGACGGTCGTGACCTGGTCGGCGAACGTGGCAAGCGTGTCGGTCATGCTGTTGATCGTATCGGCGAGCGCCGCGATTTCACCTTTCGCCTCCACCGTGAGCTTGCGGCCCAAATCGCCGTTTGCCACCGCAGTCACCACTCGCGCGATGCCGCGAACCTGGCTCGTCAGATTGCCCGCCATGAAGTTGACGTTGTCGGTCAGATCTTTCCACGTGCCCGCAACGCCCTGCACGTCCGCCTGACCGCCGAGCTTGCCTTCGGTGCCGACCTCGCGTGCCACGCGCGTAACCTCCGAGGCGAATGAACGCAACTGATCGACCATCGTGTTGATGGTGTTCTTCAGTTCAAGAATCTCACCTTTCACGTCGACGGTAATCTTTTTCGACAGATCGCCCGCCGCCACCGCCTTCGTCACGTCCGCGATGTTGCGCACCTGGCTCGTGAGGTTACCGGCCATGAAGTTCACGGAGTCCGTCAGGTCCTTCCATGTACCTGCGACACCTTGCACGTCCGCCTGTCCACCGAGTTTCCCGAGCGTACCCACTTCGCGCGCGACGCGCGTCACTTCCGAAGCGAAGGAGCTCAACTGATCCACCATCGTGTTGATAGTGTTCTTCAGTTCGAGGATCTCGCCCTTGACGTCCACGGTAATCTTCTTGGACAGGTCGCCTGCCGCCACGGCCTTCGTTACGTCCGCGATATTGCGCACCTGGCTCGTCAGGTTACCGGCCATGAAGTTCACGTTGTCGGTGAGGTCCTTCCAGGTTCCGGCAACCCCCTGCACATCGGCCTGTCCTCCGAGCTTGCCTTCGGTGCCGACCTCGCGCGCCACCCGCGTCACTTCCGAAGCGAACGAGCGCAACTGGTCCACCATGGTGTTGATGGTGTTCTTGAGTTCAAGGATTTCGCCCTTGACGTCAACGGTGATCTTTTTCGAAAGGTCGCCCGCGGCCACTGCTGTTGTCACGTCGGCGATGTTGCGCACCTGCGCGGTCAGGTTGCTGCCCATCGAGTTGACCGAGTCGGTCAGATCCTTCCACGTTCCAGCGACACCTTGAACATCAGCCTGGCCGCCAAGCTTGCCTTCCGTGCCCACCTCGCGCGCGACGCGCGTTACTTCCGACGCGAACGAACGCAACTGATCGACCATCGTATTGATGGTGTTCTTGAGCTCGAGGATTTCCCCTTTCACGTCGACGGTGATCTTCTTCGAGAGATCGCCCGCCGCAACGGCCGTCGTCACTTCCGCGATGTTGCGCACCTGGGCGGTCAAGTTGCCGCCCATCGAATTCACCGAATCAGTGAGATCCTTCCACGTTCCCGCCACGCCCTGCACGTCGGCCTGGCCGCCCAGCTTCCCCTCGGTCCCTACCTCGCGGGCCACGCGTGTCACTTCGGAGGCGAACGAGCTCAACTGGTCGACCATCGTATTGATCGTGTTCTTGAGTTCCAGGATCTCGCCTTTCACATCGACGGTGATCTTCTTCGACAGATCGCCCGCAGCCACGGCTGTCGTTACGTCCGCGATATTGCGCACCTGCGCGGTCAGGTTGCTACCCATCGAGTTGACTGAGTCAGTCAGGTCCTTCCACGTGCCGGCGACGCCTTTCACGTCGGCCTGCCCACCGAGCTTTCCTTCCGTGCCAACTTCCCGCGCCACGCGCGTCACTTCGGACGCGAACGACCTCAACTGATCGACCATCGTGTTGATGGTGTTCTTCAACTCTAGGATCTCGCCCTTCACGTCGACCGTGATCTTCTTCGACAGGTCGCCGGCGGCCACCGCTGTCGTGACTTCCGCGATATTGCGCACCTGACTTGTCAGGTTTCCCGCCATGAAGTTGACGTTGTCGGTCAGGTCCTTCCATGTGCCCGCGACGCCCTTGACATCCGCCTGGCCGCCGAGCTTGCCCGCAGTGCCGACCTCGCGCGCCACGCGCGTCACTTCCGATGCGAACGAGCGCAGCTGATCGACCATCGTGTTGATTGTGTTCTTGAGCTCGAGGATCTCGCCCTTCACGTCCACGGTGATTTTTTTCGACAGGTCGCCCGCCGCGACCGCCTTGGTGACTTCCGCGATGTTACGCACCTGGCTCGTCAGGTTGCCGGCCATCGAGTTGACTGAGTCGGTAAGGTCTTTCCATGTGCCGGCGACGCCCTGCACGTCCGCCTGACCGCCGAGCTTGCCTTCGGTGCCGACTTCCCGCGCGACGCGCGTCACCTCCACAGCAAACGTGCCGAGCTGCTCGACCATCCGGTTGATGGTTTTCGCGGTGCGGAGGAACTCACCTTCGAGCGCGCGGCCGTCCGCCTCGAGCGCCATGCTCTTGCTGAGATCGCCCTGTGCGACCGCACCGATCACGCGCGCCACTTCGCTCGTAGGGTGAACGAGGTCGACGATGAGCGAATTGACCGAGTCGATCGAGCGGCGCCAGAAGCCGCGTGGATCCGGTAGCGTGGCGCGCTCGTATATGCGACCTTCCTTTCCGACTGCCTGGCTGAGCCGCGCGAGCTCATCCGACATGCGGATGTTCTGCTCGACGACATCATTGAAGACGTCTGCAAGCTTGCCATGCAAGCCGGTCCAGTCGCCGTCGAGCGACGTGCCCTCTCCCTTTCTCAGGGCGATGAGCGCAGCGTAGATGTCTCGGGTACACGCGTGAGCGGTATCGTTCGCGCTAAGGAGCTCGTTGGATTGACGCGCTTGTTGTAACCAGAAGCCGCGCAGCCCGTCCTCATCGATGCGGTGCGCGTTCCTCCCGAGTGTCGAGGTGCTGCTTGGCGGCGGCCTACTCGACAACGTCTGCCGTAGGCATTGGTCTGCAAGCAAATTCAGCTCAGCGGCTAACTGGCCCTTCTGCCCGGGCCAGTCGCTGGGCAGCTTTTGGATGACTTCCCCTTCCCGTAAGGCTGCGACGGTCCGTACCATTAGTTGGACTTCGCTGTCGGCCAGCAAGCTTTCTTTTTCTGAAATGGTGGTCATTCGCATTTCCTTATTTTGGGTCGACGATGTTCGCGCAACCATTCATATCGGGCTACACCTGTCTTGGAAACGGAAGATCGGCTCCGGCCAGCTACCCCAGTCGGGGGCGTTGTGCGTATGCGCGCGCGATGATATACCAACCTATGGCTGGCCGCGATTAGCGCAAATGCGCACCGATAGTAGGTGGCAGACCATAGGACCCCTTCGTTCGTGCGGCTACGTTCGTATTATCAGGCCCCGCCAGGAAAGCCATGAACGAATCGAGGAAACTATCGTCCTGAACATGTTCTAGGCGTAAAGCGTCACATGGCAGTGACGTCTGATGAGAGGCGCTGAAAGGTATTGAAATTTGGGCGGTTTGCGTGCCTGTCCGGTCGAAAGACCGACATCAATGAAAACGCCTGTACTTGCAACATGTCGTGACTGGAGGCCTCCGTTTAAGAGCCTCGCCGCGCCTGAGGTCAGTCCGGTAGCCGCCCCAAAGGCGAACCTTCGGACGAGGCCCGTCATCTTTCGCCTTTCGCCTTTTGCATCAGCGCTGCACCGAAACCAACTTGGCTATTTTTGTGCGGCACCCGCTCCAGCTCGACGGCGCAGCGCCACGATACTGGGAGTAGCCGTCGCCGGCTGCTTGACCCAGCCGGACCTGTCGGTCAGGCGTGCAGGTCCGCCTTTCTGTACGCCGCCCCTTACCGATCGTCGCGATGCCTCTCGAAAGCCGCGTCCATAATGAAGATACGTTTCCGCGATACCGGCTGTGCCGTCGAACCCACAGACGCAGGGGGGTGTGCTGCTTAAGTAGACTCTCGTGTTCGCGTGCAACTTGGACCGCATCATAGGGTTAGCCGCGTTCAGCCGCGCCGCCCGGGCCAGGTGTTCCAGCCTTGCCGTACGCTCCATTCGTGGTCTGAACGGCAATTTGAAGCGACCGATGTTCCGCTGGCGGGTAATCAAGCGGTCTTCGGACGCTATCTCGCCCAGGTACAGACCATCGGCGCCGAAGATCTCTTCTCCGATAAAGCGGCCGACATGACGTCCATCATGCGTGCGCAGTTGATCGTCGACGCGATACCCAAAAGAGATGCCGGTCCTAGTCCAAAGCCAGCCCATCTTTTGCCTCGTCATCTACTGCGTTGCTGAGAAGCTCGCCTCGTCTGCGGGATTAGTACGGCGACACAGGCGTATTTTCATTTGTATGCAACGGATCGAGAAGCGTCGCCACCTTACCGTGCACAATAATTGATGAAAATCCGTCGGGCGCCCCAGCGAGCTTCGTCGATCCGGAATTCGTCGACTCGCCCCGCGCGGATATCTTTCATAAGCCGTTCGATAGCCTCGGGCTTGCTGGAGCTGTAATGGCTTGTTTCAATGTGGCACACAGAAAGAGGATGACGGGCAAGATCGGCACGGATCAGAGAAAGCTGGGACAGTATCGATTGCGGGCTGGCGAAGCTAATCATTGGAAGCCCCCACCACTTCTCGCCGCGCTCACCTATCATCGAGCGGGCTCCTTGCACAGGCGGTACGCGGGGCGGCAATCGCTTCGCACAGGTGTCACGGATTCGATCACCATCCCGATGCCACTAGACCGGTACACATGCCGGCATCGCGAGTCCGAATCTCTCTGCAAACTGTATCGGCAGCAACGGGTGGGAGAACAGGTAGCCCTGCCCCTCATGGCATCCCAGCCGACGCAGGATGTCACGTTGCGGTTCTGTTTCAATACCCTCGGCCGTGGTTTCGACTTCGAAGCTGTGCGCCATGTGAAGAATGGCGCGAATGACTGCAGCATCACGATCCGATTCCAGCACGCCTCGTACAAACGAGCGGTCGATTTTGACGCGGCTCAGCGGGTAACGCTTGAGGAGGCTGAGCGACGCATAGCCGGTCCCAAAGTCGTCAAACGCGATTCCCACGCCAAGCGCGCGAAGCCGCTCAAGCGACACCAGCACGGAGTCGTCGTGGTCGAGCACGATGCCTTCTGTGATCTCCAGCTCGAGAGCCTGCGGAGGAAGCCCGTGTCTCTCAAGTGCTAACAGCACCTGTGAAGCGAGGTCGTGGTCCGTGCGAAGTTGCGCGCCGAACAGGTTGACGGCGATACGAAAGTCCCGGGCGTCGTATCTGCGCCACATCGCAGCCTGGGCACACGCCTGGTCGAGGACCCATGTTCCGACTGTCGCGGCGAGCGGGCTGGTTTCTAGCGCGGGCAGAAAGGCGGCTGGAGACAGCAGACCGCGCTGCGGATGCAACCACCGTATCAGTGCCTCTGCACCAGTGAGCGCGCCATCGGCTAGACGGATCTGAGGTTGATAAACCAGCGCGAATTCGTTTTGAGCAACAGCCCGATGCAGCTCGAGGTCGCAATGTCGGCGCGTCAGCGCATCTGTGCGTAACCTCGGATTAAAAACAACCGATTGACCGCGCTGCCGATTCTTTGCATTGGACAACGCCAGATCCGCATTGCTGATCAATTGCACGGGCTCCTGCGCATGAGCTGGTGCAAGGGCAATACCACAATCAATCGTCACTCGGACCTCGCGCCCGTCGATGACGAGCGGTTCTGAGACCTTGGCGATTGACGCATTAGCAATACCCTTAGCCTGTGCCTCACTGGTGCACTCAGGCAGCAGAATGGCAAACTCGTCTCCCCCAATACGCGCGACCGTGTCGTTCGGCCTGACGATTTTTTTCCAGTCGGCGCGCCACCTCCAATAGGATGCGGTCCGCAAGAATGTGACCGAGCTCTGCATTGACGTCTTTAAAGCGATACACGTCCATCACGATCACGGCCGCTGATCCTGAGGAGCCAAGTACGTGCTCTGTTTGCCGATAGAGGCAGGCGCGGTTTGGCAACCCGGTGAGAACGTCGGTATTGGCAAGCCGATGAATCTCCTCTTGCTCCCGCTGGAGCGCTGTCAGATCGGTCAAATGCGCTTCAAATATCGAAACGACATTCGTGCGCACGCGTTTCAATGAGAATCCAAGAGGTATTTTCGTTCCATTTTTGCGCACGCCATTGAGTTTTGCCGACACAGTTCCGGCCGGTGCTTGCGCGCTCGCCGCGCCGGAAATCAAACTGGCCAAGGCAGCCCTGTCTCGCTCTACGACGAGGATATCAACCATTAGACCGGAGGCTTCCGCTGGGCCGTAACCAAAAATGGCGGCAGCAACCGCGTTCCATGCGATGACGCGCCGATGATCGTCGAACCGCACCACTGCGACCGAGACGCCGTCAGCAGGGCCTGTAGATGGGTCCGACGTCGCTTGTGCTCTTATTTCAATCCGTCTCAGCTCTAACCTGTCGGCGGCCATTTTGGCGAGTTCTTGCAAGCGCTCCCCGTCCTCGGCCGAGAAGTCGTGATGCGCCCTGTGGTCAATCACACACAACGCGCCCAAGGCGTGACCATCCGGCGACATAAGGGGGACGCCGGCATAGAAGCGAACTTGGGCTGGCCCCGTGACCAACGGGTTATCCAGAAAGCGCGCGTCGCGGGTCGCATCCGGGACCACCATGACTGTGGACTCGGCGATTGCATGCGCGCAAAACGAGACGTCGCGGCCTGTTTCCGTTTCCTCGAGATCGAGACCGACGCTTGCGGCGAGAAAGACATGATCATTGCCGATCATGTTCACCGCCGCAACCGGCATGTTGAACATTCGGGCGGCGATGCTGGCAACTGGCTCGAGACTGGGCAGCGATTGTCCGCTCAGCCCATATTCAGACAGTGCCTCCAACCTTTTCGCCTCGTCGACCAATATTGGCGGACACCTCATAGGACGCGCTCCCAGACGGACGTAAATTTTTTCCGCGCAAGTACGATCTCAATAGTTGGGCAAGCTAATTTGTAAGATTATAGCTAGGCGATCGGTCGCGAAAATGAAAGTTTTAATTACCTAAATCATTCTCATTTTCGAATGCGACTTCGCTCCGGGTCGTGCGGAAACGGACACCTTGCTCACAAGGGAGCGATGCGCGGCGTCCCCACCGCCGACGTCTATAGGGCACGAGTCGACGGTGGGGCTTCAGGCTCCGACGGGCACCGCTCACTAGGCAACAGCATCGGCTGCCCGTCGCTTTCTAATCGCGCCCACGTGTGGCGACACAAAAACTGGCAGTCTCGAATCGATTCGGCTACTTTCCTCATACCTAAGTAGAGCCGAGAAGGGCTACGGAGAGGAGCTCATGAAAGAATCCTTTAAATCCGTCATCCTTCGAATCTATCAAACACCAAATGGCCAATGGGCCGGGCGGCTGATGATAGGCAACGAAGACGTCGGCTGGATCGCTGGATGCGCCTCGCCCGCGGAGGTGGAGCAAGCGATTCGTGAAACTGGCATGTGCCTAGACCAAGTCGAGGTGCGCCTACCTTAGGCTTTCAGTCCTTAGCCTCCACCCTCTTGGACGCGACGCGCGGTGGCGCGGGCGAGAGGGGCGCTCGGCATCGATCTCGCGCGCGCGCTCGAAGCTTCACTCGGTGAGGCCGTTCTACGCGAGCACTGCCGAAATCGCTGGGGCGGCGACGCCTGCGATTACATGAGTTCCTCCAAAACAACGTCTTGATCTTTGTCGACTATACGAAAGCGAGGCAGCGGGGCGTTCGCATCCCGGCCACGCCAGCGGAGTGGACCACGTCGTCAACCAGCGCATGTCGAAACGCGGTGGACATCACGGGCGCGAATCGCTTGCTGCCGACCCGCCGTGTCAGTTTGCTCGAAGGCCACCTCTTCAAGTACTTCAAGCCATATTTCCGCACTTTCGCTTTCTGGCGCGCTCGCCCGGCGCACACCTCCACAACTTTGTTCCGTGGCGTCTCGCAGCATTCGAGCTGGCACGGCCCAGAGCGCTGTGTCTGGGATTGGCGGCGTTGCTACTGGGCAAAGGGCTTCGCCCGTGTTGCCTTCATCGCTGTTGAAAACACATCAGAGCGCCGCCGCTGCCGTAGCCGGCGTGAAACCGTACTGGTGCCGGGGGCAGCGCGCACTCAGCATGTTCTTTCATCGAGGCGCTCACCCGGAGCTTAGCCGGAGCGGCAAGCAAGCGACACGGACGAACTATTTCGTTTGTTACCCACGCCTATTTCCGCTGGCAGCGACTACAGTTCAGTTGTTGGCACCGATTCAACATGGCGGACCAACGGCCGAATTGCAGTTTCCAGGTGTGAACGTGATGAAGAAACTCGCCACGGCCGTGCTTCTTGCTACGGCACCGCTTGTCGTCTTGGCCGGGACGCCGCTGCTCTATTCGCCCAGCGTATTGGTGTACGACATACGGGATCAGAAGGTCGTGCTCGAACGGGATCCCGATACAGCCCGACCCGTCGCCTCCTTGACCAAATTGATGACGGCGATGGTCGTGCTGGATGAAGCGCAGCCGATGCAAGAAGCAGTCGTGATCGGCGACGCCGACATCGACCGGCTCAAGCACTCGCACTCGCGCATCCCGGTAGGCGCAACGCTCGGACGCGAGGAGATGCTGCGTCTCGCGCTGATGGCGTCAGAAAACCGCGCGGCCTCCGCGCTATCACGCGCTTTTCCGGGCGGTCAGCGCGCGTTCGTTCAAAAGATGAACGACAAGGCGCGCGCGCTGGGCATGGCGGCTACATGGTTCGCGGAGCCGACGGGGCTGTCGGCCGCTAACGTCTCAACTGCCCGCGACGTCGTGAAAATGGCGGACGCCGCATCGCGCTATCCGTTGATCGCCGCATTCACTCTACTGCCCCATTACGAGGAAGCGATCGGCGGAAGAACGATGTTCTATCGGAACACGGATCCCGTCGTGGACTGGCCGGGCTGGAGAGCTCAGCTTGCGAAGACGGGTTACACGCGCGAGGCGGGACGCTGCATCATCGTGGAGGCGGGGCTGCCGAATGGTCCGGTCATCATCGCGCTTCTCGGCGCGCGTTCTTCCTCGGAGCGCTCGGCGGATCTGGTCACGATTCGCCGCTGGCTGAACGGCGACGAAACGAGCGTCGTGTTGCCGCGCATATATCACGCGAGCGCGCTGCATCGGTACCATCAAGCGTTCTCCCGATCGCATCGGGCCAGAATGCAGCTCACCGCATACCAGGCGAGGAAGGGTTCCGGTGCATATCCGGGGAATGCAAAGCACCACGCCAGGAAACGGCACCTGCGCCCGACGTCGAATGTCTAGTATCAGGTGGTGTCCGGCGTGTCTATCGGAATCGCTCCGCATCGTTCTCTGTTCGCAGCGCCTTTTCGTCAGCGAACAGCGGCTGCAGCACAGGCCCGAGCGACTTCAGCATCTGCACGGCGAGCGCGCTCGTGAAATCGTAGCGCGCCGCATAGGGCTCGCGCACGTAGGCGGTCAGCGTGCCGAAGAAGCGCTCACCGATCACGAAGACGAACGTTGCGCTCCTGTTCATCTTGCGCGATTCGATGAGACGCCGGCCTCGCGCATAGACGTTGAAGCGCTGATCGCCCGTGCCGGTCTTGCCGGATACGTCGAGCGAGCGGCCATCGGCCAAGGTCATGCCGCCGGCAAGGCGTTGCGCGGTGCCGCCCGCCACGACATCGCGCAGCAACCGTTGCACGACGGACGCGATCTCCGGCGCGACCAACGGCTTCGGCCGCGTGCTCACATGGACGAAATGCGTCTCGTAGGGCGTGTCCTTCGCGAATTCGAGCGTCGAGATGCGCTCCGTGGCAAGCCCCCTGCCCTCGTTCTCCACGATGCCGATCAGTTGCGCGAGCGACTCGGGACGGTCGCCCGCGGCGCCGATCGCCGTCGCATACGAAGGCGTCACGGAGGAGAACGGATAGCCGAGCGCGCGCCACGACTTCGCGATGTCGGCATAGGCCTGCAGCTCGACCATGCGCTTGATGCGCCGGTCCTGCGTCGCGTGATAGCGTGTCTTGAAGAGCCACGAATAGACGACGACGCGCGCATCGCGGCTCGCTTCCTGCACATCGTTCACCGTCGCGATCGGATGTGCGCGCAGATAGTTCACCGTCCACAGTTCGAGCGGATGCACGCTCGCGATGTACCCGCGGTCGTTGAGATTGAACTTGTCAATGCCGTATTTGACGTAGAGCTTCGCCAGATCCTGATCCGTGATCGACGCCGACGGCGTGCCGCGCAGCGCCGCGCGCATCTGCGCGTCGAACCATGCCTGCGGCGCGTCGGGTGCAACGCTTCTCAGCACCGTGGCCAGCTTGGGCGGCGACTTGCGAACGTCGCGCAACAGCACCGCAAGCGCCTCGTCGGCCGTCTTCGGCCGGTACTTCCCATAGAAGCGGCTCATGTACACGCGGCTCTCCGCGTCCGCGAAGCGGGTCAGGTAGGCATGGCGCACGGCCGGATCGTCGAGCCAGCCGGACGACGGCCCGGCCACCTTCACCATTTCGTAGTGGACGATATCGCGCATCAGGCGCACGAACACCAGATTCACCGAATGCTGGAAAGCGCGCTCGACGGTAAGCACGCGCGAGTTATCGGTCGCCTCGAAGTTGTTGAAGCTCTGCGCGCCGCCGCCCGTGTAGAAGGTCTCGCCGGGGCTCGCGGAGTATTTTCGCTGGACGGCGGCATCGAGCATTGCGGCGAGCGACCGGTCGGGCGTCTTCGCGAGATAGTCGAGCGCCCAACGCGTGAGCGCATCCTGGCGGTCGGGCGTCACAGCATGCAACTGAGCCGCGCTCATCGAGCCGAAGCGCGTATGCAGGTCCTCGATGATCTGCAGATAGGTGGTGACCGTGCGCAGCTTGGCCGTTGAGCCAAGATTGAGCCGCCCACTGCGGCTGATGTCGAAGGGCTGGTCGACGCTGTCGGTCTGCACGCGCACGAGGTTCGCGCCGCCGCGGCGCTCCATCAGCGTGAAGCTGTACGAGATCTTCGACGGATCGTCCTTCGGTCGCAGCATGTGATAGCCGATCAGCCCCGCATCACGGGCGCCATCGCGCGTGGCCGCGCTCGCCAGCCGGTCGCTCACGGCCTGTTGCACCGCGTTGTCGAGCGTCGCGGTGACGGTGAGATCGAGCCGGTCGAGATCGTAAAGGCTCTGAACACCGAGCGTCGAAAGCAGGTTCGTGCGCAGTGCGGTCACGCCCTTGCGCGTCACGAATGACACCGCCTCGCGCCGGCGAGGTGTGGGGTTCAATCCGAGCGGCACGGCGAGCGCAGTGTCGCGCAACGCAGGTGCGATGATGCCATTCGCGCCGAGCAAGCGCAGGTAACTATCGGTCAGGCGTTCGAGCTCTGGCCTGCCCGGGCGCAGGAAACGCGATGGCGCGCGCTGCGCGATCATCAGCGACAGTGCCTGCTTGAACGCGAGCGCCTGTGCATCGAGCGCTTCTGCCGAGATGGGCGCGTTCAGAATGCGGTTGTATTCATCGAAGTCGCGCCCATACCACGCGGCCATGCCGTCGGGCAGGCCGTTGATTTCGCCGACGCCGGGCCGCGCCGCGAGCGGCACGGAGTTCAGATAGCGCACCACGAGCTGGCGGCGAGCCGGCATCGTCTGTGGGCCGTCGAGATAAGCGCGCACGGAGGCCGATGCGATCTGCCGGAGCTTTTCCGCCGGGGACGCGGTTCGTCCACCCGACGAGTGGCGGAACTTCTCGATCTGGGTTGCCAGCGTGCTGCCGCCCGGTTGTGGCGCACGCTTGTCGACGATGCGCACGCCCTGATCGAACAGCGCACGACCGAAGCGGCCCCAGTCGATGGCCGGATTGCGGTAGGGCTCCCGCTCATCGAGCAGGTTGCGGTCCTCGATAAAGAGGAGCGCGCCGACGATCACAGGCGGAATGGACTCGAAATCGTCATAGACGACACTCGGACTCGCCGCGTTGTATAGCCGGGTGCCACGTGCGTCGAGCAAGGCGAGCCCGGCGCGGTCCTTCTCTTCATAGGGAAGAAAGAGGCCCTTGTCGGCCATCGCGAGCATGGCGGCAGTTCCGCGCGCCTGCGCAGTCACGGCAAATCCGCGGGCAAGGATTCGTTCCTCGAACGACGCCAGCGATGCGTATCCAAGCCGAATATCGTAAGGTCCAGCCGAAGGAAAGCGCATGCTGGCGCTGGGCCCGTCATCGACAGAAAAGCCGATCTCCCGCCCGAGTTCCGAGAGGTAGCGCGCCTGCCGCTGAGAGCTCTGCATCTCAAGCTGCGTCATGCGCGCCGCGACGGCGCAGATCACCACGCACGCGATGACGGCAAGCCGCGTGATCCAACGCCTTGCAGGCGTAGCAGGCGACGCGCGCACGCTTCGTTCTTCCAGCGGCCGGCTCATGATGCGTTCTCCCCGTGCGTCCGACAGCTATGTTCGTCATCAATTAGTCTAGTGCAGGGAAAGCAAACCTCCCCATCGCTCGTTGAGAGCGCAAACTCCCCCGCGCGAACAACCGCTACACGCCTGGGTTCGATTAAGGTTCGCCCTTCATTCACATCACGCGTTATAGAGTGTATGTGCCGCGACAAAGACCCAAGATCGGTATCGACAGACACTTGCGATGGCAGCAGGTCAAAGTCCGGGATTTGAGGCCCACGCGAACACAAGCGCGCGATGAGTTGCCCGGCCTGGAGCGTCAGAAAACAACCGCCTATCCTCATTGGCTGAGACCTCAGGCTACCTGCGGCAGGCAGGGACGACCGGGCGATGCTTGTCAAAACGAAATCGGAAGCCCGATGTTGAAATGCGTCATCTTCGCGTACCGCGCCGTCGCGCGACACGGCCTCCGAATTCGGGATGCGGTGGCACACGAGGTCATGAGAGACCGCACCTTCTCCTCCTGAGAAGGCGAAATCGAACCTGGACGGATTGTGGATCGCCGCCTCATTCGTTGACCGCTTCAACGGAGATGCAGTCGTTCGCTCGGCCAGATGCCTACGGCGACCGAATCTACCAGCGTCGCGGACATATGAACGAGCGCCAGCAAGCGCTCTTAAGCAGCAATCCGCAGTTCGCATCGTCGATGTGGCTTTGGCGATGAATCGGAGGCCAGCTTCAAGTCAACCGAAGCGCACGCTTTTCCCGCCCGATGCGTCGGTACTGTCACTGCTGCCATTGCAGGAACGGACGAGTCACACCCGCTGGCATAGCCAGACGCGTCTCGCCGGCATGTTTTAGTCGAGGAAGTTCGATGCACTGATCATCTGCGTCGCGGTGACGCCTGTCCTGTCGGGCGGCACTGTATCGCTGCTGATGGGGAAGGGACTCGTCTGCGTCGCCTCTGTCTTGTCACAGTAGACATTGTTATGGATCGTCCCATAGTTGAAAAACGCGATGCCGCCTTGCAATGAACGGCTCGCCGGAGCCGCTGGCCAGGTCGGCAGCGAACGATCGGTCGTTGACGCGCGTTGCGCGTTTTTAAGGAATCAAAGCTCAACAAGAGCGAAGCGAAACGTAGTTCGCGCTCAGCCTTGGACCATGAGCAAAACAATTCTTCCCGGCTGCCGAGTTTCACGAAGATGTCCGACGTGGGATCGAGCCGTACCAGCGGTCGACCATGGTTTGTTCCTGCGCGTCAAAATCCTCCCGCAAACCCGCCTCAAATGAAACTTCCGGCGCGTCGGTTATTGCCTGATGCCGCCCGGAGTGATGAAGGCACTCCAGCGAAACTCGCTGCATGCGCGGTTGTAGAAGGAGTATTGGCCAGAGTATTTCGACTCCGTAACGGACGCCGATCTCCTCATGGCCTTCGGGCGGTCGCAGAATTTCTCGCCGCCGTTCATTCGCCTTGCGTCCGTCAAAGGCCAGTCCCAATTCTGGTCTGCTTCCTGATGATTGGATGGACCATTCATTGACGTCATGCACAACTCCGTGGATCGAGCCTGGTGAAGCGGCTCCGCGTGGTTTCGGCCCCTGAACGCTCGCACGGTAAAGCAATTGGCCATGATGTAATAGCCGATGCCGACCAGTGTCACGTAAAAGTCCAGCGTATGAACGCCAGACCGAAATTGCCCTGCTGCCGCCCGGCGCTCAAGCATCACACGCAGCAAATCAATGAGCGGCGAAATCGTCTCGTGCAAGCTGCTCCAACGCTCCAGATAGGTACTTCGTGCAGATGTTTGTTATTAACGAGGCTTTAACCACTGCGCATTCTTACGTAGATATGTGGGCTGGGCGAACTCCCGAATAGCGTCGCGCGGTTGCTTAAACGTGAACCGGTATTGCCGGCCTTGCAAGCTTATCTACCGTCAACCCCACCACTCTTGTGAAGCGAAAAGCGCCAGCGACCAGCGCTATCTTTAACCGCAAGCGCGCCATGGTCGCACATTAAAGCAAGCGCGACATCATGCGGCATCGTGTCGACCAACTTGGCAATCAACAAGGTCCGCTCACGAAGATTGACGTGTAGTTGGCCGGCGGCAAAATCGGGACTGGCGAGTTGCCAATTCGAGCCGCTAAACCGGCGTGCGCCGCTCACGACCCCAAAGTGCTCACCGTGCGCCGCGTACTCTGCCCGATCGCGGGCGCGCATCTCGGGAAGGGGTCCAACGGGTCTTGGACGAGTGCGACGATCACCGGCCCGGGCATACAGTTGACCGTCGTCGCATCGGAGACCTCGTGCCTGAAGGTCACGAAGGGCTTCATCTGCTTCACGATACGACGAAAACAGTCCGACAATGACGTTAGCGTCTTTCATTTGCTGGTTCACGCAACCCCACGGAGTTTTCGAGCGCTATGCGTCCTCTCGAATACAGACCCAACTCGTATGCCAGGTTCACTTACAGCATATGCCAATCGACGGCCCGCAGGTGCTCGCTTGACATTGCACTGCGTCATCTACGACCGTATCGCGTCCGAGTACAGCTCGCGCAGCGTCTTGCGGCGATTCCCCAGCAAGACGCCAGAGCCTCAGCCGATAAACCGGCGGTCATCAACCAACAAGCAGAGTGATTCGTGATTGAGGGTTGGGCTCATTGGTTCGTGACCACCGGTTCGGTGACTTCGCAACGCCTCCGAATCGACAGCGACGCGCCAACACGGCGTCGGCGCCACTGCCCTCACACGCGCGGCCGGCCAAGCCAGCGAGACGCCTCATCGTGCAGCGATTGCGTCGCCGCCGCAATAATGTTGCCTTGGAAGTTTCCGTCAATGGGATCGCCAGACCATGTCATGACGATCCCGCCAGCGCCTTGGACGACTGGAACTATCGCCATGACATCGTGAACCTGCAGACCGTCTTCGACGACGAGGTCGACGTGTCCCGACGCGAGCATTGCGTAGCCGTAACAATCCGTGCCGAACCGCGTGACGCGCACTTCACGCGCAAGCGTCGCGAATGCTCGTGCAGCTTCGCCTGAAAACATCCTCGGGTCCGTCGAGCACAGCCGAGCGTCACGCACATGCGCGCACGCACTCACCGCGCACGGCTCGCCGTTGCATGAGGTGCGATCGGCGAAACCGATCCATCGCTCGCGCATGGCTGGCACCTCGACCATGCCGCAGATGGGACGCCGATCCTGGAGGATCGCGACGAGCGTTCCGAATAGCGGAAGGCCGGTGGCGAAGCTCTTGGTTCCATCGATCGGATCGATGACCCAGTTCACACCATCTGCAATGCGCCCGCCCTCTTCCTCGCCGACTAGGGCATGCGTCGGATAGCGCGATGCGATCATTTCTCGCAGCCGTCGCTCGATTGCCCGATCCGTGTTCGTGACGGGCGTCGCGTCAGACTTTGTTTCGACGTCGAATCTTGTGCGAAAGTGTTCCATCGCGATGGCGCGCGCTTCGTCGCCCAATTGATCGAGAAATCGCTCGATGTCGGTCAGCCTCACATCATTCTCCTTCTGCCTGTGCAAATGGATGCGCAAAATCCTCGCCTACGCCGGTGATCGACGGCATGTCGGCCGCCTTGCGGAGGATAAGGTCTGCGGCGCCGATGGCAGGTCACGTATGCGTGCCCAGCGCTGCGCGGGGCGTACCGACAGCACTCGCGTCTCGTCGGTTTTTTTCACGGCATACTCCGACAGCTCTCGAACGGTACCCCATGAAAAACTAGTTGGAACCTTCTATTGGTCTTGACGCTTCAGATCGAGGCATGCCTCAGGCAAGGGTATATCTGATGTACGAATGGCGGGTCCTTCTGTACGGTATCAGTGCATAAAGAAGTACTAGCATCCGTTTGATTCCCGGAACGCTATCTTTCTCCGTACCTAATATAGGCCCGCAAAAGATCATGAAAAATTCTGACGCTCCGATCGTCCTTCGGATCCATCGGGCGCGTAGCGGCAAATGGGCAGGGCGGCTGATGATGGGTAGCGAGAAGTTAAAGGATATCGCATGGTTTTCCTCCCCTTCGGAGGTTGAGAAGGCAACAAATGAAACCGGCCTTTATCCGGACCATGTCGTGATAGACGTCCCGTCGACAGCACCGGCGCATCTTCGGCTAGTTCGGTAGCCACTCGGACGTCTGCCCTTTCGCTTTCACTCCACTCTTTGGATGATTAGGCGACTGAATGAGAATCATCCGAGACTCAAGCGTCGAAGGTGGTTCGGGTTCGGCCGGGGCAGAAGGGCCAATGATTTCGAAAGATGCGATGAATCTCGGATACATAGTCCGACCTGCAAAATTCGATTTCCATCGCGGACGTTTTCCGGCGGTCGACCGACTTCCGCCGCACTCCGCCAAC
>NZ_FCOM02000025.1 GCF_001544695.2 Caballeronia arvi
TCGACGCCTGCCAACACGCGCAGCGGCACCGTCACATTCCTGTGATCGATGGCAGGCATCGAATAACCCTTAACGACTACTGCCTGACGTGAGGGTGTAACTAGGTGAAATTCAATTCGCATATAAAAGAGGCGCAATAGCCGACCCTATAGCTGTCGCCCGTCCCTGAGACGTCTAACCGACGCCGACAAGACCGACTCGTTTATCGTCGTTTACCTGTCGAACCTCCATGAGCGCTCGAATCTTCCCTCGCACTTCCTCCTGGCTCGTTAGGTCTGCATGGCACTCTCTGAAGTGCCGAAGCTCGGCAGCAGGTCGGCTAGCGGGCCGCGAATCGCACGTGCAAGTACGTCGTTGCGATGTCCTTCCGCCCAGCGTTCCACGTCCGCTAGCCGCTCGATGATTTCGACGAGCTCCGCACGGAAGTGTGTACGCCACCGGCTCCGAGGTACAGTCCCCACGGTAGATAGGGCGCGCGACTGTCCGGATCGATCAACGCACCCTTGCTGTCCTCCAGTGCACGCTCGTTGTGACGGTTTTCCGTTGGTCCCTTGCAGATGTGCGTACGGTCCGTAATGCTTCAAATTGCGAGGAATCATCGCACGCCTCCGGCCAATTCACGAACCTTGCATTTTTTCGGTGTAACAGGTGTAGCAGGTGTAACGCGCCGCGCAAACCCAATAGCAGCAAGGGACTGGCTGTTACACCACAGCGTTACACCTCCGTCGAATTGAATTTCAGGTGTAACACGCGCTGGCACCGATGGGGTCTGTAGGTGTAACGGTGTAACGCATTCGTACGCAAGGTGTTACGCGCAAAGCTTCTACCAGCAAGGCTCCGATCGGGCGTTACACCGGTTACACCAGATTTTTGAGTGTTCCGGAGAATCAAACCGAAATTCATTGCGCCCCCCACACATTCGAGGAGAAAACATAAAGGCGGGTTGCCCCTTTTCCGGGCAATCGTTCAACGCGCTGAAACTTGCCATCCGGCGAAGGGCGGATCCATCCCGCGTCGATCAATGCTTTCGCAGCGCTCTTTGGTTCGAAGCCGGCGCAGATCTCTCGCTTGAACACCTCCGGAAACACGAGAAACTCCACTCCATTTTCACCAGTGCGACGGAAACCAGCGCGATTGATGGTCGGACGCTCGGTCACCTCATTGAGGTCAGAGAACCGCGATTCTTCATGGGCCTCGAAGAAGCCTTTGACGTGCGACAGGATGTTGTCCTTTTCCTGATTACCCGCGCCGCCGCGAGCGTCCAGCCACGCAGCGAAGCAATCGGCGGCCGCACGCAGCGCGTCACCTTCGCGCCACCCTGTAATGCCTGCTCCAGAGGCGTACTCACCAGCCAGGCCGATCAGAGCGAAGCGTTGGCAAACTCGGTGGGCCTGGCCGCTCGACCCGGGCGGCAGATTGACTTCGACGAATCGCTTCTTTTCTGTCTTCAACCATTCATCGATCTCTGTCCGGTCGCGACAGATCGCCTCGAGAAAGGCAATAGACGGTGTGCCGTAGCACTTCGCCGCCGCCTCATTGACCGCTGCCGACAGATCCGCGCCGCCAGCCGCGCCGTGCAATTGCTCGAACAGACCGAACCCGGCGCCAGCGTCGGCCGGTATCTCGACGAGCCGAACCTCCTGACCCGCCTTCGCTTTCTTGCCGATCGACTGCATGTGCTGGCTGAGTCCGATCTCGCCCGCAGACAGGAACAGGAGCTTCCACGTCTGCCGGGCTCGAGCGGTGCCGGTGCGACCGGCGCGCGCCTTGCCGCTGCCATTGGCAAGCATGTAGGCGATTTCTCCGGCCTCTCGAGCGTCGACCTGCGCAAGCTCGTCGAGCACCAGCAACGCGTCATTGTGGAGCGAGGCGAGCCCCTCCAGCCCGTTTGACGTGGCGCGCCATCGCTGCATGTAGTCCTTCCCACCGAACACTGAGCAGGCTGCGCGAAGCGCCGTCGTCTTGCCGGTCGATGAGTCGCCAACGAAATTGATACCGCCGGATTCCTGCCCCGAGAACTCCAGCATCATGGAGGCAAACGCAGCAGACACGGCGAGCAGAAGGCGTGAATTGCCGACGCAAAGCCGCGCAACGCCCAGTTGCCAGTCATCAAGCGACCCAGCCTGCGAGTAGGGGCGCATCACGGTTTCGGCCTGAAAGATCACGCGCTCGCGTGCATCGCCGATCGTGCGATCGGGGAATACGAAAGCGCCGGCATGCCAACCCGTGCGCGTGACGCAGCGCCCGCGTGCTATCGGCTTTGCGCACGTGACGTATTCGGTCAGCTTGTTGCGGGCCTTGTTGCCCGGGGCGATGTCGAGGCCGAGCCGTGCGAGCTCGCCGCGCATATCTGCGCCATCAGAGCGGAGCATTTCCATGGGCATGGCCCACACATGCGGATGGCCGTCGGCGTCGTTCCATTCGAGCAGCCGTCCCCAGTTTTCCGATGCTCGATCACGCACGAGCGCGCGCACGTGCAGCGGAGAGGAGATCCAGTGCGGCGTGCCGTCGTCTTCTTCGTAGAACACCCCGCGCTCGGTGACGTGGAATCCAGCGGGCACACAGCCATCTGACTCTTCTCGCGCCGCCGCTGGCCTGTTTCCTGCCCACGGAAATTCACTTACGTTCGCGAGAGACCCCGGTGCGTCGGGCTGCGATTGTGTATCGAGCGATGCAAGAGCCTCGGCAATGCATTGCCTGACCGCGTCCAGACTCTCCAGACGATGCAGGTCGTTGAAGTCCGTCTCGCCGTCCCGGCGCACAGGGTCGAATTTCGGCACAGCCACTGCGCCGCCGACAACCTGCGCCGCCGCCTGTGCCTTCTGTACGCCCGGGTTTCCTTCGGTCTGGTAGTCGTCATCGCCACACACCACGATGTGCGCGCTCCGATATTTCTCGCGCACGGCCTTCGTCACGGCGAGCAGGTTTCCGGCGTTCATTGCGGCAAACACGGGGCGTCCGGTGGCCTGGTGCAGGCTGCACGCGGTTGCCCATCCCTCGGCAATCAGGATCGTCTCGTTGTCTTCCGGCTCGTCACCGACCAGGCAGAAACAACCAGCGACGCGCCCGCCGCTCTTGAACCGCTTGGCGCCGTCGGGCTGGATGTACTGCGCCGAGTGCCGCGTCCCGTCGATGTCGCGCAGCGGGATCAACAGTTGTTCGCGCAACTGCTTGGCGCCTCGCGGACGGATGCCTTTGGCTACGACGTACGGATGACCGCCGCGCACACCACCGGCGGCTTCCCAATGACTGGCGACAGCCGTGCGTGCCGCTTCGGCGTCGCGAGCCTCTGCCGCCTCGTGTGCTGCCTTCGCTTCGCGGATACGCTCGCGAAATGCGGCCCGCTCCGCGTCGGTCATGTCGCGCTCTGATTTGGCGCACCATTTCTTACTCAGGTCAGTACGCCAGTCACCGAACATGCCCGTCGGAACGCCGTCGAGATGAAGGAAATAGAAGCCGGACTTCCTGCCACGCTTTTCATCGCCCGCATCGAACCGGTGAATCTTCCCGTCAGCAACGATTTCAGTCGGCACAAGTCCATGCGTTGCCATTGCAGAAGCAAACTGGGCTTTGACATTGATGACGTCGCTCATGCGTGCCCCCCTGAGGACTGCTCATCGCCGGAGATACGCCGAAGTGAAGAACCAGCAGCACCCATCGCCTCCACGATGTTGCGGGAATGCTCGTTATATTTTTCCTTCGTTTCCTCGAAGGAGTTGCGATACTCGTCAGCCGTCCGGACGCCGAGCGCGGCAAGTCGATGGGCCAGCTCGTGCGTCTTGGTCGCCGCACCAATCGCTTCGAACAGTGCGAACAGGTCAGCGAGGACTTCTTCCGCTACAGCGAACTCGCCAGACGCGTTGTCGACCAGGCGATGCAATGCGCGGTCTTCCAGCGTGAGGGCGGTGATGTCTTCGTTGCGGGTATTGTCGGGCGGCTTATTCGTTGAGTCTCCCGAAGCATCAATCTGCCTGAGCGCGGCCCGGGCGACTTCCTGACCGATCTGCGCAAGCAGGAACGGCCGCTCAGTGTCGCCGCTGGCCGCGCTTTCCTCGATTGCGACGAGGAGGGCATTGAGATGTTGGAGGTCGACATACAGATCGCCGACTTCTTTCGGTCCGCGCTGCGGAAACTCGGTGCGTTCAACCATGGTGCACCTCGACCGAATGAGCCAGCAGGGCCAGCGCGAGCAAAGCGTCGGCCACAACATCAGCTGCCGCGTTGGACGACGATGCGAGCGCGATTTCGCGCAGCGTCTGATTGACGAATGCGGAAGGGTTTTGTGGGAGTCGTGGCGTTACGCCTTGTCCAACTCGATCGTAGCGCCCACTGCGCGCATCCGGTTCAGAATGCGCTCCATCGTCTCGGAGTCCAGCTCCATCCGGGCCATCGCGAAGAACAGCATGTGCATACCCATGTCCCTGCGGTTGTTGGCATCCGCAGCCATGTACTTGCGCCACTGTCGACCGCTCGACACGCCGAACAAATTGGCCATATCTGTACTGCTCTTGCCGAGCTCTTGTTTGAGCCGCTCCATATCCTCTGGAGAGGGCGGGATGTAATGGGTCATTTTTTTTGAGCGCGAGCAAGCACGCACGAAGAGAGGTCTTCATGGAAAGCATCCTTTCGGGGAATCGGTCCTCGCGAAGTGCGCGAACCATGCTTGCCAATGTAGGACCATTGGGTACTCTTGTCAATCCATGTGCGGAGAGTTTGCGCATCAGTTCGCCTCCCTCGGATCGAAGGATCGCGCCGCCAGTGCGATGCCGCGCAGCAGTTCGGGCGCCATCGTCGGCTTGAGCGTGACGCCCTTGCTCGACGGCCGGTAATCGCCGTCGTCCGTCACGTACCAGACGCGGATGTCGATGTAGGTGCTGCCCCGGTAGGTTTTGACGTCGACGCGCAGACGCTCGCTTGCGTTCTTCACCGCGTCTAGAAAACGGACGAGGTGTTCGGCGTCACTGCTAGAATTGTCGGCGTCGTTCTGGCTGGCCTTCGGGTTGGCCTTTTTTTTGTCCGTCATTTATTCGGCCTCCACGATCAACGAGGCACGGAGGTCGCCGACATTCCAGCGCGTGCTCATGCCGAATTTGCGCGGCGCCGGAATCAGGCCAGCATTGACGCGTCGCCAGACGGTCGGCGTCGAGCAACCATACAGACCGGCGACGGTGCGCACATCAACGTGTGCGGAGTCAGGGAGAGAGTCGAAAGAGACCAGCGCCTTCGAGAGCAGGGCGGTTGTGAATTGGGACATCAGTATCGCTCCTAGTGTGGCGCGATACTGCCCGGCGGGTATCGCGCCGTCGTGATTCAATTTGCGACGGGCGACACCGATAGTCTTCCACAGATCAATGCGCGTTTGCCAACTGGCAAACTTCGATGCCAGCTGGCATTTTTCTATCTTCGAAGTAGCGCGATACCCTCAGTGATGCTTGCTCGTACACTTGAGCGCCCCAATCCATGTGTGTTCGCGTCGGGTATTTCCCCGATTATCGCTTCCACAGCGTCAGCGATCTGGCTGGCGTTTGGCTTGTCACCGCGGCGATAAGCGCTAGTTTTCTCGGACAGCAGCGTTGCCAGCGCGCCCACCTGCTTCAAAAGCGTTTCGCGCTCTTTCTGCCCGTTCGATGCACCCGACCGCTCAGCGACGGGTTCGTCGCCATTGAGCAGCGCGCGTAAGTCTGTACTCGCGATACGGAATGAATCGGACGTCGGAAACTCAAGGTCGACAATGAAGTCCCTTGCTTCTTTCGATCCGGTCGGCCGCCCTGGCATCCGCCTGAGTACTTGTAGAAGCGATTCGCCATCGGCGTCGCGGAGCAGAACACCGTCGGAGAATATGATTTTCCCCGCCTGTTCCCCGTCGAATATCTCTTCCCGGTCCTGACGCGCGTCAAGCGCGATTCGATAGATGCCGTCAAGCATTTGGACACAGTCCGACTGGCGAAACCATTGCTCCCTCTCTCGTGGCGTTAGCGCACGGCCGATTCCTGCTGCCGGTTGGTTTGCGCGCGTGCCAAAACAGTGACAACCCCGTGCGATCGATACTGCATACCGCTCCGTGGCATCCCACCACACCGGGATATGTCCGGCATTCACGTGCTCGAGCACGTCGCTCTCTGTGATGTGCTCGCCAAACGCCCCCTGTAGAAGGGTGGCTGCTTGCTGGATGCTAAACCATCGCTTGAATGACCCAAGCTCCCGCATTGCCTGCCCTGTAGCAAAACCCTATTGAGTAGCCGCGCCAACCGAGTGGGGCACTCGGCTTTCGCTCCGTTGAGCTAGGCGCGGCAAACCGTCATGCCGATCGCTTGATCGGCGTCACATTCCATTCTTCGTCGGCTATCCGCTTCGTTAGAAACGCGGCCCAAAGTTCGAGCGCCGCGCGGCGCTCGGTGTAGTAGGTGTACTGGTCATAGATGCCCTCGACGCCTGCCAGCTTGTGGTTCAGGCACATTTCTGAGATATCGCGCGGAACGCCGAGCTTGCGCATATGGCTCTTCATCGTGCTGCGCAGGTCGTGCGGCGTGAAGCGGCGAATCATTGGCTCGTGGTGCTCGATCCAGTAGTCGATCGCCTCGCGGATCGCGTCCTTCGAGACGTGTGTGTCGCCGTCGTGGCGATCAATGCGGTTGCTCAAACGCGCAGGCAGAAGATAGTCCGAGGTACCCGCGAGCTCGAAGAGCCGCTCGAACCACTCGACGACAACTGGCGCGAGCGGAATGTCCATCTCTGGGCCGGTCTTGCTCTTCGGGATGCGCCAGCGGGCCTCATTGAGATGAACGTCCTCACGCAGTGCCGTGTATAGCTCGGCGATCCGGACACCAGTTGCCAGGGCAATGCGCACCGCGTAGAGGTTCACTTCGCGCATCTTCGCAGTCAGCAGAACGTGGAGCTCAGCGTCCGTGAGCATCAGGCGTGTGCGAATAGGCGGGCGCTTCCCAATGATTGCCTCCAGCGCGATGCCTGCGCACGGATTGGTCTCGACCAGCCGCTTGCCAGCGGCGTGCTTAAAGAGGGCCTTGAGCACACACCAAAGCGTGAACGCCTCGACCCAGCCGAGCTTGATACGTTCGATCTGCGCCACGATGTCCGCCGCGCTTACGGCGCGCAGCGATAGTGAGCCCATGCCGCCCTCAACGCGATCGAGGTTGCGGCCGTAGCTCCGCTGTGTGCTCTCGGCAAGCGTGACGAGGACGCGCTCGCGATAGTCGGCGATGAGCTGTCGCACGCTCCAATCCTTCCGGGCTTTCTCCTTGCGCCTCTCAACGGCGGGGTTGACGCCTTGCTGGACCGCAACGCGTTTCGCCGCGGCAATCTTGCGCGCGGCGGTCAGTGAGAGGTCGGGGTAGTTGCCGAGCGTCAACTCGTGGCGTCGGCCACCGTGACTGAAACGAAGTATCCAGGCGGCGGTGCCGGAAGAGGACAGAGTGAACGTGAGGCCCGCGCCGTCGGACTTCGCGACGGGCGCGCCGGCGCGCACGAGATGCTTGAGTTCGACGTCCGAAAGTAGGTTTGTCTGCCGTTTTGCCAACCCGCATTACTCCTGAGTTGAGTCCGCATTGTTCCTGACTCTAGCTACCAATCTAGCTACCAATTGGAGGCGCGCTTAACTGAGGCGAAATGATACGGGAAAATTCAGACGATTTTGGAAAGACTTCAAAAACAATGACTTAGGCGACTCGTGATGATATGAGGTGACTCAGGGTAAACCCTACATCAACACGATGTCATACTGCTCCTGACTGAGATTCGACTCCACCTGCAACGAAACCGGCTTTCCGATGAAGTCCATCAGCATCGCCAGATGCTGCGATTCTTCTTCGAGAAACAGGTCGATGACCTGCTGCGAAGCCACCACGCGAAACTCGCGCGGATTGAACTGCCGCGACTCGCGCATGATCTCGCGCAGCACGTCGTAACACACGGTGCGCGGCGTCTTGACCTGGCCCTTGCCCTGACACGTCGGGCAAGCCTCGCACAGCACGTGGGCGAGTGACTCGCGCGTGCGCTTCCTCGTCATCTCGACGAGTCCGAGCTGCGAGAAGCCATTGACGGTCACGCGCGTACGATCGCGCGACAGCGCCTTCTTCAGTTCGCCCAGCACCTGATCCCGATGCTCGACATTCTCCATGTCGATGAAATCGATGATGATGATCCCGCCCAGATTCCTCAACCGCAATTGCCGCGCGATCGTATGGGCCGCTTCGAGATTGGTCTTGAAGATCGTGTCGTCGAAATTGCGCGCGCCGACGTAACCGCCCGTGTTGACGTCGATGGTCGTCATCGCCTCGGTCTGATCGATCATCAGATAGCCGCCCGACTTGAGATCCACGCGCCGCGACAGCGCCCGCTGAATCTCCGTCTCGATGTTGTACAGATCGAAGAGCGGCCGCTCGCCCGTGTAGTGATGCAGCCGCGATGCCACCGCCGGTGTGAACTCCGCCGCGAAATCCGCCAGCATCTGATAGGTCTCGCGCGAATCGACCTGAATGCGCGTGGTCTCGTCGTTGACGAAGTCGCGCAGCACGCGTTGCGCGAGATTGAGGTCCTGATAGAGCAGGGTGGTCGGCGGCACGCGCTGCGCTTGCGCGACGATCGTCGCCCACGTCTTGCGCAGATACGCGACATCGGCCGCGAGCTCTTCGCTCGTCGCGTCTTCCGCGATGGTCCGCACGATATAGCCGCCTTTCTCATCGGCGGGCAACACGGCTGTGAGACGCGCGCGCACGGCCTCGCGCTCCGCTTCGCTTTCGATCTTCTGCGAAATGCCGATATGCGGCTCCTGCGGCAGATACACGAGCGTGCGTCCCGCGATGCTCACCTGCGTCGACAGCCGTGCGCCCTTCGTGCCGATCGGGTCCTTCACGACCTGCACCATCAGCGATTGCCCTTCGAAGACGATCTTCTCGATGGGCACATGCGGCGTCGAATTATGCGGCTCGCCCGCGATGCGCGGATGCCAGATATCGGCGACATGGAGAAACGCCGCGCGTTCGAGACCGATGTCGATGAACGCGGACTGCATGCCCGGCAACACGCGCACGACCTTGCCGAGATACACATTGCCGACGCGTCCGCGCGAAAGCGTGCGTTCGACGTGAAGCTCCTGAACGGCGCCTTGCTGAACCTGTGCGACACGGGTTTCCTGCGGTGTGACGTTGATCAGGATTTCTTCGTTCATGGCCTGTTTAGAATTCGACGCGCGCCACGCGCAAGAGAGCTGCGGTTTCGAAAAGGGGCAGACCCATGATACCCGAATAGGACCCGTCGATTCGCTCGATGAACTCGGCCGCGCGGCCCTGTATGCCGTACGCGCCTGCCTTGCCGAGCGGCTCGCCCGACGCGGCATAGCGCTGCAGCGCAGCACGATCGGCTTTCGCGAAACGCACTTGTGAGCGGGAAAGAACGGGATCGAGCAACGCGCCTTCGCCATCGACCACGGCGATGGCCGTCAGCACTTCATGCTCGCGGCCCGCGAGACGTTCGAGCATCGCGACCGCATCGTCTTCGTGCAGCGGCTTGCCGAGAATCAGTCCGTCGATGGTCACGGTCGTATCGGCGACGAGAATCGGCGCGCTCGCATGACCGCCTGCGACGAGCCGCGCGCGCGCCGCATGCGCCTTCAGCGCGCACACGCGCACGACATACGCATCGGCGGCTTCGTCGGGCAACGCGTCTTCGAGCGCTTCGGCGTCTTCATCGGGAAGGGGAAGAAGGAGTTCGTATTTCACGCCGAGCTGACGCAGCAACTCCTGACGGCGCGGGCTTTGAGAAGCGAGATAAACGAAGGGATGAGTCATTGGGTATTTGGATTCGAATGACACGCGCGGCATTCGAAGTCCGACGACCGCAAAGCCTCACGCGCGATGATAAGGATGATTCTGCGTGATGCTCCACGCGCGGTAAAGCTGTTCGGCGAGCAGCACGCGCACCATGCCGTGCGGCAGCGTGAGACTCGACACGCGCAGCAACAGTTCTGCGCGAGATTTCACATCCGGATGAAGCCCGTCCGCGCCGCCGATCACGAACGCGACATCGCGCCCGTCCTGCTGCCAGCCGGGCAGGGCGTTCGCGAGTTGCATCGTGGTCCAGTCGCGGCCGCGTTCATCAAGTGCGATGACGCGCGCGTTCTTCGGCAAGGCGGCTTCGATGCGCTGCTTCTCGGCGGCCATCACGCTCTCGGCGTTACGCCCCGACGAACGCTGCTCGGGCTTGATCTCTTTAAGCTCGATGCGCAACTCGGGCGGCATGCGCTTCGCATATTCGTCGAAGCCATTCGTGATCCAGTCGGGCATCTTGTGTCCGACGGCGAGGATGACCAGCTTCATCGAATGAGCGGGATCAGTGCTTGCGCGTGGTCTTGCGCGCGGGGCGTTTGACCGCGGGCGCGGCGTCTTCGTCGTCCTCGTCGTCATCCGCGGTGACGCGCGCGCCGCCGAACATGTTCGGCGTTTGCAGCTTCACGCGCACGGGCTTGTCGCCCCAGACTTCTTCGAGGTTGTAGTACTGGCGCAGCGCGGGCTGAAGGATATGCACGACCGCGTCGCCGCAATCGACCAGCACCCACTCGCCGATCTCTTCGCCTTCCGTGCTGATGATGTCGCCGCCCGCTTCCTTGACCTTCTCGCGCACGCTGTTGGCGAGCGCCTTGGTCTGCCGGTTCGATGTGCCGCTCGCCACGACCACGCGGTCGAAGAGCGAAGTCAGATGCGTCGTGTTGAACACCTTGATGTCTTGCGCCTTGACGTCTTCCAGACCGTCGATGATCGCGCGTTGAAGCTTTTGAAGTTCCATGGTTACCGTGTCTTTACCGTGTCCGGTACAGGTGATGTTGAACAATATAGTCCCATACGCTCGTCGGGACCTGAGCGCGGGCTTCGGTGACGTCCGACATCGTGCGCGCTGCCTCGCGGATCGCCGTGGCGGATACGTCGAGCAGCAGCGTTTCGTCGATGAGCACGTGACCGCATGAGCTCGCTTGCAGTGTTTCGGGCGGCGCGGCGCGGCGCGCGACTTCCGCCGCAACGACCGCCGGCAGCGTCGCGACATCGAAGCCCGGGCGCGTCTCCACACAGATATGTGCGTAGTCGAACAGCTCTTTCCAGCGATGCCAGGAGTCGAGCTTGACGAGCTGATCCGCGCCCATCAGGAGCGAGATCGACGCGTCCGCGCCTTCGCGCTCGCGCCAGTGAGCGAGCGTGTCGACGGTATAGGTGTCGCCCTGACGATCGATCTCGTCGGTGCCGATGGTGACCCGCACACCGTCGAGCGTGAGCGATGCGGCCGCTGCGCGCGTCATCGCCAGCCGATGTTCAGGCGCGGACACGCCCGCTTTCTGCCAGGGCTGACCGGCGGGCAACAGCACGAGCTCGGTCAGTCGAAGCAGTTCGACGAAACGGCGCGCGATCGCGAGATGCCCGTTGTGAATCGGATCGAACGTGCCGCCGAAAATGCCGACGCGCTTCATGCAGGGCACAGCGGAATTCAAAGCCATTCGCGCCGCACCAGGAAGTCGGAATAGAGCCGCGCCTCCGGCGTGCCGGGCTCGGGCGTCCAGTCGTAGCGCCAGTTCGCGACGGGCGGCATCGACATGAGGATCGACTCGGTACGTCCGCCGCTTTGCAGGCCGAAATGCGTGCCGCGGTCGAACACGAGATTGAACTCGACGTAGCGCCCGCGCCGGTACGCCTGGAACTCGCGCTCGCGTTCGGTGTAAGGCGTGTCGCAGCGGCGCTCGATGATCGGCAGATACGCTTTCAGGAACGCATCGCCGACGCTCTTCATCAGCGCGAACGCGCGCTCGAAGCCGCCTTCCGCGTAATCATCGAAGAAAATGCCGCCGATGCCGCGCTGCTCGTTGCGATGCTTCAGATAGAAATACTCGTCGCACCAGGTCTTGAAGCGCGGATACAGCTCGACGCCGAACGGATCGAGCGCGTCGCGGCAAGTCTGATGAAAATGCCGCGCGTCTTCCTCGTAGCCGTAGATCGGCGTGAGATCCATGCCGCCGCCGAACCAGAAGATCGGCGCTTCTCCTGCCTTGAGCGCGGTCAGCATGCGCACGTTGGCGTGCACCGTCGGGCAGTGCGGATTGCGCGGGTGCATCACGAGCGACACGCCGAGCGCCTCGAAGCCGCGACCGGCGAGCTGCGGGCGCGCCGCGCTCGCGGAGGGCGGCAGCGCGTCGCCTTGGACGTCCGAAAAGCCGATGCCGCCGCGCTCGAAGAATCCGCCGCCTTCCAGAATGCGCGTCACGCCGCCGCCGCGCAGATGCGCGCCGGGCTCGCGGGTCCAGGCGTCGGTGGCGAAGGCGGTGCCGTCGAAGCCGCCGAGCGCATCGGCGATGCGCGTCTGCAGGCCCGTCAGATAGGCGCGGACGGCCTCGATATCATGGGACGCGTCGTCTTGTTGGCGTTGTTCCGCGCTGCGGTTCGGTTCACTCATCGATTGCTGCTGATCGGTCCGGGGTTAACCCTTCGTCTCGAAACTCTCAAAAGCGCGCTGCCGGACACAAGGTCCGGCAGCGCGCATGCTCAGGCGGCTTCGGCGCTGCTTCAGCCGTGCTTGTCGGCGGGCTTTTCAGCGCTTTTATCAGCCGATTGCTTGCGGTTCACGGCGCGATAACCGATGTCCCGCCGATACTGCATGCCATCGAACGAGATCTGGTTGACTGTATCGTAGACCACGGATTGCGCGCCGCGCACGGAATCCGCCAATCCGACGACGCATAACACGCGCCCGCCCGACGTGGTGAGCTTGCCGTCGGCGAGCGTCGTGCCCGCATGGAAAGTGACGGAATTCTCGGTTTCCGCGGGAATGCCGCTGATGCGGTCGCCCTTGCGCGGCGTCTCCGGATAGTTGTGCGCGGCGAGCACGACGCCGAGCGCCGTGCGACGGTCCCAGTCGAGATCGACGGTGTCGAGCTTGCCGTCGATCGCCAGTTCCACGACCTTCGAAAAATCGCCCTTCAGCCGCGCCATGATCGGCTGCGTCTCGGGGTCGCCCATGCGGCAGTTGAATTCGAGCGTTTTCGGATTGCCGTTTGCGTCGATCATCAGGCCGGCGTAGAGGAAGCCGGTGAAGCGGATGCCGTCGTTTTCCATGCCGCGCACCGTCGGCTGGATGATTTCGCGCATCACGCGCGCGTGCAGTTGCGGCGTGACGATCGGCGCGGGCGAGTACGCGCCCATGCCGCCGGTGTTCGGGCCCTTGTCGCCGTCGAGCAGCCGCTTGTGGTCCTGGCTCGACGCGAGCGCCAGCACGTGCTTGCCGTCCACCATCACGATGAAGCTCGCTTCCTCGCCCGCGAGGAATTCCTCGATGACGACGCGCGCGCCCGCATCGCCGAGCGTGTTGTCGGCGAGCATCGCATCGACGGCGCCGTGCGCTTCTTCCAGCGTCATCGCGACGACGACGCCCTTGCCGGCCGCGAGCCCGTCCGCCTTGACGACGATCGGCGCGCCTTTCGCGTCGATGTACGCGTGCGCGGCGGCGATGTCGGAGAAGGTTTCGTACTCGGCGGTCGGAATGTTGTGGCGCTTCATGAACGCCTTGGCGAAGTCCTTCGAGCTTTCGAGCTGCGCGGCTTCCTTGCTCGGCCCGAAAATCTTCAGTCCGCGCGAGCGGAACAGATTGACGATGCCGGCCGCGAGCGGCGCTTCCGGACCGACGAGCGTGAACGCGACATGTTCTTTCTCGACGAAATCGGCGAGTGCCGCCGGGTCCGTGATGTCGACGTTGCGCAGGCGCTCGTCCTGCGCGGTGCCGCCGTTGCCCGGCGCGACATAAACGATCTGCACGCGCGGCGACTGCGCGAGCTTCCAGGCCAGCGCATGTTCGCGGCCGCCGGAACCGACGACGAGTAACTTCATGTGAATCCCCGAAATCCTGACAAAAAGCGGCTTGAGTAAAAGCGGCGGGCGCATCGACCGTGAAGCGCGCACATGACGGCGGTCATGGCGTCGCGAAGGCGGCTCGCGCCGATATCGGCTGCGTCACGCGCCTTCCGGCGGCGATGCCCCGCCGCGGCGACTCGACGTCGATTGAGCGGCGCTGCTCCGACATGCGAGCCGAAGCGAAAGACGTTCCATGCGAGGGCGGGCGAAATCCTGTTCCACCGCGCCCCGTGCGATCCGAAGCTTCAGTCTTCGTTGATCGCGGCGTTCGTGTAGACCTCTTGCACGTCGTCGAGATTTTCGAGCGCGTCGAGCAGTTTCTGCATTTTCACCGCGTCGTCGCCGCCGAACTCGACTTCCGTCTGCGGTTTCATCGTCACTTCGGCGAGTTCCGCCTTGAAGCCCGCGGCTTCGAGCGCGTCCTTCACCTTCTGGAAATCGTTGGGCGGGCAGATCACTTCGATACTGCCGTCTTCGTTGGTCACGACGTCGTCCGCGCCGGCTTCGAGCGCCGCGTCCATCAGCCTGTCTTCCGGCGTGCCGGGCGCGAACAGGAACTGGCCGACGTGATCGAACATGAACGACACCGAGCCGTCCGTGCCCATGTTGCCGCCGAACTTCGAAAATGCGTGGCGCACTTCCGCGACGGTGCGGGTGCGGTTGTCCGTCATCGTGTCGACGATGATCGCCGCGCCGCCGATGCCATAGCCTTCATAGCGGATTTCTTCGTAGTTCGCGCCATCGACGCCGCCGGTGCCGCGCTGGATCGCGCGGTTGATGTTGTCCTTCGGCATGTTGGCGTCGTAGGCCTTGTCGACGGCCAGACGCAGACGCGGGTTCGAATCGATCTCGCCGCCGCCCATGCGCGCCGCGACCTGGATTTCCTTGATGAGGCGCGTCCAGACCTTGCCTTTCTTCGCGTCGGCCGCGGCCTTCTTATGCTTGATGTTGGCCCATTTCGAATGACCCGCCATTACCTTTCTCCGTCGCGCGCGGGCTGATGAGCCGTGCGCCTAGTGTGCTGTCGTGCTGTGTGAAGCCGGATGTGTCTGTTCGCGCCGCGTTTCTTCGCGCGTGCTCGCGCGTTTTTCGTGAACAGCGCCGGGTTCGCTCGCGGATCGTTTAGTCCGGCGTAACCCGAATAGGAACAGACCGAAATTTTAGCATGGCGGCGCGCACGCTCAGTACCGCCGTGCGCGCTGCGGCGGCGGAAAGACGGCGCAAACCGGGTCGAATTCGGGAAAAAAGCGCGCCAAAACGCAAACCGCCGCGCGTGGCGCGGCGGTCGGAAGGATTTAAGCGGACACTCAGTTCTTCGTGCCGAAGAGCCGGTCGCCGGCATCGCCCAAGCCGGGGATGATATACGCATGGTCGTTCAGATGCGAATCGAGCGACGCGACGTAGAGTTTCACGTCCGGATGCGCATCCTGGAACACCTTCACGCCTTCGGGCGCGGCGACCAGCGCGACGAATACGATGTTCTCCGCGTGCACCTTGCGGCGCTTCATCACGTCGACGGCATGGACCGCCGAATAGCCCGTCGCGACCATCGGATCGCACAGGATGAAGACGCGCTCTTCCAGATCCGGGGGAAGGCGCACGAGATACTCGACCGGACGATGATCCTCCGCCCGGTACACGCCGATATGTCCGACGCGCGCCGACGGCACCAGATCGAGCAGGCCGTCCGACATGCCGATGCCCGCGCGCAGCACCGGCACGATCGCGAGCTTTTTGCCGGCGATCACGGGCGCGTCGATCTCGACGAGCGGCGTTTCCACGCGCTTGGTCGTGAGCGGCAGGTTGCGTGTGATCTCGTAGCCCATCAGCAGCGTGATTTCCCGCAGCAGCTCGCGGAACGTGCGCGTCGACGTGTCCTTGTCGCGCATGTGCGTGAGCTTGTGCTGGATCAGCGGGTGATCGAGGATGAAGAGATTGGGAAAGCGGCTGTCTTGTTTCATGGGTCTCGCGCGCGCTGCGCGTCCTGCTCGTGTGATGGGCTGCCTTTCGCGCCTCGCCTGAGGCGAAGCGGACAGTGGCGACAGTTTACCCAAAAGCTCGCACGCGACCGTGAGGTCGGTGCGAGCGTTCGCGTCACACGAGAGTGTACGGCTTTGAGACCGACGCCACATGGCCCGCGATACGGCGTGAAAATGCTCTGGAACGACGAACGGCTGCCCGTCGTCCGCAAGCCGTGGCGATAACGTCACTCACCAGTTCAGCCCGTAGCCGGCGCCATACGTCTTGTTGCTGCCCGACATGCCGATGCCGAGCTTGATGACGCTGCTCGACGTGATGTGCGCGCTGGCGCCGAACGCCATGCCCGACTGGCCCGCGAATCGCCCGACGCCGAAACCGACGCTGATTCTCTTGCCCGGTTCGACCTGCGGCACCATGGTGAGCGCGGTTGCGGCTGCAACGCCTTGCCGCGCCATGGTGTCGGTCTGCTGCAGCGCCTGCTGTGTCTGGTTCAGTTGGGCGTTGAGCGAGTTGATCTGACCTTGCTGATTCGACAGCGACTTCGACACCGATGTCGACAGCCCATTCAACTGGTCGAGATTCACCGCGTCCGTGCCTTCCGTGCCCGGGGCCACGTTGATGACTTGCCGCTGCGACGTCGGGCTGCCGACCGAGACGACGTTCGGGCGGCCGTCGTCGACCGAATTCACGCCGAGCGCAACCGAATTGGAGCCCGGCGAGACCTGCGGATTGCCCGGCGCGGTTTTCATGTCCGCCGCAATGCCCGAGGGCGATCCGTTGCCGGAACCGATGGCCACGCTGAGCGAGCCGATCGCGATATTGCTGGCGTTGATGCTGGTGGACAAGGACGTGATGTTCGTCTCCGTCGAGGTGGACAGAGCGGCGATGGCGGTCGATGTCGACGTGGATACCGAATTGACGTTGTTGACCGTGACGGACAACCCGGTGGAGAGGGAATTGAAGGTCGATGACGTGGAAAGCGACAGTGCCGCGAGCTTGCTGTCGGTCGTCGACAGGCCGGTCGACAGCGAGGTGAGGCCGCTCGTGGTGGTGGTGGATACTGACGCGAGTGTGGCGTTGGTCTGGTACAGCTGGCTGCCGTTCACCGCGTCGGTGCTGGTGGCTGAAACCTGGCCGGCGGCGACATTGGTGATCTGCCGCGTGGCGCCGGGTGCGCCGACGCTGAACACACCGAAGGGCGTGCCGCCGGCGTACGGGCCGAAGTTCAGGCCGCCGACGCTCGACGACGTCACGGTGACCGGGGCGGACGTCGTCGCCCCGAAACCGATCGCGACGGAGCCGGCGACGTTCGCGACGGCGTTCGGTCCGATCGCAACCGTATTCGGCGCGCTCGCAATGCTGTCCGCGCCTGCCGGCGGGTCGGTATGGAAGAACTGGATACCGTTGGCGTTGATGTTATCGATCGCCTCCCCGATGGAGTTCACCGTGCTGGTCGTGCCGTTTGCGTTGTATGTGACGAACGAGGGCGGCGTGATCGTGCCGGTGGCGGCGTTGTAGGTGGCGCCCGCGCCGAGCGCGGCGGCGGTGCTGCTGCCCAGATTCTGCGTCGTTATCGTGATCGAGCTGATGCCCGTCGAGAGCGAACTGACGCTGGTTGCGGTGGACGTGGACAGTGCAGTGAGGCTGCTGTTCGTCGTGGAGAGGCCGGTCGAGATCGAGGTGACGGTCGTGGAAATCGACGCGACGCCGCTGTTGGTCGTCGAGAGTCCGGTCGACAGCGAGTTGACGCTGGTTGCGGTGGAGGTGGACAGTGTGCTGAGGCTGTTGTTTGTCGTGGAGAGCCCGGTAGAGAGCGAGGTTACGCTGGTTGAAATCGATGCGACACCGCTGTTGGTACTCGAGAGTCCTGTCGACAGCGAGTTGACGCTTGTGGCGGTGGAGGTGGACAGCGTGCTGAGGCTGATGTTCGTCGTGGAGAGTCCGGTGGAGAGCGAGTTGACGCTGGTGGCGGTGGATGTGGACAGTGTGCTGAGGCTGTCGTTTGTCGTGGAGAGTCCGGTGGAGAGCGAGCTTACGTTCGTCGACACCGATGCAACGCTGGTGGAAATCGATGCGACACCGCTGTTGGTAGTCGAAAGACCGGTGGAAAGCGAACCGACGCTGGTTGCGGTGGATGTGGACAGAGTGCTGAGGCTGTCGTTAGTCGTAGAAAGTCCTGAGGAGAGCGAGCTTACGTTCGTCGACACGGACGCGACGCCGGTGGAAATCGATGCGACACCGCTGTTGGTAGTCGAAAGTCCAGTCGAAAGTGAGCCGACGCTGGTTGCGGTGGAGGTGGACAAGGTGCTGAGGCTGTCGTTAGTCGTGGAGAGTCCGGTGGACAGCGAAGTTACGTTCGTCGACACGGACGCGACACTGGTGGAAATCGATGCGACACCGCTGTTGGTAGTCGAAAGTCCAGTCGAAAGTGAGCCGACGCTGGTTGCGGTGGAGGTGGACAAGGTGCTGAGGCTGTCGTTAGTCGTGGAGAGTCCGGTGGACAGCGAAGTTACGTTCGTCGACACGGACGCGACACTGGTGGAAATCGATGCGACACCGCTGTTGGTAGTCGAAAGTCCAGTCGAAAGTGAGCCGACGCTGGTTGCGGTGGAGGTGGACAAGGTGCTGAGGCGGTCGTTAGTCGTGGAGAGTCCGGTGGACAGCGAAGTTACGTTCGTCGACACGGATGCAACGCTGGTGGAAATCGAAGCGACACCGCTGTTGGTAGTCGAGAGTCCAGTCGAAAGTGAGCCGACGCTGGCATCGACATTGGTCGAAAGGGACGCGAGACCGCTGTTAGTGGTGCTCAGTCCGGTGGATACCGAAGTGGAAAGCGTGGCGACGTTGCTGTCGGTCGTGGAAAGCCCGGTGGAAATCGATGCGACGCCGCTGTTGGTGCTCGAAAGTCCGGTCGACAGCGAACTGACGCTGGTTGCGGTGGATGTGGACAGCGTGCTGAGGCTGTTGTTAGTTGTAGAAAGTCCTGTGGAGAGCGAGACTACGTTCGTCGATACGGATGCGACGCTAGTGGAAATCGACGCGACGCCGCTGTTGGTAGTCGAGAGCCCGGTCGAGAGGGAGCCGACGCTGGCATCGACATTGGTCGAAAGAGATGCGAGACCGCTGTTGGTGGTGCTCAGCCCGGTGGATACCGAAGTGGAAAGCGTGGCGACGTTGCTGTCGGTCGTGGAGAGCCCGGTGGAAAGCGACGCGACGCCGCTGTTGGTCGTCGAGAGCCCGGTCGAAAGCGAACTGACGCTGGCATCGACGCTGGTGGAAAGAGACGTCAGACCGCTGTTGGTCGTGCTCAGTCCCGTCGACGCCGATGTGGACACCGAGAACAACTGTTGCCCCGTGACCGCCTGCTTCGAGACGTTCGTGATGCTGCCGTTGGCCAGGCCGTCCAGCGTCAGGCCTCCCGTGCCGGGCGAAAACGTGGCCGTTACGCCATTCATGGTGAAGTAGATCCGGCTCGTGGTTCCGTCGACGACCAATGACGTGCCGGAGGCGGCGGCCAGCCAGATGGCGTTGTCCGCTGTGTAACTGGCGCCGGCTGGCCAGCCGCCTCCGGGCGCTCCGCACACGAGGGTGGGGCTCCAATCCCCCCCGGCGGCGCCGGAGGAAGTGGATGAACCGCTTGTATTGCAAATCCCTCCCGCATAGGCAACGCCACCAAGCATGCCGGCGCCCGACATGACGGCGACGAAAACGAGCCATGCCGTTTTGTTGGCCGGAAATGACAGCGACCGCGAAGCCTGAAGACACGCCGTGACCGCGTGGGTTGCCGCTTTTTTCGAAGTCGCATGCTCGCTGACGACAACGTACAGTCCGGTCGACTGGTTTCGCACCACCTTAAATATCCTGTTCATGATTATTCCCTCCTTACAGCAACACGCGTGAAAACGCGAACCAGAACGAGAAAGATCGATAAATTCGGATCACGAAATAATTTAGTGATGCCTGCACGATAGGCGCAGCGATTGACGCCGGGCACTTACACGCTGAGCGAGTAATTACGATTCTTCGAAACTGTGATTGCTTTGATTGGAGCAGGCGCGGTCTGATCTGATTGCAGCAGCGGAAATGGCGGAGATTATTTCTTCAGGCAAAGCAGCCTCCACGTCGGCCGCGCAGGAGCGGAACAGATTCAGGCGTCGAATTAAGAACTGCACGTCTTATTTCTCACGATTTTGCGAAATGCTGTGGCGGCTGTTCGACAGCGAAACAAGTCGGTCCGGACACTTCCTCTTGATTCGAATCGAATTGAACGGGTCATCCCAACCCCGTGGACATTGCACGCAAGTAAATCGATCAATAGGTTAAGGGGCAACCGTTATCAAGCCGATTTCGGTAATGCCGCTGTGCAGATCGAGCAGTGCCGGGAAAATGGACATCGGCTCTCATCTGGCGCGCCGCGCGGTCCGAAGCATGAAGCAGGGTGGAGCGGCTAGAATCGTGGGAGCCAGACACGAACAAGCCCGAGGCGCTCGAAGCGGAGCGTGCCGGCCAGAATCACCGATCCACGACGAATGACAGGGAGATGAAGAATGGACATGGGAATCGCGGGGCGCACGGCGCTGGTATGTGCGGCGAGCAAAGGGCTCGGACGCGGCTGCGCGGAAGCGCTCGCCGCCGAAGGCGTGAATCTGGTGATCACCGCGCGCACCGCTGAAACGCTCGAAGCGACCGCAGCGCACATTCGCGCGCAATACGGCGTGGACGTGAAAACGGTCGCCGGCGACATCACCACGCCCGAAGGCCACGCCGCCGCGCTCGCTGCGTGCCCGTCGCCTGACATTCTCGTCAACAACGCGGGCGGCCCGCCGCCGGGCGACTTCCGCACCTTCACGCACGACATGTGGATCAAGGCGCTCGAAGGCAACATGCTCACGCCGATCGAACTCATGAAAGCGACCATCGACGGGATGATCGAGCGCGGCTACGGACGCATCGTGAACATCACGAGCTCATCGGTGAAGGCGCCGATCGACGTGCTCGGGCTGTCCAACGGCGCGCGTTCGGGGCTGACCGGCTTCGTCGCGGGCGTCGCGCGCAAGGTCGCGGCGACTGGCGTCACCATCAACAATCTGCTGCCGGGCTCGTTCGACACCGACCGCATCGCCGTGACGCTCGAAGCGCAGGCGAAGGCGCAAAACCTGCCGATCGACGAAGTGCGCAAGCGCCGCGCAGAGAGTCTGCCTGCCGGACGCTTCGGCACATCGGAGGAATTCGGCAAGGCGTGCGCGTTCCTCTGTAGCGTGCATGCCGGCTATATCACCGGACAGAACCTGCTGATCGACGGCGGCGCTTATCCCGGCACTTACTGATAAAGGCGCAAACATGACCACACGCGTCGCGCTGATCGCGCACGACATGAAGAAGGACGACATCGTCACGCTCGCGGGCGAGTTCGTCGATACGCTCGCGCAATGCGACCTCGTCGCGACGGGCACGACCGGCGGGCGCATCGCTGCGGCGCACGGTCTGGACGTCGAGCGCAAGCTGTCCGGCCCGTACGGCGGCGACCTGCAGATCGGCGCGGAACTGGCGGAAGGCCGCGTGCATATCGTGATCTTCCTACGCGACCCGATGACCCCGCAGCCGCACGAGCCCGACATCAACGCGCTCGTGCGCGCCTGCGACGTGCATAACGTGCCGTGCGCGACGAACATCGCGACGGCGCGCATGATCCTCGACGACTTGCGCCTGCGCTTCGCGCGGGCGTCATGAGCACAGAACGAGCACGAACAAGGAGAACGAGACGATGACCAAGGCAATCCGATTCGACAAGGCAGGCGGCCCGGAAGTCATGAAGTGGGTCGATGTGGACGTGGGCACGCCGGGCAAGGGCGAGATCCGCGTGAAGCATCACGCGGTCGGGCTCAATTTCATCGACGTGTATTTCCGCACCGGCCTCTATCCGATGCCGCTGCCCGGCGGTCTCGGCATGGAAGCCGCGGGCGAAGTGACGGCGGTCGGCGAGGGCGTCACGCAGTTCAAGCCGGGCGATCGCGTTGCGTATGCATCGCGTCCGCCGGGCGCCTATGCGCAAGAACGCGTGATGTCGGCGGATTACGTCGTCGAGCTGCCGGATTCAATCGGCTTCGAGGACGCCGCGTCGATCATGCTGCAAGGCCTCACCGCGCAGTATTTGCTGCGGCGGACGTATCGCGTGAAGGCGGGCGACACCGTGCTGATCCACGCGGCGGCGGGCGGCGTCGGAATGATCGCGTGCCAGTGGGCGAAGGCGCTGGGCGCGACGGTCATCGGCACCGTCGGCTCGGACGAGAAAGCCGAGCTCGCGAAGGCCCACGGCTGCGATCACCCGATCGTCTACACGCGCGAGAATTTCACCCAACGCGTGCGCGAGATCACCAACGGCGCGGGCGTGCCGGTGGTCTACGACTCGATCGGCAAGGACACGTACATCGCGTCACTCGATTGCCTCGCGCCGCTCGGGCTTTTCGTGAGCTTCGGCAATTCGTCGGGACCGCTGCCGCCGCTGGATTCGTCGGAGCTTGCCGGACGCGGCTCGCTGTATTTCACGCGGCCGACGCTCTTTAGCTATATCGCCAAACGCAGCGATCTCGATCTGATGGCGGCCGAACTCTTCGAGGTCGTGTCGTCGGGCAAGGTGAAGACGAACGTGCGCCAGCGCTATGCACTCGCGGATGCGGCGCGCGCGCACGAAGAGCTCGAAGCGCGCAAGACGACCGGTTCGACGATTCTTCTGCCGTGATGCGAACCCGAGCCGCACGGACGGTCATCCGATGAGCGAGCCGTCCGCAACCGTCGTTCTGATCGAAGACGAGAAACAGATACGCCGCTTCGTGCGCGTGTCGCTCGAAGGGCAGGGCATGACCGTCCACGAGGCGGAAACGGGGCAGAAGGGTCTCGTCGAGGCGGCGACGCGCAAGCCCGATCTCGTGATCGTCGATCTCGGCCTGCCCGACACCGACGGCATCGACGTGATTCGCGAGTTGCGCGGGTGGACCGAGTTGCCGATCATCGTGTTGTCGGCGCGCACCCAGGAAGAGGAGAAAGTCGCCGCGCTCGATGCCGGCGCCGACGATTACCTCACGAAACCCTTCGGCGTCTCCGAACTGATGGCGCGAATTCGCGCACATCTGCGGCGGCGCAATCAGGCGTCGGGGAGCGAGACGCCGGTCGTGACGTTCGGCGATGTGACCGTCGATCTCGCGCTGCGCCTCGTTACGAAGAACGGCGAGAACGTGCATCTGACGCCGATCGAATACCGGCTGCTGTCGACGCTCGTGCGTCACGCGGGCCGCGTGCTCACGCATCGGCAATTGCTGGTCGAAGTGTGGGGGCCGTCGCATGTCGAGAGTCCGCATTACCTGCGCATCTACATGGCGCATCTGCGCCAGAAGCTCGAACGCGATCCCGCGCAGCCCGAGCATATCGTGACGGAAACGGGCGTCGGCTACAGGCTCGTCGGTGCAGCGTGATGTGTGGCGTGAGCCGCTTCGTGCGCATGTGGGTGCGATAGCGCGCTCAGCACGATATCGATGGGCGCTTCTCCGCCGACGAACGCGATCAGCCGGTTCTTTATGCCGCGCGTCACGCAGCGCACCGCGATACACGCGACATCGTCGCGCGCGACATCCGGCTTGTGCATCGTGAGTTCGTTCGCGAGCGCGATGGCGCCATGCGCGGGCTCGTCCGACAGCGGGCCGGGCCGCAGAATAGCGTAGGGCACGCCGCGTTGCGTGACGTAGGCATCGGCTTCGCGCTTCATCCGCGAATAATGGCGAAACGCGAAGCCGCTCTTCGCCGGATCGAACGCCGACAGCGCGCTCACCACGACGAGCTGCTGCACGCGCCGGCGCTTCGCGTAATCGGCGGTGCGCATGACCGCGTCGCGATCGATCGCGCGCTGCTCGTGCACGCCTTCGTTGTCCGCCGATCCGGCCGCGTAGATCACGTGCGTGATGTCGTCGAAGGCGTGGGAGAAGTCGTTGGTCAGATCGCCGAGCACGATCTCAGCGCCCATCGCCGCAAATTCGCTCTTGTGCGCGGATTTACGCAGCATCGCGCGAAGGGGAATGGCTTCGTCGTGCAGGCGTGCGGCGATGAGGCGGCCCGTGCGGCCGTGCGCGCCGATCAGCAGAACCTTCAGCGTTTTCATGCGCGGACACTCCTTCGCCGTGGGTTTCTATCGACAAAGTAGGTCATTTTTGCGCGGCGCGCTGCGGGACGCGTTTGCGCCCGCAGCATTTCTCTCATTCGCTCATTCAGCCGCGTTCGCCGGACGCGCGCCCTGGCGACGCGCGCGCCGTGCTTCCGCGCGAATGCGGAAGCGGTCCATGTAGAGATAGACGACCGGCGTCGTGAAGAGCGTCAGCATCTGGCTCACGATCAGCCCGCCGACGATCGCGATGCCGAGCGGCGCGCGCATCTCCGAGCCTTCGCCGGTGCCGAACGCGAGGGGCAGCGCGCCGAGCAACGCGGCTGCGGTCGTCATCATGATCGGGCGGAAGCGCAACAGACACGCCTCGCGAATCGCGTCCTGCGGCGTCGATGCACCGTGGCGCGTCGCCTCGATCGCGAAATCGACCATCATGATCGCGTTCTTCTTCACGATGCCGATGAGGAGAATCACCGCGATCAGCGCGATGATGCTGAACTCCGTCCTGAACAGAAGCAAAGCGAGCAGCGCGCCGATACCCGCGGACGGCAGCGTCGACAGAATCGTGATCGGATGGATGTAGCTCTCGTACAGGATGCCGAGCACGATATAAACGGCTGCGAGCGCCGCGAGAATCAGGAGCGGCTGGTCGTTGAGCGATTGCTGGAACGCCTGCGCCGTGCCCTGGAAACTGCCGTGGATGGTCTGCGGCACGCCGATCTCGGCCATCGTTTCATAGATCGCGGCAGTCGCGTCCGACAGCGATTTGCCCGGCGGCAGATTGAACGAGATGGTCGACGCGACGAACTGGCTCTGGTGGTTGACGGACAACGGCGTGTTGCCGGGGCCGAACTTCGCGATGGCCGAGAGCGGGACCATCGTTTCCTTCGAAGTCGATACCGCCGCGCCCGACGACGAACCGTTCTTGCCCGTGGCCGCGATCGCGTTGGTCGCCGAGTTCTTCACGGCGGCGAGCGCGAGGGCGGCGGTCGTGTCGGTCGTGCTTGTCGATGCGCCGCCTGCGCCCGTCGAGCCCGTTGCGGACGTCGAAGCCGATGTCGTCGTCGATTGCGTCGACGCGGAGCCGCTCGCCGTGCCGCCCGACGTGCTGATCCAGATCTGCTTGAGCATCTCCGGGTCCTGCCAATACTTCGGCGCAAGCTCCATCACCACGTGATATTGCGACAGCGGGTTGTAGATCGTCGATACCTGGCGCTGGCCGAACGCGTCGTACAGCGTGTTGTCGATCTGCGCGGGCTTGATGCCCAGGCGCGCGGCGGTCGCGCGGTCGAACGTAACCATCGCCTCCAGTCCGCCTTGCTGCTGGTCCGAGTTGACGTCGGTGAGCTCGGGGCGCTTTTGCAGCGCATCGGTGAGAAGCGGCCCCCACTTGTAGAGATCGGACGTGGTGTCGGACAGGAGCGTGAACTGATACTGCGCGTTCGATTGCCGGCCGCCCACGCGGATATCCTGCACCGCCTGCAGGAACGTGCGCGCGCCGGCGACATCGGCGAGCGGCTTGCGTAAGCGGTTGATCACCTGATCGGCGGACACCTTGCGCTCGCTCTTGGGCTTCAGCGAGATGAACATGAAGCCCGAGTTGGTCGAGCGCCCGCCCGTGAAGCCCGCGACGCTGTCGACCGCCGGGTCCGCTTCGACGATTTTCATCATCTCGGCGAACTTGATTTTCATCGCCTGAAAGGACGTGCTCTGGTCCGCCTGAATGCCGCCGACGATACGCCCCGTGTCCTGCTGCGGGAAAAACCCCTTCGGCACGATGATGTACAGAAAAATATTCAGCCCGATGGTCGTGAGCAGAATCAAAAGGATGGTGCGCGGATGCGCGAGCGCCCAGCCGAGCGTGCGCTCATAGCCGTTCTGCATGCGCGTGAACTGGCGTTCGAGCCAGCGCGCGATGCGGCCTTCTTCCTTGCGCTCGCGCGGCTCCTGCAAGAGGCGCGAGCACATCATCGGCGTGACGGTCAGCGAGACGACGAGCGACACGCCGATCGCGAGCGACAGCGTCAGCGCGAACTCGCGGAACAGCCGCCCGACGATGCCGCCCATCAGCAAAATAGGCAGGAACACGGCGACGAGCGATACGCTGATCGACAGCACCGTGAAGCCGACTTCACGCGCGCCGAGTATCGCCGCCTGCATGCGCGGCACGCCTTTCTCGACATGCCGCGTGATGTTCTCCAGCACGACGATCGCGTCGTCGACGACGAAGCCCGTCGCGATGGTGAGCGCCATCAGCGAGAGATTGTCGAGCGAGAAGCCGAGCAGATACATGGCCGCGAACGTGCCGATGATCGATATCGGCACGGCGACGCTCGGTATCAACGTCGCGCGCCAGTTGCGCAGGAACAGGAACACGACCATCACGACGAGCGCCACCGCGATCAAAAGCGTCAGCTCGGTGTCGTGCAGCGACGAGCGGATCGTGACGGAGCGGTCGGCGGTCGGCGTGATCTGCACATCGGCGGGCAGCGCGGCCTGCAACTGCGGCAGCATGGATCTGACGCGGTCGATCGTCTCGATGATGTTCGCGCCCGGCTGACGATACAGAATCACGAGCACCGCGCGCTTGTTGTTGATGAGGCCGAGGTTGCGCAGATCTTCGACCGAATCGACCACTTCGCCGACGTCCGACAGTTTCACCGCCGAGCCGTTGCGGTACGCGACCACGAGATCCTTGTATTGCGCGGCCTTGCTCGCCTGATCGTTCGTGTAGAGCTGGACGCGGGTGCCCTTGAACTCGATCGCGCCCTTCGGGCTGTTCGCATTCGCCGAGGCGAGCGCGGCGCGCACGTCTTCCAGGCCGATGCCGTAGTGAAACAGCGCGCCCGGTTCGAGTTCTACGCGCACCGCCGGATTCGCGGAACCGCTCACGTCGACTTCGCCGACGCCCGGCACTGTCGAGAGCGTCTGCTGCAGCACCGTCGCGGCGGAGTCGTAGAGCGAGCCGGCCGTGCGCGTGGGCGAGGAGAGCGCGAGCACGAGAATCGGTGCGTCGGCCGGATTGACCTTGTGGTACGTCGGATTCTGGCGCAGCGAAGTGGGCAGGTCGGCGCGCGCGGCGTTGATCGCGGCCTGCACGTCGCGCGCGGCGCCGTCGATGTCGCGGTTCAGGCCGAACTGCAGCGTGATGCGCGTCGAGCCGACGGAGCTCATCGATGTCATTTCGCTTACGTCGGCGATGGTGCCGAGATGCCGCTCCAGCGGACTCGCGACGCTCGTCGCGACGGTTTCCGGGCTCGCGCCGGGGAGGCTCGCCTGCACCGAAATGGTCGGGAAATCGACCTGCGGCAGCGGCGCGACCGGCAGCTTCACGAACGCGAACATGCCCGCGAGCGCGATGCCGATCGCGAGCAAGGTCGTCGCGACGGGCCGGTCGATGAAGGTGCGCGACAGGTTCATCGCTTACCGTCCTTCACCGGCGGCGGCCGCATCGGGCGAACGGCCGAAACGCGCGCGCAGCTTGCGGGCGAGCGAGTCGAAGCCGAGATAGATCACGGGCGTGGTGAAGAGCGTGAGCAATTGCGACACGATCAGCCCGCCGACGATCGCGATGCCGAGCGGATGCCGAAGCTCCGAGCCCGCGCCCCAGCCGAGCATCAGCGGCAAGGCGCCTAAGAGAGCCGCCATCGTCGTCATGAGAATCGGGCGAAAGCGCAGCAGGCACGCCTGAAAGATCGCCTCGCGCGGCGGCTTGCCTTCGTCGCGTTCGGCTTCGAGCGCGAAGTCGATCATCATGATCGCGTTCTTCTTCACGATGCCGATCAGGAGCACGATGCCGATGATCCCGATGATGTCGAGATCGTGCCCGGTGATCATCAGCGAGAGCAGTGCGCCGACGCCCGCGGACGGCAGCGTCGAGAGAATCGTGATCGGATGGATGAAGCTCTCGTACAGCACGCCGAGCACGATATACATCGTGACGATGGCCGCGAGAATCAGGAACAGTTCGTTCGAGAGCGACGCCTGGAACGCGAGCGCCGCGCCCTGGAAGCGGATCTGGAACGACGCGGGCAAGCCGATGTCCTGCTTCGCCTGCTCGATGGCCTTCACCGCCTCGCCGAGCGATGCGCCCTTCGCGAGATTGAAGGAGACGGTCGTCGCCGGGAACTGGCCGAGATGCGTGACGAGCAGCGGCGCCGCGCGCTCGTGAAATTTCGCGATCGACGAGAGCGGCACTTGTCCGTTCGTAGCCGTCGAAGAGGGCAGATAGATGCCGTCGAGCGTCTCGCTGTAGTGCGCATCCGATGGTTCGGCTTCGAGAATCACGCGGTACTGGTTCGACTGCGTGAAGATCGTCGAGATGATGCGCTGGCCGAACGCGTCGTAGAGCGCGTTGTCGACGGTCGCCGGCGTGATGCCGAAGCGCGCGGCCGTCGCGCGATCGATCTCGATGTACACCGACTGGCCGTTCTGCTGCAGATCCGTCGCGACGTCCGTCAGAACCGACGTGTTTTGCAGGCGCGCGACGAGCTTCGGCACCCATTCCGCGAACTCGGACGGATTCGGGTCCGTCAGCATGAACTGATACTGCGTCGGGCTCACGGTCGAATCGATCGTCAGATCCTGCACCGGCTGCATGTAGAGCTTGATGCCGGGAATGTCCGCCACTTCGCTCTGGATCGTGCGGATGATTTCGCTCGACGTGTTGTCGCGGTCGTCGCGCGGCTTCAGGTTGATGAGCATGCGCCCGTTGTTGAGCGTGATGTTCGTGCCGTCGACGCCGACGAACGAGGTCAGGCTTTCCACATCCGGGTTCTGCAGAATTTTCTTCGCCAGCGCCTGCTGCTGCTCGGCGACCGCCTGATACGACGCGGCCTGCGGCGCCTGCGTGATCGCCTGGATCACGCCCGTGTCCTGCGTCGGGAAGAATCCCTTCGGAATGTAGACGTACAGCACGGCCGTGAAAACGAGCGTGAGCACGAAGACGAACAGCGTCGCGTGCTGACGCGCCAGCACCCAGTTCAGCGCGACCGCATAGCGCCCGATCACGTAATCGATGAACTGGTGCGCGCGTGCTTCGAACCGCTTGCTTTCCTTCGGCGGCGTGTGGCGCAAGAGCTTCGCGCACATCATCGGCACGAGCGTCAACGAAACGATCGCCGAAATGACGATGGTCACCGCGAGCGTGATCGCGAACTCATGGAAGAGGCGGCCGACGACATCGCCCATGAAGAGCAGCGGAATCAGCACGGCGATCAGCGACACCGTCAGCGAAATGATGGTGAAACCGATCTGCTTCGAGCCCTTGAGCGCCGCTTCGAGCGGCGGATCGCCTTCCTCGACGTAGCGCGCGATGTTTTCGATCATCACGATCGCATCGTCCACGACGAAACCGGTCGCGATGGTCAGCGCCATCAGCGAGAGGTTGTCGAGCGAGAAGCCGCACAGATACATGATCGCGAGCGTGCCGACCAGTGACAGCGGCACGGACAGGCTCGGGATGATCGTTGCGTAGACGTTCGCGAGAAAGAGGTAAATGACCAGCACGACGAGCACGACGGACAGCGCGAGCTCGAACTGCACGTCGCGCACGGACGCGCGGATGGTCGTGGTGCGGTCGGTGACGACGCGCACGTCGAGCGCCGCGGGCAGCGCCTGTTGCAGCTGCGGCAGAATTTTCTTGATGCCGTCGACGACGGCGATCACGTTCGCGCCCGGCTGGCGCTGCACATTCAGGATGATCGCGGGTGTCGAATCGACCCACGCGCCGAGCTTCGTGTTCTCCGGACCCTGCACGATGGTCGCGACGTCGGTCAGCATCACCGGCCGGCCGCTGCGATAGGCGACGACCGCGCTCTTGTAGGCGTCGGCGTCGGTGAGCTGGTCGTTCGCGTTGATCGTGTAGGCGCGCGTCGGGCCGTCGAAGTTGCCCTTCGGCGTATTGACGTTGAGGTTCGAAATCGTCGTGCGCAGATCGTCGATGTTCAGTCCATACGACGCGAGCGCGCGCGTGTTCGCGCGGATGCGCACGGCAGGGCGGTTGCCGCCGCTCACCGATACGAGGCCCACGCCCGCCACCTGCGAGATCTTCTGCGCGAGACGCGTGTCCGCGAGATCCTGCACCTGCGTGAGCGGCAAGGTTTTCGAGCTGACCGCGAGCGTCATGATCGGCGCGTCGGCGGGGTTCACCTTCGCGTAGATCGGCGGCGCGGGCAGGTCGGACGGCAGCAGATTGCCCGCCGCGTTGATCGCCGCCTGCACTTCCTGCTCGGCGATATCGAGCGGCAGGTCGAGGCTGAACTGCAGCGTGATGACCGACGCGCCCGCCGAGCTCTGCGACGACATCTGATTCAGGCTCGCCATCTGGCCGAACTGCTTTTCGAGCGGCGCGGTGACGCTCGATGTCATCACGTCGGGCGATGCGCCCGGGTAGAACGTCTGAACCTGGATCGTCGGATAGTCGACGGCCGGCAGCGCCGAGAGCGGCAGAAAGCGCAGTGCGACCAAGCCGACCAGCATGATCGCCGCCATCAGGAGCGCCGTGCCGACCGGGCGCAGAATAAAAATGCGGGATGGATTCATGCTTTTGACTGGCGCTTACTGCTGCGATTGCTGTTGCCGATGCTTGCCATGACGCGTACCGGACGCTGCGGACGCCGGCGCCGCAGCGGATGCGCCCGAAGCACCTGAAGCGCCTGAAGCACCCGAAGCCGCCTTCGCCTTCTCGGCCGGAATCGTGATCTTCGCGCCTTCCTTGAGGCGGTCGGAACCGTCGATCACCACACGCTCGCCCACCTGAAGACCGGACTTGATGCTGGTGCGTTCACCATCGACCGGGCCGATCTTCACGTTGCGCACCGTCACGGTGTTGTCCGGCTTCACGACGTACACGAACGCGCCCGACGAGCCGTTCAGCACCGCGGATGTCGGCACGATGGTCGCGTCTTTGATGACATCGACGAGCAGCTTCGTGTTCACGAACTGATTCGGAAAAAGCATGCTCTGCTTGTTGTCGAACGTGGCGCGCAGCTTCACGGTGCCGGTGGCCGTGTCGATCTGGTTGTCGACGGTCTCGAGAAAGCCACCTTCGAGCGGCGTCGTGTTCGCGCGGTCGTACGCGGTCACCGACATCTTCGTGCCCGCGTGCAGCGGCTTGAGGATGGCGGCGAGGTTGTCTTCGGACGTCGTGAAAATGACGCTGATCGGCTGCAACTGCGTGATGACGACGACGCCGTTGGTATCGCCCGTGGTCACGTAATTGCCGGGATCGACCTGACGCAGGCCGACGCGCCCCGACACCGGTGCCGTGATGCGCGCGTAGGTCAGATCGAGCTTGTAGGTATCGACGTTCGCCTGGTCGGACTTGACCGCTCCTTCGTACTGCTTCACGAGCGAGGCTTGTGTGTCGACCTGCTGCTTCGCGATGGAATCCTGCGACAGCAGCGTCTGATAGCGCTGCAAGTCGAGGCGCGCGGTCTGCAGCAGCGCCTGATCTTTCGCGAGCGCGCCCTCTGCATTGCGCAGCGAGATTTCATACGGACGCGGATCGATCTGCGCGAGCAGGTCGCCCTTTTTGACCATCTGGCCTTCCTTGAAAGCGACGTCGACGAGCGTGCCGTTCAGTTGCGTCTTGACCGTGACGTTGGCCAGCGGCGTGACCGTGCCGAGAGAATTGATGACGACGGGCATTTCACCCTGCGTGACGCCCGCCACGTGCACCGGCTGCGGCTGGTTCATCGCGTTGGCACCGCCGCGCCGGCCGCCCTGACGCGCTTCGGGCTGGCCGCTCGTGCCGCCGCCGCTGCCGCGATTCCACGGATGCCACCACGCGATCGCGCCGGCGACGATCAGGATTGCGACGATGAGCGGCACTATCTTGCGACGCCGTCTGGCAGGCTCGACGGCCGCGGGCGAGGCGGGCGTAGGAGGTGTCGGGCGCGGCCCGGAGGGATTCTTTTGGTCGTCCATCGATTCGGTGGCTGGGTCTTTCAAAACTAATGTACGGAGCGCGGACGGGCGGCGGTCGCGATTCGGGCGCGCATGGCATGCGCCGCGCGCATGAACCGCAACCGGAGCGGAAGCCTTGGATAGTCGGAGCCGCGAAAGCGGGCGGAAAGGCGGCCGCGCGGCTCCGGTGCGCGCGAAGCATGATGCTACGTCCCGCACCGGGGGCCGTCCACCGGTCATTCTTTCTGTTGATTACGACTGTTACACGCGCGCCGGTTAAAGGCTTTCGATGCGCTTGCGCTGGTCAGCCGACGCCGATCGATTTAACTCTCGGCGTGCGTCGCGTTCGGCGCATGCGTGCCGCCGATCTCACGCGTAATGTGCCCGACGCATTCGAGCAGAACGGGCGCGATGTCGTCGATCAGATTTTCGCGCGGGCATTGATGCGCGGCGCCGCCGCAGTTGACCGAGTAACGTTCTCCCGACGGGCCGACGAAGCCGGCCGCCACGGCATTGAGCCCGTGATGCCATTCGCCGAGGGAAGTCGCAAAACCCAGACGCAAGGCGTCGTCGATGCCGCGCTGCAAGCCGCCCGCGATGGCCGGCCAGTCGTCGCCCGATGCGGTCTGAAGACTGCCGATGAGCGCGCGTCGATCCGCGTCCGAGAGCACCGCGAGATACGCCCGCCCGACCGCGGTGCGGCTCAGGTCCATGCGGCCGCCGACTTCGAGCCGCGAGACCAGCACGGCCGATCGAGGCCGAATGGCATCGATTACAACCATCTCCAAACGATCGCGCACGGCGAGATGCACGGATAATCCAGTGCGCTCGGCGAGCCGGATGAGGAATGGGCGCGCCCGGGCGCGAATATCGAAATTGCGCAAGAATCCGTTACTCAGTTCCAGTACGGACGCGGTGAGCACGAAACGCTCGCTGTCCGGCAGACGATGCAGCAGTCCCGCACCGACGAGCGTCGCGGTGATGCGCGAGATCGTCGGCTTGGGAATGCCGGTCCAGTCGGTCAGCTCACGATTGCTCACGGGCGCATCGGCGGCGGCGATCCGGCGCAGCACGTCCAGCCCGCGCGCGAGCGCGGTGACTTCCTCGCCGTCCTTCTCGCGGACGCGTTCCCGGGCCGATGACCGTTCGATTTGCATAGGCATTTGTTTTGTGAAACGTCGTTTTGTTTGGTGGCTGGCCGCAATTCTACAAGCTCGAATCGAGAAACTTGCAAACGATGCAAGACTTCGCAATAAGCTGCATGAGTGATGAAAGTTCTTTTGGCAATGACGCAAGTTGAACGAAACTTGGGCACTTGCCCGGACCGCGAAATTTTGCTTGACTTGAGCAGTGATCCCGGAAAAAATGGAACCGAATTTCGAAACCCGAAGCGATGTGCGTCTGTGTGCGCTTTCCGCTGAGGCTCGACTCACCGGCTCTCAGGTTCTAGCACGGCCCTCGGAATGGCTAGAACTTTTAAGGCGCTACGGAAACGTAGCGCCTTTTTTTTCGTCCAGGCGTTCGCGAAAAGCATCGGCGCGAATATACCTTCAATGCGGGCGAACCGCATTGGGCCGGGACGATCGGGGGAAGGAAGGAAAGAGAAGGCCGCGAACAGATGCGGCGCGTTGCGCGCCGCGTCGAAACCTCAATACATGTTGCTGAACACGCGCGGCGCCCTGAGCAGGCGCTTGCCGCGCACGATCCAATAGATGCTTGCGAACACGAGCAGCAGTGCCGCTGCGAAGACGATCAGCGGGGAGATCTGTTGCGGCGCCGGCGGGCTCGTTGCGACGAGCAATGCCGCGAAGAATGCCGCCCCCGCCTGGGAGAAAGAGCGGTTAGCGAGACTGCGGCGCATGCGGGGCGTGGTGAAGCGGGAGACGGGGGCGCGGGTAAACGGCTCGAACAATATGAACCCCGCGACGAGGGCGACAGCGACATTCATGAAAAGCATGGTGCGGGACATCGTGAAGGCAGGAACGGAGGCGAATATATGCCAAGCCTGTAACACGCCAAACCAGAAGTCTCTTAAATGTAGAGGGAAAATTCTATTTCGCTTCTGCGCGAGTGTGCCTTTCCGAATGCCTTCGTCGAACGGCTGATTGCAGCTGATTTTTGGCAGTCAAGGTTCCCCTGCGATGCAAGGTTCGTGAGTTCGATGCGCGCGCTTCGAGCGACCTGGAGTTTCGATCGAGGCATCGCGACGGCAGCGTATGATGTGCGCGAAACCAAGTTGGAATTGCACCGCGCGATCTCGCGCGGGCGGCGATTTCGCAGAGGCGCGCTCGAACGCGCACGTATCAGCAAATATCAGCACGTACCAGGCAGAAGGTAACACCATGCAGATGACTCCCATGACCCGCATCGCCGTGGCGTTCACGGCGCTCGGCTTACTCGCCGCGTGCGAGAAACACGACGCAACCGCGGGACAGGCCGCGAGCGCGCTCAACAACATCGCGAGCCAGACCAGCCAGAAGTTCGATCAGGCGGCGAGCTACGTCGGCCAGAAGGTCGATGCAGCGAAGCAGTCGGCGCAGCAGGGCGTCGACAGCGCTGGCTCGATGCCCGATATATCCGCGAGCGGTGTCGCCGCGACGGCGCGGTCGAATTTCGACAACGCGGCGAGCGCGACGAATGCAGCGATCAACAATGCCGCGAGCGCGACCGGCGCTGGCTTGCAGTCGGCGGGGCGAAAGCTGCAGGAGTGGTCTGCGCAAAGCGGCGCGTCGAACGCGCAAGCCGGTGCGGCCAACCCATCGACCGAAAGCAGCGGTACGCGCACGGAGATGGACAAATAGCGAGCCGTGCGACGCGGATCCCAGCGCGGTTTCGCCTGAAAGACCGGCGAACGGACGCTTAACATTCGGTTACGTCCGCGTTGGGCGGGCGTCTCGCCACAGCCGCTAAACTGGCGGTCTTTCAGAAATCGAGACCGTTATGAAGTCACGCAACCTCGCGCAGCAGCGCGCGTGGGCGTCAGTCGCGATGCCCTGGATTGCGGCGCTCGTGCTGATCTGCGCCGCGTGCGCGCGGCGCTTTGCGCGACACGCTTTGCACGCGGTTTCGCTTGGTCTTGCGCCGGTGCTGGCCGCGTCGATCGCGCTCACGGCGCCCGCCGCCCATGCGGCTTCCGCACTTACGCTGCCTACATTCCAGGAACTGATCACGCCCGCTGCGCCCGCATCCGCGCCGGACGCCGCGTCGGGGGCAGATGCGCCCGCCATGTCCGATGCCGAGATGGTGCGCTCGCTTGACAACATCATCACGACGCTCGACAGCGACAAGCAGCGCGCTGCGCTCGTCGCGCAACTGAAGCATCTGCGCGATGCCAAGCGCGCCGCCGATGCCACAGCACCCGCGTCCGGCGCCGCCAACGCCACCGCCGCCGCGGACAGCACGGCAAGCGGCACGCCCGCGGCAGGCGTCGCGCCGGCCTCGACGACATCGTCGGTGGTGGCGACGATGGCGCAGAACGCGGGCCTGCTCGGCGCGATCGCGTCGGCGCTCACCAACATCGAAGCCGACGTGAAGCGCGGCAAGACGCCGATCGCGTATTGGGGCGGACGCTTCAACGCGGCCGGCAACGAGCTCTTCACGATCGTCACCAGCCAGAGCCGCGAGTCGTTCGGCCGCACGCTCTTCAACTTCATCGCGATGCTTCTCGGCTGGGGCGCGTGCGCGTTCGTGCTCGTCTATATCCAGCGGCGCGTGCAGGCGCGCTATGGCATCGACACCGGCCTGCATTCGAATCCGACCACACGCGAACTGCTGCTCTTCACGCTGCGCCGCGTGGCGCCGTATCTCTTCGCGTTTCTCGCGGCGCTGACCTTCACGCATTACATGCCGCTGTCGCTCGGCCGCACATTGGCGATGGTCGCCGCCTACGCGATGGTCGCAGGCGCGGTGTTCTCCGCGATCTGTCTCATCATGTTCTCGCTGTTCGGCTCGGCGCACCGGCGCGTGGCGGTGAACGTGCTGATCATTCGCGCGCGGCGCCTGCTGTTTCTGATCGGCACGCTCGGCGCGCTCGGCGACGCCGCAGCCAATTACGATGTCGCGCAGCAGCTCGGCTCCAATCTCTCCGCGCTCATCTCGACCTGCGCGAACATGGGCGCGGCCGGCCTCACCGCGTATTTCGCGCTCGCGTTCCAGCGGCCCGTCGCGCATCTGATCAGAAGCCGCTCCTATGAGCAGCGCAACACTCGCAAGGCCGCGACCGAGACCTTCGAAGTGGTCGCGTCGCTATGGCAGTTGCCGCTCCTGTTGCTCGCGTCGGCATCGGTGGTCGCGACGCTGATGGGCATCGGCACGTCGGAGAACGTCTTGCAGATGGCGATCGCGACTGCGGGCCTGCTTGTCGTCGGGTTCTTTCTGTCGGCGATCGTCGTGCGCATCACGCGGCCCAAGTCGAGAAGACCGCGCCGCCAGTCGGCCTATGTGCGCAGGCTCGTCAAGTTCGTCGGCACGATGATCGTGGTCGGCATATGGCTCGTGTTTCTCGAACTGTCGTCACGCTTCTGGGGCTTTTCGCTCGCCCACATGGCGGAGGAGAGCGTCGCCGCGCGCGGCATCACGCACGCGGTCGCGATGATCGTGCTGACGTTCTTCGTCGTGTGGCTGATCTGGATACTCATCGATACGGGCATTCAGGAAGCACTGCGCCCGGACGCCGCGCGGCGCGGCGGGCGCGGTCCGAGCATGCGCGCGCGAACCATGCTGCCGCTCGTGCGCAACGTCGTGTTCGTGTTCCTGCTGACGGTCGCGGCGATCGTCACGGCCGCGAACCTCGGCCTCAACGTGACGCCGCTGCTCGCGGGCGCGGGCGTGATCGGTCTCGCGGTCGGCTTCGGCGCGCAGTCGCTCGTCGCGGATCTGATCACGGGGCTTTTCATCATCATCGAGGACACGATTTCGGTCGGCGATTCGATCGAGGTCGAAGGCGGCCACGCGGGCATCGTCGAGAGCCTGACGATCCGCACGGTGCGCCTGCGCGACGGCCAGGGCGCGATCCACGCGATCCCGTTCTCGCAGATCAAGACGGTGAAGAATCTGTCACGCGATTTCGCCTACGCCGTGTTCGAAGTGCGCGTGCCGTTCTCTGCCGACATCGATGAAGTCACGCAGATGATCCGCGAAGTCGGCGCCGATCTGATGGCCGATTTCCGCTATAGGCTCGAAATGCTCGGGCCGGTCGAAGTTTGGGGCCTCGACCGCTTCGATCCGAACTGGATGGTCGTGAAAGGGCAGATCAAGACTCGGCCGCTGCAGCAATGGAGCGTCGCGCGGGCGTTCAACCTGCGTATCAAGCGCAAGATGGACGAGGCCGGCATGGAGATTCCGGTGCCGCAAATGCACGTGCAGATGACGCGCGACGCCACGTTTGCCGACAACGCCGAAGCGCGCGCGCGACGCATCTGGACGGGCGAGACACCCGCGCCGGTAGAAGAGGAAGAAGAGCTGGCGATCGGTCCGGAGTCTGCTCGCACGCGAACCGCGGCGCGCGACGTGTCGCACGAACCGCAGCCGGCGCCGCCGCCGACCGATCAATCGGTGCAGATTCCGCCGCAGATTCCGACGGCTTCAGAGCCGGGGAAGGGCTGAGCGGCGGTTCGATTCGTCACGCCGCGAGCAGATCGTTGACGTGCGTGGCGATCTGCGCGCCCGCGACGCCGTAGATATGCAGCGACACGGCGCGCGCGGCGGCATCGGCGGGATTGCCGAGCTGATGAATCGCGCCGCGTCCCGCATCCACGTAAGACACCGCGCCCGGCGGACGGGGATGCCGCCGCGTTTCGATCGCGCGATGCTCGAGCGTATCCCAGCGATAAAGCGTTTCTTCGAGCGTGCCTTCGATGACCGCATAGCCGCACCATGTCCGATGGCCATGCACCGGGCTCGCCTGCCCCGGCTCCCAGACGAGCGCGGCGATCGCATAGCGGTTGAGCGGATCGGCGGCGAGCAGATGGCGGCAATACGCTTGCGAATTGCTTACGCGCTGATCCGGCCGCAGCAGGCCAGGCGCTGCGATCGCGCGTTGCAGTGCGAGGCGCACGCGCTGTCCGAACGACGCTTGCGGCGCGGTTTTGGCGGCTTCGAAAGCCGCATCGATTTCGCTGCACAACTGTTCGAGCGCCACGCTCCGATTGGCGCCGGAAGCGCAGAATAAAGGCCGCGTCGGGCGGCTGACATGTTCGGGTCGCATAGTGAAAGGGCCGTCTCTTCGTTGTTATCTGATCGGCTTATTTATACCGGCTTGCCTCCAGAATTAGTTTCCATATAATTCCGCTCGGATATCCAGAAATAGAATAATTTCCTACCAGGGGTGCAGCATGGGAATGGACCTCATCGACCGCAAACTGCTCGAGTTGCTGCAGAACGACGTGACGATGCCCATCGCGGAGCTCGCGCAACGTGTGAATCTGTCGCAGACGCCGTGCTGGAAGCGCGTTCAGCGGCTGAAGGAGACGGGCGTGATTCGCGCGCAGGTGGCGCTGTGCGATCCGAAGAAGCTGGGCGTGGGCACGACAGTGTTCGTCGCAGTGCGCACGAACCAGCATACGCAGACGTGGGCGGAGGATTTCACGCGCGCAGTGCGCGATATTCCGGAAGTGGTCGAGGTGTACCGGATGAGCGGCGAGACCGATTATCTGCTGCGCGTCGTCGTGTCCGATATCGACGACTACGACCGCGTGTACAAGCAACTCATTCGTGCGGTGCCGCTCTATGACGTGAGCTCGAGCTTCGCGATGGAGCAGATCAAGTATTCGACGGCGCTTCCGGTGAGGCCGGCACTGGAGCCTTGAGCCTCTGTCTCGGCGACTGCTGACGAAGGGCGGCTGCATTTCCTGCTCAAACTCAAATAAAGTTAGGAGTTTTTAGCAATACGCGGACGATTCAGATGCGTATGATGAATCGTGCCCGGTCTTGAAGCTCGTAAACGCTCGGGATTTCGAAAGGCCGGGAACATGAGGGCATGTCACGCATTCACACGGCCTATGGGCCTCAAATTCAGGCGAGATTCAAAGAAATGATCAAAATCACGCGCAATGCATTGTCGCAATCCGGCGTCGCTGGCGGAGCCGCGAAACAGATTGGCGATTTCTTTCGTGATGGCGCGGGCATGCAGCCCGGCACGTCGACGCAGACCGGTTCGGCTTCTTCGGTGATTACTATCAACGGCAAGACCGTCATCGATCAGAAAGTCACGTTCTGACCGGGCGGTCTGCGCGGTGCAGCCAGCATGGCGGATCTCGTGATCCGCCATTTTTGCTTGTCGCTCCGCGATGCGCTGCGCCAGCGACTCACTGCGCATTCGTTCAAATAAAAAGCCGCCCGGCGAGGGCGGCGCAACACGTCCGGTCACTAGGTATCCCTGCATTGCCCCTGTAGCCTTGCGGGGATCGGACGCGCATGGAATCGGAACAAGTATTGCTGGTCGGCCGATGCTCTTCAAGCGCGTTGGTGCAGTAGAGAATTTCGCGCTGGAAGCGCGCATCCTGAAACGTTCGCAGCGGTTCGAAACCCGACTGAAATCCAAAGCGGCTAGGATGGCGGTTCTTCTCTCGAAACCGCGCTACTTTCCGCATCCCCATGACCCACGATCCTCGCGACCCTCGCCACCCGCACGGCACGCCCCGGAAAAACCCGACACGCGCCGTGAGCGTGTTCATCGTCGTGGTGATTCTGATCGTGATCGGCACGGTCCTCTTCAACGCGATCCGCGAGAAACGCGAGTTCGACCGACAAGAGGCGCAACCGTCCGCCGCCAGCGACGTGCGTCCCGCCGTGCCCGCGCTCGGCGCGTCACAGTAGCGCTTTCAAACCGGAAGACGAATCTGCGCCGCGTCTTTTCCGATGAGCGACGCCGCCGTCAGCATCTGCTTGCATTGATGCGCGAGCAGCTTCAGGTCGTGCAGCGCATCGGCGGACAGCGACTGGGTGCGCTCGGCATCGACCACCATCTTGTCGAGATCGCGTCGTAGCTCCTTGAGCGCGTCGGCTTGCGCGGGCGGTGAATCGGGCTGTGCTGGGGCGGGCAGATCGTCCACGGCGCCAGCGAGATTGTCGCGCACGACGCCGAACGTGCGCTGCACCGGCTCGAACGGCTGGCCGCCCGCGTCATTGAGCGATTGCAAAAGCGGCGCGGCGGCGGTGATCTGCGAGGCGAGCACATGGCTCTGCACGAGCAGATCGTTCAATTCGGCGACGTACCTCTGCTGCGCCTTCGGCTCCAGCATCATGCGCTGGAACGCCTGGGCGAGGTTGGCGAACGCGATGTGCACATTCTTGCGCGCGAGCCGATAGCGGAAGTCGCGGTCGAGTGCCGTGGCGGCGACCGTCGCCGCCACGGACGCGCCCTTGCTCGCCGTGGCCGCCGTGCTCTCCCCGATGCTCACTGACGACAATCGTTGCGCCGTCGCGCTCGCGGCTTTCATCGCCGAATCCGCGACGATCGCCGGTTCGGGCAGCGTCGTGGCGGCCGACGGCTCGCCGGCCGCTTCCGCGATGACCGATGACGCCGCGGCGACTGCGCCGGCATTCGCATCGGCGAACACGGCCGGCGTTTCTACCGTCGATGACGAAGCGCGCGTCCGCTCGGTCTGGGAAGCCGGCTTCGCCCGCCACCACCAGCTGGCTTCGAGATAGTTGCGCGTCGCGGCGAGCAGGTCCTTCACGAGCTTGCCCATCAGCCGGTATTCCCAATACGGAAAAAGATGGCTCGCCGCGATGGCGATCGCGCAGCCGACGACCGTATCGATCGCGCGCTCGCCGATGATCCGCAAGCTCCCCGGCGCGAGCAGATGAAACATCAACAGCACATACGACGATGTGAACACGACGCTCGCCGCATAGTTGAAAAGCAGGAGGCTGTAGCTCATCACCATCGACGCGAACATCACGAAGAGCAGGAGATGCGGCTCCTTCACGAAGAGGATCAGCGCGATGGTCACCGTGCAGCCGATCGCCGTGCCGATGATCCGCTGCGTGTTGCGTTGCTTCGTGAGCGAGTAGCCCGGCTTCAGAATGATGACCGTGGTCATCACGATCCAGTATGCGTTCGTGAGCGGCAAAAGACGCCCGAGCCAGTAGCCGATACCCACCGCGATCGTCACGCGCAGCGCGTGCCGGAAGCTCGGCGAGGACATCGTGAGGTTCGAGAAAATCTGCATGAACGGCACGCGCCGGCTCGAGATGAAGCGCGACAACGCATGGTCGATCTGCACTTCGGTCTCGGTCTGGCTCGCGTCGTCGCGCGTGCGGCGGCGCATTTTTTCGATGAGGCGCGTCGCGCTCCACAAGCGCCTGAACACGGCCGTCGCCGCCGTATAGGCTTCGGGATTTTTCTCCGGCAGTCCGTGCTTGCGCATGAGCTCCAGTTCGAATTCGATCGCGCGCAGTTCGGCCTTCATGCTGATCTGCTTGCCGGCCGGACTGTTCTGCAGCACGGCGAGCCCGATATCTTCGAGGTCGGCGGCGGCCTTGCGCACCAGGTCGCGATAGAAAACGAGCACGTCGGAGCCCGCGAAGGTCTTTCTGACGAGCGGATAGTCCGTATGCGAGCCGACGAAAAACTCGTGCAGATCCACGACGTTGATGAACAGGTTGAAGAGCCGCGCGCGCCGCGGATCGAGCTTGCCGCTCTTCACCTTAGGCAGATTGCGCAGCACGATGTCGCGCGCCGCTTCCTGCCGCTCGACGGCCACGGCCTGCTTTTCGATCAGCGTGCGATAACACTCGTCGAGATCGGCGTCGCCATCGTAGAACTCGGCGCGCGCGAGCAGATACTCCGCACAGCTGAACATGCTTTCGGCGAGCGCCTGCTGCTCGATGCGATAGACGAACAGGCGACTCACGAGCGTCGCCCAGTACGTGTACCAGAGACCGCCCACGAGAATCCACGAAGCGTTGATGAGCGCCTGCATCGGCGTGAAATGCTCTTCGAGCGTGACGACCATCATGAAGAGCGTCGCGAAGCTGATTTGCGGCCAGCGATTGCCGTACACCACGATCAGCGACAGCACGAACGTCAGCGGCACGATGGTGAGCCAGAGCGTGAGCGGGTGCGCCGTCGCGATGCCCGTTGCAAGCGCCGCAACGAAACCGATGACCGTGCACGCCAGCATCTCGTTGTGCTTGTGCCGCAGCGGGCCGGGCATGTCGACGACGCACGCGCCGAGCGCGCCGGTCGCGATCGTGAAACCAAGCTCGCGATTGTCAAAAACGATGAGCATCAGGACGGCGGGCAGCGACACGCCCAAAGCGATGCGCAAACCGCCGAAGAAATACTGGCTGTAAATGAACTTCCTGATTTCGAACGAATAGCGCATCGACTTCCTGTTTTGACGCTCGTTGATGTTTCGGGGACGAGGCGAGAACGAGTCTAACTCAACTCCCACGGGCTTCGGACCTCGGCCATTCGGCCAGGTTCTCGACGCCGCGCATGCTTTGCTATGCTGGCGCCTGAATCTACAAAGCTTTTCAAATCGTGCAGCGGACGACGCGTTCCGGGGCCGCATTGCAAGCCATTTTCCATGCTCGAACTTTTCTATTCGAACCGTCACGAGACGCTCGCCGCCGCGCTCTTCGAAGACCTCGACACCTTCGCGATGCGCGAGGGCGATCCCTTCGCGCGCGAGGCCGTCATCGTGCCGAGCGCGGCCCTGCGGCGGCGGCTCGAGCTCGACATGGCGGAGCGTTTCGGCATCTGCGCGAACGTCGACTTCTGCTATCTGGCGCAATGGCTGTGGGCGCAGATCGGCCGCGTGCTGCCGGTGCCCGCGCATTCGCCGTTCGCGCCGGACCGGCTCGCGTGGCGCTGCTATCGGCTGTTCGAAGACCCGTCGTTCGGCGATTCGGCGCGGCTCTCGACCTATCTCCACGCCGCCGACGATTCCATGCGCTATGAACTCGCGCGCCGCATCGCGACGGTCTTCGATCACTATCTGACGTATCGGCCGGAGTGGCTCAATCACTGGCAGGCGGGCGGGTCCATTCTTGCGGGTGGTCCTGGCTCAGGCGCGGAAATCGATACACGCGGTCCGCGTCTCGCGGGCGCCAACGATATCCAACGCGAAGACGAACGCTGGCAGGCCGCGCTCTGGCGCGCGCTGCTCGCGGATCTCGCCTTCGATGCGAGCGGCGACGCAAAAGACCCGACGCCGCCTGCATACCGCTTCCTCGCCGACGCCCCCGGCCTCGACCTCGACGCCGCAATGCGCGCCCAATGGCCGCGCCGCATCAGCGTGTTCGCGCTGCCGACGATGCCGCCGCTGCATATCGCGCTTTTGCGCGAGCTGTCGCGCTGGATCGACGTGCGCGTGTACGCGAGCAATCCGTGCCGCGAGTTCTGGTTCGACATCGTGAGCGAGGCGCGCGTCGAGCAACTCGAATTGAAGGGCGAGGCGGATTATCAGGAAGTCGGCCATCCGCTGCTCGCGGAATGGGGCCGGCAAACGCAGGCGCAGCTTCACATGCTGCACGAGTTGACCGAGAGCGCGTCGTCGGCAGAGCGGCAGCTTTTCGAAGCCAATCCCGCGCCGACGTGGCTCGCGCGCGTGCAGAACGGCATCCTCGCGCTCGATGAAGAGAACGCAGAGCCGCAGCCCGATGAGATCGTCGAGAACGGCATCGAAGTGCACGTGTGTCATAGCCTGTCGCGTCAGCTCGAAGTCCTGCACGACCGGCTGCTCGACTGGTTCGACGAGATCGAAGGGCTGGAGCCGTCGGACGTGCTCGTCGCGTTTCCGGATCTCGCGGTGGCGGGACCGCTCATCGACGGCATTTTCGGCACAGCGCCCGCGGGCGCGAGCAACGAGCGGCGGCGCATTCCGTATCGCATCACGGGCCTGCCGCCGTCGCAGGCGAATCCCGTCGCGCGCGCGCTCATCGACTGGCTCGCGCTCACCGAGCGCGGCGTCGGTGCGCCGGAGCTCGTCGAATGGCTGCGTGTGGATGCGATCGCGGCGCGCTACGGCATCGACGCCATCGCGCTCGAAACGGCGCAGGCGTGGCTCGCCGCCGCGGGCGCGCGGCGCGGCCTGCGTCCCGATGAAGTCACCGAAGAGCACGTGCCCGCCGCCCGCCACACGTTCGCCGATGCCCTCACGCGTCTCTATCTCGGCTACGCGCTGCCGAAGGGCGGCGCGCCGGTCGCGGAATGGCTGCCGATCGAAGGCGCGAACGGCTCGGACGCCGAGCTGCTCGGGCGCCTCACGCGCTTCGTCGACGATATCGACGCGTTTGCCGCGCGCATCGCGACGCCGCGTACGGCACGCGCCTGGGGCGATCTGCTGCTCGAAGCGCTGGAACGTTTCTTCGATGCCGGCGTCGCGTTCACCGATTCGATCGGCGACGTGCGCGGCGCGATCGATGCGCTCGTCGTCGCGATGCACGAGGGCGCGGGCGAAACCGAAGTGTCGGCGGCGGTGATCCGCACCGCGCTCACCGACACGCTCGACGATCCCGCGCGCGGCGGCGTGCCGTGGGGCGGCGTCACGTTTTCGTCGCTGACGAGCCTGCGCGGCTTGCCGTATCGCGTCGTGTGTCTGCTCGGCATGGACGACGGCATGTTGCCGAGCCTGACGCGCGCCGACGAGTTCGACCTGATGGCGCGCTTTTCCAGACTCGGCGACCGGCAGCGGCGCGACGACGAGCGCAACCTGTTCCTCGATCTCCTGCTCGCCGCGCGCGACCGGCTGATGATCGCGTACACGGGACGCAGCATCCGCGACAACGCCGTGCTGCCGCCCGCCGCGCTCATCGACGAACTGCTGGACTATCTGGCGAAGTCCGTCGCGGGCAAGCATGCTGCGCCGGAAGCACTCGCGAAAGCGCGTGCGAGCTTCGTGTTCGAGCATCCTCTTCAGCCCTATGCGCCCGACTATTTTCGCGATGACGGCCGGCTGTACACCTACGAGCCCGAGCGTGCCGAACTCGCACGCGCGCTGGAATCCGGCAGGACGCAGCCCGTCGCGCCGTTCTTCTCCGCGCCCTTGCCGCAGGAAGACGAGGTGCAGACGGTCGCGTTCGACGACTTCGTGCGCTTCTGGCGGCATCCCGCGCGGGCGCTTCTGCGTGACAGGCTCGGCATCGCGCTCGTCGATGCAGAAGCCGAGCTCGACGACACCGAGCCGTTCGAACTGGGCTTTCCGGGCCGCGACGCGCTTGCCGCGCGCGTGCTGCCCGCGCTGCTCGACGCCGACGATGACAACGATCGCGCCGCACGCGAACGCGCGAGACGGGTCGCCCGCGCGAGTCCCGAAATGCCGGGCGGCGCGACGGGCGGCGTGTGGCAGGCGCGCGAGCTGCACGCGCTCGGTCAACTGGCTGAGCGGGTGCGCGCGTCGACGGCGGCGGGTATCGGACGTCTGCCGTTCACGCTCGATCTCACGCCGCACTGGCCCGACACGGATAACGTCGCGCTCTTCGGCGCCTTCGACGATGCGCTCGTCGACCTTCGTCCGATGACGCTCGCCGGCACGCTCAACGCGCTGACGCCCCAAGGGCAGGTGATCTATCGCTACGACGCGCCGCGCGCGCGCGATTATCTGTCGGCGTGGCTCGCGCATCTCGCGTATTGCGCGGCGCTGCCGCTCGGCCCGCGCCGCACGATCTGGCACGGGCGCGGCTCGCAGGCGGCGGATTTCGAGCTGACGCCCGTCGCCGATCCGCTCACGCATCTCGCCGCGCTCGCGGCGCTCTATCGCGCGGGACGGCGCATGCCGCTCAGGTTCTTTCCGAAGAGCGCGTGGCTCAAGGTGAAGGAGGGCGATTCGAAAGCGCAAGGCGCGTGGGAGTCGGAACGCACGCGCGCCGAATCCGACGATCCGGTGTTGCGCATCGCATTCCGCGGCGCGAATCTCGCACTCGACGATGCCTTCGCCGCGCTCGCGCGCATCGTCTTCGAGCCGCTCAAGCAACATCTGCGGAGCGGCGCATGACAACCTCCGTGGATAACAAAGAAGTGCAGGAACTCGACGTCTTCTCTTGCGCGCTCGACGGCGTGAACCAGATCGAAGCTTCCGCCGGCACGGGCAAGACCTGGAACATCTGCGCGCTCTACGTGCGCCTGCTGCTCGAAAAGCACCTGTCCGTCGAGCAGATTCTCGTCGTGACGTTCACGAAGGCCGCGACCGCCGAGCTGCACGAGCGCATCCGCTCGCGGCTCGCGGGCGTCGCGCATGCGATCGAAAACGGCGATGCCGCCGGCGATCCGTTCATCGAACAGCTTTTCGACACGACGCTCACCGATCTCGATGCCGACGAAGCCGCGAAGCGCCTGCGCATCGCGGTCTCCACGTTCGATCAGGCCGCGATCCACACGATTCACGCGTTCTGCCAGCGCGCGCTGCAGGAGGCGCCGTTCGCCGCCGCGATGCCGTTCGCATTCGACATGGAAGCCGACGACAGCGCGCTGCGCTTCGAGCTCGCGGCGGACTTCTGGCGCGAGCGCGTCGAGCCGGTGGCGGCGCGCACGGCGTCGTTCGCGTCGTGGCTCGTCGCGAAAGGCGCGGGCCCGGCATCGCTCGATGCGCAACTCGCGCGGCGTCTGAAAAAGCCGCTGGCCGCGCTTCGCTTCGGCGACACCGGCGCGGCCGAGGCCGCCGACATGCAGGCGCTCTTCGACGAAGCCTGCGCGCTGTGGAACGCCGAGCGCGACACCATCGTCAAGCTGCTCGCCGACGCTCAGGGTGCGCTCAAAGGCAACAGCTACAGTGCGAAGATCATCGGCGAGGCCATCGACGCATGGACTGCGTATTTCGCCGAAAGCGACTGCCACGCGCCGCCGCCCGAACGCGCGCTCAAGCTCACGGCCACCGCGCTCGCGAAAGGCACGAAGCTCAAGAACACGCCGCCCGTGCATGCGTTCTTCGATCAGGCCGAAGCGCTTGCCGCGTCCGCCGCAGCCGCCGAAGCGTCGCAGCGCGCGCTGTGGCTCGATGTCGTGCGCGAATGGCTCGATCACGCGCCCGCGGAACTCGCGGCGCGCAAGCGCGCGCGCCGCGTCGTGTCGTTCGACGATCTGCTGTCGAACCTGCATCACGCGCTCGTCAAACATGCGTGGCTCGCCGAGGCATTGCGTGCGCGTTATCCGGCTGCGCTCATCGACGAATTCCAGGACACGGACCCGCTGCAATACGCGATCTTCAACCGTGTGTTCGCGCCGCACGGGCCGCTCTTTCTCGTCGGCGATCCGAAACAGGCGATCTACAGCTTCCGCGCCGCCGATCTGCACACGTATCTCGCCGCGCGCGACGGCGCGAGCGCGCGCTATACGCTCGCGGTCAATCAGCGCTCGACGCCGCCGATCATCGAGGCGTGCAACCGCTTGTTCGAAGTGAATGCGAAGGCGTTCATCCTCGACGGGCTGGACTATCAGCCGGTGCGCGCGGGCACCCGTAAGCGCGGACCGTTCATCGACGACACACCCGCCGCGGCCTATTCGGACATCGCGGATTTTTGCGTCTGGATGCTGCCGCATGGCGAAGCGGCGCTGTCGAAAACCAACGCGCAGCGCGACGCCGCCGAAGCCTGCGCCGCTGAGATCGCGCGGCTTTTGCGCGGCGCGCAGCGCGGCGAAGTGCGGATCGGCGACGAGGCGTTGTCGGCGGGCGATATCGCCGTGCTCGTGCAGACGCATCGGCAGGGCAGCCTCGTCAAGCGCGTGCTCGCCGCGTGGGGCATCGGCAGCGTGGAACTCGCGCAGGCGTCGGTGTTCGGTTCGGCCGACGCCGAGCAGATCGAGCGCGTGCTCGCCGCCATCGACACGCCCGGCGACCTGCGCCGCCTGCGCGCCGCGCTCGCGACCGACTGGTTCGGGCTCGACGCCGCCGCGCTCTGGCGTCTCGAACGTGCAGACGCGGCCGATCCGCACGGCGAGCCGATCGATTCGACGAGCTGGGTCGAGCGCTTCTCGCGCTATCGCACGATCTGGCACGAACGGGGTTTCGCCGTGATGTGGCGCACGCTCGCGCGCGAGTTGTCGATCGCGACGCGTCTCGTCGCGCGGCCCGATGGCGAACGCCGGTTGACGAACGTCAATCATCTCGCGGAGCTGCTGCAGGCGCGTTGCGCGGAACAGCCGGGCATCGCGCCGACGCTGCGCTGGCTCGCCGCGCAGCGCGAGCGGCAGGGCGGCGGCGAGGAAGCGCAACTGCGTCTCGAATCCGACCGCAACCTCGTGCAGATCGTGACTGTACACAAGTCGAAAGGGCTGGAATATGCGGTCGTGTTCTGTCCGTTTCTGAACGACGGCGCCTCGCGCGATGCGTCCGCAACGGGTCTGCCCGACGCACGCGAATATCACGACGATGCGGGCGTTGCCGTGCTGCATTACGGCATCGAAGGCGAGGAGGACGATCACGTCAGCGCGGCCATCGCGCGCGAGCAGGCGGCCGAGCGCGCGCGTCTCGTGTATGTCGCACTGACGCGGGCAGTGTTCCGCTGTTACGTGGTCGCGGGTTTTTATCTGTCGAACCGGTCGACGAAAGAGTCGCGCCGCAGCGTGCTCAACTGGCTCGTCGCGGGCAGCGGACGCGAGTTCGACGGATTCTGCAAGGAGCCGCCGGAAGACGCGGACATCGTCGCGGCGTGGCACGCGCTCGCGGCGAAGGCGGATGGCGCGGTCGGAGTCGCGCCGCTGCCGGTGATCGACATGCGCGAGCCGCTCGCCGCCGAGTCATCGAACGAACACGAGATCGCCGCGCGCACGAATCGAAGGATCTTGCGCGATCGCTGGCGCATGGCGAGCTTCAGTTCGCTGATCGCCGCCGGCGCGCGCGACGAGGCGAATCAGGCGCATCCCGCCGAAGCGCGTCCCGATCACGACGAGCTCGCCGCGCTCAAGGACGATGCGCGCGCGCAAGCGTCCGCGAAGAACGAGACGCCGCTCGCCGACGACGACATCCTCGCGTTTCCGCGCGGCGCTGCGGCGGGCGAATGCCTGCATCGCATGTACGAGCTTGCCGATTTCACGGAGCCGTCGGGCTGGGCGGCGGCCGTCGAGCGCGCGCTGCACGAGCATCCGACGCCCGCGCCCGAAGCGCTCGCGCCGCGCCTGCGTCCGATGATGCTGCGCCTCCTCGCCGATACGGTCGCGACTGAAATTGCGCCGGGCATGCGGCTGCACAGTATCGCGATGACGCGCCGCATGAACGAGCTCGAGTTTCTGTTTCCGGCCGATGCGCTCGATTTCACCGCGTTGCGGCGCCTGCTCGCAACGCACGGCTTTCCCGATGTCGCGCTGGAGTCCGGCGCGCTGCGCGGGTTCATCAAGGGATTCATCGACATGATCGTCGAGCACGACGGCCGTTACTGGATCATCGACTGGAAGTCGAATCATCTGGGCGATGCCGCCTCCGACTACGCCGCCGCGCCACTCGCCGTCGCGATGGCGGAGCACGCGTATCACCTTCAGGCGCTCGTGTATGTGGTCGCGCTGCATCGCTATTTGCGCGCGCGCTTGCCAGACTATGCGTACGACACGCATATCGGCGGCTATCTGTATCTTTTCGTGCGCGGCGTGCGTCCGGATTGGCGCGATGGCGATGCGGCGAGCGGCGTGCATCGCGGCAGGCCGTCGCTGGAACTGGTCGAAGCGCTCGATCGGCTGATGTCGGGAGGTGCGGCATGAGCACGCCCGATGTCATCGAACGCGCGGGTGTCGACGAAAACGCAGCGCTCGCGGAAGGTTTTGCGCTGCGCATGAGTGCGCTCGCGGCCCGGCTCGGCGCGGACGAACGCGGCGTGCTGTGGGCCGGGCGCGCCGCGTTCGCGATGAGCCGCGCCACTGCGCAAGGTCACGTGTGCCTGCCGCTCGCCGCGCTCGCGCGCCGTCACGACGAGCGCTTTCACGAGGCGCGAGACGCGTTGCTCGCGAGCGGCGTCGCGTGCCTCGTGCGCGACGCCGCGCGAGCGGATGCGGGCGATCTGCTGCCGCTCGTCATCGACGAGGATGGGCGGCTCTATCTCGCGCGCTACTTCGATTACGAGCGGCGGCTTGCAGAGGCGCTCGTCGAACGCTCGCGCGATGCACGCATGGAAATGCCGCAGCGGGACATAGCGGAGCATGCAGCGCGCATCGCCCGCTATTTCGGCCCGCGCGCCGACGACGACATCGACTGGCAGCGTGTTGCCGCGTTCGCCGCGCTGGCGGGGCGGCTGACCGTCGTGAGCGGCGGGCCGGGCACCGGCAAGACGACGACGGTGGTGGGCGTGCTCGCGTGCCTGCTCGATGCCGATCCGGACTTGCGCATCGCGCTCGCCGCGCCGACCGGCAAGGCCGCGCAGCGCATGCAGGAAGCGCTGATCGAGCGTGCGGACAAGCTGCCGCCCGAACTCGCCGCGCGGCTGCCGCGCACGTCGTTCACGCTGCAGCGGCTGCTCGGCGTGCAGGCGGACGGGCGCTTCCGGCATCATCGCGACAATCCGCTGCCATACGACGTGATCGTCGTCGACGAAGCCTCGATGATCGACGTCGCGCTGGCGGCGCATCTGCTCGAAGCCGTCGCGCCGTCGAGCCGGCTCGTGATGCTCGGCGACAAGGATCAGCTCTCGGCGGTCGAGGCAGGCGCGGTGTTCGCGGAACTGAGCGCGGAGCCGTCGTTCAGCCATGCGGGCATTGCGCGCATCGCGTCGGCGCTCGGGCTCGATGCGAAACGGCTACAGCGGGCGTTGCCGCATGCCGAGGCCGAAGTACCGGTAAGCGGGCCGCAACTCGGACTTTTCGACGAGCCGCCGGAAGCAGCTAACCCGGAGTCGGCGCTGACCGATTGCGTCGTCTGGCTGGAGAAGAACTATCGCTTCGGGCTCGATTCGGATATCGGGCTTCTTTCGATCGCGATCCGCAACGGCGACGATGAGGCCGCGCTTCATGCGCTCGACTCCTCCGGCGAACGCGCCGCGGCACTTTTCGACGATGGCGACGCCGCGCTGTCCGAGCGCACGCTCACGCGCCTAGCGAAAGGTTTCGCGCCTTACGCGCAAGCGCTGTCGACGGTGCTCGAAGGCGAAGAAGGCGATCACGCCCGTCTCTTCGATGCGCTCAATCGCTTTCGCGTGTTGTGCGCGACGCGCAAGGGACCGCGCGGCGTGGATGAAGTGAACGCGCGCGTCGCGGCGAAAGTGCGCGAGCAGGCGGGCATTGCGCTGGCGCTCGGCGCGCAGTGGTTCGCCGGGCGGCCGGTGATCGTCACGCGCAACGACTATGCGCTCGGGCTCTTCAATGGCGATATCGGCATCGCGCTGCCGGGCGCGGACGGTCTCTTGCGCGTCGCGTTCCGCATGGCCGATGGCGCGCTGCGCTACGTGTCGCCCGCCGCGCTGCCGCCGCACGACACCGCGTTTGCGCTGACCGTCCACAAGTCGCAAGGCTCGGAGTTCGAACACGCGGCGCTGGTGCTGCCCGGCGTGTTCGTGCGCGTGCTGTCGCGCGAGCTGGTCTATACCGCGATCACGCGCGCGAAGCGCAGAATCGACGTGATCGGCTCGGCGGCGATTTTTGCGCAGGCGGTGAGAGAGCCGACGCGGCGCGATTCCGGGCTTGCCGCGAGAATGCGCCGTCTGGCATGAATAACGCTATGTACGACGCTCAAGAGCGACGCATCAAGGAAACCGACCGATGACGATGACCGACAGCCTCGCCGTGCCGCCCAACGAAATCGAGCTGACGGCCGTGCGCGCGCAGGGCGCGGGCGGTCAGAACGTCAACAAGGTATCGAGCGCGATCCACCTTCGTTTCGATATCCGCGCGTCGTCGTTGCCGGAGCACATCAAGACGCGTCTGCTCGCGCTCGCCGACCGGCGATTTTTGCGCAGGCGGTGAGAGAACCGACGCGGCGCGATTCCGGGCTTGCCGCGAGAATGCGCCGTCTGGCATGAATAACGCTATGTATGACGCTCATGAGCGACGCATCAAGGGAACCGACCGATGACGATGACCGACAGCCTCGCCGTGCCGCCCAACGAAATCGAGCTGACGGCCGTGCGCGCGCAGGGCGCGGGCGGTCAGAACGTCAACAAGGTATCGAGCGCGATCCATCTGCGCTTCGATATCCGCGCATCGTCGTTGCCGGAGCACATCAAGACGCGTCTGCTCGCGCTCGCCGACAGCCGCGTCACGCGCGACGGCGTGATCGTGATCAAGGCGCAGGAGTATCGGACGCAGGACATGAACCGCGCCGCGGCGCTCGCGCGGCTCGACGAGCTGATCCGCAGCGTCGCCGTCACGCAGCGCAAGCGCATCGCGACGAAGCCCACGCGCGGATCGCAGATGCGGCGTGTCGAAAGCAAGGTGAAGCGCGGCGCGATCAAGGCGGGACGCGGACCGGTGCGCGGGGAGTAAGCCGAAAGTCCAAGAATCAGCTTTGCTGCCATCTCGGCGGCACGTCCACGCGCGGGCAGAAGAAATACGACTTGAGCACGTTGCGTCCGATCACGCGCCCGAGTTCGGAGAACGCGCAGTAGTTGCCGATCATCAGGAAGAGAAGAATCTGAATCGCCCAGAACTGCGGCCAGTTGATATGCGCGATCAGCGCGTGCTGCGCCGCCGCCAGGCCGTGCGTTTCCTTCCAGAAATCGTAGAGGCGCTCGAGATAGTGCAGGATGCCGGCGATGACGGTGTAGATGAGCGTTTTCCACGCCGCGTTCCAGATCAGCGGATGATCCGGATAGCGATTGATGAACGGCAGCATGTTCGCGATCATCACCGATTTGCCGAGGATCAGCGAAGCGACGATGACCGAAGCGGACGTCGGCAGCGAGATGCCGGTGCCTTTCACCATCAACGTGCGAACGATGACGACGACATGCAGAAGAACGAAGAAGAAGAGCGTGGGCGGCACCATCTTCATCATTTCATGCTTCAGCTTGGCGAACGAAATGGCCATATCGACTCCCGGCGCAAAAAACGCGAAGGATGACGCGGCATTGCGCAACGTGCAACGCGCATCCAAACAATTTGACGGATGCGCGTGACGCGAGGGAAGAGCGGCTGGCCCCGTCGCAGGGAGTCTAGTTCACGGCGCGAATTTGCGCCGTCCGAAGAAGGGCACGCGCTTCACCGCGCCAGTGGCGAGCGCGGTGCCCGCGAGCACGATCGCGCAACCTGCCATCATCACCAGCGAGACGCGTTCGCCGAGAAAGAGCGCGCCCCACAAAATGCCGAAGAGCGGGATGACGAAGGTCACGGTCATCGCGCGCGCGGGGCCCGCGACCGCCACCAGATGAAAATAGATGAAGTACGCGATGCCCGTGCAGCCGATGCCGAGCGCGAGCACCGCGCCCCACGCATGCGCGGAAACCGGCGCGACGGGCCACGTGAGGAACGCGATCGGCGCGAGCGTCAGGGTCGCGCCGATCATGCTGCCGGCGGCGTTGGTCATCGCATCGACGTCCATCAGATACTTTTTCGCGAAGTTGCCCGCGACGCCGTAAAGCGCCGATGCAGCGAGCGCCGCCGCCGCCGCGAGCATGCCTTGCACGGGCAGCGCGGCATCGTGGCCCGCATGCTCCGGCGCGATCTGGTTCCACACCAGCACGAGCACGCCCGCAAAACCGATCGCCATGCCGATCGTGCGCGCGGTCGTCAGACGGTCGCGCAGCCACAGATACGCGACGAGCGCGCCGAACAGCGGCGTCGTCGCGTTGATGACGGAAGTCGCGCCGGCCGAAAGGGTCAGCTCGGCGTACGCGAACAGGCAGAACGGCGCCGCCGAATTGAGAATGCCGACGGCGAGCAGTTGCAGCCAGCGCGCGCGCAACGTCGCGGCGGTTGCGGCGAGTGGGCGGCGCGCGAGCAGCATGCCGATCAGAAAGATGGCGCCGATGCCGACCCGCAAGGCCATCAGCGGCGCGACGCCGAATTCGGCGACACCGACGCGAATGAAAAGAAACGACGCGCCCCACAGGGCGGCGAGGACGATCAGTTGCAACAGATTGGCGGGTGACATGGCGGGCGGACTTCGGTATGCGAATCGAAAGTCCGCGCATGTTAGCACCGCGCGCGTATCCGGAAGACGTTCGCGCAAAGAGAGCGCAAGAAGCGGGAGACACGTGCAGGCGCATTTGTTTCGACCTGCGCGTTATTCAACGGCGAGCGAGGCTGGTGCGAACGACCACTAAGCGAGCCGGTGGCTTAAAAAGTCACAATGGATGCTTGCGCCGTATCTTGGTTAAGAAAAGCATAAGATGAATGCTAGGAATCTTCTTCGCACAATATTTATTGTGATTTTCTTGTGAAAAGAATTCCAACGATTGATATTAAGAGTTTTCGGCCTTGCAAACCGATGCTTTGACAGATAAAGTTTCGCCCGATATTCGAGCTGACTCAGCGGCGGATTGCTTCAATAAACCAAACGTCGCTTCGAGAAGCTGCAGAACGAAATATGCCATCCCTGTCCAGCGCGAGTGCGCCGGCACCTGCCCTTGAAAGCCGCGTGGTTCTGGCGTCGTGAATCCAGAATCGAACGACCACGAACCGGCAATAGGCTCACGCGAACCTTCTTTGAAAAAAATATCCGACGTTTCTTCTGCTCGTTGATCGAGTGCTGCGTGCGGCTGTGTCGAATATCAAGGTTATGCATAAGAGGCGTGCATGAAGCACCACGCGCTGCACGATAATTCAACTCGAGCACATCTCGTCCGGCGCAAAGTCGCGTTTCTTCATTTTTCCAATCTTTGATCTCGATCGGACAATCGAATTCCGCAGAGATTAAATCATTGCGCCGTTTTATTTTATCGAAAGTAATTGAAAGCGGGCTGAAAAATTGGATTTCCCCGGCATCCTGCAACGATGCCGGCTGAGTTTGTTGTTGTTTTTTTGAAGAGGATCGCAGTGAACAAGATTTATCAAATCATTTGGAACAAGGCATTCGGAGCGTGGGTGCCGGCACCGGAAGGCTCAAAAGCGAAGAGGAAAGGAAGGTCCGTCGTACACGCCACAATGGCGGCACTTGCTTTGCTGATCGGCGCGCAAGCTCATGCCTACGTTGCGGGGTCGGGCGCGACCGTTACCGGTGCGACGCAAGGAATTGCAATCGGCGACCAGAGTTCCGCGGCCGGAGCCCCGTTGAACGTATTCCCAGTTTGGCCGCATCAACGTCCGAATGGGACGTCGAACTATACGGGGCCGGGCACCAGCATTGCCTTTGGATATCAGGCGTTCGCACAAAGCACCGCCTTTGGCGGCGCGATGGCATTCGGACAGGATGCCTACGCTTTAGGGCGGTCCTTGGCGTTCGGCCCCGGAGCCAGCGCGTTCTCCGATTGGGCATCGGCCTACGGCGCGCTTTCCTTCGCCAACAATAATGCAGTGGCGTTCGGAACCCATGCCTATGCGTCTGGCGACAGTGCTGTGTCGGTGGGCATGACGAGCGAGGCATCGGGATACGCGGCAACGGCAATGGGCCTGTCGAGTTCGTCTGCGGGCCGTGGCGCAACAGCGCTCGGCCTTTCGAGCTCCGCATCGGATGACGGCGGCGTGGCGCTCGGCGCCTTCAGCCATTCCCAGTCGGCCAACTCGCTCGCGCTGGGCTCATCGGCGAACGCTCTGGGCACCTATGCGGCAGCGGTCGGATACGGCGCGTCCGCCAGCAACATGGGCGATGTCGCGCTCGGTGCATCGACCAAGGCGGCGGGCGACGGCGCCCGATTCGCTACGGCTCTCGGTTCAGGTAGCGAGGCGTCGACGTCCGCCACGACCGCCGTAGGCGCGCTCGCCAAGGCGACTCAGGACAGCGGCACCGCCGTGGGTTACGGCGCGAACGCTTCGGAGGTGAACTCGACGGCCATCGGCAAGAACGCGACCGCTTCGACGCTCAATTCGGTTGCGCTGGGTGCGGATTCGAGCACCGGTGCGGTCGTGAGCACAGCGAGCGCGACTATTGGCGGCGAGACGTATTCGTTCGCCGGATCCAACGCGGCAGGTACCGTGAGCATCGGCAGCACGGGCCATGAACGCACGATCACCAATGTCGCAGCCGGTCGAGTGAGCGACGTATCGACCGATGCGGTGAACGGCTCACAGCTTTATGCAACGAACAGCGCCATCGGCAACCTGTCGGATCAGGTCACGAACATCGATCTGAAGGGCACGAAATACTTCCATGCGAACAGCACCGGAGCCGACTCTCAGGCCCTGGGTGCCGATTCGATCGCGATCGGCATGGGCGCCGTGGCGAACAGCGCGAACGACGTCGCACTGGGGACATCGGCGAACGCTCAGGGAGACTATGCGGCAGCGGTCGGGTACGGCGCGAACGCGTCGGAGGTGAACTCGACGGCCATCGGCAAGAACGCGACCGCTTCGACGATCAACTCGGTTGCGCTGGGTGCGGATTCGAGCACAGGCGCGGTGGTGAGCACAGCGGGCGCGACCGTCGGCGGCGAGACCTATTCGTTCGCGGGATCCAACGCGGCAGGCACGGTGAGCGTCGGCAGCACGGGCCATGAACGCACGATCACCAATGTGGCAGCCGGTCGAGTGAGCGACGTGTCGACCGATGCGGTGAACGGCTCGCAGCTCCATGCAACGAACAGCGCCATCGACAGCCTGTCGGATCAGGTCACGAACGTCGATCTGAAGGGCACGAAATACTTCCACGCGAATAGCACCGGGGTGGACTCACGAGCCCTGGGTGCCGATTCGGTCGCGATTGGCATGGGTGCAGTCGCGAACAGCGCGAACGACGTCGCACTGGGATCGGGTTCCATCACGACGGGATCGACGGGCGCAGCGGGCATGTCGGTCGCCGGCAACAACTACCAGTTCGCCGGCCCCACGTCGATCGGCACGGTGAGCGTGGGTGCTGCAGGTCAGGAGCGCACCATTACGAACGTCGCCGCAGGCCGTCTTGGCTTCGAATCGACCGACGCCGTGAACGGTTCGCAGCTCTGGGGGGCGGTGTATGCCATCCAGTCCGTGTCGAATGCGCTCGCGCAAACGAATCAGACGGTCGCGAATCTGTCGAACAAGGTCAATGGCCTGAAGGCGACGGGCCTTATGGCAACCCGCGCCGATGCCGCCACCGCCTCTTCGGGCACCACGGGGCTCCTCGGCAGTGCGCAAGCCCCGCTCACGAGCTTGCAGGCGACTGCAGGCGTGAACGATTCCGCGGTGGCGTACAACGTCAATGCCGACGGCACGCCGGACTACAACAACGTCACGCTCAATGGCGACGCCTACGACGCCAATACGAACCAGGGCGGCACGAAGATCACCAACGTGGCGGTAGGTTCGGCCCCGAGCGATGCGGTCAACTACGCACAATTCAATGACGCCATCACGCGCGTGACGAATATTGCGCAGAGCGGCGGCACACCGTTCTTCGCCGTGGACGGCAACCGCGACATCGAGCTTGCCGTTGCCAGCGGCGATCACGCGATGGCAAGCGGAGCGAATGCCCGGGCGACCGGCGCACAAGCGGTGGCAGTCGGGGCGAACTCGATCGCGAGCAGCTCGAATTCGATGGCGCTCGGTGCGAACACGATCGCCACCGGCGACAACGCCGTGGCGTTGGGCGCGGGCTCCATCGCGGACCAGGCGAACACGGTTTCCGTCGGCTCGTCGACGCAGCAGCGCCGCGTAACGAACGTTGCGCAAGGCACGTCCGACACCGATGCCGTCAACGTCGCGCAACTGAACCAGGCAGTCGCGCAATCGGACGCCAAGGTCAGTCAGGCAGTCCAGTCAGCGAACGCGTACACCGATCAGCAGTTCAGCAAGATGAGCGACAAGATGAACTCGCTGGGTGCGGCAGCGATGGCGGCAACGTCGCTGATCCCGAATGCGCGTGCGCAGGGCAACTTCCAGATGGCCGTCGCGGCCGGCACGTATGGCAATGCGTCGGCGCTTGCCATCGGCGCCAACTTCTGGGCTACCAACAATCTGCTCATGAACGTGCACCTCGCGCGTTCGACGGGCAGCGGCGCGAGCACCGGCGCATCGATCGGCGCGACCTACGGGTTCTGAGCGCTGATGAGCCCCATTCGTGGGGCTTGCCCACAACGATGAGGCGACGGAATTCGTCGCCGCTGGCCAGATCGTGGTTCGACAGTAATGTCGGACCACGATTTTTTTTTGCCGGCGCAAGCAGGCGTTTGCGGCTCCTGGCGATTCAATGCGGCGGAATCATCCACGTCAGCACGTTCTGCTGCAGCCACACGAGCACGCCGAGCAGGATCGTGAGAAAGATCGAATGCCAGAAAGTGCGCGCGAAGACGAGCCCCTCCTTGCCCTTGAGCTCGGTCGTGGCCACTCCGGTCGAGATGTTCTGCGGCGAAATCATCTTGCCCATCACGCCGCCTGACGAGTTGGTCGCCGCCATCAGCACTGGATTGAGATTGAGCTGGTTCGCCGCCACGACTTGCAGATTGCCGAAGAGCGCATTGCCCGAGGTATCGCTGCCGGAAAGGAACACCGCCACCCAGCCGAGGAACGCGGAGACGAGCGGGAAGAACGGCCCGACCGACGCGACGCCCAGGCCCAGCGTGTAGTTCATGCCCGAGTAGTTCATCAGATATGCGAGCCCGACGATCGTCGCCACGGTCAGAATGGCGATGCGCGTCTGCACCCACGTATCGGCGATCGCCGCGCCGTACTCGCGCGCGGGAAGCTTCACCATGAGCGCGGTGATGATCGACGCGACGAGGATCGCGGTGCCCGTCGCGAGCGGCTGGAAGTCCCAGATCGCGCCATAGGGCTGGTTGTAGAGCGTGATGTAGACCGCTTTGTCGAGACCGGGCCACGCGATCTTGACGTCGCCGATCAGGAAGATCTTCAGCACCGTCCACACGATCACGACCACCGACACGACGATCCAGGGTATCCAGCCCTGTCCGCCGGAGACCGGCGCGCGGGTATCGGCGAGGCGGTCGACATTCACTGCGAACTTTTCATCCGCGACGGGCTTCCACACGCGCAGGAACGCGATCGTCAGAATCAGCGAGACCAGCGACGAAAGCACATCGGTCAGCGCATAGCTGATGTAGTTCGACGTGACGAACTGCGTGAGCGCGAACGCGCCGCCCGACACCAGCAGCACGGGCCAGATGCGCGTCATGTTGCGAAAGCCCGCGTAGACGCCAATCACATAGAACGGCAGGAAGAACGCGAACAGCGGCAACTGGCGGCCGACCATTTTCGCGAGGGCGTCGGTGGGCAGGTGCGTGACCGCGCCGAGCACGGTGATCGGCACGCCGAGCGCGCCGAACGCGACGGGCGCCGTGTTGAAGATGAGCGTGAAGGTGAGCGCTTCGAGCGTCGGGAAACCGAGCAGGATCAGGAGCGAACTCGTGATGGCGATCGGCGTGCCGAAGCCCGAGATGCCTTCGAGTAGCGCGCCGAACGAGAAGCCGATCACGACGAGCACGATGCGCCGGTCGTTCGGCAGGTTATCGACCATCCACTGGCGAAAAGCCTCGAAGCGCCCCGAGCGCTGCGCGACGTTGTAGAGCAGGATCGCCGCGAAGACGATCCACATGACCGGCCACAGCGCGAACACCGCGCCGGCCGCGACCGAATCGAGCGCGAGCCCGACCGGGAAATGCCAGCCCGCCACCGCGATGACGAGCGCGAGGATCAGGCCCGCGAGCGACGCCTGCCACGCCGGGCGGCGCGCCCAGCCGAGCAGCACGAGCACCAGGAGGATCGGCAGCGCGGCGACGATGAAGGAAGCGAAGAGGGAATGCGCGATCGGAGTGAGAAGCTGATGGAACATCGGGTCTCCTTGCGGGTGTCATGAGCGGCAGCGGCGACGAGCCGATGCGCGCGATGCGCGTGGAGTTCGATGTTCTGCCGACGACGGCCGCCGGTTAAGCAAACGCATAACGCGCTCACTAAGAATAGGGCGCGAACGGCCTGCGTCAAGGCATGAATGCGCGTCCATTACGGCGCGGGCGTCGCGCGTGGACGTGAGGGAACGTACAGGACGCGCCGCGTGCGGGCGCGTCGTTGTCGCAAGCGGCGGGACGAATCAGCTCTCGGCGATCACGCCCGGCGTGTTGCTGTCGTCGTGGCCGACGGGAGGCGTCTGGCGAAACACCCACACGGTCAGCAGGCCGAGCGAGGCGAGCATCCACAGCACGAAAAACACAAAGGCCATCATGTCCGATCCCCCGATACGGAAATTGCGCGACGGGCAGTCGCGCTTGCGATGCAGTAATGGGGATCTATGTAGCCAAAAGCGTGCCAATCGTCTGGCGAAATCGGGCGATGCCTTGTCGGATAAGGAAAGTGTCCGCGCGCACAGAGGGGTTCATCGTACGAGTAATGCCGTTTTCAGCAGAAAATGTTGCAGCCATGTTACGCGACGCCGTGCAAAGCAGGCGTTTGTCTCATCTGATGTAACGTCGCGAAGCGCCGGTCAGTGGCCGTGGCCGCCTCCGCCGTGCCATCCGCCGCCTCCGCCCTGCCAGCTGCTGCCACCGCCGTGCCATCCGCCGCCGCCGTTGCCGCCGTGTCCGTGCCATCCGCCGCCATGCCAGCCACCGCCGTGCCAGCCGTGACCCCAGCAGCATCCGCCGCCGCCCCAGTAGCCGAAGCCGAAGGAGACCGCCGGATAACCATAGCCGTAGCCGTAATAGGCCGGATAAGCGGCATACGGCGGGTAGTAGGGGTATGGGTACGGATACGTCTGGTAGTAGTCGGTGTACGGTGACCCCACCGCGTATTCGTACTGCGGTGGAAGCGTTGCCGCAGCGGCGCCGGATGCGGCCTGCCCGGGCAACGCGAATTCGCGCTGCGTATAGGTTGCGCCGACCACGGGATAAGAGGGATAGGCCGGATACCCGTAGTAATAGCACCCGCTGAGAAGAAGCCCGGCAGCGAGCGCGATGGCGGCCGTTGCGGGTCCGGAAATACTGCGGGCGGGAATCATGATGCTGCTCCTTGCACTACGGCCCGCCGAACTGAACTGGAAAAGCAGGCCCGTTAAGAAGCAGCTTAGTCGAACGATCGCGCGCGGGCGTTCGATGTCATGTCACAAAGCGTTACCGGCGCGCGATTATGTAACAAACTTGAAACAACGGACGGATTGCGGCGAGGTGTCGGCCTCGCCGCTGCGAGAAAACTACTTGCCAACCTGATTGCCGATGACGCCGCCGACGGCCGCGCCGCCGAGCGTCGAAAGTGCGCTGCCCCCGATCACCGCGCCGCCGGCCGCGCCCACGCCGGCGCCGATGGCGGTATCCCGTTGACGCGTGGTCATGTCGCCGCAAGCCGTGAGTCCTCCCAGAAACGCAACGACCATTGCAGCGGCGCCGATCTGTCTGATGGTTTTCATGTCGACTCTCCATTCGATGATGAGATGAATCGGCTGCGGTTCGGCGCTCGCCAAAGGGCGCGCCATGTTTTCGCCGGTTCGCTCAATTCCGTAGCAGGGAAAATGCCCGATTCGTCCGATATACGTCCCAGCCATACCCGGCAAGGCTTTGCGCCCGATGAGCCCCAAAAAAACGGCCTGTCGCACGCACTGTGCGACAGGCCGTCGTCAGCTACCGGCAAGCATCAAGTCGGCTGATAGATTTCCGCGCCTTTCTTCACGAATTCGATCGCCTTCGTCTCCATGCCCTTCGCGAGCGCCTCGTTTTCGCTCACGCCTTGCTTCGCGGCGAAGTCGCGCACGTCCTGCGTGATCTTCATCGAGCAGAAGTGCGGGCCGCACATCGAGCAGAAATGCGCGACCTTGGCCGAATCCTTCGGCAGGGTTTCATCGTGGAATTCGCGCGCCTTGTCGGGATCGAGGCCGAGATTGAACTGGTCTTCCCAGCGGAACTCGAAGCGTGCCTTCGAGAGCGCGTTGTCCCGAACCTGTGCGCCCGGATGGCCCTTCGCCAGGTCCGCCGCGTGCGCCGCGAGCTTGTAGGTGATGATGCCTTCCTTCACGTCGTCCTTGTTCGGCAGGCCGAGGTGCTCCTTCGGCGTGACGTAGCAGAGCATCGCGGTGCCGAACCAGCCGATCATTGCTGCGCCGATGCCCGACGTGATGTGGTCGTATCCCGGCGCGATGTCCGTCGTGAGCGGCCCGAGCGTGTAGAACGGCGCCTCGTCGCACCATTCCAGTTGCAGGTCCATGTTCTCCTTGATGAGCTGCATCGGCACGTGGCCGGGGCCTTCGATCATCACCTGAACATCGTGCTTCCACGCGATCTGCGTCAGCTCGCCGAGCGTCTTCAGTTCGCCGAGCTGGGCTTCGTCGTTGGCGTCGTAGATGGAGCCGGGGCGCAGGCCGTCGCCGAGCGAGAACGAGACATCGTATTGCTTCATGATTTCGCAGATGTCTTCGAAGTGCTCGTAGATGAAGCTTTCCTTGTGATGCGCGAGGCACCACTTCGCCATGATCGAGCCGCCGCGCGACACGATGCCGGTCATGCGGTTGGCCGTCAATGGTACGTATTGCAGACGCACGCCCGCGTGGATCGTGAAGTAGTCGACGCCTTGCTCGGCCTGCTCGATGAGCGTGTCGCGGAAAATTTCCCACGTCAGGTCTTCGGCCTTGCCATTGACCTTTTCGAGCGCCTGATAGATCGGCACCGTGCCGATCGGCACCGGCGAATTGCGGATGATCCACTCGCGCGTTTCGTGGATGTGCTTGCCGGTGGAGAGATCCATCACCGTGTCGCCGCCCCAGCGGATCGCCCACGTCATCTTGTCGACTTCCTCGCCGATGGACGACGTGACCGCCGAATTGCCGATGTTCGCGTTGATCTTCACGAGGAAGTTGCGCCCGATGATCATCGGCTCGCTTTCCGGGTGATTGATGTTCGCCGGGATGATCGCGCGGCCGCGCGCCACTTCCTCGCGCACGAACTCGGGCGTGATTTCCTTGAGCGCGTCCTTGCCGAACGCCGCCGCGCCGAACGCCTGTCCGGCGTGCTGACGGCCCATCATCTTTGCCAGTTTCTCGCCGTTCGGGCCGCTGGTCCGCAAGCTTTCGAGGTATTCCGCGCGCCGCTGATTCTCGCGGATCGCGATGTACTCCATCTCCGGCGTGATGATGCCGGCGCGCGCGTAGTGCATCTGCGAGACGTTCTTGCCGTCGAGCGCGCGGCGCGGCTTGCGATGCAGGCCGGGAAAGCGCAGTTCGGCGGTCTTTGCATCGGCGGCGCGTTCGCGGCCGAATTCGCTCGACAGGCCGCCCAGTTCTTCCGTATCGCCGCGCTTTTCGATCCACGCGCCGCGCAGCGCGGCAAGGCCCGAGCGGATATCGATCTGCGCGTCCGGATCGGTGTACGGGCCGGACGTGTCGTACACGTAGACGGGCGGATTCTTTTCGGCGCCGAAGCCGTCGGGTGTATCGGATTGCGTGATTTCGCGCATCGGCACGCGGATATCGGGCGTCGATCCGGTCACGTAGACCTTGCGCGAATTCGGCAGCGGCGCGATGGCGGCGGCGTCGACGACGGCGTTCTCGGACAGGAACTTGGGGTTGGCATTCATGTGCTGTATCTCCTAAGGGACGAGGTTTTTTATGCACGAGCGAGGGCGAAGCTCGGCTGACTCAGGAGCTAAACAGGGAGGAACGAGATGGAAAGGTACGGGTTCGGAAGAAGTGGTGCGATGCTGCTGACCGTCGAACCCGAACGCTTCCCTGCGCTGGCATTATCCAGATCAGGTTCAAAGGGTATTTCTCACCCACGCCACACGAAGCGGTTCGGTCGATGAAGCCGGACGAAACCGCGATGTGCAACGCAGGACCCCCGCGTTAGCAGCCGCCACATTACACCGTGGCGTGGCGTGTTGGCAACCATCTTGAAATTGCGTCGTTCGTGGGTGGCGCTTACTGCATAATGTCGGGCGCCGCGGATCTTCGGGTTTTCCCCGATGCTCACGCGGTCCGTCCTCGCGCCTTCCGCCTCTATGTCCGCTCTTCCGCCGCCGCGTCTGCCGTTCAGCCTTCCCGACCGTTTTCCGTTTCGCCCGCCGCGTTCCTTCAAGGGGCAGGTTGCGCTCGCGCTTACCGTCGTCTATCTCGTGTGGGGATCGACGTATCTCGGGATTCATTTATCGCTCGAATCGTTTCCGCCGCTCATGCTCGGCGGGCTGCGCAATCTGTTCGCCGGGATCGGCTTATTCGTGATCGCCGTGCATCGCAAGGCGGTGTGGCCCAGTGCGCGGGAAGTGCGCAATGCGGCCATCGTCGGTACGCTGCTCGAAGGTTTGTCGAGCGGGATGATGGCCTACGGCATGCGCACCGTCGGCACCGGAACGGCCGCGGTGATGGTGGCCACCGTGCCGCTTTTCGCGACGATCTTCGCCGCGCTCGCGGGGCGTGGCGTTGCCAAAGGGGAGTGGTTCGCGGTGGCGTTGGGGCTGATGGGCATCGTTTTGCTGAATCACGGCGATCCGTCGCCGAGTTCCACGTTCGGCACGCTCGCCATTCTGTGCGCCGCGATCTTCTGGGCGGGCGGCGCGCATATCGCGACGCGATTGCCGCAGCCTTCCGATCTGTTGATGTCGACTGCGTTGCAAATCGGGCTGGGTGGATTGATCGCGACGGGCATCGCGTTGTTGTCGGGCGAGCGGCTGACGCATGTTTCGCCCGGAGCGGGGTTCGCGTTTCTCTATCTCGTGGTGGTCGGTTCGATGGCCGCTTATGTGGCCTACAACTTCCTCATCCGCAATACGAGCACGATTGTCGCGACGAGTTGCTTGTATGTGAATCCGGTCGTCGCGGTAATGCTCGGCGCGGCGCTGCTCGGTGAAGTCATCACGCAATGGACAGTCATCGCGACGGTCGTCATTCTGCTTTCCGTCGGGCTTTCGTTTTGGTTTGATTATCGAAGGCGCGGGCTGGCTTAGAGAGTGGGATGCCGAAGAGGCAGATAATGCCGTAGGGCGAGCAGTCTCTTACCTTGCAAACACAGCCATACTTCTCGCGCGTTTTTCTGGTCCATTAATCATCGACGCGCGGGGAAGACGCCTTCGCACGAAGTCGTCGCGCAGGATGGCCGAGCATCTTTGGAAGCCGCCGGCGCCATTAGATCTCTCTTGGACCATAACGCTCTCGGCGGTTCGAGGTCGTCGCGTTAGCTCGCACAACTCAATGCATATGCCAATATTAGGTTGATCGGCTGCGCCGACGATCATCTTCCGCTTTTGCTCAGCAGGTCAGCCGTCGTATCGAAGCCGCAAACGTGCGCCGGGTTCCTCTCTCCGCGCGAACGCCTGAAAAATAAGCAGATTCGAAAAATTTCAAGCGGTAATAAATACCTGTTTATCGTCATACTATACTTAGTAATCGACGTAGCAAGGTTCCGAGCGGCCTTGTTGGAGTAGAAGCCGACCAAACGGTGGCATGGCCGCGTATATCGGTTAAATTTAAGCAAAATCAAACTAACATTTAGGATGACAAAATAAGAAGAAAAATATTCTAAGACCTATCGTTAATCCGACAACCTAAATCAAATTTTCATCTATCTCTCGAGATGCTAACTAGCTTCGATTTATCGATGAAGCACCCCCGAGGGAATGAGAAATAAGTTCTCGCGCAAGCGGAAGATACTGCGTCAGGCGAACTTGGCTGGGAGCCGAACGCAGCGTAGGACCTGCAGCAGGTCGATTATTATTAGGAAAACAAGAAATGAAAATTCATCAAGTTCGATTCAAGCCGGTCGTACTGGCTGTCTTGACCAGTATGGCAGTTCTGTCGACTACCGGCGCATCGGCGGGGACGATCACTGGGTGGAACAACACGGTTGGGCCAGATGTAACGCGCGACGGTACGAATATCTATGGTGATAATAATTATACGGAGTCTAATGGGGTGATGATTGGAGACCGTCAGTCCAACACTATTCCTAATGGTTATGGGGATGCGGTTCTTATTGGAAATAATGTGGCAGCGTCCGAAGGTAACTCGCCTGACGGCGTTTATTGGACCGGTCCAGTTGCGATCGGAAATGATGTATCCGCTGGACTGAGCTCTGTTGCCGTCGGCACGGCTTCGTCGGCCAAAGCCGGTGCCGTTGCACTCGGTTTAAGCGCGGATGCTTCCGATAATGCCATCGCCGTGGGTCTGGACTCGGCCGCTTCCGATCATGCCATTTCCATGGGTACTGGTAGTCACGCCAGCGGCACTGGGTCAGTCGCAATCGGCAACAGGGCGCCAGCGGGGGGAGAAGGCTCGATCGTAATCGGCAGTAACAGTACCGACGACGGCCAGAGCTATGTGTTCAGCGTCGGCAGTGGGGACCAACAGCGCCGCGTGATCAACGTCGCGGACGGCATCGACGACACCGACGCCGTCAACATGCGCCAATTGAACGCGCTGAGCGAGCAGATCGCACAAAACGTCCTCGGGAGTACCTACCTTCAATCGACCGTGCACGCTGCCGTGCCCGCCGCCTCCGGCTCGCTCTTCGCGGCAGACGGCGCGACCGGCGAAGTCGCTACGGCGACCGGCGCACACGCCGTTGCCATGGGCGCCAATGCGCAAGCCACTGCTGACAACTCCGTCGCTCTCGGCGCGAACTCGGTCGCGGATCGCGCGAACTCGGTGTCGGTTGGCGCGGCGGGCGGCGAGCGTCAGATCACGAACGTTGCGGCCGGCACGCAAGGCACGGATGCGGTGAACCTCAATCAGCTGAACGGCGCCGTGTCGCAAGCGAATGGGTACACCGATCAGGCCATCGCCGGTGCGAAGAACGATATGAAGCACTACAGCGACCGCGCAGCAGCGGCTACGCTCGCGATGCCGAGCATCCCGGTGCTCAACAACGGTGAGAAATGGGTCGGTGCGGCAGTTGGTAACTACGGCAGCTCGACTGCAGTTGGCGTTGCTGCAGCCTATCAGGCGACGGCGAACCTGAATGTGGGCCTGGGTGCTTCCTCTTCGAACGGCGGTTCGGTTGCGCTGAAGGCGCAGGCGGGTTATCGCTGGTAAGCGAGTGTCGCGGAGGAAGGACAGAACAGCGGCCGTCCTCCGCGGCCATCTGGATGTACGGTTCAAGCCGAAGCGATCGCTTATGTCTGCCCGTTCATTGGTCGCGTTCTTTCACGCGCAAGCTCCTTCCGTGATAGCTCTCCCGATCGGATCGCGCTGTTCCGCGCCAGAGAAGCGTTTCAATTCACCTCTCCCGCTGTATATCTAGACGCGGATTGGCCCTCGGCACTAGATCCCCTCACACCGGTTTCGAACGATTCCTCTAACGAATCGCAAAGCCTTGCCACACAAGGCTCCGCAACGCGCGCACCGCTTCATCGCATCTTTCAGGGGCACAGCCATTGCTGTTGGCAGGCACCCGCATCCGTCGCGCGATACGCATCGATCGATCGGGCAAGGAAGGAAAACAGACCAGGTCGGCGAACGATAAACGGACGCAGGGCAAGCAAAGTCCTGCGACGTATGAACGTCCAGACCCGGCCACCAAGGTGTCGATCAATAACGATCAAAAGCAAAGGAAGGTGAAACCATGAAGCTTATCCGCACCGCTGCCGCGCTCGCTGTCGTCGCTTCTCTGCTCTCCGCTTGCGGCGGAAGCTCCGACGACGTGGGCAAGGAAATCGGCGTCACGCCACCGGAAGTCCATTTCATCCACGCGATCCCGAGCGGCCCGAACGTCGATTTCTACGACAACGGCAAGATCCTCCAGCCGAATCTCGCCTACAAGACGGTGACCAACTTCGCGAACATCGACACGGGCCAGCACAACTTCTCCTACGCCGCCGTCAACACGACGACCCAGCTCGCCACAGACACGAGCATCAGCAACGCCGCGAAGGGCCACGAATACACGGTGATCGCGCTGCCGGATGCGGGCTTCGTGCCGTCGATCGCGGTGATCGACGATCCCTTCGACAAGGGACTCCTCTCGAGCAGCGCGCGGGTGCGCGCGTTCAATGCATCGACGAACGCGCCGAACCTCGACATCTATCTCGTCGCGCCGGGCACGAACATCTCGAGCGTCAGCCCGACGATGGCGGGCGTCGCGTACAAGAACGCCGTGCCCGCCTCGACGCAGGATTCCCTCTACGTCTCCGGCGGCACGTATCAGCTCATCGCGACGCTGCCGGGCTCGAAGACGCCGGTCTACACATCGGCATCGTTCAATCTCGGCAATAACGCGGACTGGCTCGTGACGACGCTGCCTTCGGGGAACGCGGCCAGTCAGCTCGTGCCGGAAAAGATCCGCGTGCTGGTCGCGCAGGGCGGCAACACGCAGCAGCCGGCGCTCGAATTGCCCGACACGCAATGATGTAAAGCGTCTGGAAGAAGCGAAGCCCGGCCGTATGCATCGGCCGGGTTTTTTTGCGCCTTCAGGAAGACCGGACGTGCAAAAAAAACCCGCCACACGAAGCGACGGGAGAGAGGGAACCACATCAACGCTACGGCACGCCCGGGCGGGCGCGCCGGCTGTTACTTGTGCTGTTCAGCGGAGTTCGAAATGGCCTGGCCGCCCTTCGAAATGTCCTGGCCCGCGCCCGATACGGTGTTGCAGCCCACGAGAGCCGCCGTGCCTGCGATCAGCAGCAGAGCGATGAGTCGAGTCATGTTGTATTCCCCTTTGAGTTGAAATGCGTGACAGGAATCGGTTCGCGCATCGTTTCGAGTGACGGACGTTTTCTGTCGCCCGGCCTACCGGTGTAATCAATATTAGAAAAGCGCGCGGTCGCAGGCTGTAGGCACGCCTGCGATTTTCCTGTCGGCGGCGTCCGCATTTCATGTCGGCATCGTCCTACGCCGCCGGAATAACGACGCTCGCATCGTCGCTGCGCTCGCGTGGCATCGACACGCTGATCGCCGTGCCGTGCGGCGTCACGCGCTCGATCTCGAAGCGTCCGCCGCGCGCCGATACGCGCTGGCGCATCCCGACGAGCCCATGTGTCTGCGTGCGCTTCAAATCCTGCGGCCGGATGCCGATGCCGTCGTCGGTGATGGAAAGCGACACGTTCTCGTCATCGACATCGAGCGCCACGCGAATCTGGCTGGCGCGCGCGTATTTCGCCGCGTTCGTGAGCGTCTCCTGCGCGACGCGAAAGAGCGCGATCTCGATCGCCTCGCCGAGCTTCACGTCCTCGCCGGGCAAATCGGATTCGATGCTCCAGCCGTTGCGCTGCGCGGCTTCATCGACGAGCGAGCGCAGCGCAGTCACGAGGCCGAAGTTGGCGAGCACGGTCGGACGCATGTCCTCGATGATCCGGCGCTTCAGCGCAATGCCCTGATCCAGATTGCCGAGGGCGCGCGCGAGTTTTTCGGCCATCGCCGGCTCGGTGTCCTTCAGCTTGCCTCGCACCCACGCGACATCCATCTTGCTCGCGGTGAGAATCGAGCCGAGCTCGTCATGCAGTTCGCGCGCAAGCTCCGTCTTCTCGTTTTCGCTGACGGACTGCAAGTGCCACGCGAGCGCTTCAAGTTGCCGCGTGCGCTCGAACACCAGCCGATCGAGCTCTTCCTGCTGCGTGATGAGCGCCTTCTGCACGCGCGCCTGCTTGTCGAGCTGGATGCCGAGATTGCGAAAGAGCAGCAGGAACAGGACGATGTTGAGCGCGCACAACGCGGCGACGCACAGCGTCGAGATGCGCTGATCGGCGCGGCTCGCATCGAGCGCGTGTTGCGCGCGTTGCTCTTCATTCAGACGCAGCAGCGACAGCGCGGCGTCGAGCGTCGCGCTCGTGTCGGGCGGCGGCAGCGCGAGCGCGCGTTCGCGTGCGGCGGCATCGGCGGCGGCGTCTTTCGATGGATCGGCGAGCGCGAGACGCACCGTGCCGCGCGCGATTTCATCGTCGGCGGCGGCGCGGATCTGCGCGAAGCTCGCAAGTGCGGTGTCGTCGCCGATACGCCGGTAGTACGCGTCGAGCGAGGCAAGCGTACGCCGCACACGTCCTGACGTTTCCCGAAAGTGCGTCTGATACGCGCCGTCCGGCTTCAACGCGAAGCCGCGCTCGTCGGCGGTGAGCGTGGCGATATCGGCGGCGAGCGTCGAGAGCTGCGCGGTCGCGCCTTTGGCGTCGAGCGCCGTTTCATATTCCGATGCGATCCGCATGCGCCCCGATTCCAGGATGACGAGGCCGCCCACGGTGATGACGATCGCGACGGTCATCGCGACCGCCCAGCTGTAGCGGCGCATCCAGTCGTTCAGGCGCGATGCGTGATGCGCGATGCCGGCCGGCGCGGGCGCGGCGCGCTCGGCGGGCTCAACGCGCTCAGCGGGTGATTCACCGGGCAGCATCGTCGGTACGTGGCTCATGGTGTGTCGGGATCGGCGGTTCACGTCAGAAGCCGATTTGAAAGCGAGTGTCGGTGGATTCCCACAGCAAAAAAGGAGCCTGCCCGAATGCGGGGCGCAAATCGCATCGCTACGATGGATGCGTCATCCATTCTTACGGGGAACGATCATGCTCAAGTGGGCACTGTTTTTCGCGATCGTGGCGGGAATCGCCGGCGTGCTGGGCTTCACGGGCGTCGCTGCCGGCGCCGCGGCCATCGCCAAGTTCTTGTTCGTGCTGTTCCTGATTCTCTGCGTCGTGTTTCTGGTGCTCGGCTTCGTGGTCACGAAGAAAGCCATCGATTAGCGCCGGTCCGTGAGCGTCATCGGACCAATTCCATTTACTCGTTCATGAAGGAGGTCACATGCTTCACTACGCTGCTGTGTTCTTCGTCATCGCCCTTATCGCGGCTGTGTTCGGTTTCACCGGCATCGCGGCGGGCGCGGCGGAAATCGCGAAAATCCTTTTCTTCATTTTTCTCGTCGTGTTCGTGGTCACGTTGCTGCTCGGCGTGTTCCGAACGTGACGCCGTGAACCGAAAGAAACACGAGCCGTCAGGCCGCGCGCGGGTTTCAGGACCGTCGCGCGGTTCTTCGACGGATCAGGCATGGTGCATGCATCGCAGTTTCCGATTGGATAGCAGGGCGCTATAGAAGTCGCATTCAAAGCGCGATTGCGCCTGCTCCAGCGACCGTCATCACATCCCATCTCTGAGGAGCGAACCAAATGTCCAAATCGTCTGCTGTAAAAGCCGCGCCGAATCAGTCCACGGACGCCTTCGTCCTCGATCTCGACAAGATTCGCGCCGACGCGCGCCAGCACATGGACGAAGGCCCCGTCACGTCGAGCTACGGCGCCGACCGCGAGACCGTGCTGAAACTGCTCAACGATTCGCTGGCGACCGAGATCGTCTGCACGCTGCGCTACAAGCGCCACTATTTCATGGCGAAGGGCATCCACTCGGAAGCCGTGGCGCAGGAATTTCTCGAGCACGCGAACGAGGAGCAGGAACACGCCGATACGCTCGCCGAGCGCATCGTCCAGCTCGGCGGCGAACCGAACTTCGCGCCGGACAGCCTGAAATCGCGCTCGCATTCGGAGTACAAGGAAGGCCACGATCTGATCGACATGATTCGTGAGAACCTGATCGCCGAGCGCATCGCGATCGATACGTATCGCGAGATCATTCGCTATCTGGGCGACAAGGACGTCACGACGCGGCGTCTCTTCGAAGACATTCTGGCCGTGGAGGAAGAGCACGCCGACGACATGGCCGACCTGCTGGCGGGCCGCAACGGATAACGGCATGCGCGCCGGATGCGCATAGCGTGCGTCCGGCGCATCCGTACGATGACCGATCAACTACTACAAGAACGTCCGGCAGCGCGGACGACCCGAATGATTCGAGTCTTGATAGCCGACGACCACGCGATCGTGCGCAGCGGGTTCAGGCAGTTCGTCGCGGACGAGCCCGATATGGAAGTCGCCGCGGAAGCCGCGACCGGCGACGAGGCCATTGCGCGCGTGCGCGAGCAGGCGTTCGACGTCGTATTGCTCGATATCGCGATGCCCGACAAGAACGGCGTCGACACGTTGCGCGTGATCAAGCAGATAAGGCCGGAGCAGGGCGTGCTGATGCTCTCGGGCTTTCCGGAGAGCCAGTACGCGATCAACCTGCTGAAAGCGGGCGCGAACGGCTATCTGAACAAGGACGCCGCGCCCGACGAAATCGTGCGCGCGATCCGCACGGTGGCGCGGGGCCATCGGTATTTGTCGGAGTTCATCGCCGATGCGCTCGCCGACAAGCTCGACAAGCCCGCCGCGGAACGTCCGCACGAGCTGCTGTCGGAGCGCGAGTTTCAGATCTTCTGCAAGCTCGCGGGCGGCCAGATTCCGACGGAGATCGCGCAGGAATTGCATCTGTCGGTGAAGACGGTGAGCACGTATCGCGCGCGTGTGCTGGAAAAAATGCGGCTCGCCAATAACGCCGACCTCACGTATTACGCGATCAAGAACGGCCTGATCGAATAGCGGCGCATCGCTCCACATCCGCGCCGCCCGTTCGGGCGCAGCATTTCCGGAGGGCGCCCGACGTGGGCAATCACATCATCACCGACGATCGGGAGGGCCGGGCGGGCGCGCCGCGCATGCCGCTCGCGGTGCTGCTGATCGAAGATTCGCCGCTGATCCGGCGCAGCATCACCGAAGCGATCGAGGCGCTCAGGTCGTGGCGCGTGGCCGCGTTCGCCGATACGCCCGACGACGCCATCGCGCTCTTGTCGTCGCAGGCGTTCGACGCGGTGATCGTCGATCTGCAACTGAAGCGCGGCTCGGGGCTGGACGTGCTCGCGTGGCTCCAGGCGAGCGGGGCGGCCCGCACGCGCGACGCGTTCGTCGCCGTGCTCACGAATCACGCGCTGCCGGCGTATCGCGAGCGGTGCCTGCAATACGGCGTGCGTCATTTCTTCGACAAATCCCTCGAATTCGACCGCGTGCTCGACGCGCTGCATGACTACGCGCTCGGGCGCGCCTGAGCGCGTTCGCGTTCGCGTCCGCGCCAGTGGCTGAAGGCGGCGAGACCCGTCGCGACCAGCCCGGCGAGACAGACGCCGATCCAGCCCATCGCGTGCCACGCGAGCGACGCCGCCGCCGATCCCAGCGACCCGCCGATGAAGTACGCCACCATGTAGACCGTGTTCACGCGGCTGCGCGCTTCGGGCTTGAGCGCGTAGATGCGCGACTGGTTCGAGATCTGCGCGGCCTGCACGCCGACATCCAGCACGATCACGCCGATGACCAGCCCGACGAGGCTCGTCGCAGAAAACGCGAACACGACGAACGACAGCGCGACGAGGCCGATGCACAGCGAGATGACGGCGCGCGGCCCGCGTTTGTCGGCGGATTTGCCCGCGAGCGGCGCGGCGAGCGCGCCCGCCGCGCCGACGATGCCGAACAGCCCCGCCGCCTGCGGACCCATGTGAAACGGCGCGCCCGCGAGCAGCAGCGTGAGCACCGACCAGAAGATGCTGAACGCCGCGAAGAGCGCACCGCCGGTCAGCGCGGCTTCGCGCAGCGCTGCGCTTTCCACGGCGAGATGCCATATCGAGCCGAGCAGTTTGCCGTAGGACAGCGTCGATGTCGGCCGGCTTTTGGGGAGCCGCGCGATCACGATGGCCGCGAGTGCGACGGTCGCGATTACGGATGCGCCGAACACCGCGCGCCAGCCGAAATACTGCGCGACGAAACCGGACACGGTGCGCGCGAGCAGGATGCCGAGCAGGAGGCCGCTCATTACCATGCCGACGGCGTGGCCGCGCTCGGCGGCGGGCGCGAGTTCGGCGGAGAAGGGCACGGCCTGCTGCGCGATCGTCGATACGATGCCGATCGCGAGGCTCGCCGCGATCAGCACCGCGAGCGTCGGTGCGCTCGCCGCCACGACGAGCGAGACGCCGAGCGCCGCCAGTTGCAGCAGGATCAGAAGACGGCGGTCGAAGCGGTCGCCGAGGGGCGCGAGCACGAGCATGCCGAGCGCGTAGCCGAGCTGCGTCGACGCGGGCACGGCGCCGATCAGCCAGGCGCTTTCGGGGAAACTCGCGCGGAAATCGTCGAGCAGCGGCTGATTGAAGTAGATGTTCGCGACCGAAACGCCCGCGATGGTCGCGAGCAGCCAGAGCGTGGCGCGCGAGTAGTGGGGATGGCGTTCGTTCTGATTCGATTCGGAGAATGGGGGCATGGATCGGCGCGAAGGCGTGGACAGCCAGCCGCCGATCATACTGAAGACGCGCGCGCGCCGCAGCGCGCTGCTAGAAAGGCTGCGGCCCGCCGCCTTGTTCGACGCTCACACAATGCGTGACGAGGCCGAGACCGACGCGCCACAGATGCAGCCCGAACGCCGGCGGCTCCATGACGAAGGCTTCGGGGCCGTCCGGTTTCAGTTGCAAGGCGACCTGGTGCGCCGTCGATGGCGCGCACCACACGATCGTGCCGCCGAAACGCGCGGTGATCGCCCGATGCACGTGGCCGCACACGATGCGCTCCACATTCGGATGACGCCGCAGGAGCGCGTCGAGCGCGCGGCTGTCGTCGGGGGCGAGACGAATGTCGTCCATGAAGCCGATGCCGCACGCAATCGGCGGATGATGCATGCCGATCACGACGGGTCGCTCGCGGCAGGCGTCGAGCTGCGCTTCGAGCCAGCCGAGGCGCGCCGCGCACAGGCGGCCGGCGCCCGAGCCGGGATCGAGCGTGTCGAGCGCGATCACGCGCACGTCGCCGACATCGAATGCGTGTTGAATGAAGCCGTCGTGGCCCGCGAGTTCGGGGCGATCGCCGAACACCGCGCGCAGATTGTCGCGATCGTCGTGATTACCGACGAGCACGCGCCACGGCATTTCGAGTGCATTTAACAGCGTGCGCAGATGGCGATATTCGTCGATGCCGCCCGCATCGACGAGATCGCCCGTGATGAGTACGGCGTCGGGACGCGGATCGACGGCATTGAGCGCCTCGATAGCGCGGGCGAGAAAGGCGGCTGTATCGACGCGGCCGTAGGCGAGCGTGCCCGGCGGCGTGATGTGCAGATCGCTGATCTGGGCGAGCAGCATGCGCGTGTCTCTCCTCGTCGCGGGCGGCGGTTCGGCTTACTCGTCGGCGTCGGCCACCGGCGGCTTCGGCGCGAGCCTGGCGGGCGCGAGCCACTGGAAGCCCGTCATCGATGTCTCGCTGAACGTGCATTCGGCGGCTGCCGCACCCATCACCGGTTTAGTGGAAGGCGGCTTCGGCGGGTTCTGGATCGTGCCGTGCACGACCACCCGCGAGCCATGATAACTCGCGCCGGAACCCGTGATTTTCAGCGGCGCGCTGGCGGCGTCGGGATAGTCGGCGCGCGCCTTCTCCTTGCAGGCTTCGACGTTCTTGTAATAGGACGTGCAGCCGGCGAGATACGCGAGCGGAATCGAGAATAGAAGGAAAAAGAGGCGGCGGGTTCGATGGTTCATCGATGAATCCGGTCGATGCCCGATGCCGCGAGGTGCATCGAGCGTGATGAAAGTCGGGCGAAGCTTTATAACACGCGCGCTCCGCGACGGCTTGTTTTACCGCGCGATGCGGTAGCACAATCGGCATTGGCGTTTTTTCGAGCGCGTTCAATCGATGGAGGCGACCGCCATGCAAAAGGACATCGAAGTAGGCGATTACCTGCTCGCCATGCAGGCCGTGCCCAAACCCCGCGAGGTCGACGGCGACACCGGCGTCGCTCCGTCCGAGGGCTACGCGATCCGCGTGCGCGTGTCGCGGCTCGACCGCCAGCCGTTGCACGGTTCGAAGCTTGCCGACGATTCCGGCGAAATGACGGGCGACCACGGTCTTTTCGAAACCGTCGCCGAGGCGATTGCGCACGGCGAGGCGTGGGGACGGCATTACGTCGCGCGTGTGCTGGGGCATTCGGTGTAGCGGCGGGGGCCGCGCAAGAGGGGGCGTGCTCCCTGCGTCAGGCGGGTGCCGGGGGGCGACGGGCGTCGCTAGACTTTGGCTCATCGACCGGATCGACCGGGTCGTTCAGAGGCCGCCACCATGCCCGTTGCCCTATATATCACGCCCCATTACATCGCTTCCGTGCGCGGAGGGAAAACGCGCGACTGCTTCGCGGGGACGGTGCGCTTCATCGATGTGGACGCGCTGCCGTTCGATATCGAGCATGTGTGCCTGCTCGACCGCGATACGCCGATCGAGGCGCTTTTCGACGCCGTGAGGGATGCGGAGAGGCTGTTAAATGCGGTGTGAGAGGGGCGGGTGCGCGCCGATGCTGTGAAGTTCATCGCAGCAGCGCGCCGCCTGCCTGGCTGGGAATCGCCGCGTGCGCAATTGAGCCGGTATCAACGATATTCGTCGATCTCGATCGTTCCGCCGACCGTACGCGGCGACTCGTCGATCTCACCGTCACCGGATAGCAGCTCGGAAAGCTCGTCCGGGCGCAGCGTCCGTATCGCCTTCTCGATTTTCCTGTCGTATCGGCGGTCGTTCGGATCATGGCCAGCGTGCGCCTTACGCGCGTACTTCTGCACGAAGCAACCGAGTTCGCCGGCCAGTCGAGTCTGCTTTCGTTTCGCGCTCACAGGAGCGGGGAGGCGAACGTTCCGCTCTCGGTCACATGGACCTCCAGCGAGTCGCACTCAATGGCGAGTTCTGCGCCCAGCGTGGAATAGACGAAAGCAAGCAAGGCGGCTTTCCTGTTCGTAAGCCGCTCGCCAGCCTCCAGTACGGCACTGGCCCGCGCGTACTTCGCGTCATCCGGCGCAACAAAATGGATGCCGTAGACGATGTTCAGCAAGCCAAGGCGCTCCACCGAAAGACACGTCACGCCGTTAAACGTGACCACCGCGTTTCTGCTGCCAAGTTGCAGGCCAAGCGTCAGCGTTCGAGGCTCCGCATTCGGGCCAATGGTCACGTTGTGCAGATACCAATCGTGGAAATATCCCCAGGTCTTCAATGCTTCTTCTGTCATATCGATCATCTACCAAGGAAGTAGGGAAACCGGCGCGCCGTCGTCGCGGCTGTAGCCGTCCCAGTTGTGCGCGTGCGGATTTGGATTGCCATGATGTGCCTCGAGGTCGAAGTCCGTCAGGGGCGTACCGATCGGCCCGTATTGACGCAACTGCGGCATTGTCCCCGGCATACTGGAAATCCACGCACCCGGTTCGCCGTTGAAAGGCATACCGGAAAGCTCGTCAACATCGCCATCTGGTATATCGGGCTGATAGTCGAACGGCTGCGCATCGCCGAGCAACGAGCTGCCGACACCATCGGAAAAACTTCTTAGCATCGGATCGCCGCCACTGTCATTGTCGGACGCCGTGCCTCCGAGCAGCGCACCTGCCGCCGCTTCTGCCGCGCCGAGCCAATCGAAGCCGCCGCCGTCACCGCCCCCGACCGCGCCCGATCCGGCCGATCGCGCAGCCTTCAGAAGCGCCTCCTGTTTCGACGGCTGATACGGGCCCGGCACGATCGCCTCGCCGCTGCCGAAGGCGCCCGATAACGGCGGGAACAAGTCACCAGGCACGCGCGGCCCGTCCGGGAGTGTGGACATTTGGGACGCGTCCGCCGGCACGTAGCCGCCGCCCCAATCGTCGGCGCGATCGATGACGGGAATGACGAGGTCATCCTCTACTGCCTCCTTGACTGCTTCCTCCAGTTGCTCGTGCGTGTCTCTCGAATGCCCGCGAGTCAGGCCATTCTCGATGGCGAATTCGCCCAGCGCGTCAAGCTCTTCCACGCCAACGTCACCGGCGAGACCACCGGCCAACGGGCTAAGCCAAAACCATTCAAGAAAATCCTCTTTGTCCTGCTCTCGTTGCTTGCGCCGCTCGGCTTCTGACAGCAACGAAAACGCGTAGCTGCTCCGGTGTTCGTCCTCGTATCCGGTTTCGCTGTAGAGCGTGCAGCGCCTTTCGGTGCTCTCTTCCAGTTCTACCTTCTGCATATGCCGCTCTCGTCTCGATTGTTGGATGCATCTTTCGCCTTCGTCGACATCTCGCTTCCCGTCGCGTTGAAAGGGCAAATAGGTAGCATGCCGAAACATAGAGCGGTTTACCCCTTCGGGCGAACCATCGCTTGTACAAGTTCCACGATGACGCCAGCAGCCAGTGAATTTTGGCGTCGCGATGCGCCAAAAATGCCGTGATATGTCCCCGGTGGCAACGGTGAAACTTGAGCAACGTTGAACAAAAAACCCCGAGAGCCTTACGCTGTCGGGGTTTCTGGTCAAACTTGGGCGATGCTTGCAAACTACTTGGTGCCGGGGACCGGACTCGAACCGGCAAGCCGTGAGGCGGCGGATTTTAAGTCCGCTATGTTTACCAATTTCATCACCCCGGCAGGGCGGACGCGATTCTACCATTGCCCTCGCGCGCACCAAAAACGCTCGACTTGACCAAGGGAACCCTACGAATGCGAATCGGCGTCATCTCCGACACTCACAATCTTGTGCGCCCCGAAGCGCTCGATGCCTTGCGCGGCGTGGCGCACATCCTGCACGCCGGCGATATCTGCCGGCGCGACGTGCTCGATACGCTCGCTTCACTCGCGCCGCTCACGGTCGTGCGCGGCAACAACGATATCGGCGATGACGTCGCGCACTTGCCCGAACATGCGCGCATCACGCTCGGCGGCGCGACGATCCACATCGTGCACGATATCGCCGATATCCCGAAGCAGCTCGACGGCATCGATGTCGTCATCACCGGTCACTCGCACAAGCCGCTCGTCGAAAAACGCAGCGATGTGCTCTTCGTGAATCCCGGCAGCGCGGGGCCGCGCCGTTTCAGGTTGCCAGTCACGCTCGCGCTGCTCGATATCGATGAAGGCAAGTCGGAAGCGCATATCGTCGCGCTCGTGACATGAAAAAAGGGCCGGCGCATCGAGCGCCGGCCCTTTTTAGATCACACCGATATCACGCGCGCACCGTGCCTTCCGGGAACGCATCGTCCATCTCGGCGGCTTCGCGATGGCCGCGCAAAATCGCATGCGCCTCCGACTTCGAGGCCACCGACGGCGGCGAGCCCTTCAGCGGCTTCTTCGCCGTCTCTTGCAGCGCGAGCACCGACACGATACCGATCAGCGATGCGCCCATCAGATAGTACGCGGGCATCATCAGATTGCCGGTCGTGTCGACGAGCCATGCAGTGACGAGCGGCGTCGTGCCGCCGAACAGCGATACCGACACGTTGAAGCCGATCGCGAGCGCGCCGTAGCGGATCTTCGTCGGGAAGAGCGCGGGCAGCGACGACGGCATCACGCCCGTGAACGTCGACAGAAGCGCGCCGAGAATCATCATGCCCGCAAAAATCGACGGAACCGTGCCCATGCGGATCAGCGAAAGCGCCGGAATCGACAGCACCAGCAGGCCGATACAACCCGCGAGCATCACCGGCTTGCGGCCGATCGTATCCGACAGTCGGCCCGCGAAGATCGTCAGCGGGATCATCAGCACCATCACGGCGAGCACGATGAACAGGCCGTGCGATTCGTTGAACTTGAGCGTCGCCGACAGATAGCTCGGCAGATACGACAGCGCCATGTAGTCGGTCACGTTGAAGATCAGCACGAGGCCGACGCATTGCAGCAGCGGCTTCCATTGCTGGAGCAGCGTTTCGCGGAACTGCTGCTTGGTTGTCTCGTGCGACACGGCTTCGGCCTTCTCGGCTTCACGCTGGAACGCCGGCGTCTCTTCGAGCTTCATCCGGATGTAGAGACCGATCAGACCGAGCGGACCGGCGATGATGAACGGAATGCGCCAGCCCCAGCCGAGGAGCGTCTCCTGCGACATGACGGACGTCATCACCGCGACGACGCCTGCGCCGAGCACGTAACCCACGAGCGTGCCGCACTCGAGGAAGCTCGACATGAAACCGCGCTTCTTGTCCGGCGAGAATTCGGCGATGAAGGTCGCCGCGCCGCCGTACTCGCCGCCCGTCGAAAAGCCCTGCACGAGACGCGCGACGAGCAGAAGCACGGGCGCCATCACGCCGATGCTGTCGTAGCTCGGAATCAGGCCGATACAGAAGGTGCCGACGGCCATCATGATCATGGTCATCGCGAGCACGCGCTTGCGGCCGATGCGGTCGCCGAGCGGGCCGAACACCATGCCGCCGATCGGGCGCACGAGAAACGCCGCGGCGAACGTGCCGAACGTCGCGAGCAGCTGCGCCGCCGGGCTCGACGACGGGAAGAACACCTTGCCGAGCGTCACGGCGATGTAGCTGTACACGCCGAAGTCGAACCACTCCATCGCGTTACCGATGGCCATCGCGCCGACAGCGCGCTTCAGCAGGGATTGATCGACGATGGTGATGTCGTCGAGGGTGAGATCGGACTTCGGACTCGATGATTCGCTGTTACGCCAAAGGCCCTCGTGAAGAGAAGACATAGTTCGAAAAACTCCGTATTCGATCCCGAAAGCTCGAAAGAACTTCGGGTGCGTCGCCGCGGAGGACGGACGCAAATTGCCGGGATAGTGCAGTTTCGAGACGGCGCCGCGAACGCTTGAGACGAAAGCAAAGGCTTCCCACAGCCTCGGGCCGGGCGGCGCGAAGCTGAAAAGCGAAAAGAAACACGGTGCCGGTGCCTCGCGCGGGTGTAGTCGCGAAATTGCACTCGGATGAAACCAACGAATTTGACGTGCGGACGGCGAGTTCCACGGTGAACGTGAACTGCCGCGGGTGGGCCGCGACGTCGGCGAAAAAACTGCTTGAGACGAAAAAGGCCGGCGTTGTTGCTCGGAAACCGACGCGCCTCTTTGTATAAAAACTGTCACTAACGCGCGAGAGACCGAAGCACGCTTCGGAAACAATTACGCGTGAATGATGGTGAGTTGCTGTTGATAACGAGCAAGATAATAACACGATGACAGATGATGTGCAAACCGCTTACTTAATGCGGTGCATTGGAATCGGCGCAAACCCTTATCCGCTATAGGATTCCGCTGAATTTATTGATGTACCAGGCAGACCATTTTGCGGCGCGCGCGGGCAAGAAAAAACCGGCCGCATGGGCCGGTTCTTGCAGGACAGTCGAAGCGCGATCTCAGCTTTGCGGCGGCACGTAGCCCGAAGCCGTATCGGCGCCCTCGCCGAAGAAATATTTCTCGGTCTGCTTGATAAGGTACTGGCGCGCGCGCGGATCGGCCATGTTCAGACGATTTTCGTTGATGAGCATCGTCTGCTGCTTGAGCCAGCCTTGCCAGGCTTCCTTCGAGATCGTTTCGTAAATGCGCTTGCCAAGCTCGCCGGGCAGCGGCGGGAAATCCAGTCCTTCGGCTTCCTTGCCGAGCTTCGCGCATTGAACCATTCGGGCCATTATGAGTTTCTCCTGTGTCGGGGACTTCAGCGCGATGTTTTCGCGCCTCGTTGATTCGTGTTCAAAGCTGTTTCATCAGGACGAGCGACTTGCGCTGCCAGTTGTAGAGTCGCCTGCGGTCTTCCGGCAGGTCGTCGACCGTCACCTTCACGAAGCCGCGCTTCAGGAACCAGTGCTCCGTGCGCGTCGTCAGCACGAAGATGCGGGTCAGGCCGCGCGCGCGGGCGCGTTGCTCGATGCGCTTCAGAAGCCGCTCGCCGTCGCCCGAACCTTGCGCTTCCGGCGCGACCGTCAGGCATGCCATCTCGCCGATGCGCTCCTGCGTATACGGATAGAGCGCCGCGCAGCCAAACAGCACGCCGTCGTGCTCGATGACCGAAAAGTGATCGATGTCGCGCTCGATCTGGTGTCGCCCGCGCCGCACGAGCGTGCCATCGCTTTCGAGCGGCTCGATCAGCGTGAGAATGCCGCCGACGTCGTCCGGCGTCGCTTCGCGCAGGCTTTCGAGATTCTCGTACGAGATCATCGTGCCGACGCCATCGTGCAGGAACAGTTCGAGCAGCACGCTTCCGTCGAGCGAATAGGGAATGATGTGCCCGCGCGCGACGCCGCCACGGCATGCGCGCACCGTGTGCTTCAGGTAGAACGCCGTGTCGCCCTGCAGCTCGCCGCTTTCCTGCAGGCGATACGCGTCGTCGAGCGACAATTCGCGGATCAGTTCGTTTTCCGAGTCGACGAGGCCGGGAATTTCCGTCACGAAAATGATCTTGTCGGCGCGCAATGCGATGGCCGCGGCGGACGCGACATCTTCCATCGACAGATTGAACGCCTCGCCGGTCGGCGAAAAACCGAGCGACGACAGCAGCACGAGCTTGTTCGACGCGAGCGACTGGCGGATCGAATCGCCGTCGATCTTGCGCACGACGCCCGTGTGCTGGAAATCGACGCCATCCAGAATGCCGACCGGACGCGCCGTCACGAAATTGCCCGACACGACGCTGATGTGCGCATGGGCCATCGGCGTGTTCGGCAAGCCCTGGCTGATCGCGGCCTCGATGTCGAGGCGCACTTCGCCGGCCGCTTCCTTCGCGGATTCGAGGGCGCGCAGGTCCGTAATCCGCAACCCGTGCGAGAACGACGATTCGACGCCGTGCAGGCTCAACTGCTCGTCGAGCTGCGGGCGCGAACCGTGCACGAGCACGACGTGGATGCCCATTGCGTGCAGCAGGCCGACGTCCTGTACGAGCGCGTTCAGACGTCCTTCCTGCACCAGTTCGCCGCCGAACGCGACGACGAAGGTCTTGTTTCGGAACGCGTGAATATAGGGCGCGACGGAGCGCATCCAGTCAACGAACTGGGCGAGGGGATTGGGCGCTTCGGGCTCTGAAGCAACCGGCTGCGAGGCCGCCTGTGTGCTCATCGTGAGGTCGGTTTGGGAATTCATCCCGGGATTATAATGCGACGCTATGCCGAATGTTTTCCGACCCGCACGCCCCGGCCAGCCGGGCAAGCCCCAATCCGCCGATAAAGCCACCGACACTCAGGACCAGCTGAAGAAGCTGCGTGAAAATCTGCTGCGCGAAGCGCGGGAAGGCGAAGGCGCGGGCGCTTCCGGCGAGTCGGCGGGATTGAGCAAGAAGGAACTCGCCGCCCGGCGATTCGCGGGGGCGAAAGCGGGTGCTGCTGGGGTTTCGAAAGAAGCGAAGCCGCAAGCCGCTCAGCGTCCGCAGCCCGTGGCCAAGACAGCGTTGGCGCAACCTGATCAGCGTCCGCGGCCTGTCGCGAAGACAGTGCCGGCGCAGGCCGATCGGCGTCCAGAGCCCGCCGCGAAGACGCCGCGACCGCAACCCGATCACCGTCCGCCAAAGCCGCGCGAAGACGCACGCACATCTGCGCAGCCTTCTTCGCAGCCGCAAGCGCAAGCGCAACCCAAGCGGAACGATGTCCGTCGTGAGCAGACTGATCGTCCGCGACGCGCGGTCGAGAGCATGCCTGCCGAAGCGCGCAAGCCAGATACGAAGCCGCGTGTCACCGAACGGCAAAACGAAACGCCGAAATCCGAACGCCCGTCCGAAGCACGCGAGCCGCGACCACCGCGAGAACCGCGTCCGCCCCGCGCGCCGCGCATCATCACGCCGAATCCCGTTCCGCCGATCACCTTCCCCGAAGCGCTGCCGGTTTCAGCCCGGCGCGACGAGATCGCGCGTGCGATCGACGCGAATCAGGTCGTGATCGTCAGCGGCGAAACCGGCTCGGGCAAGACCACGCAGCTTCCGAAAATCTGCCTCGCGCTCGGACGCGGCCTCGGCGTGGGCGGCAGCGGCCTCATCGGGCACACGCAGCCGCGGCGTATCGCGGCATCGGCGACGGGCCGGCGCATCGCGGAGGAGCTTGGCACGCCGTTCGGCGAAGTGGTCGGCTACAAGGTGCGCTTCACCGACAATCTCGCGCCGGGCGCATCCGTCAAGCTGATGACGGACGGCATTCTGCTCGCGGAAACGCAGACCGATCCGCTGCTGAACGCATACGACACGATCATCATCGACGAGGCGCACGAGCGCAGCCTGAACATCGACTTTCTGCTCGGCTATCTGAAGGAAATCCTGCCGAAGCGCCCGAATCTGAAGCTGATCGTCACGTCCGCGACCATCGACGCCGAGCGCTTCGCGCGCCATTTTGGCAGCGATGAAAAACCCGCGCCCGTGATCGAAGTCAGCGGACGGCTGTATCCGGTGGAAGTGCGCTATCGACCGATCGAAGAGGAAAGCGAGGCGATCAAGAACGCGCAGGGCACCGCGCCGAAGCGCGGCGACCGCAAGACCGACCGCGATCTGATGGAAGGCATCGTCGATGCCGTCGACGAGTTGTGCCGCGTCGGCCCCGGCGATGTGCTCGTGTTCCTGCCCGGCGAGCGCGAAATCCGCGACGCCGCGGAAGCGCTGCGCAAGCATCATCCGCCGCACACCGAAATCCTGCCGCTCTTCGCGCGCCTGTCCGCACAGGAGCAGGAACGCGTGTTCAAGCCGTCGAACGCGCGGCGCATCGTGCTCGCGACCAATGTCGCGGAAACGTCGCTGACGGTGCCGGGCATCCGCTATGTCGTCGATACCGGCATGGCGCGGGTGAAGCGCTATTCGTATCGCAACAAGGTCGAGCAGTTGCAGATCGAGCCGGTGTCGCAGGCGGCTGCGAACCAGCGCGCGGGCCGCTGCGGACGCGTTGCGGACGGCGTGTGCATCCGTCTCTACGACGAAGCCGATTTCCAGTCGCGGCCGCGCTTCACCGATCCGGAAATCCTGCGCTCGTCGCTCGCGGCCGTGATTCTGCGCATGAAGTCGCTGCATCTGACGGCGATCGAAACCTTCCCGTTCATCGAGCCGCCGCCTGGCCGCGCGATCGCCGACGGCTATCAGCTGCTGAACGAACTCGGCGCCGTCGATGACGACAACGCGCTCACGCCGCTCGGCCGCGAGCTCGCGCGCCTGCCGCTCGATCCGCGCGTCGGACGGATGATTCTCGCCGCGCGCGATCATCACGCGCTGACGGAAGTGCTGGTCATCGCGTCGGCCTTGTCGGTGCAGGATCCGCGCGACCGGCCGATCGAGGCGCAGGAGCAGGCGGATCAGGCGCATCGGCAGTTCGTCGACGAGCGCTCCGAATTCCTGCAGTGGACGCGCATCTGGAAGTGGTTCGAGGACGCCGTCGCGCACAAGAAGTCGAACAAGCAGCTCGCCGATGCGTGCCGCGCGAATTTTCTGTCGCATCTGCGGCTGCGTGAATGGCGCGACGTGCATTCGCAATTGCTGACGGTCGTGCGCGAGCACGGCTGGCGGCTGAACGAATCCGACGCGACGTTCGAACAGGTGCATCTGTCGCTCCTGACGGGCCTGCTCGGCAACGTCGGTCTCAAAGCCGACGACGAGCCGCATTATCTCGGCGCGCGCGGCATCAAGTTTCATTTGTGGCCGGGCTCCGCGCTGCTGAAGAAAGCGGGGCGCTGGGTGATGGCGGGCGAGTTGATCGAGACGAGCCGGCTGTATGCGCGCACGATCGCGAAAATCGAGCCGGAATGGCTCGAAACGGTCGGCGCGCATTTGCTGAAGACATCGCTTTCGGACGCGCATTGGGAGAAGAAGGCGGCGCAGGTCGTCGCCTACGAGCGCGCGACGCTGTACGGCCTGATTGTCTACGCGCGCCGGCGCGTGAGCTTCGGCAAGCAGGATCCGAAATACGCGCGCGAGCTGTTCATCCGTGGCGCGCTCGTCGAGGGCGAATTCGATACGCGTCTGCCGTTCTTCGCGCACAACCGCAAGCTGGTCGCTGACATCGAGCAACTGGAGCACAAGTCGCGCCGCCAGGACGTCCTCGTCGACGATGAGCTCATCCACGGTTTCTACGATTCGCTGATTCCCGAAGGCATGTGGACCGGCGCGGCGTTCGAACGCTGGTATCGCGACGAGCAAAAGAAAGAGGGCAACGACAAGCTCCTCTTCCTTTCGCGCGACGACCTGATGCGCCACGAAGCCGCCGGCGTCACGACCGACCTGTTCCCGAAGCGCATGACGATGTCGGGCATCGAGATGTCGCTCACGTATCACTTCGAGCCGGGTGCGCCGCGCGATGGCGTGACGCTGCAAGTGCCGCTCTACGGGCTGAATCAGATCGACGCGCGGCGCGTCGAATGGCTCGTGCCGGGCATGATCAAAGAGAAGGCGCAACTGCTGTTGAAGTCGCTGCCGCAGAAGCTGCGCCGTCATGTCGTGCCGTTGCCCGAATACGCGGCGGGATTCGCCGGGCGTCACGCGGGGCCGAAATTCGGCGCGGGCGCGCTCGTCGATACGCTCATCGCCGATATTCGGGAGCAAACGCAGGTCGCGGTGAAGGGCGCGGACTTCAAGCTCGAAACGCTGCCCGCGCATCTGTTCATGAACTTCAAGGTGATCGACGAGCACGGCCGCCAGCTCGCGATGGGCCGCAATCTCGCGCAGTTGCGCGCGGAACTCGGCGGCCAGGCGCAGCAGCAGTTCCAGAAGCTGACGTCCGTCGCCGCGCTCGATGCGCTTACCGGCGAAACCAGCGCGCCGCAGACGCAACCGGCGAGCGAAGGCACCGCGCTCTACGAAAACCTCACGACGTGGAATTTCGGCAAGCTGCCCGAGCTGCTCGAAATCCGCCGTCGCGGGCAGACGCTGTTCGGCTATCCCGCTTTGGTGGATCGCGGCACGCATTGCGACGTCGAAGTGTTCGATTCGCCCGAGGAAGCGGCGCGGATTCATCGTGCGGGTTTGCGGCGGCTTTTCGCGCTGCAATTGCGCGAGCCGATCCGATATCTGGAGAAGAACCTGCCGGGTCTGCGCGAAATGTCGATGCAATACATGGCGCTCGGCACGGCGGACGAACTGCGCGATCAGATCGTCGAGACCGCGCTCGATCGCGCATGCCTGCAGGACCCGCTTCCCGACGACGACGCCAGTTTCCACGCCCGCCGCGACGCCGCGAAAGGGCGCCTGACGCTGCTCGCGAATGAGATCGCGCGGCTCGTCGGGACGATCCTCGCCGAGCATGCCGCGCTCGCGAAAAAACTCGCGCAGGCGAAATCGTTCGCATCGGCATATGCGGACATGCAGGCGCAATCGAGTGCGCTGATCGGCAAGCGCTTCGTCATCGACACGCCATATGCGCAGCTCGCGCACTTTGCGCGTTATCTGAAGGGCATCGCGCTGCGCATCGACAAGCTGAAAGCCGATCCGGCCCGCGACGCGCGCCTCTTCGCTGACCTTCAGCCACTCGCGCAGCATTATCAGCGCGCGCTGGCGCAGCGCGGCGGCGTCGCGGATGCGCGGCTGGCGGAGTATCGCTGGCTGCTGGAGGAATTGCGGGTGTCGCTCTTCGCGCAGGAATTGCGCACGCCGATGCCGGTTTCGGTGAAGCGCCTGTACAAGGTCTGGGAATCGATGCAGCGCTGAAGCGCGGCTGAAAGGCCGCCGTTTCTTGCGCCGAAGCAGCGCATTGCGCAAAAAGCCGCACCCCGTCAACGCGCCGCGCGAAGCAAACGTTCTACAATGACGCCTGCCCTCCGAAACCCAATTTCCATGCGCAATATTTTCCGTTCCGGCCGTTCTTCCGGCCGTTTCCGTGCGGCTGCCGCACGCGTAGCGCTCGCCGCCGGCGCAGCGCTCGTCGCCACCGCGGCGCTCGCCAACAACGTCATCGTGCTCAATTCGGCGGAAGCCACGCTGAGCCTCATCGACGAAAACACGCGTCAGGTCGTCGGCACCGTGCCCACCGGCAAGGAGCCGCACCATCTGATGCCGACGCCGGATGCGTCGTCGCTGATCGTCGCGAATTCGGTGTCGAACAATCTGATGTTCGTCGATCCGAAAACCGGCGCGTTCCAGCGCTGGGTGCAGGACATCGAAGATCCGTACCAGATCGGCTTTTCGCCGGACAAGAAATGGTTCGTGTCCACCGGTCTGCGCCTCGACCGCCTCGACATCTATCATTTCGACGGCAAGAACCTGAGCATCGCGAAACGCATGCCGCTCGCGACGATGCCGAGCCACATCGCGTTCACCAATGACAGCTCGACGGCGTTCATCTCGCTGCAGGTGTCGGGCGAAATCGCCGCGATCGACCTGCCGACGCAAACCGTCAAATGGAAGATGAAGGTCGGCAAGGTACCGGCGGGCGTCTGGCTCACGCCGGGCGATAAATTCCTGCTCGTCGGCATGACGGGCGCGGATTACGTGGCCGTCGTCGACTGGCGCAACCAGAAGGTCGTCAAGACCATCACGACGGGCAAGGGCGCGCACAACTTCCGCTCGATGGTCGATGGCAGGCATGTGCTGGTGTCGAACCGCGTCGCGAACACGATCAGCATCATCGATGAGGAATCGCTCACGAACGTCGGCGATATCACCGGCCTGTTGCCGGGCCCCGACGACATGGAACTTTCCGCGGACAAGAAGTATCTGTGGGTTACGTTCCGCTTCGCGAAGCATGTCGGCGTGATCGACCTTGCGAATCGTAAGCTTATCGAGACGATCAAGGTGGGCCGCTCGCCGCACGGCATCTACTTCTACAATCGGGCGCCGGTGACAGCGCCGAACGGAGCGTAAGCGGGAAGGGCGCGGATTCGCGCCCTGTACTACGATTGAGGAAGGCCCGGAATCTGGAATCGGGTCGCCGCAAGCACCACGGAGCACCATGTTTCATTCCATTCTCTCGGTCCTCGACAGTTTCGTTTCGTCGCTGCAGACGCTTCTTTACGTTGATGTCGTCCAGCCGGCGCTGTTCAAGCTCGGCATGATGGATTACGACGAGGACACCTACGACGCGCTCTACTGGGTGATCGTCGGCGTGCTGGAAGTCCTCACGATGTACGCGATCCTGCGCCCGCTCGAAGCGTTCCGTCCCGCGGAAACATGGAAGGACCGCAAGGGCGTGCGCGTGGACGTGCTCTATACGTGGATCGTCAAGCTCGGCATCCTCAATCTGTTTTTCTTCTTCACGTTCCAGCCGCTTTTCGATTCGATGCAAAGCTGGCTGCGCATCCATAGCGTGCCGAATCTGGAGATCGACAACCTCTGGCCCGGCGTGACGACGCAGCCGCTCGTCACGTTCGTGATCTATCTGCTGATTCTCGATTTCGCGGGTTACTGGTATCACCGGCTGGAGCATCGTTTCGGCATCTGGTGGGAACTGCACGCGGTGCATCACAGCCAGCAGAAGATGTCGCTCTGGACGGACGACCGCAACCATCTGCTCGACGACGTCCTGCAAGCGAGCTTCTTCGCGTGCGTCGCGCTGGTGATCGGTGTGGAGCCGTCGCAGTTCGTCGTGCTCGTGGCCATCACCAATTTCATGCAGAGCGTGCAACACGCGAACATCCGCCTGCATTTCGGCTGGCTCGGCGAGCGGATTGTCGTTAGCCCGGCGTTTCATCGGCGCCATCACGCGATCGGCTTCGGTCACGAAGGCACGACCTACGGCTGCAATTTCGGCGTGCTGTTTTCCTTCTGGGACATCCTGTTCCGCTCGGCCTCGTTCGACCGCACCGTCGAGCCCACCGGCATCCGCGACCAGCTCGGCGCGCCGGGCGTGGCGCCCGTCCATTACGGCGACGGCTTCATCGAACAGCACTGGCTCGCGTTCAGGCGCATCGCCGCGCGTCTCGCGTCGCGTCGCAATCGCGCGGCTGCGTCCGGTTCGACTGCTGCCTGATTCATCCGGCGCCCGCGCGCGGCGCTGGTTTATCCTGTCGGTTCCTCTTTCTCTTGACGACTCACGCATGACTGATTTGCTGCGTTCGTTCGTGCGCGCGCTTGCGAACGTCTTTCATCCGCGCATGCTCTGGCTGACGCTGATGCCGTTCGGCGTCGCCACCGTCGTGTGGGGCGCAGTCCTCTGGTTCTTCTGGCAGACGCTCACGGGCGCCGCGAACATCTGGCTCGACGGCTGGGCGCTCACCTCCGCGATGTACCGTCTTTTTGACGCCGTCGGCTTCTCGTCGCTGCATGCGGTGATCGCGCCGTTCCTCGTCGTCATCATGACGGTGCCGCTGATCGTCGTGACGGTGCTGCTGCTGATCGCGACCATTTCGATGCCGGGCGTCGTCAAGATGCTCACGCGCCGGCCGAAGGGCCATTATGCGTCGCTGGAAGAGCGGCGCGGCGGCTCGTGGTACGGCAGTCTCGGGCATTCGGTCGTGACGACCGTCGTGTGTCTCGTGCTGCTCGTCGTGACGCTGCCTTTGTGGCTCATTCCGCCGTTCTTCGCGCTGATTCCGCCGCTGCTGTGGGGCTGGCTGACCTATCGCGTGATGACTTATGACGCGCTCGCGCTGCACGCCAGCGTCGACGAGCGCCGCGCGATCGTACGCGACGCGCGCTGGTCCTTGCTTGGCATCGGCATCGTGAGCGGCCTCCTGAGTTCGGTGCCGACGATGCTCTGGGCGTGGTCCGTCTGGCTGCTGCCGCTGTTTCCGGTCGTCGCCGTGGTGACGATCTGGGCGTATGCGTTCATTCTCGTGTTTTCGGCGCTCTGGTTCGCGCATTACTGCCTGCACGCGCTGGAGCGCCTGCGCGCGAGCGAGCCGCACTATCCGGCGATCACGGTCGAAACCCGCGACGTATCACTGAAAGAATAGAGGGGCATTCATGGGCATTGGCGTCATCATCATCGGCGACGAAATCTTGTCCGGCCGCCGTACCGACAAGCATCTGCCGAAAATCATCGAATTGCTGGGTGCACGCGGTCTGTCGCTCGACTGGGCGGAGTACGTCGGCGACGATCCCGCGCGCATCACCGCGACGCTCGCGCGCACCTTCGCATCGGGCGATGTCGTGTTTTCGACGGGCGGCATCGGTGCTACACCGGACGATCACACGCGCCAGTGCGCGGCGAAGGCGCTGGGCGTGCCGCTCGAGCTGCATCCGGAGGCGGCGGAGCTGATCCGCGCGCGCATCCGCGACACGGCGGCCGAAGCCGGCAAGCCGGTCGATCTGGAATCGCCCGAGAATCTGCATCGGCTGAACATGGGCACGTTTCCGCAGGGCGCGGCGATCATTCCGAACAGCTACAACAAGATTCCGGGCTTTTACGTCGGCGATCATCACTTCGTGCCGGGCTTTCCGGTGATGGCCTGGCCGATGATCGAATGGGTGCTCGACACGAAATACGCGCACTTGCATCACGCGGTGCCGCACGTCGAGCGCTCGCTGCTCGTGTTCGGTTTGCCGGAATCGCGTATCACGCCGCTGATGGTGACAATCGAGCGCGATTTCGACGGCGTGCGCGCGTTCAGCCTGCCGAGCGTCGGCGATGCGGCGCGTGGCGCGCTTTACGCGCGCTCGCATATCGATCTGGGCGTGAAGGGCGATCCGGACAAGGCGAACGCCGCGTTCGAAGTGTTGCGCGAAGGGGTGATCGCGCTGGGCGGTGAAGTCGTGGAAGTGCCGCCGGAGGAAGCGAAGTGACGCTTCTGGAAGTGATCGCGACGACCGTCGCCGACGCGCGCGCGGCCGAACGCGGCGGCGCGGACCGGCTGGAGCTCATCACAGCGATGGGCGAGGGCGGGCTGACGCCGAGCATCGGGCTGATCGAATCCGTGGTCGATGCGGTCGCCATTCCGGTGAACGTGATCGTGCGGCCGCACAGCCGCTCGTTCGTCTACGATGCCGACGACTACGCGGTCATGCTGCGCGATGTGCGCGCGATCGCGAAAACGGGTGCGAATGCGATCGTCATCGGCATGCTGCGCGCCGATGGCGATATCGACACCGAGGGTCTCGCGCGCGTGATCGAAGCCGCCGATGGCTTGCCGCTGACGTTCCATCGCGCATTCGATGAAGCGCGCGATCTGTTCGCCGCGTTCGATACGCTGCTGCGATTCGATGCCGTGACGAACGTGCTGACGTCGGGTGGCAGGCAGTCGGTGCTGGAGGCGGAAGCGCCGATCGCGACGCTCGTCGAGAAGGCGGCGGGAACGCGCTGCACGGTGCTGGCGGGCGCGGGACTGACCGTCGATGCGGTCGCGGCGTTCGTCGCGTCGACGGGCGTACGCGCGGTGCATTTTGGCTCAGGCGTGAGAGTCGGCGGCAAAGGACTCGCGCCTGTCGATGAGGAAAGAGTCAGGCGCGTGCGCAGTCTCGTGGACGGAGTGCCTAGTCCCAAGGGTTGAGGACCGTCAACCCTGCCGCCCTGAAGGGAGAGGTGTCGCGAGTCGCGACCGTGAGACTATTCGCGGTGGCGACCGCGGCGATAAGGCCATCGGCTAGCGCAATACCTCGTCCTTCGGCACGGGCCTTCGTCATCAGATCGGCGTAGCTTTGAGCGCAGTCGATATCAAACGGCAGTACGCGCGACGCCACCAGCGGAAGCAATCCTTCCTCGAGTTTCGCACTGAGGGTATCGCGTCGCTTTCCGGCCGGAAGCTGTGCGACGCCCCAGCGCATTTCCGCGACCGTAATGGCGGACAAGTAGAGCGTCTGAACCGGCTGTGCGTCGATCCACTCGACGACCTTCATATTCGGAGACACACGAAGTAACTCCGAAACTACGTTTGTATCCAGCAAGATCATTCAAAGCTCACAGGCTTGGCCGGTGTCCTGTCGCGGACGTTCTCGAAGATGGCAAACTCCTGATCGCTCAAACCCGACTCACCGCCGAACCCCGCCAGAAAAGAACCCAGCTTTACCCGTCCCTCCGGCTTTACGGCCGTCGCGAGGATGTCTCGCACCTCGGCTTCCGTGCTTCGGCCATGTTCCGCCGCGCGCAACCGCAAAGCGCGATGCACGTCGTCGGGCAAATTGCGTACAGTCAGCATTGCCATCTCGACCTCCAATCTGAATGCAATGCTTTCATTATACGTGGACTGCATGCACCGGAGATCACTAAGCCCCAATCCAAGGCAGCTTCCGAAAACACCATCCCGCTACCGTTTTTCGATGCCCCTGCCCATCCTTGTCGCCTTCGAACCCTTCGAGCAGGTCGTACGCCTGCCCATATCCTTCCTTCTGCGCAGCGACTGCCGCCAGTTTCGAGCGCGCCGCGCTGCGGCATAGAAACACGACCGGCGTATCCGGGGTGGCGACCTGCCGCAATTGTTCGATAAACTCGGCGTTCGGCACGGAGCCGGGGTAGCGAATCCATTCGATATGCGCGTACTGCGCGCCGTCGATGGCCGGGCGGCCGACCCAGTCGAGCTCGGCGCGGGTGCGGACATCGATCAGGCGCGCGCGCGGATCGAGTTGAAACAGTTCGAACGCCTCGGCGGGAGAAAAGGCGCCCGCGTAGGTCAGCTTGTTTTCCGCGGCGCGCTGGGCGGCCTGGCTATAGAGTTGCTCGAGCGTGCTCATGGCGAATCTGTCTCCGTAGACGCAAAGAATCATTTTAGCGTGCGCGGGAAGTGCAACAAGCGCAGACGGAATGCGCAAATCTGGTGCAGGAAAACATCGATGCACTGAAAATGTGCCTCGATAAATCTGGACAAAGACGCGAGCACCAAAAAGGTGCGATCGTCGAAGCGGCAAACGGGCATGCGCATGGCGATACGCGCAGGCATCTTTCAAAACGCGCGCTGCTTCAAGCGCTTAGCGCAAAGTTGGTGCGCTTGGCACGGAAGCTGCTTTTCCATCCTCGATTGAATCGATGTACAGGATTGGTCGGGGCGGCGAAGCGATTCGCCGACTTTTGTTAATCAGGAGATAGGTAATGAGTAAATCCGTGGCCGACGTCATGCAACTCGTCAAGGACGAGGACGTCAAGTTCGTCGACTTCCGCTTCACCGATACGCGCGGCAAAGAACAACACGTTTCCGTGCCGGTTTCGCACTTCGATGAGGACAAGTTTGAAAGCGGCCACGCTTTCGACGGTTCGTCCATCGCGGGCTGGAAGGGCATCGAAGCGTCGGACATGCTGCTCGTCCCGGATGCGAACACGGCATTCATCGACCCGTTCTTCGAAGAGTCGACCCTGGTTCTCTCCTGCGACGTGGTCGAGCCGGCCGACGGCAAGGGCTACGAACGCGATCCGCGTTCGCTCGCCAAGCGCGCCGAAGCCTATCTGAAGAGCTCCGGCCTCGGCGACACCGCGTTCTTCGGTCCGGAACCCGAATTCTTCATTTTCGACTCGGTGCAGTGGAACACGGACCAGTCGGGCACGTTCGTGAAGATCGGCTCGGAAGAAGCGCCGTGGTCCTCGGGCAAGGAATTCGAAGGCGGCAACACGGGTCACCGTCCGGGCACGAAGGGCGGCTACTTCCCGGTCGCACCGGTCGACACGTTCCAGGACATCCGCTCGGAAATGTGCCTGCTGCTCGAACAAATCGGCATTCCGGTCGAAGTGCATCACCACGAAGTGGCGGGCCAGGGCCAGAACGAAATCGGCACCAAGTTCTCGACGCTGGTTCAGCGCGCGGACTGGCTCCAGCAGATGAAGTACATCATCCATAACGTGGCGCACACGTACGGCAAGACGGCGACCTTCATGCCGAAGCCGGTCGTCGGCGACAACGGCTCGGGCATGCACGTTCACCAGTCGATCTGGAAGGACGGCCAGAACCTGTTCGCGGGCAACGGCTACGCAGGTCTGTCGGAATTCGCGCTGTTCTATATCGGCGGCATCATCAAGCATGCGCGCGCGCTGAACGCGATCACGAACCCGGGTACGAACTCGTACAAGCGTCTCGTGCCGCACTTCGAAGCGCCCGTGAAGCTGGCTTACTCGGCTCGCAACCGCTCGGCGTCGATCCGTATTCCGCACGTGAGCAACCCGAAGGGCCGCCGTATCGAAACACGCTTCCCGGATCCGCTGGCGAATCCGTACCTGTGCTTCTCCGCGCTGATGATGGCGGGTCTCGACGGCGTGCAGAACAAGATTCATCCGGGCGAAGCCGCGGACAAGAATCTGTACGACCTGCCGCCGGAAGAAGACAAGAAGATCCCGACCGTGTGCGCGGGCCTCGACCAGGCTCTCGACGCGCTCGACGCGGATCGCGAGTTCCTGACGCGCGGCGGCGTGTTCACGGACTCGATGCTCGACGCCTACATCGAACTGAAGACGCAAGAGCTGCAGCGTTATCGTCAGGCGGTGCATCCGATCGAGTTCGAGATGTACTACTCGCTGTAAGCATGGCGGCAGCGCGCATCATTGAGACGGCTTCGATGAAGCGCGCGACGCTAGCGATGCGGTGACGAAAAAGGGACGGCGCGCCGTCCCTTTTTTAATCTCTGTCGAGTGTCATGAATCAATAAGAAGATCGGTGTCACGAACGGCCTCACTCATTACACGATGGTGCTAAAGAACCTCATCAAGGCGCGCAAGGGCCATCCCGATGCGCTCTCCGACGACGCGCAACTCGCGGCCACCGGCCTGCTGCCCGGACTGGAAGCGCTGCCTACGGTCGTGCTCGTGCTCGACATGCGCAACCTGCGGATTGCCTACGCGAACCCTTCGGCCGAATCGATGCTGGAGATGTCGCGCAAGCAACTGACGCAGACGAACTGGCCCGAGCTTTTCGCCAACGCGGACGACATGGCGGCCACGATCGCATCGATCGCGGAGAACCGCTTCAACGCGACGCGGCTCGACGCCGTGCTCGAACGTCAGAACCGCGAGCCGGTGCATGTGCATGCGATCGTCGGTTATCTCGAAGCCGCGCCGGACTATGTGCTGCTCGAATTGTTCGAGAACGAGCGGCATCTGCGCACCGATCGCGAAGAGCGCATCCACGATCTCACCGCGGTCAACAAGCAACTGATCCGCAATCTCGCGCACGAAATAAAGAATCCGCTCGGCGGTATTCGTGGCGCGGCGCAACTGCTCGAATTCGAGCTCGGCGAGCGTGAACGCGACGAGCTGCGCGAATACACGCAGGTGATCATCAAGGAATCGGATCGCTTGCAGACGCTCGTCGACCGGTTGCTGGAGCCGCACCGGCATCCGCATATCGTCGGCGATGTGAACATCCACGAAGTGTGCGAACGCGTGCGTGCGGTGATCCTCGCGGAGTTTCCGCGCGGCCTCACGATCGAGCGCGATTACGACGTCAGCGTGCCTGACTTGCGCGGCGACAAGGAGCAGTTGATCCAGACGCTGTTGAATATCGTGCGCAACGCGGCGGAAGCGCTGAAGGAACGCATCTCGCAAGGCGATGCGAAGATCGAACTGCGCACGCGCATCGCGCGCAAGGTGACGATCGGCAAGAAGCTGCACAAACTGGCACTGGACTTGCATATCACGGACAACGGTCCCGGCATTCCCGAGGAAATCCGCGACCGGATCTTCTTTCCGCTCGTGTCGGGCAGGGAAGACGGCAGCGGTCTCGGTCTCACGCTTGCGCAATCGTTCGTGCATCAGCACGAGGGCTTGATCGAAGTGGAAAGCCGGCCGGGCTGCACCGAGTTTGCCATCCTGTTGCCTTTCGGGAATTGACCATCACCGACCATCGACTTCACGCCAAGAACGCAACCGACGCTTTGACGCCTGACCGTTTCGACGGGCTCACTCCGAACCACACGAAGACTTCTCGCCGAACGATATGAAGCCGATCTGGATAGTAGACGACGACCAATCCATCCGCTGGGTGCTGGAAAAGGCCCTCGCCCGAGAAAACTTCACGACGCGCAGCTTCTCCGGCGTGCGCGATGCGCTCGCCGCGCTCGAACAGGAAAGCCCGCAAGTCCTGGTCTCCGACATCCGCATGCCGGGCGGCTCCGGGCTCGAACTCTTGCAGACGGTGCGCGACCGCATGCCGGGCTTGCCGGTCATCATCATGACGGCGTTTTCGGATCTCGATAGCGCGGTCGCCGCGTTTCAGGGCGGCGCGTTCGAATATCTCGCCAAGCCGTTCGACGTCGACAAGGCCGTCGAATTGATCCGCCGCGCCGTCGACGAAAGCATGCGCGGTGAAGCGACGCATGACGAGCGCGTGACCGAAACGCCCGAGATGCTCGGCCAGGCGCCGGCGATGCAGGACATGTTTCGCGCGATCGGCCGACTGTCGCACTCGGCGGCGACGGTGCTCATCACGGGCGAATCAGGCACCGGAAAGGAGCTTGTCGCGCGCGCCTTGCACCGACATAGCCCACGCGCGAACGGACCGTTCATCGCGCTGAATACGGCGGCGATTCCGAAGGATCTGCTGGAGTCCGAACTATTCGGCCATGAACGCGGCGCGTTCACCGGCGCGCAGGCGATGCGGCAGGGCCGCTTCGAGCAGGCCGAGAACGGCACGCTTTTTCTCGATGAAATCGGCGATATGCCGTTCGATTTGCAGACGCGCCTGCTGCGCGTGCTGTCGGACGGGCAGTTTTATCGCGTGGGCGGGCACAACCCGTTGAAGGCGAATGTGCGCGTGATCGCGGCGACGCATCAGAATCTCGATGCGCGCGTGCGGCAGGGCCTGTTTCGCGAGGACTTGTATCACCGTCTGAATGTGATTCGCCTGCGTCTGCCGGCGTTGCGCGAGCGCAGCGAAGACATTCCTCTCCTCACGCGGCACTTCTTGCAGAAGAGCGCGCGCGATCTGGGCGTCGAACCCAAGCGTGTGTCCGACGACGCGCTCGCGTATCTCGCATCGTTGCCGTTTCCGGGCAATGTGCGTCAGCTCGAAAATCTGTGCAACTGGCTCACGGTGATGGCGCCCGCGCAGGTGATCGAGCAGAAGGATCTGCCGCCCGATCTCGTGCCGCATCAGGACTACACGCCGGAGAGCATTGCGGTGTCGACGGATGGGGCGGTTGCGCCTGCTCCCGTTGCCGTGAACGGAGCGGCGTCCGTGCCGGTGGCGGGCACAGCGGGAGTTTGGGAAAACGGCTTGCGCACCGAAGTGGCGCGTATGCTGCGCGAGAATTCCGCCGATGTGATGGACGAGCTCGCGCGCCGCTTCGAGGCCGCGGTGATCCGCGAGGCGCTCGATTTCACGCGCGGGCGCAAGGTGGAGGCGGCGGAGCGCTTAGGCATTGGCCGCAATACGATCACGCGCAAGATTCAGGAACTGCATCTCGACGCGTGATCGTCGAATGAACCAGCGGGATCAGCCGATCGTCGCGATCACGGGTGCGTGGTCCGACGGCTGATCCCATTTGCGCGGCACCTTGTCGACTTCGCACGACGTGCAGCGCGCCGCGAGTTCCGCCGACAGAAGAATGTGATCGATGCGCAGCCCCGCGTTGCGTCGGAACGCCAGCATCCGGTAATCCCACCACGTGAAGAGCTTCTCAGTCTGCTCGAACTTGCGGAAGGCATCGATGAGCCCCAGTTCGACGAGCTGCACGAAGTGCGCGCGCTCTTCCGGCGACACGAGATTTTGTCCTTCCCAGGCCTTCGGATCGTGCACGTCGCGGTCGTCCGGCGCGATGTTGTAGTCGCCGCAGAGCGCGAGCTGTGGGTGACGCGCCATGTCTTCGCGCAACCATACGCGCAGCGCATCCAGCCAGCGCATCTTGTAGGCGAATTTCTCGGAGCCGGGCGCCTGGCCGTTCGGGAAATACGCGGAGATGATGCGCACGCCGTTGACCGTCGCGGCGATCACGCGCTGCTGCAAATCCTCGAAGCCGGGGATATTGCGCACGACGTTGATTTCATCGACCTCGAAGTTCGATTCGGCGCGCACCAGGATGCCGACGCCGTTGTACGTCTTCTGACCTGCGAACCAGCTTTTATAGCCGGCGGCTTCGAGTTCGGCGCGGGGGAATTTTTCGTCGGGGAGTTTGAGTTCCTGAAGACACAGGACGTCGACCTGCGTTTGTGCGAGCCAGTCGATGACGTGCTGCTGGCGGACTTTGAGGGAATTGACGTTCCAGGTGGCGATTTTCATCAAATTTCCAGAAGCTTACTGGGCGGGTAAGTGCGGCCGATGGGTAGCTAATAATTCCGTTTGGCTACCCACTTAGCTATCGCAATGTGATTTGGCGGAGTCGGCGGCGCGAGCAGAACGTCAACGCCCTCCATAGTAATTCCACTCGAACGCAGCCCGATCTTTACGAGGCGCAGTTTACCAGTGTGCACCATGCGGTAGGCCGTGGCCTTTCAGATGTTGAGTTGCGCCATCAAGTCCCTCAACTTGTAGAGTTTGGGCGTTGTGGCCTTACCGCAACTCCACTTGTGACCTGAATGCGGACGATTTCGGCAAGCAGTTGAGGCCGTGCCGACAAGGTTCGGCAACGAGTGGCTGCCGTTCGAGGGAGTCCCCAACGCAGGACAGTCCACGACGTGAAGGGCGCTCGCGTCATAGGCGCATTCCTGCTTCCGAGATTGGCGAGTTAGGATCGAGCAAAGGAATTCGCGCTCTGCTGGTCCAACTGGCAAGGGCCTTCAATTTGATTAGCAGCGCTTCGAAATTCGCAAGTGAGCAAACAATAGTTCGCCCAAAATGGCTGTTTATAGCGCCGTTGGCCGTATCACGGATCGAGTCATCGCAGAGGTGTGATGGCAAGAATCGCTCATGAACGCTGGTTTTCCGGCGTATGTCGTCTAGGCGGCTCAATGGAAGGTCTTTGCGCAAGAATCGTATCAGGTTCTGAAACGCGACAGATCGGTGTCGGTGGAATTCCGGAGACCGGTCGAACAGCATGACTAGCCAGGGCACGGGGCTCGCGAAATCGTCAATATTTTCCGCGTGTTCGACGGTATTGATGGTCGTGTCCGATGAGGCCACAAAGATGTCCGAAGTGGTGAGAAGGATCGGACAGAACATGAACGGATACGAATGGTGCGGACTCAAATCCAAGTTGAACTCGATACATTCCGAAACGAGGCGTGGCAACGCATATTGAAGCTGTGATAGACCATGTTTAATTTCCGAGTCGTAGACTTTCGCGGAGGCTATATCAACCTCAACTCCCTTGATGCAAAAGATCAAACTTTCATCGAACGCAACCGAATACTTATCGTTCAACATGACCGGAGAAAAGTCGTCCACAACCCTCAACGTCCGTCCGAAAGTAATCTGCCAGAATTTATCGACGTTCGGATCAGGGAAGAACAGCCATTTATTGTTCCTGTGTCGATGCTTGCACTCAACTAGCAAGTGAAGAGATGCCATAGTTGCGACACGATTGCGAAATGGGAGATAGCTCACTGCCTCCAAGTCAACGGAAAAATCATTTTTGGATTCCGCGCCGTGTCGAGTGTAAGTGAAATCTGCGCGGGCGAAGAAGCCGTGCTTCACCAAGAGCTTTGAGACCTCGAATTCCATGGGCACGCTTGATGACAACAGCTTATCTTTCCACTTTGAACTTTCGCTCATGTTCCCACACAGCCCCGAGATGGACAGGCAGCAATCGTAACACGTCGACTAGAGTGGAGAAGTCCTAAACATATCGTGAATGATTCATGCTGGACGCAGAGCACTCTATGCCAAAGTGCGCCGTCCGTGCCTGCTGATCCACACGCAAGCCGAGATGTCTCGCGAAGGCTGCGGTCTCGTTGTGCAGACATTGAGCGGTGCGGTGTACGGAGCATCGGTCTAAAAACGAAGCACTTCGTGATTGACGGTTTGGACTACGCTCGCGCCGAGGACGCCGGACCGGTGATCTCGCATTCACATGTCTATGAACTGCCGACACCATCTGTCGCGGACCTCAAACGGATCGAGAAAGCCGTAGGACGCTTTGTCTCCTGGTCCCCGTCGACTCGCTGAAGAATCTCGATTGGCAGCAGCAGGAAGCGTCATTTACTCGCGTTCTCTGGACGTCGAGACTGTGATCTCCCGGAATTCGTTTACACCATTTTTACACCCCACCCCCCACCTTTATCCCGCCCTTTACGCGCGAATCCCTAATCTCCACCTTGTCCTGAACCACACAAGGGGAGAACACGACAATGGACCTGCTTTACCTCGCCGGCATCGTCCTTTTTTGGGGCGTTTGCGTGGCGCTCACGAGCGGCTGCGATCATTTGCGCCGCCGCGTGACGGGAGGCCGCTCATGAACGCCTGGATGATGTGGCTCGCCGCGGCCTCGACGCTGCTCCTCTTCGTGTACCTCGTGTACGCGCTCCTGCGCGCGGAGGATCTCGAATGAACGCGAATACCTTCGCGCAGACGGCGATTTTCCTCGTCGTGCTGATCGCGCTCGCGATTCCGCTCGGGCGCTATATGGCCGGCGTATTCGAAGGCACGTCGGCAATGGTTCGCAAGATCGGGCGTCCCATCGAGTCGATGCTCTATCGCATCGCGGGCGTCGATCCGGACGCCGAGATGTCGTGGAAGCAATACGCGCTTGCCGTCCTGCTCTTCAACGTGCTCGGCGCAATCGTGCTGTACGCGATCCTGCGCCTGCAAGGCCTGCTGCCGCTCAACCCGCAAGGCATGAGCGGCATGACGCCCGATGCCGCGTTCAACACCGCCATCAGCTTCGTCGCGAACACGAACTGGCAGGACTACGGCGGCGAAAGCACGCTCGGCTATCTCGCGCAAATGCTCGGCCTCACGGTGCAGAACTTCCTGTCGGCGGCGACGGGCATCGCCGTCGTCATCGCGCTGATCCGCGGATTCAAGCGCCACAGCGCGCAGACCATCGGCAACTTCTGGGTCGACCTCACGCGCTCGACGCTTTATGTGCTCATGCCGCTCGCGATCGTGTTCGCACTGGTCTTCGTGAGCCAGGGCGTGATCCAGAACTTCAAGGCATATGAAGACGTGCCCACGCTCGAAGTGACGTCGTACAAGACGCAAACGGAAACCATCAAGGTCGACAAGCAGACTCTGCCGATGGGCCCGGTCGCATCGCAGGAATCGATCAAGATGCTCGGGACCAACGGCGGCGGCTTCTTCAACGCGAACTCGGCGCATCCGTTCGAGAACCCGACGCCGTTCTCCAACTTCATGCAGATGCTCGCGATCCTGCTCATTCCGGCGGGCCTGTGCGTCACCTTCGGGCGCATGGTCGGCGACGGGCGTCAGGGCTATGCCGTGCTCGCGGCGATGACCATCGCGTTCGCGGTGTCGTGCGTCGGCGAGATATCGGCGGAGCAGGCGGGCAATCCGCTCTTCACGTCGCTTCACGTCGATACGCAAGCGTCGCCGCTTCAGGCGGGCGGCAACATGGAAGGCAAGGAAACGCGTTTAGGCATCGCGCAGTCGGGCATCTTCACGGTGGCGACGACGGCGGCATCATGCGGCGCGGTCGCCAACATGCACGATTCGCTGACGCCGCTCGGCGGGCTCATCCCGATGCTGCTCATCCAGCTCGGCGAAGTGATCTTCGGCGGGGTCGGCTCCGGTCTCTACGGCATGCTCGCGTTCGCCTTGCTGGCGGTGTTCGTCGCCGGGCTGATGATCGGCCGCACGCCCGAGTACGTCGGCAAGAAGATCGAGGCGTTCGATATGAAGATGGTCTCCATCGTCATTCTGCTCACACCTTTGCTCGTGTTGCTGGGCACGTCCATCGCCGTGCTCACGGAAGCGGGCAAGGCGGGCATCCTGAATCCGGGCGCGCACGGCTTCTCCGAAATCCTGTACGCGTTCAGCTCGGCCGCCAACAACAACGGCAGCGCATTCGCGGGTCTTTCGGTGAACACGCCGTTCTACAACACGATGCTCGCCATTGCGATGTGGTTCGGGCGTTTCGGGACCATCGTGCCGATCCTCGCGATCGCGGGCTCGCTCGCCGCGAAAAAGCGCCTCGCCGTGAACGCGGGCACGTTGCCGACGCACGGTCCGCTCTTCGTGGTGCTGCTGCTGGGCACGCTGCTGCTCGTCGGCGCGCTCACGTATGTGCCTGCGCTCGCGCTCGGCCCCATCGTCGAGCATCTCACCATGATCGCAGGCTACTGAATCTCGAGGACAGCATGACTCAAATGAATCAAGCGCCATTGCATCGCCCGGAGAATCTCGGGCAGGCGCGTACGGCGGTGCGCTCGATGTTCGATCCGTCGCTCGTCAGGCCCGCAGTCGCCGATGCGTTCAAAAAGCTCGCGCCGCGCACGCAGTTGCGCAATCCGGTGATGTTCTGCGTCTACGTCGGCAGCATTCTGACGACGGTGCTCTGGATCGCCGCGCTCGCCGGTCAGGCCGAAGCGCCCGCGGGCTTCATTCTCGCGATCGCGCTGTGGCTGTGGTTCACGGTGCTGTTCGCGAACTTTGCCGAGGCGCTCGCGGAAGGGCGCTCGAAGGCGCAGGCCGCTTCGCTGCGCGAGGCGAAGCACAACGTGATGGCGAAGAAGCTCAACGAGCCGCATCCGAAGTCGCCGATCCGCATCACGACGTCGACCGATCTCGTGAAGGGCGACGTCGTGCTCGTCGAAGCGGGCGATGTCATTCCCGCCGATGGCGAAGTGATCGAAGGCGTCGCGTCCGTCGATGAATCCGCGATCACGGGCGAATCCGCGCCGGTGATCCGCGAGTCGGGCGGCGATTTCTCGTCGGTGACGGGCGGTACGCGCGTGCTGTCGGACTGGATCGTGGTGCGCGTGTCGGTGAATCCCGGCGAGGCGTTTCTCGATCGCATGATCGCGATGGTCGAGGGCGCGAAGCGTCAGAAGACGCCCAACGAAATCGCGCTCACGATCCTGCTCGTCGCGCTCACGCTCGTGCTGCTGTTCGCGACCGCGACCTTGCTGCCGTTCTCGATCTTTGCGGTCGACGCGGCGAAGCAGGGCCATGTCGTGACGATCACGGCGCTCGTCGCGCTGCTCGTGTGCCTGATTCCGACGACCATCGGCGGGCTGCTTTCTGCGATCGGCGTCGCGGGCATGAGCCGCATGATGCAGGCAAACGTGATCGCCACGTCGGGCCGCGCGGTCGAAGCGGCCGGCGACGTCGACGTGCTGCTGCTCGACAAGACCGGCACGATCACGCTCGGCAATCGTCAGGCGTCGGCGTTCGTGCCGGCGCCGGGCATCGCGGAGCGCGATCTCGCCGATGCGGCGCAACTCGCGTCGCTCGCCGATGAAACGCCGGAGGGCCGCAGCATCGTCGTGCTGGCGAAGCAGCGCTTCAATATCCGCGAGCGCGACATGGCCGTGCTGCACGCGAACTTTCTGGCGTTCTCGGCGCAATCGCGCATGAGCGGCGTCGATCTGCCGAATCGCGAGATTCGCAAGGGCGCGGCCGAGACGGTGAAGAAGTACGTCGAGGAACGCGGCGGGCGCTTTCCGCAGGACGTGCAGAGCGCCGTCGACGAGATCGCGCGTCGCGGCAGCACGCCGTTGGTCGTCGCGGAAGGCGTCGAGGGCAAGACGCGCGCGTTGGGCGTGATCGAGCTGAAGGACATCGTGAAGGGCGGGATTCGCGAGCGCTTTGCGGAACTGCGCAAGATGGGCATCAAAACGGTGATGGTGACGGGCGACAATCGTCTGACCGCGGCGGCGATCGCGGCGGAAGCGGGCGTCGACGACTTCCTCGCCGAAGCGACGCCCGAAGCGAAGCTGTCGACCATCCGCGCGCATCAGGCCGAAGGGCGGCTCGTGGCGATGACGGGCGACGGCACCAACGATGCGCCCGCGCTCGCGCAGGCCGACGTCGCAGTCGCGATGAACACGGGCACGCAGGCCGCGAAGGAAGCGGGCAACATGGTCGATCTCGATTCGAACCCGACGAAGCTGATCGAGATCGTCGAGATCGGCAAGCAGATGTTGATGACACGCGGCTCGCTGACGACGTTTTCGATTGCGAACGACGTGGCGAAGTATTTCGCGATCATCCCGGCCGCGTTCGCGACGACGTATCCGCAATTGCGCGTGCTGGACGTGATGCATCTGGCGTCGCCGTCGTCGGCGATTTTGTCGGCGGTGATCTTCAATGCGCTGATCATCGTGTTTCTGATTCCGCTCGCGCTGAGGGGTGTGAAGTATCGCGCGCTGGGTGCGGCGACGCTCTTGCGGCGCAATCTGCTGGTTTATGGGTTGGGCGGCATTCTGCTGCCGTTTCCGATCATCAAGCTGATCGATATGGTCATTACCGCACTTGGATGGAGTTGAAATCATGAAGAACATCTTGCGTCCTGTCATCGTGATGTTCGTCGCGCTGACGATCGTGACCGGGCTCGTTTATCCGGCGATCGTGACGGCGCTCGGGCAGGCGGCGTTTCATCGCGAGGCCAATGGCAGTCTGATCGAGCGCGATGGGAAAATCGTCGGGTCGGAGATCATCGGTCAGCAGTTCGATGCGCCTCGGTACTTCTGGGGGCGTTTGTCGGCTACGACGCCGAATCCGTATAACGCCGGGAGTTCTGGCGGCTCGAATCTCGGGCCGACGAATTCTGTTCTTGCGGATGAGGTGACGGCTCGTGTTGCCGCGTTGCGGGGGGCGGTGGGTTCGGGCCAGTCTGCTGCTGCCGTGCCGGTGGATCTTGTTACTTCCTCCGGAAGCGGGCTCGATCCGGAGATTAGTCCGGCGGCGGCTTTGTATCAGGTGGAGAGGGTTGCTGCGGCGCGGGGGATGTCGACTGGGCAAGTCGAAGCGCTTGTGGCTCAGGCCACCACCGGGCGGCAGTTTGGTCTGCTCGGAGAGCCTCGGGTGAATGTGCTTAAATTGAATCTTGCGCTCGATGGTGTGGGGGCTTTGAAGTAGGGGGCTGTTTGGGTTTTCGCCGGATCCCGTATTCGTGTTGGTTTATTAGCATTGCCCCTCCCCGGGGCGGGGGTAACTTTCTTTGCTGCTGCAAAGAAAGTCACCAAAGAAAGCAGCTTCTCCCAGCCTGAGCACTTCATGCCGGCCGCGGCACAGGCGATTGGTTGAATGGAACCCGGAGTAGCGAGTGTTCTCGAAGGCCTGTTGCGGCGTGGACCGCGCACGGTCTGCCGCCCGATAGCTCAAAGCGTGCTGGTTCAGCACGAAAGAGTTCCGGCACAGCGCTACGCGCTGCCGCCGGGAATGCAAGGGAAACCAACGAAGATTACAGGCAGTGAGATGGAGCGGTTAGCAAAGAGGTACGCGCAGACCCGCTTGACCCGTCGGCCGCGAAGCGGGCCGGAGCTATTGGTGCTGAACCAGTCAGTGGTGCGGCGCGATGTGCCAGACCGTGCGCGATCCAAGCCCGGTGAGGCCTACGAGGGCACTCGCTACTCTGGGAGCCATTAGGTGATCGCCTGTGCCGCGGCCGGCATGAAGTGCTTAGGCTGGGGATAGCTGTTTCTTTGGTTACTTGTATATTGCCCTCAGTGTTCGGTTGCTGATCCCTTCCGTGCACGCGAAGCGGTAGCCCGTTT
>NZ_FCOM02000049.1 GCF_001544695.2 Caballeronia arvi
GAAAATAGCCGCCGCCGAGATCGCTGCCGAAAAAGCGCAACGCCAACGCCGCGACGGCGAAGCCGAGCGCGATGCCGAGCACGCCGCCCGCCACGCCGAGCAGCGCGCCTTCGAGCATGATCTGCCGCACGAGCGCTGCGCGCGTCATGCCGAGCACGCGCAGCATCGCGAACTGCGCGCGGCGGCGCACGACCCCCGCCGCCTGCGTCGAAAACACGAGAAACGCGCCGGTGAAAAGCGCGACGAGCGCGAGCACGTTCATGTTGATGCGATACGCGCGCGACAGGCGATCGGTGCGGCTCTCGACGTCGCTGGTTTCCGTCACGACGAGCCGGCCGCCGAGTTCGCGTTGCAGCGTCCGACGAAACGCATCGCGATCGACGCCGCGCGCAAGTTGCAGATCGACACGCGACAGCTTGCCCGTCATCGAGAAATGCGTCTGCACGGCGGCGATGTCCATCACCGCGATGCGCTGCCCGGGCCGCGTGCGCGCAATGCCGCCCGCAACGCGCAGCTTCACCTTCGACGTGCCGCTTTGCAGTTCGACCGACGCGCCATCGCGCGCGCCGAGCCACGCAAGCGCTGCGGGCGAAAGAAAGATGGCGTCGTGATCGAGCACATCGAGCGGCGCATCCGGCGACGGCACGCCGGTCAGATCCGGCGCGATGCGTTTCGCGCGAAACACGTCGATGCCGAGCACCTTGAGCGGCGTGGTCTTGCCGGGCACGGCGGCATCGACTTCGAGCACCGGACTCGCGATTACAACGCCCGCGTGCGTCGCGAGTTGCGGATACACGTTTTCATCGATGAAAGGCTGCGCGCCGCGCACCTGCAAATCCGCCTGTCCCGACAGACTGCGCGCGGCGGCCGAAAACTCGTTGAAGGCCGCGCCGTTGATGAGCTGCACCGCATAGCCCAGGCCGACGCCGAGCGCGATCGTCAGCATCGCGACGAGCGCGCGGCCCCGATGGCTGCGCCATTGCGCGCCGAGCAGCCAGCGGGTCAACGTATCGAATGGATGGGCCGCGACTGTGCTCATCGAGTGAGCGCTGCGGCATGCAGCGCGCCATCGGCGAGGATCAGCACGCGGTCGGCGAAAGCGGCGGCCGCTTCGGAATGCGTGACCATCACGGTCGCGGCGCGCGTCGCCTTGGTTTCGGCGCGCAGCAGTCCGAGCACTTCATGCGCGGTCTGCGGATCGAGATTGCCAGTGGGTTCATCGGCGAGCAAGAGACGCGGACGATGCACCAGCGCACGCGCGATCGCCACGCGCTGCAATTCGCCGCCAGAGAGCTGACGCGGCATGTCGTCGCCGCGTCCGTCGAGGCCGACCGCCGCGAGCATCGCGCGCGCGGGCGCGGGCGGCATGCCGTTCAGCAGCAGCGGCACGGCGACGTTCTGGAAGAGCGTCAGATGCGGCAGGACGTGAAACGCCTGGAATACGAAGCCGAGCTTCTGGCGACGCAGACGCGTGGCGGCATCGTCGGAGAGCGTCGAGATCGACGCGCCGTCGATCAGCACGTCGCCGCTGTCGGCGGTGTCGAGGCCTGCGATCAGATTGAGCAGCGTCGATTTGCCGACGCCCGAATCGCCCATGATCGCGACGAATTCGCCCGCGCCGAGCGCGAAATCGAGCGCATCGAGCACGATGCGCCCGCCGCTGTAGGTCTTCGAGAGGCGGCGGCATTCGAGGGCGGGAGAAACGTCGGGGTCGGCGGGTCGCATGTTCATCGGCGGGCAGGCTGATCGATTCGCAAGCATTGTGCCCATGAAAAGCCTGCGGCGCTTCGAACGTCCGCCGCGAGGGTTATCCCTGAGACGTACCGGATTGACTTAAACCGCCAAGGAAATCAAACTGTGATCACAGATCAAACAGCACACAGGAACGCAGTCTTGGCACCCCGATCCGCATCGCAACCCATCCCGCAACTCGAAATCATCGCCACGGAAACGATGGCGACGAAGGTCTATCAGCAACTGCGCGAAGCGATCATGAGCGGCAGTTTCGCCGCGGGCCAGCCGCTGAGTCTGCGCGGCGTGGCCGAAGCGGTGGGCCTCTCGACGATGCCGGTGCGCGCCGCCCTCACGCGTCTGCGCGCGGAAGGCGCATTGGTCGACGGCCCGTCGCGCGGCCTCATGGTCCCGCCGATGACGCCCGAACTGCTCGAAGAGCTGCGCGACGTGCGTATCGCGCTGGAAGGCTGCGTCGCGGAACGCGCGGCCGCGCGCATGACCAACGGCGACGTCGCGGCCGTGCAGCGCATCTTCGATGAAATGAGCGCCCACGTCGAAGCCGACGATGCGCGCGCCTATCTGCGCTGCAACTTCGCGTTCCACACGAGCATCTATCGCCACGGCGCGAGCGAGATGACGCTCGCGACGATCCAGAACATGTGGATGCGCATCGGCCCGTTCCTGAACATGGTCGCGCCCGATGTCGCGCACATGCGTGTGTCGATGCAGGCGCACCGGCAGATCATCGATGCGCTGTGGAAGCACGATGGCGCGGCGGCGCGCGAAGGGATCGCGAAGGACATCCGCGACGCCGCCCGCGATCTCGAATCGCGTCTGTGCTCGCAGCAGGAACAGCCGCGGCGTCACGCGCAAAGCTGAGCACGGGAAGGCGCACGTCTCGCGTCTTCATCAAACATCATCAGCATGACTAATCGTTCAAACGAGGACGGCGCACGTCCTTTGCAAACATAACCAGAAAGGAATCAGACGATGGACTTCATGAAACTTCTCACGCCGCGCCCCGGTTTGCGCGTGCTGATCACGGGCGGCGCATCGGGCATCGGCCTCGTCATCGCGAAGGCGTTCGTGTCGACGGGCGCGCGCGTGCACGTTTGCGATGTCGATGCTAAAGCCATCGACGCGGCAGCGACCGCATCGCCTGCGATCTCCGGCACGCGCGCCGACGTCGCGAACAAGGACGACGTGAAGCGCGTGTTCGAAGACGTGCGGCGCGAACTTGGCGGCCTCGATGTGCTGATCAACAACGCGGGCATCGCGGGACCGACGGGCGGCATCGACGCGATCGATTCCGACGACTGGGAAAAGACCATCGACGTGAATCTGAACAGCCAGTACTACTTCTCGCGCGAAGCCGTGCCGATGCTGCGCGAAGCGGCCGATGGCGGCGTGATCGTGTTCATGTCGTCGGTGGCGGGACGTCTCGGCTACGGTTTCCGCACGCCCTACTCCGCGACCAAGTGGGCCGTGGTCGGGCTCGCGAAGAGTCTCGCGATCGAGCTCGGCCCCGACAACATTCGCGTGAATGCGGTGCAGCCGGGCATCGTCAAGGGTCCGCGCATGGAAGGCGTGATCGCCGCGCGCGCGAAGCAGCTCGGCCTCGATTACGAAGAGATGGAGAAGCAGTATCTCGCGAAGGTTTCGCTGCGCCGCATGGTCACGCAAGAGGAAGTCGCGGCGAGCGTGCTGTATCTCAGCTCGCCCGCCGGCAGCGCGGTCTCGGGGCAAGCGCTCTCCGTCTGCGGCAACGTCGAAACGCTTTGAGGAAAGAGGAACACATGGCAACGAAACGCAAGGTCATCATCACGTGCGCTCCGACGGGCGCGATCCATACGCCGTCGATGTCGCCGTATCTGCCGGTCACGCCCGATCAGATCGCCGAGGCCGCGCTCGCGGCGGCGAAGGAAGGCGCTGCAATTCTGCATCTGCATGCGCGCGATCCCGAAGACGGACGCCCGACGCAGGACCCCGCCGTGTTCGAGCGCTTCCTGCCGCGCCTCAAGTCGCAAACGGATGCGGTCATCAATCTGACGACCGGCGGCAGCCCGCACATGACCGTCGCGGAACGACTCAAGCCCGCGCATCACTTCCAGCCGGAAGTGGCGTCGCTGAACATGGGCTCGATGAACTTCGGTCTCTATCCGATGCTCGATCGCTTCAAGGATCTGAAGCACGACTGGGAACGCCAGCATCTGGAAAAGAGCCGCGATCTCGTCTTCAAGAACACGTTCGCGGATATCGAATACATCCTGACTTCGTGCTCGGCCAACGGCACGCGCTTCGAATTCGAGTGCTACGACATCTCGCATCTGTATAACCTCGCGCACTTCGTCGATCGTGGGCTCGTAAAAGGACCGTTCTTCGTGCAGAGCGTGTTCGGCCTGCTGGGCGGCATCGGCGCGCATCCGGAAGATCTCGCGCACATGAAGCGCACCGCGGATCGTCTTTTCGGCAACGACTATGTCTGGTCGATTCTGGGCGCGGGCCGCAATCAGATTCCGCTCGGCTCCATCGGCGTCGCGCAAGGCTCGAACGTGCGCGTGGGTCTCGAAGATTCGCTGTGGATCGGACCGGGCGAGCTCGCCGAATCCAGCGCCGCGCAGGTGCGCAAGATCCGGCAGGTGATCGAGGGCCTGTCGCTCGAAGTCGCGACGCCCGCCGAAGCACGCCAGATGTTGTCGCTGAAAGGCGGCGACAACGTGAACTTCTGATCGTCGCTTGCGCGCGCCGTGCAGGCGGCGCGCGCTCACGCCATCACGCTATCGAGCCATTAGAAATACAACGCCTACGGAGACGTACCTTGTCCAAGCCCAACACGACGAGCGCCGCGCAGCACGCGTCGCTCAACAGCCTGATGCTGCGCAAGCTGATGCCCTTGCTCGTGATCGTCTATGTGATCAGCTTTCTCGATCGCACGAACATCGCGCTCGCGAAGCATTCGATGAGCATCGATCTCGGCATCTCCGCCGCCGCGTACGGACTCGGCGCAGGTCTGTTCTTCCTGACCTACGCGGCCTTCGAGATTCCGAGCAACCTGATCATGCACAAGGTCGGCGCGCGCTTCTGGATCACGCGCATCATGGTGACGTGGGGCGCGCTGTCCGTCGCGATGGCCTTCGTCACCGGCGAGACCTCGTTCTATGTGATGCGCCTTCTGCTCGGCGCCGCCGAAGCGGGCCTCTTTCCCGGCGTGATGCTGTATCTCACGTACTGGTTCGGGCGTGAAGAACGCGCCCGCGCGACCGGTTATTTCCTGCTCGGCGTGTGCGTGGCGAATATCGTCGGCGGTCCGCTCGGCGGCGCGCTGCTCGAACTCGACGGCGCGCTCGGCTTCCATGGCTGGCAATGGCTCTTCGTGATCGAAGGTGTGCCCGCGATCCTGCTGGCGTTCGTCGTCTGGAAACTGCTGCCCGATCGTCCGACGAGCGCGAAGTGGCTGTCACGCGATGAAGCCGTTGCGCTGGAGCGCCGCCTCGCCGCCGAGCACGACTCGCAGGGCAGCGGCCACGGCGCCGGCGCATTCCGCAGCGTCCTCGGCGATCGCCAGGTCTGGCTCGCGATTCTCGTGTACTTCTGCCATCAATTGACGATCTACACGGTGATCTTCTTCCTGCCGGGCATCATCGGCGCATCGGGGCACTTCTCGCCGCTCACGATCGGGCTGCTCACCTCGACGCCGTGGATCGCCGCCGCCATCGGCGCCGCCACGCTGCCGCGCCTCGCGACCGATTCGTCGAAGAGCCGGCGCATGCTGATCGGCGGACTCGTCATCATGGCGTCGGGCATGCTGATCGCCGCATGGGCGACGCCCGTGATCGGGCTGCTGGGCGTCTGCCTGTCCGCGTCGATGTTCTTCGTCGTGCAGTCGATCATCTTCACGTTCCCGTCGTCGCGGCTCTCCGGCAGCGCGCTCGCGGGCGGCCTCGGGCTCGTGAATTCGTGCGGCCTGCTGGGCGGCTTCGTCGGCCCGACGGTGATGGGCATCATCGAGCAGACGACTGGCCATGCGATGAACGGACTGCTGTGTCTCGCGGTCGCGCTGCTGATCGCGGCGGTGTGCAGCGCGCGCCTGCGTCACGGCAACGAGGAACGCGCCGACGCGAAGCGCGGCGTCATGTCTAACGCCTGATCGTCACCGGACGATTCACTTCTGCGGCATCGTGCCGGGCCGCATGTACGCGAACATGTGCGACACGTAATCCGGCTTGCCGAGCGGCACGCCGTGATTGCGCAAAATCGCGTAGGCGGTCACGGCGTGAAAGTAGACCTGCGGCAACGACCAGTCGCGCGCGTATTGCTCGCCGGTCATGTCGAAGACGATGCCGTTCGGCAGATCCAGCGCGATCTGCAAATCGGCGCCCGCGTCGAGCGCGTCGTTCGACAGACCGGACAGCAACGCGGTCGCTTCCGCCAGACGCGCCTGAGCGTCAGCGAACGAGCCCGGCTGCTCGTTCGACTTCGCGCCCTCTCCACGCACGTTCAGCAGCGCCGGCGGCAGCGCCATTGCGCGCAGCCGATACACCGGCTCCTGCGCCTGAAAACACACGAAACGCACTTGCCCTGCGAGCGGAAACATGTCCGGCGCGAGACGCAGCTTCATGAGCGCATCGGCGTTTTGCGCGCTGTCGTGCGCGGCGGCCTTGTCGAGCCACGCCGACAGGTTTTTCAGCGTCTGCAAGAAGGTCGGAACGAGAAGACGGGTCAGTTGCATCGAATGCTCCACGGGTCGAGATCCGCGATCTTATATCGATACGGACCTTTCCCGCGCGGAACGCCGCGGCCTCAGAGCAAGCCGAACACCGCGACGCCCGTCTTCGTGCCCACGAACACTTTGCCGTTCGCGATCGTCGGCGAGATGAACTTGTTGCCGGGTCCGAACTGATCGCGCGAGCCCGCCGAATTGCTGCTGTAGAGCTCGAAGAGATTGCTGGCGTCGTAGGCATGAAGCACGGCCGGCGTCACGTTTTCCACGCCCCATACGATGCCGTTCGTGTTGCCGTTCGCGGAGATGACCGGCGCGAGGCCCGGAAAGCTCCAGTTGTTGGGCGGGCTCGTGCTCTGGCTCGACGCGGCCGTCGCCACCACTGCGTTGACGACCGGCAGCGCCTTCAGATGATCGCCCGCCGGGCCGACATAGATCGTGTTGTTGTAGAACGCGGGCGCGGTGAACATCGGGCCGGTGATCGTCGAGAACAGCTCCTGATAGATGTGGTCGCCGTTCGAATCGAACTTGCCCATGTTGTCGCGATCCACGATATAGAGCGTGCGCGTCTTGCCGCCGCCTATCGCGAGATGCCGCACGTTGCCGTTGATATCGGTGAGATCGGGCAGCACCAGCACGCCGCCCGAGCCGAGGTCGAGATCCTGGCTCGACTGCACGACCGTGTCCGATGGCTCGAAGTAGTCGGTCACCTTCAGCGTCGGCGTCGGCGTGACCTTGAGGAAGCCGTTGCCGAAGTCGTCGTGGATCGGCATTTCCTGCGCGTTGGTGGTCGGATCGAACGTGCCGTTGCCGTCGAGGAAATAGATCGACGTGCCATCCGACGCGAGACCCGCGCCGCCCATCCAGATGCCGCCCATCTCCCCGTTCGGCGTGACGTTGAGGATGCTCGTCTGCTTGAGCGTGTCCGCGCTGTAGCCCATCACCCAGCCGGTGTACGGCAGCATGTCGCAATGGGAGCTCCACGCCGTATATACGACGCCGTTCAGCAACAGCAACGATGCGCGCTCGATATATTGGCCGGGCGAAAACGGCACGACGCCGTTGACGCTGCCCGATCCGGTCCCCGGATACGAGCCGGTGATTTCCGTCGGACCGCCGAAGAGCTCGGCGCCCGTCGCGATGTCGAGCGCGTGAATGCGCTGGTGATAAGCGCCGCCCGTGTCCTTCGACATGGCCACGAGATACATCACGCCATTCGGCCCGCGCGAGCGATCGATGACGGGCGTCGACGTGATGCCGATGGTCGGCGTGGTCTGATTGCAGCCGTGGTCGTCGCTCGGCGTCTCGCCGGCCAGCACCGCGGACACCTGCCAGAGCACGGCGCCCGTGTCGGCGTCGAAGGCATAGGCGCTCGCGTTCTCGGTCACCACATACAGCACGTTATGCGTGGCGCCCGCGACCGGCACATTCGCGAGATAGAGCGGCTGCGCATCGACGGCGCCATCGACGGGATAGAAGCCGAGCTTGCCGAACTTCGCCGGGCTGACGTTCGCAGGCGTGAGCCGGGTCTCGGCGAGCTGCTGCGCCGTGCGGAGGATGTCGTTGTGATACGTGGTGACGTCCATCGGCGTCGATGGAGACGGCGTGCTCGCCGTGGGAGAGCTCGAGCCGGATGGCGCGCTTGCCGGGCTTCCCGACGACGCCGATGACGGACTGGACGCCGCCGCAGGGCTCGACGCCGAGGAAGCGTCCGATGCGCCCGAAGCGGGCGCGGCGCTGGTCTGCGAGGTCGTGTCCGAATTGGAACTTCCTCCGCTGCATCCACCGATGATTGCTGCAATAGCGACTGCGAACACGCCAACCGTTAAATGCGCTTTCATCTGCGGATCTCCGCTCTGGAGGGGGCCGGGCCCGGTGCTTTGCGATTATTGTCTGCGACGGTTTAATTCGGGAAACATTCGTCGCGGGAGAGCTAGTGTTTGTCGGAATCGTCAGGTCCGATTGTGTATGCGTATGAAGATTGTATCGTCCGGCATCGCAAAAAAAGCAGGACGATCGGTCAATCAGCGCCGACGCGCGAGCAGGACGGCGACGCACTGCGAAAGGCACATTACATCGCAGGACGGGACCGCGAGCGTCAGTACATTTAGCGCATGGTCTTGCCCGCTATTCTCGAGGTGAGACCGATGAAACGCTTGACCGCTCAGGCGATTTTCCATCCGTTCGTGGCTTTATCGACGCTCTATTTGACAGAGTTATTAAGCCGATCCGATTTTGGTCTTTCAGGCACGCTTTTCGTACTCGCGACGAAATCGTTATCTCGCATCGTGAATGCGCTGAGAAGTAATACCGTCTGATTAAAAAACCGTCAGATTTAAGAGATCACTGAAAAAACGTAATAAAACTTAAAACGGGTAAGAAGACAAAATATGAACGTATACGCTTCTACTTACGGAATGTAGGCAACGGCGCGGAATCGGAACACTCTACCGGCGTCGTGGCCTCTCCGAAAATATATATAGAACCTGAGAGATCGATGACCCAACCCGAAGACGTCGTCTATAAAGGACACGTACTGAGCGCGACCGCCCTACCGGACCAGGACAAATACGCGGCGATGCTCGTCGTTCGAGAACCGGGCGGCACGCGCCGCGCAAGCGGCACGCTCGGCGAGTTTGCAAGTGCGATCGGCGCCGTGCGCTATGCATTCGCTTATGGCATGGCCGAAATCGATCACCGGCAGTCTGCACAGAACGCGCGCCATTCTCACGGCGCGAGCATTCGCTAGCACGCATCATCTCGAGCGATAGCGGCCGCACGCGAGCCGCTCCCGCCTCCCATCAATTCCGACGAGACGAATCTATGATTATTTATCATCGGGGCGCGGCTTTTCAGCCCGCTGCCAACCGTGTGGGCAATGCTTTCGTCGCGACCGCTTCGATTCTGGAAGAGGACGGCCACGCAACCTCTCTCGGCAATCTGGGTGCGTTCGCCAGCAAGGACGGCGCGCTCGGCTTCGCGGTCCGGTGCGCCACCGCATTTCTCGACGGGGACGAATTGCCCTTGCCGCCTTTCCAGTTGACGCTGCAAAAAAGCTGCAACGTATCGGGCGTTGCGTAACGCGGAATCTCGCTCAGGCCGCGCTCGAAGAGCTACGACCGCGCGCCTCGCGGAACCGGAAGAATCCGCTGCGCAGCATCACCGACGTTCCTCCGACGCGGTTCAGCAAGTGTTCGGCCGCGCCTTCGATCGATGATCGATGGCTCTCGAAGGCCCGCTGCAAATCTTCCTCTCGCCATGACGCGGCGCCGAAGTGATCTTCGAGCGCCTCCGCGGAAATCGTGCACTGGACGTGCTCGCCATCGGCGACGGCCGCGAACGTGAGCGAAGGGACATCGCCCTGATAGACGGGCGCCTGACTCGGAAACTTGATGTTCATGCCGGACCTCGTGAGCGATGTTGCACGGAGTTTCGACGGACAAAAGATATCCCTTCAGTCTCCGCGATCGTTCATCGTCGCGTATTGATCCAGATCAATACGGGCTGTCCGGTTATGCATGCTGCCGCCGCCCTGCGCAACGGCGTGTACGATAGAAACCGTTGACCAACGCGTTTCAGGAGCCGCCATGAAAGCGGTGTGCCCGCTGCACGGGCCGACCACCATCATTCGCACGAACGCATACGGCTTTCCGGTCTATGCGTGCTGCTGCGACGACCTGCCCTATGTCACGCCGCCGGATGCATGCACGAGAGCGCCGACGCAACGCGGCGCTCCCGCCGAGCCGCAACAGCCCCGGCGCCCCAAGACTGCGAAGGAATGAGCGCGCAGCACGTCAAGCCGGATCGGCTTGCGCGGCAGTCACGGCCATGCGGTCCTGTCGAGGCCGGCGCGCGTTGATCAGGCAAACCGCCAGCATCGCGATCACACCCGGAATGGCGATAGCGACGAAGTTCTGCTGAAGCGGCAAGGCCTTGCTCACGAGAAAGCCGATCACGATAGGCGCGAGAATCGCACCGCTGCGCCCGACACCCGATGCCCAGCCGATGCCCGTCGAGCGAATGGCCGTCGGATAGAACTGTCCCGCGAAGGCATACGTGACGATCTGCGTGCCGATGGTCGATGCGCCAGCGAGCCCTACGAGGAAGAACAGCACACCGACCGGAACCTTCACGCCCAACAGGCTGATGGAGATGGCAGCGAGCGCATACATCGCGATCAGCACGTATTTGATGTTGAATCGGTCGGCCAGCCAGCCACCGCCGATTGCGCCGATCATCGCGCCGAAGTTCAGCACGAGAACGAACGTGAGCGCCGAGCCAAGGCTGTGCCCGGCGCCTGCCATCAGTTTCGTCAGCCACGAGCTCAACGCGTAGACCATGAAGAGGCACATGAAGAACGCGATCCACAGCATGACCGTGCTCACGCCGCGGCCGTCTGCGAAGAGGCGGCTGATCGTCGAGCCGGACGCTGCTTCGCGCTCGGAAAGCGAGAAGTCATCGGCTTGCTGCGGCACGTATGCGGGTTCGATGCGCGGCAGAATCTTTTTCAACGTCTCCACACGGCCCGTGCGGATGAGAAACCCGAGCGACTCGGGCATGTACTTGAGGATCACGGGCGCGAGAAGCGCGGGCAATCCCGCCGCGAAGAATACGGATTGCCAGCCGTAACGCTCGATCATCGCCTTGCCGACGAGCGCCGCGAGCATGCCGCCGACGGAGTAGCCGCTGAACATGACCGTCACCATCGTGCTGCGGATCTTGCGCGGCGAGTACTCGGTCATCTGCGCGACGACGTTCGGCATGACGCCGCCGATGCCCAGTCCCGCAAGAAAGCGTGCGATCCCGAACGTGAGCGGATCTTTCGTGAAGCCCGCTGCGGCGGTGAATATGCTGAAGAGGAGAAGGCAAATCACGATCGCGGGTACACGGCCGATTCTGTCGGCGATCGTTCCCAGGAAAACCGCGCCTATCATCATGCCGAGCAACGCGGAACTCACCATGAATCCGGCGCTGGTCGCCTGAACGCCCATGTCCTTCATGATCGATGGCAACGCGATGCCTACGACCGCGAGATCATAGCCATCGAAAATAATGATGAGCGCGCACCAGAAGAGAAGCAGCACGTGGTATTTCCTGAATCTGGCATCGTCGCATAGCTTTTGAACATCGATTTGACGCATGTTGTCTCCTTTACTTTAGGTACTTCATTGAATTCCGCGATTTTGTTTTTTATCGATTCGACGGCTCACTGCACATGCGGCACGTGCGCGTTTTCGCTTGCCGCATGCGAACTGCGGCAAGGGCGTGCTTTCGGTGATGTCTTTCTGGTTGACGGACTGCGTTGACGTGCTTATCGGACAGTCGGCTCAGAATAGGCGAGCCGGTCATGCAGCGTCCAATACCGATTGAGTCGCAGGCTATACCTTGCAGGAATGAAAGCACATCAATCCCGAATCCCTATGACAAAGGTGCAAGCCATGGACGACATCAAGATCACTGACCTTCGCACGCGTGCGGTCAACGTGCCTTTGCAATACACGCTCAAGACTGCGGGCGGCACGATTGCCACCGTCCCGCTCGTGCTCATCGACTTGCTGACCGACGCGAACGTTACGGGTCATGCATACGTTTTCACGTACACGCCGCTTGCATTGAAGCCGATTCAAAGCCTGCTCGATGAACTCGGGGCTGTCGTGAATGGATTGCCGCTCGCGCCGTTCGAGATCGACCGTGTCTTGAATGCGCGCTTCCGGCTTCTCGGGCATACGGGCCTGGTTCGCATCGCGACCGCTGGTATCGATATGGCCGCGTGGGACGCAAAGGCCAAAGCGCATCGGCTGCCGCTGGTCGAACTGCTGGGTGGAAGAGCGCGCCCGATTCCCGCCTACGACAGCCACGGCATGGACGATGTTGAACTCGGCACGAAGCGGGCACGCGACGCTGTCGAAGCTGGCTTCAAGGCTATCAAGACCAAAGCGGGCTATGCGACCCTCGAACGCGATCTCGAAGTCACTCGCGCAATCAAACAAGTGACCGGCGATTCCGTCGAACTGATGATCGATTACAACCAGGGCTTGTCCGTTCCGGAAGCCAGACGCCGCGGCCGCGCACTGGAAGCGGAAGGCATCGCGTGGATCGAAGAGCCTACGCTGCAACACGACTATGCAGGACACGCATCGATACGCGAGGCCTTGCGCATTCCGGTGCAGATCGGCGAGAACTGGTTCGGCCCGGAAGACATGCAGAAAGCTATCGACGCCCAGGCTTGCGATCTCTGCATGCCCGATGTCATGAAGATCGGCGGTGTGACGGGCTGGCTCAAAGCAAGCGCGCTCGCCGAGCAACATGGCTTGCCCATGTCGAGCCATATCTTTCAGGAGTTCAGCGCGCATCTGCTCGCGGTGACGCCGACCGCGCATTACCTCGAACGCATGGATCTCGCCGGCCCGATCCTCGATCCGGTGCTTCGCTTCGAGGATGGCAATGCACTCATCGGCGATGAACCGGGCGCCGGCATTCGCTGGCGCGAAGACGAATTCAGCCGCTTTCTCGTCTAGACGCCGCCGTTTCCCTCAATCCGGCAATACCGCCACGGCCTTGATTTCGACGATATAGCCCGCCGCACCGCCGAGCATGTGCGCGCCGATCGCAGTCCAGGCCGGCAGCGGTTCCGTGTTGAGATAGCGCTCGCGCACCTGCATGAACAAGGGCAGATCGCGCATGTCGGTGTGGAACGTGGTGACATCGACGACATCGCTCAACGATGCGCCCGCCGCCTCCAGCACGACCTTGAGGTTATCGAATGCCTGCACGATCTGCGCCTCGCGGCCTTCGACCAGCTGCATCGCCGCATCGCGACCGATCTGACCGGACACATAGATCGTGCGGCCCACCTTCACGGCGGGCGCGTAGCGAATCTTCTCGTACACCGCTTCCATGCCCGCGGGAATGACTGCTTTGCGTTCACTCATGTCACGTCTCCTATGGCATCAGCCGTTGTCGCCGCCAGCGACCGGCAGCACCGCGCCGGTGATATAGCTCGCCTCGTCCGAAGCGAGGAACAGGATCGGCGCGACCTGTTCGTCGAGGCTGCCGTAGCGCTTGAAGAAGGTCGATTCCCTGACCTGCGTCACCGCCTCGCTCATCCAGACGCGTTCCTGCTCGCTGTCGCCCGCTGCGTTGCGCGGCACGCGTCGCGGCGGCGCTTCGGTACCGCCCGGCGCTGCGGCGACCACACGGATGTTGTGCTCCGCGTATTCCATCGCCAGCGATTGCGTCATCGCGTTCACGCCGCCCTTCGCCGCCGAGTACGGCACGCGCCGGATGCCGCGCGTCGCGTTCGACGATACGTTGACGATCGTCCCGCCGTCACGCTCCATCAAATGCGGCAACACTGCATGACACGCGTACAGCGTCGGCATGAGCGAACGGCGAATCTCCGCGTCGATCTGCGCGGGCTCGAACTCCGCGAACGGCCGCATGCGGATCGCGCCGCCAACGCCGTTGACGAGAATGTCGATGCCGCCGAACGTGCGCACCGCAAAGGCCATCGCCGCTGCTGCGCCTTCATAGGTTTCGAGATCGGCGACGAATCCTGCCGTATCCGCGCCCTGCGCTTCGGCCGCGACTTCGGCGACGAAGTCGGCGCGATCGACCAGCAGCACCTTCGCGCCCTCGGCCGCCGCACGCAACGCCACGCCGCGCCCGATGCCCTGCGCCGCGCCGGTCACGACCATCACCTTGCCGGCAAATCGTTCCGTGCTCATGCGGCCACCGGCGCTGCGTTGGGCGTGAACTTCTCGTAGTGGAAGCTGTTCGGCTTCACGCCGTTGTCGTCGAAATGTTTGCGCACCGCATCGACCATCGGCGGCGGCCCGCACAGATACACATCGACGTCGCCATCATTCAGCGATTCGGCCGGCATATGCTGCGTCACCCAGCCCTTGCGCGGATGATTCGAATCCGCATCGGCGACGACGGTGCTGTAGGTAAAGTTCGGCAACTTCGCGACGTACGCCTCGATCGCTTCGACCTGCACGAGATCGAGATCGCGCGTCACGCCATAGATCAGGTGAATCTGCTGCTGCGAGTTCGTACGCGCGAGCACTTCGAGCATCGACAGGAACGGCGCGAGACCCGTGCCGCCCGCGAGGAACAACAGCGGCCGCTCCACCGCGCGCAGATAGAAGCTGCCGAGCGGTCCGGTCAGCTCGACCGTGCCGCCGGCCTGTGCGGATTCGAGCCACGTGCTCATCACGCCGCCGGGAATCTTCTTGATGAGGAAGCTGATCTTAGCTTCGCCCGGTGCCGACGAGAACGAATACGAACGATGCTGCCCGCTGCCTGGCACATCGATATTCACGTACTGGCCCGGCAGAAACACGGGCGCAGTCGTGGCCACATCGACATTCAGTTCGAGCACGACGGCGGCATCGTTATGCGGCTCGATCTTCGTGACCGTCGCGGCGAACTTGCTTTGCGCGGTCTTGCACGCGGTGGACGACGCCGGAATCGCGATCACGCAATCGCTCGACGGCACCATCTGGCACGTCAGCACGAGACCGCTTTCCTTTTCATCGTCGCTCAACGCGTCTTCGATGTAGTCGTCGCCGAGATCGTAGGCGCCGCTTTCCGCGCGGCATTTGCAGGTGCCGCACACGCCGTCGGAGCAATCCATCGGCAGGTTGATCTTGGCGCGAAAGGCGGCATCGAGCACCTTCTCACCCGCCTTGCATTCCACAAAGCGCGTCACGCCGTCTTCGAAATTCAGTGCAATGTTGTAGCTGGACATGTTGCCTCCTTCCTTCCAATCTCTTCCCGACACGGGGGCTTCAGACGGGCTTCAGACGTGATAGACGTCGAGCACCTGACGGATGTAGTCGTTCTTCAACACAATCTTCTTGTGCGCGATCACCAGAATGTCGCCGACCTTTCGCAGCGTCACGAAGATCGTCCCGAAGAACTGATCGTTCGTCTTGTAGCGATGATTCAGCGTGTTGAAGTTGTAGCGCACGTCGACTTCGTTCTCGCGCTCGGCCAGCACTTCCACATTGGTGACGTTGTGGCTCGTGCGCGGCTCGGGCATCGAAGCGCCGCTGCGCTCGGTCTTGATGCGGAACACGCGGTCTTCGAGGCCGCCACGGTCCGGGTAATACATCAACGAAATCTGGCTCTCGTGATCTTCGGTGATCTGATCGTCGTCGTCCCAGGCGGGCATCCAGTAAGTGACGTCTTCGGCGTAGCAGCCGAGCCACTCGTCCCACTGACGGTCATCGAGCAGACGCGCTTCGCGATACAGCGTCGAGCAGATTTTCTGGTAATCGAAGCTCATGCCGCCACCTCCCCTTGTTCCTTCTTGAGCGCGTCGCGCATCACGTCCACCCAGTATTCGTGTTGAACGACGAAGAGGCCTTCGTCTTCGCTGCGCTCGCCCGAGATGAGCGGCTTGAGGCCCATGTTCTTCGCGTTGTCATCGGGACCGTGGACCCACAGCGGCGCGCCGCGCGACAGGTCGTTCCACATCGCCGTGATGCCGGCATAACCTTGCTGGCACGCGCGGAACTCTTCGAGGTCGTCGCTCGTGCCCATGCCCGTCACGTTGAAGAAGTCTTCGTATTGACGGATGCGCATCGCGCGGTCCTCTGCGCTCTCGCCCTTCGGCGCGAAGCAGAAGATGCTGACTTCGGTCTTGTCGACGCCGAGCGGTCTCACCACGCGAATCTGCGTGCTGAACTGATCCATCAGGAACACGTTGGGATAGAGGCACAGATTGCGCGTCTGATTGACGATGTAATCCGCCTGCACTTCACCGACGCGCGCCTTGATCTCTTCTCGATGTTGATAGACCGGCCGCACTTCCGGGTTCATCGTCTTCGTCCACAACAGAATGTGGCCGTGCTCGAAGCCATACACGCCCGCGACCGACTTGCTCCAGCTATTCGCATCGACGGCCTTGGTGCCTTCGACCTTGCGGCGGCCCATCGTCGCGGCGTAGTTCCAGTGCACGGTGCTGACGTGATAACCATCGCAGCCGTTTTCCATCTGCATCTTCCAGTTGCCTTCGTAGATGTACAAGGAATTGCCGCGCAATACTTCGAGTCCGTCCGGCGCCTGATCGACGATCTGATCGATGATGGTCTTCGTCTCGCCGAGATAGTCTTCGAGCGGCATCGAATCCGCATTGAGACTGCCGAACAGAAAACCGCGATAACTTTCGAAGCGCGGCACCTTGCGCAAATCGTGCGAGCCGTGCGAGTTGAATTGAATCGGATATTCAGTGGTCTTCTCGTCCTTCACCTTCAAAAGCTTGCCGGTGTTGGAAAAAGTCCAGCCGTGGAACGGGCATGTGAAGCTGCCCTTATTGCCGTGCTTGCGGCGGCACAGCATTGCGCCTTTATGGGCGCATGCGTTGATGACCGCATTCAGCGCGCCGGTCTTGTCACGCGTGACGACCACCGGCTGGCGGCCGATCCACGTCGTGTAGTAATCGTTGTTATTGGGAATCTGGCTTTCATGCGCGAGATAAACCCAATTGCTCTCGAAGATATGCTTCATCTCGAGTTCATACAAATCGGCATTGGTGAAGATATCGCGGCGGCAGCGGAATACACCGCTTTCCTTGTCGTCCTGAACGGCGTTCTGCAGCAGTTCGTCGAGCTGACTGGCTTTGTCGGTAATGGCGGACATGTGTGCTCTCCCTATGCGCGCTTCAATGAAGAAGCGCTTGCATCGGTGTCGAATGATTCATGCGGAGATTCGGGCGGCGACAGACCTGCCGCCGCTTTGGGCGCTTGCGCGTCGTGATTTACGCCGTCGCGGAAACGCGCGGGCGCTGGACGATCTGGTTGTCCTTGCCCTGAACCAGCGGCGTCAACTGAATGTCGAACTCGATTTCCTTATAAGCATCGGTTTTCAGTCCGAGCGCATTGCCACCCGTCTTTTCGATGACATGCGGCACCAGCTCTTCGCGCGTTGCATAAGCGAAGTCATCCCAGATCAGCGGATCGCCTTCGATATTGATCTGCGTCGTCAGCTTGCGATGCTTCTCGCTGGTCGCGAAGAAATGCACGTGCGCCGGACGATTGCCGTGGCGCGCGAGTGCATCCAGCAATTGCTGCGTGGCGCCTTGCGGCGGGCAGCCATAACCCACCGGCATGAGCGTGCGGAATTCGTACTTGCCGTCGGCGCCGGTTTTGACTGCACCGCGCAGATTGAAATCGCTTTGCGCGCCGGTCGGGTCGAAGTGCGAATAGAAGCCCTTCGAATTCGCGTGCCAGCATTCGACCACCGCATTCGCAACCGGCTTGCCATCGGAACCCGTGACCGTGCCGCGGATGATCAGCGGACCAGCGTCTGCATCGGGATTGATGTCGATCTTCGAGACGCCATCGCGAATCGGCGCACCGGCGACATACAACGGGCCTTCGATCGTACGCGGCGTGCCGCCGTGAATATCGGCTTCGCGATCGGCGGCATCCATGCGGATGTCGAGATACTTTTCCAGACCGAGGCCTGCGGCGAGCAAAGCGGCTTCGCCATCTTTGCCCAGCTTGTTGAAGTAATTGACGCCGGCCCAGATTTCATCGGGCGTCATGTCGAGATCGTCGATAGCTTTGAACAGATCGCTCAACAGGCGACTGGTAATCTCTTTGGCGCGAGCATTGCCGTCCTGGCTTCCGATGTTGGTAGCGGCCTTCAACAGGTCCTGCACTTCCTTCGTATCGAACACTTTGACGCTCATGTCTGCTCCTGAATCTCGCAATTTTATGGTGGGGTTAACCCTTGCTTCAGCACCGGCGTAGATATGCTCGGAAGGTATAGTCGGGTGTTGAAACAAAGCGTGAAGGCAGGATAATGGACGTAAAGAAGGCCAGTCCAACACTGATTTAGTATTGGGCTATATCCAGGAGGTATTGAATGGAGCTGCGACATCTCCGCTATTTCGTAGCGGTGGCGGAAGAACGTAACTTCACACGCGCCGCGGAGCGGCTGCATATCGCGCAGCCGCCCTTGAGCCGTCAGATACAGCAGCTCGAAGAAACGCTCGGCGTGCAACTGTTCGAGCGCAACTCCCGTCCGTTGAAGCTGACGGAGACCGGCAAGTTCTTTTATTCCCATGCCGTGCAACTGCTCGCCCAGACCGCCGAACTCGAATCGATGACGCGGCGCGTCGGTAATATCGAGCGCAGTCTTTCGGTGGGATTCGTCGGCTCGACCTTGTACGGGATGCTGCCGAAGATCATCCGGCGCTTTCGCGACGAGAACGCCACCGTCGAGCTCAGTCTTCACGAAATGTCGACGATGGACCAGATCCGCGCGCTCAAGGATGGCCGTATCGACGTCGGCTTCGGGCGCATTCGTCATGAGGATGCGAATATCCGCCGCGTGGTGCTTCGCGAAGAACAGTTGATCGTCGCGCTTCCGCTCGGGCACCCGCTTTCGCTCGCGAAGGCCGTGCTTTCGCTTCGCGATCTCGTCAACGAGACACTCATCATCTTTCCGAAAGCGCCGCGCCCGAGTTATGCCGATCAGGTGCTCGCGGCCTATCAGGACCGCGGTCTTGCGCCGCGCAAGATCTATGAAGTGCGTGAATTGCAGATCGCGCTCGGTCTCGTCGCGGCGGGCGAAGGCATCTCCGTCGTGCCGAGCAGCGTGCATGGCCTCAAGCGCGACGACGTCAGCTATAAGGAACTCGACGATCCGACACTCGTGTCGCCCGTCATCATGAGCATGCGTGCGCTGGACGAGTCGCGCGACATCAAGGAGATGCTCGAACTCATCTACCGGCTTTACGACGAGGAAAAGATCGCCTATGCGCCCCGCACGGAGCGGGGCCAATAGCGCGCGCCATACCTCCGGGGTATGGCACTAGACGTCAACGGTGTTGGACATGCGGCAAACGGGCGCGCAATACTTCAGCAACCCACCCATTCCGACATTTCGAGTATGAACGCCCAAATCACCTCCGTCGAAGCGATTCTGGTTGATCTTCCGACCATCCGTGCGCATCAGCTCGCGATGGCGACGATGCAGCAGCAAACTCTCGTCATTGTCCGCCTGCGCACGAGCGACGGCATCGAGGGCATTGGCGAGGCCACGACCATCGGCGGCCTGTCTTACGGCGATGAAAGCCCCGAAGGCATCAAGCTGACCATCGATACGTATCTCGCGCCCGCGCTGGCCGGACAGGACGCGACCAATATCAACGCCGCGATGCTCAGGCTGAACAAGGTCGCGCGCGGCAACCGCTTCGCAAAGTGCGCGATCGAAACGGCGCTGCTCGATGCACAAGGCAAGCGCCTCGGCATTCCCGTTGCGGAACTGCTTGGCGGCGCGGTGCGCAAGACGCTTCCGGTGCTGTGGACGCTCGCGAGCGGCGACACGCAGCGCGATATCGACGAAGCCGAAATGCTGCTCGCCGAACGCCGCCACAACACGTTCAAGCTGAAGATCGGCCGCCGCAGCGTGCGCGAGGACGGCGCGCATGTATCGAAGATCAAGGCGGCGCTCGGCGATCGCGCGAAAGTCACCGTCGATGTGAACCAGGCCTGGAACGAAGCCGATGCCGCGCTCGGCATCGAAGCGCTCCAAGCCGCGGGCATCGATCTGATCGAGCAGCCGACGCCGCGCGAGCAGCGCAGCGCGCTCGCGCGACTGGCCGCGCGCTTCATCGTGCCGATCATGGCCGACGAAGCCGTGACGGGACCGGAAGACGCGCTCGAACTCGTGCGCCACGCCTGCGCCGATGTCTTCGCGCTGAAGATCGCGAAGTCGGGCGGCATCTACGGCATGATGCGCACCGCCGCCATCGCCGATGCGGCCGGCGTCTCGCTGTACGGCGGCACGATGCTCGAAGGCAGCATCGGCTCGATTGCATCGGCGCATGGTTTCAGCGCGCTGCCGCAGCTCGCGTGGGGCACGGAACTGTTCGGACCGCTGCTGCTGAAGGACGACATCGTCACGGCGCGGCCGCAGTATCGTGACTTCGATCTTCATTTGCCGGAAGGTCCGGGCCTCGGTCTTCAGATCGATGAAGACAAGCTCAAGTTTTATCGTCGCGACAAGAATAGCTAAACACAGGAGAACCAGACATGCTTTATCTCGTGAGAATGGACGTCCATTTGCCGCACGACATGCCCGCCGAAAAGGCCGACGCAATCAAGGCGCGCGAAAAGGAATACTCGCAAGAGCTGCAACGGCAAGGCAAGTGGCAGCAATTGCATCGCGTGGTCGGGGAGTATGCGAACTACAGCGTGTTCGATGTCGAATCGCACGACGAACTGCACACCCTCCTCTCCGGTCTGCCGCTCTTTCCGTACATGACGATGAAGGTAACGGCCCTTGCACATCATCCGTCGTCGATTCACTGAATGTCATCGGTAGCGAGCAAAGGAGACTGGTCTGTCTCCGCTGTGAGCGCGGGACTGCTCGCCGTCATCATCTCGTATGCCGGACCGCTCGCGATCTTCTTTCAGGCCGCGCACACGGCGCATGTCGGCAACGACGTGGTCGCGTCGTGGGTCTGGTCCATTTCGATGGGCGCGGCGTTCTCGGGCATCGTGCTCAGCTGGTGGCTGAAGCAGCCGATCATCACGGCGTGGTCCGCGCCCGGCACGGCGCTGCTCGTCACGCTCTTTCCCGGCATGCCGGTGAGCGAGGCGATCGGCGCGTATATCGTCGCGGGCGCGTGCATCTTCGCGCTCGGCGTGTCCGGTCTCTTCGACCCGATCGTCAAGCGCATACCAAAAGGCATTGCCTGCGCGATGATGGCGGGCATCCTCTTTCAGTTCGGCGTCAATGTGTTCAAGTCGGTTGCCGTCACGCCGACGCTCGCATTGGGCATGCTAGCGAGCTTCATCGTGTTCCGCCGGTTTGCGCCGCGCTACTGCCTCATTCTGGTGCTCGCGTGCGGCGGCGCGCTCGCCGTCGGGCTCGGCCTCACGCATTTCGAATCGCTCAGCGTTCACCTGACGCGCCCCGTATTCACGATGCCGACGTGGACCTGGCAGTCGACGGTGAGTCTCGCGGTGCCGCTCGTCATCGTCAGTCTGACGGGTCAGTTTTTGCCGGGCTTTGCGATCCTGCGCGCTTCCGGCTATGAGACGCCGTCGCGCCCCGTCCTCATGACGACGAGCCTCGCGTCGATTCTGGTCGCGTTCTCGGGCGGCATCACGATCGTCATCGCGGCGATCACCGCGGCGCTATGCACCGGACCCGACGCGCATCGCGATCCGCAGCGCCGCTACGTCGCGGGCATCGCGAACGGGCTCTTCTATCTCATCGGCGGATGCTTCGCCGGAACCGTCGTCATGTTGTTCGCCGCGCTGCCGAACGCGTTCGTCGCCGTGCTCGCGGGCCTCGCGTTGCTCGGCGCGATCGCGGCGAATATCGTCGGGCTGGTGCACGACGAGGCGCATCGCGAAGCATCGTTCATCACGTTCATCGCGACGGCTTCGAACATGAGCTTTCTCGGTCTCGGCTCGGCGTTCTGGGGCATCGTGCTGGGCACGCTCGCGCATCTGATTCTCGGGCGCGCGAAGCATACACGCTGAGCTACGCAGCACGCCGGCTCGCATCGCTCGCGAACATCTGCGCGATTTTCAAACGATCCACTTTGCCCTGCTCCGTCAGCGGCACGCGTTGCGCGGCGACCATCCGCACCGCGCGCGCGACCTTCACGCCGCACGCATCCTCGAGCGCGCGCATGCACACGGCGATATCGAACCGCCTGTTCGCCCACGGCGCGATCACCACGTTCCATCTGTATCCGCATGCAGCATCGCCGGAAGAAACAGCGCGCGCGTAGCGAACCTCGGGCAACGCGCAAAGCGGCGCTTCGATCTGCGCAGGGCCGACAGCATGACCATCGATCTCCGCGACATCGGCCGCGCGCCCGAGCACATGCAGATTGAGCTTCTCGTCGATGAAACCGACATCGCCCGTCATGCACCAGCCATCGCGAAACTTTTGCGACGACTCGATCGGCTGACGGTAATAGCCCTGCGCCACCGCCGCCGACCGCACTTCGATCGCGCCGTGCTGCCCCGTGCGCGCGAACGTGCCATCTGCGCGGCGAAAACGCACGTCGACACCGGGCCGGATGCGCCCCGCGCTATCGAGCAGGCTCGCATCGGCGCCATAGTCCGATGGCGTCAGCACGCTCACGAGCCCCGCCTCGCTCGCGCCGTACATGTGCGTGAGCACCGGGCCGAGCCGCGCGATCGCGCGCCGCCGCAGGATCGCGGGCGCCGAGCCGCCGATATGCGCGATCGAGCGCAGCGAAGACAGATCGCGATGCTGCACGTCCGCGTGATCCATCGTCTCGAAAAGTTGCGGCTCGACCAGCAACACGTCGGTGATGCGTTCGGCTTCGATCGTCGCGAGTGTTTCGGCGGCGTCGTAGCGAGGCTTGAGCACAACCGTGCCGCCGCCCATCAGCGTATTGTCGACGAGCACTTGCGACAGATACGCCAGCGCGCCATTGACGAGCTGACGGCGATCCGGCGGGCTCGGCGCACTGACCATCGCCGAGTACGCCGCGAAGCTGCGGCGGCTCGCTTTCGGCACGCCGGTCGAGCCGCCCGACGAGACGACCACGGCGAGATCGTCGGGAAGCGCGCGGCTTGCCATCGGCGCATCGCTTTGCACGCGCGCGCGAATGTCCAGACGCAGGCGCGCCGCGCCAATGCCGACATGGACGACGCGCGACGCGCAGCGCGCGGGCACGAGATACACGGTTTGGGGAAAATCGACGAGCAGCGTCGGCCGCATGCGATTCAGGAACGCCTCGCGATGCGCCGCCGATGCAATCGCGGGCAGGAACATCGTCGCTGCGCCGAGCAGGTTCGTCGCGTAGCGAATGGCGAGCGCATCGGGGCAATTCGGCGCGAACATCGCGACGAAATCGCCGCGCCCGATGCCAAGCGATTGCAACGCACGCGCATAGCGATAGACCGACGCGCGAAACGCGCCGGCCGTCACGTCTTCGTTGAGATAGCGAAGCGCCGTGCGATCGGCGTGCTGGCCTAGTCTTTCCAGCAGGACATCGATATAGGTTTTCATGACCGCATCCCTCCTTCGTGAGCGATGGATGCAGTCTGCCCGCGCAGAATGAGCCGAAAATGAGCGGCTACGCGATCTCTTTCGAAAGCACTTCGCCGATGGCGTTCGCAGCCGCTTCTAGATTGCGGTCGTTCAGCGCCGCGACGCACATGCGGCCCGAGCGGATCAGATAGACGCCGTGACGCTCGCGCATGACATCGACCTGTTCGGCGGACAGTCCCGTGTACGTGAACATGCCGCGCTGATCGAGATAACGCGCGAGCATCGCATCGGGCACGTTGCCGCGCAAACGCGCGTGAATCGCGACGCGCATGCGTTCGATGCGCCCGCACATCGACGCGAGCTCGTCCTGCCACGATTGGCGCAGCGCCGGCGTCGTGAGCACGCGCGCGACGACCTTCGCGCCGTGCGTCGGCGGATTGCTGTAGTTCGCGCGCACGGCGCTCGTCAGCTGGCCGAGCACGCGCGCGGCCGTTTCCGCCGATTCGCAAATCACCGAGAGCGCGCCGCAGCGCTCGCCGTACAGCGAGAAGTTCTTCGAGAACGAATTGGCGACGAACGCCGGCACGTTCTGGCGCACCAGTTCGCGAATCGCGAAGGCGTCGGCATCGAGTCCCGCACCGAAGCCCTGATACGCCATGTCGATGAACGGCAGCAGCCCGCGCGCCTTCATCACGCCGATGAGCTCGACCCATTGCGCATCGTTCAGATCGACGCCCGTCGGGTTGTGACAGCAAGCGTGCAGCAGCACGACGCTCTTCGCGGGCAGATCGCGGATCGAAGAAAGCATCGCGTCGAACTTCAGGCCGCCGGTTGCTTCGTCATAGTACGGATACGTGCCGACGACGAATCCCGCGCGCTCGAAGATGAAGCGATGGTTGTCCCACGTCGGATCGCTGACCCAGACTTTCGCATCGGGAAAATAGCGCTTGATGAAGTCCGCGCCGACCTTCAGCGCGCCCGAGCCGCCCAAGGTCTGCACGGTCGCGATGCGGCCTTCGTCGCGGGCGGTCGACGCGTCGCCGAATACGAGCGATTGCACCGCGTCGCGATAGGCGGCGAAGCCCGCCATCGGTAGATACGGTTTCGCGGCCGGTTCCGCGAGCAGTTGCGCTTCCGCTTCGCGCACGGCGCGCATCACGGGCAGACGGCCTTCGTCGTCGTAGTAAATGCCGATGCTCAGATTGACCTTGTCATCGCGCGGATCTTTCGCGAAGTCTTCGTTCAGCGTGAGGATCGGATCGCCAGGATAGGCATCGATGTGTTCGAACATGTGAGTCTCCTTCAGACGCGTGACGGCAGCGCCGCGCTCGCGCGACGACGATTGCGAATGGCATAGCCCACGCCCAGCACGACGAGCCACACCGGAATCAGATAGACCGAGATGCGCAGATCGGGAATCAGGCACATGATGACCAGAATGCCGCCGAGGAACACGAGGCACAGATAGTTCGTCAGCGGATAACCGAAGCTCTTGAACACGGTCGTTTCGCCGGCGCGTGCTTTCGCACGACGGAATTGCAGATGGATGAGACTGATCATCGCCCAGTTGATGATGAGCGCCGACACGACGAGCCCCATCAGCAGTTCGAACGCCTTGCCCGGCATCAGATAGTTGATGAGCACGCACGCTGCGGTCGCGAGCGCGGAGACGCCGAGCGCGAGGAGCGGAATGCCGCGCTTGTTCACCTTCAAGAGCGCGCGCGGCGCATTGCCTTGTTGCGCGAGACCGTACAGCATGCGGCTGTTGCAGTACACGCCGCTGTTATAGACGGAGAGCGCCGCCGTCAGCACCACGGCATTCAGGATGTGCGCGACGATGTTGCTGTTCATCGCATGGAAGATCAGCACGAACGGGCTGCCGCCGGTCACGACCTTCGTCCACGGATACAGCGAGAGCAGCACGCCGAGCGCGCCGACGTAGAAAATCAGAATGCGATAGATCACCTGATTCGTGGCGCGCGGAATCGTGCGCGAAGGATCGTCCGCTTCGGCCGCCGTGATGCCCACGAGTTCCAGCCCGCCGAACGAGAACATGATGACGGCCATCGCCATCACGAGACCCGAGACGCCGTTAGGGAAGAAGCCGCCGTGACGCCAGAGATTGCTCACGCTCGCTTCCGGACCCGCCGCGCCCGAGAACAGCAGATAGCCGCCGAAGCCGATCATGCCGACGATCGCCACGACCTTGACGATCGCGAACCAGAACTCCAGTTCGCCATACGACTTCACGCTCGTCAGATTGATCGCATTGATGAGGCAGAAGCAGACGAGCGCGGAGACCCACGTCGGAATGCCCGGATACCAGTACTGCACGTAGATGCCAACCGCCGATAGCTCGGCCATCGACACGAGAATGTAGAGCACCCAGTAATTCCAGCCCGACAGAAAGCCCGCGTATTGGCCGCAATACTTGTCGGCGAAGTGGCTGAACGAACCCGCGACAGGCTCATCGACGACCATCTCGCCCAATTGCCGCATGATGAAAAACGCGACGATGCCCGCGATCGCATAGCCGAGCAGTACCGACGGTCCCGCCGATTTGATCGTCTGCGCAATGCCGAGAAACAAGCCGGTTCCGATCGCGCCGCCGAGCGCGATCAGCTGAATGTGACGGTTCTTCAGGCCGCGTTTTAGCGTGCCGTGTCCCTCATGTGCCACGTGTCTCTCTCCTGATGTACTGCGGTGGAATCCGGACGCTTCGAACCTCGGGCGTCCCCGCTCGATTTAGGGGAATCAGTGTAAATTTGTTACCGCACAATATGATTTCCTAAAGCGCGCAGACAAACCCTAGTTTGCGAGTCCGGATTTCCTGATCGGGGCCATCGGAGAAATAAAATTGCAGACTATCGAGATCGACCGTATCGACCTGCGTTTGCTCGGGATTCTGCAGTCCCGCGGACGCATCTCCAATCTCGAGCTCGCGGAGGCGATCAATCTGTCGCCCGCGCAGACGTTGCGGCGTCATCGGCGGCTGGAAGAGCTCGGCGTCATCAAGGGCTACGAGACGCGGCTCGATGCGCAGGTGCTCGGCTTCGGTGTCGTCGCCTTCATTCAGGTGACGATGGAACGCGGCCATGTGCGCGACCTGCAGAAGTTCAAGGGCGTGGTCGGCAGGCTCGCCGAGATACAGGAGTGCTTCGCCGTCACGGGCGATATCGATTACATGCTGAAGGTGATCGCGCGGGATCTCAAAGGCTTGTCGGAATTCCTGCTCGACACGCTGATGCGCATTCCAGGCGTGAGCGGCGTGAAATCGAGCGTGTGTCTCGACGAACTGAAGTGCGTGAGCGCGGTGCCTTTGGAGACGTAACGCTTATGCACGCTGCAACACGCGCGCGAGCACACGCTCTTCGAGTTCCGCGAAACCCGGCGCCGTGCGCGTGCGCGGCCTTTGCAACGGCACCGCGGTATCGAGCGTGATGCGCCCCGCTTCGATCAGCACGATGCGATTCCCCAGCGACACCGCTTCCTGCACGTCGTGCGTGACGAGCAGCGCGGTCAGCTTGTGCTCGCGCCACAGGCGTTCGATCAGGCTTTGCATTTCGATGCGCGTCAGCGCATCGAGCGCGCCGAGCGGTTCGTCGAGCAACAGCAGATCCGGCCGATGCACGAGCGCACGCGCCAGCGCCACGCGCTGACGCTGCCCGCCCGACAGGCGCGACGGCCACTCCTGCTCGCGCTCGGCCAGCCCGACTTCAGCGAGCGTCGCGCGGGCTTCGTCGCGTTTGTCGCGCGGCAGGCCGATCATCACGTTGTCGAGCACGCTCTTCCACGGCAGCAAGCGCGCGTCCTGAAACATGATGCGCATCTGCAAGTCCTTGCCCGCCGATGCCGCGTTACGCTGCACGATACCGTTCGTCGGCTGATCGAGTCCGGCGATGAGCCGCAGCAAGGTCGACTTGCCACAGCCACTGCGTCCGACGATCGATACGAAACTGCCGCGCTCGATCGAGAAATCGAACTGATCGAGCACCGTGCGCTCTCCGAAGCGCTTCTCGACGCCGCGCAGCGACACGGCGAAATCGCGGCCCGCTAACGGCGTGCGCGCTTGCGGTTCAGCGCGCCTGAACGCGGGCGCCAGCGTGTCGATATCCAGCAGGTTCATGATTGCGCCTTCGTTTGATAGGACGGATGCCAGCGCAGCGTCGCGCGTTCGATCGCGCGCGCGAGCGAATCCGCGAGCTTGCCGAGCAGCGCGTAGAGCAGGATGCCGACCACGACGACATCGGTTTGCAGGAACTCGCGTGCGTTCATCGTCATATAGCCGATGCCCGATTGCGCGGAGATCGTTTCGGCGACGATCAGCATCACCCACATCAGCCCGAACGCGAAGCGCACGCCGACGAGAATCGACGGCAACGCGCCCGGCAGAATGACATGGCGATACAGCGCGAAGCCGGACAAACCGTAGCTTCTCGCCATCTCGATCAGATCGCGATCGACCGAGCGGATGCCGTGATACGTGTTCACGTAGACCGGAAAGAACACGCCCAGCGCCACGAGCACGAGCTTCGCTTCCTCGCCGATACCGAACCACAGGATGAGCAGCGGGATCATCGCGAGCGCGGGAATGTTGCGGATCATCTGCACGGTCGAATCGAGCGCGACTTCGGCCGGCTTGAAAAGACCGGTCGCGAGACCGAGCACGAAGCCGATGCCGCCGCCCATCGCGAAGCCCGCGAGCGCGCGGCCGGCGCTGACTTTCACGTTGGCCCATAGATCGCCGGATTCGATCAGCGCCCACGCCGCCTTCACCACCGCGAGCGGTTCGGGCAGCACGCGCGACGAGAGTCCGCCCGTGCGCGCGGCGCTTTCCCATGCGATCAGGATCAGCACCGGCACGAGCCAGGGCAGCGCACCGCGAGCGATGGCATGCAGCTTCATGATGCCGATACCTTCGGCAACTCCGACGTGCCGATGACTTCGCCGAACGGCCCCGACAGCGGCCCGCTCGCCTGCGTGCGCTGCCTGCGCGGCAGCAGCGGAAACACCAGTTCGGCGAAGCGATACGACTCTTCCAGATGCGGATAGCCCGACAGAATGAAGGTCTCGACGCCGAGTTCCGCATACTGCTTCATCAGGCCTGCGACCTGTTCCGGATTGCCGACGAGCGCAGTGCCCGCGCCGCCGCGCACGAGCCCGACGCCCGCCCACAGATGCGGATACACCTCCAGCTTGTTGCGATCGCCGCCGTGCAGCGCGGCCATGCGGCGCTGGCCTTCAGAATCCATCTTCGCGAACGAGGCTTGCGCGCGGCGAATGGTTTCATCGTCGAGCTTGCTGATGAGCTTGTCGGCATCCGTCCACGCTTCCTTCTCCGTTTCGCGCACGATCACATGCAGTCGAATGCCGAACTTGATCGTGCGGCCTTCGTCGGCGGCGCGGCGGCGGATATCGGCCAGTTTCTTTTCGACGGCCTCAGGTGGCTCGCCCCAGGTGAGATACGTGTCGATATGCTTCGCCGCGATCTCATGCGCCGCCGGCGACGAACCGCCGAACCACAGCGGCGGATGCGCCTTCTGCACCGGCGGATACAGCACCTTGCCGCCCTGCGATTGCAGATGCTTGCCGTCGAAATCGAAGGCGCCGTTCTCGTGCGACTGTTCGAGCAGGCCGCGCCAGATCGTGAGGAATTCGTCGGTGATTTCGTAGCGCGTGTCGTGATCGTGGAACACGCCGTCGCCCGCGAGCTCGTTCGGATCGCCGCCCGTGACGACGTTGATGAGCAGACGCCCGTTCGACAGCCGATCGAACGTCGATGCCATGCGCGCGGACAGTCCCGGCGAGCTCAGGCCTGGCCGGATCGCGACGAGAAACTTGAGGCGCTTCGTCGCGGGAATCAGGCTCGATGCAACGACCCACGCGTCCTCGCAGGAACGGCCCGTGGGCAGGAGCACGCCTTCGTAGCCGAGCGTATCGGCCGCCACGGCGATCTGGCGGAAATAGTCGTAATTCGCGGCCCGCGCGCCTTGCGAGGTGCCGAGATAGCGGCTGTCGCCGTGCGTGGGAATGAACCAGAAAACATTCATCGCTGAATCTGCCTTTTTTGTTCGTGATGGTCGATGCTCAGGCGACGTTCCAGCGCGCCTCGGTCACATCGAGCTTCTTCGGAATGAGCTTGAGTTCGGTGAAGGTATCGGCGATTTGCTGCTGATACGCGAGCGTGGCCGGATCGATCGGCTTCACGCCATATGACGTGCGCCTGAGCGCGGTATCGAGAATGCCCGCGTCGAGCCCGACCAGCGGCGACAGTTGCGCGGCCACGGCGGGCACGTTGTCGCGTGCCCAGCGGTCGACCTGATCGAGTTCTTCGAGCACCGCATGCACGAGTTGCGGCTGCGCGGTCGCGGTCTTGCGCGTCGCGAGGTAATACTGCACGTTGCGCACGATGCCGCTCGCGTCGGTCAGTTGACGCGCGCCGGCCTGCTTTTCGACGGCGGCGAGATACGGGTCCCAGATGACCCATGCATCGACGCTGCCTTGCACGAAGGCGGCGCGCGCATCGGCGGGAGCGAGATAGACCGGCTGAATGTCGGACCAGCCGAGCTGCGCTTTCTTGAGCGCCTCGACGAGCAGGTAATGCACATTCGAGCCCTTGTTCAGCGCGACTTTCTTGCCGCGCAACTCGGCGACTGATCGAATGCCCGATTCCTTCGGCACGACGATCGCCTCCGCGTGCGGCGCGGGCGGCTCGGCGCCGATATAGACGAAATCGACGCCCGCGGCCTGCGCGAAGATCGGCGGCGTCTCGCCGACCGTGCCGATATCGACCGCGCCCGCATTGAGTCCTTCGAGCAGTTGCGGCCCGGCGGGAAACTCGAGCCATTGCACGGTGACACCCTGCGCGGCGAGGCGCTTGTCGAGCGTGCCGCGCGCCTTGAGCACCACGAAGTTGCCGTATTTCTGATAGCCGATGCGCAGGGTTTTGGGCGCATCGGCGGCGCGCGCGATGCCGGATGCGACGCCGCCCGACAGCCCTGCGCCGAGTGCGGCGAGCGTGAGAAGCGTGCGGCGGCGCGCGGGGATGAAGCGCGCGTTATTGCGGTCGGACATGCGGGTTTCCTCGGTTTAGCTGGGACATCGTGGTCGATGTTAGCAACGCATAGGGCAAGGGCTAAACGAGGAATCGTGCTATCGATAGTGGGGTTTGGTTGCTTCGCGTCGTTGGAAAGGTGATAAGCATGAGAACGACGCAGACGCATTGCTCGCAAACACGAAGCTGACGCCGACGCCGCCGCGCCGTACACTCCGAGCACCCCCGACTAGCGCGCGGCGAGGCTGTCATGCGAAACATCAGCGTCCGTCTCACACGCCCGTTGCTCGCGGCGCTCGCGAGCGCCTGCATCGCAGCATGCGGTTCGTCCGATGACACGAATCAGCTCGCGCTCAACGTACCTTCGCCGCAATGGCAGGATCAGATCGTCTACTTCATCCTGACCGATCGCTTCAACGACGGCGATCCGTCGAACGACAATCAGGGCGCCGGCGAATACGATCCCGCGAACAACGCCAAATACAGCGGCGGCGATATCCGCGGCATCCAGCAAAAGATCGCGTATATCCAGGGACTCGGCGCGACGGCCATCTGGCTCACGCCGCCGGTGGCAAACGAATGGTGGGACCCGCTCGTGAATTACGGCGGCTATCACGGCTACTGGGCCGCAGACTTCGGACACGTCGACAAGCACATGGGCTCGCTCGACGATTACCGCAACTTGTCGAGCGCCCTGCACAAGACCGGGATGTACCTGATACAGGACATCGTCGTGAATCACACGGGCGACTTCTTCTATTACAACGGCGCGTGGGACGCGAGAAATCCCGCGCTCTACTGGGCGCGCAATACGGCTTCGGTGCCGGTGACCGCGCCATCGCAGGCGCCGTTCAACATGGATGACCCGACCGATCCCGCGCAGCAGGCCGCGGCCATCTATCACTGGACGCCCGATATCAGCGACTTCAACGACGAGAATCAGTTGCTCAACTATCAGCTCTACGGACTCGACGACCTGAACACCGAGAATCCCGTCGTGCGTCAGGCGCTGCGTCAAAGCTATGGCTACTGGATCGATACGGTCGGCGTCGACGCGTTTCGCATCGATACCGCTTTTTACGTGCCGCAGGCTTTCTTCAGCGACTTCATGTATTCGAGCGATCCGGCCGCGCCCGGCATCCGGCAGGTCGCGCAGTCGAACGGCAAGACGAGCTTCCTCGCATTCGGCGAAGGCTTCGCCACCGACGCGCCGTATCAGGATACGAATTCGTTGAAGATCGAATCGTATATGGCCGACTCGAACGGCGCGGACATCCTGCCTGCGATGCTCAACTATCCGCTGTACGGCACGCTCGGCGACGTGCTGATTCAGCAGCATCCCACGGCCGAGCTTGCATATCGCATACAGAACATGATGCAGGTGTTCAAGCGCCCGTATCTGATGCCGACTTTTCTCGACAATCACGATGTCGATCGCTTCCTCGCCGATGGCACGATGGCAGGCCTCCAGCAAGGTCTGCTGTTGATCATGACATTGCCCGGCATTCCGGTGATCTATTACGGCACCGAGCAGGCTTTCACCGAACAGAGAGGCGCGATGTTCGCGGGCGGTTATGCGTCGGGCGGGCGCGACCACTTCGACCCTACCGCGCCGCTCTATCGCTTCATTGCGGAGCTGACGAGTCTGCGCAAGGCGAACAAGGTTTTCTCGCGCGGCGCTGCGATGATCCTCGATCAGAACAGCGCGGGCCCCGGCGCGTTCGCCTACAAGATGACGTATCAGTCGACGGTGGCGATCGTCGCCATCAATACATCCGACACCGACGCCCTCACACGAACGTTCGCAACGGGCCTGCCGCGCGGCACGCTGCTCGAGAATCGCGCGTTAGCGGGCGCATCGGCTGGCCCGCTCATCGTCGATGCCGATGGAACCGTGACCGCCTCGTTGCCGCCGCGCAGCGCGTTCGTGTGGATCACGCTGCGCTAGACCGGCGCGCTTTCATTCCGCGAACAGATCGGGACCGAAGACCTCGTAGTGAATCCGCGTTTCCGGTATGTCCATCGCCTTCAGCGCGTCATGCTGGATGCGCATGAACGGAATCGGCCCGCAGATGTAGTAATCGGCGTCCGGCTGCAAGACGAGATCCTTCAGTTCGTTCAGATCGATGAAACCCTTGCGGTCGTAGTCCTTGCCTTGCACGTCGGCGGGCAGCGGGTCATCGTAATAGATGACCGCCTTGAAGTTCGCATACGTCGCCGAGGTCTGGCGTAGGCGGTCGCGCATCGCATGCACCGCGCTGTTGCGCGCGCCGTGCACGAACACGACCTGACGATGCGGGTTCTGTATGGCACGCTTGAGCATGCTCACCATCGGCGTGAGCCCTACGCCGCCGCTGATCAGCACGATCGGCGTCGTGGCGTCGACATCGATATAGAAGGTGCCGAACGGCGCGGCGAGATCGAGCTCGTCTCCCACGCCGACATGCTCATGCAGCAGCGACGACACATAGCCGGGCGGCCGCGTCGCGTCGCCTTCTTCGCGCTTCACCGAAATGCGATAACTGTGACCGTTCGGCATATCAGAGAGGCTGTACTGGCGGATCTGTTGAAGTTGCAACGCGGGCACGTTCACCGCGACGCTGACGAACTGGCCGGGCTCGAAGTTGATGACGGGCTTGCCGTCGACCGGCTCCAGAATGAACGACGTGATCACGCTGCTTTCAGCGCGCTTGTCCTTCACGACGAAGCGCCGCCAGCCGTTCCACCCGCCGAGCTGGGCGGCGGATTTTTCGCGCAGCTCGCTTTCCATGCCCATCAGCACATCGGCGAGATTGCCGTAGGCCTGCGCCCACGCCGCGATGATCTCGTCGGTGGCGGCATCGCCGAGAACATCCTTGATCGCGCCCAGAAGATGCTCGCCGACGACCGGATAGTGTTCCGCACGAACGTCCAGACTCGCATGCTTGTGCGCGATGTTTTTGAGCACGGCCGCGAGGCTTTCAGGGTTCTCGATATTTTCCGCATACGCATAGACCGCGCGCGCGAGCGCCTGTTGCTGCTGGCCCTGCTCCTGATGCGCCATGTTGAAGACGTTCTTGAGTTCGGGGTGCGCCTGAAACAGTCTCAGATAGAAGCGCTGGATGATCGGGTAGCCGTGCTGCGCCAGCACGGGCGCAGTCGCCTTGACGATGTCTTTCGTCTTTTGCGTAAGCATTGGGTCGCTCCTCGGTCCTGTGACAAGACAGTCTCATGTTAGACGCGAAGCTAATGTCAGAAGAAACATTCGACGGAATATTTCCGTTATCGAATGAGTAGAGATTTCAATCCGGTATTGCCATGACTTTTCAGCGAACGCCGGATGCCCGGCATGACCTTCTGACCGATTCACCACATCCAGCCGGCCAGTTTTGTTTAGCACCGCACATTGTCCGACGATCTGACTGGCTACCCTTTCGTCGATGACGAAGGGGCCGCCCGGAATCGGCCCCGACAAAGCCAGAGCGCCTGAGCGCCAGACAAGAATCACAGTTCCGAAAATAAAAAGGCAAACCGGCTGGATACGGTATTGCCGCAACCACTGAGGGAGTCCATTCATGAATCGTTCGGAGTCGCCAAACGAGGCGAGTTCGCGCCTGCCGATTTTCACCCAGGAACCCGTGCGCGCCGCACATTCGCAGATGACCGCGTTCACCGCGGCGCTGCAGGCACGAACTGGACAGTCGTTCGCACGTTACGGCGCACTGCACGACTTTTCGGTCAGCGAATATCGGGAATTCTGGAAGTGCTTCATGGAGTGGTCGCACGGACTCGAATGGTCCGGCGATGCCGAACCGGTCTGCATCGGCGATGTCTGTGAAACCGCGAGTTTCTTTCCGCGCGTATCGCTGAACTATGCGGACAATCTGCTCGGCTTCGCGATTGCGAACGCCGACGCTCCCGCGCTCACCGCCTGTCACGCCGATGGCCGCCGCGTGCGCCTCACGCGCGGCGAGCTGCGCGAGCGGGTGGCACGCCTCGCCGATGCGCTCACGCAACTGGGCGTGCGCGAAGGCGACCGCGTCGCGGGCGTGATGCGCAACGACGCGAACGCGATCGTCACCGCGCTCGCCGTGACCGCGATCGGCGCGACGGTGTCCACCGCCGCGCCCGAGATGGGCATCGAAACGCTGCTCGACCGCTTCACGCAGCTCGCGCCGCGCTTTCTGTTCGCGCATACCGAAGCGAAGGCGTTCGATACGGGCACGCCGCTCGTCGACAAGATGGCAGCGCTCGCGGAGGCGTTGCCATCGCTCGAAGGCATCGTGGCGATCGATGGCGATCCTTCCGCCTTGCGCGCCACGCCGCCCGTCAATGCGTTCGATGCGCTCATCGCGTCCGGCGACGCGGGCCGCGTGCAATGGAAGCGCTTCAACTTCAATCATCCGCTCTTCGTGATGTTCTCGTCGGGCACGACCGGCAAGCCGAAGTGCATCGTGCACGGCGCGGGCGGCAGTCTGCTCGAACATCTGAAGGAGCATCGGCTGCACTGCGATCTGCGGCCGGGCGACCGCATGTATTTCCACACGAGCTGCGCCTGGATGATGTGGAACTGGCAGTTGTCGGCGCTCGCGTCGGGCGTGGAGATCGTGACCTACGACGGACCGATCGCATCGGTCGATACGTTGTGGCGCCTCGTCGCCGATGAGCGCGTCAACGCCTTCGGCACGAGCCCGGCCTACCTGAAGATGTGCGAGGACGCCGGTCTCGTGCCCTCGCGCGAGTTCGACCTGAGCGCCCTTCGCTCGATGATGTCCACCGGCGCGATTCTCTTCGACGCGCAGTTCGAATGGGTGCGCGACAACGTGAAGCCGCTGCGCATGCAGTCGATTTCCGGCGGCACCGACATCCTCGGCTGTTTCGTTCTGGGCAATCCGAACCTGCCCGTCTACGCGGGCGAGGCGCAGTGCAAGAGCCTCGCGCTCGATGTTCAGGCGTGGCGCGACGGCGCGCGCGCGGAGGGCATCGGCGAACTGGTGTGCGTGAATCCGTTCCCGTCGCGCCCGCTCGGCTTTCTGAACGATCCCGAAGGCGAGCGCTTTCACAAAGCGTATTTCAGCGCCAATCCCGGCGTATGGACGCACGGCGACCAGATCGAGTTTCCGCCGGAAGGCACGGCGCGCCTGCATGGACGCAGCGACGGCGTGCTCGTCGTGCGCGGCATCAATGTCGGGCCGGATGAGATCTATCGCGTGCTGAACGATATTCCCGAGATTCGCGACGGCATCGTCGTGCAGCAGCGCATCCGCGAAGCCGCTACCGCCGGCGGGCCGGGTCAGATCATCGGCGAGCGGCTCGTGCTGCTCGTCACGCTGCGGCCGGGCGCGCAGTTCGGCGGCGCGCTGATCGCGCGGATTCGCCGCGATATCGTGCGCCGCGCGTCCGCCGCGCACGTGCCGGACGTCATCGCAGCCGTCGACGATCTGCCGGTCACCCATAGCGGCAAGCTCACCGAAACCGCGGTGCGCAATGCGGTGAACGGGCTCGACGTCACCAACACGTCCGCGCTGCGCAATCCGGCCTCGCTCGATTCGATCCGCAATCACCCCGCCCTGCAGCCGCCGTCCGGCGAGATACCGCAGACTTACGCCACGCGCGCGGAACTGGAACGGCTGCTGCAAATGAAATGGGAGCAGCTTTTCGCATTCGCCCCGATCGGCCGCGACGACAATTTCTTCGAGCTCGGCGGACATTCGCTGCTCGCAGCGCGCCTGCTCGCCGAATTGCAGCCCGTCGCCGGCCGCCCGATTCCGCTTTCGACGATGCTGCGCGCACCGACCATCGCCAGGCTCGCCGACGTGATCGAACAGGGCGCGCTGCCGGAGTCATCGGAAGTGATCGTGCCGATGCGCGAGGGCGAAGGCGCGCCCATCTTCCTGATGCACAGCGTGACGGGATCGGTGCTCGAATGCACGCGGCTCATCGGCACGATGCGCAAGCCGCGTCCGGTGTACGGCCTGCAGGCGCTCGGGCTCGATGGCGAAACGCCGCCGCAGCGCCGCGTCGAGGAGATGGCGAAGACCTACGTCGAGCAGATCCGCAAGGTTCAGCCGAAGGGTCCGTATGCGCTTGCCGGTTTCTCCTTCGGCGGCCTGATCGCGCTCGAAGTCGCCCAACAATTGTTCGCCGTGGGCGAGCAGACGGAGTTCGTCTGCCTGCTCGACACCTACGTGCAGGAACGCTGGCTGCCGTGGTTCGCTATGATCGGGTTCCGGCGCGACTATGTGAAACGCCTGTGGAAGACGGTCTCGGAGATGTCGCCGCGTGAGCGCGCCGGATTCGCGGCGACGAAATACGCCGCCGCCCGAAACAAGCTGGCGATGCGCCTGGGCCGCGTGCCGCAGGTGCAGGTGCAGGCCGCGCCGGGTTCGGACGCGCCCGCCGACCCGATGCCGCCGGTCCTGCGCCACCTGCGCAACACGTTCCGCACCGCGATGAACAACTATCGGCCGAGGCCGTTCGACGGCGGGCGGATCGTCTATGTGCGCGCGGCGTCGCGCGAGGAAGACCGCGGCGATCCGCTGCCGCTGTGGCGCAAGATCGCGCGCCGCGGGCTGACGGTCGCTGAAGTGCCGGGAAATCACGGCGGCGTCATCGAGGAACCGGGCGTGTACGCCGCGGCCGCCGCGCTCGACGGGGAATACGGCGTCGAGGACGGCGCCGAAGTGCAGGGCCTCGGGCACGGCAGCATGATTCGCAGCGCGTAGAAGGTTCGGCAAATGACATCAGCCGCTCGCGAGTTTCGGAGCGGCTGATGTCATTTGAAGGTCGGAAAAGTTATGCCTTCACCGCTCCGTGCCGGTGGTGGACGGCGCATAAGGCGGCGCAAACCGCGCCCAGAAGAGATAGCACGCCATCACGCTCGCCGCGCCCACGCCCGTGCCGAGCGGCACGCCCAGCGGACCGAAGAATCGGACGAGAACCGCGTTGGCGGCCAGTTTGGTCGCGAAACCGATCACGGATATCACGGTGATGGCCTTGTAGCGCGCCTCGCCCGCGAACAACTGGATCAGCACGCACATCCCGAAGGAAAACGGAATCTGCGAAAGCCCGAAGCGGAACAGGCTCGTGACCGCGATCGTGTCCTCGCTCGTGAACGCGCCCTTCTGGAACAGCAGCGCGATCGCGTACGGCGCGAGCACATAGGCGATGGCCGAGCCGATGGTCCCCACCGCCAGCATCACGAACGACCATTTCAGCGCCGTGCTGCGCGCCCGCGCATGATCGCCGCGATGCAGGATCTCCGAGAGGATCGGCAGCGTCGCGCGGCTGATGGCGATCGCGCCCATGCTCACGAGCAGCGACAGCAGGCGGTTGGCGTAGCCGAGCGTCGCGATGGCGCCATCGCCGAGTTGCGCCATGAAATACTGGTCGACGGGAAGCCACAGGTTCGCCACGACCGAGCCGATCAGCAGCATGGCGAGCGAGCGCATCGTGCGCGGCCACTGCTCCGCCTTGAACGACAGGCGCGGACGCGCCGGCACGAAATCGGCTCTGCGCGCCAGTATCCGCAGCCACGCGGCCTGTATGGCGATGCCGATCGCCGTGCCGAGCACGAGCGGCATGATCGACGCATGGTTGCGCGCGCCCAGCACGAACGCCAGCAACGCGATGGCCGGCACGCATTCGAGCAGCGTGTTGATGTGCTTTTCCGACGCCTGGAGCCGCGCCGACGAGATGCAGATCGTGAAGGCGAGCACGCCGGCCGGCGTCATGCCGATGACCATCTGCCGGCACATTTCGCGGGTCGAATCGGAGAGGCTGCCTGCGAAGAAGCCCACCATGTGCGGCCAGAAAAAGTAGAGCAGCAACGAGAACACGATGCCGATGGCGAGCCCCGCGCCTTCGAGTTCGCCGAGAAACCGGTCCTGTTGCGTCTTGTCCTTTCTGAGCGCGACGAGCGCGGTCACCAGCAGGACGCTCAGCTCGTTGGTGATCGTCGACGGCAGCCAGGTGACGAGCGTGAGCGCGAGCTGATAGGCGTCGACGGTGCCGCTGATGCCATAGCGGTACGCGATCGCCATTTCCTTCGATGCGCCGATCAACTTTCCGGCGAGCACGAACACGAGCAGGACAAGGGCGCTTCTCGCGATGCGCTTGTGGTCCTGATGAACGCCACCCAGACGTTTTCTTACCGATTCCACGGTTGCGGTCAGCACCTTTCCTCCGGCATGGCTTCTTTTGTTATATGAATCGAAAGAGGCAGGGTGCAGCAAAGGCGCTGCATCGACTGTTCGGCACGCCACCCGTCGTCGCGGATGGCCAATCCGCAGAGGTTTCTGACGCGGGACGTGACTTATCGCACCGATGGCGTCGCCGCGCCGGGTGAACCTTCCGGATTGACGCACGCGTTCAAAGGCGTGAGCCAGATCACTATCATGGACGGTCGCAATTGAAATTCGCATACAGGGTGGGTGAAAGCCAATGAGACGACCCATCGTGATTGGCGCGCTGCTCGTCGGCGTTGCGGTGCTTGCGATCGGCGTGCCGGGCGTGAAGACGCAGTTTCAGACGGCTTACGCCGCATGGGACGAAGGCCGTCTCCAGGAACACTTCTCGTGGAGCGGCTTAAAGCGCTGGTGGTACCGCACGACGGGCGGGGGCAGCCATCTGCGCGCAAGCCTCGACAATTCGCCGGTTCCGCCCACCGCCAGTTGCCCGCGGACGTCCTTCACGCCGCCCAAGCTGGTCGATCCGCGCAGCCCGAAGGATTTCGGCGCCGCGGGCAATGGCACCACCGACGACACCAAAGCGTTCCAGGCGGCCGTGGACGCCGGCGACGTGCTCGTGCCCGCGGGCACGTATCTGCTCAATCACACGGTCGTCGTCACGGCCAGCAACCGGCATATCCAGTGCGAGCCCGGCGTCACGCTCAGGAAGACCGTTCGCACGAACAGCAACATGTTCAATTACGAAGGCCCGTCGACGGGGAACAGTCTCGTCGGCTGCAACTTCGTGGGCGCCAACCCGACGCGCATCCGCGAGTGGGACACGACCGGTGAATACGATATTCCGGTCCAGACCAACGGCGCGGTCGATAGCTTCGTTCTCGCGGGCAACAGCTTCCGCGACTTCTTCGGCCAGTCGATGTTTCAGACCGAAGGGCAAGGCGGCGGCACCGGCGCGGTTCTGATGTTCAACTCGTTCGCGAACTGTCCGCTCTACGGCATTGCGCTGGTCGGATCGGTCAACGGGCATATCGCCTATAACCTCGCCGACAACTGCCGCATGGGCCCCGAGAACAACGATGCCACGCAGGACAGTGGCGGCAATGTCCTCGAATGCAACCGCATGATCAACGGCGGCAACATCACGGGCGGGACCAACGGATCGGGCGGCGTCGACTATAGCGGCAATGTCGTGCGTCATAACGTGCTCGACGGCGGCTACATGCAGATCAGCCCGCCGGAGCGCGGCAAAGCAGCCCGGTATATCGACAACACCTGCAACGACTGCGCGACCGAATAGCGGCCTGGCCTCGTTCTTCGGTTACTGCGCCGTGGAGCGCATCTTTCTTGCTTGCCGCTACTAGCGTGCGCGACTTCATGCTCGCCCGACGAACCATCGTCGGGCCGAAAGCCGCCCGGACGAACGATGGGACGGACCAGCGATGCGTCATAGCGGAATCACACCTGGCTTGCGCAAGGCAATTTCTGCCTTGCTGATTGCATGGCTTACCGCATGCGGCGGCGGCGGCGACTCGGGCGGCGGCGGCATGAGCAGTTCGTCCGCGCCGGCGGGCGGCGTCAAAATGCAGGTCGTATCGTTCGGCGACAGCCTGTCCGATGTCGGGACCTACGCGCCAATCGCGGGCGTGGTCGGCGGCGGGCGCTTCACGACGAATCCCGGCCAGGTATGGACGCAGGACGTCGCGCAATATTACGGCGACACGCTCACTGCCGCGTTCACGATCAACCTCGCGCACGAGTTGAAGGCGACCGGCGGGCTGGGCTATGCGCAGGGCGGCTCCACCGTCGCGACGCCGGCGAATCAGAATCAATTCCTGACCGATGTGATCGGCGACATCGAAATGCCGGTGAGCCAGCAGATTTCGAGCTATCTGTCGGCGCACGGCAGCTTTAATGCGGGCCAGTTAGTGTTCGTCTGGGGCGGCGCGAACGACGTGCTGCGCGCAGGCAGCCCGCCCGCCGCCGACACGACCGTGCAAAACGCTGCCACGACGCTCGCGCAACTCGTCGGGCAGATCGTGCAGAGCGGCGCCACGCATGTGGTCGTGATCAACGTGCCGAACATCGGACTCTCGCCCGATGGCATCAAATCGTCCGATGGCGGCGCGAACTTCACGCAGCTTTCGCAGCGCTTCAACGCGACGCTGAACGCCGCCCTGCAAGCGAACGGGCTGCAAGGCAAGGTCATCGTGATCGACGCTTATACGTGGACGACTCAGACCATCACGAACTATCAGGCCAACGGTTTTGTCGTGTCCAATACCGCCCAGGCCTGCGACCCATCGAAGACGCCGCACGACACGTCGCTCCTCTGCTCGCCGGCTACCTACGTCACGTCGAACGCGGACCAGACCTACATGTTCGCCGACGACCTGCATCCGACCACGCGCATGCATGCGCTTTTCGCGCAATACGTGGAGCAGCAGATCGCGGCAAGCGGACTCGGTCGCTGACTGCGCGCGACACTCACAGCCCGCGGCTCACGTGCCTGACGAACGCGTCGATGACGTCCTCGTTTCTCGACAGAAACACGAACTGACCGACGCGCCTCGAAACCAGCAGTCCCGCCTCGACGAGCGATGAGACGTGCGCCGACACCGTCGATTGCGCGAGACCGCTGCGCGCCTGGATCGTGTTCAGCGACACGCTGTGCCCGAATGCGACGCGTTCCTGCGCGAACGCCGCGTCCGGCGCCTTGAGCCACGCAAGGATGTCGCGCCGCAAGGGATTGGCGAGCGCCTTGTGAATCAGGTCGGCGTTCATGATTCAAAACATGTCCGTGCCGGTGGAGAAGTACGCATCCCGCTCCGATCGCGACGGAATGAACGGACCCGTGATCATGTTCGAATAGCTTTGACCGGGGCCGACCATCGGGAACACATCGGCGTTCTGATCGATCATGACTTCGAGGAACGCGGGACCGTCGAACTCGACGAATGCCTTGAGTTGCGCTTCGAGCTCTTCCATTTCCCGGACACGACTCGCGAACGCGAATCCATCGGCTAACGCGGCCTGAACGAAATCCTTGCGATGCAGCGCCTTGTCGCTCACGAACATGCGTCCATCATAGAAAAGGCGCTGCCACTGGCGGATCATGCCGTCGCCGCAATTGTTGAGCAGCAGCACCTTGACCGGAACGCCGTACGTGCTCGCCGTTTCCAGTTCGCCCATGTTCATGCGGATGCTGCCGTCGCCGTCGATATCGATCACGAGCGCATCCGGCCGCGCGAACTGGGCGCCGATCGCGGCGGGCAGGCCGAAACCCATCGTTCCCATGCTGCCCGATGTGAGCAAGCTGCGCGGCTCGACGAAATCGAAAAACTGCGCGGCCCACATCTGATGCTGACCCACGCCCGTACTGATGATCGCTTTGCCGCCGGTGATTTCGCTCAGTTTTTCGATCACCCATTGCGGCTGTATGAGCGCGCTCTGCCGGTCGTAATTCATGCCGTGCCTGCGCTTGAGCTCCATCGCGTCGGCGGTCCAGCGTAACGATGCCTGCGTAACCGGACCATGCGCCATCAAAGCGCGCAGCGTGTCCTTTGCATCGCCGATATGGGTCCACGATGCGCGTTTGACCTTGTTGATCTCCGCTTCGTCGATATCGATATGCGCGACATGACGCGCGTTCGGCGCGAACGTTTCCGGACGGCCGCCCGCGACGCGATCATCGAAACGCGCGCCCACCGCGATCAGAAAATCGCAGTCTTCCACGGCGTAGTTCGCGCATGCGGTCCCGTGCATTCCGAGCATGCCGAGCGCGAGTTCGTGCTTCGCGGGCATAGCGCCGAGCCCCATCAAAGTCGTCACGACGGGAATCCGATAACGCTCGGCGAACTGGCGCAATTCGGCCGCCGCACCCGACGCGACCACGCCGCCGCCCGCATACAGAAGCGGCCGTTTGCTGTGCGCGAGAAGATCGAAGAATTCGGCGCTGTGCGTCTCTTCGAGGCGAGCGCCCTTCGCCACCTGACGAAGGCGATCGGAGTAGCCGCGGAACTGCAACGTGCCATGTCCGCGATACGGTCCCCTCCAGTTCTGAATGTCTTTCGGCACATCGACCACGACCGGTCCCGGGCGTCCCGTGCGCGCGATATCGAACGCGGTGCGTAGCGTCTGTTCGAGCTTGTCCGGATCGGTCACGAGAAAGACCTGCTTCGCGCACGCCGACATGATGTTGAACACCGGCGCTTCCTGAAACGCGTCGGTGCCGATGGCGGCACGCGGCACCTGTCCGCAGATGAGCACGACAGGCACGGAATCGCCGTTGCAATCGGCGATCGGCGTCACGGCATTCGTCGCGCCCGGCCCCGACGTCACCATGAACACGCCGACCTTGCCGCTCGCCCGCGCATAGCCCGCGGCCATGAAACCCGCGGATTGTTCGTTCGACGGCACCACGAACCTGATCTGCCGCTCCGGCCGATCCGCGTGCATTTCATTGAAGCGGAACACCGCGTCATAGGTCGGCAAGATCGCGCCGCCGCTGTAGCCGAAGAGCGTATCCACGCCTTGTTCCGCCAGCACGCGCAGGATGATGTCGGCGCCAGAGAGCGATTCATCCGTATGTGTCATGTCAGGCTCTCCATCATCGCGTTGCTTTCTTCGATAGCGAACGCACGCGCGATCACTTCCGCCTGTCTCGCCACATGCACTGCGTGATAGCCCGGCGCAGTCGATGCCGAAGCGGCACGTCCCGCATAAGTCAGACTCACGCGCGCGGGCAGCATGTCACGCAATTGCGGCTCGACGAAGCTCCACGCGCCCTGATTGCGCGCCTCTTCCTGACACCAGATCACCTCTTTCAGATTCGGATAGCGCGCGAGTTCAGCGGCCAGTTGCCGCGCTGGAAACGGATACAACTGTTCGATGCGAATAACCGGCGTATCGTCGATGTCATGTTTGCGGCGATAGTCGAGCAGCTCGTAATACACCTTCCCCGAAGTGACGATGACACGCTCGACATCCGCGCGACGCGACGCATCGACGTGCTCGTCCGGAAGAACTTCACGGAAAGCGCCGTGAGCAAGATCGTCGAGCGAATTCACGGCTTCCGCGTGCCTCAGCAGCGACTTGGGCGTCATCACGATGAGCGGACGGGCATCGAAAGCAAGCACCTGCATGCGCAAGAGATGAAACAGTTGCGCGGGCGTCGTTGGCTGAACCACGCGCATGTTGTCCTGCGCGCTCAGTTGCAGATATCGCTCCAGCCGTGCCGACGCATGCTCGGGGCCCGCGCCTTCCTGACCATGAGGCAGGAACAGGGTCAATGCACTGCGTTGTCCCCACTTCGCCGCGCCCGCCGCGATGAACTGATCGATGACGACCTGCGCGCCGTTCGCGAAATCGCCGAATTGCGCTTCCCACACGACGAGCGCATCGCGATTGACCGTCGAATAGCCATATTCGAAGGCGAGCACCGCGGTTTCCGAAAGAATCGAGTTCGTCACCGTGAAGCGGCCCTGCGCTTCTCCGACATGATCGAGCGGAATGAAGACGCCATCCGAACGCGCCGTCCGCTTCTGGTTATGCAGCATCGCATGCCGATGATTGAACGTACCTCTCGCGCTGTCCTGTCCGCTCAGCCGCACATCGACGCCCTCGCCCAGCAGCGACGCGAATGCAAGATGCTCCGCCATGCCCCAGTCGACCGGTCTCGCACCTGTGGACATATCGCGGCGCGCAGTCATCAGCTTGTTGACGAGGGGATGAAGCTCATGACCTTCGGGCACGCTCGATATGCGCCGCGCCAGAACGTCGAGATGCTCGCGCGATGGGGCTTCGTAATGCGTGACGCCGCGTGCGCCGGACGCGCCCGCAAGCTCCTGCGTCTCGTCAGCGCGCGCCTGATCGAGCAGCCTGCGCCGCGCATCGACCAATGCCTCGGCTTGCTCCGCCGTCAAGACGCCTTCGCGAATCAGCCTGTGCGCGTACAGGGTCCGCACGCCGGGATGCGCGGCGATCGCGCGATACATCATCGGCTGCGTGATGGCGGGCGTGTCCTGTTCCTGATGCCCGTGCTTGCGAAAGCACACGAGATCGATCACGACGCTGCGTCCGAACGCCGTGCGATAGTCGAGCGCAAGGCGCACGGCCATTGCGACTGCTTCGGGATCGTCGCCGTTGACGTGCAGCACCGGCGCCTCGATCAGCTTGACGATATCGGTCGCATAGAACGACGAGCGCGTGTCGCGAGGATCGGACGTCGTGAAGCCGATCTGATTGTTCACGACGATATGCACCGTGCCGCCCGTGCCATGTCCGCGCGTGTAGGAAAGACTCAGGGTTTCCATCACGACGCCTTGCCCCGACATCGCCGCATCGCCATGGATTTCGACTGGCAGCACGTGCGTGGCGCCGTCGGACGGTAGCGCGTCCGCCTTTGCGCGCGCCATTCCCTGAACGACCGGATTCACGACTTCGAGATGCGACGGATTGAACGCAAGCACGACTTCCACCGGTCCATCGGCGGTCTGCGTGACAGTGCTGAATCCCTTGTGATACTTGACATCGCCTTCGGGCAGATCGTCGGTGTCCTTGCCGTCGAATTCATCGAAGAGCGCATGCAACGGCTTGCCGGCGACGTTCACCAGCACGTTCAGCCGTCCGCGATGCGCCATGCCCATCACGACCGAGCGCACGTCTTTCGAAGCGCCGTAGCGCACGAGTTCGTCGAGCAGGACGATCAGCGATTCGCCGCCTTCGAGCGAGAAGCGCTTTTGCCCGACGAAGCGCGTGTGCAGATACTTTTCGAGCCCTTCGGCCGCTGTGAGGCGTTCGAGAAAGCGCTGCTTGTCCGCGACCGGGAACGAGAGCTTCGCGCGCGTCGATTCGAGCCGCATCTGCCACCAGCGCCGCTCGCTCGCATCGGTGAGATGCATGAACTCCGCGCCCAGCGTGCCGGTATAGGTTTGTTCGAGCGCAGCGGCGATGTCTTCCAGCGTCGCGTCTTCATCGAAGAGATAGGTGTCGGCGGTGCTGAAGTGCGTCGCCATGTCCGCCGACGTCAGGCCATAGTACGCGGGCGTGAGTTCCGCTAGCGTACGCCGCGGCTGCCATTGCAACGGATCGAGATCGGCCTTGCGCGTGCCGATCGTGCGGAACGCCGTCATGAGCGATTGCACGGCGACCTGCTTTCTCGCGAGCGCGAGACCGTCACCGGCGGGCATCGCAAAGTCATGCGGCCGTCGCGCAAGCTCGATGAAGTTCGACACCACGGGCGCGTGCGGTTCGTCATCGCGATCGCTTCCGTCGATGGCGGGCGTTTCGCGCAATGCATCGAACCATGCGCGCCATTCATCCGTGACCGACGCCGGGTCGGTCAGATAAAGCTCGTATTGCTCTTCGACATACGGCGCATTGGCGCCGGACAGAAATGAGTTTCGACGTTTCTCGATCAGCATGATGACCATCCTTCGTGTGCAGCGCGAGCCGAGTGCGCCCGCTTCATGAGATGAAGTCTAGACAGCCGGGGCGGCGTCGAAGGAGGCGATTGGCGCGTTGTCGGGCCACTCCGTGCCGAATTTGGGCCACGCGGCACGTATGCGCTTCTCAAGGTCATCGAACGTGCGCGCGTTTGTTACATCGCGGTAAAAGTCATTTGCGGGCAAGGGCGTCTTACGCGCGCGCACGTTGGGATAGACTGGGCCATCGCTTGAAATTCACGCATTTACTTCACGAAGGTCACGGCATGAAAGTCGCCCTTGTTCTGTTCGACGGTGTGCAGGCACTCGACGTTGCAGGCCCGCTCGATGTCTTCGCGGAAGCCAACACGCATCTGCCCGCGGACCAGCAATACGAAGTCTCGCTCGTCGGAAAAGAGGCCGGCGTCGTGACCGCTTCGAACGGCATGCAGATCATCGTGCCGGTGGGCTATCTCGACGCCCTCGCCACCGACACGCAATACGATCTGCTTCTGGTAGCGGGCGGACCGCAGTTGCCCGACTGGAAACCGCCCGTCGAATTTCTCGCGTGGCTGCGCAAACAGGCTCACGGCGCCGCGCGCTTCGGCTCCGTCTGCAATGGCGCGTTCGTGCTCGGCCATGCCGGCCTGCTCGATGGCCAGCAGGTCACGACGCACTGGTCGGATGCAGGACGTCTCGCGAAGACATTTCCGCGCGCCTCCGTGCAGCCCGACAAGATCTTCATGCGCGACGGACGCCTCTTCACTTCCGCCGGCGTATCGGCGGGCATCGATCTGTGTCTGACGCTCGTCGCCGAGGACTTTGGACATGAACACGCGGTGCGCGTGGCGAAACGCCTCGTCGTCTACATTCAGCGCGAAGGCGGGCAATCGCAGTACAGCCCCTACATTGCAACGACGAAGGAAGATGCGCCGATCATCGGCAAGGTGCATCGGTATGTGACCGAGCATATCGGCGATGCGCTGTCCATCGAGCAACTCGCGAATGCTGTTTCCGTGAGCCGCCGGACCTTTTCGCGGCTCTTCGCGAGGCATGCGAAGGTCACGCCATCGGCATATGTCGAACAGGTTCGCGTCGATACCGCGAGGACGCTGCTCGAGACGAGCGATGCGCCGCTCAAGACCGTCGCGTTCAAATGCGGCTTTCATAGCGCGACACATATGCGCATGATCTTTTCGCGGCGGCTCAACGTCACGCCGAAGCAATATCGCGAGCGGTTCCGCGGCAATGTAGACCTCGAAACCGCGCATCAGGCAAGCGTGCATGTCATCGAGCGTGTGATGCAGGAGGAACTGGCGGAGGCCGCGTGAGCGACGCGTTACCGGATATCGTCGCGCCTGGCTTGTCGGCCGTGTTCTGCGGAATCAATCCCGGCATGCTCGCCGCGGCAACGGGCCATCATTTCGCGGGCCGCGGCAATCGCTTCTGGCGCGTCGTTCATCTCGCCGGCTTCACGCCAGTACAACTCCTTCCCGAAGACGATCGCACATTCCTTCGATACGGCTATGGCCTCACGACGGCCGTCGCGCGCCCGACCGCACGCGCGGAGATGTTGTCGCGCGTCGAGATCGTCGCGGCGGCATCCGCGTTCGAAGCCAAGATCGCAAGCCTCGCGCCGCGTTATATCGCGTTTCTCGGCAAGATGGCGCTATCCGCCATCACCGGCAAGCGGGATATCGAATGGGGAGCGCAAGCCGGGACTTTCGGCGGCGCGCGCGCATGGGTATTGCCGAATCCGAGCGGCTTGAACCGTTCCTTCAGCCTCGATGAACTGGTGATCGCGTATCGCGAGCTTCATGCGGCGGCTGCGTCCGCAATGCCCGTCGAAGCACCGTGAGTCTTGCGCCCGCGGAGGCCATCGGCGCATCGCAGATGGGTATTCATGCGCAATGTCTCCGTCGCGAATTCCAGAAACGCGCGAATCTTGCCGCTCGCACCGCGGCGCTCCACATGCAACAGGCTCACCGGCACCGCCTCGGGCTCGAATGCCGCGAGAATGGGCCGAAGCCTGCGGCCGAGCACTTCGGGAATCGCCTGATACGAAAGCAACTGTGTGATGCCGACGCCATCGCGAGCCGCCGCGATGGCAGCAGGCGCGAGATCGACGATCATGCGCGGCTGAAGCCGCACGGGCAACCTCACGCCCTGCGCGGCGAACACCCATTCCAGCGGATTCGACACGCCCGTGAAGGACACGCAGTCGTGCCGCGTCAGCTCCCTCGGATGATCCGGCTCTCCGTGTGCCTCGAGATAGGCCGGCGAAGCATAGGTTTTGCGCCGCACATGCCCCAGCGGAACCGCGAATGTCGTCGAATCCCCGAGATGACCGATGCGTATGGCGATATCCACGCCTTCATCGAGCAATCGCGTGGTGCGATCGGCATACACCACCTGAATGCTGATGTCCGGATAGCGCAGCGCGAACGCGTTGATGAGCGGCGCGACGAATCGCTGGCCGAACAACACCGGCGCTGAAATCGTCAGCGTTCCCACCGGTTTCGCGTGATACGTGCCGATGTTCGCTTCCGCTTCGGCAATGGCATCGAGCACTTGCCGGCACGTGTCGAGATAGGCGATGCCGGCATCCGTGGGACGCACAGAACGCGTCGTGCGTGCGAGCAGTTGTGCGCCCGTGCGCGCTTCGAGCGAGTTGAGCGCCCTCGACACCGCAGCCGTCGATAAGCCGAGCTTGTCCGACGCGCTGGTGAAGCCACCGCTGTCGACGATGGCCACGAAGACTTCCATCTCACGCAATCTGTCCATTCTCAATCCCGAAGCACAAGCTGTTTGCCCGGCGATTGTAGTCAGAGCGATGGCGCGTGAATCGCAACGGCCTGAATCCGACACAAATTGGCCAGGCTCGAACGGGACGTCTGCACTGGCCCATACAGCGCATTGATTGGCCCGAATCGCCTGTCCGTCAACCTTCAACAAAGCCATGCCGTCTCCGACAATGAATCAACGGCGACGCGTGGCAATCACACGCACGCGCGCTCCAACTCTATAAGCGAGCCTGTCATGTTCTCTGCGATGCTTGAAGTCAATCCGATTGCCGATCAGTTCGATGCCTATCTCGGCATGGCGAAAATGCTGCGGCCCGAACTCGAAAAGATCGATGGTTTCATCGATAACACACGATACGCAAGCCTCACGCGCGAAGGCTGGCTGCTCTCGCTCTCGACCTGGCGCGATGAAAAGTCCCTCGTTCGATGGCGCACGACGACCAAGCATCACAAGATACAGCAGGCGGCGCGCGATCGCGTGTTCGCCGATTATCGTCTGCGCATCGGGCAGATCGTGACGGATACGCGCGTGCCCGATGGACATGCGCTCATCGAACAACGCCTCGACGTAACCGAAACAGGCGCGGGCAAGGCGGTGACGCTGCTCGATGCTACACGCGCGCCCGAATGGGTCAGGCAAGCCGGCCCGCAAAGCATCGCGAGATCGCTGGGGCTCGATATGGAAGCGCCCGGCCTCGTGACATGGGATGCCTTCGATGCGCTGCTCGCGCCGGGCGAAGCTATCGTCGTCGCGACGTGGCGCGATCAGGCCGCGGCCGACGCGTTCGAACGCGATATCGCGCGGCCGGATGACGTGCGCCTGCGTCACATCCGCGTGATTCGCGAATACGGCATGTTCGACCGCCGCGAAGCGCCGCAGTACTTCGAAGAAGCGAAGCGCGCGGTGTAACGATGAGCACCGCCGAACCATTGACCAACGACACGCAGGCGCCATCGGCGTCTCGCGTCCATCATCCCGCGTTGCCGCTTCGTCTCGCGATCGGCCTGGCCGGGATGCTGCTCGCATCGTTGCTGGCCATATTGAACGAACAGGTCACCGCATTTGCGATGACCGACATTCAAGGCGCGCTTTCGATCGGACATGACGACGGAACCTGGCTCACCACCTTGTTCGAAGCGGCCAACGTCGCGACGATGGTCTTCGCGCCGTGGTTCGGCATCACGTTCACGCTCAAGCGGTTCACGATCGGCGCCGTGCTCGCCACGATGCTCTTCGGGCTTCTTTGCCCGCTGGCGCCGAATCTTTCGGCGCTTTATGTGTTGCGCGTATTGCAGGGCATGGCGGGCGGCTGTCTGCCGCCGATGCTCATCATCGTGGCATTGCGTTACCTTCCGCCGAAAATCAAGCTCTACGGGCTCGCCGGCTATGCGATGACCGCGACCTTCGGCCCCGCGCTCGGCACGCCGCTCGCCGCGTTATGGACCGAGTACGTCAGCTGGAAGCTGGCTTTCTGGCAGATCGTGCCGCTCGGCATCGTGTGTTGCGTGGCAATTCAACGCGGGCTTCCCGACGATCCGCTCAAGCTCGAACGTTTTCGATCGTTCGACTGGACGGGCTTTCTCTCCGGCTGCCCCGCCATCGCGATGCTCGTGACCGGCCTTCTGCAAGGCGACCGGCTCGACTGGCTGAACTCGGATTTCATCTGCGTGATGCTGATCGGCGGATCGGCGCTGCTGGCGGTGTTCTTCGTCAACGAATGGTTTCATCCGCTGCCCTTCTTCAAGCTGCAACTCTTGTCGAGGCGAAACTTCTCGCATGGACTGACGACGCTCGCGGGCGCCGTGATCCTGCTCGTCGGCGTCGCTGCGATACCCGGCCAGCATCTCGCGCGAATCCATGCGTACCGGCCACTGCAAACCGCGCCGCTCTCGCTGCTGGTCGCGCTGCCGCTGCTCGTCGCGCTTCCGCTGACGGCCGCGCTGCTGAACCTGAAGCGCGTCGATTCCCGCTGGGTCATGGCGACGGGACTGTGCCTCATGATCGCGACCTGCGCGATGGGCAGCTTCATGACGTCCGAGTGGATCCGCGACGACTTCTACCTGCTGCAATGCCTGCAGATCGCCGCGCAGCCGATGCTGATTCTCGCGATCCTGATGGGCGTCACCACCGGCCTGCCGCCGACCGAAGGCCCGTTCGCCTCCGCGATGTTCAACTCGGTCAAGACCTTCAGCGCCGCCGTGGCGACCGCGCTCATCGAAGGGATCGGCACGCATCGCGAACGCTTTCATTCGAACGTGCTCGTGGATCAGCTCGGCAACCGGACGTTCATCGCGCATCAGGGCATGGATACGGCGCAACTCGCGCAGCTCGCGCATCGCGTTCACGAACAGGCGCTGGTGATGATGTCCGCTGATCTCTATCGCGTGATGGCGTGCGTGGCCGTCGCGCTTCTGCTTCTCGTTCCGGTGCTGCCCGTGCGTATCTATCCGCCGTGGACCGCTACACCGCCTTCCTCGAAATAACCGCATCAAGGACGCTTCTCATGTCATCCCTCATCCGTTTCCGTTCCAGGCTCATTCGCATCGCGGTGCCGGTGGCCGCGGTCGCGGTCGCCGCGTGGGCGAGCGTCCGGCTTCTCTCCGATCCGACCACCGAAATCACGAACGACGCCTACGTGCAAGCCGATTTCACGCTCGTCGCACCGCGCATCGCGGGCCAGATTGCCGATGTGCTCGTCGACGACAATCAGTCGGTCAAGGCCGGGCAACTGCTCGCGCGCATCGATGACCGCGACTTCCGCGCCGCCTTGATGAGCGCGCAAGCCGACGTGACGGCGGCGAGCGCAGCCGTCGCAAACTTCGATGCCGAAATCGCGCGGCATCCGTCGCTCGTCGACCAGGCCCGCGCCACGCTGCGTTCCGACGATGCCGCGATCGGCTTCGCGCGTGCGAATGCATCGCGCTATCAGAGTCTTTCGGAGACGGGCGCGGGCACCGCGCAGGAGCAGCAGCGCGCATCCAGCACGCTCGAACAGCAGCTCGCGCAACAGGCCCACGACCGCGCCGTATTCATCGCGACGCAGCAGAATCTCGACGTGTTGCGCACGCAGCGCGACAAGGCGGCGGGCGCGCTGGCGCGAGCCGTTGCGGCGCTGGAGCAGGCGAAGCTGAACCTGTCGTACACGGAGATTCATGCGCCCGTCGACGGCAAAGTGGGACGGCGTTCGGCCCGCGTCGGCGCGTTCGTGACGCCCGGCGCGCCGGTGCTCGCCATCGTCCCGCTGACGGACGCATATGTGGTCGCGAACTTTCAGGAGAACCAGATCACGAAGATGCGCCCCGGCGAAAGCGTGCGCATCAAGGTCGACAGCTTGCCAGGCGTCGTCATCAAAGGCCGTGTCGATAGTCTCGCGCCCGCCACCGGCGTAAGCTTCGCGCCCATCGCGCCCGACAACGCAACGGGCAACTTCACGAAGATCGTGCAGCGCGTGCCGGTAAAGATCACGATCGATCGCGGGCAGGAAGCGGCATCGGCGCTGAGCGTAGGACTGTCCGCCGAAGCCGAAGTGATGCTCGGCCGGCGCGGCGAGACGCTTGCTCAGGGAGCCGACGCGAAATGAACACGAACGAACCTTCGCTGCGCTCGATCGCGCTTGCCGTGCTGGCGTCCTTCGTGATGGCCGGATGCACGGTCGGCCCGGACTTCGAACATCCGAGGAGCGCCGCGCCCGACGTTTTCGAGCGGACGCAAACAGCGCAGGCGCCGAGCAAGCCCGTGGAAGCGGCCTTCAATCCCGACTGGTGGACGCTCTTCGGCGATCCGACGCTCGACGCGCTGGAGAAGCGCCTCGCCGATGCGAATCTCGATGTGGCTGCTGCCTCGGCCCGACTGCGTCAGAGCCGTGCCGAACAGCGCGTCGCCGGTGCGGCCGCGTTGCCGACGATCGGTGGCGCGGCATCGTATAACCGCGAGCGCGGCAGCGAGAACGGCATTCTGTCGCTGCTCGGCGTGACGCCGTCGCAGAGTCAGCCGCAGTCCGCATCGGGCGACGCGCCGCTCGGCGTATCGGCGATGCCGGGCTCCAAAGGATCACCCGCCTACAACCTGTATCAGGCCGGCTTCGATGCATCGTGGGAACTCGACATCTGGGGCCGCGTGCGACGCGGCGTCGAAGCCGCGAGCGCACTGACGGATGCATCGTATGAAGACCGCAACGCGGTGCTGCTGTCAGCGCGCGCCGAGCTCGCGCGCGACTACATCGAATTGCGCGATACGCAGTCGCTGCTCGATATCGCGAAGCAGAACCTCGATATCGCCCGCGATGCGGTGAGGCTCACGAAGATCCGCGTGCGCGAAGGCGTCACGACGGACCTCGATGTCGCCAACGCATCGGCGCAAATGGAGACCATCGAGAGCCTGATTCCGACGCTCGAATCGCATCGCGATACGACCATCAACGCCATCGGCGTATTGCTCGGCGAGCAGCCGGGCGCGCTGCGTAACATGCTGGTCGATGCGCGCGACGTGCCGAAGCTGCCGGATCAGGTGCCGATCGGATTTGCGTCGGAGCTGGCGCAGCGCAGGCCGGACATCCAGAAGGCCGAAGCGCAGTTGCATGCGGCCACGGCGTCGATCGGCATGGCGAAGGCGGACTTCTATCCGCGCATCACGCTCAATGGCAGCGCGGGCCTTCAGAGCCTGCAACTGTCCAGTCTCGCCGAATGGGCGTCGGGACAGTTCGTGATCGGACCGTCGATCACGTTTCCGATCTTCGAAGGCGGGCGGCTCAAGGGCACCTTGCAACTGCGCGAGGCGCAGCAACAGGAAGCGGCCATCGTCTACAAGCGCACGGTGCTCGAAGCATGGCGCGAAGTGGACGACGCGCTGCTCGTCTACGATGCAGAACAGCGCCGGCACGACAATCTCGCGAACGTGGTGAACCTGAATCAGCGTGCGCTCGGCATCGCGCAACAGCGTTATAAAGCCGGCGCGCTCGACTATCTCGATGTGCTCAATGTGCAGCGGCAATTGCTCGACGCGCAAAGCAAGCTGGAGCAAAGCAAGGCGACAGCCGCGGAGAATCTCATCACGTTATGCAAGTCGCTCGGCGGCGGCTGGGAGACGACATTCGGAGAGCATCAGGCGAGTCGTTGAGCGCATGACATGTGAAAAGGCCGGAGCGTAGACATACGCTCCGGCCTTGCTTTTACGCGCTTTTCTTGCGGCTACGCTTCGACGATCCGCACATCGTAGTCTTCGTCGACGAACGCGACGATGAACTCTTCCGGCATCAGCCACGAGTCGACATCGACGGTATGCGTTGCGATATCGACGCGCACCTTCGCGTCGGCGTCGACGGTCTTCATCGCGTGTTCGAGCGTGGCGATGTCGTCGGAGTGAATGGTTTGCTTGACTGAGAATTTCATTTGATTGCTCCAGTAATGAAGGTCTTCAAATCGAATGTAGGCGCTTTCATTCGAGATTTGCACACCCGCGTCCGATGAACAGTCTTGCGCCGCGGGTACAAATACACATGCGGCGTATCGTTCAGTGACCGCCCGCGCCCGCCGATCCTGCGCCCGCGCCCTTACCCGGCTTCGTCAGCCAGACGAGCGGCACGATCGCGATGAAGATCACCGCGGAAAGCCAGAAGATGTCGTTGAGGCCGAGCATCGCGGCCTGCGTCGTCAACGATCGCTCAAAGAACGCGAGCGCCTGCGAAGAGCTGCCGCCGAGTGTGTCCTGAATCGCACCGAGCGCGCCGACGAAGGTCGGGTTATGCACGCTCGCCTGTTCGACGAGTTGCGAATGATGAAGAATGGTGCGGTCGTTCCAGCCCGTCGCCGCGAGCGATGTGCCGACCGCGCCCGCGAACACGCGCACGAAGTTCGACAGGCCCGCCGCCGCCGGAATCCTCGCGGGCGGCAAGCCGGACAGAATGATCGCCGTCAGCGGCACGAAGAAGAGCGCGGTCGGTATGCCTTGCAGCAGCGTCGGGACCACGAGCGTATAAGTGTCCACGCCGGTCGTATAGTGCGAGCGCATGAAGAACACGGCGGCGAATCCGAAGAACGCAAGCGTCGCGAGCACACGAGCGTCCGATCGCGGCATGATCTTGCCCATGACCGGCGCGAGTATCACGGCGAAGATGCCGAGCGGCGCGGTCGCGAGACCGGCATCGACGGAACGGTAGCCGAGATATCCCTGCATCCACTGCGGCAACAACACGAGGTTCGAGAAGAACACCGCATACGCGACCGATATCGCCACCGTTCCGCCGAGAAAATTGCGCTGCAGGAAAAGCTTGATATCGACCACGGGGTTCGTTTCGGTCAGTTCCCAGATCAGGAAGAACACGAAGCTGACGAGCGCAAAGATTCCCAATGCGACGATCACCGGCGAATTGAACCAGTCGAGGTCCTTGCCCTTGTCGAGCATGATCTGCAACGACGCGACCCACGCAATCAGCGACAACAACCCGATCTTGTCGATCGGCACGCGTTTCACCGGCGTTTCGCGCTCGCGATAGATCGCCCACGTCACGCCCGCGGCGAACAGGCCGACCGGAATGTTGATGTAGAAGATCCACGACCACGAATAGCTGTCCGTGATCCAGCCGCCGAGCGCGGGGCCCGCGATGGGTCCGACGGTCGCGGTCATCGCCCAGAGTGCGAGCGCGGTCGAGCTTTTCTCCTTCGGATAGGACGCGAGCAGAATGGCCTGCGACATCGGAATCAGCGGGCCGGCCACCGCGCCCTGCAAGATGCGTGCGGCGAGCAGCACCGGCAGATTCGGCGCGATGCCGCACAGCCACGATGACACCACGAAGAGCAGGATCGACCAGACGAACAGCCTGATCTGCCCGAGGCGCTGCGTGAGCCAGCCGGTCAGTGGAATCGAGATCGCGTTGGCGGCGGCGAAGAGCGTGATGACCCACGTGCCCTCGTCGACCGACACGCCGAGATTGCCCGCGATGGTTGGAATCGCGACATTGGCGATCGACGAGTCGAGCACGTTCATGAACGTCGCGAGCGCGACGGCGATGGTCGCCAGCACGAGTTTGCCGCCATGCAACGGCGCGGGTTGAGCGGTCGGGTTCATTGCATCACCTGTATTGTCTGTTGCTGACGTGTCAGATAGTTGGATGAAAGAAAGCGCGCATCAGTGTTTCGGCACGTTCTCCGCGACGATTCGTTCGATCTCCGCATTCGCTTCTTCGCCGTAGTGGCTGAAAACATCCGTGCGATACGAAGTAGTCGATGCCGCGCCGAGTTGCGTGCCCGACTGATCGCGCGTCTCGACTTCCACGTTCATCGACAGCCCGATGCGCAGTGGATGCGCGTCCAGTTCGCGCCGATCGAGACGGATGCGCACGGGCAAACGCTGCACGACCTTGATCCAGTTGCCCGTGGCATTCTGCGCGGGCAGCACGGCGAAGGCCGCGCCCGTGCCTGCCGAGAATCCTTCGACATGGCCGTGGTACTTCACCTTCGCGCCGTATGCGTCGGCGGTGAGCATGACCGGCTGGCCGATGCGCATGTGCGCGAGCTGCACTTCCTTGAAGTTGGCGTCGACCCAGACGCCGTCGAGCGGCACGATCGCCATCAGCGGCGTGCCCGGCGCGACGCGTTGCCCGACCTGCACCGAGCGGCGCGCGACGTAGCCCGTCACCGGCGCGGGCAGCGTGTTGCGCGCATCGTCGAGCCAGGCGTCGCGCACTTTCGCGGCTGCCGCCTGCACGTTCGGATGACGTTCGACCGACGTTCGATCGGTCAGCGCGTGATTCGCCTCGGATTGCTGGCGCACCGCATCGAGCGCGGCCTGCGCGGCGCTCACGGCATCGCGCGCATGGGCGATGTCTTCGCCCGACACCGCGCCCGTTTCCGCGATCGTCATGCGGCGCTTCAGGTCCGACTGCGCGCGTATCAGATCGGACTGGCGTTGCGCGACCGTCGCCGCGTAGTACGCGTTGTTCACGTACAGGCTGCTCACTTGCCGCACCGCCTGCGCGAGATTCGCTTCGGCGTTGGCGAGTGCGACTTTTGCATCGGCGGTGTCGAGCGTGACGACGGGCGCGCCCTGATGCACGATCTGCGTGTCATCGGCGTTCACGGCGATCACCGTGCCGCTGACTTCGGGCGTCAGTTGTACAAGATTGCCGCTCACATAGGCGTCGTCGGTCGATTCGAAAAATCGGCCCGTCGTGTAGTAATAGCCGCCCCACCCCGCGCCGCCGATCAGGATCGACGCCGCGAGCAGCGAGAGCAGGAGTTTGCGTTTTCTGCGCGGTTTGTCTTTTACTTCGGATTCCGATTTATTCGCGTCGGTACGTTCGGTAGTGATGGTGTCGCTCATTTCAGTGCTCCGGTTCAATGACGTCGATCAACGTGCGGCGAGCGCATCGGCTGAGGTATCCGTGTAGCCGCCGCCCAACGCAGCCGCGAGCGCGATCTGCTGATCGCGCCGGTCCATTTTCAGATTCGCGACCGCGCGTTCCGCCGCGAGCGCATTGGTCTCTGCGTTCAGCACCGTCAGCTGATTCGTGAGCCCCGCGCGGTACTGCGTGAGCGCCAACCGCTGCGCGCTGTGCGCCGCATCTTCGGCGATGTTCGCGTCGACGAGCTGCGCATCGGTCGAGCGGATCTGCGAGAGCTGCGTGGCGACGTCGGAGAGTGCGGTGACGAGCGTCTGGTTGTAGGTCGCGACCGCGTAGTCGAAATCGGCATAGCGGCCTTTCAGTTGAGCGCGCAGCGCGCCGCCGTCGAAGATCGGCAGATGGATCGCCGAACCCGCGGACATCGTGCGGCTCGCCGCCGTCAACAGGCGGCCAAAGCCGAACGCATCGAGCCCGAGCGATGCGCTCAGATTGATGTCGGGATAGAACTCGGCCTTCGCTTCCTTGATGTCGTGCGTCATCGAATCGACGCGCCAGCGCGCCGCGACGATATCCGGGCGACGGCTCACGAGATCGGCGGGAAGATTGCCGGGCAGACGCACTTCATCGCCGACACCGAGTTGCGGACGCGCGATCGACAGCCCGCGATCCGGGCCTTTGCCGAGCAGCGCCGCGATCTGATAGCGCGTTGCGAGAATGCGTCCATCGAGCGACGAAAGGGTCGCACGGCTCGATGCGAGATCGGCCTCGGCGGTCTTGCGTTCCACTTCGGTATCGAGCCCGTTGGCGATGCGGCCCGCCGTGATGCGCACGATGTGTGCGCGCTCATCGACCTCGTTCTGCGCGATATCGCGCAACGCGTAAAGCCGAGCAAGCTGGTTGTAGGTCCGCGCGATGGACGTATCGAGCGCGAGCCGCACCGCTTCGGCATCGGCCCTGCTCGCCTGCACTTGCGAGACGGCGGCGCTGAGCGCCTCGCGATTCTTGCCCCACAAATCGAGCTCGTAGGACGCCGACAGAAGCCCTTTGTTCTCCGACTGCCACGAGCCGGCATAAGGCGGCGGCACGAGCGCGTTCTCGGAGTAGCGCTGGCGCGTGTACGAATACGACGCGCCGACTTGCGGCATTGTGTTCGCCTTCGCGGTTTCGCTATACGCCGACGCCGCCGCGATACGGGCGCGCGCCTGTTCGAGCGTCGGGCTCCCGGCGAGCGCCTCGTCGAGCAGCGCGTGCAATTGCGCATCGCCGAACTGATCGGCCCAGTCGGGCGCGGGCCAGCGGCCTTCACCGGCAGGAAGGCTCTGCTGCGTCTCATAGCTTTGCGGCTGCGCGATTTGCTTGTCGCTATGAATGCCGGCGTAATTCGCGCACGCGGACAGCACCGCGGCGAACATCAGGGTAATGCCGGTTCTCATGAGACGCGAACCGAACGTGCCGGGTCCGGTCACAAATTTAGATTGCTTTTTCACTTTCTGACCTATCAGATAAATGGACGAAAAAATTGCGCGAACGTTTCGTGCGCCGCGCAATCAGTCTTCGAGGAACTTGTTCAGCAGCCGGAGGAATTCCTTGAACTCGCTTCTGTTGAACTTTCTCAGGCGGCCGTTCAGCACGACCGGCACGATATGCGGCAATTCCTGGGCGACTTTTTCACCCTCGCGAGTCAGCGTCAGATTGACGACACGGCGGTCTTCAAGACTGCGCGCGCGTTGCAGCAGGCCTTTTGCTTCGAGCTTGTCGAGCATGCGCGTCATCAGGCCCGTATCGATGCCGAGCAGTTTCGACAACTCAAAAGGCGTCTGGGTGACGCCGCCGCGCATGGACAGGAGAATGCCCATCTGCTGAGTGGTGATGTCGAGGTCTTTCAGCGATGCGTCCAGTTCGGCGACGAGAAGGTTGCGCGCCTTATTGATCGCGAAGCCGACGCTTTCCGTCAGAGTGAAGCTTTCAGGGGTGTAGTGATCCACGTCTTTCTCCAGCGTAGGGAGTGGCATGGACGTAAATTTACTGCAAAGTCAGAATTTGTCAATGTCTATTTTCGGCGCGATCGTGCGGAACATCGCTGCAGCGCTCCACGGGTCGTCTCGTCGACCACGTCTGATAACATGGCGGGAAAGAAGAACTGCTGAATAACCCTAGTACATGATCGCCTCATCCACAGTAAACTCCTTGGGCGCCTGTCGTTTTCGTGAATAAGCACTCCCGTGCAGTTAAAAGGGTAAAACATTCATGTCCGCACCGCCGAAGATCAGTGTTCTTGTGCCTGTGTACAAAGTTGAGCCGTATATCGAAGAGTGTCTCGACTCGTTACTGTCACAAACCTCCACCGATTTCGAGATTATTGCCGTCGACGATAGCAGTCCTGACAGATCGGGCGAAATGACCTTGCGCATCCTCGAAGAGCAAAGCAGGATTCGATGGCAGTTCATTAAAAACCCCGTAAACAAAGGGCTCGCCGAGACCCGCAGGGTTGCGGCGCTCGCAGCCCGAGGCGAGTACGTACTGTGCGTCGACAGCGATGACCACGTGCATCACGATCTCGTGCGCAGGGTCATCGAAGAGGCGGAAAAGCATCATGCGGATGTCGTGATCTTTGCTGCGGAGAACATCAGTCCTGAAGGTAAGATCAATTATCGCGTTGAGGCCGGCGACGCCATCATGAGCGGCGTGGAGGCAGTCGAAAAGATTCTCGATTTGTCGATGCAGGCTTATTGCTTCAACAAACTCGTGCGCCGGTCCATATTCCTCGCCATAGAGCATCCGTCCGGACTGATCTACGAAGATATCTGCGTGTCGGTGCAGACGCTCGGCAAATCGAACGTCGTGCGCCTCATGCCCGACACCTTGTACTCGTACATGTATCGCGAATCGGGAATTTCGACACGCTTCAATCCGAAGATCGTCGACATTTTTGCCATCATGGATCGTGTTGAGAGAAGCACGGCGTCCATGCCGATTCGCAATTACCGCAAACTTTTGTTCAGACTGAAATATGTCTATGGTTATCGGACGATTGCGTTTCAGGCTGCGACCAAGGCGCCGACGTATCGACTGGCCAAGCCCATTCTCGACAGCGTTGCAGAAAGGCTGCGTCTGACGCATTTGCTTGGCATGTATTCGGATCATCGGCCGAAACTGTCTTTCGTGATGGCGATGCTCAAAATCCATCCGTGGCTTTTCTACTGCTTCGTGCGACGCTTCGGCCGATAATCATCAGCTTTCCTTTTATTCGTTTCGACCCTTCATGCTTTCCACTGATGATTGAGTAAGTTTTGCTGTCGCATTCTGGCCGCATGGTCTTTTTTGCTGTCACAGACGTTTACATTCATCTCATAAGACGATAACCTTGCGTCCGTTGTCTGGTTTTCGGCAACGGTTGCCGGTGCAGTGTCAGGGAGTCGAAATAATCCGCACTTCTGACCGCCAACGCAAACGTTTCCTTTTCTTCTGACGACTCCGCCTTCGAACTGAGCTCGTTCGTCATTTCGTAGGCCCAAACGGGCGAACACAGTTGTTTGCTCGACTCCGCCATCCAGCGCTTGCCGTGTTGCGCGCTGGACCTTATCAGCGAATCCGTGCCGTTCTGGTTAGCGTGCAGCGCCTCGATTTTGGCGTCGCGTAGCCGGCCTTGTCTTGCACATGTCGTTCGGATGACTAATCAATGCCATTTCGACGACACCACGGATCAGCGTGACGCCGACGTTACTATGTTGGCTCTCACATCGCCTGGAAGGTCCTTCAGCGTGCCAGAAACTCACGAGCATTGCGCCCATATATTAGCAATGCTAAACGCAATGACGAATCGCAAAAACAACTCTCTTCGCCGTTCCAACCTAATTTCGGCACGCAAGGCCGCCGCGATCGCGACCGCGGTTCTCACGAGCGTGCTGCTCGCCGCGTGCGGTGGCGGCAGCGACGGCGATCTGGCCGCAACCGCCAAGAGCGCCGACGACCTGCCCGACTCGACTGCCAAGGCTTCGACCAGCACGTCGATCTTCTATGGCGCGAATGGCCGCAACACGAACGGCGGCGCGTACGACTCCACGGCCGTCACGACGCAGCTCGCGCAACTACAGGACCTCGGCGCGAAGATCTATCGTAACGACGTGTACAGCCTGAACTCGGCGAAGGTCGTCGCAAAGATGGCGCAGACGATGGCGGCCAGCGGCGTGACGGTGTACCCGGTCATCTTGCTGGGTACCGGCTACAACAACGAGCAGGACGCCTATAACGCGGGCTATAACCTCGGCAAGCAAGTCGCGGGCACCTACAAGTACAAGTATTACGAAGTCGCCAACGAACTGGAGTCGCAAGCGCTAACCGGCAATGTCGACGGTACGAACTGGAGCCACTACAGGAATCAGCCTTACGTGGTCGCGCGCGGCGTGATCCGCGGGTTGATCGCAGGCGTGAAGTCGGTGGACGGCTCGGCCAAGATCATCGTCAATGGCACGTGGCTGCACTACTCGTTCTTCCAGATGCTCATGGACGGCTCGCAGCCCGACGGCACGCGCGGCCACCCGACCGTCAGCTGGGACATCACCGCATGGCACTGGTATTCGGATCAGGGCGACATGACGCACGCATGCGGCGGCACCGGTTGCTATGACATGCTGGGCATACTCCATTCGTTCGGCAAGCCCGTGTGGATCAATGAATTCGGCGTGCGTCCGAACTACGGCAGCGATTCGCAGATTGCGTCGTATATGGCCGGCAACCGAATGATGGCTCAATTCCAGAGCGTGGCCTCGAAGTACAACATTCAGTCGATCCAGGCGTTCGAACTGTATGACGACAGCGAAGGCGCATTTGGTCTGATGAAATCGGACGGTCAGACGCCGAAAGATGCATACTGGGCCTACAAGAACTTCGTTGCCAGCCATCCCATGTAACTTGCAGCAGGCGCGATAGCGCGCCGAGTTATCCTGTTTCACGAGCGACCCTTTGCGGTCGCTCGTTGCGTTTTGGGACCCGTTTGAATTCATGGGTCGTGGAAGCGCAAGCGACTCGCCGTCTCTATATGTCATACGAATCGATATGATTTGTTCGGGTTCCTAACTCCCCATCTGCGGCCTGCGCCACACTGAGCGCTTGACGCGCCCTCAACCATACAGATAGCCTACGTTTCATCGATAATAAGCTTTCAAAACTTTCCTACGCAAACGCGCACCACGTTCGATAGTGAGTCGGTTGCCGCGGGGTTTTGATTGTTCGATGTTTCATGCGCGCGGTCGCAACGTCCGCCATCCCCGCTCGTCGATCCGGCTAATAAAGCCGCGACAGGTTCTTGCTTTTCTCCTCTCGCGATCATCCGCAAACGTTCTCTGCGGGGTCTCGCACGTCGTTAAATGACGTCGCCTCAGCGCCGGGTTAAGTACCGCACAGAACGCGGCGTACAGCCTGTCATTCTTGCCCCCACATCGCGTCTGATGCTTCACATGACGCGTGGCGACGAAAGACTAAAGGGGCACACATGAGTAATCCTAAGAAAAAGACGTTGAACACCGTGATCAAGCTCAGCGCGATCGTGATCGCCGCGGCTACTGCCAATTTTGCGTCCGCGCAAACGGCAGCGAATCCTTGCAATAGCCAAACTTCCGAGGGGTGTGCGCCTGTCGGCCTGAGCGGTGTGATGACGGTCGCGGCTGCGGATTCGTCGACGAGCACGTCGTCGTCGACGGAACCGACGGTCGACACGCAGTCGTCAATCGTCCTCTTGCTCGAGGGCGGTCGCGGCGATGGCTCGTCGGGATCGCGCTCGGGGGGCGGCAACGCGAGCGGCTCGGGTAACACGGGCGGGTCGGGCACCGGTCAGGGCTCGGTCGGAGCCGGGCCAGGCGCAACGGCAGGTGCAGGCGGCACGGCTGGCTCAGGCACGGGAGGCAGCGCGGGCGGTGGCACCGGCTCGGGATCGGGCGGAACCGGAAATGGAAGCTCGGGCCCCGGTAATTCGGGGGGCGGCGATTCCGGTGGAGGAGATTCCGGCGGAGACACGGGCGGGCATGGTCATCACGGCCACGGTCATGGCGATGGCGATGGCCACGGACACGGTCATGGCGATGGTGACGGCCACGGTCATGGCGATGGTGACGGTCATGGCGACGGCCACGGGCACGGCGACGGGCACGGGCACGGTGATGGCGGTCACGGCGATGGCGGCCACGGCGATGGCGGTCACGGCGACGGCGGTCACGGCGATGGCGGTCACGGCGACGGCGGCCACGGCGATGGTGGTCACGGCGACGGCGGTCACGGCGGCGTAGGCCACGGCGATGGCGGCCACGGCGACGGCGGTCACAGCGACGGCGGTCACGGCGACGGCGGCCACGGCGACGGCGGCCACGGCGATGGCGGTCACGGCGACGGCGGTCACGGCGACGGCGGTCATGGCGACGGCGGTCACGGCGACGGCGGCCACGGTGACGGCGGCCACGGTGACGGCGGCCACGGCGATGGCGGCCACGGCGATGGCGGCCACGGTGACGGCGGCCACGGCGATGGTGGTCACGGCGATGGTGGTCACGGCGATGGCGGCCACGGCGGCGTTGGCCACGGCGATGGCGGTCATGGCGATGGCGGCCACGGCGGCGTTGGCCACGGCGATGGCGGTCATGGCGACGGCGGTCACGGCGGCTCAAGCAGTGGGCACGGCGGCGGTAACGGCGGTGGCAATGGCGGCGGCGGCTCCGGTGGTGGTCACGGCGGTGGCGGCAACGGCGGCGGGGGTAGCGGCGGCGGCTCCGGTGGTGGAAATGGCGGTGG
>NZ_FCOM02000072.1 GCF_001544695.2 Caballeronia arvi
TGCTCGAAGTCCTCGACGATCGCCACGGCAACCGTTCCACGATGGCGACATCGCAGTTGCCGGTCGACAACTGGCATACCGCCATAGGCGAACCGACTGTCGCGGATGCGATCCTTGACCGACTTGTACACAACGCTCATCGCCTCACGCTCGATGGTGAATCGATGCGCAAGACGAGAAGCTCGTTGACTGCAACGACTGAGACCGAGTAAAAAGGCAAAGCTCCCGCGTCGCTGCTACCTGTTTGTTCGCGATGGCGTGGAATTCGTGTTCGCTTTGCCGTGGAATCAGCGTTCGATTTGGTGTGGATCGGGTGTTCGTTTTGCGTGGAATAGGCAGCCGACCACTCATGATGTTCGAGAGCTCTGAATCCAGCAAGCTTTACGAGTGCCCGATCACCTGGCCGTGATCAAGCCGTGTATCGCGGCCGTCAACATGTTCGACGATGCTAACTTCGCTGCGCGAGCTCGGCCACGAGGTTCGGCTGATCGCGCCGCAGTTCGCCGCGCCGTATCGCAAAGGCGGCAAGCACGTGAAGAACGACAGGCTCGATGCGGAGGCGATCTGAGAGGCCGCAGGCCGGCCGCATATGCGCTTCGTGGCCGTCAAAACCGCAGGTGTTGGCGGCGGAGTAAATCCGACACCAGACGGCGGCGCAAGGTCGAGTTAAACACTCGGCCAGGCACCACAGGCATTGCCGCCCGCAGGGCGAGTAAAACAGGATCAGAACCCGCCCTTAATGTCGTCGATATCGACATCGGTGGGCGACGAACGCTGCTCGCGGATCAGTTCGTGTAACTCGACGCCGTAACGCATCCAGATGCGTGCACGCAGATCGCTGAGCAGCTCGAACACGGCGAGCGCCTGCTGGGGCGACCAGTCGGCGTCGATCAGGAAGTCCAGCCCGCGAGACAGGCCCGAAGGCAGGTGTGTGCGGCGGCTCACGGCTTCTTCTCCGGGCGCGCAGCGCTACGCCTCCTGGAGCGCTGCTCGGCCCGTTCGCGCGCTTCCTTGACGCGATATGACTCGCCCTCGATCGCGATGACATCGGCGCGATGCACGAGGCGATCGACCAATGACACGACGCAGGCCGCATTCGGGAACACCTCCGACCACGCTGCGAACGGTTTGTTCGTTGTAACCACCGTGCTCGCGGCGCCGTACCTGCGGCTTACCAGCTCGAACAGCAGGTCGGCATGGCGGTTCGAGTACGACAGGTAGCCCACCTCGTCAATCAAGAGTACTTCGGGCGAAGCGTAGCGATGCAGGCGCCGGCGCAGCGCCGAGTCACTGTCGAGCGCGGCCAACTCGCCGAGCATCTGGCCAGCCGTGGTAAAGAGCGCCGTGTATCCGTGGATGAGCGACTGATACGCGAGGTTCAGTGCGAGTGTCGATTTACCCACGCCGTTCGGCCCGATCAGCACGACGTTAGACTTCTCCCTGACGAACTCGAGCGCCATCAATTCCTCGAGCGCGCCGCGGTCAATCCGTTTGGGCCATGCCCAGTCGAAGTCTGCCAGCGGCTTGAAGTTGCCCAGGCGGGCGTCGCGGATACGCCGCTCGAGCGAACGGCGCGCGCGTTCCTGCTCTTTAGATGTCGAGCCGGTGTGGCGTCACGCGCTTGTCCTTGTCGCGCACGTGTTCCGGCAGCTTGATGGCGATGGGCGGAGGGGCGCCCCGGGCAGCCCGCCGACGCTCCAGTGCCAGGCGCACCGGGTTCTGGTGCGGCGCGGCGCCGCTCGCGAGGGTTTCCTCGATCGCGGCCTGCAATTCGGCGGCGCCATACCGGTCGAGCAATCGCAGCAGCTGCGCGGTAATGTTGCCTAGCATCAGGTGCGCATCCTCGATGGCGCCGATGTCGTCGCCGAGCATGCTCGCAGTTACGACCGCGGCGCGCAGATCGAGATCGCGACGCACATCTTCCTCTCGCGACAGCCACCGGCCTAGGTTCGAACCGGTAATGGCTGGCAAACGCGAGCAGCGCTGGATTGAAGCGGATCGCATCGCCCTGACGCTCAAGCACGGCGCTGCGCAGATTGTCGTACTTCAAGACCCTAGGCACGCCGGACCATGCTTCGAAGGCACCCACGTGGCCGGCCAGGAAGCTGTCCATACGGGCATTGAGGAAGAAACGCAGCCAGATCTGCCGTGACCACGAAAGCACCATCACAAAGGCCATCAGCGGCCGGCGCGCGCGACCGATCTGCAGGTGGCCGAATGAGGCCCACTACGCCGAGCGTCGAACTATGCCGAGAAGCGGTCTCGCGTCCTTTATGGATTCCTCAGTTTGTCGAAACAGATCGGCATAGTATTTCTTCCTCATGGCCATATCCTTGGCTTTGAAGGAGGATGAGATGGACAAGACTGATGGCAAGGTGTGGAGGCTGTTGCACGCGCCCAGTGGACCGCTTGCCGCACATATCGATCCGTTCGGCAAGCACCTGAACGAGCAGGGTTACGACCGAGTCTATATTGGTCACCAACTTCGGTATGTTGCGAGATTCAGTCGCTGGCTGAAGGCGAACCATATTCAAATAGATGGCGTAGTGGATGAACATGCAAACCGGTTTGTGGCGAGATATGCGACAGCATCTGCAATTCAGGCCGGATTTCGAGCGACCATATTCAGGTTTATCACCTATCTGCGTCAACATGGTGCCATCTCTGATCCTCCAGTGGTGACTGAGACGACGGAAGTGGGTCGGATCATCACCGCATATTCCCGATATCTTCGCGACGATCAGGGGCTGTCGACCGCAACCAGCGTTCAATATGTCCCGTTTGCCGAGCAGTTTCTCATCAACAGATTTGGCACGGGCGCGATCAGGTTGTCTACCTTGAACGCCGCCGACGTGATCAGCTCCATCCGAGAACAAGCCTCTCGATTGGGCCCTGCTCGTGCCCGCTGCGCAACCATCGCGCTACGCTCATTCATGCGGTTTCTAAAGTATCGTGGCGACATCAAGCTCGATCTGGCCGCCGCCGTTCCCGCCGTTCCCAATTGGTCAATGACGGCAATTCCACGTGCGATGCCATCCGAGCACGTAAACGCCGTGTTGGCCAGTTGCAGGCGAGATACATCGACGAGTCGCAGGAACTACGCAATTTTGCTGCTGCTGGCACGACTGGGCTTGCGATCAAGCGAGATCGTTCAGCTCACGCTCGATTGCATTGACTGGGAGCGCGGTAGTCTTACAGTAATCGGCAAAGGCGGAAGCCAATCGATATTACCGATTCCGACGGATGTTGGCGAGGCCATCGCAGACTATCTTCAACATGGACGTCCGCGTTGTAACTTCCGTGCACTCTTCCTGTGTGCGAATGCACCGCTCCGCAGCTTTGGTTCGCAGACCAGCATTGGTTCAATCGCCTATGCCGCCGTGACACGCGCAGGGATTAGTACACAGCATAGAGGCACACATCAATTCCGTCATGCGTTGGCCTGCGAGATGCTCAGGCACGGCGCCTCTCTCCGTGAGATCGGTAGCGTGCTGCGGCATCAACACTCGAAGACAACGGGTATCTACGCGAAGGTGGACTTCGTGGCCCTGCGTTCACTTGCGCAACCGTGGCCGGGAGAAGCGAGATGAGCACGTTATCAAAGTTGTTCGACGATTACCTGACGACTCGACGCGCATTGGGTTTCAAGCTGAGCTGTGAAGGTACCGGCCTGAAGACGTTCGTCTCGTTCATGGACCGGCAGCAGGCCAAGTACATCACAACGAAGCTCGCGCTCGACTGGGCACAGGAACCTCGTTCAGTTCAACCCGCTCAATGGAGCCGACGTTTGGCGTTTGTGCGAGGCTTCGCTCGGTATTGCAGCGCGTTTGACGCACGGACCCAAGTGCCTCCATCGGATCTTCTTCCGTTCGACTATGTCCGCCCTGTACCATACTTCTTTACCGACCGCGATATCGAACGTCTGTTACAGGCCAGCCTGAAGCTCCGCCCCGAGAACAGCTTGCGACGCTGGACATTTCACTGCTTGTACGGTCTGCTCAGCGTATCGGGACTACGGTCCTGTGAAGCGCGTAATCTGCTCGTGGACGACGTCAACCTCGTTGATGGAATACTGACGATTCGCTCATCCAAATTTGGTAAATCGCGTCTCGTGGTTCTGCACCCGAGCGTGGTTGCGGTCCTTGCGAGCTATCTGGATCGGCGCCAACACTTCTTCGGATCGCGCTTGTACCTCGTGAGTCACGTCTTTGTGAACGACTGCGGTTCGCCTTTGAATGGCGAGCAAACGCTCGATACATTCCAGCGTTTGATGAAGCGTATTGGCGTAACGGCTAACGAGGCAGGACGCAAACCGCACCTGCATGATCTTCGGCATCACTTTGCCATGCAGGTGCTGTTGCGGTGGTATCGCGACAATGAAGAGATCGAGCGGCGGCTGCCGGCGCTGTCAGCGTACCTCGGGCATGTCGAAGTTCGCGACACATACTGGTATCTCTCCGCGCGACCGGAACTTCTGCAGCTCGCGAACGGCTTGAACGATACTGGGAGCGAACGTCATGAAGACTATCAACTTCGGAAGCGTCTTAACGCGCTTCATTACCCAGCGTCTGATGCAGCAGCGACATGCGAGCCCGCACACCATCGGGTCCTATCGGGACACGTTTCGCCTGTTGCTAAAGTTCGTTCACACTCGGACTGGCAAGCAACCGTCCAGACTCTTGTGGGCCGATATCGACGCCCCGTTGATCAGCGCGTTTCTCGATGATTTGCAGAATAGTCGTGGTATTAGCGCGCGTAGCAGGAACCTGCGTCTAACTGCAATACGTTCCCTGTTCCGATACGCTTCGTTCGAGCTACCGGAATATTCCAGCCAGATCCAGCGGGTACTGGCAATTCCGCAAAAACGCACCACCCATCGGCAAATTGGATATCTGACCCGACGGGAACTGGACGCCCTGCTCGACGCGACGGATCAGAGTACGTGGTCTGGGCGACGCGACTACGTCTGGCTGCTGCTTGCCGCGCAAACTGGACTACGACTGTCAGAACTGACCGGACTCACTCGCCAAGATGTTCACCTAGGCACAGGCGCCTACGTGCATGTAACAGGCAAGGGCCGAAGAGAGCGATGCACGCCGCTAACGGAGCAAACCGAGCGGGTATTACGGGCGTGGCTGAATGAGCTTCCCGTCGATGAAACCCAGATTGTGTTTCCGAATCGCCGTGGCACTCGCATGAGCAACGACGGCATCCAATACCTGCTCGCGCGTCACGCCGACAAGGCCCGGAAGACGTGCGCGTCGCTAAGGGGCAAGCACATAAGCCCCCACGTGTTGAGACATTCCGCAGCCATGAACCTTCTACACGCTGGGTATGACACGACCGTCATCGCAATGTGGCTGGGTCACGATTCCGTCGAGACTACCCACATCTACCTGGAGGCAGATCTCGAACTGAAACGAAAGATGCTCGAAAAGATGGCGCCCTCGGGGACTACGGCGGCAAAATACAAACCTGGCGACGCGTTACTGGCATTCCTCCAAAGCTTGTAGCGCGAGAAACTATGCCGAGTTCAATCTCCAGTCGCGCCCTCCAAACGACGGCGCCTTATAAATCGAGGGAGGTCTATCGGCATAGTTCGACGCTCGGCGTAGTGGCGCCTATACCGAGCTCGGTATAGGGCCCAGTCGACCTCACCCACTTCTCCCGGCATGGCGCGCAACCGCAGATAGGCCTCAGGAGTCGGGCGTGGGCGGTGGAGCGCCACCAGGTGACGGAAATGGTGAATGTTGCCCCGGTAACCACGCTCGGTCACCATCGCGTACAGACGGCTGGCTGTGAGTGAGGGAAACTTCTTGAGCGTCTCATGGATGAACGGCAGGTACGGATCAATCCGCGAGGGCCGCTGCAGACCGCCCACCCGCGGCAGGCCCGCCTGGGCCAGCACACGCTGCACGGTGCCGCGATGCACATGCAACTGGCGCGCGATGGTGCCGCAGCGCCACTTCTTGACGTGGTAATAGCGCAGGATCTGCGCCTCAACTTCAGTCTTGATGGTCATGGGTCGGTTCCTTTTTGTTCGGTAGCAGTACGAACCTCATGGAAGACCCGACGGCGTAATGGCCCATGACGCACAAGCTCACATGCGCAGTAACAGAAGCGGCAATGCCCGTGCGATGGCGTGGTTGCCATCGTGGCTGTCGTCTCTCTGGCCGATGTCGTCGGAGTGGCGATCAGTAGAGCATCTGCGGTGGGCTTGGCGGAAGGGTGATGCGTCACTTTCTCGCGCCGCTGGCGATAGCGGCGCATCCTGGCGGCATGCGCCATACGACCGCGCCAGCTGCGCTGGTAACGGCGACCAGCCTCTCGCAGGCTGGCTCGGCGTGAGGCCTGCGCGCAGTCGCGATCGCAGTAAGTCTGGCCGCTATCACAACGGCGGCAGACGATGACCTGCGCCCGGCAACGGGCGCACACGTACAGGCGGCCCCTGGGCGGCTGCATTGGCGGCTCCTCCAGAACGCCAAAGATGAGGAGGAGTCGAACCAAGTCGACGGGCCGCATGAGCAATGCGATACTGACAGCTCACACGGCTCTCCGGCCGGCCGACAGGCCCGCCATATGGATACCTGTGGAGGCGCAGCGCCGGACTGGACTTGGCGGTTGAGACCGGCGCTGCGCCTGTTGTTCTTCTTTGGCAAACGCCTTTCTATCATGCGGACGGCACGCCCCGATTCAGGGCACGTCTCCGGTCGCCCTACGGACTCCCTACGCCGTGCCCTGAATCAACGTCCCGTTCAGCGTGGGGTTGAACGCTTCCCTGATGCCTGTCTTCATCCTCGCGTGTGGCGCCGCCGCACTATGACGCCGCCGTTTATTGTCGGTTTTCAACCGCCGTTCACAGCAGGCCAGCAAAACACGCTGGTGGTGCACCGCATGCGCAGCGGTTTCGTCGAGGAGCCCGCAAGGCATCGAAGCGTTTCGCGCCTATTTCGTCGATGCACTCGAGGACGGCGACACTGAACTGAACGGTGTCGCCCGCACGGCGCTGCTGCAAGGCTGGGAGCACCTGCGGGCCCTTGACCGGCAAATCACCTGGTATGACGCGCAAGTCGCCACCACGTGAAGCACGACAGCAATACGCAGCGCGTCATGGCGGTCATCGGCATCGGAGCGCTCACCGCCTCGACCGCCGTCGCGACCGCCGGCGACGCTCGCCTGTTCAAAAACGGCCGCCAATTTGCCGCCTGGCTCAGCACGGTTCTCAAACAGAAGAGCAGCGGCGGAAAGACCCGCTTGGGTCGCATTATCAAACAGGGCAACACATATCTGCGCATGCTGCTGTTCCAGGGCGCGCGCTCGGCTGTAACGAGCGCCCATCGACGAACCGACCGTCTCTCGCGCTGGATCGTTCAGCTCCAGGCACGCGTGGGCTGGTATCGAGCGCTGGTGGGCGTCGCCAACAAGCACGCGCGCATCCTGTGGGCGATTCTTGCCAAGGTAAAAGCGTGACTTCGCAATCCAGGACGCAAAGGCAAGGATAGCGACAGGTCAGACCGGCAGCAGGCGAACTCGAGAACTCCGCAGGCGCTACACGTCGTGTATTCGCCGATACCCGAATGGAGTCCTGCTGCGCGGTTACTATCCAGGCCCGGGGCACCGGCGACAATAGTGCTCAACAAGGCCGCTTATAGGTGTGCAGTCTGTCGCGCCGCCCAATGCCGAACGTGTCCCCGATGACATGGGAATCGAATGGATGAATAGACAGATCAACCCAGCTTGCAAACAAAGGAAAGTCCTTATAAAAGGAGTTTGGGTGCCCGTCGGCGCACAATTAAATTCATAGGGCACCACACGCTGGATGACCCCAGACGCTTGTAGAAACCTTGCCTGCACGAATAGTCTACTTAAATCAAAGGAACACTTCTGGCCAACATCTCGGTAAGTCCTGCCGACCGTCCAATGCTGAGCATCCCCCGAACCGATCCCTGTCGGAGCCGCCAGCGAGGTGGGCTTGCCCGGGTTTCCACTGATACATATTGTTGTTGACTAGATGAAACGTGCTGAACGCACGGGTCGAGGGACCTTGACTGGGATCCTTCCTTCAACGTGCCAAACAGTCCCTGGCTTCCTCTCGGGACGTTTTGGATGCGGATTGGGATCTGTCTTTTGAGATCGCCAGATGGTCAGGGACGGAGACTCAACGGCACAGGAAAAGGGCATCCACAAGCCGTTCCAATGATCACGTGCACGCGCCACTTTCAATGTAAAGTGCTGCTAATATTGGGTACGTTATGACTTCCAAGCGGCGGCGCGCGATCATCTAAGAACAGATGGATGGTTTCCTCCAAAGCAGTCGGTGCGACTGTGCAAACGATCGCATTATGGAAGTTAGTATTCGAAACGGATTGGCATGTAACGAATCTTTCATCGCAGGGCACGCAGCGCGCGTCCAAGGCAAATGAACGAAGATGACCATCATGCGCAACGCATTCGAAGCGGTCAGTTTGTAAAAGCAGGTCTTGCTGAGGTCCCAGCAAAGGGGCCATGAAAACTGAATGACGCGGATTTCCCTGACTCGGAGGGGGCTACACGGTATCTCTACGCAGTTTGATTCGCGCTAAGCAATAAACAGAGACTGCCCTGCATCCAACAATAGAGCGGCATTGTTCGACGAACTGCTAGCAGGACGAGTCCTGTCGGTCTGAACTTTTTCGAAAACGTGCGAGGTTTCTATGAAAAAAACCGTCCTAACCCGCCTGCGCCGTGCGATAAAGCCGGCTTTTGCCGATCTGCTTATGTCGCTGCCTGAGGGTGTACATCGTACCCTGATGCTTCCTTCGGTTCGGCAATACTTCATCCATCTACCGTTGATCAAGGGTGTCTATTCGGGATGCTACCGCTCACACCCGATAGACAAAACGCTTGGAACCGACACGAGCGGTTTCGTCGATTCCGACCGGCTGACTGAAGACCAACCACCGTCCGATCAACATAACCCCTATATGGGAAGCCAGCCAAGCATCGTCCGGCGCGCCTTAGCGAGCCTACCGGCCATTGAGGGCTACACGTTCCTTGATTTAGGCTGTGGTAAAGGAAGAGCCATGATTGTCGCAACCGAGTACCCATTTGCTGCGGTTCTTGGATGCGATATCAGCGCTGACCTGGTCGCAAGGGCTAACGCAAACGCAAAAATTTTGGCGACCAGATTCCCCGGCCGAACCGCAATGCACGCGGTAGTGTCTGATGTACGCAAAATGGCATACCCGCGAGGAAGGCTTGTTGTTTTCCTCTACAACTCGTTTGGCGAATCACTCTTTCGCGAAGTACTGTCCTCCTTGATGGACGCATTGGATGCGGCCACTGTTGAACACCTTTTCATAGTTTACTATAACCCCGTCGAGGCTCATGTCGTCGACGCGATACCGGCCTTCAGGCGCTGGAGTGCCGACGTATATGAATACGCCCCGAACGAGTTGAACTACGGTCCCAGCCTTTGCGACACGGTCGTCGTGTGGCAAAGTGTCAAGCGAGCAACTCCGGGCGAAATGGCCAATTGTCAACGCCGAATTAAGGTCGCAGGGACCACCGCTTACTTGGATTAGCGTCATGCCCCAAGATTTCACTTGCGACCGAAATTCGCGTACGACGTTGATGTGATGTCCACTACGTCGGGGCGACATGGCCACGGCGATTCGGGCAGAGCATATCACCCACGAGACAAGCGGATACCATCGGATTGAACGAAGTTTTCCCCGGTGGAATCTCGAGTGACAGAAATCGCAAACGAGCGCAAATAATTAAAATCGAGCGCTCACTGTCGCGTGCCCGATTTGATCTAATTTTTTTTATCCTGTTTATGTGTTGAGGAAAGGATCCGTTTTGATAGCAACGCCGCTCCTCCCCACGCGCTTAGCGGAACAGTTAAGCTCACTGTTCTAACTAAGTTATCTTTGCTCCAATATCGCTTATAAGGCTCATCACCCACGCCCAGATCCAAGTCGATGCGACGATCGAATGCCCAGCGAACGAGCGATTCCATCATGGCCGATCCCGGTGAGAGCTTAGCATAGGCATCATCGAATGCAGTGATGATTAAGTGCGCAATGCTTCGCCCTTCTCCAACCATGCAAGCGGCGAGCGGCCTTTCATTTAACGTAACTACCAATAACCAATAGGGCTCGCTCGGCATGGAGCTTTGCAGAAGGGAAACGAGCAGGTTACGGTAGTCTGAAGAATCAAGCCAGTGTCCGTACTTACCAGCCCGCTTTGCCCACCGCGCCTTGTGCAAAAAGATCCAGTCGACGAATTTTTCACAATGCAATCGGTCGTCCCGTCCATAAATATTAAGCGCAACGTGACCTTCACGTCCTAACCTTCGGAGGAATTCTTTGGGGTGTTTACTAGGCTTGGAGCGGAGTCCTTTGATAAAACTTTCCCAGTCTGGCTCATTCTTCAAAAGAACAATAGGGGCGCAATCGCCGGTAACCAAAGAAAACGACTTCGGCCGTGGGAAAAGTGCGTAAAGCGGACGATCTTCCCTAATGTAGGGCAGGCTAAGAATGTCTGCTCGACTACGGGCCATGATGACCTTCAACGCCGCCAGAGTAATATCTCGTGCACCATCAATCGTGTCGACAAGAAAGACCGTATAATCAACAGCGCCTCCGGAAAGCGGCCGAGCGACCCTCCATAAACCTCGCTTAGAAATGGTCAATGGCCACACCAAGATCAGCGTTCCGTTTTGTCGGCCGGTGACACACAACAATCTAGATTTTTCTCCCGACGAATTGTTTGTCAGACATCGTCGACAGAAATTAAACGATTCATCGCTTTGCCCATCGCATCTGGCCCAAAGTCTGCCCCACTCCTCTTCTAGCGCAAGATATTCGGCGACATGTTCAACGACGTCAAATTGGATATGTCCATTAGCGTGAAATGTCGGCTTCTTCATTTTTGCGATGCCCATCCCATGTTCATACTGGCATATTAGCCCGATCTCCATTCTCCACTTTCTTCTCCCGCGAAACCAAGAGAACTGATACCAAGTAAAAAGTGAGAAGGACGGGAACAACATACGCGACTGCGACCATTAATGCGCCACGGAGCAAAAATACCATATAGAAAGATAAATAAAGTCCCATAGCTCGCCAAAGGGGCGATGAGTCGAGCAGTGCATCGATGCAACGGGAAACGGAGCCTAGGAGTACGCCATATAAAACCACTCCTGCCCAACCGAAATCGAGGTATCCTTCCGCAGGCAATGGCGCCGAAAGATTTACAAACCACATACTATAATTTCCTGATAGAAATTCACCAATCAAGATTCCGGTACTCAGCGGCTTATCGGACCAGACGGTATGCGGCACAAAGAAAAGGATCGCTCCCGCGACTTGCTTTCCCCAATAAAATCCCTCTGCGTTAACGATTTCCACGACGGCTACGGTATTAGCCCACGCATCGTATGATATCGAAGTAAAGTGTTGTTCGTAAAAACTTTTTGCCGAAGATGTGGCCATTGACCAGTCTTCTACCTTGGTATGCGTAAAAAGTTCAGCGATTGGGAAAAACAAACCGCTTAAAAGGAAGATAGACCAAAAAGTACGAGGCGCGGTTTCGAGCCAGGTCCGCAAGCACAAAAATACCAGTGTCAAATAGATGGGCCCAAGGGCGTTTCGTTTTTCCGTCAACGGATTCTCGCATAAGCAAAGTAAAGCGAACGCGAATAACGCGAGCATTATCCAAAGCGGGCCAATCCTTTGGGGGCGATGTGACACAATGACAATGAATACAGGAACGATCAGAAAGAAAAAAAATTTTCCGCGAATCATATCAAGCGGCGTGATGTCGGCCATTTCCGCATATGGTGGCTGCGAATTTTGCGCGAAACTAAATGCACTTACGGCCGCGATGGTGCACGCCGTTAAAGCTGGAATCAGTGAGAAATACCGCAACTTCAACCGCGGGCGCGAATGAAATATCTTTGTTGAAAAGTCAAATGCAAGAAGGAATCGCGACGTTAAGTAGGATATGATAAACGCTGTATATATCAAGTTGGCTTGAAGTACGTATGCGTCGTCATACGGTCTTGTGTTAACGAGCATTTTGCTATCGGCAGCGAGCTGCAGCGCCGGCGCAATGGTCACGAACAGAATCTCGAAAGTCAGGATCGATGCATCTGGAAAAGACGGTCTACGGCTGCACAAATTTAAGGCAAGGTGCAAGAGGACCACGCCTAGCAATAATAAACGAGAGATTACTACGGGCGGCGTGCTCTCGGGGTTTACTGAGAGGCTGTAGACCTCAACTGTAAGCAGGCAAGCACTCAATGCGAAATACGAGACCGCGTTCCCCAAGCTTTTCATAGGTCGTCATACCAATTTGATGAGCGGTAACTAATGACTGCATTCGAGGGATATGGGTGTTCGGGTAGAGGTCCCCCCGATGTACGTCGGATCTTGTACATTCCCTACCGCAACGATCGGAGTGGTGGAGGTCACGTTGACCACCGAGGTTCCATTTCGCAATATTGTAAAGGTCGGTGTTCCGGGAGTCGCGGGTACTCTGAGCACGTTTAAGCCTGCTACAGCATTCGACGTATATTCCTTGCCATCCACATTGATTTGCATGATGGCGGGAGCCGTTAAAAATCCGATCATTTCGATTTCGTTCACAGTCGGTTCGGCGCCTATGTTTGTCATAGGCGTCTCTGGCGTCGAAGCTCGGGCCGTCGAAAAGATCTGTCTACGGTGAAAAAAAATTATACTGTCACGCATAATTGGAGGCGGCTTACCTAGCTTCGCCCATTCAATGTAATATGCCGCCAGATCATAAAAAGCGAACTGTGTACCAACAGAGGGTGCGACGTGTGTCGTTTCGGAGTAGTCATTCCAGGTAACGATTTGCACGTAGGAAGGATTGCGTGATAGCACTTGAGACCACTGCTCTCGGAACAGCGAAGAATTCGCTGCCTCCCAGAACTTGGAATCTTTGGGCCGCGAGTCCTGTGGAGCGACGGGAATCATGACGTCTGCGCCAGACGATTCGAACGTCGTGAGCGCGTGATCTTCCCACCCCCCTTTTTCTGTCGATTCTGTCGGAGTTCGAATGCCCCAAAACGACAGGGTATTGGTAATCGGCCGGAAATCGCCGGCTTTAGAGGGATCCAAAAGGATAGGAACCAGTGTCACGTTGACGCCCGCGGCCGCGGCTCCGCGTAGTACATCGGTCCAGTAACCTTGTCTCACGTTCTCTGCGTAGAAGGGTGCGATCGCCAGATTGCCGTCGGAAGTTCGAAAAGCGTTTTTCTTTCCCGCGATGACACGTATGGCCGCAACCATCTGTTCCACACTTGCGCCGGCGAGCGCCGACATATCCGGCTCCGCTAAGATCGTGAAGTCAGGCAAAACATGCTCCGCGACGGTATAAACACGCATAACGTCATCCCACTGTGCGCCTTTATTGAGTTGCATGATATCAACGCCAAATCCGTCTATGCCAATCGTCCTGGCGCGCAATATCTCCACTGCCAGGGCGCGCTCCTTATATCCGCTGTTGCTGTACCGGGGCAACGGTAAAGGTCGATCGCGTAGGTAGCCGCCCACCTTCAGGTACTTATTCGCCTCGCCGTTTGGATTTAGATATTCCGTGCAGTAGTAGTCAGTACGAGCCGGCAGGTTATCAAGCGAAAGAGGGAACGGCGTAAAGTAATGAGCAAAGACATATGGTCGACGTCTGGCTCCGGTTAGCATAGAATCCGTTAAGAACGGCCAGGCCGACGGGTGCGATTCCGCATCGACAATAGAATGCGCGTTTGCTTGCAAAGCAGCCCATTGCGCGCTAGTGATAGTAGTCGCGCATTCCGCTTTTGATGCCACCGTGGAAAGTAGGCATGCGAGCGCGGACGCACCCGTCGCGCGAAAGAATTTCCGACAAACTCCTTCGATTCGCGCGACTCGATCAACTCCCCCCATCTGCAGACGTTTCACGTCTCGTGTAGCCCCGATGGACCATGCGTGATGCCGTCTCGTATTGCCTCACGTTGCGCTGCGAGTGAAGCACCTCCGAACGCCACAGACGAACCTCGCGTGCTCCCGGCGGTCTTTGAAAATTCGGCACGGCGAACTGAGAACCTTGGACCATAGCGCTTCTTGGCAAATCTCGTACTTAGCACCGCCCCTGTTATCTGCACGCCAACCGATTCGAACGCCCGGACGCAAGCGACTAAAGAGGTAATTCTTGAAAAATTCGACCGACCGACGACGAAAACGCATCCGGCTTGCTGCGCCATGACGAGCGTTTCCGCGGCGCTCAGCACCGGCGCGCCGTCTAAAATTACGTATTGGTAGCGATCGCTAACCGACCCCAATGATCTCTGCAGGGCGTCCCTCGAAAGGCTGGCGAGGGCACTGTCCGATCGGATGCCGCTTGGGAGAAAGTCGAAGTTCCCTTCGGAGCCGGTTCTAACCGCCTGCTCGAATGTACTGCGTCCAGCGATGAAGTCATACAGCCCTGGGGCTGGGCTGACGTTCCGTCTCGGGGATAGGTTGCTCGTGCGCGCATCCGCGTCGATCAATAACACTCGAGCACCGCCTCGCGCGAGTTGACTAGCAACATGCACGGCGACGTAGGATGTCCCTGTCCGCGCATTCACCCCGCTAAAGAGAGCAATGTGGGAACCTGTTTCATGCATCTTATGTTCGAAGATGGCCGCAAACCGGCGCAAGCTCTCGTTCGGCGGAAAGTTTGAACGAGAAGGAGTGGTCGCATGTTCATGGCTTTCGTCAATGCCTCGTCGATGGAAAGCATCGCGAGGCATGTCGCCGAAAGGTCCGCGCGCGAAGACAGGCAGCCCGGTGCGCCGTTCAATCTCATCGGGGTCGTCAATCTTCCCTGACAACGCTTTGCGAGCAAGCGCAAGTACCATCCCCAGGAAAGACCCACCCAAGACGCCAACCGCAACGATCAACCAACGCCACGGTTTTATTGGCTTTTCCGGAAGCATCGCGTCATCAACCAGCCTCACCTCATTTACTCTACCTGCCTTAATGAAGCGCAGTTGCTGCATATTTGCAAGCAATCCAGCGTAAAGTTGATTGTTGACGCTAATGTCGCGTGAAAGCTGCACTGCACGCTGCTCGAGCTCCGGTAACATCCGCGCTTCCGACTCCAACTTGGTGGCCCGCACGCTCAACGTGGTGATTTGACGGTCAATTGCGAGTACGGTACTGTCACCTTTCGTGAACCGTCGCAACAATTCCTCTCGTTGCACTTGGAGATCTGTGATCTTGGCCTGCACATCGGCCAGTTGTTTGATCACTATGCTGGCCTGCTCACTAAGATTAAGGGACCCCGTTTCGTTCTTAAACCGGCTGAACCGATACTCGGAACTTTCTATCTGACTTCTGAGCACCGGCAGTTCCTTGCTCAGCGCTTCCATAGACTTTTGTGCATCGCTACTCTTTCGGGCTTCTTCACTCAATACATATGTGGTGCCGATTGCATGAAGGACTTTTTGAATGAACGCGGGGTCTTTTCCTTCTAGAGATACACTGACTATATTCGACTCCTTTCCGCGTTCAGTCACCCGCAAGCCCTGCTGGAGGTTTTCGACGATAGTCGACAGCGAAAAACGCCGCAGAACAAAGACCTGTCCGGCATCGCCCGGAAGAGTATCGATTTTCAGGGAGATGGTTCCACGCTTTGAACTGAAGGTTTCCAAAGTTGCTACGCTTCCTTTGAAGGTCTCGCCATCAGGAGTCACGAGCCGATAACGTCCGTTTCCATCTGAAACCACTTCGAACGCTTTATTTCGCAGGCTCGCAGGTAGCTCAGCAACAGAAGCACTCCCTCGGTGGACGTCACTTGCTTCAGCGTCGCCGTTGATTCTGCGCCAAGCAGCAGTCAGCTTCGACTGTGCGCGAGTTAAGATGTCACGCCGCGGCTCAAGGGAGATATCCAGGTGCATGGGTGCGACTGCAGCGTCTAGAATACTGCGCGATGTAATTTTCTGAATTTCAGTTGCTGCACGAGGTTTTACCGCGAATAGCGAAGAGATATCGTCAAGTGAGCTTCGGCTCGACGACTCGGGCGGCTCCTGGACTTGGAGCAGCATACTCGTTTGATAGATCGGGGACGCAAGGAGCGCATATTCAGAGGCGACACAGCCCACGATGAAAGCCGTAGCGACGATAAGCTTATAGTTACTCGTGAGAAATCGCCTGTACGATTCGGTTGGCGTATCGACGCTTTCGGCACGTCCCGAAGCAGCACTTTCATCGAAGCCCTTAGTCATCTATCGCGCTCCAGCAAAAGACAGAAGAGGTTCACGTCTCGCTGACTACACACTTTAACGGCTCAGACTTCCCCACGAACCGTAGCTTCGTGGCTCGCAAGGGTCTGTGTCCTACCGCACATAGATCTCGGACGCCGATATGTCAGCAGGTACAAAATGACGTAAATGCAGTGTGGTCCTTTCTCTAGACGGTTAATAAGTATGGCGATCTTTACCGTTTTGCCCCACACGGCGCCCTTAGTTACGGGTTTCTACCAACCAGAACAGCGCATTGCTAACGTCTATCGTGTGGTTTGTTTCATGTACAACTAGCCCTTTTCCCGACTTCGGAGCGGAAGGGCCGTCAGGAAGCCATTCTAAGCGACTAAGGCCAATCATAAATCCATTCACAGCCTATCAAGCATACTGCTCATGACCCAGGCAATAGGTATGGCATCCGATTCTTGATTCGACACTTCGTTTTTTAGGTAGAGTAACATGACCGCATCGTTAGGATTTCGAATGACGAAACGTCTTCCGATATTGGTGGTTCCTGCTCCCCTTTGACAGCTGCCCGAGATTAGCTCAAAAGTTGTGTTATCCCTCTGTAAGGAGAAAGTATGATGATGATTCAGCAAGACCGTTCGTCTAAGCGAGGGCACGATCGCTTTCAGGAAGCCGGCGTCGCTCGTAAGATCCCGACGTCAAGACCGCTGGTCGTGGGTAACCATCCTCGGTAAGTTGCGCACCTGAGATGCCAGAGATGCCTAGCAGGCTATGAAATACCCTCTGCGCGGGTCGTCCGGGCAGGAGGGGCAAACGTTGATTCAAGCAATCGAACGACACCGAGACCGAAACGATGCGCGGAGCGGACAGCTACACCACGATGACCAAGCTGGTTGACTTCGTTCCAGCCAATCACCCGCTGCGACCGATTCGGCTGTGGTTGAACGAAGCGCTCACTCGCATGGATGCGGTCTTTTCCCGGATGTATGAGAGCGACGCTAAGGGCGGTCGCTCGAGCATTGCGCCGGAGAAGCTGATTCGCGCGCTGCTGCTGCAAGTGCTGTATTCGATACGAAGCGAACGCATGTTGATGGAGCAAATCTCCTACAACATGCTCTTTCGCTGGTTCGTCGGACTGGCGATGGACGATGCGGTTTGCGACCACTCCACTTTCAGTAAGAACCGTGACCGACTGATGATTCAAGATGTCATTGTCAGTTTGTTTAACGAGACGGTGGAGACTGCACGTGTGCGCGGTCATCTGTCGGGAGAGCATTTCAGTGTCGATGGCACGCTCATTCAGGCTTGGGTGGGACGCAAGAGCTTCGTGCCCAAGACCAAATCGGATGACGACTCGTTGCCTGATGACGGTGGCAGTTCTCAAGAGAAGTGGTATGGCGAGAAGCGTGGCAACGACACACAGGGATCCAGCACGAACGTGCAGGCACAGCTGTTCCGCAAGAGCTGCGGCACCGGGGCGATGCTTTGCAACATGGGTCACGTGCTGACCGATAATCGGCATGGTCTGGTGGTGAACGCACAGGTTACGCAGGCCAACGACACGGCCGAGCGAGACACGGCGGCGCAGATGCTTGCGGATGTCGCGCGAATCGCCGGCACGTCCAATACCGTAGGCGCTGATAAAAACCACGACACGGCGGGCTTCGTGACAACGTGCCGCGCGAATAATGTGACGCCGCACGTGGCGCGGAACGTCGCTCGCGTAGGCGGCTCGGCCATCGACGTTCGAACGACCCGCTGGCCTGGCTGCGCTATAGTCAGCGCAAACGCAAATGCATTGAGCGGGTGTTTGGTTGGAGCAAGACAGTCAGAATTCGCCAGGCGATGTATCGAGGTCTGAAGCGCGTCGACCAACTCATTCTGCTGAACCAGGCACCCTACAACTGACGCGCAAGCGAACGCTGGCCGCTCGGGCAGCATGAGAGCAAAGGCGGAGAGGAATGCGACATTAGCATCACCTAAATCGATGAAGCTCGGCTTCAAATTCGGTGACCACTACGTCGCGTTGGCTCTTTCAAGTGAGCGGGCGCGCGTTCAAGACGGGATTTTTCAACGGCCTGCTAGAGTTTCCGAAGACGAGGTATCTTGCAACTTGCATCATCCCATCTTACTCGGACGCTAGAGTCCGGGTATCTAGGGAAGAAGTGCGAAACAATCTTCTAGACAGTCTTCGAAGTTCAGGGAGGTGCGAGATGGTGGTGAATCCAGCGCGCGCATCAACGGCTAGCCCGACGAGCCTAGCGTCCCCACGTGTCGATGCAAATCGGAAAGAAGGTTTCATCATCAGGCTGGCCCTATTCCTAGCGCTGTCGGTGCTGGTCTGGCTGGGGCTGTGGGCGGCGTGGCGCGCGGTTCCTTTCGTTCGCCCAGGCTCCGACCTGATTAGCGAAGCGAAGTTCGAACGACTGAGCCGCCAAGCACTTTTCAACTCGGGCGACAAAATGCGCGTCCTCGTTTTCGGCAACAGCAAAACGATGGCCGGCTTTCGGCCCGCACTATTCGATTCGCTGATGGGGCCACACGTTCGCAGCGTTAACTTGGCGATTCCGGGTGATAGCCGCTTCTTACCCGTTTTGAAGGCGGCGCTAGAGGCGGGTAACCGGCCGACTCACATCGTTCTCACAGAACCGTGGGATGCGCTCCAACAGCCCCCCGGCGTATTAGCGCGCCTGACTGATGATGCAGCATTGGCCAATGCTATTGCTCCGTTTCGCCAGTTCCCGCGCGATTTGACGCTGTTCGTCTTTCAGTCACATCTGCGTGTGACTGCGGAATATCGGCGTGCGCGCGACGAGGCGGAGCAAATGCTGAGGGATCGGGGTTGGTACTTCATCAAGTCTCAGAGCCATTACGCCCATGACCAGCTACCGTCCGGATACCATTTGCCAACGGACTTGCCGAACAAGCTCTATGAGCGAGAACTGGTCGATCGCTCGCTGGTGCATGACGAGCTGTTTGCGCTGGCGCGGCAATACGACTTCACAATCATCTTCGTCCCGCTCAACCGTCGCGTGGGACAATCGGCGCCGCCTCCGGCGGCCGACGCCCGGCGGGTGAAAACGATCAGCCGCCATCCGCATGTCGTAGTCATCGGCCCCGACTACTATACGTACCCGGCTCCCAGTTTCGCAGACCCTGTCCACCTCAACCCAGAAGGTTCGGTCCACTACACGCAAGACCTCGCGCAATTGTTCCGATCAACTGGAGCTTTTGACTGATGCTATTCAACTCTTTCGAGTTCTTCGCGTTCTTAAGTATTTTTCTCGTGTGCTTTTTCCTGCTGCCACGACGCACACAGCCAGTCGTAGTGTTGGTGGCCAGCTATATCTTCTACATAGGCTGGCGCCCTGCTTTCGCGTTGCTATTGGCCTTTACGACCATCGTCGATTACACCACTGCCCTAGTGATGGGCGCGACCGACCGGGCGGCGTTGCGGCGCGCAGCAATGATCACTGCACTGACGATCAATCTGGGCATCCTTGCCACGGTCAAATATCTCGACTTTGCTATATCGAACGTGGTCGGGGCAGCCGGATTTTTCGGCTACGACTTGCCCCAATACGCGCTGAGCCTTGTGTTGCCGGTCGGCATCTCGTTTTACACCTTCCAGTCGGTTGGCTATACGTTAGATGTATACCACAGGCGCGTGCCGACTGAGTCAAACTTACTGACCTATGCGCAATATGTTGCTTTCTTCCCGCAACTAGTGGCCGGCCCGATTGAACGGGCCGCCCACATGCTGCCGCAATTCAGAAGAGCGCACCTTCCTCGCCAGGAAAACCTCTCGGGGTTGTGGCTGATTGCGTATGGCCTGTTCAAGAAGATGTGCGTAGCCGACACACTTGCGCCGGTAGTCGCGGGTATCTATGCCCACCCCGGTAACTTTAGCGGGTCCTATACATTGCTGGCCACCATTATGTTTGCGATTCAGATCTACTGTGATTTTTCGGGATACTCCGATATCGCCCGAGGCGTAGCACGGCTCATGGACTTTGAGCTTATGGTCAACTTTCGACAACCCTATTTCGCGACGAGTCTGACTGAATTCTGGCGCCGCTGGCATATCTCATTGTCATCCTGGTTTCGCGACTACCTGTACGTCCCGCTAGGCGGATCGCGCGAAGGTGAAAGACGGGCCATTCGCAACATCATTATCGTCTTCGTCCTGAGCGGAGTGTGGCACGGCGCCGCATGGGCGTTTGTCATATGGGGCGCGCTGCATGGGCTGGGGCTTGCAGCCGAGCGATTGTGGCGCAACATCGTCGGCGACGCGGATGGAAAAAACGCTCGCTGTCGATCAATCCTTGGCTGGATGTGGACGTCGGTGATCGTGCTGACAGGCTGGGTGTTCTTCCGCGCAGGAAGCTTGGATAACGCGATAGCCGTATTCGCCACTCTGCGCCACTTCGGACCTCTCGATTATGGCACTTTCAAGACACTTGGCCTGGCCAGTTTCGAAATCTTACTTCTGATACTAAATCTATTTATCTTGGTGGCTGTGGATTATTACATAAATTTTCGGCCTGAGCAGTTGCATCGATTGAGCGAACGGATTTATTTGCCGGTTGTGGGGGGCGTTGCGCTGATGTATTACATTGTCCTCTTCGGCGTTTTCGGCAGGTTGGATTTCATTTACTTCCAATTCTAATCAGCTCCTGTATCTCCTCGATTATGGCGTCAGAGCCAACCAATTATGGCTACGGCAAGCGAGATCTTTTAAAGAAATAGGTGAAAGAACATAAAGCGGCGACGCGTTCTCTTGCGGCCATAACAACATTGCGCACTAGGAAAACCGCGTTCGTTAAATCAAACAAGGGGGGAAGCGTGCTGAAGAAAAACGTAGATGGCGTGGTTGCGATCCCAGAGCGACCCAGAAAAGCAAACCGCCATGCCCCCCCTCTACCCCTAAGTGGGTTGTGTCCGAGCGCTTCATCACTCGAAGCGCAGCGGTCGATTTTTCATGAGGCCTGGTGGCTAGATATCGCTTCGGGAGGACGATGGGCACTTGCACAGGTCGAGGAAAGCGGAACGATTGTTGGAGAGATGCCGTACTATTTGCCGCGAAAAGGTATTTGGCAAACTTGCATCAATCCACCCCTTACCCGCACGCTGGGACCCCTTATTCTGGATACACAGCAGTCGCCTACGGCAGAATTCCAACACAGAGTGTCCGTCACCAACAAACTTATCGAGCAGCTCCCACGAGTCGACAAATTCTTCCAGGTATTCGATCCTCGAATTAGAGATGCGGTGGCATTTTCTCTAAACGGTTACAACGTTTCCCTCGGATTTACATTTCGAATTTCTTTCGAACAGACGTGCGAAGACGCGTGGCTTAATATTCGAAAATACACTCGCAATCTGATTGAAAAGGCGGAAAAAAGGTTAACCGTCGGACCCATTTATTCGGTGGACGATTTTCTCAATTTCTATGCCGCCAATCTGGCTGATCGCAGGTTAAGAAATGCCTATAACGAGCGAACCATGCGCAGTCTCGTCGAAGCTTTTACGGACCGAAAGGCGGGAATCATATTGGGTGCCTATTCAACGACCGGTTCCTTAGAAGCAGCAGTAGGATTAGTCTGGGACCGTCGGACGATGTACTATCTTCTCACGACACGGGCACAAACCGCCCATAGCGGCTCGATCAGCCTGCTAATCTGGAAAGCGATCCAGATCGCGATACAACGAAAATTGATACTGGATCTAGATGGCATAGCAAGCCCTACGATCTACCGATTCCTGTCCTCCTTCGGTGGATATCTTGAACAGAGGATTGAGGCTGAAAAAATATCCACGGGCTACGCTTTAGTTCAGACGCTGCATCGGCGCTTTTTTTCCTCTACTTCGCAGGGTTCAAACATATGAAACGGTTAGTTTTCCCTTGCGTCGCTAACAACTTCGCTTCCGTGCCGCGGCTCGTAAGCGGATTCAACGACGATGTTACACCGCCTAAAGCAACCGAAAAGCATCCACACCATCGATACGAATGCGCCAGGAACAAGCGCGGCAACCACCCCATTGAGTTGCCAGTAGTAGCCGCCCAAGGGTATGGCGACGAGCAAGACACAGCCTTGCGCCATCAAACCCTGTGTAACGATGCCAGGCCTGTTGGTCGCGCGGAGATAAGCAGTCAAAACCGTCCCGAGCGCTCTAAACGCAGTAGCCGCCAGTGCAATTCGCAGAAGCTGAGTCACGCCCTCCCAACTCGGACCTAGCAACACCCGGATTGCCACGCCGGCGCACACCTGCGCGCAAATGAATACAACCACGGTTCCAATTCCGATTACGAAGAGATACTGTTTAAAGGCATGGTATGCATCCGCTTGCGCCTTGCGAAATTGCGAAGAAAACGTCGGAAAAAGATACTGAGAATACGCATAGAGAAGATCGAACATGATCATTTGCGACAGCTTCGACGTCATTTGATAAACGCCGAGACTCTCCGGCCCAAACCACTTTCCCACCACTATGCGGTCGAACTGGTTAAGAAGCAAATTGTTGGCGAGGCTATCTGCCCAGATCCAGCGACTGTACGTGGTGTAATGCTTGATTGCGCGCAGGCGAAAATTCGGTCGCCAAGTGGGGGCACTCAAGATAAACAATGTAACGCTTCTGCAGAGTTCCGAGAGTATCATCGCTCCGACAACAGCATATACGCCCATTCCGAGAAACACTCCGGCCAACGCCAATGCAAAGTCAAATGCTGCAATAGAACTCTCCGTAATAGCAATTCGAGAGAATCGACGATCGCGCAACCAGACCCATACACATGGCGATGCGAACCCGCGAATCACGGGGACCGCTGCAGTGGCGAGCAACATATGCATCGCCCCCGCCACATGGAACTGGCTTGCGAGGAACGGTGCTAACGCCATCATGACAAGCCCAATGGCGCAACCTCTCAAGATCAGTAGCGACCATGCCGCACCCAATTCTATGTCACTGGGACGCGCTTTCTGTACGATGGCTTGGCCCACGCCTGTGTCGCTCACTGCCTCTGCGATTGCCAAGACCAATAAGCCCACGCCAATGATTCCCACCGCCTCGGGTCCGAGTAGTCGGGCGATCAACAAAAATTTGATTCCAACTAGTGCGCGCATCAAACATTGCTGGAGCACCAACCATACGGCACCGTTCCCCGAGAGCGCCTGGAATCGACTACTCAAATATTTTTTGAATGACAAGGTAGGCGGACTCCGATCGAACGCTGCGGGATCTTGTCAGCGCATCTTCACGATCATAGTGCATGAATGCAATCCGCAGCAGATGCAATCATGCCTACGCCCAATAAATGATTCATAGAACTACATAGCGCAGTAGCTGTTGTGTGCTCAACCGAACAGTTCTTGGATGTTGCACTTGCGTCGAACGCGGTATAGGCGCAGCATGAAAAAGTTTCCCATCTTTCGAGTTACGCTGCCGAAAGTCGCGTCGTTGCGGTGTTTTCAAGATAAATTATACTCGACGAGGCATCTATGGAAAGAAAGCATGGCCCACTTTTTTTTATTGGGGCAATGCCGCCGCCCCTGCATGGGATGTCGAATGTAAATGCGCGGATGTTTGCGGCACTGAGTAGACGTGATATAAATATACATCTTTTCGACATCGCTAGACACCGCAATAATACAACTGCGGCGGCCACTACAAATAGCGAGAGAGTCATACACCATATCTTTCGATTCGTTAGCTTGATGGCTTTCGCACGAGGCAAAAAAAAAACGTATCTCTCTCTCTCTGGTGGTTTCGGACAATTTCGGGACCTTGCCTTTATCGTGATATCGCGTGTTTTCCGCGCGAAGATTTATATTCACCATCATAGTTTCGCCTATTTGAATAAGCGAAAAGCTATCACGCTTCTTTGTGTTTGGGCAGCAGGACCACGGTCTGATCATATAGTTCTATGCGAGCGAATGGCAGTGCTCTTGTCGAAGCAATACCAGACCCGTCCAAATCGGATTTCGTGCCTGTCGAACGCGGCTTTTCTCAGCAGTGAAGAAAGAGGTATGGGGCGGCGCCAACTGAGGACCGTGTCTTTCCTCTCGAACATCACATTCGAAAAGGGAATCTCGACGTTTTTCGAGGTGGCGGGCGAGCTGAAAGCAAGGAAGGTTCCAGTTCGTTTCATGATCGCCGGTCCGGTTGCCCTAGATGTCAAAGGGTGGCTTGACCTTGCACTCGCAGCGGCGCCAGAGGTTCAGTATGTTGGACCTCAGTACGGGCTGGAGAAAACGCGTTTCTTTAGTCAAACTGACTTGCTCGTATTTCCCTCGACCTATCCAAACGAAGCCGAACCGGTAACCATTCTTGAAGCCTTCAGCTTCGGGGTTCCTGTTATCGCTACGGCGCTGGGGTGTATCCCAAGTTTGGTGAGTGACGAGCGTGGCTTCGTGGTACCAGCCCAAGCTCGCCTACCCTTAACTATTGCCGGTCTTATTCAACAGCTCATAGAAGACGAAATCACATATCGACGCCTCTCAGAGAATTGCAACACATACTTCGAGAGTAATACTTCGGGTCATTTATCTGCTTTGAAGCGAATAGTCGATTCCATAGAATGCGGACGAGACTTCGAAGGAAAGACATGATCCAAGACCTCCGCGAATTCCGAGTGCCGCGGCACTTCAGAGGCGCGTCCTCCTTTAAGGTGCAAATTTGGTGGCTCGTGCAAGCTTCGCTGTTCCGATGGTCACCGCAAGTAATGTACGGATGGAGACGAGGTCTGTTGCGTGTGTTCGGCGCTAAGATCGGGAAATCCGTAATTATCCGACCAAGCGCGACGGTAACCTATCCTTGGAAGTTAGCGATAGGCGACTTCTCGTGGATCGGAGATGACGTCGTACTATACAGTCTTGGACAGCTAACTATTGGTTCAAATAGCGTCATATCCCAGCGTTCGTACCTCTGCGGGGGAGACCACGATTATCGGGATCCTGCGTTCCCGATTAGAGCGCGAAGCATACAAATCGGTGATCAGGTATGGATTGGTACAGACGTCTTTGTCGGTCCGGGGACCTCTGTAGGTAAAGGTGCCGTTATTGGCGCTCGTAGTACGGTAGTACGTGACATTCCACCTCTGATGGTATGCGTCGGAAGTCCAGCGCGGCCCATCAAACACCGGTGAGGGCTAAGAAATGAAAATCTTGCTGTTCACTCTGAACTATGCACCGGAAGTTACTGGGATTGGGAAGTATTCCACCGAACTTGCAGAGTGGCTTTTTGCTCAGGGTCACGAGGTTCGTGTCATCACGGCATCGCCTTACTACCCTCAATGGAGGGTATTAAATGGGTACCAACCGTCCCGGTACAAAATCGAAAACATTAACGGCGTACGTGTCACACGCGTTCCGTTCTGGTGTCCCCGCCGCGTGTCCGGCGTTAGCCGAGTCTTGCACTTGGCAAGTTTCGCTGCGGGTGCTCTGCCAGCAGCGCTAGCGAACGTCCGTTGGAAACCGGAGGCGGTGTGGGTGGTAGAGCCACCACTATTTGCATCACCAATCGCCTTGCTCACTGCTAAGCTTTCGAAAGCGTCAAGCTATCTCCATATCCAGGATTATGAACTAGACGCAGCCTTCGAACTCGGCGTGTTAGACGGAAGATTCCTTCGGCGCATCGGTGTGCGAGTAGAACGATTTCTTATGTCCAGATTCGACAAGATCTCGACAATTTCAGTAAAGATGCTCGAGCGTGCAAAGGATAAAGGAGTTCCCAGCGAGCGCTCAATATTGTTTCCCAACTGGGTGAATACGAGCGAGATATTTCCCCTTTTTGTACCAAGTGCTTACCGCCGCGAACTCGATATCGAGCCAGGAGCAATTGTTGTTCTTTACTCCGGCAATATGGGACAGAAACAAGGCTTGGAATTACTTCCTAAGGTAGCAAAAAAACTTCGTGATTGGCCCGACCTATTGTTTGTTTTTTGTGGCAGCGGCCCTGGAAGGCGTGGACTTCAGGAAGCTTGCCGCGAGCTTTCCAACATCCGCTTCATCGACTTGCAACCAAATGATAAATTCAATGACTTGCTTTCTCTCGCTGATATTCATATTCTCCCTCAAAGATCGGATGCAGCCGACCTCGTGATGCCATCGAAACTATTGGGAATGCTTGCCAGTGGTCGCCCGATCATAGCCACTGCTCACCGGAACACTGAGCTATGGCAAACGATACATCGCATTGGAATTGTCGTCGATCCAGGCTCCGTTGAGGAGCTGTGTGCCGGCATCGTCAAATTAGCGAACGATCGAGGCTTACGAGAGGAGCTCGGTGCGGCGGGTCGAGCATACGCGATATCTGAACGATCAAAGGATGCCGTTTTATCCAGGTATGAGGAAGTTCTTATCAACACGGCGTCTGAGAAGCGACGGAGCAAGCCGTTGTCTTGTAGTCGGTGAAACGTTCAAGCTTGGCGAGCCAGTATAGATTCAGCACGTCGCTTCCATGGAGCAGCATCAATTGAGGAGTTGCTTCAAAAGACACACCACGATGGCACGCTCGATCGGAACTGCCGGCACTGAGGTGATGAGCTTCCGGAAGAGGTCGGGGCGATCCAAGCGTCGTCGGAGGGACAGCGGATGCTCTTCGCTCGCGGACTTACCTGTCGTGGTAGAAGCTGTTCTCGCGCATTCAGGTGAGGTGATCGCTCGCGGCCTCTTTATTTCGAAAAATTAGATCGCAATTGATGCGACTCCACGAGCACAAAATATTTAGCCGATTAAACGAAATACGACGTCTTTCGGAAGGGTTCTTTGGTCCGGCCTCCGATTCCACCGACCTATTGACAACGGTGGTATCGTCGTGCCGTGCTACCATGATGCAGGTTCTGCAGAATTCCAGCAAATGTGTGCGATGCGACACGAGATCGGCTATGTGGCAGTACGCCAGCCGCGGTACGTGATTCGGCGCGGGAATTCATTACAACTGTTCACATTTCATGGGAGCGCTGGGGTTGGCATCAACTATTAGCTGAAATTGGTCTAAGCCGGCAATGCATAAGATCGCATCACTTAATGAACGCGTTGTGAATTGTAAGACATATGTTTTGCGAAGAGTTCATTAACGGTTTGTGTGGTATTTGTCGCATACAACGCCTATAACTTGTCTATCATGCGAATCGCAACGTGTGCGCGTGTATGTCGTAACCTAAGGATTGTTCGAACCACGTTGTTGAGTCGAAGCGCGGCGTCGACAAGATTCGTCGGCGGCCAGTTCAATTAGGTTGGCGCGGTTGGTCACGCTCAGATGGCCACAATCCCCTGGCTTCTATTCACCAAGAGCTCATACCATGAATCCATTAGCGAATTTGCCGGGAAAACCGTTAGCAGTCCTTCTTGGCGTCTCGCTGAGTGTTCTGCCTGTCTCCTATGTGCAACAAACCGCCTGGGCGGCACCGGCTGTTGATCCTGCTAACGACGCCTGCTCGAATCCGGATGCCGAAGTCAAGCTTAAGCACCGCGAGATCGCGCTGCTTGGCCCTGAGCACGCGGCGGCCCATGCCAATGCACGTGCACACCAATGCAGAGTGGCAAAAGGCTTGGAAAAAAAGGCTGCGCCGGATCCCCAAGTCCTTGCCGCGGCCAATGCGCTGCCGAGCACTACGGCTGGCCAATGGAGCGACCCCTTCGTTATCCCAGTGGTCGGTATTGCCTCGGTTTTGCTTCACACCGGCAAGGTTTTGTTTTGGTCATATAAGCCGGAAGATTACGGGAACCCTGCCGCATCTAATACGGGCGTCGCCTATGTTTGGGATCCGGCTACTAGGACGGGACATTCCGTCACTCCACCGGAGAACATTTGGTGCGGCGGACAAACAATATTGAGCGACGGCAGGGTGTTCATAGCAGGCGGCAATTTGCGATATCCTGACCCCAATGATCCTTCAGGGCACACTGGCTGGGAAGGGGCGCTTAGCAGCTATACCTTTGATCCTGTCAGCGAGACCTGGAAAAGGCAGCCGAATATGTCAGTGGGCCGATGGTATCCGACTACGACCCAATTGGCCGACAATCGGGTCGTGATCACCAGCGGCTTTGACCAAAGTGGGTCGGTTGACCAAAACGGCGTAACATCAAACGTTACGAACGTGGTGGAGGTGTTTACTCCATCGGCTAGTGCGGGTGGAGTCGGCACTATCAGTGCTGTTTCTACGCACGATCCGACCGGCCTCTATCCGTATCAATATCTCACTCAATCGGGTCAAATGTTGCAGGCTGGGCCGGCTTTTTTCAATACCTTCCTGTTCGCTCCGAATACGTGGTCGTGGAGCTCGGTCCCTACCCTGACGACCTCTCATGCTGGGTATGGCAACGGCATCATCTATAGCGATGCTTCAGTCACTCCCCCAAGACAGATGGTAATGATTGCTGGTGGAGAGAATGGTCAAACGGCAATCAGCAATAACGAATGGCTCGATATTGCCCAGCCCGGTTCAGGCTGGCAGCAGTTTCCGCATTGGCAGCAGGCACGACATAACGGAAATACGGTTATCTTGCCGGACGGCACATTATTCACGGTAGGCGGAAATCAGCAGCCTACGACTTACGACGCGCCCCTCTTCGAAAGCGAGCTCTACAACAAGCCTGCTAACGATCCAACGGGCCAGTGGATGCAGGTGGCTCCCCATGTTATACAGGCGGCGTACCACTCGAGTGCCATTCTGTTGCCTGACGCGACGGTCTTGTTATCCCAGGACGACAACAATCCCTTGGCAGCTAGCACGCACCAAGCCCAAGTTTATTCTCCACCATATATGTTTAAAGGCGCTCGTCCTCAAATCGTCAGCGCTCCAACTATAGTAACCCTAGGTCAAGCATTTAACATCACAGCCAACACGGCAAAAGTTGCCAGCGCTGTGTTAATCGCGCCCGGCGCTGTAACTCACGCCAACGACATGCACCAGCGCTTCATCAAACTGCAATCCAAGGTCGCAGGAAATAGTAATAATGTGAAACTCACAATACCTACAAACCGTTCATTGGTGCCGCCGGGGTATTACATGCTTTTCATTGTTGACTCCAGCGGGATACCGTCCGTCGCGAAATTCGTTCGCGTTACGTAGTCGGCCTTGCAGAATGGCGCGAAGCCAGGCGCGGCTTGCGAATAGGGGCAAATAGAGGGTTGCGGAACTCCCAGTTTCAATA
>NZ_FCOM02000138.1 GCF_001544695.2 Caballeronia arvi
CAGCAGTTCAGCCGGTGGTCATCGGGTGGGGGAAATTGAAGTGCCCATCCCTGGGGGAGTTTGGGTGCCCGCCAGGGGGCATTCACTGCTGACATGGACTTGCTCCAGAAAACGCGATAGTTGTACACCGAAAAAACACGCTCGAAACGTGAAGGGACCTAGGGAATTGCCTGACACTTCTGGAGCGGACGCATACAACGCACACTTCCCATCGATTCGCGAAGTAATGACGTTGTGCGTGGACTTTATTCCGTCAATCAGACGTGCTGCATGTGGTGGCCTTCAGGCACGGTGCTAGTATCAGCACTGCAGCACCGACATTGAATGGCCGAGCCTCCAGCTTTCTTGTGCGCGGCTCCAACATCGCCCGATCGCTACTATGGACGCTCTCTCCGACGTATTGCGCGTCATCCAGTTGACGGGAGCGGTTCATCTCGACGGCTGCTTCTCCGCGCCCTGGTGTGTTATCGCTCACGCCGATTCCGCTCTTTGTTCAGCCTACTTGCCGCCTTCCGAACGCATTGTTTCGTTCCATCTGGTAACAGAAGGAGCGTGCTGGGCAATGCTGCCAGGCGACTCGGCTGGTGCGTTGCACGTCCAAGCAGGCGATGTCATCGTGGTGCCACAAGGGGAGACGCACGTCCTAGGTAGTTCTACGGATCTCTCACCAGAATTTTTGGGCCCGTTGCTGACCGCGCAGATAGAAATGAGGCCAGGTCAAGTGATGGAGCTTGCCTACGGTGGCGGAGGCGCGATCACACGCTTGGTATGCGGCTTTCTCGCTACGCATGACAACTCGCGTAACCCTTTACTTTCCGCACTGCCGCGTCTTTTCAAGGTTGATATGCGCGGATCGAACGGGTCGTGGCTCGAATCATCGCTGCGCTTTGCAACCCAGAAGGCGACCTCTGCGGAAGTCGGTAGCGCCGCGGTCCTAGCCAAGCTTGCAGAGCTCTTGTTCATCGAAGCGGTGCGCCGCTACGTCGCGACGATGGCCGACGATCGCAAGGGCTGGTTAGCCGGACTGCGGGATCGCTTCGTCGCGCGTGCGCTTGCCCGGATGCATGCGCGCCCGGTAGATCCATGGACCGTCGAAGCGCTTGCCCGCGAAGTGGGCATCTCGCGTTCCGGGCTGGCACAGCGTTTCACAGAATTGGTCGGCCTCGCGCCGATGCAATACCTATCGTTGTGGCGCTTGCAGCTAGCTGCGAATCAGCTTCGCCTCACCGATGCCTCGCTGGCGTCAGTTGCCGAAACTGTCGGTTACGAATCGGAAGCCTCATTCAATCGTGCATTCAAACGAGAATTTGGCGAACCGCCAGCCACATGGCGCAGGAATAACGCTGCCAGTGCTGCGATTGCGGACAATGAAAAGCCGAGCGGCACCGCATCGGAAGACTTCCGACCCATATAAGCCCTTCGACCCGACGCAGCCGCTGCGACAGCTTCGAAAGTGCAGCGATCATTCGTGCATGAGTTTCGTCCGCCAAACTTTCGGCCCTTCCTGACGTTGAGCGATAGCCCTTCGAACGTCAGCAGATGGTGTTGGGCAGGGCAGTTCGTAACTTTCTGCGCCGAAAGTCAAACATCAGTTGGCTGTCAATCGGCTGTCCTTTGGCTCTGCCGTGAAAGACGCGACCGTGGCGATTCCCTCTATCACTGCGTGACCGGCCTGAAGGCTTGAAGTCCCAGAGCCCGTTCGCTCAGAAAATTGGCTAGCCACACAGTGGGCAAGAGGACATTGCCATCAAGGTGCCGGCCTTCAAGACGAACCGGAGCTTCATCGGCGGCAATAAGACTGATGGTGAATTCGGCTGAAGGCCGGCTCAGGGATACTGTACTTGCGCAATAAGGCTGTCCGGGCAAGAATCTGCCGTCCGACCAGCAAAACCAGCACGGCGGCCATCAGCGTTTCCAGGGTATCGAGTTGCAACATGTTCTTATCCGGGAGCAGATCGATCAGTCGCCCCGGTTCGATCGCGTTGCCCGGAAGAGTGAGACGCGAATCGAAGAAGCATGTAACCAGTAACGCCTGATAGCGTTGATCCGGCGATCACGCCCAACCGGAGCGGCGTGAAATATTCCGGACCCTCAAAAGCCAGAGAACCAATGAACAGACTCATGGTGAAGCCAACGCCGCATAATGCGGCAACCCCCAACATCTGGAGCCAGTCCGCGCCTTCCGGAAGTCTGGCCATCCCGAACCACACCAGCGCCGCGCACGCCCCGCACACCCCAATAAGTTTGCCGACGAAAAGACCTGCGGCGATGCCCAACGACAGCGGCTCGGCCAGCGCCGTGAGTGAAACACCCGCGAACGAGACACCGGCATTGGCAAACGCGAAGATCGGCAAAACGGCAAAGGCGACCCACGGGTGAAGGCCGTGTTCCAGCTTATGCAGGGGGGCGTAGCCCTCGGTGTCGGTCGCATTTAGCGGCACTGCGAAAGCAATGACAACCCCCGCGAGCGTTGCGTGAACGCCGGATTTCAGAACGAATATCCACAGGACAACGCCGACAATGACATAAGGCGCGATGCGCGTGGCATTCTGCAAATTCAGAGCAATCAGCACTGCGATGGCCAGGGCTGCACAAAACAGCATCGGCGGGCGGCCTCGCGTGCCCTTGGGATAGTGCGGCTCGATTGCCGACAACAAGCGCTGCCATGGAACTGCTTTCTCCATCTCGGCCAGGAAGCGTTGGCGTCTGGTCACTCTCTTCTTGCCCGCAATTTCCGCTTTCGCGAAACCGATCTGCCTCTTCATCGTGAGTCTGTTCCGTGAGCTGCCTTCTATAACGTCCTCAGCTATGCAAACGATGACCACCGAGCTGAATAAATCAGCGTTTCCCTAGCAGAAAGAAGGCCGCCATCAAGCCATCGTTGATCCAAAGTAGAAGGGGCTTCGCGATCAAAAACGAGCCAAAGCGAATCTCTACCGGAATCTTCAAAACATCATCGTAGGCCTGTTGAAGCGGCGAATTGCTGAAGATCAACGCGAGAATGGTTGTCGCTACGAGAAGCAGCCCACCGGCGGATTCCAACTCCAGAAAAGTAGTGATCGCCTCGCCCGCTTTGCGAATGGGTGTGTAATTTGCACATGCTTCACTCCGTCGTTCAAGCACCCTTAAGGTATGCCCCAGAATCACGCCGTCAACCGCCTAGTGAGTACACGACACGTGAGCCCGGCGCGCTTTGAGTAAACGCGAACGCGCCCGTTGCTCAGCTGGACCACCTTGCGTGCACCAGAACCGGCGAAGGTGTGCGTCCAGTAGGAGTTGCCGCACCCCAGCCATAGTCACCGCCTGGATATCGTGAGTCCCCGCTTCGTGCAACAATTGCGTGGGCGGTCTTCGCATGGTCGCCGGCCTGCGCATAGGCGACTAGCGCTTTTAACTCCTCAACGGTTCGCAGCCTGCAGAAACTGCTCCGGCGTCGTCGTGGCGAACAGATGCATCGCTCGGCTGATGATGCCGGTCCAGCCGGTCTGGTGGCTGGCGCCGAGTCCCGCGCCGTTATCGCCGTGGAAGTACTCGTAGAACAGCAGGCAATCACGCCAGCGCGGATCGTCTTGAAATTTTCGATTGCCGCCATGCACCGGCCGGTGGCCGTCGCTGTTGCGCAAGAAGATGCTCGACAACCTTCGGGTGATCTCTTCAGCGACTTCATAGAGCGTCATCTGATGCCCTGAGCCGGTCGGGCATTCCACCTTGAAATCGTTCCCGTAGTAGCTGAAATACTGCAGCAGCGCGCGAATGATGAGACCGTTCACGGGCATCCACACAGGGCCACGCCAGTTGGAATTCCCGCCGAACATGCCGGTGTCGGATTCTGCCGCCAAGTATGAAACCCGGTATTCCTGCTCACCCGTGCGGTAGACGTAGGGATGCTCCGCGTGGTATCGGGACAGCGATCGGATGCCGTGCGGACTCAGAAATTCGTTCTGGTCCAGCATCTTCGACTGGACGCGTCGCAGGTTCGCTTCGTTGAGAATCGAAGCCATGCGGCGGTCGGCGACTCCCTTAGCCGTCAGGTCGTGGATCGAAGCCATGATCTCCGGACGCGCTGCGAAGAACCGCTTGAGATTCTCGAAGGCATCGGGATAACGCTCCGTCAGCGCGCCATCGAACGACGTGACGGCGTAGCGGCAGCAGTCCCACCATCGAGCGCACCTTAAGCCGCTCGGCGCGGCCATCGGGCGATCTCAGCACGTCGTAGAAGAACCCGTCTTCTTCGTCCCACATGCCGCTGCCTTCGCCGGTGCGTAGCATCGACGATGCAATCCACAGGAAGTGGGACACGAACTTCACGCACATATCGACATAAGCAGGATTGTTCAGCGCGAGCTGCACGGCGATCTCGAGCATGTTCTGGCAGAACAACGCCATCCATGCGGTGCCGTCCGTCTGTTCCAGATATCCGCCCGTGGGCAGCGGTGCGCTTCGGTCGAAGACGCCGATGTTGTCGAGACCGAGAAAGCCGCCTTCGAATACGTTGTTGCCCTCCCGGTCCTTGCGGTTCACCCACCACGTGAAGTTGAGCAGCAGCTTGTGAAAGGACCGTTCGAGCCAGACGAGATCGCCGCGCCCGTAACGGTATTGCTCGAGACGATATGCAAAGATGGTCGCCCATGCATGCACCGGCGGATTGACATCGCCGAAATTCCACTCGTAAGCCGGAAGCTGTCCGCTCGGATGCAGATAACGCTCCCGCAGCATCAGGTCGAGCTGCTGCTTGCCGAAGTCTTCATCCACGAGTGTGAGCGCGAGGACATGAAAGGCCAGATCCCATGCCGCATACCACGGGTACTCCCATTTGTCGGGCATCGAGACGATGTCCGCGTTGTACATGTGATGCCAGTGATCGTTGCGCGGCGCGCGCCGCCTTGGATCGAACGGATCGGAGCCGCGCTCGGTCAGCCATCTGTCGACGTCGTAGTAATAGAACTGCTTCGACCACATCATGCCGGCAAGCGCCTGACGCATCACGTTCGTTTCGTCCGCATCGAGCGATGCCGGAATGACCTTCGCATAGAACTCGTCCGCTTCGCGATGGCGCGCTTTCAGTATTTCGTCGTAGCCGCTGCCGAATGCTTCGCTGTATCCGTCCTCTGCCGAAGCCTCCTGCTCGCGCGTATCCCGGACGAGGCGCATACGCAATACGTGTGACGCACCCGGTCCTACCATCAGCGAATAATGCGCGGCCGCCTTCGTGCCACGTTTCTCCGGGTTCACGGCCGCTTCCTGTCCGTGAACGATGCAGCGGTCGATGCCGTCCTTGACGTAAGGCGTGCGGTTCGCGGTGCCATCGAGGCGCTCGGTATTGGTTTCGTTTTCGGTGAA
>NZ_FCOM02000052.1 GCF_001544695.2 Caballeronia arvi
CTCCAGCGCCCAAAAGCACCAGAACCGCACTCGCCATCAAGCGCCCACACTTATCGGCTGTTAGTTTTTAAAGAGCATTGCGCAATGAATGTGCTTCGCTGTCTGCTTGCTTTCTTGCGCGCCGTCATTCAACGGGAGGCGAATTATGCGGGTGCATTTTGATGTCGTCAAGCGTCTTTTCGAAAAAAATTTCGAAACGAAATCGGGTCGCGATGCATCGACGCGATTGCCGAGCCAGATCGGGACGTAGATGCAGCACACAGCGAGCCGCATTAGTTCAAGCGAAACGAGGATCAGCAGCGCCGCCGACTCCGCGGCTCACGCGCGGATACGTCCGACTTCACGCTTCCCGGCTCCAGTTCAGCTCCAGGATCGCTCCACGCAACGATTACACTTCGGATTGCGAATAATGCTGTGGACTCAGCAGCGAGCTCACGCTAATCCGCAATACGTTTGAAACTGGCGTAGTAATCGTCGGTGTAGTAGCAGTCGTTGATATGCCTGCGCGGTCCGCCACACACGATGCGACGTAGCCCGCGATCCGCCGAGCCAGGCGTGCGAACGGTGTATGCGTGGTAGTAGCCGCGCGCGTGCTGCGGCAGTAGCGACGCGCTGTTGCGGAACAAGACGCCGTCCTCGCCGAAAGGAAAAGGGCCGCCCGCTTTGATCAGACGCAGCGTTTCAGCTGCTTCCGCCGGCAACTGCGCTTTGGAGACAGAAGCCGGCGCGCTTCGATCCTGCGCGCCCGATGCGGCGGTTGTGCCGCTCGCGGCCTGCCCAGGCTGACCCGGCGCCTGACTCGCGGATGCGCCCGCTTCTTGAGTAGCGTTTCGCGATCCGTCCTTGTTGCAGCCGCCGAGGATCGCGCTCACGGCGAGGATGCAGGTTAAAGCCCACGCTCGCTTCACGATGTCTCCGGGTTGACCAGCATTCGACGACCAACGAAAGGTCATTAAGAGTATCGCTAGTAGCGGAGTGAATCAATCTCCGTTTTCGGGCCTTTCGGCCGTCCCGAGCCTTACGACGATTGATGATCCCTGCCGAGATAGGCGACGACCGCCTTGGTCAGCGCTAAGCCGCGCAATTCATCGGGCGATGCCAGTTGCGCGGCGACGATCTCACGATTGTCGAGTCGCAGCCTGGGTAGCCCATCGAGGTGCAGTTCGAAGAAATGGACCCGATCCTTTCGTCCGTCCCAGATTCCGCAGGCACTGCCCGCGGCAAGCAACGGGTACGACGGAAGCCCGATCTCCTCTTTCATTTCCCGCTGCGCTGCCGCCTCGGGCGTTTCTCCGGCGTGAACGCTTCCGCCCGGGAAATTCCATTCGGACCGGTACGATGACCTCAACAGCAACAGCGCCTGCCCGACGTAGACGGCCACAAGCGCGCCCTCATGATGAGGCCGTCGAACGGACCACCAGATGCGAGCAAATACGAAACCGACGCGAAGCAACATACGCCAGACGAAGTCGACAAGCATTGGCGGTCGCGCAGGCTCGAGGCGTGGCATGAGGTCTTCTTCCTTTCATGGTCAGCGGAACGAATCGAATAATATAATATCTGTAATCCGAAATTAACGACCGCGCAATTTCTGTGCCTCGGCGAAGTCGTGCGCCAGCCTCAAGCCATGCTGACATGCTGCACAACGATCCACGCGGACCACGCAATCAGCGCAATGCCCAGCGGCTTGCCGATCGACCTGCCCCAACTGAAGTTCTTCTCGGCCGCCATGATAGCGCCCAGTGCCAGCATCCAGCCGACGCTTCCCGTGCCGACCGCGAACATCAGCAGCATCAGCGCCCAACAGCAGCCCACGCAGAAAGCGCCGTGACTCATGCCGAGCAGAAAGCTCTCACGGCGCGCGCTCAGGCCGCGCCAATGTCCGGTGATGAACATGAGGGGCGAGCGGCACTTGTCGAGACATCGATGCTTGAGGCTGCTGAATTGATAGAGGCCCGCAAGCGCGACGATCGCAGCGCCGATCAGCCATCCGTTCGCAAGCAATGTCGGCGATTGATCTGCAAGACGGTGGAGCGCCTCATCGAAGGCATGTGCGATGAGGCCGAACAACGTCCACGCCATCGCATAGCCGACGATCAGCAACGCGATCAGCGTGCGCCGCTCTTCGCGCGCACTCGTCATCCGCCTGAAGGTGTCGAAGAGCGGGAAGGCTGTGGGCAGCATCATCGCCGCAATCATCAGGAGCCATGCGACGCTGTGCAGCGACGCGGCAAGCGGAAGACTCGCGCCGGGCACCGCACGGCATATCGCGCCGACGCCCGGCAGCTCGGTCCAGCTCGCCCGATGCAGATAGCGCGCATACGGCCCCGCGTCCCACGCCCATAGCGCGATCCATGCGCTCGCCGTCAACGCGACGAAGAGCGGCGCGAAAAGCCGCGAGCGCGGGCGCATCTTCATGACGCGAAGCTGAACGATCCCTGAATGGCGTTATGTCCCGTGAGATCCAGATCGAGTGCGAGCTTTTCGTGCCGCAGGCGGAACGAGTTCGCCTTGCCGACGAACGCGGGCGATCCGGGTATCGTCGAAAAGATGCTTTCGACCAGTCTGGTCGGCTCGCCGGTCGGGCCGCGATAAGGCTCCAGATCGGCCTCGATGGTTTCGCCGACCTTCATCCTTCCCTTGCCTTCGACGACCGTGTATTCGATCGCGGCGCGTTCCACCGATACCATTTCACCGATCAGCTTCACGATATCCGCGAGCGGCCCGCCGCGCTCGCCACGGTGCACGCTCACGAGCGCATCGAATTGCGCGTCGCTCGCGCCATCGTCGACGAACATCGCAACGCGCCAGCCGCCTTTCAGCACGTTGCCGGGAATGAATGCCGCGAATGCAACCGTCCTTCCCGACACATCGACGCCGTCGATCACGCCTTGCTCGTAGTGGTACGCGATAGCGCTGCGGCAAGTGCCGTTATCGGGATCTTCCCCGACCCAGCACGGACACAGTATCTTGCACTCGCATACTTCGAGGATGCTGCCCATCAGTTGATAGCTCATTCGCGCCTCCTCCGCCGGTCGAATCCGGCACGCATGAGCATTGCCGGACATTCTTTGTTGTAGGCGTTAACCGGGCGGGAATCAAAGCAACCGGGCGCGGCGAATGATTGGAGCAGCTTATACAGTCATTGTTTTCCGAGTTGTCGATTTCACATTCCATAGACCTCGACCGCATTGTCGTAAAAGAGCGCCAGCCGGTTTGCTATCGAATAGGGCGCGGCTATCGTCTTGAAGCCGTCGAAGATATCCGTCATCCGGTCAACGACGCCGTCCACGGGATAGTTGCTGGCGAACGAGCAGCGCCGTGCGCCGAACACGTCGATTGCGGTGCGCACGATGCGCGTGTTTGCATCCACGCTCCAGCGCTGCCCCGGAATACAGATGCCCGAAATTTTCAGATGCACGTTCGGCTCGCGTGCCACCAATTCGAGCGCATCGCACCAGCCTTTCAGGCCTTCCTCGGATCGATCCGCCGGCAGGCCGGTGTGGTTGATGACGATCTGCGTGCCCGGAAAATCGCGCGCCAGTTCGGCTGCCTCGTTGAAATGCCACCAGAACACCTGAAGCTCGAACAACAGGCCGTGCTCGCGCAGTTTCGCGTAACCGTCGCGCCATTTCGGATCGCGCATCGATCCCGGCGCAACGAAGTCATTCGTATGATCGGCGCGCGCAACCGCAGCCGGCTTGTGCCGAATTCCTCTGACGAGCGGATGCCGTCCGTAGACATCGAGGACCGCGTCCACGTCTTCGCGATCGAGCCAGGCCTGAGCGCTCATCGCGTGCGGAAAGCCATGCTCGCGCCGCAGCGATTCGACCCAGCGCAGTTCGCCGAGCGGATCGGCCGGGTCCCATTCCCCTTCGATGAGCACCGTCTGCACGATCTTGTGATGACCCGCCGCGCGAAAGTAATCATCGGGCAGGAAGGTGCGCCGTATGCGATCGTAATCGCCGTAGCGGAAATTCTGCACCGGCTTGTCCGCGAGCCACGGATAGTAATTACGCTCGACGTCGAAGAAGTGCTGATGAGCATCCGCGATAGGCAGATCATCGTCCGCGCCGCTCTCTAGAAAGCGGCGGCGAAGTTCGTTGGCGTCCCACATGGACAAGTCTCTCCTGGCTCAAACCACGATGCGATAGAACCGCTGCGCATTAAGATAGAAAATCTTCTCGAGCGCATCGCGCCCGAGCGGTTCCAGCATCCTTCTCATACTGCTGACGAGTACGTCGTAGCTCACCCTCAAACCGGCGACGGGAAAATTGCTCGCGAACATGCAGCGATCGACGCCGAATATGGAAACCGCATCGAGCACGATGCGCCGGTTATCGTCGTAGTTCCAGGTAGCATCCTTGAGGCCGAACTCCGACAGCTTCACCGAGACATTGTGCTGCTTCGCGAGCTGCTCCATTCCGCGCCGCCATCGGGCCAATCCCTCTTCGCTTCGGTCCCACGGGAAGCCGGCGTGATTCAACGCAATGCCGATGTTCGGAAACATGCTCGCCACTTCGGCCGCATCGGCGAGATGCCACGGCGGCACGCGCAAATCCCACGAGAAACCGAACTTTTCGAGTAACGAGAATCCGCGCAGCCAGGCCGGATCGCGCATCGTTCCGCGCGGATCTTCGATCCGCTCGCCGGGACTGCGCGACGTGACCGGCTTCGAACGAATTCCGCGCACAAGCGGATACGCCGCATGCCGCGCAAGGATCTCCTCCGTGTCGGGCGCATCGAACCACGCATGCGCGACGACGGCTCGCGGAAAGCCATAACGCTCATGCACCTCATGCAGCCAGCGCGTTTCAGCGACCTGCTCGTCACGCGCACGCTCCGCCTCGACGTGGACCGTCCCGATCACGGGTTGCGCGCCCACCGCCGCGAGATAGTCTTGCGGAAGAAAGTCCCGGCAGAGACTGCGGTAATCGCCGAGAAAAAACTCTTGGTGATAGTCGTCCTGCAGCCACGGATAACGCCCCGCCGAGAGATCCCACAGATGATGATGCGCATCGATGATCGGTATCTCATCCGGCGCGATGTCATTGATGCTCATGCGGATACGATGCCCGCCCGGCTCGCTTTCTCACCGACGCGCGCCTTCAGTTTTTCGACATTGACGACGAAACGCGAATGACTACCCGTGCATACCTGTTCGATGTCGTCGAACACGGCGATATCGAATTTCACGGCGCGGCCATCGATGCTCGCCACTTTCACTTCGATACGCACGCGCACGCCGAGCAAGGTCGCGCCGGTATGCGCGATATCGACCGCCGTGCCCACCGAGTTTTCGCCTTTATCGACGAAATCGAGCAGATAGTCGAGACAGGTCTGCTCGATATCGTCGATCAGCTTCGGCGTCGCGTAGATGCGAAGGTCTTCGCCGAGGAAGGAAATGGTGCGCTCGCGATCGACTTCGATGGTTCGCGAATGCGTAGCGCCGACCCGCAAGGAATCGTTGATCATGGTTCAGTTTCCGGAAAGAAAGCCCGTGGACACCCACGGTACGGCGACGAGGACGAGCAGCGCCACCGCGAGCGCGCCCAGATACGGCCACACGCGCTTCATCGCGCCATCGGGATCGACCTTCGCGATCGCGCACGCCGCATAGAAGCCCACGCCGAAAGGCGGTGCGAAGAGGCCGAGGCCCATCGCGAAGATCGCGACCATCGCGTAATGAACGTCGTTGATACCGAGTTGACGCGCGACCGGAAACAACAACGGGCCGAACAGCACGATCGCGGGAATGCCTTCGAGGAAACTGCCGAGCAACACGAACGCGCCCGCCGAGATCAGCAGGAAGCCCATCGAACCGCCGGGCGCCGTCGACATGAGTTGCGCGAGCTGATGCGAGAAGCCGGATTGCGTCAACGCCCAGGCCATCGCGGTCGCGCAGCCGATGATGATCAGAATCGCGCCCGACAGCGACGCCGTGCCGACGATGATCGGGTAGAGCCGGTTCCACTTGAACGAGCGATAAAACAAGAGACCGACGACGAACGTATACGCCACGCCGACGGAAGCGACTTCGGTTGCCGTCGCGATGCCTTCGACGACCGCTGCGCGGATCACGAACGGCAACGCCAGCGCAGGCAGCGCGAACAGGAACGCCCTGCCGACTTCGCGCGGCTTTGCGCGTTCGACTTCCTTCAGCTCGCGCTTGCGGTTCTTGAGCCAGATCACCGCGACCATCGCGAACGCGCCGACGATCGCCGGCATGAAGCCGCCCGTGAACAAAGCGGAGATCGATACGCCCGTCACCGAACCGATGGTGATCAGCACGAGACTCGGCGGAATAGTCTCCGACATCGCACCCGACGCGCTCAACATCGCGACGAGTTCGTTCTCATCCTCGCCGCGCTTTTTCATCTCCGGAAAGAGCGCCGGCGCGACGGCGGCCATATCCGCGGCCTTGGAACCGGAGATGCCGCTCACGAGATAGATCGCGCCGATCAGCACATACGACAAGCCGCCCTTGAAATGCCCGATCAGCGATGCGAGAAAGCGGATCATCGCTTGCGCCATGCCCATTGCTTCGATGAGCGCGCCGAGGAACACGAACAACGGAATCGCGAGCAGGATCAGGCTCGACATGCCTTCGTCGATACGGCCCATCACGACGAGCATCGGCGTCATGGTCACCGTGCTCAGATAAGCGACGGTCGACAACCCGAAGGCGACCATGATCGGCACGCCGATCACCACCATGAACACGACGGCGACCACGAAGAAGATCACGAGGTTCCAGTTGCCGAGCGATGTCATCGCGGCCTTGAACGTCATCAGCGCAAGCGCGATGCCGCCTGCTACCACGGCCGAGATCACGAAGTGCAGCGGCCTCGCCTGCTCCATCAGACGCGCGACGGAAATCGCGAGCATCAGCGTAAGGCCGACCGCGAGCGCCGCCACGCGATAGCCGTTCGATATTTCCAGCGCCGCGCTCGTGATGGCCCACTCTTCCGACACGTACTCCCACGCCGGCGACAGCAGCACCAGGATGAACGCGATGACGACCACGGCGCCGAACGTATCGACGAATGCGCGCCTCGCAGGTTTCAGATGCGCGATGAAGGTCGTGAGCCGCATATGCTCGTTGCGGCGCAATGCGATGACTGTGCCCAGCATCGCGAGCCAGATGAACAAAAGCGTCGCCAGTTCGTCGCCCCAGATCAGCGGATCGTGAAGCACGTATCGATAGAACACGTTCGCGAACAGCAACACTACTTCGGCCACTACGAGCGCCGCGGCGCAGAGTTCGGTCGACCAGCGGATGCAGACATCGAGAATATGACCCGCTCTTGCAACCGGCCCGAGCGGCTTGCCCGCGACCGTCACAGGCATCCCCATGGAAACGTCAGTGCTCATGATCCGCTCCTTCCTCACGAAAGCTGCCCGGAATATTTCTCGAGAAGTCCCCAAGCCGCATCGCCGTACTTCTTTTTCCACTCGGCGTAGAAACCTTTTTGCTGCAGATCGGTGCGGAACGCCTGCTGATCGACCTTGTTGAAGGTGACGCCCTTCGAGGTGAGCATCGGTTCGAGACTCTGATTGAGACGGATGACTTCCTCGCGCTGCTTCATCGCCGCCTCGTTGATATTGCGCGCGACGATGTCCTGCACATCCTTTGGCAGCTTCGGCCAGGTCTTGCCGCTCGCGAGCAGCCAGAAGCCGTTCCAGATATGCCCCGTCAGGGAGCAGTACTTCTGCACTTCGTAGAAGCGCGCGGACTGCACCACGACGAGCGGATTCTCCTGTCCTTCGACGACTTTCGTCTGCAGCGCGGAGTACGTCTCGTTGATGCTGATGCCGGTGGGCGCCGCGCCGAAGGTCTTGAACATCGAAGTCCATAGCGGGCTGACCAGCACGCGGATCTTGAAGCCCTTGAGATCGGCGGGCGTCCTGATGGGGCGCGTAGAACTGGTGATCTGCCGGAAGCCGTTGTTCCAGACCTTGTCCATCGCGATGAGCCCTGCTTTCGCGGCTTGCTCGCGGACGTGCTTGCCGAGGTCGCCATCCATCGCGGCCCATACGTCGTCGTAGTTCTTGAACGCGAAAGGCACGCTTTCGATCGATGCGACCGGCACGAGCGTCGACAGAATCGCACCCGGCAACGGAATGAAATCGACGCCGCCCGCGCGCACTTGCGACAGCATGTCGGTGTCTCCGCCCATTTGCGCGTTCGCGAAGACCTGAAGATCGACGCGGCCGTTCGTTTCCTTCTTGATGGCCGCCGATGCCTCGCGCATATGCGCGTTGAGCGGATGGCTGTCCGGCAGGCTGCTCGCGTACTTGAGCACGATGGGCGCGGCTTGCGCGAATGCGCGGGTCGGCAGTGCGATGCCCGCCGCCGTGGCGGCCACGGCAACGCCCGCCGTCGTCAGGAAGTCCCGACGCGTGATGGTTCCACTCATGTTTGTCTCCTGAACTCTGTCATGCGCGATTCGATCGCGTCTGTTGCTGCGGTTACTGAGCAAGCGCGACGACCGCTTTCTCTTCGATCAGACGATCGATATCGGCTGCCGAATAGCCCGACTCCGTCAACACTTCTCGCGTGTGCTCGCCGAGCAGCGGCGCGGGACGATTGCCCGAGCGCTTCGCATCGGAGAAGTGGATCGGCAGGCCGAGACCTCTGACCTTGCCGGCCGTCGGATGATCGGTTTCGACGACCATCTCGCGCGCGATCGTCTGCGGATGCGCGAGCGCCGCCGCGATATCGAGGACCGGACCGGCCGGCAGACCGATGCGATCGAACTGCGCCATCCATTCATCCGTGCTGCGGCGAACGAGCAATTCATTGATGATCGCGACGAGCGCCTCGCGATGCTGCAATCTCAGCGCATTCGTTTCGAAGCGCGGATCGCTCGCGAGTGCGGGCGCGTCGAGCACGTCGAGCAGCCGCTCGTAGTTGCTCTGATTGGCCGCGCCGATGTTGATCCAGCCGTCGCTCGTCTTGAAGACCTGATACGGCGCGCTCGTCGAATTGGCGGAGCCCATCTTCGGCAGAATGGTGCCGTCCGCGAGATAGCTCGCCGCAGGCCAGAACATCTGTTGCAGGCCCGCTTCGAAGAGCGACGTGTCGACCATCTGGCCGCGTCCGGTGCGCAGCTTCTGCGCATACGCCGCCGCAATGCCGAGCGCCGCGAGAATGCCCGAGTTGATATCGGCGACGGGCGAGCCTGCCTTCACCGGCTCGCGCCCTTCTTCGCCCGTCATGCTCATCATGCCGCTCATGCCTTGCGCGATGAGATCGAAGCCGCCCTTCTCGCCGAACGGACCGGTGCGGCCGAAGCCCGAGATCGCGCAATAGATCAGTCCCGGATTGAGTTCCTTGAGCGTCTCGTAACCGAGGCCGAACTTCTCCATCGTGCCGGCGCGATAGTTTTCCGTGACGACATCCGCGTCCGCGAGCAATCGCTTCAATACTTCGCGGCCGCCTTCGCTCTTCAGATTGAGGCCGATGCCGCGCTTGTTGCGATTGACGATCATGTACGACGCGGATTCGCCGCTCGGCAGAATCGGCGAGAAACGGCGCGAATCGTCGCCGTCCGGCGCTTTCTCGACCTTCACGACATCCGCGCCCATGTCGGCGAGCATCATGCCGCACACGGGGCCGGACATGATATGCGCCAGTTCGACTACTTTCATTCCACTCAGCGGACCCATTTCACTTTCCCTTGAAGACTGGTTTCTGTTTTGCATTGAATGCCTCGGCACCGATGCGAAAGTCCTCGGTGTCGAAGCAATCGAAAGCGGATTCGATATCGGTTTCCGACAGCGCGGGCGATGGCGTCAGCTTGTTCGCCGCCGCCTTGTGCCAGCGCGCGACGAGCGGCGCGCCGCGCGCGATGCGCCGTGCGGTGGCAATGGCTTCTTCCTCGACCGCATCGTCGGCTACGACCCGTGACGTCAGTCCCTTCGCAAGCGCTTCCGTTGCATCGAAGATGCGCCCTTCGAGCACGATCTCCATTGCGACGGAACGGCCCGCGAGACGAATCAGCGCGCCGAGCTCGGCACAGGACATCGTGAGTCCGAGTTGTCCGACGGGTGCGCCGAAGCGGCTCGATTCACCGCAGATGCGGATATCGCAGAGCGATGCGATCTCCAGCCCGCCGCCGACGCATACGCCATGAATCATCGCGACGACCGGATGACGGCAATGCTCGATGGCCTCCATCGCGGCGGTCGTGATCTGCGCATAAGCGCGCGCCTGTTCGCGATTCGACCGTTGCGTCGCGAATTCGCCGATATCCGCGCCCGCTGCGAACGCCTTCGTTCCCGCGCCGCGCAGCACGATGCATCGAACGCTGTCATCGTCGGATAGCTGCTGCATCGCCGCGCCGAGATCGCGCCACATCGAAAGCGTGAGCGCGTTCATCCTGTCGGGGTTATCGAGCGTGAGGATAGCCATATCGCCATTGCGCCCGATGGTCAGCTTGTCTCCCATGTCTTCCTCTTTCAGAACGATGCGTCGAGCATCGCGTGATAATCGCTTTCCGATGCGTCGCGCGGATTGGTCTTGTGGCTGTGATCTTTCAGCGCGCCCTTCACGATGTCGGGGAACATGTCGCGCGTGACGCCGATACTCGAAAGCGTCGTCGGCAGGCCGAGGCGATGCGTCATCTCCCTGATCGAAGGCCCGACGTTCGCGGGATTCTCGAGACCCATCGCTTGCGCCAGGCGCGCGAGCTTGCCTTCTTCCTGCACCGTCGGCGCTTCCTGATTGAACGCGATCACCGCGGGCAGAAAGATCGCGTTGAGCGTGCCGTGATGCAGACGCGGGTTCATGCCGCCGAGCGAATGACTGAGGCTGTGCACGCATCCCAGACCCTTCTGGAACGCGAGCGCGCCCTGCATCGATGCGCTCATCATGTTCATGCGCGCGGTCTTGTCGTCGGGATGCGTGGTGGCGAGTTCTATGTGACGCCAGCCGCGCCACAGCCCATCGAGCGCGATGCCATCCGCCGCGGGATTGAACGCGGGCGCCATGAAGGTCTCGATGCAATGCGCGATCGCGTCCATGCCGGTTGCAGCGGTCATCGTCGCGGGCAATTTCAGCGTGAGCTCGGGATCGCAGATGGCGGACTTCGGCACCACGAAGGGCGATATCACGCCGACTTTTCTGCCGTCGTCGAGGATCAGGATCGCGCCGCGTCCCACTTCGCTGCCGGTGCCCGCCGTCGTCGGAATCGCGATCACAGGCGCGGTCGCCGACGTGATGCGCGTCGCGCCGCCTTCGATCACGGCGAAGCTCTGCAACGGGCCGTCGTGCGTGGCGCAGACCGCGACGCCCTTCGCGAGATCGATCGACGATCCGCCGCCCACCGCGATGATTCCATCGCAACCCGCATCGACGAACACGGCGACCCCTTCGCGCACCGCCGCTTCGTTCGGATTCGGCGGCGTGCCGTCATATACGGGTACGGCGTGATCCGCGCCCAGCGCGGACAGCACCTTGTCCACGATGCCCGCCGCCTGGATGCCGCGATCCGTCACGATGAGCGGTCGCTTGATTCCGATCCTTTCGCATTCGCTCTTCAGCAGCCGCAGGGCGCCGAAGTCGAACTGAATCTGCGTGATGTAGTTGATGAGGGCCATGTTGATCGACAGTTATAGGTACAAGAAAACCCGGATAGCCGAAACCCTTATCGACGCGGGTTAACCTTAGGCTTTGAGCTTTGCGCAACGCGGGTTTGATGCGGCAGTATAGGCAGCGGCCCAAACGACCGGAATTGACAATAATGAATACGGGTATAACTATTCCTCAACTCGCCGCATGACTCCTTCCCTCAACTCGATCATTTCCCGGCTGCATCTGAAGCAGTTGCGTCTGCTCATCGCGCTTGCCGATCACGGTTCGCTGCTGAGCGCGGCGAAGCAGGTTTCGCTCACGCAGCCTGGCGCAAGCAAGGCGCTGCATGAAATCGAAACCACCTTCGGCACGGCGCTTTTCAACCGAACCAGCCGCGGTCTGGAACCGAACGACATCGGCCATTGCGTGATTCGCTATGCGCGGTTGATCCACACCGACGTCGCGCATTTGCGCGAGGAAATCGTCGGCATCATGCGAGGGCATGGCGGGCGCGTGTCGGTCGGTGTCATCATGGGCGCGGTGCCGCGCGTGATCGATGCGATTTCTTCGCTCGTCACGAAGCATCCGGAGATGTCGGTGGAGATCGTGGAGGATACGAGCGCCGCGTTGCTGAGCCTGATCGATGCGGGACGGCTCGATCTCGCCGTGTGCCGCACGACGATCAGCCAGACGCCCTTTCTCTATGACAGCGTCAATCTGCAAGAGGAAACGCTGGCTGTCATCGCGAACCTGAGCCATCCGTTTCAGAACGCGCGCAAGCTGCATCTGAAAGATCTCGCCGATGTGCGATGGGTCGTCTATCGCGCCAACATGCCGATGCGCATGCTGCTCGAACGAGAGTTCCGCGAAGCCGAGATTCGCTTTCCGCGACATCTCGTCGAGACCACGTCGGCATTCGCCACGCTTTCGCTACTGCAAAGCAATCCGACGTTCGTCGCGCTCGTATCGATCGATGTCGCCGAGTTCTTCAGCCAGCACGGCATGACCGGCATTCTGCCGCTCAGGCTCTCTTCGAAAAGCGAGCCGTACGAACTGGTCACGCGGCACGGCGCACCGGTTTCCGCCGGCGCGCGCCTCCTGATGGAAGAGCTGAACCCGCCGCGCGACGAAAGCCATGACGCCGGGTTATAGCCCTAGTCGCAACTCTCAGTATTTCGTCGGGAACGTCTTGTCTACACTCCGCGGCAGCCGAATCGACTCGGCAAGAACATCAACGGAGACAGCTTCATGGACGAGACTTATCTGCGCAGGCACTTCTTCAGGAACATCGCGGCGCTGTCGGCCGGCGCATTGGCGGCATCCGTCATCCCGGGCGGCGTATCCGCGCAGACGCAATCGCCTGCGGAGTGCGAAGCGGGCGTCATATCCGCGGGCGGCCCGGACGTGCAACGCAGATACATCAGGACGCCCACGGGCTATTTCATGGTGCTGCGCATGGGCGACAACGTCTTCGAGCATCTGACGAAGTTCGCGCTGGCCGAGAGCATTCCGGCGGCGAGCGTCACGGGCATCGGCTTCGGTCATCCGACCTTCGGCTTCTGGAACGCGGCAAAGAAGGATTTCGACGCGAAGACCTTTCGCAACGTCGAGATGGGCAGTCTTGCGGGTTCGGTCGCGTGGAAAGAAGGCAAGCCGTCGATCCATATGCACGGCATGGCCGGCGACAGCAACTTCAACGCGTACGGCGGCCATCTGCTCGATCTGGAAGTAGGCACCGGTTCGATGGAGATCACGCTGACCGCGCATCAGAAGCGGCTAGAGCGGGCGATCGATCCGTGCATCGGCGCCAACGTGCTCGGCATCGGCTGAAGCCTCAGCGATGGCCGGTCAGCGCGAACTCGGTGGTCTTGACCGCTTCGGCCAGATAGTCGACGAATGAAGCTATGCGCGCGGAGATCGCCGTGTTGCGATAGTAGACCGCGTTGATCGGTTGCCGCACTTCCTGCGTGTGGCGCGCGAGAATCTGCACGAGCCTGCCCTCGCGCCGGTCGCGCAGGGTCATGAAATCCGACAGACACACGATACCCGCGCTTTCCAGCGCGAGATGCCGCAGCGTCTCGCCGCTCGATGACGCAATGGCCGGCGTGATCCGATACGGCTCGTCGTCCGGTCCGGCGAGCGGCCAGAGATTGAGCGACTCCGGCTGCGTGAAGCCGATCAGCGAATGATTCACGAGTTCGTCGATGCGTCTGGGAAGCCCGTGCGCCTGAAGATACTCCGGCGTCGCGAGCACGCGAATGCGGCTGCTGCCGATCGGGCGGCTATGCAATGTCGAATCCTTCAGCCTGCCAATACGGATCGCGACATCGGTGCGACGTTCCAGAAGATCGATCACACCTTCGTTGCTGTTCAGCTCCAGTTCCACATGCGGATAGCGTTCGCGATATCCCGCGACCAGGGGCACGATCACGTGCAGCATGAACGGCGTCGCCGCATCGACACGCAAGAGTCCCGAGGGCCGCTCGCGCCGCGCGGCGATCTGTTCCTCGGCGCTCTCCACGGCATCGATGATCTCGCGCGCATTTTGCAGAAAGCTCTTGCCCTCTTCCGTCAGTTCCAGACGCCGCGTGGTTCTGCGCAGTAGCGTTGTCTGGAGCTTCTCTTCGAGCCGTCCGAGCGTGCGGCTCGCACCTGAAACCGTCTGATCCAGTTGTTCGGCCGCCGCCGTGATGGAGCCGGTGTCGACCACCGTCGCAAAGGTCTGAAGCTCGTCGAGCGTGACTTTCATCGTTGACTTCGATTCAAGAGTTTCTCCGTTATAGACCGGTTTCCGCGCAAAAGTAAAGCCAGCCTACGCGTTGCGCAAAGCCCGGTCGCACTTGATTAAAAATCAAGATTCTTTCCCGTTTCAAGCGGTTTTTCGAATGAATCGATCCGGGCAGAATGATCGCATCGACATTGACGAAGCCTCAACCCGGAGAACACATTCCATGAATCGCATTCCCGCTTTCGGTCTCGGCACCTTCCGCCTGAAAGACCGCGTCGTCATGGATTCGGTGCGCAACGGACTCGAACTCGGCTATGGCGCCATCGACACTGCGCAGATTTACGGCAACGAAGCCGAAGTCGGCGAAGCGATCGCGGCCTCGGGCGTGCCCCGCCGCGATATCTTCCTGACGACGAAAATCTGGACCGACAACTATGCGCGAAGCAAGCTCGTCCCGAGCCTGAAAGAAAGCCTCACAAAGCTACGCGTGGATGAAGTGGACCTCGCGCTGATCCACTGGCCCGCGCCCGACAATGGCGTTTCGCTCGATGAATTCATGAGCGCGTTAGCCGATGCGAAAGCGCAAGGTCTCACGAAGCAGATCGGCATCTCCAACTTCAACATCGAGTTGACGAAGCAGGCCATCGCGGCAGTCGGCAGGGAAAACATCGCGACCAACCAGATCGAGTTGAGCCCGTATCTGCAGAACCGCAAGCTCGTCCAGTTCCTTCGCGAAGAAGGCATTCACGTCACGTCGTACATGACGCTCGCTTACGGCAAGGTGCTGACGGACCCGTTCATCGGCGAGATCGCGAAGCGGCATCACGCCACACCCGCGCAAGTGGCGCTCGCATGGGCGCTGCAACGCGGCTACTCGGTGATTCCGTCATCGACGAAGCGCGAAAACCTCGCGAGCAACCTGCTCTCGCAGCAACTCAGGCTGACCGACGAAGACATGGCGCAGATCGCCGGACTGGAACGCGACGGCCGTGAAGTCAGCCCGGCAGGCCTCGCGCCGGCATGGGACTGAACGAAGCATCGGGACGGAGGCGGGAAGAACCCGCCGCTCAGTCGCCGTCCTTCATCTCGCGCAGATGCTTGTAGACGGTCGCGCGTCCCATGCCGAGCACCTTGGCGATATAGTTCGCCGAGCTCTTGCCTTTGAACGCGCCCTGCTCATGCAGCGCCTCGACGAGCTCGCGCCGGTGATCGCGCGTGAGCGAGTTGAGCGCGATCTGCCGCTCGCGCAGCCAGCCGTGCAGGAACGTGTTGATGCGTTCCTGCCAGTCATCCTTGAAAAGCTCGACGGGCTGCGCAACGACGCCCGCGCCGCGCAGGAATAGATCGAGCGTCGAGCGCATCTCCTCGAAAGCCGCGATATTGAAGTTGATGCACATCACGCCTGCGGCATTGCCCGCGTCGTCGAAGAGCGCCGTGCTGACGCAACGCATGCGGCGCCCGTCCCAGTTGAGCTTCTCGTAAGGGCCGACGAGGCGCTCGCGCGCGGTCTCCTCGACATCCTCCAACGCCGAGTCGTCGCCGATCTCGCGCTTGGAGAGATTGTTCGACAGATACGCGATCGTCTGGTCCGAGAGATCGTGGATCACGACCTCCGCATAAGGAAAAAAGAGCGTCGTGATGCTGTCCGCGATATGCGCGTAACGCGCGAGCAGCGCTCCGCGCGCGGCGTCATCGGCCTTGGGCGTCTTGCGTCGTGGCATGGAAATAGGCATGAAGTCGGTCCCGCGAAAGCCGATGATACCGCTAGGCCGACGCGCGCAGCTTCGCGAGATGGACATGCAGCGCATGCGCGACCGCGATGTCTTCCAGGCCGAGGCCGATCGAGCGGAAAAACACGGAGCGCTCATAAGAAGGCGCTGGACACACGCCGCGCGCGAGCTCCGCAAGATCGCCGCGAATCGCATCGGGCGACCAGCCATGATGTTCCTGCGCGATCACCATTTCGCCTGCGCTCGACGGCGTCGTCTGCCGATAGTCGCAATAGACGTCGAGCGCATTCAGCGCGGCCGGATCGATCTCGTGCGCGCGCGCGACGTTCGTGCTGATCGACGTGACGAGCGCGGGCTTCGTGAGCGCATCGAGCGCGAGCACCGGCGTGCCCGATGACGTGCACAGCATCACGACATCCGCGTCGCGCACGCACTCTTCGACCGTCTCCGCAATACGCACGCGCGCATCGAGCGCCTTCATCGCGTCCGCGCGCTCCCGCTCGCTTGCGAGGCGCGGCGAATGGATGCGGATCTCCGACCATTCGCGCAACGGCGCGACATGCCGCAGATGCGCGAGCGCGACGCTCCCCGAGCCGATGATCGCCAGCCGCTCGCTCGATGCGCGGGCGAGCCGGTCGACCGCGAGCGCCGTCGTTCCGGCTGTTCGTTCGGTGGTGAGAAGCGCGGAATCGCACCACATCAGCGGCGCGCCGGTGCGCATCGACATGAGCGCGGTCCACGCAGTGACGATCGGCGCGCCAGGCTGGGCGACATACGGCGAGAGCTTCGCGCCGAACACGTCATGCTTCGCGAGCACGCCGAGATAGGTGATGAAATCGCCCGCGCCGCGCGGAAAAAGCGTGAGCGTCTGCGGCGGCTGCACGGCCTCGTCCTCGCCGAGCGCAGCGAACATGTCGTCGAGCGCGCCCCGCATATCGAGCGATGGCAGCGCCTTTCGCACCTCTTCTTCATGAACGATGAAAGGCGTCGGGGCAACCTGCGTTTCTTCAGACAAGGAAATCATTTGAAAACCTCCGGTTCGTCGCCGTGCGTTCGTCGCTTACGGCGTGGACATTTTTGTCTATTCTAGACTTTTATTTTATTTTTGGTCTATATTTCCATGGAGCGCGTGGCGACGCCCGCGCCTGGCGCAACACGGACGGTGCAGGTTCACAAACGACTTTGGTGACGACAATGAACTGGAAGATGATTTGCTTCGCGGGCGCAGCGAGCCTCGCGTTCACATTCGGCCTGGCGCATGCGGAATCGCAGACCTTGCGATTCGGCGTCGAGGCGTCGTATCCGCCGTTCGAGAGCAAGACGCCGACGGGCCAGCTCGAAGGCTTCGATATCGACATCGGCAACGCGGTGTGTCAGCGCATCAAGATGAAGTGCGTTTGGGTCGAGAACAGCTTCGACGGGCTGATCCCTGCGCTGCAGGCGCGCAAGTTCGACGCGATCAATTCGGCGATGAACATCTCGGCCAAGCGCAAGCAGGCGATCGACTTCACGCCGCCCATCTACGTGATGCCGATCCAGATGGTCGCGAAGCGCGGCTCGAACCTGCAGCCGACGCCCGCGAGCCTGAAGGGCAAGTCGGTGGGGGTACTGCAAGGCTCGACGCAGGAGGATTACGTGCGCAAGCACTGGGCGAGCGACGGCGTGCAGGTCGTCACGTATCAGAGCCAGGACCAAATCTTCGCGGACCTGTCGGCCGGGCGGCTCAACGGCGCCGTGCAGGAAGTGCAGACCGCGATCGACGGCTTCCTCGCGAAGCCCGAAGGCAAGGATTTCGATTTCGCGGGACCCGCGCTCTCCGATCCGTCCACGCTCGGCGAAGGCACCGGCATCGGCTTGCGCAAGGACGATGCGGCGTTGAAGGCGAAGGTCGTCGCCGCGCTCGATTCGCTGAAGAAAGACGGCACGCTGAGCCAACTATCGCAAAAGTACTTCAAACGCGACATCATTGCGAAATAAGGACTTCATCAGGCATCGGAACATGGCTCAGGACGTGATCGTGCTCGGCGCGGGCATCGTGGGAGTTAGCGTGGCGCTGCATCTGCGGCAGCGCGGATGGCAGGTGACGCTCGTCGACCGCCGCGCGCCCGGCGAGGCGACGAGTTTCGGCAATGCGGGGCTGATCGAGGCGTCGTCGGTCGTGCCTTATGCGTTTCCGCGCGACTGGGGCACCGTGCTGAAGTTCGCGATGAACCGCTCGACCGCGCTGCGCTACGACCTGCGCTCGCTGCCCGCGTATGCGCCGTGGCTCGCGCGGTTCTGGTGGGAGTCGGCGCCCGCGCGCCTCGCCGCCGCCGCACGCGACATGCTGCCGCTCATCGGTAAAAGCGTGGCCGAACACGAGGCGCTGATTTCGCGGGCCGGTCTCGCCGATCTCGTGCGGCCCACGGGCTGGCTCGAAGCCTATCGATCGCGCGAGCAGTTCGAGCGGGAAGCGAGCGCCGCCGTACAGATCGCGGGCGAGCACGGGCTCGGCATGAACCTGCTCGACGCGAGCGCGCTGCATCGGCTGGAGGCATCGCTCGATGGCGGCTATGCCGGCGCGATCCACTGGACCGACCCGCGCAGCGTGATCGATCCGGGCGCGCTGACGAAAGGTTATGCGGCGCTTTTCGAGCGCGAGGGCGGACGCATCCTGACCGGCGACGCCGCGACGCTCGAACCCTCGGGAAGCGGCTGGCGCGTGATGACAGCGAGCGGGCCGGTCGAGGCGCAGGCAGCGGTGGTGGCGCTCGGCGTCTGGTCCGGCGATCTCGCGCGCAAGTTCGGCTACCGCGTGCCGCTCATGGCCAAGCGCGGGTACCACATGCACTACGCAAGCGATGGACGGGCCGCGCTGGGAAGACCCGTAGTCGATATCGAGAACGGCTATGTCGTCGCGCCAATGCGGCGCGGCTTGCGCCTGACCACCGGCGTCGAGCTCGCCCGCCCCGGCAGGCCGCCGAGCCCGGTGCAGCTCGAACGGGCGGAGCGGCTCGCGCGGCCGGTGTTCGGCCTCGGCGCGCGGATCGACGAATCGCCGTGGCTCGGGCTACGGCCTTGCACGCCGGACATGCGTCCGGTGATCGGGCCGGCGGATCGTCACCCCGGCCTCTGGTTCGCATTCGGGCACGCGCATCATGGCCTCACGCTCGGTCCGGTGACGGGAAGGCTCGTCGGCGAAATGATGAATGGCGAAGCGGGTTTCACCGATCCGCGTCCTTACCGGGTGGGAAGGTTCTAACAGGACCGTCAGCAAAGATCCGCGGTTTCGCGGCGCTCGAATCGCCTAACACCGCCAAGGGCCGCCGCGAGCAGCGCGATCGCCAAAAACACGGTGGCGAGATCGAAGAACAGTCGTTCCACAGGCAGATGCATCGACAGCAGCACGCCGCCGAGCAACGATCCGGCGACCGAGCCGAGCTTGCCGATACCAATCGCGGAGCCGACGCCCGTCGAGCGCAGCGCCGTCGGATAAACCATGCCGGACACTGCATAGAGCGCGAACTGGCTACCGATCACGCAGACACCGCTCGCGAACACGGCCGCGAAGAGCCAGCCGGTCGGCATCGGCATGCCGAGCGATGCGGCGATGGGGCAACCGGTCATCGCGAGCAACAGGATCACGCGCACGCCGAATCGATCGACAGAGCGGCTCAGCGCAAGCGCGCCGATCGTGCCGCCCACCGGAAACATCATCGCGGCCTGCGCCGCACGCGCCGGCGCGAGCGTGCCCATGCTGAACAGAATCGGCAGCCAGTTCTGCAGGAAGTGCAGCGCGAGCGAATTCAGGATGAAGATCGCCCACAGCAGCGGCGTCACTTTCGCAAGGCCGCCCTGAAACAACGCGGCCGGCCGCACGCGCACGCGCGCCTCGTCGTCGACGACATAACGCACCGCCTCACCATCGGTTTCTGCGCCGAGACGTCGCGCGATGCGGCGAATCCCGCGGGTGTCGCGCCCGCTCACGATCAGGAAGCGGATCGATTCGGGCAGCAGCGCGAACGACGCCAGCGCCACGACGATCGCCGCGATGCCGCCCACCGTGAACAGGACGGGCCAGCCGAAGCGCGGCAGCAGCCACGATGCGACCGCCCCGCCACCGCCCGCGCCGACCGAAAAGCCGGAGAACATCAGCGTGATCCAGGTTGCGCGGCGTGCCTTGGGCGCGTATTCGGATACGAGCGCGACCGTGTTCGGCACGACGCCGCCCATGCCGATGCCCGCGAGAAAGCGCAGCAGCGTCAGTTGATCGAGCGAGTCCGCATATCCGCACAGGAACGTCAGGATGCCGAATGAAAGCGAACCGTAGATTATCGTGAGCCGCCGGCCATAGCGGTCGCCGCTGACGCCGAGCAACAGCGATCCCACGAGCACGCCGAAGAGCCCGACGCCGAACACGCGTCCAAAACCGGCCGCATTGGTGTGCCAGGCATGCATCAGCGCGGGCGCAGCGAAGGCTGCGGTGACCTGATCGTAGCCGTCGATCAATACGATCAGAAAGCACCACAGGATCAGCAAAAGCGCGAATCCGCCGAGCTTCTGGCGCTCGATCAGCGCCGATACGTCGACGGTGGTTTCGCGTGCGGCAAGGGTGCTCATGGTCGCGTCGTCTCCTCTATTTTTATTAGCCATCCGAAACAATGATGTATCGATGAAAACGCCGCCGCGTGTCAGCGCGGCGGCGGTAGAGTTACGAGTCCTGGACCAGCGAGCCCCGCGCCGGTTCGACAGCCGAAGCAACGGCTTGCGTCTCGCCGAAACGCTTGCGATAAAGCAGCGCGAGGATCGTCGAGAACACAGCGGCGACGAGGAACAGCAGCGAGGCGGCGTAGAACAGTTGCGCGATCGGCAAGTGCATCGAGAGCAGCAGGCCGCCGATCACCGGTCCGGACACCGAGCCGATCTTGCCTACCGAAATCGCGCTGCCGACGCCCGCGGAGCGGAACGACGTCGGATAGATCATGCCGGCGACCGCATACAGACCGTACTGCGCGCCCACCACGCAAAAGCCGGTCGCGAAGACCGCGAGCATGAGCCAGCCCTGCGACGAGCCGTGACCGAGCGATGCGACCACCGGAAGGCCGATCACGGGCAGCGAGATGATCGCCGCGACGCCGTGGCGGTCGACGAAGCGGCAGAGCACGAGACCGCCGATCACGCCGCCCACGGAGAACATCATCGTGATGAGGCCCGCGCCGCGCGGATCGATACCCATGCCTTCCATCAGAATCGGCAGCCAGTTCTGCAGGAAATAGAGCGCCATCGAGTTCACGATGAACACGATCCAGAGCAGCGGCGTGATGGCGGCGAGGCCATCGGAGAAAATCAGCTTCAGCACGAAGCGCTGCTTTTCGCGCACTTCGCCGGGCACGAACAGCGCGTCGGCGGGAATCTTCAGTTCGGGACGCAGGCGCGCCACGAGCTTGCGCAGCACCTGCGGATCGCGCTGCCGGATCACGAGCAGCTTCGCGGATTCGGGCAGCGTGAAGATCAGCAGCACCGCGACGAGCAACGAGCCGACGCCGCCGACCGCGAACATGACAGGCCAGCCGAAGCGATGAATCAGCGCCGACGAGACCGCGCCGCCCGAGCCTGCCCCGATCGAAAAGCCCGAGAACATCAGCGTGACCCACGTCGCGCGCAGCCGCTTCGGCGCATATTCCGCGACCAGTGCGACCGAGTTCGGCACCACGCCGCCCATGCCGATGCCGGCCAGAAAGCGCAGCAGCATCAACTCCTGCAGCGAGGTCACCCACACCGAAGCCCAGGTCAGCGCGCCGAAGAAAAGGCTGCCGATGATGATGGCCTTCTTGCGGCCGAGCCGGTCGCCGAGATAGCCGAAGATGAACGAGCCGATCAGCGTGCCGAGCAGACCCGCGCCGAACACGGGGCCGAATCCGCCGCGTGAGACGTGCCAGTCCTTGATGATGGCGGGCGCCGCGAACGACACGGCCGTCTGATCGTAGCCATCCATCAGCATGATCAGGAAACACCAGAAGAGCAGACCGGCGGCGAAGCGTCCCGTCTTCTGCTCTTCTATCAATGTCGCGATGTTGAAAGTGCGGTCTGCTTGCATGTATGTCCCATTTACATCTCGTGACGGCGCCGCGGCCGGAGCCACAATATAAAAGTCGGCCCCGCGCGGCTCAATCAAAAAGAAACGATGAAGCGATCGAAATAAGTGAAGAATCCGCCTCGCACGCTCATTCGCTTCCCGTCTGCACTGCGTTGCGCCTCGTCAGAACATGTGATTCACGCCGATGCGCGCGACCGTCTGGCTGCCGCTCGACGAAGGCTGGTACCCGAACTGCGCGGCGCGTGCGCCGGGCCCCGAAGCGCGTTGCACGCCCACGCCCGCGTACACCTGCGTGCGCTTCGACAGATAATCGGTCAGGAACAGGTTGTACTGGTTGATCGTGAGCCCTTGAAACAGCGAGTGATTCACGGACAGCCCGAGGATGAAAAAGCCCAGGTTGCCGACCAGTTCCGTGTTCACGCCCGCCTGATAGTTGTTCAGCGAGGCCGAACCGCGCGCGTTCTCGAGCTTGACGCCGGAATACGTGACGTGCGGCGTGAAAATGCCGATCTTCACCGAAGCGCCGGCGGCGAGCGTGCTGTAGCGGCTGGCATTGAACATCGTGCCCTGTCTCAGCGGCTGGCCGAGCAGCGAGTTCAGGCTGAAGGTGCCGAAGATGTCGGCCGTGCGGTTATGCGACATCGTGTACGCGATGCCGAAATTCACCGTGCCGCTCGAATACTGCCCGCCGACGCTGTACTGACGCCCCGCGCTGAAATCGCCCGCCTGGTTGCCGAACGCGTTCATCGCGCCGAGCTGGAAGCCGTGGAAATTGATCGTCTCGTACTTCACGGCGTTGTTGAGGGCGTGCGTATTCGCGAGGCCGTCGAGATTGCCGGGCGTGTAGTACGACGAGATGCCCGGCACCGAGTTGTTCAGCCGCCCGACGTACTGATAGATATAGTCATTGATGTTCCCGAAGCTGAGCGAGCCCCAGCGATCGTTCGAGAGGCCCACGTAGGCGTCGCGGTTGAAGAAGCTCGTCGGATTGATCTGCGCGCCGGTGTTGCTCAGAAAGCCCGATTCGAGCCGGGCGAACGCCGCATTGCCGCCGCCCAGGTCCTCCTTGATCAACAGTCCCCAGCGGTCCGGCTGACGCTTGCCGGCCGATTCCTGGTACAGATGTTTGCCCTGAGAGTTCGACACGAAATCCACACCAAGGTCGATGCTCCCATACAGCGTCACGGACGACTGCGCCCACGCAGGGCCAGCCAGGATCGCGGCGCAGCCGCCGACGAGCAGACAAGTTCTCAACCGAAGTCTCCAATGTTTTTATCTCTGGCCGGTCGCTCGCCGGCGCCGGCTTCTTGCATCGCTTATTCCCGATGCGGAACCGAGTTTAACCACTCCGATTCGCGTTTTGAATCACGAGTTATTTATCAATCGATAGAACATCCCGAATACTCGGTCAGGGTATTTACCCATTAATTCAAAAAAGGCTCATAAGTTATCCGGTTGAATGAATTCACCGTGCTAACATCCGCGACGTTTAATTCATCACCGTTGAAACGGAGAGCACAGATGCATTTCAGCGCAGTACAGCCCAGACGCATGATCGTGGGCATCAGCGGCGCATCGGGCGTCGTCTACGGTGTCAGGCTGCTGCAGTTGCTCAGGCAGCTCGACATCGAATCGCATCTGGTGATGAGCCGCTCCGCGCAGGTCACGCTCGCGCACGAGTCGCCGTACAGCGTCGCCGACGTCCGCGCGCTCGCCACGGTCACCTATCCGAACACGGACATCGGCGCGGCGATTTCGAGCGGATCGTTCCCCGTGATGGGCATGATCGTCGCGCCCTGCTCGATCCGCTCGCTCTCGGAGATCGCCACGGGCGTGACGAGCGGGCTGCTCTCGCGCGCCGCCGACGTCACGCTCAAGGAGCGCCGCCGGCTCGTGCTGATGGTTCGGGAAACGCCGCTGCATCTGGGCCACTTGCGCAGCATGACGAGCGTGACCGAAGCCGGAGCAATCGTCTATCCGCCGGTGCCGGCATTCTACGCGAACCCCGAATCGCTCGACGAAATGGTCGACCATACCCTCGGGCGCGTGCTCGATCTCTTCGGCATCGAATCCTCGGTCGTGCATCGCTGGGGCATGTGAGACTCATGCGCGTCTTCATCGCGCATTATCAATTTTCGCTGATAACTCATTCGAATTCTTTTGCTTCTTTAGCGGCTGGCGTTCATTTAAAGTGGTTCCGTTTTAAAACGAAACCCCATTTAAAAGATTTATCTATCGATTGATAAATCTTCTCGATAAGAGACAGCGTCAAATACGAAAGAGGTCGAAAGGTCGAATGAAGATCGTCATTGCAGGGGCCGGTATCGGCGGTTTGACGGCGGGAGCCGCATTACTGAAAGCGGGTTTCGACGTCACCATTCTCGAACAGGCCAAGGCCCTGGGAGAAATCGGCGCGGGCGTGCAGTTGAGTCCGAACGCCACGCGCGTGCTTTACCGGATCGGCGTCGGTGAGCGCCTCGAACGCCTCGCATGCGAGCCGCCCGGCAAGCGCGTGCGTCTCTGGAACACGGGGCAGACCTGGCCGCTCTTCGATCTCGGCGCGGCATCGCGCGAAGTGTACGGCTTCCCCTACCTGACCGTGCACCGCGCGGACCTGCATGAAGCGCTCGTCGATGCGGTGCGCGCGTATCGGGCCGATGCGATCAGGCTCGATCACAAGGTCGAGTCGATCGTGCAGAAGGACGGCAAGGTCGAAGTTCAGACCGTCTCGGGCGCAACGTTCGAAGCGGACCTGCTGATCGGCGCGGACGGCGTGCACTCGCGCGTGCGCCGCGCGCTCTTCGGCGCGGACGAGCCCGTCTATTCGGGCGTGATGGCCTGGCGCGGCGTGATCGACGCCACGAAGCTGCCCGAGCATCTGCGCACGCCCTACGGCACGAACTGGGTCGGGCCGGGCGCGCACGTGATTCACTATCCGCTGCGCGGCCACCAGCTCGTCAACTTCGTCGGCGCGGTGGAGCGTGACGGCTGGCAGGTCGAGTCGTGGTCGGAGCGCGGCACCATCGACGAATGTCTGGCCGATTTCGCCGGCTGGCACGAAGACGTCCGCACCATGATCTCGGCCATCGACGTGCCCTATAAGTGGGCGCTCATGATCCGCGAGCCGATGACGCGCTGGACCTCGGGCAACGCCACGCTGCTCGGCGACGCCTGCCATCCCACGCTGCCGTTCCTCGCGCAGGGCGCGGGCATGGCGCTCGAAGACGGCTACCTGATCGCGCGCTGCCTCGCACGCCATGCGAACGATCTGCCGCATGCGCTCGAACGCTACGAGTCGCTGCGCCTCGAGCGCACGTCGCGCATCGTGCGCGGCTCGGCGGCCAACACGAAGCGCTTCCACAATCCCGCGCTCGCGCATGCGGAAGGCGCGGCGGAATACGTCGATCGCGAGTGGAGTGAAGAGCGCGTGAAGGAACGCTACAACTGGCTGTTCGAATACGACGTCGATACCGTCGAAGTCTAGAGCGGGCGCAGCCCGCCTCATCACGCCGCATCAAGGAGACACAACATGCCCGAAGACCTGCCGCCTGTGCGCGGCCTGCATCATTTCGCCTGGCGTTGCCGCAATGCCGAAGAAACGCGCCACTTCTACGAGGACATTCTCGGCCTGCCGCTGGTTCATCTGATCCGCCTCGACCGCGTGCCGAGCACGGGCGAGCATTGCCCTTACGTGCATCTGTTCTTCGAGATGGCGGACGGCTCGAACATCGCGTTCTTCGATCTCGGCGACGACACGGCCGCGGAGCCTTCGCCGAACACGCCTGCGTGGGTGAACCACATCGCGCTGCGCCTGGCCACGCTCGACGAGCTCGAAACGATGAAGCAGCGTCTCGTCGATCACGGCATCGAGGTGCTGGGCGTCACCGATCATCATTTCGTGCGTTCGATCTATTTCTTCGATCCGAACGGCTTGCGGCTCGAACTGACGGTGCCCGTCGCATCGCAGGCAACGCTGTCTTCCTATCGGAAGGAAGCGCATGCCGCACTCGATGCGTGGACCGAAACACGCAGGCACGCCGTATCGGAGACGCACAACGCATGACCGCGCTCAACGTCACCCACGATCCGGCGCGGCGTAGCTGGATCGATTCGGCCAATCTGCCCGACGCGGATTTTCCGATCCAGAACCTGCCGTTCGGCGCTTTCGAGCGCGACGGCATCGCGCGCGCGGGCGTCGCCATCGGCGAGCATGCCGTGGACTTGCGCGCGCTCGCCGACAGCGGCCTGCTCGCTGCCGGCAGCGATGCCGCGATCGCCTGCGAAGCCGCACGGGACGGCACGCTGAACCGCCTCATGTCGATGCCGCTTCGCTATGCGAGCGCCTTGCGCGCCGCGCTCTCCGATCTGCTGAAAAGCGCTGCGCCGCAGCGCGCGCAGATGCAACGGCAAGCCGATGCGCTGCTGCCGCGCATCGATACGCTCGCGCTTCGCCTGCCCTGCGAAGTCGGCGATTACACCGACTTTCTCACGTCGCTTCATCACACAGAGCGGCATGGCCGCTACAAGGGCCTTGCCGATCCGCTGCCGGCCGCGTTCAAGTCGCTGCCGATCGCGTATCACGGCCGTGCTTCGTCGCTGCGTGTGAGCGGCGGCGATGTGCGCCGTCCGCACGGCCAGTATCGCGATGCGGACGGCCAGATCGTGTTCGGCCCCGCGCCCGCGCTCGATTTCGAGCTGGAGCTGGCGGCGTGGATCGGCGAAGGCAATGCGCTCACGCAACCGATCGCCGTCGACGAGGCCCACGCGCACCTCTTCGGCTATTCGCTGCTCAACGACTGGTCCGCGAAAAGCATTCAGTGGTTCGAACAGGTGCTTGGGCCCTTTCTCGGCAAGAGCTTTCATTCGAGCGTGTCGCCGTGGATCGTCACGTCGGAGGCGCTCGCGCCGTTCAGAAAGGCGCCCGTGGCGCGCGCCATCGATGATCCGCCGCTCATGCCGCATCTGCGCGGCGCGCGCGATCAGCAGGAAGGCGGACTGCATCTTGAGCTGCACGCGCATCTTTCGACACGGCAACTGCGCGAAGCCGGCGCCGACGCCGTGTGCATCACGCAGACGCATCTCGACAACCTGTACTGGACGTTCGCGCAGATGGTCGCGCATCACACGAGCAACGGCTGCAATCTGCGCCCCGGCGATCTGCTCGGTAGCGGCACGATCTCCGGAGCTGACGATGCGGCGCGCGCCTGCCTCACCGAACTCACCAACGCGGGCCGCGATCCGCTTCGCCTGCAAAACGGCGAAACGCGCATCGCGCTCGAAGACGGCGATGAGATCGTGCTGAGCGCGCGCGCGTCGAAGGCGGGCGCGGTGTCGATCGGCTTCGGGGAATGCCGTGGGCGTATCGCCCCGGCGTTCGCGTTTGCGTCGCGCGAAGCGGAGGCCGCGGCATGACGCAGGCGCTCAACGGTTACGTCAAGGTCGGCGACGGCCCGCGCAAGGTGCTCGCGATGAGCGGCTGGTTCGGCAGCGCCAACGACTGGCAGCCGCTCGTGCCCGCGCTCGATACGGACGCCTTCACTTACGTGTTCTTCGACTATCGCGGATACGGCCGCTCGCGCGAGCGCGACGGCGCATTCACGTTCGATGAAGCCGCGCATGACGTGCTCGCCCTCGCCGATCATCTCGGCTGGGACAGGTTCAGCCTGATCGGCCATTCGATGGGCGGCGTCGCGATTCAGCGCGTGCTGCTCGCCGCGCGCGGACGTATCGATCGCATGGCGGGCGTGTGCGCGGTGCCCGCGTGCGGCTCGCGCATGGACGAAACGCGTTTGGCCGCGTTTCGCACGGCCGTCGACGACATCGAAAAACGCGCGGCGATCATCGCGTTCTCGACGGGCAATCGCCTTGCGCCGCGCTGGAGTGCGCATATGGCGCGGGAATCGCAACGGGTATCGCGCGCGGATGCCTTCGCAGGCTATCTGCCGCACTGGGCAGCGAGCGATTTTTCCGCCGACGTGATGGGCAACGCGACGCCGGTGAAGCTCTTCATCGGCGAGCACGATCCGACGCTCACTACCGACGTGATGAATCGCACCTGGCTCGCGTGGTATCCGCGCGCGAGCGTCGAAACCCTCGCGAACGCGGGTCACTACCCGATGTACGAAGTGCCCGTCGCACTCGCGACGGCGCTGGAAAACTGGCTGAAACAGGCCTGACGGCCACAGGCCGCAGGAGACCTCATGTACGAAACGCTTTACCTGCGAGCGTCCTCGCTCGACGAAGCGCTCGGCTGGCTGCGCGAGCACGAGGACGCGAAGCCGCTCTCGGGCGGCATGACGCTGATTCCCACGCTCAAGCAGCGCCTCGCCGCGCCTTCGCATCTGATCGATCTGACGCGCATCGAGGCGATGCGCGGCGTGAGCGTCGAAGGCGGCGTGCTGCGCATCGGCGCACTGACGAAGCATGCGGAGGCGGCCGCGTCACAAGTGGTGGCCGCGGCGATTCCCGCGCTCGCGCAGCTCGCGAACGTGATCGCCGATCCGCAAGTGCGCAACCGCGGCACGATGGGCGGCTCGGTCGCAAACAACGACCCCGCCGCCGATTATCCGAGCGCCGTGCTTGCGCTGAACGCACGCGTGCTCACCTCGCAGCGCCGCATCGAGGCCGACGATTTCTTCGTCGATACCTTCGAGACCGCGCTCGAACCGGGCGAACTCGTGACCGGCTTCGAGTATCCGCTTCCGTTGCGCGCCGCCTATGCGAAGTTCCGCCAGCCGGCGTCCGGCTATGCCGTAGTGGGCGTGTTCATCGCGCAATTCGCCGATGCGCTTCGCGTAGCGGTGACGGGCGCGGGCGCGTCGGTGTTCCGCTGGCGCGATGCCGAAGCAGCGCTCGCCGCCGACCTGTCCGAAGCCGCGCTCGATGCATTGAAAGTGGACGCACACGCGCTGCCCGACGACGCCAACGGCTCGTCCGCCTACCGCGCGCATCTGATCGAAACCTATACGCGCCGCGCATTGCGTGCGCTGCTGGCGCAGCCGCTGCGCCAGCCTGCCTAAACCGTTTCAGGAGACAAGAACATGGAATTCACCGGATCGCAGACCATCGCCGCCACGCGCGAGCAGGTATGGAAAGGCTTGAACGATGCCGCGGTGCTGCAGGCATGCGTGCCGGGCTGCGAAGAGTTCGTCGCGCAGAGCGACGACGAGTACAGGGCCGTCGTGATCGCATCGGTCGGGCCCGTGAAGGCGCGCTTCAAGGGCACGCTGCTGCTGTCCGAGCGCGACGGCCCGAACGGTTACAGGATCCTGGGCCAGGGCGAAGGCGGCATCGCGGGCTTCGGCAAGATGACGGCGACGGTCACGCTCGCCGACGCCGATGCGGGCGGCACGCTTCTCACCTACGTCGCCGACGCGCAGGTGGGCGGCAAGCTCGCGCAGATCGGCTCGCGCCTCGTCACGTCGGTTGCGAACAAGCTCGCGGCGGAGTTCTTCAAGCGCTTCAACGCGACGATGAGCGCAGAAGCAAACGCCGACGCTGCGCAGTAATCGCGCGGGGAGCGAAACATGGCTGAAATCCAACTACGCGTGAACGGTGTCGACGTGAAACGCGACGTGCCCGACCAGACACTGCTCGTCGAATTTCTGCGCGAAACGCTGCGTCTCACGGGCACGCACGTCGGCTGCGACACGAGCCAGTGTGGCGCGTGCACGGTGCATCTCGACGGCGTCGCGGTGAAGTCGTGCACGGTGCTCGCCGCGCAGGCGAGCGGCGGCGCCGTCACGACGGTCGAAGGGCTGCGCGAAAACGAAGCTGCGCCGCTGCATCCGGTGCAGAACGCGTTCGTGCAATGTCACGGCCTGCAGTGCGGCTTCTGCACGCCGGGCATGATCATGGCGTCGAGCTACTATCTGCGCCAGCCGCCGTCGCTCGACGAAGCAAGCATCTGCCACGCGCTCGAAGGCAACATCTGCCGTTGCACGGGCTACGTGAACATCATCGAGGCCGTGCGTCACGCGGCCCACGAGATGTATCCGGCGCTCGCCGACGCGACGACGGAGGGCGGCAAGCGATGATCGGCCAACCCATCCCGCGCCTCGAAGACCGGCGCTTCGTGACCGGCAACGGCCAATACACCGACGATCTGCGCATCGATGGCCAGGTGCATGCCGCCTTCCTGCGCTCGCCGCACGCGCACGCCGCGCTGCGTTCGGTCGACGTATCGGCCGCGCGCGAGGCGCCCGGCGTGATCGCAGTGCTCGTCGGCCAGGATTATCTCGATGACGGCTATCAGGGCGTGGATCACGTGCCCAATCCCATCGACGCCGTCGACGCCACGAAGAAAGCGTTTCTCACCTCGCTGACCGGCGAGATCTTCAACCAGCCGCATATTCCGCTGCCGATCGATCGCGTGCGTTATGTCGGCGAGCCGATCGCGATGGTCATCGCCGACACGGCGCTCGCCGCGCGCAACGCGACCGAAATGATCGACGTCGATTACGACGTGCTCGACGCTGTCGTCAATGCAGCCGATGCGATGCAGGAAGGCGCGCCGCAACTGTGGGACGGCGCGGCGCACAACCTCTGCTTTCAGACGCAGATCGGCGATCGCGACGCGGCGCGCCGCATCATCGCCGATGCGCCGTTCGTGCTCACGCGCGAGTTCCATCACAGCCGCGTCGTGAATTGCCAGATGGAGCCGCGCAGCGCGATCGGCGCATTCGACGGCGACAGCGGTGTCTACACGCTGATCTCCGGCAGCCAGGGCGCCGTGCGGCAGAAAATCTGCCTCGCGCTCGCGCTGAAAGTGCCGCCCGCGCAGGTCCGCGTGGTCTGCCCCGACACCGGCGGCGGCTTCGGCCCGCGCTCGTTCATCTATGTCGAACAGCTCGCCGTGGTGTGGGCCGCGCGCCGCATCGGGCGTCCGGTGAAGTGGACGAGCGATCGCAGCGAAGCGTTCCTCTCCGACTATCAGGGCCGCGACCAGATCGTGCGCGCGACCCTCGGCTTTTCGCGCGATGGCCGCATTCTCGCCATCGACAACGAATGGATCGGCAATGTCGGCGCGCATACGGTGTCCTATGTGCCGATGTCGAACGGCACGCGCATCATGACGACCGTCTACGACGTGCCGCTCGCCGCCGTGCACATTAGCGCCGTGCTGACGAACACGGTGCCGACCGCGCCCTATCGCGGCGCGGGCCGCCCCGAAGCGACGCACGTGATCGAGCGCATCCTCGACCTCGCGGCGGCAGAACTCGGCCTCGACCGCGCGGAGATTCGCCGCCGCAATCTGATCGCGCATGACAAGCTGCCGTATCGCAGCCCGATGGGCCTCACTTACGACAGCGGCGAATTCGCCCGCAACATGGCGCGCGCGCTGGAACTCGCGCAATGGGACGGCTTCGAGGCGCGCCGCGCGGCCTCGCGTGCGAACGGCATGCTGCGCGGCATCGGGCTCGCGAACTACATCGAGTCGCCGGTGGGCGCGCCGCGCGAGCGCATCGAGCTGACGGTGCTGCCGGAAGGCCGCATCGATATCGTGTCCGGCACGCAGTCCACCGGCCAGGGCCACGAAACGACGTTCGCGCAGGTCATCGCGCAGCATCTGGGCGTGCCGATCGCGTCGATCACGCTGCGCACTGGCGACACGGCGTTCGTGAGCGTCGGCGGCGGCAGCCATTCGGACCGATCGATGCGTCTCGGCGGCATGCTGCTCGTCGATACCGCCGCGCAGATCGTCGCGCTCGGCAAGCGCGTGGCGGCCGAACTGTTCGACGTCGCGCCGGAACGCGTGAGCTTCGCGCACGGCGCGTTCGCCGACGCGGCTTCGGCGCGCCGAATCAGCCTCTTCGACGTCGCCGCTCACGTCGCGCGCGACGGCGTGCCCGGCGAGCGCGACATGCGCAAGCTGTGCGCGCAAGCCGAGGTGAACACGCGCGTGCCCGCGCATCCCACGGGCGCGGCCGTCTGCGAGCTCGAAGTGGACCCGGACACGGGCATCGTGAAGCTCGTCAACTACACGTCGGTGGACGACGTCGGCCAGCCGATCAATCCACTGATCGTCGAAGGCCAGGTACACGGCGGTCTCGCGCAGGGCATCGGTCAGGCGCTGTCGGAAACCTGCTATCTCGATCGCGAAACGGGACAAGTGCTGACCGGCTCGTACATGGACTACGGCATGCCGCGCGCCGGCGTGATTCCGCAACTCAACCTCGAACTCACCGAAGACCCGACGCACGGCAACCCGCTGCGCGTGAAAGGCGGCGGCGAGAGCGGCATCACGCCCGCCACGGCGACGATCTTCAACGCGCTCGCCGACGCGCTCCGGGAATACGGCGCCGACGAACTCGCGATGCCGGCCACGCCGAAAGTCGTATGGGAATTCATCCACCGCGACGCATGAACACGCTCGATAAGGAGACCAGCATGACCAGCCCTCACATCGCGATCCGACGCCACGGCCCGCTCGTGGACGTGGTGCTCGACCATCCGGAAAACGGCAATCTGATCGATGCCCCGATGAGCGAGACGATCATCGAAACCGTCACGACGCTCGACGACGACGTGAAGCTCGTGCGCATCGTCTCGAGCGGCCCCGACTTCTGCCGCGGCCGCCTCTCGCCGATGCCGCCCAAAGACGCGAAGCCGTCCGCCGAAACGCTGCGCCGCGTGGTCGCCGCGCCGCCGCTCGCGCTCTACGACGCGCTCAAGGCCGTGCGCGTGCCGGTCGTATCGGTCGTGCGCGGCGAAGCGCTTGGCGTAGGCTGCGCGCTTGCGGGCGTGTGCGACATCGCACTCGCATCCGACGACGCCGTATTTCAGATTCCCGAAATGGAACGCGACATTCCGCCGACGCTCGTGATGTCGGCGCTGATCGGCCGCGTGCCGGTGAAGACCGTCGCGCATATGGTGCTGAGCCGCGCGCGGCTGTCCGCGCACGAAGCGCTGCAGGCCGGGCTCGTAAGCCGTGTCGTGCCGGCGGCGAACCTCGACGCCGAAGCGGACGCGCTCGTCGACACGCTGCTCGGCTGCGGCGCGGTGACGCTGCGCGCGGTGAAGCAGTTCCTGCATCTCGCGCCCGAAATGCCGGCGAGCGGCGCAAGCGGTTTCGCCGCGCATCTCGCGGCGACGGCGCTTTCCGCGCGCTTCTGACGATGCCGTAACGCACGAAGAATCCACGCACCAAGGAACCCAGATTGAGAACCAAGACCGCCATTCCCTCGACCCTCGACGGCACGCCCGCGCCCGATCTCGAACGTTTCCGCCTGCGGCGCTTTCTCGAATCGCTCGACGAGACCGAGCTCGAACGCCATGACGCGAGCGTCGATCTCGCCGACATCGCCGGCATCATGGAAGGCAACCCGCGCGCGGTGTGGTTCAGCCGCCCATCCGGCGGGCCGGTTTCGCTCGCGGGCAGCGTCGCCGCGAGCCGCTCGCGTCTCGCGAAGGCCTTCGACACGACGCCGCAACGCCTGCTCGACACCGTGCGCGAACGTCTGCGCGTGAAGGGCAAACTCGTCGAAGTGAGCCGCGAGGAAGCGCCCGTGCAACAGGTCGTGCTGACCGGCGACGCATGCGATTTCACCGCCCTGCCCGTGCATCTGCAGCACGATCTGGATGGCGCGCCGTATATCTCGGCGTCGATCGACTTCGCGGTCGATCCCGACACCGGCTGGACCAATGTCGGCATTCGCAGGCTGATGCTGCGCGGGCGCCGCACGGCGGGCATCGATCTCGTCGCGCCGTCGGATTTGCGCGCCATCGCGATCGGCCATGCGAAGCGCGGCGAGCGCACGCCGGTCGCCTTCGCCGTCGGCACGCATCCGGTCGATCACGTCGGCGCGACCATGCGGATTCCCGCCGACGAGCTCGAACTCGTCGCCGCGCTGCGCGGCACGCCGATGGGCGTCGTCAAATGCGTAACGAACGACCTGCTCGTGCCCGCCGACGCCGAGTTCATCCTCGAAGGCTATCTCGACGAACGCGGCCACGCCGAGCCCGAAGGTCCCTACGGCGAATTCCTCGGCTATTACGGCGGCGTGAAGACGAATCCGCTGTTCCATCTCACCGCGATCACGCATCGGCGCGACGCCGTCTTTCAGACCTGCACGATCGGCGGGCGCTCGATGGCGCGCACCGACACCGCGCAGCTCGCCGCGCTGCGCACGGAAGTGACCGTTTGGCGCGCGCTCGAAACCGCCGTGCGCGAAGTGAAGGCCGTCTACGCCAATCCGGCCACGGGCGGCATGTTCAACGTGCGCGTCGCGATGCAGCAGCGCGTGCCGGGCGAGGCGCGCAACGCGATCGCGGCCGTGTTCGCGTCGCTCGCGAATGTGAAGCACGTCTTCGTGGTCGATCCGGACATCGACATATTCTCGGACGAACAGATGGACTGGGCGCTTGCCACGCGCTTCCAGGCCGATCGCGATCTCGTGCTGCAAGACAGCCTGCGCGCGATGCCGCTCGATCCGTCGCTGCTCGGTGCGGCAAAGACGGCGAAGGCCGGCTTCGACCTCACGCTGCCCCTGCTCGCGCCGGGCGCCGAGCGCGATCTCGAGCATCGTGTGCCGACGCCGCCGGTCTATCGCGGCGCGCGCTTCGACTCGCTCGAAGCAGCGCTCGAAGACGGACCGAAGCGCTTCTCCGAGCTGATGGCCGCGACCGGCACGCGCGACGGCCGCGAAGTGGTCCGCTGGCTGGAAGACACGGCGCAACGGCGTGCGATCGCGCGCGACGAAGAAGGCCGCTACGTCCTCGCGTGACGCTTTCGGCGGCTGCCGCACCGACGCCCCAGGTGCAGCAGCCGCGCAGACAGACGGGATAGAATCGGGCATGCCCCACGCCCGAAAAACAAACGGCTGTCGTTGATGAACCTGTCCCTCAAACAACTCAAGGTTTTTCTTGGCGTCGCGAACGCGTCGAGTTTCACGAAGACCGCGCAGAGCATGCATCTCAGCCAGGCCGCACTGTCCGCGATCATCCGGGAACTGGAAACGCAGCTCGATTGCCGTCTGCTGGAACGCACCACGCGCACGGTCTCGCTGACCGAAGCGGGCCGCCTCTTCTACCCCACCGCCATGGCGATCGTCGAGTCGCTCGAAAAATCGGTCATCGAGCTCAACGAGCTGGGGCGTCAGAAACAGTCGTCGCTGCTGCTCGGCTGCACGCCGATGATCGCGGCGAGCCTCATGCCTTCCGTGCTCGCGCGCTTCTCGCAGATGCATCCGCACGCGCAGATCGAACTCGTCGACCGCAACCCGACCGAGCTCGTGCAGATGGTCGAGGAAGGCCATCTCGATGCGGCGTTCGGCGTGTTCTTCTCGCAGCTTTCCGGCATCGACCGCACGCCGATCTTCCCGACGCGGCTCGTCGCGGTGTCGCCCGCGCAGGCCGGCACGCCGCTGCGCGGCCCCGGCATTCGCTGGACCGCGCTCGAGAATCAGCCGCTCATCACGCTGCCGAAGGACAATCCGCTGCAACGGCTCATCGAAGCCACACTGTCGAAAGAAGAAGTGACGGTCAGCCGGCGCATCGTCGTGGGTCATCTGCAGACGGCCATCGCTTTGGCGCAGGAAGGGCTCGGCACCGCGGTCATGCCGTCCTTCTGCGAACACATCTGCTACCGCTACAAGGTCCGCGTCGACGCGTTGCGGCCCGAGGTGCCGCTGTCGTTTTATCGCATCACGCGCACCGGGCGCGACACGCTCGCCACGCTCGATCAGTTCACGACGATGTTCACCGCAGCCGCGAAGGAAGATCCCATCGGCATAAGCGACATCGACGACGCCGCCGACGACGACTGACGCTCACGCGGAGCAACGCGCCGCGCCTATTTCGCCGGCCCCGCCGGCCCGCAATTCATGCCGGCGCCATGCGCGCCATCGACGTTCTTCAGCGAAACCAGCAGCCTGCTCCCGGTGTTCGCCGTGATGATGTGCCCGTAACTGACCGTCGGGATGAACTTGATATCCGGCGCCACGGCGACGGGCGGAGTCTGCGCGCCATCGACGGTCAGATCCAGTTCCACGGTCACCGAGTCGATCGCGACGCCATAGTTCTGCTTGCCGGCCGCCTGCGCCTTCTTGAATTCGCACAGACCGTCGAGAACGTTTTGCAATGCCGTAGGGATATCGACCGACTTGCCCGGCGGAATGGGCGGCGTGTTGCATCCGGCGACGAGAACGGACAGGGCAAGCAGGGCCAGCGAGACTTTGACGCGCATCGAAATCCCCAGCATTTGAAGAAAATCAGAAGCGATGCCGCAATCCGGCCGCCGCCTGAACCTGCGTCGTCGTGGAGGACGGGTTGCTCACGCCGTTTATCCAAGCCACGCCCAGCGGGGAAGTGCCGCTCGGGCTCACACGCTGCCACGCGCCCTGAATGTAGACATCGGTACGTCGCGAGAGGCGGTAGTCGGCCATCGCGCTCACCTGGTTCCAGTGCGGAATGCCGCCGCCTCCGTTGCCGCCCGCGCGCGAATACGTGTACGCGCCCGAGAGTTCGACCACCGGCGTCAGCGCATAGCGGATATTGCCTTCGAAGTTCTGAAAATTCACGCTCAGGTTCGTCTGGAAAAATCGCGTGATCTTGCTTTGCGAATACACGAAGCCCGCCACGGCCGGGCCGAACGAGTAGTTCACCCCGGCGCCCAGCGTCCTCTGCTTGTCGGCGAGCACGCCGATCGGCACGGCGCTCGTCAGCAGTGCGTTCTGCAAGGACGCGGCGGTCGTATCGGTGACTGCGCCATTCGCGTTCAACTGCGCCGGCGTGCGCGCGGAACTGCTGAGCTGGAGATAACCGAAGCCGAAGTTCCACGGTCCACGGATATACGACAGGCCGAAACTGTAGGCGCGATTATTGGTGAATCCGCCTGCCTGATTGGAAAAGCCGTACAACGCGCCGAGCCTGAAGCCGGCGAAGTCCGGGCTCATGTACTTCACCGCGTTGTTGATCTGGAATGAATCGTTCAGATTGTCGATGTCGAACGGATGCGCGAAGTGCGTGCCGCCGAACTCCGTGCCGGTCAGCGAAAGCGGCCCGACGAAGTCGACCATGCCATCGGTCTGCCGGCCCAGCGTGAGCGCGCCGTATTCGCGGCTCGACACGCCCACATACGCCTGCCGGTTGAATATTCGATTGCTCGACGTGGACTGGCCGTTATTCAGCTCGAAGCCGCTTTCGAGCACGAAAACGGCCTTCAGGCCCGCGCCGAGATCTTCGGCGCCGCGCAGGCCCCATCGGCTGTCCTGAATGGCGCCGCTCGTCATTTGCCAGTTGCTATGACCGCCGCCGCCCGTGCCCGTTATCTCGTTGCTGGTGTAGGTCAGGCCCGCGTCGATGAGACCATAGAGCGTGACGCTGCTTTGCGCATACGCTGCACTTGTCAGCGTGATCGCCGTCGCCGCACCGGTTATAAGCAACTTGTTCATTTGCCTGCTCCAGCCAAGACCGAGAGAAGAAGTTCTCTTGGAACGCTTCGAATACAGGACATCGATGATTGCAGAGCGCCGGGTCGTACCGAACATCGCCGTGAAAGCGCGCGATGTTCTCCACACACTCTATGCGACCGCGGCGGCAACCGGCAACCCCGAGCCGCAAGTTTTCCGCGCGGCCCGTGGCGCGCGAAATAGAACGACTGGTAAGTTCCGGCGGCCGCCGCGTAACGGCGTTACTCGCTCGACAGGAAGTTGCGCACCAGCGGACCGACTTCGCGCGTTCGCGTGATGAGAAAGAGATGGCCGTCCTTCAGGACGTGCAGCGTCGCGCGCCGGATGCGGCGGGCGAGGATTTCCGCGTTGATGAGCGGGATGATCGGATCGTCGTCGCCATGCATGACGAGCGTCGGCTGGCGCAGCGTGCCGAGCCACAGCAGGCTGCTCCATCCCCATGTGGCCAGCAGCTGGTACATGTATCCGCGGCCGCCCGGCGCACGAATGTGACGACCGTGTTCTTCGAGCAGCGCGGGATCGGTCCGGTAGGCGCCGCCGTAAATCTCCGCGCCGACTTCCCGCAGATAGTCCGGGTCCCGATAGCGCCGCGCCCCGATCAGCTTCGACAGCACGGAGAGCCGTCCCGGCACCATGATCACGCCCGGCGACGTCGCGGCCAGCACCAGCCGGCGGCAGCGGAACGGATACAGATGCGCGAACTGCTGGGCGAGCGCGCCGCCCCACGAGACGCCGAGCACATCCACCGGTCCGTCATAGCCGAGCTTCGCGAGCAGCCTGTCGGTCATCACCGCGAGCGTGGAGAAGCGATACGGCACGAGCGGCACGGGCGATCCGCCCACGCCGGGAATATCGAAGATCACGACCTCGACGTCGCCGAGCGCATCGGCGAACGGCTGAACCAGCTCGAGATTCGCGCCGATGCCGTTGAAGACGACGAGCGGCGGCGAAGCCTGACTGCCCCTCCAGATGCCGACGCGAAGCAGCTGACCGTCGAGCGAGACGGTCTGGATATCCAGCGCACGCACATTCTTCATCGTTGTTGTTCCATGTGAATGTCCATGTGAATGTCGCAGGGACGCCGCGCCGGAGCGCGGCATCTCGTGCGTTTCAGGCCTCGAGGACATAACAGCCCGGCGCGGCGGCCAGCCGCTTGTGCCGCCTGTTGCCGGGCGTGCGGGGCGCGGGACGCAGCTCGCCCGAGCGTGCGGCAAGCCACTCGCGCCAGTCGCTCCACCACGAATCCGCTTCGGGCCGCGCATCGGCGAGCCAGGCGTCGGCGTCTTCGGGAAGTGCGTCGTTGTGAAAGTACTTCGCCTTCGGATTGCCGGGCGGATTGATCAGGCTCTGGATATGCCCGCTCGAACTCAGCACGTAGCGCGTCTTGCCGCCGAACGCGCGCGCCGTGTTGTAGACGCCCTTCCACGGCGTGATGTGATCGGTCATGCCGGCCATCACGTAGGTATCGCAGGTGACCTTCGACAGATCGACCGGCGTTCCGAGCACCGTCAGCTTGCCCGGCTCGCTGAACAGGTTCTGCGTGAAGATGTCGAGCAACTGGCCATGCAGCTTTCCGGGCAGGCGTGTCGCGTCGTTGTTCCAGTAGAGCACGTCGAAGGCCGGCGGCGCCTCGCCCATCAGATAGTTGTTGACCCAGAAGTTCCAGACGAGATCGTTGGGTCTCATCCACGCGAACACGCGGCCCATCTCTTCGCCCGGCAGCACGCCCTTGGCGCGGCTGTTGCGCTTGGCGACCTCGATGGCCGCGGGCGTCGTGAAGAGCCCGAGCTGCGATTCCGACGTGCTGTCCAGCACCGCCACCATCAGCGTGGCCGCATGGACCGTCTTCTCGCCGCGGCTCGCCAGATGGCCGAGCAGCGCCGAGATCGTCATCGCGCCGGAGCACGCGCCGTGCAGGTTCACGTCGGCGTGGCCGGTGATGTCGCGCACCGCGTCGATCGCTTCGATGAGCGCGGCGACATACGTGTCCATGTCCCAGTCGCGCTGCGCCTCGGTCGGATTGCGCCAGCTCACGGCGAACACCTGGAACTCGCTCTTCACCAGATATTCGACGATGCTCTTGTTCGCCGACAGATCGAAGATATAGAACTTGTTGATCTGCGGCGGCACGATCAGTTGCGGACGCGCGTGGACGTTCGGCGTCACCGGCGCGTACTGGATGAGTTCGAGCACTTCGTTGCGAAACACGACCGAGCCGGGCGTCGTCGCGAGATTCTCGCCGACGCGAAACGCCTTCTTGTCGACCTGCGACGGCATGCCTTTGTTGCCGAGCGTATCGGCGAGCATGTTTCTCACGCCCGCGACGGCACTCGCGCCGCGCGACTCCACCAGCTTTTTAAGCGCCGCCGGATTGCCCGCGAGCGTGTTGGTCGGCGCGAGCGCGTCCGTCATGAGCGACATCACGAACTGCGCGCGTTCCTTGTTCGCGTCGTCGAGCGCCGAGCGTTCCACGAAACCGGCCAAAGCGTTGCGCCAGGCGAGATAACCCTGCAGCGTCGTGCGATACAGCGACTGCTCGCGCCATGCCGGATCGGCGAAGCGTTTATCGCCAGGCTCGGGCGAGCAGGCTTCCTTGCCGCTCACCGCCGACGTCAGATCGCGCACGAGCGCCGCGGTCTGCCCGAACAGCAGCGCGGGATGCAGCATCGCCTGCGCGCCGATCTGCCCGGCGGCGGCGAGCATATCGATGCCGCGCAATCCGACGAACGGGTTGGGTCCGAGCATGCCGTCGGTTGCATTGGCCGTGAGGCCGTCGTTCTCGTTGCTCGTGTGACTTACGTTTGCTGCCATCTGAAACTCCGTACGTTCATGCTTGTCTCCTCCGCGTGCGCGACTGTCACGCCACGATCATCGCGAGCGTTTGCGCGATCAGCGCAGGCTTGTCCTCGCCTTCGATCTGCAGTTCGCTGTCCGTCTTCACGAGAATGCGGCCGCCGCCTTTCCTTTCCACCGACGTCAGCACGACGCGGCATCGCACCCGCGCACCGGACCTGACCGGCGTCATGAAGCGCACCTTGTCGAGCCCGTAATTCAGCGCGGCGGACGCATCGGGCGGCACGAGGCCGACTTCGATCGCGAGCGTCGCCAGAAGCGAGAGCGTCAGATAGCCGTGCGCGATCGTCCCGCCGAAGGGGCTTTCGCGTTTCGCGCGTTCCTCGTTGACGTGAATCCACTGCATGTCGCCTGTGCATTGCGCGAACGCCTCGATGCGCGCCTGATCGACGACGATCCAGTCCGACACGCCCAGTTCCCGGCCGACGAACTCTTCGATCGTCGCCATGCTGTATCCGATCGTGCTCATGCTGTCGTCTTCCGTTCCAGCGACGACGCGAACTGTTCGCGCAGGCGCTTCTTGTTCAATTTGCCGACGCTCGTCTTGTCGAGCCGGTCGACGATCTTCACGATCTGCGGCACCGCGTACTTCGAGATCTTTCCCGCTTCGCTGAACGTCAGGACGTGATTTCGGATGTCGTCTCCCGAGACGTTCGATTGCGCCTTGAGCACCACGAGCGCCACGGGCCGCTCACCCCACTTCTCGTCCTTGATGCCGATCACGGCGACCTCGGAGACGCCGGGATGCAGCGAGATCAGGCTTTCGATTTCGAGCGACGAAACCCATTCGCCGCCGGACTTGATCACGTCCTTGATGCGGTCGGTGATTTGCAGATAGCCGTCCGTATCGATGTTGCCGATGTCCTGCGTATGCAGATAGCCGCCGTCCCAGAGCTGCGCCGATGCAGCCTCATCCTTCAGATAGCCTTGCGTGAGCCACGGCGCGCGCACGACGATCTCTCCGCTCGCACGGCCATCGTGAGCGACATCGCTGCCTTCTTCGTCCACGATGCGCAAGTCGACGAGCGGTATCGGCAGGCCGGTCTTGCAACGCAGCCGCACTTGCTCGTCGATATCGAGCGACTCGCTGCCCGGCTTGAGCTGCGCGAGACTGAGAAGCGGGCAGGTTTCGGACATGCCATAGCCCGCGAAGATATCGATGCCGCGCTCGAGCGCGGCGCGCGCGAGCCCGTGAGGCAGCGCGCCCCCGCCGATGACGATCTTCCAGTTGCTCAGATCGATGCTCTTCGCGTCTTCGCAATTGAGCAGCATGTGCAAAATGGTGCCGACGCAATGCGAGAACGTGACGCCCTCGTCGCGCACGAGGCTCATCAGGCGCTCCGGCAGGTAGCGGCCGGGATAGACCTGCTTCACGCCGAGCATCGTCGCGATGTACGGCATGCCCCACGCGTGGACATGGAACATCGGCGTGATCGGCATGTACACGTCGCCGCGATGAAAGCGCTGCCCCGATGCGGGGCTCGCGAGCGCCGCCATCCCGGTGATGGTGTGCAGCACGAGCTGTCGATGCGAGAAGCAGACGCCTTTCGGCAGGCCGGTCGTGCCCGTCGTATAGAACGTGGTGGCGCGCGTGTTTTCGTCGAAGTCCGGGAAGTCATACGCGGATTCGCTTGCGGCCAGCATGCGCTCGTATGCGTCCGCGAACGGGAACGTGTGCGCGCTGCCTTCGCTGTCTTCGTCGATCAGGATGAAGGCGCGCACCGTTTCCAGTTGATCGCGGATCGATTCGACCACGGGCAGGAAATCGCTATGGACGAGCAGGATCTGCGCGCCCGCATGGTTGATCGTGTAGGCGATCTCCGCGGGCGAGAGCCGCACGTTGACCGTCTGCAACACGGCGCCCATCATCGGGATGGCGAAATAGCATTCGAGATAGCGATGGCTGTCCCAGTCCATCACCGCGACGGTGCTACCCATGACCGCGCCGTGGCGGCTGAGGCCGTTGGCGAGGCGCGCGATGCGTTCCTGCATCGCGCGATAGGTCAGGCGCGTCTCGCCGCGGTACACGATCTCCTGATCGGGAGCATGCGAAAGCGCCGTGTGCATGAGCTGCTTGATGAGCAACGGGTACGCGTACGCCGATTGAGCTGGTTCGAACATGTCGTGATTCATTTGAGTTTCCTGATGCGATGCGGCGTGTGCGTCATTGCCCGAAGCTGCGCCGGACGGTCAGCTTGTTCGTCACCGACTTCACGCCGGGCACGCCCTTCGCCAATGCGGCTGCGGTTTCGATCTGCGCGGCGTCGGCGGCCGTGCCGGTCAGCGTCACTGCGCCGTCCTTCGCATTGACGCCGATGTCGCCGGCATCGATGCGCTTGTCTTTCGCGAATGCGGCATACACGCGCTTGCGCAGCGCGCGATCTTCCTTGCGCGTGGAAACCGGCGCGCTCGCGTTCGATGCGACCGCTGGCGCGCTCGCCGTCATCGGCTGGTTCGTCTGAGCGCTCACGTTCATCGACGCCAGAACGATCATTGCCGCGGACACTGTGATTTTCTTCATATGTTGCTCCCGATATCGTTCAGAAGTTGTGGCGCAGGCCGATCATCGCGGCCGTGGTCGACTCGCCCGGTGCGACGGGCTGTCCATAGACGATCGTCTGATTCATCGTGCCGTGGTTGTCGACATAGCCGACCTGCGCGTAGGCGAGCGTGCGCTTGGACACGTTGTACTCCGTGCCCACCGCGAATTCGCTCGAGTGATTCGCCGAGTTGTTCTTGTCCTTCAGGTAATAGAACCCGGACGTGACTTTCAGCACCGGCGTGAACCGGTATCCGAGCCCGGCCGACCAGAGGTCGTAGTCCGCACGGGCGGTGTTGGCCGGATTCTTGCCGCGGCTGTACGAGCCGGACACGGAGAAGTCGCGAAAGGTGTACATCGCGCCTAGATACACGAGCCGGTTGTTGTTGAGGCCGCTCGGCGGGACGCCGGGCAACGGGTTCGCGTCGTGTCCGTTGTAATAGACCGCCGACGCGTTCAGGCCGTAGTTGGAATACTTCAGGACGGCGGACTCGCGCGTGCCGCCCTGGAATTCGCCCGGCACGCCCCCCGGCGCGTACTCCAGCGCGACGGACGCGCCATAGAACCTCGGCGACTCGTACACGAGCGCGTTGCTGTCGTACAGCGCGCCGATCGGACCATTGGTGCTGGTGCCGGGCCATCCGGCCGCCTGGTTCATGCCGAGCCACGCGGTGAGAATGCTGCCGAAATACTGTGCGCCGCGCACGTCGGTTTCGAACATGGCGTAGACCATCGGCACGATCTGGCGGCCCGCGTTGAAGGTGCCGAACGGGCCGGACACACCGAGCGTCGCGAACTGGTTGAACTGCGCGGGCACGCCGGGCGTATCGGAGAGCCCGAACCTGCCGGTGCCCGAATCGAACGTGCCCTGCAACCTGAAGTTCACACGATAGCCGCCGCCCAGTTCTTCGCTGCCTTTGAGGCCCCAGTAGCTGGCGTAAATGCCGCCGTCCTTATAGCGATACACCTTCCCGAGATTGGGTGCGTTCGGTGCGAACGAAGCCGCGGAAGTGCTCTGATAGAGCAGGCCGGCATCGAGCACGCCATAGAGCGTCACCGATCCCTGCGCACACGCGGCGCCCGAAAAGGTCAGTAGAGCGGCAAGACAGGGAATGCTGCGTTTCATGAAGTCTCCGTATTTTTTTGATTTTTCACGCGTGCCAACGGCGCATGAAGTCACGTGGCAAGAATACGGAGCGCGTGCGGTTCAGGCCCCTCTCACGGAGGGAGGGGCGGCGGGCGGCGTTCAACCCCTCCCGCCGCGAGAGGGTTGCGAGGAATCGCTCTTCAATACGATGCAGATCAGTTCAGGCGCATCGACGCGCCGCATCGCCGACAACGATTCAACTTACGCCGGAGCCACACATGCAATTCCTCGACGATTCATTGCACCCCGAGAATCAGGACAAGGTCGTTATCACCGTTGCGCCTTATGGCCCCGAATGGATGCCCGCCGACTTCCCCGAAGACATTCCGGTGACGATGGACGAGCAAATCCAGAAGGCGGTCGACTGCTACGAAGCGGGCGCCACCGTTCTGCATCTGCACGTGCGCGAACTCGACGGCAAAGGCTCCAAGCGCCTGTCGAAGTTCAATGAACTGATCGCCGGCGTGCGTGCCGCGGTGCCGGACATGATCATCCAGGTCGGCGGCTCGATCTCGTTCGCGCCGGAAGACGACGGTCAGGCCGCCAAGTGGCTCTCCGACGATACCCGTCACATGCTCGCCGACCTCGATCCGAAGCCGGATCAGGTGACCGTCGCGATCAACACGACGCAGATGAACATCATGGAGCTGCTGTATCCGGAATATCTGGAAGGCACGTCGCTGTCGAATCCCGCGTTCATGGCCGCCTACAGCGAAATGACGGTTCCCGCCGGCCCCGCATGGGTCGAGGAGCATCTGCGCCGCCTGCAGGCGTCCGGCATCCAGCCGCACTTCCAGTTGACCGGCATCCATGCGCTGGAGACGCTCGAACGCCTCGTGCGAAAGGGCGTCTACCGCGGTCCGCTGAATCTGACGTGGATCGGCATCGGCGGCGGCTTCGACGGCCCGAACCCGTTCAACTTCTTCAACTTCGTCCACCGCGCGCCGGATGGCTGCACGCTCACGGCGGAGTCGCTGCTCAAGAACGTGCTGCCGTTCAACATGATGGCGATGTCGATGGGCCTGCATCCGCGCTGCGGCATCGAGGACACGATCATCGACCAGCACGGCAATCGCATGACGTCCGTGCAGCAGATCGAGCAGTGCGTGCGCGTGGCGCGCGAACTCGGACGCGAAATTGCCAGCGGCAAGGAAGCGCGCGAGATCTATCGCGTCGGCGTGCAGTACGACACCGTCGACCAAACGCTCGCCGCCAACGGCATGGCGCCGAACCGCAAGGCCGGCCAGATCAACCTGCCGCTGCGCGCGGCCTGAAACCCCGGCACGCGGGCGTTACGCCTGCTCCTTTAACGCAACACTCAACACTCCACGGCGCAGGCGGGAAGCATTGCTTCTCGCCGCGACAACAAGCGGCCCGCGTCGCGCTTTCGCGCAATGACGAGGCCCGCGCCGGACATCGGAGGAGACAATCTTGGATATCCATTGCACCCAACCGGCCTCGTGCGGCAGCAACGCCGTCATGGCCACATCACGCAAATACGCGTGGATCGTTTTCGCGCTGACATTTGGTCTGCTGCTGTCGGACTACATGTCCCGGCAGGTCCTGAATGCGGTATTTCCGCTGCTGAAGCAGGCATGGGGCCTGTCCGACACGCAACTGGGTTCGCTCAGCGGCGTCGTGGCGCTGATGGTCGGTCTGCTGACCTTCCCGCTCTCCGTGCTCGCGGACCGCTGGGGCCGCGTGCGCAGCCTCGTTTTGATGGCGTCGCTCTGGAGCCTCGCCACGCTCGGCTGTGCCGTCGCCACCAGTTACGGCGAGATGCTCGTCGCGCGCGCATGCGTGGGTCTCGGCGAGGCCGCGTATGGCAGCGTGGGCATCGCGCTCATCCTCAGCATTTTTCCGTCGCATATGCGCTCCACGCTCACCGGCGCGTTCATGGCCGGCGGGGCGTTCGGCTCCGTGCTCGGCATGGCGCTGGGCGGGTTCGTCGCCGTGCATTTCGGATGGCGTGCGTCCTTCGGCGCGATGGCGATCTTCGGCATCGTGCTCGTGATCGCCTACCGGCTCGTGGTTTCCGACAAGCGCATCGCCGCGCGATATGCCGATGTTCAGTCCACCGCGCAGCAGCACGCGGCCGGCATGCGTACGAACCTGCGCACGCTGCTGGCGGGCCTCTTCTCGACGATCTCGGTCGTGTGCGCCTATGTCGGCAGCGGCGTGCAGCTTTTCATCATGGGCGCGGTGATCGCGTGGATGCCGAGCTTTCTGAATCGCTATTACGCGATGCCCGCCGACAAAGCCGCCGCAGGCGCCGCGGTCTTCGTGCTGCTGGGCGGAATCGGCATGGTCGGTTGCGGCGTCGTGACGGACCGCATCTGCAGAAATGCGCCCTCGCGCAAGTGGCTCACGGCGCTCGCCTATTGCCTGATCTCGCTGGTGCTGCTGTCGATCGGCTTCCGGCTCCAGCCGGGCGCATTGCAGCTCGTCCTGCTCGGCGCGGGGATTCTCGTCGTGGCGGGCACGTCCGGCCCGGCGGGTGCGATGGTCGCGAACCTCACGCCGCCGGCAATCCATGCGTCCGCCTTCGCGACCTTGACGCTCGCGAACAACCTGCTCGGTCTCGCGCCCGGCCCGCTCGTCACCGGCGCGATCGCCGACCGGATCGGTCTGTCGGGCGCGCTGCAACTGATTCCTTTCGTGAGCGTTGCGGCGATGCTTGCGTTCGCCATCGGCAGATCGCGATACGCGCGCGATCTCGACCGCATCGACACACTGCGCGGCCGTGCAGCAAAACAACCGATCTAACCGCCTTTTTCAAGGAGAACAGGAATGTCCGATTACTTGCAAGCTGCCTCGACGACGAAAGAGGCGATGACCATCGAATCCACGCCGCCGACGAGCGAGCGACCAAAGGCGTCATCGCCGGCAGCGCGAACCTGGGCGTGGGGCAGGACGCACGAACCCTATGACTGGATGGACGCGCACACGCCCTTCGACGACATGAGCGCTTGGCGTTGATGAAATGACGCAAAACATACGGATAGCCGCCGCCGACGCGCCGGGCGTCGGGGAGCGCAGGCTCCGGTTCGTCGATGGCCGCAGCGTCGTGCTCTTCAACGTGGAAGGCGTGATTCACGCCATCGACAATTCATGCCCGCACAACGGCGCATCGCTGGCTAACGGACGGCTCGATGGCCATGTTCTGCAATGCCCGGCGCACGGCTTGCGCTTCGATCTCGTGTCGGGGTGCGTCGTCGGCGCGCCGGGCATGTGCCTGACGAAGCTGGCCGTCGACACTTCCTCGCAGGACTGAAAAACGCCGACGCCGCATCGGACTGCATGCGGCGACGGCGCGACGGGCATATGATCCGCCCGTCTTCAACTCAATCTTCCTTACTGACTCGCAGCCGGCGACTTCACGCTCGGCGTCGCCAGCGTGTTGTTGCTCGTCGCCGGCGCGCTGTTGGCGGGCGTCGCGTTCGTGCTGCTCGGCAGGCCCGAATTCGGCTTTTTGGCGCCCATGCCACTATCCGAGTTGGTCATGCCCGGCGTGCCATAGCCGCCCGTCGCTCCGTTCACCTGGTTTGCAGGGCTGGCCGTGCTGCCTGTCGAACCGCCCCCGGCGGTCTGTGCAAAAGCGCCACCCGACAGCGTCAGTGCGGCGACGGCCGCGACCAGTGTGCTGATTGCCTTGTTCATGAACCGTCCCTCCTTTGTTCGGACTGGGAATGTGGACACAGACGATCGCCGTCTGCTTAAAGCTCAGTGGCGCAATCTCCGTGCCGCGTACTGCTCTTCCCTCCGGAAAACTTCCCAGCCAGCGAAAAACCGCCCCGCGAGCACTTTTTCGGGTAAACGATGATGGCATGCCGTACTATGGAATACCAAAATGGCCGACATGTTCAACGTATGCGAGGAATCTCCCGTGACGCTCATCCGTAAATCTGTCCTTCATGTCGAAACCATTTATGTGGACGGCGGCAAGGACGCCGCCAGGCCGCTGAAAATGATCGGCGCCGCCGCCGTCATCAAAAACCCGTGGGCCGGACGCGGCTTCGTCGAAGACCTGTCGCCGGAAATCCGCGCGCTCGGACCGCAACTGAGCGAACACCTGACGAAGCTCATCCTCGATGAAGCCGGCTCGGGCGAAGCAGTCGAAGCGTTCGGCAAGAGCGCGATCGTCGGCGTGGACGGCGAGCTGGAGCACGCGTCGGCGCTGATCCATACGCTGCACTTCGGCAACATCTATCGCAGCGCGGTCGGCGCCAAGTCGTACCTCGCCTTCAACAACACGCGCGGCCCGGCGAATGCGCCCCTCCTGATCCCGATGATGGACAAGAACGACGAAGGCCGTCGCTCGCATTACCTCACGCTGCAGTTCGCCATTCCCGACGCGCCCGCGGCAGACGAACTCGTCGTCGCGATCGGCGGAGCGACGGGTGGCCGTCCGCATCACCGTATCGGCGATCGCTACAAGGATCTTGCAGAGCTCGGAAATGACGCCAAGAACCCTGCTGCTGTCAAGTAAGCGCGCCGCTCGCTATCTCGAGCAGGGAACCGGCGAGCCGCTGGTTCTGATTCACGGCGTGGGCATGCAGGCGCACGCGTGGTATCCGCAGATCGAGGCGCTCTCGGCCGGCTTTCGTGTGATCGCGGTCGATATGCCCGGTCACGGCAACAGCGACGCGCTCGACGCGAACGCCGGATTGCGGCAGTTCGTGCAGTGGGCGATCGAGTTCATCGAAGCGCTGGACGCCGGCCCCGTCAATCTGGCCGGCCATTCGATGGGCTCGCTGATCGCCGCGGGCGTCGCCGTGACGCGGCCGGATCTGGTCCGGCGCGTCGCGGTGCTCAACGGCGTGTACCGGCGCACGCCCGAGGCGCGGCAAGCCGTGCTTCAGCGCGCGGCCGAACTGAGCGCTGGGGCCATCGACGTCGAAACGCCGTTGCGGCGCTGGTTCGACGATGAAGAGGCACAGCGCGCCGCGGCGCAAAAAGTCGAATCCTGGCTGCGATCCGTCGATCCTCAGGGCTACGCCACGGCCTACACGGCCTTCGCCACGGGCGACGAAACGTATGCCGACGGCTGGCGCACGATCGCGTGCCCGGCCCTCGTGCTCACCGGCTCGGACGATCCGAACTCGACGCCCACGATGGCCGCGCAAATGGCCGACGCAGCGCAGAACGGCAACGCCGTAGTGATCGACCGCGAGCGGCACATGGTGAATCTGACCGCGCCCGAGAAGGTCAACAGCGCCTTGCGTGCGTGGCTGCAGGTCGAGCCGCACGAATCAGCCATGAAACATAGCAACGGCATCGTCCGCCCGCTTCATTCCTGAAAGGTCACATCATGCGTTTTTCGCTTTTCGTTCACATGGAGCGCGTCTCCGAGAAGACCAGCCAGAAGCAGCTCTACGACGAGATGGTCGAGCTCTGCCAGATCGCGGATCGCGGCGGCATGCACGCCGTCTGGACCGGCGAGCATCACGGCATGGACTTCACCATCGCGCCCAATCCGTTCATCAATCTCGCCGATCTCGCCAACAAGACGAAGCGCGTCAGGCTCGGCACGGGCACGGTGATCGCGCCGTTCTGGCATCCGATCAAGCTCGCCGGTGAAGCGGCCATGACCGACATCATCACGGACGGGCGGCTCGAACTCGGCATCGCGCGCGGCGCCTATTCGTTCGAGTACGAGCGCCTGATGCCCGGCCTCGACGCATGGAACGCCGGCCAGCGCATGCGCGAACTCATTCCGGCGGTGAAGAAGCTGTGGGAAGGCGACTACGCGCACGAAGGCGAGTACTGGACGTTCCCGTCGACGACGTCATCGCCGCGGCCGCTGCAACAGCCGCATCCGCCGATCTGGGTCGCGGCGCGCGATCCCAACAGCCACGAATTCGCCGTCGCCAATGGCTGCAACGTGCAGGTGACGCCGCTGCATATGGGCGATGAAGAAGTCGAGAAGCTCGTCGGTCACTTCAATGCCGCGTGCGACAAGTTCAGCGACGTTCCGCGTCCGCAGATCATGCTGCTTCGCCATACCTACGTGGCGAGCAGCGAAGACGACGCGCAAGTCGCAGCCGACGAAGTCAACGTGTTCTACAACTACTTCGGCGCGTGGTTCAAGAACGAGCGCCCGGTCAGCCGCGGCATGATCAAGACCTTGAGCCGCGAAGAAATCGCAGCGCATCCGTTCTACACGCCGGAAGCGATGCGCAAGAACAATGTCATCGGAACGCCCGAGGAAGTCATCGCCCGTCTGAAAGCCTATGAAGCGCTCGGCTTCGACGAGTATTCGTTCTGGATCGACACCGGCATGAGCTTCGAGCGCAAGAAGGCGTCGCTCGAGCGCATGATCCGCGACGTGATGCCAGCCTTTGTCTGAGGGTCCGAGTTCATGAGCCAATCATTTCAGTTGTATATCGACGGGCAGTTCGAGCCCGGCGCCGCGAGCTTCGGAAGTGTGAATCCGGCCACGGGCCGCGTGTGGGCGCAGATGCCGGAAGCACGCACTCAGGAGGTCAATCGCGCGGTGGATGCTGCGGACCGCGCACTGGATGCGCCCGCATGGAAGGGCCTCACCGCATCGGCGCGGGGGAAGCTGCTCTACAAGCTCGCCGATCTCGTCGAAAAGGCGGCGCCGCGTCTGGCCGAAATCGAAACCAGCGACACCGGCAAGATCATCCGCGAGACATCCAGCCAGATCGCGTATGTGGCCGAATACTATCGCTACTACGCGGGCATCGCCGACAAGCTCGAAGGCAGTCACATTCCCGTCGACAAGCAGGACATGCAAGTGTGGCTCGAACGGGAACCGGTCGGCGTGGTCGCGGCCATCGTGCCATGGAACAGCCAGCTCTTTCTGTCCGCGGTGAAGGTCGGGCCGGCGCTCGCGGCGGGCTGCACCGTGGTGCTGAAAGCATCCGAGGAAGCGCCCGGTCCGCTGCTCGAATTCGCGAAGCTGATACATGAAGCCGGCTTTCCTCCGGGCGTCGTCAACGTGATCACCGGCTTCGGGCCGGAATGCGGCGCCGTGCTCAGCAGCCATCCGAAAGTGTCGAAGGTCGCGTTCACGGGCGGACCGGAAACCGCGAGACATATCGTCGCGAACACGGCGAACAATCTCGCGAAGGTGTCGCTGGAACTGGGCGGCAAGTCGCCGTTCATCGTATTCGCCGATACGGATATCGAGAGCGCGGTGAATGCGCAGGTCGCAGCCATCTTCGCCGCGAGCGGCCAGAGTTGCGTGGCGGGCTCGCGCCTCTTGATCGAAGCGTCCGTGAAGGATCGCTTTCTTTCGATGCTGATCGAGCGCGTCGAGCGCATTCGTGTCGGCGCACCGAATGACGTCGCGACGGAATTCGGACCGCTGTGCACGGAGCGGCAACTGCGCAACATCGAAGCGATCGTCGAAAAGTCCCTGAAACAAGGCGCAAAAGTGCTCACGGGCGCGAAGGCGCTCGACCGCGAAGGCTTCTACTACGCGCCGACGATTCTCGACTGCACGGGCGTCGATCGTCCGGACTGCATCACGAAGGAGCTCTTCGGGCCGGTGCTTTCCGTCGATACGTTCGCCTCCGAGCAGGAAGCCATCGACAAGGCGAACAGCACGGTCTTCGGCCTGGCCGCCGGCATTTTCACGACCAACCTGACGCGCGCGCATCGCGTGTCGAAGCGCATCAAATCCGGCATCGTCTGGATCAACACGTATCGCGTGGTTTCGCCGCTCGCGCCGTTCGGCGGCTTCGGCCTGTCCGGGCATGGCCGCGAAGGCGGATTGAGCGCCGCACTCGAATACACGACAACGAGAACAGTGTGGCTGCGCACGTCGGATGAGCCGATCAGCGATCCATTCGTGATGCGCTGAAGCGGCATAGCCAACCAATCAAGCTGGAGATGGAGACACGATGAAAGATGCGGGAAACGACAACAGCGTTCTGACGATCGAGAGCAATTCGATCGAGTATGTCGGAGCGGAACATCGGCACGGCAAGCCGGGCGATTTATTCACACTCTGGTTCTGCACGAACGTCGCGCCGCTGGCCGTGATTTCCGGCGCGACATCCGTGCTGGTTTTCAGGCTCGACATCGTCAGCGCGATGCTGGCCATCGTCGCCGGGCAGTTCTTTGGCGCCCTCTTCCACGCGCTGACCTCGGCGCAAGGACCGCTCGTCGGCGTGCCGCAGATGATTCAGAGCCGCGCGCAGTTCGGCCGATATGGCTCGCTGCTGGTCGTCGGCTTCACGACGGTCATCTATCTCGGCTTCTTCGTATCGAACATCATTCTCGCGGGCAAGACGCTGCACACCGCCGCGCCGATGGTGCCCGAAGCGATCGGCACCGTGCTGGGCGCGGTGCTCGCGACGCTGATCGGCGTGATCGGGTATAACTTCATTCATCGCTTCAACAAGGTAGGCGCGTGGTTCATGGGCATCGCACTGCTGATCGGCATGGCGCTCATCGCGCCGGGCATTGATGCTCAGGTGCTTCAGCGGGGACACTTCGAACTGTCGAACTGGTTCGCGATGTTCGGCCTGTGCGCCGTGTGGCAGATCAGCTTCGCGCCTTACACGTCCGATTACTCGCGCTATCTGCCGAAGTCGACCGGCTTTGCGAGGACGTTCGCCTTCACGTACTTCGGCACGTCGCTCGGCACGATCTTCGCGTTCATCTTCGGCGTGATGGCAGTGAGCGCGGGACAGGCCACCGACGCGATGCAGGCCGTACAGACGCAGACGGGCCTGTTCGGCTATGTGCTGATCTTCCTGTTTCTCGTGAACATCATCGGCCACAACGGGATGAACCTGTACGGCGCGGTGCTTTCGTTCATCACGGCCGCGCAGACGTTCCGCCCGAAGTGGGTTCCGGGCCGAAGCGTGCGGATCGTCGTGTCGATGGTGCTGCTGCTCGCATCGACGATCACGGCGCTGTGGGCGTCGAGCAACTTCCTCGCGCTCTTCCTGACCGCCATCTTCGCGATGCGCATCGTGCTCGCGCCGTGGATCGCGATCAATCTCGTCGACTTCTATCTGATCAACGACCGGCACTATCAGGTCTCGGAGATCATCGGCAGCACGGGCGGCGCGTATGGTCGGTTCAACCTCAAGGCGATCGTGATCTACGTCTTCGGCATCGCCATTCAGGTGCCGTTCATGGAAGAAAGCTTCTTTCACGGTCCGTGGGCGAACCTCGCGGGCGGCGCGGACATCTCGTGGATGGTCGGCCTCGTGGCCACGGCGCTCGCCTATTACCTGTTTGCATCGAAGCACGACTTGCGGTCGCGTCGCAATGGACTGGCAGGAGCGCACGCGTCGAAGTAAGCGAACAAGCTCAAGTTCTCGAATGCGGTGGCCGCGCAAGTCGCGGCCACCGCATTTTTCATTTCCACAGTCGAGTACGCGCGCCGATATGAGACATATCGGCGCGCTCTTCGCACTTCAGACCGCCATGCAAAGGTATTTGATGACGAGATAGTCGTCGATGCCGTAATGCGAGCCTTCGCGTCCCAGCCCCGATTGCTTCACGCCGCCGAACGGCGCCACTTCATTCGAGATCGCGCCCGTGTTGATGCCGACCATGCCGTATTCGAGCTGCTCGGCCACGCGCCAGATGCGGCCGATGTCGCGGCTGTAGAAGTACGCGGCAAGCCCGAACTCGGTGTCGTTGGCGAGCCGCACGACTTCATCGTCGCTGGAGAAGCGGAACAGCGGCGCGAGCGGCCCGAACGTCTCTTCCTTCGCGACGCACATGTCGACGGTCGCGTTCGTCAGCACGGTCGGCTCGAAGAAGCCGTGGCCCAGCGCGTGACGCTTGCCGCCCGCGACGATGCTCGCGCCCTTGCCCACCGCATCGGCGATATGCGCTTCGACCTTCTTCACCGCGGCGCCATCGATGAGCGGACCGAGCGTCACGCCGCTTTCGGTGCCATGTCCGATCTTCAGCTTGCCGACGGCATCGGCGAGCTTGCGCGCGAACGCGTCGTACACGCGATCGTGCACGTAGAAGCGGTTCGTGCACACGCACGTCTGTCCGTTGTTGCGATACTTCGATGCGATCGCGCCTTCGACGGCGGCGTCGAGATCGGCATCGTCGAACACGATGAACGGCGCGTTGCCGCCGAGTTCCAGCGTGACCTTTTTCACGGTCGGCGCGCTCTGCGCCATCAGAAGACGTCCGACGCCCGTCGAACCGGTGAAGGACAGCTTGCGCACGATCGGGCTCGCGGTGATCGCGCCGCCGATGGCTTTCGGATCGCCCGTCAGCACGTTGAACACGCCCGCCGGAATGCCCGCACGCTCGGCGAGCACGGCCATCGCGAGCGCGGAGAACGGCGTGGATTCCGCTGGCTTGACGACGATCGGGCAGCCCGCCGCGAGCGCCGGTCCGGCCTTGCGCGTGATCATCGCGGCGGGAAAATTCCACGGCGTGATCGCGGCGCAGACACCGATCGGCTCCTTCACCACGACGATGCGTTTGTCGGCGGCGGGCGACGCGAGCGTATCGCCCGCCACGCGCTTGCCTTGTTCCGCGAACCATTCGATGAACGACGCGGCATAGGTGATCTCGCCCTTCGCTTCGGCGAGCGGCTTGCCCTGCTCCGCCGTGAGGATCAGCGCGAGATCGTCCGCATGTTCGAGCATCAGCTCGTACCACCGGCGCAGCAGGTTCGCGCGCTCCTTCGCCGTCTTCGCGCGCCATGCGGGCCACGCTGCATCGGCGGCGTCGATGGCGCGCCGCGTTTCGGCTTCGCCCATCTTCGGCACGCTACCGAGCGAGCGGCCCGTCGCGGGATCGAGCACATCGAAGCTCGCGCCCGAGTCCGCCGCGCACCACTGCCCGTCGATAAACGCTTCGTGACGGAGAAGCGATGCATCCGTCAGCATGGATTTGAGTTCCACGATCTTTCCTTTAAGAGAAACGCCGAAGGCCCGCTCTTCGAACGGGCCGTGACGCATAGGGCTAAACGAATCAGAACAGGTGATAGATGCCGACCCGTCCCATGATCTGATGATTGTTGGTCGATGCCGATCCCACCGCGCCATCGAAGATGTCCGCATTCGATGCAGCGCCGGCGGCCTTCTGCCAGACGCTCATCGCGTAGAGCGACGTGCGCTTGGAAAGCGAGTACGCCGTGGTCAGGCCGACCTGGTGATAGATCGGAATGGCCTGGCTATAGCCGATGTTGCCGTGCGTATAGACGTACTGTGCGCCGACGTACCACGCCGGCGTCAGGTAATAGCGTCCCCACGCTTCGTAGTTATCGAAGCGCACGGTGCCATTCGTGCCGTTCGCGTTGTCGAACTTCGCGTTCGTATAGTCGATGCCGACCGTCGCCGATCCGATCACATAGTTGAGCGCCGCACCGAAGACCTGTTCGTTGCTCGGATTGCCGACATAGCTGAACGGACCGGACGCGCCGATCGCCGCGCCGGTCGTGTTCGCGACGAAGTTTCCATCGGTCAGCAATTGCGCCGGGTCTTTCGCATAGAGATAGGCGCCCGCCACATTCAGCGGACCGAACGCGTAGTTCACTCCGACGCTCCACAAACCGGTGGTTCCGCGTCCCGGCGCATTCGTGTTGGTGAACGAATACAGGCCGCCGAAGGTCAGGCCGCCGATCTTCGGGCTCGCATACTTGACCGCGTTATCGACGCGAAAGGAATTGTCGACATTGTCGATATCGCCTGAATGGATGAGCGGTCCTCCGAGCTGACCCGATGCGCTCAGCGGTTGGAGGAAGTCCACCACCGAATCATATTGACGGCCCAGCGTGACGGTGCCGATGCGCGCGTCCGAAAGGCCGACATACGCCTGACGTCCGAACAGGCGTCCGCCCTGGCGGCTCTGTCCGTTCTCGGTGCTGAAGCCCGCTTCGAGCTTGAAGATGGCCGAGAGACCGCCACCGAGATCCTCGCTGCCCTTCAAGCCCCATCGGCTGCCGTACACGCCGTCGTAGGTGCCGTCGCGCATGCGCCATAGCGAATGCCCGCCGCTGTTGTTGACATAGTCGATGCCTTCGTCGATCACGCCGTACAGCGTCACGGACGACTGCGCGTGCGCATTCGCGGCGAGCAACGCGCCGCCTGCCAGCGCGCATGCCATACGTGCTTTGACAAAACCTTTTGCCATGCTCTTCTCCTCCTGTACCGCTGGATGTTTGTGGTTTGAATTGGGAATTGCTCGATGCAGCACTGCGGCCCTCGGAACGGCCCGTTCATCCGGCGCGCTTCATTAACGCGTTCTCGTGTCCTTCGCTCAACAGCTTTCGCGCGATCTCCGCCACGCGTTCGACATGCGCGCGCGCAGCATCGCGCGCACCGGCGGGTTCGTTCGCGCGGATGGCAGCCAGAACCTGGCGCATTTCCTGAACCGCCTGCCGGCCGCGATCATCGGAGGCGATCGTCAACGCGCGCAGACGATTGATCCGCGCCGTCAGCGACTGCACGATCTCCCACGCGACATGCTTTTCTCCACCGATGAACATGCGCTCATAGAAGGCCGTCGTGAGATCACGCACCGCGTGATGGTCTTGTGCATCGAAGGCGGCCTGAATCCTTGCGATGCAATCTTCCAGTCCGACGATGATGTTCGCGTCGGCGTGCCGCGCGCAGGCCATCGCGGCCTCGCCTTCGAGCAACGCGCGGATCTCGTAGATTTCCGCGGCGGTATCGATATCCAGAATCGCGACGATCGGTCCTTGATTCGGCAGCGACTCGACGAGCCCTTCGGTTTCCAGATGACGCAACACTTCGCGCACGACGGTGCGGCCCACGCCGAGCTCATCGCAGAGCGCGCGCTCGACCAGACGATCGCCCGGCAGGAAACGCGCATCCAGAATCGCGGTGCGCATCTTCTGCAAGGCGAGCTCGCGCAGCGTGATCGTCGGGCGTTCGACTTTCAGGGAAGGAAATGTCTCGCGCATGTTTTCAAGCTTGCGCAAAGAGCCTGACGTCGCGCACGTCCCAGTCGACGAGCGCCTGCGTGCCGATGACGAGACCGCTGTCGCGATGATCGCCCGCCGGCATGCGAATCGATATCTCCTGTTCCCACGGCGTCGCGACCGCGTAGTGCATCGCGTCGCCCAGATACGTGATGTCGCGCACGGTGACCGGCAATCCCGCCGAACCGTTCGACGCGCCAAGCGCACGAATGCGCATTTGCTCCGGACGCACCATCAGCGTGCCGTCGTCGCCTGCGGAAAGCGTCGGATTGCCCGCTGTCGAGATGGTGAGACCGTTGGGGAAGATGCCGCTCGACTGCTCCGCGTTGCTCGCCGTCACACGCACCGGCAGAAAGTTAGAATTACCGATGAAATTCGCGACGAACTTCGACGCGGGATTCGCATACAGCTCCTCGCCCGTGCCGCATTGCTCGATGCGCCCTTTGTTGAACACGGCGATACGATCCGACAGACGCAGCGCCTCTTCCTGATCGTGCGTGACATAGAGAATCGTCACGCCCGTCTCCTGATGAATGCGGCGCAGTTCGAGCTGAATCTCCTCGCGCAGCTTCTTGTCGAGCGCGGAGAGCGGCTCGTCCATCAGCAGCACGGGCGGATCGTAAGCGAGCGCACGGGCGATCGCCACGCGCTGCTGCTGGCCGCCTGACAACTGCGCGGGCATGCGATCGCGAAACTCCGACAGATGCACGAGCGCGAGCATTTTCTCGACTTGCTGTTTGATCTCCGCATCGGGACGGCGGCGCACGCGCAACGGAAAGGCGACGTTCTCGCCCACCGTCAGATGCGGAAACAGCGTATAGCGTTGAAACACCATGCCGATGTTGCGCTTGTTGGGCGCGATGGAAAGCAGCGGCTTGCCGTCGAGCAGCACGCGCCCTTCGGTCGGCTCCTGAAAGCCCGCGACGATATAGAGCGTCGTGCTCTTGCCCGAACCGGACGGCCCGAGAAAGGTCATGAACTCGCCGCGCTTGATATCGAGCGAAACATTGTCGATGGCGACGACTTCATCGTAGGTCTTGCGCAAACGCTGGATCTGAAGGAATGTCATGGCGCGTTACCTCACTTCACGGAACGGGGACGGCGCAGCACCGCGGCCGCCAGCATTAAA